>NZ_BMFW01000009.1 GCF_014639275.1 Arthrobacter liuii | reverse complement strand
CGCCGCGAAACTCAACCGCCGTCCCCGGCCCACCCTGAACCTCGAGACCCCAGCCAACCGGCTGAACCAGCTGCTGCTGCAAACAGCGGCCTAAACCCCTGCGTTGCACTGACTAGTTGACTTTGCCGAGGAATTATTGTCCTTAAGTGCCATCTCGCGGGGGTTTGAAGGGGAAGCACGACGGCGGCGCCTCGGCTAGCGCACCTTCGGCACCTTCCGCACGGACAGGGTGGTGGCGGCGAAGAAAGTCAGCACTGAGGCCAGGACCATTAACAGGGGCGCGGTCCAGGACCCCGAAGCGTCGTGGACGAAGCCGACCAGCGGAGGGGCCACGGCAGCGAAGCAGTAGCCCACCCCCTGGACGGTGGCGGACATGCGCCCCGCCGATGCCTGGTCGCGGGCAAGCTTGATGATCGCGATGAAGATCAGGGTGATCCCGCCTCCTTGGGCAACGCCACCAAAGGAAGACCACAGCCACCACAATCCAGGGGCGATGAGCAGGCCCGCCGGAACGGTTGTCCACAGCGCACCCAAGGTGACCGCCACCGCCGTCGTACTCATGGAACGGGCAACCAACGGCACGCCCAGTCCGCCCACAATGGCGAGGATCTGGAAGAGCGAGGAACCAGCACCGGCCGCGGAGGCTGACATGCCCAGCTCATCGTTGAGGTAGCTGGGCAACCAGGCCGTCACCGCGTAATAGGAGAACGCCTGCCCTGCGAATCCAGCGGTCAGCCCGGCCGTGATCCCCGCCGAGCCATGAACCGGCGCCTGCCGGACTTCACCGCCGCCTCCGTCAGCCTCCGGGTGGAAAGCGGCCCGCACGCCAACGGCCAGGACCCAGAAAACGATGGCAGCCACCGCGAGCACCCCGGCCGACGCCAGCGCACTCCGCCAGCCAACGGCTTCCGCAAGCGGCGCCGTGACCACAGAGGTCATGAAGGAGCCAATGTTCAGGGCAGCCGTGTAGACGCCCATGGCCGCGCCCTGCCGCCGCGGCGAAAAGTCCCGCCGGATGATGAGGGGCACAGCGATGTTCCCCACGGTGATGGCCAGCCCAATCACCACCGTGCCAGCCACCACCAGTCCCGGGCCACCGGCGGAACGAACCAGCACCCCGGCCAGCACGCCCAGGATGGTCAGGCTTACCGCGAACTCTGCCCCAAACTTCCTGGCAGCCAGCGATGCCAGCGGTGCCGCGAGCGAAAAACAGAGCACAGGAATACTGGTGAGCAGTCCCAGCATCACGGGCGAAAAGCCCAGGTCCACCTGCATCAGGCCCACCACGGGGGCCACCGCCACGAATGGCCCGCGCAGGTTCAGCGCCAGCAGTCCTATGCAGGCAAGGAGGATCCAACTGCTGGGAAGGCGGGCCAGTTGGCGGCCGCTCACGAAGACGGGCCGGGAAAGAGAGGTGATTTCATCACTCCCATTGCTATCACGCTCCGCGTTGCTGGAATTTCAGGCACCCTGCCGGCCGGCCCTGCCATACGATGAACGTGACCCAAGGAAGTAGGACACCGATGACGCACCGCCTTGCCATCCTCGACGACTACCAGGACGTTGCCCACGGCTTCGCCGACTTCACGGCCCTGGAGGCCGAGGGCGTGACGGTGACGTCCTACCGTGAGCCCTTTGCTTCCCGGGACGCCCTGGTTTCGGCGCTGGCAGGGACCACCATGGTGATCGCGATGCGCGAGCGGACCGCGTTCCCGCGTGAGGTGTTCGAGAAGTTGCCGTCGCTTGAGCTGCTGGTCACTACCGGCATGGCGAACGCCTCCATCGACGTGGCCGCCGCAGAGGAGCACGGGGTGACGGTCTGCGGCACGCCGGGTTCACCCAGCGCGGCCCCCGAACTGACCTGGGCCCTGCTGCTGGCCATAGCCCGGCATCTTCCGGCGGAGGAAAGCTCCCTCCGCGCCGGTATGTGGCAGTCAACGGTGGGCGTGGAGCTGGCCGGAAAAACCCTGGGCATTGTGGGGCTGGGCAAGATTGGCCGGCGGGTGGCCGCGTATGGGCAGGCGTTCGGCATGGATGTGGTTGCCTGGAGCCAGAACCTGACGGCCGCGGCAGCCGCGGAGGCCGGTGCCCGGCCCGTATCCAAGGAGGAGCTCTTCACTGTCGCCGATGTCGCCACCCTCCACCTGCGGCTCTCCCCGAGGTCGGAGAACACCGTGGGAGAAGCTGAGCTGCGGCTGCTGGGGCCCGAGGGCATTCTGGTAAACACAGCGCGGGGGCCGCTGGTTGACCAGGAGGCGCTGGTCAAGGCGCTGAACGAGGGCTGGATCCGCGGCGCCGCCCTGGACGTGTTCGACCAAGAACCCCTGCAGGCCGGGCACCCCCTCCTGGCCGCGCCGAACACCGTGCTATCCCCCCACCTGGGCTACGTCACCCAGGAAAGCTACCGGCAGTTCTACGGCGGCGCCCTGGAGGACATCACCGCCTGGCTGGCCGGCTCCCCCATCCGAACCATCACCGCCTGACCCGGAAAAACAGCATGACCCACACCATCCGCAAGGCAACAACGCACGACGCCGGCCCGCTCGCCGCGCTGGCGGCCGTCACCTTTCCGCTGGCCTGCCCGCCGTCGTCGTCACCTGCCGACATTGCCGCCCACCTGGCCAACACGCTCAGCGCCGAACACTTCAAGGGCTACCTCGCGGACCCGGACGCCACCATCCTGGTCATCGATGCGGACGGGCAGCTGAATGGCTACAGCCTGCTGGTGGACCGGCCCGCAACTGACCCGGACGTGGCCTCGGTCCTGACCCTGCTGCCGTCCGTGGAAATCAGCAAGTGCTATGTGCATCCGGACTATCACGGGCTGGGCGCGGCGGCCGAACTTATGCACGCCAGCCTCCAGGCCGCAGCCGCCTCCGGCGGCGCCGGAGCATGGCTGGGTGTGAACAGCCAGAACGCCCGCGCCATCCGCTTCTATGAAAAGTCCGGTTTCGACAAAGTGGGCACCAAATCCTTCCGGCTGGGCAGCACCGTGGAACACGACTTCGTGCTGGAGCGGGCACTGCCCTGAGCGGTCAGGCTCCCGATCCGTGCATTCCCTGGCGGACCGAACTGCCTGCAAAACCATTCGGCGGGTAGGCAAGCGGCGGGCGGGGCTCGGCCAAAAGCTTGAGCCCAGGTGGGAGCCCTTCGATACTGCCCTTGGTTCCAGCAGCGTTTATGGTCACCCGGCTCGAGTCCAGCAGGACGTTTTCCGCCCGAAACGTGCCCACGATCTCGGGCAGGATGGGTGAGAGGTGCACCACGCCGCGCGTGAAGACGGGGTCGAACCGGAGCAGGATCCGTGCCAGCTGGACCGGCGCTGCCGCAGCCCACGCCTGCGGGGAGCACGCCGTGGGATAAGGCACGGGACTGGGGAACTCGCCCCGGTCAAAGCCGCAGAACAATTCCGGCAGCCGGCCGTCAAAATGCGATGCGGCGTCGAAGATGGCCAGGGCCACCCGCTTGGCCTCGTCCACGAACCCGTAGCGCATCAGGCCCGTGGCCACCAGCGCAGTATCGTGCGGCCACACGGATCCGTTGTGGTAACTGACGGGGTTGTAGGCGCCCATGTCGGAGGCCAGCGTGCGGATCCCCCACCCCGTGAACATCTGGGGGGACATCAGGTTCTCCATCACGGACACCGCTTTGTCCTGGTCCACGATGCCGGTCCACAGGCAGTGGCCGATGTTGGAGGTGAGCGCGTCGACCGGCCGCTTGTCCTTGTCCAGCGCCACGGCGAAGTAACCCTTGTCCGGCAGCCAGAACTTCTTGTTGAACTCCTCTTTGAAAGCCGCGGCCTTGTCCGCCCACCGCTGCTCCAGTGCCGGGTCACCGCTCCAGTGCGCCAGCAGTGACCTGCCCACGTAAGCCGCGTAAACATAGGCCTGGACTTCGCACAGGGCGATCGGCGCTTCGGCGATGGTGCCGTCAGCGAAGTTGATGCCGTCCCAGGAATCTTTCCACCCCTGGTTCACCAGGCCATGCTCGTTCGCCCGGAGGTATTCGACGAACCCGTCGCCGTCCCGGTCGCCGTACTTTTCGATCCATTCCAGCGCCCGGTCGGCATGTTCCAGCAGCGGCTGGATCTTGTCCCGGGAAAGCCCCCAGCGGCTCAGCTCACCAAGGACCGCCACGAAAAGCGGAGTTGCATCTGCGGTGCCGTAGTACGCCGTGCCGCCAAGGGAGAGGCCTGCCGTCACGCCGAGCCGGACCTCGTGCGGGATCCGGCCCGGTTCCTCCTCGGAATCCGGGTCCACCTTCTTTCCCTGGATTCCGGCCAGGGTCTGCAGCGTGCCCAGCGCCAGGTTGGGGTTGACCATCAGGCTCATGTAGGAGGTCAGCAGCGAGTCCCGTCCGAACAGTGCCATGAACCACGGAGCTCCGGCGGCCACCGCAGCCCGTTCCGGGTGGTGCGCGTCGAAGATGCGCAGGGCGCCGAGGTCTGTCTGGCTTCGGTTAAGCAGGTCCTGCAGGTGGGAGTCCTCGATGCTGATCCGTGGAAGCCCCTCTTCCCAGGCGAGGTGCCGGCGCACACCTTCGCGGTGGTGCGGCAGCTGTCCTTCCTTGAAGGGCTTCTCCGGTGCTTCCCCGTTGACCAGGGGCACCACGATCACGCTGGTGGTCCATTTGCCCCGGGCCGGAACTGTGATGCGGAAGCGCAACCCGTCGGTGCTGACTTCCGCGTCCCGGGCCCCGATGGCGGAGCCGCGCTGTTGGCCGTGCCGGGCGGCCTCGATGACGAGCCTGCCCTCCGACACGGTCCGGGTAGTGTCGTCCGGCCCTGTGGTGCGGCCGCCCTTGACGTCGAACAGGTCTGCCTGGTCCGCGTCGACCAGCAGTTCGATGTCGCATTCCACGGGTTCGGAAGCGTAGTTTTCCAGGGTGATGTCGTCCTGCAGGCCTGGGCCGATGTGCCGGACCTGGCGGACCACCAGCGGGCTGTCGAACCTGCCGTCCGGCCACTTGGCCCGCCCCACGAAGGTCGCCTGGAACGGCTGGGGCCGCTGGGCCGAAAGTGTTTCGCGCAGCGAGCCGTTGACGCGCAGCACCCAGCCGGACAGTATGCGGGTGTCCTGGAAGAACGCACCGTTGGTGCCGGCGTCCGGACTGATGTCACCGCTGCCGGACGAGATACAGAAGGATGAGCCCTCCAGGACGGTCACCGAGCCTGAGTCGGAAACGGTTGCCTCATTGTCTGCATTCCATGCGGTCATGCAAGGACTCCCTTCTAGAGGGGAAGCTGCCCCGGGGGATCGGGAAAAGCAGTTCTACCCCCTATCGATTCTGGTGCAACCGGGTACCGTGCGGAACCCCCGGGGGAAGCCTCCCTTCAATAAGGTCGCTGTAGAGTTCCAGATGCTCGGCAACCATCCGTTCCGCACTGAACCTGCCCACCACCGCTTTGCGGCACTCCGCCCTGTCCAGGGCTGCAGCAGCCGGAACGAAGCCGGCCAGTTCCTCTGTCTGTCCCAGGAACCCCGTCCGCCCGTGCTTGACGATTTCCGGGGCCGAGCCGATGTACGTGCCCACCACGGGCGTTCCGGTTGCAAGGGCTTCAATCATCACCAACCCGAACGGTTCGGACCACTGGATGGGGTTCAGGAAGGCCAGGGCCTCCCCCACCAGCCGGTATTTCGTGGCGTCGTCCACCTCGCCCACGAAGTCCTCGTTGGGGCCCAGCATCGGTTCTATGACATCCCGGAAGTAGCGGACCTCGTCCGGCTCCCGCATCTTGACTGCGATCTTGAGGTGCAGTCCGGCCTGCCGCGCGATGGTGATGGCCTCAACGAGTCCCTTGTCAGGGGACGACCGACCCACGAAGCACAGGTAACCGCCGCTGCCGGTCCCCACCGGAACCGCGGAAAGGTCCATGCCGTGGTGGATCACGCGGGTAACGGGCACGTCGGGGGCATGCGAGGCCTGGTCCCTTGAAATGGCGATGACAGCGCCCTTCCTGGCAACGGCACGGTAGATGTCAGCGGCCTGGTCGTGGAGGGGGCCGTGGATGGTCGTGGCCACCGGCACGCCGGGCGGCCGGTGCAGGTACAGGGGGCCCGCCAGGGTGTGGTCGTGGATGATGTCCACGTCCTGAAGCCCCTCATAGGCCCTGACCACGTGGCTGAGCTCGGAAATGGTGGTACCCAGTCCGCCGTAGTCCGTGGGACGCATCCCGGGGACGAGCTGCACCGGACACGTGCTGTCTGCCGGTGCCGCCAGCAGCACCTCATGCCCGGCTGCTGCGAAGCCCCTGGCCAGCGTGTCCACCACTCTTTCGGTTCCACCGTATGTTGCCGGTGGAACCGGAATCCACGGCCCTGTTACAAGTCCAATCCGCATTCCTGGCTCCCAGGTTTGACAGGCCGGGCTCCCCAGCTGGCCGGGCGATACTTCACCGCGCGTCTTCGTCCGCCGCAGTGCTTTGAGCTTTGAAAGGGCCCTCTGCTTGGGCTCTGATCTGACTATTCCCCAGGATTGCTCCGGCCACAAGACCCGCATGTGCGGCATCTCATAGCGGCTCCCGGAATAGGGGCCGGTGCCCGCAAGTTGTTCAGGACATGAAGATTGAGATCTGGTCAGATGTTGCGTGCCCGTGGTGCTACATTGGCAAGCGCCGGTTCGAGGCCGCTTTGGCGGCATTCCCCCACCGTGACGCCGTGGACGTTGTGTGGCGGAGCTACCAGCTGGACCCGACGCTCCCGGAACACTACGACGGGACCGAACTGGAATACCTGAGCAGCCGCAAGGGCATGCCGGCCCAGCAGGTCTCGCAGATGTTCGAGCATGTGGCCCAGCAGGCCAAGGGCGAAGGCCTGGACTACCGCTTCGACAAAGTGGTGGTGGCCAACAGCTTCACCGCACACCGCCTGATCCATCTTGCGGCGGCGCACGGCAGGCAGGACGCGGCCAAGGAGCGCCTGCTCAGCGACCACTTTGAGCACGGCAAGGACATCGGCAGCAGGGACTACCTGTCCTCCCTCGGCAACGACCTGGGCCTGCCTGCCGCCGAGGTGGAGGAACTCTTCACCACGGACAAGTACTCGGCCGAGGTCCGGTTCGACTTCCAGGAGGCCCAAGGCCTGGGAATCAGCGGGGTCCCCTTCTTCGTGATCGACCGCAAGTTCGGGCTGTCCGGCGCCCAGCCCACCGAGACGTTCGGCGCCGCCCTCAACCAGGCATGGCAGGAGGCCAACCCCCTGGTCCTGGTCAATTCCGCCCAGGCTGAAGCCTGCGGTCCAGACGGCTGCGCGGTCTAGCACCTTTTACTGACACTTAGCGGTAAAGTGTCTGTATGCCAAGGATTTCAGCGGCCAGCAATGCCGAACAACGCGCGGACACCCAGCGCCGTATCCTCACCGCTTTTGGTGAACTCCTGTTCACCCACGGCCTTCCGGGACTGACCATGACTGACGTGGCCCGGCACGCGGGAGTGGGCCGCACCGCCGTCTACAACTACTACGCGGACATCGAAGAACTCCTGATCTCCTACGCCCTTGATGAGACCGAGAAGTTCCTCTCCGACCTGCGCGAATCGCTGAGCCGCCTGGAGAACCCGGTGGAGCGGCTGGCCCTGTACGTCCGCGCCCAGGTGGTTGACCTCAGCCGACGCCACCTCCCGCCGGGACCTGCCATGGGGGCGGTGCTTTCGCCGTCGTCCTTTGCCAAGCTCTCCGACCACGTGGGTGAGCTGAGCGTCCTTCTGCGGGGCATCCTGAGTGACGGCATGGAGCAGGGGTACCTGCCGGTGGCGGATGTTGGCCAGCAGTCCCAGTTGATCCTGGGCACGCTGTCCTCCAGCGCGGCGAGGGGCAGCGACGAGCCCGCCGAACTCGAGGCCCGGGTGGCACGGACCGTGCGCTTCATCCAGTTGGGCGCGGGTGCGAGGTTTGACGACGACGGGCGGCCCGTCCGGGTGGCCAAGCTTCCGGCAGTGGCGGGCTGACTCCACTGCCAGTGGCAGTCAGGGTGTGGGGGCGGCGGCCGGAATGACGGGCAGCTTGTCGGGATCCGCTATGCGGCGGCTTTCACGCGGGCAGCTGAGCTTGCCGGGCGTCTGGTCCACCATCTCCGGAGGCGCCAGCGCCTTGTAGTCCTGCGCCAGGATCACGTCCACGCTGGCATCGGTCCTGCCGTCCTGGAAATAGTCCGCTCCGGGCACATTGCGCTGCACGGTGAACGCTGCAGATTGTCCTGCCGCACCCGACACCACGGCCGCCACGCCACGGTAGCCGGCATTGATGTTTGATACATTCCCCACCACGAACTTCCGTGCCAGGAACTCATCCGCCACGGAGCGGGCCAGGCCGGGCCGGCTGGTGGAGTTGTAGACATTGAGGTTGATTTTGTCGTTGGGCGCGTAATCGAACATCGAGGCCGGGCAGGTGGACACCGGCGTCGGCGCCGGCACGGCGGTGGGAATCTTCAGCCGCCCATTGATGATGGCCAGGGCAACGATGATGCCCGCAGCGATCAGGCCGATCAGCAGGACCAGCACCACGTTGTGCAGCACGCGGCGGCGCACCCGGGCGGTCTCATCGGCATCCCTGGCAGCTTCCATGGCGGCGCGCAGCTCGGGGCCGGAAACGACATGGTGGCCGTGAAGGATATCGGGATCCTTCGGCCTTTTCCTAGCCATCGAGCACCAGGACCCGTGCGTGGATCGCGGTGCGCTGGTGCAGGGCGGTCCGGACCGCGCGGTGCAGGCCGTCCTCCAGGTAAAGGGTCCCCCGGTACTGCACCACGTGCGGGAACAGGTCGCCGAAGAATGTGGAATCTTCGGCCAGCAGTGCTTCCAGGTCCAGGGTGCGCTTGGTGGTCACCAGTTCATCCAGCCGGACCGGCCGCGGCGGCAGCGACGCCCACTGCTTGGGGGTGCTGAAACCATGGTCGGGGTAAGGGCGGCCCTCGCCCACAGCTTTGAATATCACCATGCCACAGTAGGCACCGCGCTGCCCCAGCGAAAGTAGCAGGGCTGACCGGCGTCAGGTTGTGGCCAAACGGTGACCATACGCCGCACTGGCCGGTCCTTAAGGCGGCCGCGCAGACGGCGCCGCTCCAGCTGACAGAATGGACCCATGACAGCATCCGAGTCCCCTGCAGTGTCCGCGCCCGGAGTCCGCCTGCCGTCCGCACCGCCGCTGGCGCTCCTGCTGGATGTGGACGGGCCGGTGGCAAGCCCGGTAACGCGTGACGTCAAGCCGGACATCATCCTTGACCTGGTGGCCCTCGCAGCGGCAGGAATTCCCGTTATCTTCAACACCGGCCGCTCGGACGCCTTTATCCGCGAGCAGGTCATGGAGCCGATGATCGCAGCCGGCATTCCGGCAGGAACCATCATTCACGCGGTCTGCGAAAAGGGCGCGGTCTGGTTCAGTTACACCTCCGCCGGTCCCGGCCCCATCCATGTGGACCGGGGGCTCGCCGTTCCCGCGGCTTACGGCGACGACGTCCGCCGGCTGGTGGCGGAGGACTATGCCGCCCACATGTTCTTCGACGAAACCAAGCGCGCCATGGTGTCCGTGGAGCAGCACATAAACGTGCCCAGCGCCGACTACCTGGCCGAGCAGAAGCTGTTCGACGCCGAGGCGATGGAGCTCATGGCGCGCCACTGGCTGGGCGTCGTGCGGCTGGACCACCACGCTCCGAATTCAGACGACGAGGTGGACTACCGTGTGGATCCCACCATCATTTCCACGGACATTGAGTCGGTGCGCCTGGGGAAGGACCTGGGCGCCAGCCGCGCGGTGGAACTCCTTGCGGCCCAGGGCATCACGCCGCAGGCGTGGCGGACGGTGGGTGACTCCCGCACCGACTACGCCATGGCGGACTGGCTGCACCACAACGACCACCCGGTAAAGCATGTTGACGTGCGGCCGGCGGACGGCGTGCCCAGCAAGCCCTACCCTGTGCTGACTGCTGCGGACTTGGGGTTGGAACCCACAGTGATCCACGACGACGCCGGCGGCGCCTTCCTGCGCGCCTGGCGGGAGGCGCTGGACGCCTGAGCCCCTGCCGTTACCCCGGCAGGACTATCATGCAGGTAAGAATGCCCACATCCACCAGCACGGAGACAACCATTACAGAAGCACCGGTCCAGGACGAGGTCTACTACGGCGGCCAAGCGTCCGTGGAGGAACAATTTCACGCCGAGATCACGTCGGCCGCGGCGGAGCGCCGGCTCAGCCACCGCCCTGATGTCATCCGCCACAAGGGTCGCTATGCCCTGATCAATGACACCAGGACCCCATACCAGGCCATGGTGGAAGACCTGCTGTTCCTGCGCAATGTCCTGGCGAACGCCGGCCTTGCGTACCTCCTGGTCCGCGGCAACAACGACCGGCCCGTGGTGGCCCTGGACTGGAAGGACCGGAAAAAGCTCCGGGTCGCCCTGGTGGAGGCATGCCGGGACGAGCCCTTCTATTCCATGACCGTGGACGCCAAGAAGAAAACGTCCGTCCTGGTGGGCGACGGCGAGCTGTCCCCCAACCGGCAGGGACGCATCTTCCGGTTGTACCGGCCCCGGGTGGAGCCGGTGGGCGGCTTCGAGTTCGGCGCCTCGGCCGGCGTCCAGATCGAGCTCTGGTCCTTCGAGGGCGAAGTGCTGACCCTTCCCATAGAGAACTCGCTGACGCGCAGGACCCTGCTGCGCCAGGACGCGGTCCGCGGCACCGTGGAACGCTACGGCCACACGTGGCCCACCATCGAGAACATGTTTGCCGACCATGCGAGCGACATCAGCTTCGACGTTGACATCGTTTTCTCCTGGGTGGACGGCAGCTCTCCGGAATACATCGCGGCCCGCCGCGCGCAGCAGCAGGGCGTTGTCCTCGGCGAAGGCGACGACCATGAGGCCCGGTTCCGGCAGATCAACGAACTCAAGTACGCGCTGCGGTCCGTGTACATGTTTGCGCCGTGGATCCGCCGCATCTTCATCGCCACGGACTCCCCCGCTCCTGCGTGGCTGGCAGAGCACCCGTCCGTCACCATCGTCCGGAGCGAAGAGTTCTTTTCCGATCCTTCGGTGCTGCCCACGCACAACTCACAGGCCGTGGAGTGCCAGCTGCACCACATCGACGGGTTGTCCGAGCACTTCCTCTACTCCAATGACGACATGTTCTTCGGCCGCCCGGTGGGCCCGGACATGTTCTTCACTCCCGGCGGCATCACCAAGTTCATCGAGGCGGAAACCAGGATCGGACTGGGCGAGAACGACGCCGAGCGCAGCGGGTTCGAAAATGCGGCCCGGGTGAACCGCAAACTCCTGTGGAACCGGTTCGGCCGGATCACCACCCGCCACCTTGAGCACACCGCAGCGCCGCTGCGGAGCAGCGTGGTGAGCCAAATGGAAGAGGAGTTCCCGGAGGAGTTCCGCAAGACGGCGGCCAGCCGGTTCCGTGCAGCGGACAACATCTCCGTGACCAACTCGTTCTACCACTACTACGCCCTGCTCACCGGCCGGGCCGTCACGCAGACTGCCGCCAAGGTGCGCTACGTGGACACCACCATGCGATCCGGCCTCAAGTACCTGCCCAAGCTGCTCGCCAAACGGAACATGGACTTCTTTTGCCTGAACGACGGCAGCTTCCCGGAGGTCAGCGCGGACGAGCGCGCCCAAGTGGTCACGGAATTCCTGGAGAGGTACTTCCCCATCAAGGCACCCTGGGAGAAGTAGTCCGTGCCGGCGTCGAGGCCTCCCCTGCAGGGAAGGCCTCACGCACAGCCGGTCCTAGCGCCCGGTGGACACCCCGAGCTTGGCGTTCCCGCGCTGCTTGGTGGTCTCCGGGATCCTGATTCCGGCAGCCTCCAGCCGCCGGGCCGTCTCCTCGGGTGACACGTACTCGCCAACGGTAGGCGAGCTGCCCAACGGGACCACGGAGTGTACGATCGTGTGCTCGTAGACGTGCACCAGGTTGAAGGCCTGGCCGCCGTCCTGCCCGCGGGTGCCTCCCACAGGCACGTTGAGGTCCTGGGTGTAGCAGGAGGCGGAGGCGACTGAGACCGGAACGCCGGCGAAGGTCGCGGTGGTGGAGTAGTGAAGGTGCCCGGCCAGGATGGTGCGGACGTCAGAGTTGCGGACCACGGCTGCCAGCGATGCCTGGTCGCGCAGTTCCACCAGCACCGAAAGGTCCAGCACCGACGGAACCGGAGGATGGTGGAGGGCCAGGATGGTGCCGTCCGGGGCAGGGGTTTCCAGCTGAAGGGCCAGCCAGTCCAGCTGAGCCGCACTCAGTTCGCCGTGGTGGTAACCGGGGACGGTGGTGTCCAGGGTGATGACACGCAACCCGTTGATGAAGTAGCTGTGATCCACCGGCTCGTCGCTGCCGGGCTGGTCAAGGAGCCCCTTGCGGAAATTGGCCCGGTCGTCATGGTTTCCCATGGCCCAGATGACCTGGGCGCCAAGTTCTTTGCAGGCTGGCTCCACAATGGCCCGAAGCTTCACGTATGCCTCGGGATCGCCCTTGTCAGCCAGGTCGCCGGTGAAGATTACGGCTTCCGGCCTGGCCCCGGACGCTTTGACTTCTTCAAAGAGCTGAATGAGCCTGGCTTCGCTGTCAACGGTTCCGTAGAGGGGGTCTGGACCTCCCACCAGGTGGGGATCGCTCAGGTGGAGTAGGAAGTGGCGTGGCCGGGGGTGTTCGGCCTCGATGTGCTCCATTGCTACCTCTATGGTCGGTGGGAAGCCGTTCTTCCCTTGTACCCTTCAGTAATATTTATCCAATCAGACATTTGGCAAACTTGGGGTAAATGTCCGTTGCTGATGTGGAAAAAGTTGAAAGAACTGCGCTTTTGCAGACCAGATTCGGCTGACCCGGGTTTATCCGAGCGCCCGCTCGATCGCTTCGATGACCTCTGTCGAATCAGGCTCAACGGTTGGGGCAAAACGGGCCAGCACGTTCCCCTCGCGGCCCACCAGGAACTTCTCGAAATTCCACTTCACCAGACCCGGCAACAGCCCCGTCTTGAACTTGGTGAGCTCGGTGTACAGCGGGTGCTGGTTCCTGCCCCGGACGTCCGCCTTGGCCGTCAGCGGGAAGGTGACACCGAAATTCCGCTCGCAGAACTCCGCGATTTCAGTGTCGGTGCCGGGCTCCTGCCCCGCGAACTGATTGCACGGGACGCCCAGGACCTCGAATCCCCGGTTCCGGAACTTGCCGTAGAGGGCCTCCAGGCCCGCGTACTGCCGGGTGAAGCCGCAGTTGGAGGCCACGTTGACCACCAGCACTACATTTCCCTTGAACTGGCCGAAATTCGTCCTGGTGCCGTCGTTCAGGACCAGCGGGATCGGATAGAGGGATTGCGGAGTGCGTGTCAGCGGCATGTTGTTCATACGTGCAGTTCGGCGCCGCGGGCCTAACGTACGGGTCCGGATTGGAGATTTCCTAGGCCGGCGGCGCCGTAGGTGTTGGTGCGGTCAGCGTAGGCGTTGGCGTTGGTGAAGGCGCAGGCACAACCGTCGTCGGTGCCGGAGCCGGCTGGGTGGGCGCCGGAGCCGGCGGTGGCGCTGGCGCAACCGTCGTCGGTGCCGGAGCAGGCTGGATAGGCGCCGGAGCCGGCGGTGGCGCTGGCGCAACCGTCGTCGGTGCCGGAGCCGGCTGGATAGGCGCCGGAGCCGGCGGTGGCGCTGGCGCAACCGTCGTCGGTGCCGGAGCTGGCTGGGTAGGCGCCGGAGCCGGCGGTGGATCAGTGGGCGACGGCGTCGGGGTAGGAGTCGCTGGGCCAGTTGGCGAAGGCGACGGCGACGGGGTGGGAGTCGGGCCAGTCGGCGAAGGCGACGGCGGCGGGGTCGGGGTGGGAGCCGGGCCAGTCGGCGACGGCGACGGCGACGGGGTGGGAGTCGGGCCAGTCGGCGAAGGCGACGGCGGCGGGGTCGGGGTGGGAGCCGGGCTGGACGATGGCGGCTCGGCACTTCCGGAAGGTCCGGCAGATGGCGGCGCCGTCGTCGTCAACTGCACGTTGGGAGCAGGAAGCACAATTCCCGTTGCCGCGGACCGCGAGGGCGCCGGGCCCGGTACCAGGAGCGGCGGGAAGGGCGATACCTGGAGTCCGGCCGCGGGGAATCCGTCACCCGGGTCAATCTGGAGGGGGATGGTCCAGCTGATCAGGCCGCCGGACAGCCCCTGGCCGGGTGCGTAGGACACCATTTGGGCTGGAAGCGCCTGGTTCAGCGCGCGGAGCTGCAGGAAACTCCATCTCAACGGGTTGGTGTAGCGGCCGTTCAGGATGGCCTCGAAATGCAGGTGGCACCCCGTGGACCATCCGGTGGTGCCCACCAGCGCGATGACCTGGCCTACCTGCACCTTGTCGCCGGTGTGGACGCCGATGGACTCAAGGTGGTTGTAGGTGGTGATGAGTCCGTCGCCGTGGTCGATTTCTATGCGGTTGCCGCCGCCCCAAGGATGCCATCCGGCCGCGCGCACAACACCGGAATCAGCTGCGTAGACGGGTGTCCCGCATGGGGCCGCGTAATCCTGGCCCAGGTGGAAATCTCCCGCGGTCCCGCTGATCGGACTGACCCGGAAACCGAAGGGCGAACTCGGATCGAGGAGCTGGAGCGGGGCCATCAGGAAGCCGGCCAACGGCCTGCCCGCGCCCGTGGGGCCTACCGTCAGGGCGCCCGCGGCGTTCTCCGCGGCGCCCCCAATGGAGGTGTGCGGGAAGGACAGGGTGACCTTGGGGCTGGACAGGATGGGGGGCGGAAGTGCGCCGACGCCAACCTGGTCCGTCGCCTGCGAAGCCCGTTCCCGTGGCGCTTCCTGGCCGTCCGCCGCACCTGAAGTTCCGGCCGGGGCAGGAACTTCCGGGGCGATCCCGGCCCGGGCAACCGACCCCGCCAGCGGTCCCGGCTCTGCGGAACCGGCAGAGAGGTTGACGGCGTAAACGGAGGCCGCCAGCACGCCGGCAGCAGCGACCGCACGGGCAACGGGGGGAATAGCATGCTGGCCCGGCTTCCTGTTGCCGGGCACGGAATTCTTGCCCAATTGACTGACTCCACGACGTGGCCTGCCGCACGTTGTCTCGACGGTATGTCCCATGGGACCACAGGACCGCAGGCGTGGAAACCCCGTGGCCGGACAATGCGGGTTTTTTTATGGGCGTTAGGGGGTTGGGCCGCGCTTTCAGAGGCTGGTCCTGCCGCCCTCGCCAAAATGGGCAACAATGTCTCATGCGCAATGTCCTTCGTACATGGCAGGACGAAGTCAAAAAGACCTTCTCAGGCAAGGCCGACGCGCCCCCGGACTGGTCACTGAAGCTGGCGGAGGGTGACGACGCCGGCTACCACCTGCCTGGTTCAGCGGTGTGGGCAGTACACGGCTCCATGACCCCCATCGTGGGCGGAATCCGAACGCTGCTCATGCAGTCGCTCCATCCGGGCGCCCTTGCGGGAGTGCACGAGCACTCCAACTTCCGCGAAGACCCCCTGCGCCGACTGGCCAACACCATCCGCTGGATTTTCACGGTGACGTACGGTTCCACGGCCGCCGCGGAAGAGGCAACAAAGCGTGTCCGGCGCCTCCATGAGCCCGTCCATGGCAGCTACCGGGACAACGACGGCGGAGAGCGCCCCTACAGCGCCAACGATCCCGGGCTGGCCAACTGGGTCCACATAGCCTTCACGGATGGTTTCCTCGCAGCACACAAGATCTGGGGCGGCCCCATCCCTGGCGGCGCCGACGCCTACGTGCGGGAGTGGAGCCAGGCCGGGCGGCTGATGGGGGTGGAAAAACCGCCGCTCACAGAGGCGGAGATGCGCGGCCAATTGGACCATTGGTACCGGGAGGGTACGCTGCGGGCGGACAGTCGGGTGAAGGAAACCGTGGAGTTCATCCGCAACGCCCCGCTGCATCCCCTGCTGAAGCCTGGGTACCGGATCCTGTTTGCCGCCGCCGTCTACAGCCTGGAACCCCAGTACCGCCAGATGCTCGGGCTCTCTGTTCCACGGCTGGGTCCCTTCCCCCTGCCGGTGAGGCTGGCCACGAAGGCGGTGCTCGGCGTCGTCCACCTCGCACTCGGGGGCCTGCACAGGCGGATGGGTCCGAGCGAGACGGCCGCGAGGCAACGCCTGAGGAGGCTTGGCGAACCTTCGGCAGACTTGGTCTGAGCGGGGCCCGGAACCGGGGCCGTGCGGCAGGAAAAGCAAGAACCCGGTCCCTGTGTACCGGGACCGGGTTCTTGATCGGCGGAGAATGGGGGATTTGAACCCCCGAGGGCGTTAACCCAACACGCGTTCCAGGCGTGCGCCATAGGCCGCTAGGCGAATTCTCCAACTGCTTTTGAATCAAAAGCAGGTACTAGATTACCTGAAGTTTTCCGCATCGCCCAATTGGCCCAATCGGACCAGGTTTGGGGCGTCCCCGCTCGCGCCTCGTGAAGGCCGTCAACTGTCGCGACAACCTGAAAATGGGCGCCCCCAACGCGCCCATTCCCTGCTGCACCGTTGAGCTGCCGGGTCCGTCCCGTTAAGCCAGGCCACGCAGCTCACAACCTTGAGATTGCCCCAATCGGTGCACGTACCCATGATCGCGGGTGGAACAGGGATAAGCAATGGGATATCCCTGCCGTGAGTTCCCATGGCAATGCGGAGGGCCTCGGCGAACCGGGCGGCAACGGCGCGGAAGCCCGATTCGAGTCGTGCCGCATGTTCGGGTAAAGTATCTGACGGCCCCTCATGTGGCGTCATCCTGTTGAACTCCCCCAGGACCGGAAGGTAGCAAGGGTAGACGGGCTCTGGCGGGTGCATGGGGGGTCTTTACTATTCCCCCACAGGGCGGCATGATGTCAGCCCGGATTGGTAGGGTTTTCTCTGTGACAGTTACTACCGCCCTGTACCGCAGATACCGTCCCGACTCGTTCGCTGACGTTATCGGGCAGGAGCATGTCACCGAGCCGCTGATGACGGCTTTGCGCAAAAACCGAGTCAACCACGCCTACCTTTTTTCCGGCCCCCGCGGCTGCGGCAAGACCACCTCCGCCCGCATCCTGGCCCGCTGCCTGAACTGCGCCCAGGGCCCCACGGACACCCCCTGCGGAATCTGTCCCAGCTGCGTCGAGCTGGCCCGGGGCGGCTCGGGCTCCCTTGATGTCATCGAGATTGACGCGGCGAGCCATGGCGGTGTTGACGACGCCCGGGACCTCCGCGAGCGCGCAACCTACGCCCCGGTCCGCGACCGCTACAAGATCTTCATCATCGACGAAGCCCACATGGTCACCTCTGCCGGGTTCAACGCCCTGCTGAAGATCGTGGAAGAGCCGCCGGAACACATCAAGTTCATCTTCGCCACCACGGAGCCGGACAAAGTCATCGGAACCATCCGTTCCAGGACTCACCACTATCCGTTCCGGCTGGTGCCGCCCGAGCCCCTGATGGCCTACCTCGAGCTCCTGTGCCGCCAGGAAAACGTTCCTGTGGCCCCCGGCGTCCTGTCACTTGTCATCAGGGCCGGCGGCGGCTCCGTGCGTGACTCGCTTTCAGTCCTGGACCAGCTCATGGCAGGTGCCGGGCCCAACGGGCTGGACTATGAGCTCGCCGTCGCGCTGCTTGGCTACACGCACGCCTCGCTGCTGGACGACGTCGTGGAGGCCGTGGCCGCGTCGGACTCCGCCACCGTCTTCCGCGCCGTGGACCGGGTCATCCAGACCGGCCACGATCCCCGCCGGTTCGTGGAGGACCTGCTGGAGCGCTTCCGCGACCTGATCATTGTCCAGGCCATGCCCGAAAGCGCCCATGCCATCCTGCGCGGGATGCCGGCGGACCAGATCGCACGCCTGCACAACCAGGCCCACAACCTTGGCGCCGCGGAACTATCCCGGGCCGCCGATGTCACCAATACGGCCCTGACCGAAATGACCGGAGCCACATCCCCGCGGCTGCACCTGGAACTGCTCTGCGCCCGGATCCTGCTGCCCAGCTCAGAACAGAACGAGCGCGGCATGGCGGCCCGGATCGACCGCGTGGAGCGGCGGCTGAACTACGCAGGGAACGACGTCGGCGCTCCCGCAACGGCTGCGCCCGCAGCTGTGTCAGTTCCGGCGCAGCCAGTCCCTGCGACGCCGCCTCCGGCCACTCCCGGCACGTCCTCAACAAGCCCCCGGCCCGCGCAGGAGCCTACCGCCTCCGCACCCCAGCCTGCCCAGGAGCCGGCTGCCCGTCCCGTGATGGCCGCTTCCGCCGCGGGCACCACCAGGAACAGTCGGATGGCTCCCGCCGCTGAGGGCTCCCGCAGCCCCCTTACAGCTCCACGGGTCAGCACCACCGACTGGCCTGTCGAGGAACCGGCGCGTACCCGGACGCCCCAGGGCCCCGCCACTGGAGGCACCAACCAGGCAGCCCCGCAAACCGCCGAAGCACCGCAAGCCCAGGAAAACCCGGCGGCTCCCCGCCAGGCAGCCGCGCCGCACGCCCAGGAAAGGCCCCAGCCCGGCAGCCAGGCGCCCAGTTCCCAGGCACCTGCCGGCCCACCGTCCAGCGGCATGCAGACCCCCGGCCACCAGGCACCGGCCCCCCGGATGCCGGAGCCCCGGACGCCGGCGCCGCAACAGGAGGCACCGCAACAGGAGGCACCGCAACACGAGGCACCCGGCAGGTCCGGCCCTGCCGCTCCGTCGGCAATGGGCGACGTGGAAGTCCTCCGCAGGGCCTGGCCGGAGGTCCTCCAGGCACTGTCCAAGATCAAGCGCAGCACGTGGGCCCTCGTCGAGCCCAACGCGCAGGTCAGCGCGTTCGACGGCAGCGTCGTGACCCTTTCCTTCACCACGTCCGGATTGGCCGGCGCCTTCGGCAGGGCCGACCACTCTGACAACCTCCGCCAGGCCATCCACAAGACCGTTGGCATCGACTGCCAGGTCAACGCGATTGCCGGCGGCGCCAGCCAAACGAGCTCTGAGCCAAACCCAAAAGTTCCCGCCAACCCGGTGGTTCCGGCCACTTCAGCTGACGTTGCGTGGGGGCTGGCTCCGGCGCCGGCCCAAGCAGCCTCCTCGGCCCAGGCACCCGCACCCCCGGAAGCCCCGGAAGCGCCGGAAGCCGCGACAGCAACAGCCGCCCCGCGGGGCGGAGGCCCGGAGAGCCTCGCCGCGGCCGGGCATTCCGGAAGTTCAGCTGTTGCGGGCCGTTCCGGAAGTTCAGCTGTTGCCGAAACCCCGTCAACCGCACCTGCGGTTACCCCTGCAGCGCCTGCCCCTCCGGGAGCGCGCCAGGTGGGCGACCCCAACGGGCACATCACCCAAGGTGCGGAGTCGGTCCAAACCACCGCCAACGGCGCGGCCGCCACTGCCAGCGCATCCGGCGGGGCCGCCCCCGGGCAGTCCCCGTACCCACCTGCCGGCGGCGACTACTCCTACTCGGACGACGACTGGGGCCCGCCGCGGGACGAGGACGCTCCTCCGCTCGATGAAGAACCCCCTATGGACTGGGAACCCGCTGCGCGTCCGGGCAACCGGACCACGCCATCATCCGCTGCCGCTGGCACCCTCCAGCCAGCCGGCGGCGGCCGCACCGGGGATGCTGCACACTCCCAGGGGACAGCGACTGATGCTTCGCCCACGGACACCGCTGCGCAGCCTGCCGCCCCGGCGGCTTCAGGTGCCGCCCACGATCCCTGGACGCGGGCCGTGGAACAGGCGCCGGGCGTATGGGTAGTCGGAGACAAGAGCAACGTCGGCGCCAAACCCGCACCTGCTTCCGGGCACGACAACATCGGGGCATCGGCCTCCGTCCCCCATTACGCGCCCGCAACGGCGCAGGTGCCGCCATCCATTCCCGTGGCCACGGCGGCCACCGCTGTTGCCGCAGCAGAGCCAGACTGGGGTCCCGGAGCAGTTTCCGGCACCCACCTTGGGGAGTTCGCTGCCGGAAGCAACCAGCAGCCGTCCCCTGACCGCGCCCCGGTACCCGAATTCGCCATGGCCTCGGCCGCGCCCGCCCCGGTTGTCCCGCCCGGCTCCCAGGCGGCTGCAGCTGCGCCGGCGGCCGCACCCGTGGCCGGGCGAACGGGAACGCGGCAAAGCCTCTACCAGCGGCTCTCCAACAGCCCTGAAGCTGAGGCCGGACGTGCCAAGGCACCGGCCAGGGCCGCCGCTGCGCCAGCTCCGTATGTGCAGGACATACCAAGCGCCGACGACGAAACCATCGAGGAATCCGGCGTGTTTGGCCGGGCCGCCGTCGAACGCATTTTGGGCGGAAAATTGATCGAGGAACGCTCCCTTGACGGAAGCCCGGCCATGCCGCGCTATTGACAGCGGCGACCCTGCGCACCTGATTGATCCACCCGCTATCCATACCAAGCTAAAGAGGGAAACGTGTACGAAGGTGCTGTCCAGGAGCTGATTGATGAGCTCGGACGCCTTCCAGGTGTTGGACCGAAGTCCGCGCAGCGGCTGGCGTTCCACATCCTTGAAGCCGACCCCCAGGACATGAAGCGGCTAGTGGAAGCCATCACCACGGTCAAGGAACGGGTCAAGTTCTGCACCGTCTGTGGCAACGTCACGGAACAGGAGTTGTGCAACATCTGCCGGGACCCGCGCCGCGACCCCGCGGTCATCTGCGTCGTGGAAGAGTCAAAGGACGTCCTGGCCGTGGAGCGCACCCGCTCCTTCCGGGGCCGGTACCACGTGCTGGGCGGCGCCATTAACCCCATCGCTGGCGTGGGACCGGAACAGCTGCGCATCCGCGAACTGCTCACCCGGCTGAACGACGGCGACATCCAGGAAGTCATCATCGCCACCGACCCCAACCTGGAAGGCGAGGCAACGGCCACCTACCTTGCCCGCATGCTCAAGACGATCGGCATTGCAGTCACCCGCCTCGCCTCGGGTCTTCCCGTGGGCGGCGACCTGGAGTACGCCGACGAGGTCACCCTGGGCCGCGCCTTCGAAGGCCGCCGCAACGCACTGGGCTGAGGCACCCGGCCCCGTTCCGGCGTCGTACGCCAACCCACCTTGGACCTTCCCAGCCCTCAGCCGGCACCAAGGCATGCGATGGCCGGAATGTGGTCACAATTCAACGTCCCTCCCGGCACGGCGATAAACTGAGGGAGGAAAGTCGCGCCGTCCCGGCGCCAGGCTGCCTGGCCTCCAGAACTCCAATTGATCCAATGAAGGTACGCGCATGAGTACGCCCACTACCGAAATGCACAATGCAACGCAGCAGCAGGTGGCACTTGCCGCCGGTGCGGTGACCAAACAGCTCATCGTGCAAAAATTCGGCGGCTCCTCCGTTGCGGACGCTGACGGGATCAAGCGCGTGGCGAAGCGCGTCGTCGATGCCCAGGCAGCGGGCAACGAGGTGGTGGTGGTTGTCTCGGCCATGGGCGACACCACGGACGAGCTCCTGGACCTCGCAGCACAGGTGACTGACTCCGCCCCCGCCCGTGAAATGGACATGCTCCTCTCAGCCGGGGAGCGCATCTCCATGGCGCTGCTGGCCATGGCAATCAACAAGCTCGGCGCCTCCGCCCAGTCCTTCACCGGGTCACAGGCGGGCATGATCACCGACGGAATCCACGGCAAGGCCCGCATTATCGACGTCGACCCGCACCGCATCCGCACCGCCCTGGACAAGGGCAACATCGCCATTGTGGCGGGCTTCCAGGGCATGAGCCGGGCTACCAACGAAATCACCACGCTGGGCCGGGGCGGCTCCGACACCACGGCCGTGGCGCTGGCGGCAGCCCTTGAGGCTGATGTCTGCGAGATCTACACCGACGTGGACGGCATCTTCACCGCCGATCCGCGTGTTGTCCCTTCGGCGCAGAAGATTGAAACCATCTCCAGCGAAGAGATGCTGGAACTCGCAGCCTCTGGGGCCAAGATCCTCCACCTGCGCTGCGTGGAGTACGCGCGCCGGTTCGGCGTCCCGCTGCACGTCCGTTCCTCATTCAGCCAGCATGAAGGCACCTGGGTCATTCCCAGCGCCGATGACAAGATCACCACTCAAGAGGGAGTTGCCTTGGAGCAGCCAATCATCTCCGGCGTTGCGCATGACCGTTCCGAAGCAAAGGTCACCGTGGTCGGCGTCCCCGACATCCCCGGCAAGGCTGCCGCGATCTTCCAGGTCATCGCCGACGCACACTCGAACATCGACATGATCGTCCAGAACGTGTCCACCCACGGCACGGGCAAGACCGACATCTCCTTCACCCTGCCCATTGTCGAAGGCGCCGACGCCCTGGCCGCCCTTCACGCCGCGCAGGACCAGATCGGCTTCGAAGCCATCGAATACAACGAGCAGATCGGCAAGCTGTCCCTGATCGGCGCGGGCATGCGTTCCCACCCCGGCGTCTCCGCCACGTTCTTCAAGGCGCTGTCCGATGCGGGCATCAACATCAACATGATCTCCACGTCGGAAATCCGCATCTCGGTGGTCACCCACGCCGACCTGCTGGACGAGGCCGTGCGAGTGATCCACAAAGCGTTCGGGCTCGACACCGAAAGCGAAGCGACTGTCTACGGCGGCACCGGCCGCTAAGCGCAAAAGGAAAAGCCGGGCTGTCCGTTCCTCAGTGGACGGGCGGCCCGGCTTTCTTGGTCTCTGGAGGCAATTACATTTCGCGTTCCAGGTCTTCACGGCGCACCGCGTAATGGTGGCCGGATGAATCGGATTCCACCACGAAATGCGATAGGTCCTCCTCGGAGGCCTGTTCGAATTCGTCGTGTTTGTGCACCACGGGCGCGTCTGCGTCGAGCCGGGTGGCAGGACCAAAGACGAAGCGGAGCCTCTCAGTCAAGCCCATGAAAGTGTTGAGGACATGTGCCACTGTTTCCACCCCCTTCCCGAGCCTCGGGCGAAAGCGCAGCCGGCTCCGGCGGGAGCCAGTGCCCTCATTTTATGCCCGGTGCAGGGAAAAGGCGCCGGCGCGGGGGTAAATGGATTGCTACCGCAGGGAGCGGTCTTCAGGGTTCCGCGGCACCACATACGTACTGCCGTCCGGCCTGGTGATGGTCTCCCACTGCTGGGTCTCCGCCTGGCGCTGGGCCAGGAGCCGGCGGTTCTCTTCGGACATGTCGTGCGCCAAAGCCGTGCGGCTGGCGGGACCGAAAACGGCCCTCAGCTTTCCCGTGGCGCGCATGAAGCGCTGCGAGGCATTGCCCTTGTCCGCGGACCTGTCCCTGCCCATGAAGAGGTTCCTTCCACTCACCGTGTACCTGCAACAAATGTACACTAATGATTAGCGCACTAACATTTTGGAGAACCAATGACAGAGCCAAGGGACGCAGGAACAATGGAAGCAGCACACGAAGAAGACCTGCTGCTGGAACATCAGCTCTGCTTTGCCCTCACGGTGGCGTCCCGCAGCGTGGTCGGGGCCTATAAGCCCGTGCTGGAGAAACTCAACCTCACCCACCCGCAATACCTGGTGATGCTCTGCCTGTGGGAAGACAGTCCCCGGACAGTACGGAACATCAGCGAGGCCCTCGCCCAGGAACCAGCCACCATTTCCCCGCTTCTGCGCAGGCTGGAAGCCTCGGAACTCATTACGCGGCGCCGTGCGGATGGAAACGAACGCGCACTCGCCGTCGAGCTGACACCCAAAGGCGCCGCCCTGCGGCAGCAGGCCCTGCAGGTACCGGGGACCATGATGGAACGGCTGGGGCTGACCCGGGAACAGGTCACTGAACTGCACGCATCCATGATGAGCCTGATCGCAGCCACCTCGCAGTGAGCGCCGGCATGACCGGACGGGAGCCTGCCGGTACCGGCTCAAGCGACTAGAATAACTGGACGAAGGAGAGGTGGCTGATGCGCAATTTCCGGATGCTCGCTGCATTCCTGACGGTGACCGCCGGGCTGATCGCCGGTTGCAGCGGCACACCTGACAGCGGCACGTCCGCGTCAACAGCCCCCTCCACCGCTTCCGCCAGCTCCTCCTCCGCGGGGAGTTCTCCTGCAGGTTCCGGCACGCCGTCCGCCGACACGGAGACCTCTGTACCGGCTCCGGCCCCCACCACATCGCGCCCCAGTGCCGGGCCGGGGCAGGGGAACGCTGAACTCGCCATCACCGTGGTGCCGTCCCCGGGCACGCAGAAAATCGACTACACCCTGGTCTGCACCTCGGGAACTCCGGCCGCGGAAAGCAGCCACCCCAATGCCGCTGCGGCCTGCGCGGCACTGAAGACCAACCCTGATATCGCGGCTCCTGCGGCACCGGGAACCTCGCAGGCATGCACCCAGCAATATGGCGGCCCCCAGACGGCAACCGTTACGGGCATGGTGGACGGTGTTGCCGTGGACTCATCCTTTGCGCGGACCAACGGATGCGAGATCAGCGCATGGGATGCAGCCAAGGACGTTTTGGGCGCGGCCGGTGGCGCCTCTTAAGCTCCTGGCGGCGGACAGTGCGCGGATAAGGGAGGAAGCCCACCTGCAGCGCGTCAGCCGCTATGCCGATCCCTACCTGGCCCGACGGTCAGCGGGACAGAAACACCCGGTAGAGGATTTCCTCTTCACCTATTACACCCAGAAGCCCGGCCAGCTGAAGCGATGGCACCCCGGCGCCGGAGCAGTCCTCACCGGCGCCCAGGCAGCCGTGCGGCTTGGGTGGAAGCATTACCGGATGCTCGACGACGGCGAGCTTGCCTCCCTGGGGCTGGCTGCGGGAAGCACTGGGGTCACCTTCGATCGGCGCACCTTCCTGGCCGACCGCAAGGATGCGGTGGACTTCGCCGGCATCATCCTCCGTGGCACGGCCGCCCGGCCCGCGCAGTTTGGCTGCTTCGGCCTCCACGAGTGGGCCATGGTCTACCGGCAGGACAAGTTCGACCTCCGCCACGAGTACCTGCAGCTGCGTTTGGGAGCGGCGGGTACCGACAAAGTGGTGGAAGACAACAGGATCCGCTGTACCCACTTCGACGCATTCCGGTTTTACACCCCGGATGCCATTCCACTCAACGAACACTCCCCCAGCCGGGAATCGCAGCGGCAGATGGAGCAGCCTGGATGCCTGCACGCCAACATGGACCTTTACAAGTGGGCCTACAAGCTGATGCCGGCGCTGTCCAGCGAACTGGTAATGGACTGCTTTGAACTGTCCTGGCGGATCAGGGCCATGGATATGCAGGCCTCCCCCTACGACCTGGCCGGCTGGGGCTATCCTGCCATTCCCATCGAGACGGCCCAGGGAAAGGCCGCCTATGTTGAACACCAGCGCGCCTTTGCAGCGGAAGCGGGGATCCTGAGGGAAAGGCTCGCGGCGGAACTCGGGGCCATGGCAGAAGAAGCACCACGGTGATCGACCTGACCATCAGCATCCGGGACCATCCCGATGCTCCCGAACACGTATTCCGCCTCGTGGCCACGGATGGCAACCCGGCCGCCGGGAGCACCCTGCCGGAGCCCGGGGCTGCCCTGTCCGCCGTGGAGCGGTTCGGCGAAGACATCTTTTTCCCCAAGCCCGGACCACCCAAGCTCTGCACCCAGCAGTACGGCGGTCCCCAGGTTGCCCTGGTCACCGGAACATTCCATGGTCGCCCGGTCCGCTCGACCTTCACCCTCACCGACGGCTGCGAGATCGCCCGTTGGAACGCAATGGGCCCCTTACTGGGCGGGACGGCAACCTAGCCTTTCCCGGCCAACGAAAAGGTCCCGGGCGGCCTGGTGACCGTCCGGGACCTCCCCCCATGTTCGTCCCGGTCAGGTTGCGGGTACCACCTGAGCGAGGTCAAGCTGGGGAGCGCCGGCCGGGGCGGGGGCAGTGCCCTGTCCCACCTGCACGTTCACCCAGGTTTTGATGCCGTTGCTGCCGAGGCTCAACCGTGAAAGGTAGGACCCCGTGGGGAGTCCCGTCCAGTTCAGGGTAGCCGAGGTGGCGGTTCCGTTCGGCGCAACGATGGGGTTCGGGTTCACCGTGAGGTTGCCCGCGTCACCGGCGAAGGTCACGGCCTGGACCGAAGCAGTTGCAGGCCCATTGTCCGGTGTGGCGTACAGGTTGGCCACCACGTAGTAGGTACCGGCCCGCGGTGATTCCAGGTCCAGGAACTCGCTGGCAGATGCCGTAGCCACCTGGGTGGGCGTCAGCCCGCCCGACGCGTTCGGTGCGTAGACCACCATGTCCCAGTCGACGTCGTTCGACTGCGCCTGGATACCCAGCCGGGCAAACGAGGCGCCTGCGGGCACCTTCACTTGGAGCAGGGCGTTGTGCGCGTCATTCGTGGGGGCGTACGCACCCGGGGTTTTGGTGATGGCGGTCTGGCTCAGCGGTGCCAGGCCTTCCACGGCGACTCCGATGGGGCTGTCCGAGCCGGAGACGAGTTGCATGGTGCCGCTGCTGGTGCCCGTGGCGGAACTGAAGGAGAACGACGGGGCGATCTGGGCATCAACGGGGCGGATGGCGATCGGTGACGTCACCGTCCGGGGGCCCTTCCAGCTGAGGCTTCCAGTGCTGAATTTGCCCATCGGCGCACTGACGTTCCGGATGGTCAGCGTCACCTCCCGCGTTTGGCCGGCCTTGGCGAAGTTCAGTGCCTTGGGTTCAACATTGACGCTGAATCCCGGCATGTTCACCTCGGCGCGGTACATGCCCGGCACCAGGGCGGTCAGCTTGCGCTTCACCTGGACTTCCCCCACCAGGCTGCCCAGGGCGACGGATGGCAGGTTGAGGTCGCGGGCAGCGATGGTGCCTGCCTGTGGTGCTCCGGTTTCCACGCCCTGTCCGTTCAGGAAGCCGAGCCAGTCCTGGATACCCGAGTCATAGACCAGTCCCGGATCGAGGACACGGGTCGAATCAATGTGCCCGGCACCGCCCTGGAACGGGTCGGCGTTGGGCGAGCCATCGGCATTGACCAGCGGGTAGGCGGTGGTCATCATGGCGGACTTCACCATGGCGGGGGTCCACTTGGGCTGCTTGCCCAGCACCAGGGCGCCGAAACCGGCGATGTGCGGTGCTGCCATGGACGTGCCGGACATGAACCCGAACTGGGCGCCGTGGTTGCCGATGGTGGAGACACCGGCCAGGACATTCACGCCCGGGGCGGAGATGTCCGGCTTGAGCAGGTCGCCGCCGGATGCGAGGGTGGGGCCGCGGGAGGAGAAGCCCGCGATCTGCGGGGCCGCGGCCGGCGGCAGGCCGGTCAGGTCGCCCTTGACCAGGCTGACGGTCAGCGCCGGGTTGGCTTCAAGCTTGGACTTCAGTTCCAGGCTCTTGGGGGCGTTGACGTGGACGGTGGGAACGACGTGGTTGTCGGCGTCCTCGGAGCTGCTGGTGAGGTTCACCAGGATCATGCCCACGCCGCCCCGGTCCAGGACTTCCCGGCTCTTGGCGGTCCGGTCCACCACTCCGCGGTCGCAGACCACTACCTTGCCGGCCACTTTGGTGGCGTCAAGGGTTCCCGGGCCGCAAAGGTTGGGATTTGCGGCACCCGGGGCGGCGGCGGCAGCGGCGAGGACAACGGGCTTGTCCGCCACTTCCGACTTCATGATGGACGCGCCGCGGTACAGCGATCCGTCGGACACCTTGACCGTTCCCAACAGGTCGCTGGGGAAGGTGGAAGCTGCCACCGTGGTGAGCCAGGGCGAAGCATGGTTCACGGTGGAGGCGGCAGGGCCGGAGTTGCCGGCCGACGCCGAAACGAAGACGCCAGCGGCAGCAGCGTTCAGGAAGGCCAGCGCCACGGGATCGGTGGTGCTGTTGTTATTTCCCGAGATGGAGTAGTTCAGGACATCGACGCCATCCTTGATGGCTGCGTCCACCGCCTCAACCGAAGCGGAGGAGTAGCAGCCGCCGGTGTCCGGGCTGGTGTCTTCCCAGCAGACCTTGTATACCGAGACCTTGGCGGCGGGGGCCACGCCAGAGCTCTTTCCAAAGCTAGCCCCGTCGATCACCTGCTCGATATTGGCGTTGCCGGCTGCCGTGGTGGCGGTGTGGGTGCCGTGGCTGCCCACGTCCACCGGGGAGATCTGCTCCTGCGGTGCCCGGTTCCCCGGTGGTACGTACTGGAGGAAGGAATCGGCGAAGTAGCGGGCGCCAATGACCTTGGAATTGCAGAGCGAGCCGTCAAAGGCCGCCCCTGTGCCGTCGCCTTTTTGGCATTCGCCTTCGAACGTAGTGCCGTCCGCCTTGAGCATGGCAATCCTGCCGTCACCGGCCCGGTAGGGGACGCCAACCTGCGGCTCGCCCTGCAGCGGCTTCACCGGTTCACCCTGGAGGAAGGGGTTGTCCGGGGCGTAGCCGGAGTCGATGACGCCAACCACCACGCCCTTGCCTGCATTGGCTTCTCCGCCGAACTGCTTGGCCCAGGCACCGTCGGGACCGGTGAGCTTGAGGAAGTCAGTGGTGGTGTAGTCAGGCTTGTTTTCGACGTCGGGAGCCACCACCAGGACCCGGCTGTCCTTGGACAGGGCGGCCGCCTGGGCCGCGGTCAGTTCCGCCGTGAACCCGTTGAGGGCTGCGGTGTACTGCTTGGCGGGGCTGACTCCCTGTGCCGCGGCAACGTCACTCTGCTGCTTGCGCAGGTGCGCATCGTAGGCCTTGTAGTTTGGGCTGCCAGCATCCAGCTTCCTGCCCAGCTGCGGCTTGGTGGCACCCAGCCCGGCAGCTCCCCCTTCGTACGCCGCGGCAGCCGGACCGGCGAGTACCACGATGTACCGCCCATCCTTGAACTGACTGTCCGTTGCGCTGGAGGAAAAATTTCCGGCACCGGGGCCGCCAGGCGCCGCGGATGCGGGACCCACTGCCAGCGAGCTAAGGAGAAGGGGCAACCCGGCAGCCAGTGCGGCAACCTTCCGGAGTCCCCCAGCCCGCAAGGGGCTCTTTCCAGTTGATTTCACGTGCAACCCTTTCACGATGTGCCGCCCAGCCTTGGTGGGGGCCGGCCCGAAAGACTGGAACTGCAGAAAAAATTACAGGTTTTGTAATTTGCTGAGACCAGACTGTTCACAGAGTACAGACTGATAGCGCGATATGACATAGAGCACATTTGGAAATTTTTCGCTTGTCATACCGGAGTGGGCCGAGGATCCGGGCATGAAAAAAGGGCGCCCCGAAGGACGCCCTCCCACGGGCGGAGGATGGCTGCCCCCGCTATTGCCGGGGAGTGCGCACCACATCACTGATCCATTGCCTGGTCTTTTCATCCAAGGGACCGACCACCCGGCTCTCGCGCACCAACCGGTCGGCCTTCACCTTCTGGAACACCATCCTGCCCAGACCGGCGAACACCGCCGCGGCAACCACCGGCAACAGCACGGACTTCGAATTCTCTGCCATCCAGCAATCCTAGTGAAGGCCCTCCGGCAACTCCAGAACCACCCGCAAGCCGCCGAAGGCCAAGACGTCCGGCGCCGATCCGCTCCGCAAAGCCGCGGAATGCGAAGGGATGCGCCCGGGCCGGTAGAATGGTAGGGCAAGCTCGCGGAGCGCCCGACCTCATGGTGAACCGACAGGTGACCCCTTGTCCCCAACACTCCGGTACGGCGTGAGACGGCACCACTCCGCTGCGCCCTTACCCAAAGCTCACGCACAGGAGTTGCCGGATGCCCCGGATCGTTGTTGACGTCATGCCCAAGCCCGAGATTCTGGACCCGCAGGGGAAGGCGATCGTCGGCGCTCTCCCCCGGCTGGGCTTCACCAGCTTCAGCTCTGTCCGCCAGGGCAAGCGTTTCGAACTGACGGTCGACGGCGAGGTCACAGAAGAAATCCTGGCCCAGGCCCGCGATGCCGCCGAAACCCTCCTGTCCAACCCCGTGATCGAGGACGTCGTCAACGTCGAGGTCGTCGAGGCCTGACATGACTGAACTCCCCCTGATCGGCGAGGCCATCGCCGTAGCCGCAGAACCGCGCCTCGCAGGGGCCCGGATCGGCGTCGTAACCTTCCCCGGGACTCTTGACGACCGCGACGCCGCACGTGCCGTGCGCCTGGCTGGCGGGACCGCCGTCGAACTCTGGCACGGTGATGCCGAACTCGGCGACGTTGACGCCGTCATCATCCCTGGCGGGTTCTCCTACGGTGACTACCTCCGCGCGGGTGCCATCGCCCGCTTCGCGCCGCTGATGTCCAAAATCATCGACGCCGCCAACAGCGATGCCAAGCTCCCGGTGCTGGGCATCTGCAACGGCTTCCAGATCCTTACCGAGTCGCACCTGCTGCCCGGTTCGATGATCAAGAACGACCACCTGAAGTTCCTGTGCCGCGACCAGGTGCTGCGCGTTGAGAACAGCAACACCGCATGGACACTGGACTACGAAGCGGGCCAGGAGATCACCATCCCGCTGAAGAACCAGGACGGCCAGTACATCGCGGACGAGAAGACCCTGGACGCCCTTGAGGCCGAGGGCCGCGTGGTATTCCGCTATGTGGGCTTCAACCCGAACGGGTCCCGCCGCGACATCGCCGGCATCTCCAACGCCGCAGGCAACGTGGTGGGCCTCATGCCGCACCCCGAGCACGCCGTGGAGCCGGGCTTCGGTCCCGAATCGCTCGATGGCATCGGCGGGTCCGACACCGACGGCCTCGGCTTCTTCACCTCCGTCCTGAACAAGATTGTGGGAGGCGACAAGTGACCACTGAAACCACCAAGAAGTTCAACATCGACACCGTCGAGAACGCCGCCAAGACTCCGGACACCGAGCTGCCCTGGGCCGAACTGGGCCTGAAGCAGAACGAGTTTGACGAAATCGTCAAGGTCCTGGGCCGCCGCCCCACCGGCGCCGAACTGGCCATGTACTCGGTCATGTGGAGCGAGCACTGCTCCTACAAGTCCTCCAAGAACCACCTGCGCCAGTTCGGCCAGAAGGTCACCGAGGAAATGAAGAAGGACATGCTGGTGGGTATCGGCGAAAACGCCGGCGTAACCAACCTGGGGGACGGCTGGGCCGTGACCTTCAAGATCGAATCGCACAACTCGCCGTCGTTCGTTGAGCCCTACCAGGGCGCCGCGACCGGTATCGGCGGCATTGTCCGCGACATCATCTCCATGGGCGCCCGCCCCGTGGCCGTCATGGATCCGCTGCGCTTCGGCGCCATCGACCACCCGGACACCGCCCGCGTCATGCACGGCGCCGTGGCCGGCATCGGCGGCTATGGCAACTCCCTGGGCCTGCCGAACATCGGCGGCGAGATGGTGTTCGATTCCGTCTACCAGGGCAACCCGCTGGTCAACGCCCTCGCCGTTGGCGTCATGCGCCACGAGGACATCCGTCTGGCCAACGCCTCCGGCAAGGGCAACAGGGTGGTCCTGTTCGGTGCGCGCACCGGCGGCGACGGCATCGGCGGCGCCTCGGTGCTGGCCTCCGAATCCTTCGACGACACCAAGCCGTCCAAGCGTCCAGCCGTCCAGGTGGGCGACCCCTTCGCGGAGAAGGTCCTGATCGAGTGCTGCCTGGAGCTCTTCAAGGGCTCGCTCGTTGAAGGCATCCAGGACCTCGGCGCGGCGGGCATCTCCTGCGCCACCTCCGAGCTCGCCTCCAACGGCGACGGCGGCATGCAGGTTGAGCTGACCTCCGTCCTCCTGCGCGACCCCACCCTGACTCCGGGCGAAATCCTGATGTCCGAGTCGCAGGAACGCATGATGGCCGTGGTCACCCCCGAGAACGTGGAAGCGTTCGAGGCAGTGATGGACAAGTGGGCCGTTGAGTACTCCTGGCTGGGCGAGGTGACCGACACCGGCCGACTCATCATCACCTGGGAAGGCGACGTGATTGTCGACGTCGATCCCCGCACCGTGGCACACGACGGCCCGGTCTATGACCGTCCGTTCGCCCGCCCCGAGTGGCAGGATTCCGTCCAGGCCGACACCTTCACCGGTTCGGTGCAGGACGCAGGACGCCCGGCCGGCCCGGCCTCGCTTGCTGCGGCTGTCACGGAACTCGTGGCGTCCCCGAACATGTGCTCCAAGTCCTGGATCACCAACCAGTACGACCGCTACGTGGGCGGCAACACCTCCATGGCGTTCCCCGACGACGCCGGCGTGGTCCGCGTGGACGAGGAATCCGGCCTGGGCGTTGCACTGGCCACCGACGCCAACGGCCGCTACACGTACCTCGACCCGTACCACGGCGCGCAGCTGGCGCTGGCCGAGGCCTACCGCAACGTTGCCACCGCAGGCGCCATCCCCATGGCCGTCAGCGACTGCCTGAACTTCGGCTCCCCCGAGGACCCGGACGTCATGTGGCAGCTCGCAGAAGCCATTCGCGGCCTGTCCGACGCCTGCATGGTGCTGGGCATCCCGGTCACCGGCGGCAACGTCTCGCTGTACAACCAGACGGGCACCACGCCCATCCACCCCTCCCCCGTGGTGGCGGTCCTGGGCAAGCTCGACGACGTAGCGCGCCGCACGCCGTCGGGCTGGCGTGAGGACGGCCAGGCGATCTACCTGCTGGGCACCACGGCTGACGATCTGGACGGTTCCGAGTGGGCCAACATGCGCGGCCACCTGGGCGGGCAGCCGCCGAAGGTTGACCTCGAGGCCGAACGCGCACTCGGTGAGATCCTGATCAACGGCTCCCGCGACGGCATGATCGATTCGGCACACGACCTCTCCGAAGGCGGCCTTGCGGCTGCCCTGGTGGAGTCCTCGCTGCGCTACGGCGTGGGAGCCCGGATCGCCCTGCAAGACATCGTGGACCGCGACGGCGTGGATCTGTTCACGGCGCTCTTCTCCGAGTCGCAGGGCCGTGCCGTGGTGGGCGTTCCACGTTCCGAGGAAGTCCGCTTCACCGACATGTGCACCGCCCGCGGCTTTGCCCACACCCGCATCGGCGTGGTGGATGCGGCCAGCGGCACCCTGGACATCAACGGCGTGGAGAGCCTGTCCCTGGACGACCTCCGCGAAGCCCACGAGGGGACGCTGCCGAAGTACTTCGGCTGATCTCCCCTCGTCGATTGCTCCGTAACCGCCCTTTTGAGTCCCCAAAAGGGCGGTTACGGAGCACTCGTTTTTAAGAACCCCTCCGCCAGCCGGCCTGTGCCAAGGCAACAAGTACTTTGGCCGCGGCCGGTTTGGCGTCGTTGAGCATGTGCCGCTTTGAGATCCTGACCTCCGTCCACCCCAAGGCGGCGTAGCGTTCGGAGCGCGTTATGTCTCTGGCGATTTGGCCTTCCTCGCCGTGATGCTCGCCCTCGTACTCGATCCCAATCCGGTACCTCCGGTACGAGAGGTCGGGCTCGTGATGCCTGCTGCCGTCGTCTGCGATGATCGGAACGTTCAGCTCGGGCTCGGGCAGTCCCGCGCGGACGATAGCGAGCCGCAGCGACGTTTCCTGCGGTGAATCCGATCCGACCCGGACGAGTTCCAGGGCCTCCTTCGCCTTCCGGAGCCCTCGTTTTCCCCGGTGTTTGTCAATCGTCCGCTGCAGGTCCCGTATGCTGCACAGCGGCATGTCCCGGCCCTCGAATTCGGGACGGGGAACGCGGACACAGGCATCCCCCATGGCCACGATTTCATCAAGGGACAGCAACTCAGCCATGTCGAGCCACGTCCGCGCCGGCGTTGTCACCGGAATCCCGTCAATTGTGGTGACTTCATCCTCATACAGCTTCATCCGGTGCACGATGACGTGGGGCCTGTCCAGATGGGCTGCGCCCTCGGGACGGACGAGGTGGCAAGCGTCAAAGGCCTCGTCCTGGCGCCGCTGCGGTAGCGAATGAAGCTCCGCGGCCGTCTGGTGGGATGCGGCGCATCGCTCGTTAACTTCGATGAAAGGCCGGAGCCGCACGCTTAAGGGGAGTGCCGCCGTCGGGCCATCCGCCCTGATGCCCTTACCAAGCCTGCCGAGGGAACGATGCCTCAGGCGCTTGGCCGAGACTCCTGCCCGTGCAGCCTCAGCCGCAGTAAAGGGACGGCCCTCAAGTACTTCCGGAAGCGGACGTGCAGTCTTCATTGCTACATCAGACCAAAACGGTTCAAACTCCGCAGAAGTTATCCACACCCCTCATCGATTGCTCCGTAAACGCCGTTTTGACGTCTCAAAAGGGCCGCTACGGAGCAATCGATGAGGTGGGGGTTAGTCTTCGCTGTGGAGCTCCCGCTGGCGCACGCTGAGCAGTTCGATCTCGGGCCTGCCAGCGACGAAGCGCTCGACGGCGGCGAGCACCTCCACGAGGTGCGCCCGGTCGGCTGCCACCAGGCCGATGCCAAGCTGGGTGCGCCGGTACTGGCTGTGGTCCCCCACCTCGGCCACGGAGATATCGAACCGGCGCCGAAGCTCAGCCAGGAGCGGCCTGACAACTGAGCGTTTTCCCTTCAGGCTGTGGATGTCGCCAAGGAGGATGTCGAATTCGATCCAGCCGATCCACATGGGCCGGGACCTTCCTTATTCGATGGTGAGCTCGCCCATCAGGTCCCAGCCGTCGCCGTCGAGCTGCCTGCTGATGATTTTGGGCGTTTCGATAAGGGCCTGCGGCATGTCCGCCATGGCCTTCTTGAAGTGGTCGCTGTTGACGTGGTCGCCGGCGGCGTCGTCCTTGAAGGCTTCCACAAGGACGTATTCGTGGGGGTCGTCCAGGCTGCGGGACCAGTCGAACCAGAGGTTGCCCGGTTCCTTGCGGGTGGCTTCGGTGAAGTCCGCCACGAGGTCCGGCCAGCGCTCGGACCATTCGGGCTTGACCTTGAACTTGACGACGATAAAGATCACTGGGATTTTCCTTCCGCGGCGAGACTGCGTGCCCCTTCAATGTACCGGGAAGTAACGTAGCGCTGCGCCGCGCGGGTCACCAGTCCGCCGGCGGCGTAGAACCAGTTGGCGGGCTTGCTGAACGCCCGGATCCGCAACCACACCTCGCCTTGGCTGTTAATCTCCACTTCAAAGGATTCCTCCCCGCGGGCGGGGTGGCCGGGCAGCGTCCCGTAGCCGAACCCCGCCGACTGCGGCACACCGTCCGCAGAAGGCTCATGGACCCACACCACCTCGCAGGGGGCGTTCAGGCGGAAAAGCCCGACGCCGAAACCGCTCACCACGCGTGCCCCGGGGACCGCCGTCACCGAATCCGCGGTGACGCGAAGCCCCGCACGGCGCTGCAGTTCCCAGGCGAGGATGCCGTCCGCCATTCGGCGGTAAGTGTCCAGCCCGGTGCCCAGGCGGACCTCTTCCAGGACACGGGCGTATCCCTCGGGGGCGCTCCCTTGTTCGGTGCTTCCCACTCCCAGGTATTCGAGCCAGACAGGTGCCTTGTCAGTCATTGCTGCCTGCCTTTTCGAGGCGTGCCCACCCCAACTGCTCCTGCTGCTTCCTGCTCAACCCCGAAACCACCAAGTCGTATGAGTCCTCCACCATGTCCCGGATCATCCCGTCCGGCAGCGAGCCGTCAAGGCGAACGCCGTTCCAGTGGGTTTTGTTCATGTGCCATGCACCGGTAATCGCCGGATGCACGGCCCGCAGCTGCACGGCAAGGGCCGGCTCGCACTTCAGGCTCACCGAAAAGTCGCGCTCGTCCATGGTGGACAACGCAAACAACTTGGCCTCGTGGCGCGTGCCCCCGGCTATATGGGCACGGACTTTGAAGACCGAGGTCTCCGGACCGAACGGAAAGTCCTCGTAGGCGCCGGGAAACGAAAGGCAGATCTTCCTCAGGGCAGCAGGGTCCATGAACGAAGCCTATAAAGCGGGACCCCACGGTGCTAGTCTGCGAGGATGTCACGCGACCAGGGAGCCATACCTGTTCTGGATTTGAGTTCCGCACGGCAGCCTTACGGGTCATTCAGTCCCGGGTTCATTGAGCAACTGCGACATGCCACCCACGATGTCGGTTTCTTCCAAATCACGGGTTATGGCGGCCAGCCGGGCCAGGCTGAACAGCTACTGGACATCGTCCGGCGCTTCTTCAACCTGCCGCTTGAGGAGCGCATGAAGCTGGACAACCGCTTGTCTCCGCACTTCCGCGGTTACACCCGCATGGGCACTGAGGTCACCCAGGGCCGGGCAGACGCGCGGGAACAGATCGACTACTCTCCCGAGCGCCAGCCCGTCCATGGTTATCCTGCCGACCAACCCTACTGGCTTTTGCAGGGCCCGAACCTGTGGCCGGAATCATTCCCGGACCTGAAGCCTGCCGCCATGGAGTGGGCGGAACTCATGTCCGAGGTAGGAATGGAACTGCTGCGGGCCATCGCCGTTTCCCTGCAGCTGCCGGAGGACTACTTTGACGAGCCGTTCCGGGATACCCCCGCCTGGATGGGCAAGCTGGTGCACTATGTGGGCGGCGTGGTGGAAGCGGCCGGAGACCAGGGCGTCGGTTCCCACGCCGATTACGGGTTCGTGACCCTCCTGCTGCAGGACGACGTCGGCGGCCTTGAAGTCCTGCCGCCCGGAACCAGCCAGTGGCTGCCCGTGGAGCCGCTTCCCGGAGCGCTGGTAGTGAACCTCGGCGAGATGCTGGAGGTGGCCACGGAGGGATATCTTGCCGCCACCATCCACCGCGTCCAGGCGCCGCCACCTGGCGTGGACCGCTACTCGGTACCGTTCTTTTGGTCGCCCAGGCTCGACGCGGTCATCAAGCCCGTCCCGCTGGCTCCTGAGCTGAAATCCGCGGCCCGGGGCATCACCGACGATCCCGCCAATCCGCTCCTCTCGTCCTTTGGGATGAACATGCTCAAGGGCCGGATGCGCGCGCACCCCGACGTCACCGAGCGGCACTACCCCGAGCTGACGGAGCGCCGGAGCTGACAGCGCCCCGGCGCGTCAGAGATTGTACTTCCAGGCGAGCTGGGCAGGGCAGGCATTCATCACCACGTCGAGCCCCGCCGCCTTGGCACGCTCCGCCGCAGCCTCGTCGATGACCCCCAGCTGCAACCACACGGCTTTTGCCCCCACAGCAATGGCCTCGTCCACCACGCTGCCCACCTTCTGCGAGTTCACAAAGCAGTCCACGACGTCGATGGGCCGCTTTTCCGGAGGAATGTCGCCCAGGTTGCGGTACCCGGCTTCGCCGTGGACCGGGTCGCCGGGCAGGTTGACGGGGATGATGTCCATGCCGAGCCTGTCGCGGATGAACAGCGACACATCGTAGGCCGCCCGCCACTCGTTGGTGGTGAGGCCGACGATGGCCCAACGTCCCTTGGTTCGCATGAGGCGTTCAATGACTTCAGGATCGTTCGTGTGGCCCATTGGATCAGCCTACGCTCCACTATTTTGCGGGGGCGGTCTTTTGGCCGTTTCCCTGGGGTGTGCCCTGCGGCCCACTCCCCTGGGACTGGCCTTGTCCCGGCCCCTGCTCTGCATTGGCAGCGGCGCCTGCCCCCTTCTGTGCGGCTGCCTGTGCGGCTGCGCCGGCGGCGTCCCGGCTGCCTGCCGGTCCATTCGACGCCGGCGTCCCGGCGTTGCCTGCTCCCCCCGCACTTGCCGGTGTTCCCTCTGCCGCAGCTGCTCCGCCGTCGTCCCTTCCGCCGCCAGCCTCACTGGCCCGCAGGGCACCCCCTGCGTCCGCGGGCGTGCACGTCAATGCACCATCCCCGCCGCCATTTTTGACCGGCCCGGCGCACGCCCGTGTACCTGCATGGCGGCCGGCGCCGGCAGAATCCCGCAGGAGGCGGGAGGCAGCGTTTCCGGCATCGGCGGCCCTGCCCGCTGCAGCAGGCAGAGCGGCATCGTTGAGTTGGCCGTCCGCCGCCAGTGCGGGCGCCCGGTAGCCGAGCCCGGCGGCCGACGGCTGCACTGGCGAACTGCTCCACGGCGGCGTCCAGTCCTCCAGCAGGTGCTGTACGGTGCTGCCGGGGGCGGTGGAGCTGGCAGCCACTCCGCCAACGCCCAGCCCCATCCCGGCCACCAGGACCAGGCCCAGCGCCGTGGGGCGATGGCGCCGGCGGCGGCGCGCCAGTTGGTCGTCCGGCTGCCCATCGGCGTGCATGGCGGTGTCTCCGGCCGGTTGTTCAAGCGGTTGTTCTGCAGAGGCAGGGACTTGTACCGGTGACGGCCCACCGGCCGCGAGCAGCAAGGCTAGCTCTCCGGTGGGCGGCGGGGCCGGCAGTGATCCGAGGGTGCCCAGCGAGAGCAGGGCGCCGCGAAGTCCGGCGTCCTGTTCACAGCCGGCGTCCTGGAGCATGTCGTCAACAAGGCTGGCGAGGTTATTCGAGGTGGGTGTCATGGCGCGAGGTACTCCTTCACAGCGGCAAGTTCCCGGAGTTTCAGCAGTGCACGCCGTTGGAGCTGCTTTACCGAACCTGCGCTTTTGTCCATGGCCTCCGCTGTCTGTTCCACGGTCAGGCCGCCCACCAGGCGAAGCGACAGGACTTCCCGCTGCTCCTGGGGCAGCCCGTCCAGCAGCCCAAGGACTTCCTGGGGCGAGATACGCTGCAGGGCCTCCGTTTCGGCCGAGCTGTCCTCGCGGTGGTCGAGCTCAGGCTCAAACGGAAGCTTCACCGGGCTCCGGCTCTGACGGCGATGGTCGTCCACCATGCGCGCGTGCGCAACAGAGAAAATGAAGGTCCGCAGGCCGGCATCCCCGCCGTGCACACTGCCCAGCCGGGGCAGGACCGAAAGAAACACTTCCTGCATGGCGGCCTCCGGATCCTCGACTCCCCGGGCCGTGAGATAGCCCAGTACCTGTGATGCGTACGTCTGATAGATGAGGCTGAAGGCAGCTGCGCCGGAGGCTGACCGCTCCGGAGCTTCGTCTGTCTGTGCATCTGTCACTGACGTAGTGCTTTCCATCAAGGGGGTGTCGGCAAGGCCAGCGCTCAGAACATCCGGAACGCTGCCCCTACTTTACCCTTCAGTAACCAGCCGGCCGGCACGCCACGGCGCCGGGGCGGGCCGTTGCCGGTCCAGCCTGTGCAGCCATCCTTGCGGAAAGACAAAAAGGCCGGTCTGGAACGTGATGGGGGACAGGTTCCAGACCGGCGCTTCATAGGGGTAATCGCTCCGGAGCCCGGGAGGGTTACGCCTTTTCAAAAAAACTTCTCAGAATCTTTTTCCCGGCCGTCAGCGGGCTGCTGCTGCCCTGGTCCACCGGGGCGCCGTCGCTTGCCGGCGCGGCGCCTTTGCCAGCGCGAAGGCGTGCAGCCTTCCCGGCAGGCGCTGGTCGTCGCACGCGGGTACGACGACGGCGCGCGGCTCGACGGGAACAGGGGCAGCAGCCGCAGCTGGTACGGCTGCGGGACGGGACACGGCGCCGGCGGGACAGAGATCGGTGACCAAGCCCATCCCGGCACATTCACGCACGGCAGCGATCCCGGCAACCACCGCTGCCTTGTCTTCAAAAGGCCCGGAGACGGCGATCACTCCCCCGTCCGGCGCCAGGAGCCGGAACCGGAAAAACGAATCAGCGTCGATGAATGCTTCGAATTTTCCGGCCATGACGATCCTTCCTTGGGCACCAGGGGTATTAACGAGTCTGGCGGCGGCGCCGGCAGCCTCACAAGACCGTTCGCGTTAAGCCTGTGTAAATTGCTGCCAACCCCGGCAAAGAACAAGCGGCAGGCCACCCGCAAAGGTGGCCTGCCGCCGTCGTAATTCTGCTCCGGAAAGCGCGCGTCAGTCGTTGATGAGGTCGTTGACCACGATCGTCTGGTCCCGGTCCGGGCCCACGCCGATGGCGGAGAAGCGGGTCCCGGAGAGCTTTTCCAGGGCCAGGACGTAGTTGCGGGCGTTTTCGGGCAGGTCCGCGAGAGTGCGGGCGCCGGTGATGTCCTCGGTCCAGCCGTCGAAGTACTCGAAGATGGGCTTGGCGTGGTGGAACTCAGTCTGCGTCATGGGCATCTCGTCGTGCCGGACGCCGTCCACGTCATAGGCCACGCACACGGGGATCTGTTCGATGCCGGTGAGCACGTCCAGCTTGGTCACGAAGTAGTCCGTGAAGCCGTTGACGCGCGAGGCGTGGCGGGCCAGCACGGCGTCGTACCAGCCGCACCGGCGCGGGCGGCCGGTGTTGACGCCGAACTCGCCGCCGGTCTTCTGCAGGTACATGCCCATCTCGTCGAAGAGCTCCGTGGGGAACGGCCCGGCACCGACACGGGTGGTGTAGGCCTTGATGATGCCGATGGAACGGGAAATGCGGGTGGGGCCGATGCCCGATCCCACCGAGGCGCCGCCGGCCGTCGGGTTGGAGGACGTCACGAAGGGGTAGGTGCCGTGGTCGACGTCCAGGAATGTCGCCTGGCCGCCTTCCATCAGCACTACCTTGCCCTCGTCCAGGGCGGTGTTCAGGACCAGGGTGCTGTCGATGACAAGCGGACGGAGCCGCTCGGCGAAGGACAGGAAGTACTCCACGATTTCATCCACTACTACCCCGCGGCGGTTGTAGACCTTGACCAGGAGTTCGTTCTTCTGGCGCAGCGAGCCTTCCACCTTCTGGCGGAGGATGGATTCGTCGAAGACGTCCTGGACGCGGATGCCCAGGCGGGCCACTTTGTCCATGTAGGCGGGTCCGATGCCACGGCCGGTGGTGCCGATGGCGCGGCTGCCCAGGAAGCGCTCCGTTACCTTGTCCAGCACCTGGTGGTAAGGGGCCACCAGGTGGGCGTTGGCGGAGACGCGAAGCTTGGAGGTATCGGCGCCGCGGGCCTTGAGGCCGTCGATTTCCTGGAACAGGGCTTCAAGGTTCACCACGCAGCCGTTGCCGATGATGGGGACGGCGTTGGGGCTGAGAATGCCTGCCGGCAGCAGCTTGAGTTCGTACTTTTCACCGCCCACGACGACGGTGTGCCCGGCGTTGTTGCCGCCGTTGGGCTTGACGACATAGTCAACACGGCCGCCCAGCAGGTCGGTGGCCTTGCCTTTTCCTTCGTCGCCCCACTGGGCTCCTACGATCACAATTGCTGGCATGGGATCCTCCCCCATTCGTTCGGGCTGCCCGGGTCCTGGCCACCAGGTGGCGGGCCCATGCAGCGCCGTTCATGAGAATGCCCCGAACGTACCGGCCTTCGCACGGCCGCAGCGCGGCACAGCGACGCAAGAGTTCCGGGGCTCTTACCACCCAAGTTTAGCCGATAGGGCACTTTGTCCACTTTGTGGCCCGCCGCGAAGGTTACTCGCCCTCAGCCTCCCCGGCGGGCCTGGATGTCTGTTCCGCGAGGCTGTTCCAGAAGGAGGTGTCGGCGTCGGCAATGGACCCGTCCGCAATTGCTGCGGCCGTGGAGGTCAGCGTGGTGACTGCCACCAGGATGTTCACGCCGTCCAGGATGCCTGCGGACTTGCCCGGCCCGAGGTGCTTGATGAACTCCACGGCGCCCTCGGTGGTGAGCTGCTCGTTGCCGTGCTGCTGGGTCAGGTGCAGGATGGTGGGTTTGGCGGGATCCGAGATGTACTTCACCAGGTGGATGTCGCGGCCCTTCACGGCCTGACCGATGACCTCCAGCTCCATTGCCGGCTGGCGGGCATCCTGGTCCTTCAGGAAGGAGACCATCTGTTCGTAGGTGGCGAGCTTGGACGTGGTGATCTGGCCGTTGCCGTCGTAATTGGGGCCTTCGCCCACCGCGTGCGCCAAGGGGGCCGGTCCCGCCACGACGGCGAGCGCCAGGGCGCCGGAGACCGCAAGGGTCCTGAAAGTTGCCAGGGTTTTCATCACAGTGCGTTACCTCTTTCGAGTGCATCGGGGTGCCGCCGGCCAGCTCCGTTGCGGCGGCAGCATGTGACTTCAGCCAACCAAGCTTAACAAAACCTGTCAATAACCTGAACATAAGCTGTAAGTATGCACGCGGCTTCGGGTCTGTCATGAGACGGCATGCGCGACACAAAGCGGCGCAGACTTGCCCGAAGGCGGGCATGTCGATTTATGTGAGAGTGAACCATCCGGAGCGGCCGAGAGACCTGGCTCGATGACGCCGCAGCAACCACGTTCCAGCAGGAATCCTGCCGGCCGAAGGTGCTACTGCCAGGACCGATGGAAAGGAAGATTCCAGCATGTCCCTGAACACCGACCACATCCGCGTCACCCACGCGGGATCATTGCCCCGCACCCCCGAACTCATCGCAGCCAACGCCGCCAAGGAAACCGACGGCGTCACCCCGGAATTCCTTGAACTCCTTGAGGCCTCCGTGGTGGAGGTGGTCCAGCGCCAAAAGGACCTCGGCATCGACATCCCCAACGACGGCGAATACGGGCACACGATGTCCAACTCCGTGGATTACGGCGCCTGGTGGAACTATTCCTTCGCACGGCTTGGCGGCCTGGAGCCAACCAATGTGGACCGGTGGGCAGATGCGCAGGTGCGCCGCTCGTCCCCCGGCAACGTGGTTTTGACCTCCTTCCCCGACCGGCGGGACCGGCAGGCGTTCAACGAGGCCTACAACGACCCGTCCTCGGGCATCCTGGCCCACCGCAAGAGCGTCACCCAGCCCAAGATCGCCGGGCCCCTGACCTACACGGGCCAGGACCTGGTGGGTTCGGATATCAGGAACCTGAAGAACGGCCTGGCCGCCGCGGGGCTGTCGGACGGCTTCGTGGCGTCCCTCTCCCCCGGCTCCTGCGCCCGGGTGGCCAACGAGTATTACACGTCGGACGAGGAACTCGTCTATGCGTGCGCGGATGCCATGCGGGAGGAATACAAGGCAATCATCGACGCCGGCCTTACCGTGCAGCTCGACGATCCGTCCCTGGCCGAGAGCTGGGACCAGATCAACCCCGAGCCGTCCCTGGAGGACTACCTGAAGTTCATCCAGCTGCGCGTCGAGGCCACTAACTGGGCGCTGCGGGACCTCCCGCAGGAACAGATCCGGCTGCACGTCTGCTGGGGCTCCTGGCACGGCCCGCACACCACGGACATCCCGTTTGCCGACATTATCGGATCGGTCCTCCAGGTCAACGCCGGTGCGTATTCCTTCGAGGCGGCCAACGTCCGCCACGAGCACGAATGGCGGATTTGGGAGGACACCAAGCTCCCCGAGGGCAAGGTGATCATCCCGGGCGTCGTGTCGCATGCAACCAACGTGGTGGAACACCCGGACCTGGTGGCAGACCGAATTGTCCGCTTTGCCGAGGTTGTGGGCCGCGAGAACGTCATCGCCTCCACCGACTGCGGCCTGGGCGGCCGGGTGCACCCGCAGATCGCGTTCGCCAAACTGGAGGCCCTGGGCGAGGGCGCCCGCCGCGCCACAGCGCGCCTCTGGTAGGGCCTGCGACTTTGGGAACGCCGGGACTCCGCTGCGCTTTGTTGCCGGCGCAGCCCCGGCGTTTCGTTTCGCGTGACTTGCTAAACTGGAAAAGACCGACCAGGAATCGGTCCACTCCATTTTCAATCCAGCCCGGATGACACGTCCCCTCGTGCGCCCTTTTCCGGCCTGGACGCAGCACCGAGCCCCGCAGGAGAACCAGCCCTTCATGACCGCCCTGGCCCCCGAAACATTCCACGAACAGCTCATGAGCCGCCGCTACGAACCCAGCGTCGCCGCCGTCAACGAACTGTGTGATTCCCTGCAGGAGGCCAAGCCCGGAACGGTGGTGCCCTACGTGGATCCCATGCACGACGTTGAGGAATGCCGCATCATCAGCCTGTACTCCAACATCGGCGAGACGGACCCGTCCGGGTTCGTCACGGCCGGGGACCAGGACGCCGCTACCCGCATGCTTGGCCTCCAGTGGAAGCTGGGACTGCGCCCCGAGTTCGTGATGCCGTGGAATGTCCACCCCTGGCACGTCCCCGGCGAAGTCAACGGCAAGTTCACTCCGGACCAGATCCAGGCCGGACTGAAGCCGCTGCTGAAGTTCCTGGCCCTGGTCCCCCGCGCCTCGGTGATCGTGGCGCACGGGACAGAGGCCAACCGACTGGCGAACCTGCTGCTCAAGACCGAGGTGCCCCTGCTGTGGCGCCGCGGCCTGAAGACCTACAAGGTCCGTTCCCTGAGCGGCCGCGCATTCGCCGGTTCCCCCGCACGCCAGGAAGAGTACCTCGAGGACATGCGTGCGGCCTACGCCGACGCCATGGCCCGGACGGGCATCGCCAAACCTTAGACCAACGACGGCGGGCGGTGACTTTCTATTCGAAAGTCACCGCCCGCCGTCGCGCTTTGAGCCCTAAGGCGTCACTTGCCTTCGATGGCTGCCTTCGCCGTGGGGTCGGAGTCGTTGAGGAACTTCTCGATCCGCTCCGGCTCGTCGGCCTCGCCGATGGCCGACGAAGCCCGGCCCAGCGAGTAGAGCGCGCGCAGGAAGCCACGGTTCGGCTCGTGTTCCCAGGGGATGGGCCCTACGCCGCGCCAGCCGTTGCGGCGCAGTGAGTCCAGTCCGCGGTGGTAGCCGACCCTGGCGTAGGCGTAGGAGTCGATGGTGCGGCCCTCAGTCCACGCCTCCTCGGCCAGGACGGCCCAGAGCAGCGATGACGTGGGGTGCTTTTCCACCAGGTCCAGGGCCTCGTGGCCGGCGTCCAGCCCGGCGTTGACCTCGGTTTCGGCGGGCAGGAGCGTGGGCTCCGGCCCCATCAGGTTCCTGCGGAACTCGTCCGACATCTAGAAGGTCTTTCCGGCCGAACCGAGCTGCTTGGTGGCTTCCACCACGCGGGCTGCCAGGCCGGCTTCGGCGGAGGCGCCCCAGACGCGGGGATCGTAGGTCTTCTTGTTGCCCACTTCGCCGTCGACCTTCAGGACGCCGTCGTAGTTCTTGAACATGTGGTCCGCCACCGGACGCGTGTAGGCGTACTGGGTGTCGGTGTCGATGTTCATCTTGATCACGCCGTAGGAGACGGCGTCCGCGATTTCCTGGTCGGAGGAGCCGGAGCCGCCGTGGAACACCAGGTCGAACGGGTTGTCCTTGCCGATCTTTGCGCCCACCTGCGCCTGGATGTCCTTGAGGATCTCCGGGCGCAGCTTCACGCCGCCGGGCTTGTAGACGCCGTGGACGTTGCCGAAGGTCAGGGCGGTGATGTAACGGCCGTTCTCACCGGCACCCAGGGCATCGATGGTGGCCAGGGCGTCTTCCACCGTGGTGTAGAGCTTGTCGTTGATGGCGTTCTCCACGCCGTCTTCCTCGCCGCCGACGGTGCCGATCTCAACCTCGAGGATCATCTTGGCGGCGGCCGTGCGGGCCAGCAGGTCGCGGGCGATCTTCAGGTTCTCCTGCAGGGTCTCGGCGGAGCCGTCCCACATGTGCGAGTTGAACAGCGGGTTGCGGCCGGCCTTGACCTCAGCTTCGGAGGCAGCCAGCAGGGGCAGGACGAAGCCGTCCAGCTTGTCCTTGGGGCAGTGGTCGGTGTGCAGGGCAATGTTCACGCCGTAGTTCTTCGCCACTTCGCGGGCAAAGGCCGCGAAGCCCAGGGAACCGGCAACCATGTCCTTGGTGGAGGCACCGGACCAGTAGGCTGCGCCGCCGGTGGAAACCTGCACGATGCCGTCAGACTCGGCCTCGGCGAAACCGCGCAGCGCTGCGTTGAGTGTCTGCGAGGACGTGACGTTCACGGCCGGGAATGCGAAGCCGCCCGCCTTCGCACGGTCGATCATCTCGGAGTAGATATCGGGGGTTGCAATGGGCATGCTGGCTCCTCTGCTGAGTTTCGTCTGTGGGTGGAAGACCCTCAAGTAGACCGCTTACGGCTAGGCACCATCCTAGCCATTCCCGGGCCGGGAGTGCTGTGGGTTACGCCCCACGGGCCCACCTACCACCTCCACCCACCCCGCGAGATGGCACTTGACGGCAATGTCCCGGACCGCGACTGCCCTCATCTCCCATCTCGCGTCCAACCGCGGCTTTGGAGTGCCTCCCGCACTTTGCGTACGACGGCGGGCCGGTCGCCCTCGAGGTGTTGCTTACCGATGCGTACTTCAAGCCAGCCAACGGCCAGGGTCCGGTCCTGGCGTTCGATGTCCCGCAGATGCTGCTCGGGCTCTGAATGGTGGCCGCCGTCGTACTGGAGCGCGATGCCCCACCGCGGATAGGCGGCGTCTGGCCAGAGTGATGGAAGCCCCCATCGGTCGAGCAGGACGTGGTTCAGGACCGGTTCCGGCAAGCCGGCGTCAATGAGCGCGAGCCGCATGTATGTTTCCGGAGCGGAATCGGCCCCTACGCGCACCAGTTCGACCGCTTCCCGGGCTCGCTTCACACCCCGCATGCCGCAATGCCTGCTGATAACGCCCCGCAGTTCGCCAATCCCGCACAGCGCCTCCCTTGGGTGCGGAAAGCCCTGCCCGTGGGAGCACACCAGATAATCGCCGACCGCCACAAGATCCTGCACCGCCAGCACTGAGGCCAAGTCCAACCACGTCCGCGCAGGCGAAGTGACCCTGACGCCGTCGTACTCCACTACCTCGTCCGGGAGGAAGGACAGGACGTGGCCCACGACGTTGGAGCGGCGCGGGAAGCTGAAGCCCCGCCGCCGAGCCAAGTGAATTCGCCAGTCACCGCTGCACGTGGAGGGCAACGGCGCTCCCCAAACGTGCGCCGCGGACACGGAAGCCAGGATGGAGGTGTCATCCAGGTCGGTATAGGCGCGCAAAGCTGCTGCGCCGGCAGCCGCCGACCGCACCGGCACCCGTATCCCCCGGGATACGGTCACCAGGTCGTTGGCAGCCGTCCGTGTCCGGGAGACGCCGGCCTTGTCCGAGGCCCGAAGGGAGAACGAACCCGTGGTCAGCTGTTCTGGAAGGGGTGCCCTGCGCATGCCCCATTTTGGCCCGCCGATGACCCCAGCTTGAGGTTATCCACAGGCCGACCCGTCTAAGGACCCGCGAGATGGCATTTAACCGCAGTGCCCGGGCCCGCGACTGCCCTCATCTGCCATCTCGCGGGGGCTGGACGTGCTGGTTGAAGACGTGCCGGCGGATCCAGGCGTGCATGGCGATGGCGGCTGCGGAGGCGGCGTTGATGGACCGGGTGGAGCCGAACTGTTCGATGGACAGGGTTGCGACGGCAGCCTGGTGGACTTCCGGGGTCAGGCCCGGGCCCTCCTGCCCGAAGACCAGCACGCAGTCGCGGGGCAGCTCGTACGTCTCCAGCGGCACCGAGTCCGGGAAGATGTCGATCCCGATGATCGCCAGTCCCTCCCCCTGCGCCCACTGGACAAAATCCTCAACGGTGGGGTGGTGGCGGACGTGCTGGTAGCGGTCGGTGACCATGGCGCCCCGCCGGTTCCACCGACGTCGTCCGATGATGTGCACTTCTTTGGCGAGGAAGGCGTTGGCGGTGCGCACTACGGTGCCGATGTTCAGGTCGTGCTGCCAGTTCTCGATGGCCACGTGGAAGTTGTGCCGCCGGGAGTCCAGCTCCGCCACGATCGCTTCGTGCTTCCAGTAACGGTACTTGTCCAGGACGTTGCGACGGTCGCCGTCGGCCAGCAGGTCAGGGTCCCAGTGGTCGCCTTCGGGCAGCTCCCCTTCCCAAGGCCCGACGCCGACCTCCGTCTTTGCGGGTTGGTCCTCCCCGGGCTCGTGGTTGGGTTCGTCTGTCATGCCGGGCGTTTGGTTCACCCTTCAACACTAGACTGGACTCTTCGGGCAACTATCACAGGCGGAGGCAGGCATGGCAGAAGCAGACCAGGTAGCAGGCAACCCGGCGGTGTACCGCAGCGGCCAGGAAATCGAGTGCTGGCTGACGGACATGGACGGCGTGCTGGTCCACGAGAACCAGCCCATCCCGGGGGCGGCGGAACTTATCCAGCGCTGGGTGGACACGTCCAAACGCTTCCTGGTGCTGACCAACAACTCCATCTTCACCCCGCGTGACCTCGCTGCCCGCCTGCGCGCTTCCGGGCTGGAGATCCCGGAGGAGAACATCTGGACTTCTGCCCTTGCCACGGCCCAGTTCCTGAAGGACCAGGTATCCGCCGGGGGCTCGGAATCGGGCAACCGCGCGTACACCATCGGCGAGGCAGGGCTGACGACGGCGCTGCATGAGGCCGGCTTCATCCTCACCGACCAGAACCCGGACTTCGTGGTGCTCGGCGAGACGCGCACGTACTCTTTTGAAGCGATCACGATGGCCATCCGGCTGATCCTGGCCGGTGCCCGGTTCATCGCCACCAACCCGGATGCCACCGGCCCGTCAAAGGACGGCCCCATGCCCGCCACCGGCGCCATCGCGGCCCTGATCACCAAAGCCACCGGCCGCGAACCGTACATTGTGGGCAAGCCGAACCCCATGATGTTCCGCAGCGCGATGAACCAGATCGATGCGCACTCCGAGACCACGGCCATGATCGGGGACCGGATGGACACGGACATCATCGCCGGCATGGAGGCAGGCCTGCATACCGTCCTGGTCCTCAGCGGCATTACGCACAAGGACGACATTGCCGCGTACCCGTTCCGGCCCAACCAGGTGCTGAATTCGGTAGCGGACCTGAAGAACCAGATCTAAAAGATGCTGACCCGGGCACCGCCCCGGGGCAACGGGAAATACTCGTCCAGCAGCTCCGTCAGCAGGGGCCGGTAGATTTGCGGGTTCCAGCCGGGGCTGGCGTGCCCGGGCGCCGCACCCTTGGTCTGCAGGTTGCTTGAGACCATGTTGTCCTTGAAAACCACAGCCCACGTCTCAACTGCGGTTTCGTAGTCCACGGTCCCGTCTTTTGGGTTGCCGAGGTAGGCCATCTTGGCTGTGCCGAGCTTCCCTGCGAACTGGCTTCCCTCGAAGTGGTAGATGTAGGCGGACTCCGTCTGCACCAAAACGTTCGACGGGGCGATCGGTGACAGCTGCTCCAGCGTCTGGTCCAGGATCTGGCGCCAGCTCCGTTCGTCCTTGTGGATGATCCGTTCCCCCAGTTCGTACCCGCCGCGCAGCGTGGAGGGGAACCTGACGCCGCTTTCGTAGAGGAACACCACGCCGTCGAACCAGCTTTGGTCCAGGACGTCGTGGGCGCCGTAGGGGCTGGAGTCCAGCAGGATGAACTGCACCTGGATGCCTTGCAGGGCAAGGAGCCGGGCAGCCACCTGGGTGGCGAGCATGCCGCCGAAACTGTGCCCGTAGAAGAAGAGCTTGGTGATTTTCTCAGCGGTGACATAGTCGGTGATCGCGTTGACCACCTCGGTGATGTTCAGCCCCAGGTTGGAATATCCGACGGCGGCGAGCCGGGCGCGCTTGTTCAACGAACCCCTGAGCGTGTTCAGTATCCACTGCGCCTCTTCCCAGCTGGTTTTGTACCCGGGGAACAAAAACCAGCTGGCGTCCGGGTAATAGGCGTCGGCGAAGTCGTCCGCAACGGAAAGGATCCTTGTGGTGCGGCGCTGCGACTGCACTTCGCGGGTCATCAGCATGTCCGCAGCCAGCAGTCCGGAGGCCCCGGCACCGGCCAGGAAAGTGCGGCGTGAGAAGCGTTTAAGGGCAGCCGCTTCCGCCAGCAGCCGGGCCTGGGGAGTCCCGCGCCGGTCCTGCGGATTCACTTCCCCCTCAAACGGCACACCACTACCGTAGGCACACAGGAAGATTCCGCCGCAAGGAGCAGGCGTATATCTTTCGGCGGCGCCGCCGTCAGCTGGCCGCTTGCCCTTCCGTGGCCGGGAATGGCGTCTGCGGTTCCTGCTGGCGGCGAAGGATCTCCAGGCCGATGTCGTTGTAACGGCCCAGCAGGTCAGCGCCGTCAAGCGCCTCCGGGTTATCCAGCAATGCGAACACGCAGTCACTGGCCTGGAGCAGTTCCTCGTCCGTGTATTCGGTCAGTGGGCGGCCGTACAGCTCCTCGATCCACATGACCGGCAATTGGGGGAAGTCGCCCGCGAAATCACCGCCGGGAAAGAGTTCCCTGACGTCGTCGTCCATCAGGAGCGGCTGGCGGCTGGAAGTGCCCTCTGTTGCCCAGTCGGATGCGGCGGGTACGAGCTGAAGGGACACCCCGGCGGACGGAACGCCCGGCAGCAGATTGGTGTCCATGGCGTTGAGGTCGCTGCGCAGCCCAGCAAGGGCGGAGGACTCAATAAGCCCGGCCTGCGAAAGATCCACGCAGATGCGGCAGCGGATGCCCATCCTCCGGACACGGCGGATTATGTGGACCAGTTCAGCACGGGAATCGTGGTGAAGGGCTCCCCGGACTTCAATCCGGACGATGTCCGCAGGGACATCAAGGTTAACGAGTGCGTCTAATGCGCGGTCCATAGGTACTCCAAAAGAGGTCTATGGCCGACGGCTCAACCTCCGCAAGCGTAACCCTCCCGGAACCCCTGCACAACCCGCCGTTCAGGAACGGGAACCGGGGCTGACCTTTCCAGGCTCCTGGTAGTGGGTGCGGGCACCGGCACCGCCCACCGAGTCCACCAGCGACTTGGCAATGTCCCGCAGCTTGGTGTTGCTGTTGCTGGACGCCTCTGTGAGGATTTCGACGGCGGCTTCCTGGCTGCACCGGTTCTGTGCCATGACGATGCCGATGGCGATGTCGATGATGGTCCGCGACTCCAGCGTGGCCCGGAGGTTCGACGCACTGTCTGCGTGCAGCGAGAACCGCACGGCCAGCCGCAGGGCTTCGGAAATCTCCCGGGTGAAGTCCCGCGCCCTGTCCGCGGCCCGTCCGTCAAACTTGTGCGGTGCGTCGGAGTAGAGGTTCAGTGCCGCCTTGGCTTCCCCCTGCAGGTTGAACGGGAGGGACAGCACCGAACGCAGCCCGTGGGAAGCAACCGCAGCAGCGTAATCCGGACCCCACCGGTCCTCCTGCAAAAGGTCCGGGACGTAGACTTCGCGTTCGTCCTGTGCCGCAGAAAGGCAGGGACCTTGGGCAAGGGAGTACTGGATTTCATCGACTTGCCGGGCAGTCTCGCTGCTCCAGCCGATGGTGGCTGCCTTGCGGTCGCGGAGCAGCGTGATGCCGCACAGGGCGTCGTCGCCGTCGCCTGCCATCTGGTGCGCAGAGAAGCGCGCCAATTCGTTGAGGAAGTCCTCGAAGTCAGCGCTTTCCAGGATGAGGTTCTGGACCTGGTCGGTTGCGCTCAAAGGCTGTTGTGGGGGGAGCAAAATGCAGTATCTCCAAGCAACTGAAAAGTGTTAACGCATATGATATGGCAGCTTGGAGCGGCGGGCCAACAGCCAGGCCTAATACGTCGCCGGAGCCGGCCGCGGAGGCCGGCTCCGGCCGGACTAGTCCAGCCCCAGCTCGTCCTTGCCGAAGGCGAACAGGTAGGGAACTCCGGTTTCGGCTTCGATTTTCTCCTTGGCACCGGTATCGCGGTCCACGATCACGGCCACCGCCACCACGTTGCCGCCGGCTTTCCGGACGCCTTCCACCGCTGTCAGCGCGGAGCCGCCCGTGGTTGACGTGTCCTCCAGGACCAGCACCTTGCGGCCCTCAACAGCGGGGCCCTCCACCTGGCGGCCCATGCCGTAGGACTTCTGGGCCTTGCGGACCACGAACGCGTCAACCGTCCGGCCGGCGTCAACGGCAGCGTGCATCACTGCGGTGCCCACAGGGTCTGCACCCATGGTGAGGCCGCCGGCGCACTCAAAGTCGATCCCGGCGTCGTCCGCCAGTGCCAGCATTACCTGGCCCACCAGCTTGGATGCCTCATGGTGCAGCGTGATGCGCCGCAGGTCGATGTAGTAATCGGCCTCGGCTCCGCTTGAGAGGATCACCTTGCCGCGGACCACGGCAAGTTCCTTGATCAGTTCGAGCAGTCGGGCGCGGGCAGCCGCGGTGTCTACCGCAGTGTCAGTGGGCGAGGTCATGGCCCCAAGTTTAGTGGGTGGGCGGAGCGTGAGGGGGCGGGCAAAGCCTGGCGCGTGCTCGGGGCGGGGTCCGATTGCGACGACCCGGGGCAGGACTCGCTTCACCACCGGGTTATGGCGCAGGAAGAAGAATAGTATCCGCTGGATGGAGAGCCCGTTTCCGGCCGCCGCTCCGGTCAGCGTTTTACCGGACAATGTCCCGGCGAAGAGCGGTACGAACACAACCCGGTGCATGATGCGCTGCACGGTTTGGACCACCACCGTGGGCATGCGGCGCCGGCGCTGGATGGCCGCAAGGGTCGTGGTCCGCACATGCCCTTGGCGCAGGTCAGGCGCCAGGCGCTCCGCTGCCGCCACGGCATCCTGGATGGCAAGGTTGATCCCCACCCCGCCGGCCGGTGACATGGCGTGCGCCGCATCCCCAATGCACAGGAAGCCGTCAATGTACCAGCGCGGCAGGCGGTTGAGTCTGACATCCAGCCAGTGAAGGTCCGCCAGGGTATGGATGGAATCAACGCGGTCGGCGAGGTCCGGGCGGAGGGCAGCCACCCGCCGGCGGAACTGTTCCACGCCGTTTTCGCGGATCCGGGCGTCCGAGCCCTTCGGGGCGAGGTACCCCATCTGGTAGTAGTCGGTGCGGTTGAGGGCAATCAGGGCATCCCGGTCCCCCAGCGACGGCACCACGCCGGCCACCTCGCCCTTTTCAGAGGCGCGGCGCGGGAGTTTGAACCACCACGCGTCGAAGGGCACCGGGTACTCCCTGGCCCGGATTCCGGCAGCCTGGCGCAGCACCGAATGCCTGCCGTCCGCGGCCACCACTACGTCGGCGTGCAGTACCTGTTCAGCGTCCGCCGCACCGTTGCCGGTGGCCCGGTAGCGCACACCGGTGACGCGTCCGCCGTCGAACTCAAGACCGGTGGCTTCGCTTTCCATGAGCAGGGTGAACGTCGGCTCAGCGGCGGCGGCCGAGGCAAGGAAGTCCAGGAAATCCCACTGGGGCATCATGGCCACGTAGTTGTACGGCGGTTTCAGGGAGTCGAAAGCCGCCAGCGTGACCAGCCCGGCGCCGGGGACCGGGACGGCCACGTTGTTCAGCCGGCTTTGCGGCAGGTCCCGGAACCCGGCACCAAGGCCCAGTTCGTCGATCAGCCGGATGGTGGACGCATGCACCGTGTCTCCGCGGAAGTCCCGCAGGAAGTCACCATGCTTCTCCAGGACCGCCACTTGTACTCCCGCGCGGGCCAGCAGCAGGCCCAGCATCATCCCTGCCGGGCCGCCGCCCACCACGGCACACCCCATCCGCTCCATGCGTTCACGGTACGCCGCGCAGGGGCTGCCGGGAACAGTTGAGGGTTGTTGACAGCGCTGGCTAGGCTGGACCACATGCGCGAACTCCAGGCCAAGATCATTGAAGAAATGGGCGTTCAGCCCCGGATCGATCCCGCAGGGGAGGTGCGCAAACGCGTCACGTTCCTCAAGGAATACCTGAAGGCCACCCATACCAAGGGTTTTGTCCTGGGCATCTCGGGCGGCCTGGATTCCTCCCTCGCCGGCCGGCTTGCACAGCTTGCGGTGGATGAGCTTGAGGCCGAGGGCGTGGAGGCCAACTTTGTGGCCGTCCGCCTTCCCTACGGCGTGCAGCACGATGAGGAAGACGCCCAGGCGGCCCTGGACTTCATCAAGGCCAAGACGGAATGGACGTTCAACATCTCGGCAGCGGTGGACGGCTTCGAGGAAGAGTTCGAAAAGACGGTGGGCTCGGAGATCTCCGACTTCCACAAGGGAAACACCAAGGCCCGGACCCGCATGACTGCCCAGTATGCGCTGGCCGGGGAATACAACTACCTTGTGCTCGGCACCGACCATGGCGCGGAGTCCGTCACCGGCTTCTTCACCAAGTACGGCGACGGCGGGGCGGACATCCTGCCCCTGTTCGGCCTCAACAAGCGGCAGAACCGCGCCCTGTTGGCTGAACTGGGTGCCCCGGCACGCGTCTGGGAGAAGGTGCCCACCGCCGACCTGCTCGATGACCGGCCGGGGCGCACGGACGAGGACGAGCTGGGCCTCAGCTACGACCAGATCGACGACTACCTCGAAGGCCGGGACGTCCCGGACAACGTTGCCGAATCGATCGAACAGAAGTACCTCCGGACCCGCCACAAGCGCACCGTGCCGGTGACCATTTTTGATACCTGGTGGAAAGACCAGGGCCCGGAGGAGGCCCGCGCGGGACTGTAACCAGCCGAGTCGCTGGTTTTCCCCATCTTTGGGGAGTACGACGGCGGTCCGCACCGGGAAGGCGCGGGCCGCCGTCGTACTTCCCAAGCAAAGCCGGGGAGACTCAGCGGGTCCGCCGCCGGCCGTCGCCGCCGAGCTGCTGGGTGATCCGGTGCGCCTCCGCCATCAGGAGGCCTCCCAACTCCTCCTGCCGTTCGGGCTTGAAACGCGGTTCGATGCCGGTCAGCGACAGCGCCCAGGCCGGTTTGCCGGAACGGTCGAACACCGCAGCGCCCATCCCCCAGCTTCCCTCCAGCACCAGCCCGGGGTTCACCGAGTAACCGGCCAACCGGGTGCGGGCCAGGTTCTCCCTAACCAGTGCAGGCGTGTGGGTCGCGGCGAAGGCCCGTGCGTGTTCACTCCAGTGGCTGAGCAGTTCCTCCTGCTCGCTTTTGGGCAGGAAGGCCAGGATGGCCGTTCCGGCCGACGCAACCCCGAGCGGAAACCGAACGCCCTCATGCAGGACAAAGGACCGGACAGGGAAGCTTCCCTCCTCACGCAAAAGGCACACCGTCTCGGCGCCGCGGCGGATGGAGAAGAAGGCGCTCTCGCCCGTAGCCTGGGCCAGCCTGCGGAGGCTGGGCCGGGCAATGTCCTCCATCGGGAAGCGGGCCGACGCGACCGACCCCATGAGCAGGATTTCCGGGCCCAGGACCCAGTTGCCCGTGACGGGGTCGTGGTCCAGCAAACCTTCCGCGGCAAGGGACGCCAGGAGCCTGTGGACCGTTGGGCGGGTGAGGCCCGATTCCCGGACCAGGGCCGCGAGCGGCATCCCTTCGGCGCTCGTGCCCACCAGCCGCAGCAGCCCCGCGATCCGCGTTACCACCTGGGCGCCCTGCACCGGCGCTGCAGCCATAACCCCTCCTAATGTCCACAATATGGATGCAATGCATCGTACCGTCCACACTATAAGGCGCGGATTGGTGATTCTTGACACCCACGTCCGCGCACCCGTAGTCTCCAAACTCAGATCCCCGGCGTCCACTAAGTGGACACCACCGCGCTCAACGAGGAGACGTCATGAAGAAAGTCCAGGCTTCTGCCGCCACAGCCCTGGAAGGGGCCCTGCAGGACGGCATCACCCTCGCCGTCGGTGGGTTTGGCTTGAGCGGCATCCCCGCCGACCTGATCGAAGCCGTCCGCGATTCCGGCGTGCGGGAACTTACGGTCGTCTCCAACAACATGGGGGTGGACGGCAAGGGGCTCGGCATCCTGATCGAGGCGGGCCAGGTCCGCAAGGTGATCGCCTCCTATGTGGGCGAAAACAAGCTGTTTGCCGAGCAGTACCTCGCCGGCAAGCTTGAGGTGGAATTCACCCCGCAGGGCACCCTGGCGGAGCGGCTCCGCGCCGGCGGCGCCGGCATCCCGGCCTTCTACACCAAGACTGGTGTGGGAACGCTGGTTGCCGAAGGCAAGCCGCACGAGGTGTTCGACGGCGAAACGTACGTCCAGGAGCGTGCCATCCGGGCCGACGTCGCACTGGTCCACGCCCACACCGCGGACACGGACGGCAACCTCATCTACCGCTACACGGCCCGGAACTTCAACCCGGTGGTGGCCACGGCCGGGATCCTGACCGCCGCCGAGGCGGAGGTGATCGTGGAACCCGGCCGCCTGGACCCGAACCACATCGCCACCCCGGGCGTCTTCGTCCAGCGGCTGGTGCAGGCCACGGACCGGGCCAAGGACATCGAGCAGCGGACGGTCAGGCAGCGCGCAGGCCTTGTCCCGGCCTGACCGCCAGGCTGACCCGGCTGCCGCTGCTGGCAGTGCTGGGCCTGCGCGCCGGGGACCTGGTGGGCTTCACGTTCCAGCAGTTCCTGTTCCACCTGCCGGTGGTCCTGCTGCTGGCCTGGCTGCTGGGAATGACGTTCGAGTTCGCGCCGCCGGTAATACCCAACTGAGTACAGCCAACAAGACTAAGGAGAAACCCATGGGATGGACCAGGGATGAAATGGCTGCGATCGCGGCCGAGGAACTGAACGACGGCGACTACGTGAACCTCGGGATCGGCATCCCCACGCTGGTGGCCAACAACCTGCCCGAGGGCGTGCGGGTGGTCCTGCAGAGCGAGAACGGCCTGCTCGGCATGGGACCGTTCCCCTATGAAGGCGAGGAGGACGCGGACCTCATCAACGCCGGCAAGCAGACCGTCACGGTGCTGCCGGGCGGGAGCATCTTCGACTCTGCCACCTCGTTCGGCATGATCCGCGGCGGCCACGTCAAGGTGGCCATCCTGGGCGCCATGCAGGTCTCCGGCAACGGCGACCTGGCCAACTGGACCATCCCGGGCAAGATGGTCAAGGGCATGGGCGGGGCCATGGACCTGGTGGCCGGAACACCGCGCGTGGTGGTCCTCACCGAGCACAATGCCAAGGACGGCACCGCGAAGATCGTCCGCGAATGCACGCTCCCCCTGACCGGGCTCAGCTGCGTGGACCGGATCATCAGCGACCTCGCTGTCTTCGACCTTTACAGGACGGACGACGGCGGCCGGCGGCTCACGCTGACAAGGCTGGCACCGGGGGTCTCCGAAGAGGAGATCCGGGAGAAGACCGAAGCCGGCTTCGACATCCGGCTGGATGAGAAGGAAGTGGCGGCATGAGCCTGAAGGACCAGTTCGGCAAGGATGTCCTGATTACCGGCTGGGGGCACAGCAGGTTCGGGAAGCTTGCCGACGACACCCTGGAATCACTGATCGTGCAGGTGGCCACGGACGCCATCAGCACGGCGGGGATAGAACCCGGCCAAATCGATGAGATCTATGTGGGCCAGTTCAACTCCGGCATGATGCCGCTGGCGTTCCCGTCCTCGCTGGCGCTGCAGGTCTCCCCGGACCTGGCCAACGTTCCCGCCACCCGCGTGGAGAACGCCTGCGCCTCGGGCTCAGCCGCATTCCAGCAGGGCACCAAGTCGCTGCTGGCCGGGACTGCCAGGACTGTCCTGGTCATCGGCGCCGAAAAGATGACCCACGCCGGCGCCGACGTCGTTGGTGCCGCACTGCTCGGCGCCGACTACGACACGGCCGGCAAGCCCTCCACCACGGGTTTCACGGGTCTCTTCGCCGAGGTGGCCAAGCACTACGCCAAGCGCTATGACACGGACGGGAGGCTTGGCGATGTCCTGGGCACCATCGCGGCCAAGAACCACCGCAACGGCGTGGACAACCCGTACGCCCAGCTCCGCAAGGACCTCGGCGAGGAGTTCTGCCGGACGGTATCGGACAAGAACCCGATGGTTGCCGATCCCCTGCGCCGCACTGACTGTTCGCCCGTCTCCGACGGTGCTGCCGCCGTCGTGCTGTCCACCTCCGCCACGGGCGGAACGGCCTCCCCCGTGCGGCTCGCAGGCTTCGGCCAGGCCAACGACTTCTTCCCTGCCGCACGCCGGGACCCCACGGCCTTCGAGGCCACCCGGGTCTCCTGGCAGCGTGCCCTGGCGATGGCCGGCGTCGGGATCGAGGACCTGGACCTCGCAGAAGTCCACGACTGCTTCACCATTGCCGAGCTGGTCATGTATGAGGCCATGGGCCTGGCCGAACCTGGCCAGGGGGCCAGGGCGCTTGATGAGGGCTGGGTGTTCAAGGACGGAAAGCTGCCGGTCAACGTCTCAGGCGGCCTCAAAGCCAAAGGCCACCCGGTCGGCGCCACCGGGGTGTCGCAGCATGTCCTGGCGGCCATGCAGCTCACCGGCACCGCGGGCGACATGCAGCTCGCAGCTCCGCGCCGCGCTGCCGTCCAGAATATGGGCGGCGTGGGCATAGCCAACTACGTCAGCATCCTCGAGGCCGTCTAGTCCACCGCAATCCGCCGTGAAGGCATGCGCTGAGGGCCGATTATGGCGCTTACCCTTGCACCCGGGCCCTGCGCCCCGTACGTTGGGGAGGTGGGGGACTAACTCCCGCACACCCCGGGGCGATTCCCGGGGAGAGAATCAGAGTCACATGAAGGAATGCAGCCATGGCAACAGGCACAGTTAAATGGTTCAACGCCGAAAAGGGTTTTGGCTTCATTGCCCCCGATGACGGGTCCGCTGACGTTTTCGCCCACTACTCGGCAATCGCCACCAGCGGATACCGCTCACTGGACGAGAACCAGAAGGTCGAATTCGATGTGACCCAGGGCCCCAAGGGCCCGCAGGCAGAGAACATCCGCCCGCTCTAAGTCTTCGGAAGGCACCGGCAGCTGCCGGGACCCCATCCAGCGGCTCCTCCAACACACGTTGGAGGAGCCGCTGTTTTTGGGCGGCAGTGCTTTTCGGTTTTGGGATAATGGATCCATGACCGGACAGGACCAGGACAGGGACCCGTGGGAGGAGTTCGACGCGCTCGGCCCCGCCGCTCCTGACCGCGTCCCGGGACAGCCCGGCGGCGAGCCGCACGGCTTTGGCTTCCGCACCGGGGTACGCAGCGCCCGGGTCGCAGTCGGCTTCGCCATCTACGCGCTGGCACTGGGAACGATCCTGGCCCTGACAGGGTGCATCGTCTTCATCGCCCGGCAACAGTGGCTGCTGTTGGGCCTCATGCTGCTGATCGAGGCAGTCTTTGTTTTCGCGTTCACCCGGCTGGTGGCCCAGGCCCGGCACCGCGCACCCCGCGACCGGCCCGCCCCCTGACGATCCAGCACATCAAGGAATACCTCGCGGGGTTGGCGGACGTGTATGCGGAAGACCCACGCTTCGCCGCGAATTACGGCGTAGTGGAGGGTGCGCGCTTCGCGCGGGTCGCGCTCCGCAGTTTTGCCGGGAAGCACCTGTAGGACACAAGCTGCCGGGCCGGGGTCAGCGCTGGTCCTGGGCGTTCTTGGTCCCCGCCCGTCCAGCTTTGGCCCTTTTAGTCCGGCGGACGACGAGCAGGACCACGGCAACGGCCAATCCAGCGTAGACGGCATAGTCCAGGAACCGGGAATACTCCTCGATGAGCCTCTACTGGGTACCCAGGAGGTAGCACAGGCCGATCAGGGCGCCGTTCCAGAGCCCGCTGCCGGCAAGGGTAAAGAGGCTGAAGGTTCCGAAGGACATGGCGGCCGCTCCCGCCGGCAGTGAAATCAGGCTGCGGGCGCCGGGCAGGAGCCGGCCGAAGAAGATGGACGACCTGCCGTGCCGGTGGAACCAGCCTGCCGCACGCTCGAAGTCTTCACGGTCCACCAAGGGCAGCTTGGACAACCATCGGATGGAGCGCTCCAGCCCCAGTTTGGCTCCCAGCCAGTAGAGCAACAGCGCCCCCAGGTATGCGCCAAGGGTGCTGGTGGCAAAGACAAGGAAGACGTTCAGGGAGCCCTGGTTGGCAAGGTAGCCCGCCAGCGGCAGGATCACCTCGCTGGGAATGGGAGGTACCACCGTCTCCGCGAGCGTGAAGGCCCCCACGCCCCACTCCCCCAGATTGTCGATGGCACTGGCCGCAAAGCCCACAAGTCCTGTGAGTCCCTCAGTGGGGCTGGCTGCAGCGGTCATGATGTCCACATACGCCTGTCCCGTTCCCGGCCCTGGTTACCTGTGCTTGAACTCCGGCTGGCGCTTTTCGGCGAAGGCCGCCATGCCTTCCTTCTGGTCCTCGGTGGCGAACAGGGAGTGGAAGAGCCGACGTTCGAACAGGACCCCCTGCGCCAGCCCTGTTTCGAAGGCAGCGTTGACGGCCTCCTTCGCGGCCATCGCCGCAGGCTTCGACTTGGCAGCGATCACTCCGGCCACTTTGAGTGCCTCGGACACCACATCAGCTGCCGGAACCACCCGGGAAACCAACCCGCAACGGTCCGCTTCGCCTGCCTCGATGAACCTGCCGGTGAGGATCATGTCCATGGCCTTCGCCTTGCCCACAGCCCGGGTGAGCCGCTGCGATCCGCCCATTCCAGGCAGCACCGCCAGGTTGATTTCCGGCTGGCCGAATTTCGCGTTGTCGCCGGCGATGATGAGGTCGCACATCATCGCCAGTTCGCAGCCGCCGCCCAAGGCAAAGCCTGACACCGCAGCGACGGTGGGAATCCGCAGCCGGGTGAAGTCCTCCCAGCCCCGGAACCAGTCCGCCGCGTACATGTCCATATACCCCTGTTCCGCCATCTCCTTGATGTCGGCTCCGGCCGCGAAGGCCTTGCCCGAGCCGGTGATCACCACCGCACCCACGCCGGGATCGGAATCCATGGCGGTGACGGCGGCCACCAACTCTTCCATGGTGGCTTTGTTCAACGCGTTCAGCGCCGCGGGCCTGTTGAGGGTCACCAGCCCTACCCTGCCCTGCTGCTCCACCAGGATGTTGGCATACTCCGTCATTCGGGGCTCCCGTCGTCGTGTGCTGTTGTGGTTCCGCGCCGGCGCGGACCCTCCGTGCCGGTGGACCCGTCCGCTGCCCCGGCTTGCTGCTCCAATGCGCCGCGGATGTCCGTGATGATCGCTGAGAAGTCGCGGCCCGCGCCACCTTCCGCGGCAAACTTATCGTAGATCCGGGCTGCGAGCGCTCCCATCTGTCCCGCCACCCCAGTGCCGTGGAGCGCGTTGACGGCGAGATTGAGGTCCTTGGCCATGAGCGCTGAGGCAAACCCCGGCTGGTAATCGCTATTGGCGGGGCTGGTGGGGACCGGTCCGGGCACGGGACAGTTGGTGGTCAGTGCCCAGCACTGGCCGGACGCGGCGGAGGCGACGTCGAACAAGGCCTGGTGGGCCAGTCCCAGCTTTTCGCCGAGGACGAAAGCCTCGCTGACTGCGATCATGGAGACGCCCAGGATGAGGTTGTTGCAGATTTTGGCAGCCTGTCCAGCCCCGTGGCCGCCGCAGTGCACCGCGCGCCTGCCCATAACCTCCAGGAGCGGCCGCACCGCCTCAAAGTCTGCCTCGTCGCCGCCGGCCATGAAGGTCAAGGTCCCTGCCTCGGCTCCGACCACGCCACCGGACACTGGAGCGTCGACGGAGCGGTGGCCTGCCCCGATGGCCAGGCGGGCGGCTTCCCTGGCCTCGTCGACGTTGATGGTGGAGCAGTCCAGGAACATGGTCCCAGGGGGCGCCGCGGCCAGCAGTCCGGGTTCCGCCGGCAGCCCGGGGTGCCCAGCGCCGCCCCGGTAGGCGTCAAGGACGTGCTGCCCGCTGGGGAACATCGTCAGCACGACGTCGGCGCCGGCCAATGCAGCCACCGCCGTACCGGCCACGGGAACACCCTGCGCCTGCGCCGCTTCCAGGGCGGACGGCACCACGTCGAAACCGGTCACCCGGTAACCGGCCCGGACCAGGTTCCGGGCCATGGGACCGCCCATGTGTCCAAGGCCCAGGAAGGCCACGCGGCTTTTTTCAGGCATGGTCTGGCTCCTCCACTTGCAGTTCCGGCCGTGGCCGCAAGTCCAGCTCCCCGCCGTCCAGCGGCTGGAGGAACCTGTCCACCTGGTGGGGCAGCACCTCGGCCAGCGTTGCCGGTTTCCACTGCGGGTTCCTGTCTTTGTCCACCACCTGGGCGCGGATTCCTTCGCGGAAATCAGGTCCGGCCAGGAAGCGGATTCCTGCCCGGTACTCCTGGGCCAGGGCTTCTTCCAGGCTCAGGTTTGCAGCACGGCGCAGGGACGCCAGGGTGACCTTGACCGACGTGGGTGACTTGGCTTCGATCGTCCTGGCGGCCTCAACGGCATCGTCCTGCCCGGGCCCGGTCCAGGACCGGAGGCGGGCAACGATCTCCCCTGCGTCGTCCGAGGCGTAGCACGCATCGATCCAGTCCCGCTGCCCTGCCAGCACCGAAGCAGGGGGTTCCCCGGCATAACGGGCGACGGCGTCTTTCGGGCTTTCGTTTTCCAGCGACGCCACCAGCCGGGGCAGCGCCTGCGACGGAACGTAGTGGTCGGCAAGGCCCAGGAACAGGGCATCCCCCGCGCCGAGATGCGCTCCGGTCAGGGCCGCATGGGTTCCCGCCTCGCCTGGTGCGTGCGAAAGCAGGAAGGTCCCGCCGACGTCGGGCGCGAACCCAATGGTGGTCTCGGGCATTCCCATCTTGGTCCGTTCGGTGACCACACGGACGGTACCGTGCGCCGAGATGCCCACCCCGCCGCCAAGGACCAGGCCGTCCATGAGGGCAACGTATGGTTTGGGGTACCGGGCAATCAGCGCGTTGAGGCGGTACTCGGCCTGCCAGAACTCCGCGGTGCTGTTTCCGCCGTGCAGCATGTCCCGGTACATGGCCACGATGTCTCCGCCGGCGCACAGGCCCCGCTCCCCGGCGCCCTGCACCAGGACGGTGGCCACGCCGTCGTCCGCTGCCCATTCGGTGAGCTGCCGCAGGAGCAGGTCCACCATTCCCGCCGTGAGCGCATTGACCGCGCGGGGCCGGTTCAGGGTAATGACGCCGAGCCGGCCGCGGCGCCCAAAGAGCACTTCCGCGCCCCGGCCCCCTGCCGCGCTGTCACTTGTGTTGTCCGTGGCTGCGGTCATCGGCTGGGTGCTCCTTCGCATGGTGGCCGGATGTGTGATCCAGCTCATTCTGTTGCGAATATACCCGCCCTTTCCTGCCGGGGACCAACTGCACGGGCATCCCGGGCCAGGGGCTTCCGAGGCTTTACCCGGCGCGCGGCTGCCAAGGTAAGTTAGGAACCGTGAAGATAGCTACCTGGAATGTGAATTCGCTCCGTGCCCGTGCCGACCGTGTTGAAGCCTGGCTCGAGCGCAGCGACTGCGATGTCCTGGCCATCCAGGAGACCAAGTGCAAGGACGAGAACTTTCCGTGGGAGCTGTTTGAACGGATGGGCTACGAGGTGGCCCACTTCGGTGTGAACCAGTGGAACGGCGTGGCCATCGCGTCCCGGGTGGGGCTCGAGGACGTGGAACGGACGTTCCTGGACCAGCCCATGTTCGGCAAGGCCGGCAAGGATCCCGTCCAGGAAGCTCGTGCCATGGCTGCAACCTGCGCCGGCGTCCGCGTCTGGAGCCTTTACGTCCCCAACGGCCGCTCGCTGGACGACGAACACATGCCGTACAAGCTCAAGTGGCTGGAAAGCCTGAAGACACACGCCCAGGCCCTGGTCACGAACAACCCCCAGGCGCAGGTGGCCCTGATGGGTGACTGGAACATCGCACCCTTCGACGACGACGTCTGGGACATCGAGCTGTTCATCAACAACCGGTCCACGCACGTCAGCCCGCCGGAGCGGGAGGCGTTCCACGCATTCGAAGCTGCCGGCTACACCGACGTGGTGCGCCCCTACACGCCGGGCCCCGGCGTCTACACCTACTGGGACTACACGCAGCTGCGGTTCCCCAAGAAGGAAGGCATGCGGATCGACTTCGTCCTGGCTTCCCCGGCCCTGGCCGCGCGGGTCACCGGCGCCTCCATCGACCGCGAGGAACGCAAGGGCAAGGGCGCCTCGGACCACGCTCCGGTGCTGGTGGAACTGGCGGACTGATGACTGCACCCGGCACCCATCCAAGGAGACCGTCATGACGGGAAACCTCTACCGGGGCCAGGCAGGCCTGCCTTTTTCCTCCACCCTGCGCGTCTACGAACCCTTGGAAGCCTTCCCGGAGGAACAACGCCCCGCCCTGCAGGCGGCCGGGGCGCACGCTGTCTCGCGTGCCGCCGTCGAAAACGCTGAACTGCTGGCCTCGCTGGGACGCATCACCCGCTCCGGCGGGGACCCTTTCCCCACCGGGCGCACCGACCTGGTGCGCGTCACCGCCGCTCCGGATGGCGGAACGTCCGAAGACGGTGCTGACGCCGACACCGATCCCGTCCTCCTGTACTGCCCCAGCCAGCTTGTCCTGCGCGCCGGGCTGGCCGCCAACGCCCTCATGGAGGGAATCCATGGACCGCTGGCGGAACTGCTGATCCCGGAGGAGCAACGGGACCGGCACCAGGAGCGGATCGACCTGGTGAAGGCCCGGGACGGATCCATCCGCGTACACACCCGGGCCTCCACCTGGGGCATCCCCTTCAGCTGGTTCTCGCTGTTCATGGAATCCGACCGCAAGGATGTGGTGGAGGCCGCCGGGCGCATCCTCACCGTCCGCGTCTGGACCTCCATCACCGATGCCCTGGAGCGGGCCCGGTACGCCGTGGCCAATTTGGCGCTCGCCGCCCCGGACCTGGACATGCTCGATGACCTGGCCCAGCTGACGGCATGGCTTGAGCAGTTCCACGTGGACTCCATGGTGGAACTGGACTATGGCGCCGTGGCGGACAAGGTCTATCCGGACGAGTCCCCCATGGATATCAGGCTCGGCATTGAATGCCTGGCGGAGGGTGACATGACAGGTGCCGCTGCGGCCTACCGCCGGCTGGCCTCGCGCTGGATTCCCATCCGGCAACTGGCGCGCGCGTCCTGATTCGGTTTCCGGTCGGGCCCAATTCTTCGGCAGGGCTAATTCCTGGGCGGGGCCGTGGTGCGCCGGATGATGAGTTCATGGGGTGCCACGGCGAAGCGGACCGATCCGGACTCGCCGTCCAGTTCGTCAAGAAGCATCTTGGTGGCCAGCTCTGCCTGCTCGTCCGGGCGTTGTCCAACGGTAGTCAGGCCCATGGCCTCAGCGAAATCGTGGTTGTCGATGCCCACTACGGACAGTTCGCCGGGAACGCTGACGCCCATCCGGCTTGCCTCGAAGATGACCCCCATGGCCATCTCGTCCGAGGCGCAAAAAATTGCCGTGGGCTTCTCTCCGGGCCTGGCCCACAGGCGGCGGAAGGCCTCCTGGCCGCTGCGGACCGTAAAATCCCCCCATTCGTCCCATTCGGGCCGGGTGGGCAGGCTGGCCGCCGCCATGACGTCCTTGAACGCCAGGATGCGCACGCGGGGGACGTCGAAGTTCAGGTCGGTCTCGTCGTCGCCATGCAGGAGGGCGATGTCCCGGTGCCCCAGGTCGATCAGGTGCCGGACCGCCGTGGAGGCGGCGGCATAGTCGTCAATGCCGATGTAGAAGCACTCCTCGACGTGTCCTCCCACCACGACCAGGGGGATGTCGATCTTTTGCAGGTGCTCGATCTCCTCGTGGGTAAGCGCCATACACAGAACCAGGAGGGCATCGATCTGCTTGTAGACCATGGTCTTGCTGAAGAGCCGCTCACGGTTGCTCCCGTGGCCGCCCAGGTTGAAAAGTGAGAGGTTGTAGTGCCGGGCATGCAGCTCACGGTCGGCGCCCTCAATGGCTTTGGAGAAGAACCAACGGCTGACGAATGGAGCCAGGACGCCGATGGTTTTGGTCCGTCCCGTGGCCAGGCCGGAGGCCGAGGAGGATGCCACGTAGCCCAGGTTCCCGGCCACCTCCAGGATCTTCTCCCGGGTGGCCGGCGAGACGCGGGGCAACCCGCGCACCGCGCGGGAGACAGTGGCTGTTGAGACTCCGGCGGCCGCCGCCACGTCCTCGATACTGACGCCATTATGGCCGCCCCGCTGGGACCTTTCGGTTGTCCGTGCCACTCTGAGTCCCCCTCTTTAACTCCTTTTCGGCGTAGGGCCGGCTGGCCCTGCGTTCCCCCCGGCCCTGTATTTTTCCATTACGCGGACGGGCAGTGGTAACTCACGCATTGCCACGACGGGCACTTGTTGCAGCGGTTGCCGTGGCGGTCGGCGCGCCTACCGGCGGGCGGGAAGTTTTCGGCGCAGCCGGACCATGCCATACAACGCCAGCAGTGCTGCCAGCAGTCCCAGCGCCCATCCAAGAGCGGGCTGGGCGGTAACTTCCATCCACACCGTGACTACAAGGAGGACCAGGGCCCAGAATGCGAGGAAGCCGATGATGATGTCGAAATCTTCGCCCGAGCGGACCAGCCGGCTGCGGTTTCCCGCCCCCCGTGTACGGGGACGGGAACCGTTGTGCATCACTTGACTGCACCTGCCGTGAGGCCGGCGACAATCTTGCGCTGGAAGACCAGTACCAGGATCACCAGCGGGATGGTGACGATGGTGCCTGCGGCCATGATGGCTGTGTAAGGGATCTGGTTGGGCTGTGCACCGGCGAAGTTGGCGATGGCCACGGTCACCGGCTGGGTTGCGTCACTGGACAGCTGGCTGGCAATCAGGAACTCATTCCACGACGAAATGAATGCCAGGATGGCCGTGGTGAAGATCGCCGGTGCTGCCAGGGGCATGATGACCTTACGGAATGCCTGTCCCTGCGTGCACCCGTCGACGCGGGCTGATTCCTCCAGCTCCCACGGCATTTCCCGGAAGAACGAGGTCATGGTGTAGACCGTCAGCGGGAGCACGAAGGAGATGTTCGGGATAATCAGGGCCTGGTAGGTGCCCATCCAGCCGATGTTGGTGAACAGCTGGAAGAGCGGGGTGATCAGGGCAACGCCGGGGAACATCGAGGCTCCCAGGATGAAGCCGAGCACCAGGAACTTGCCACGAAAATTCAACCGGGCCAGCGCGTAGGCCGCAAACACGCCGATCAGCAGGGACACAATCGTCACCACCCCGCCGATGAACACACTGTTCAACAGGGCCTGGCCGAACCTGTTGCCGAACGACGTGTCAAAAGCGGTTTTGAAGTTGTCCAGGGTGACGTGGGTGGGAAGGATGGACGTGTCGTAGGTGAAACCGACCTCGCGGAACGCGGTGACCACCATCCAGTAGGCTGGCGCCAGGCACCAGAACAGGATCACGACGGCGCTGATATAGGTGCGCCCCTGGGCCCATTTTTCGCGGTTCTGGGCTGCCTTGCGGCCCTTGTCCTGCTGGGCGCGCAGCGCTGAGGCGTCTGCCGTTGCCGTGGTCATTTCTTCCCCTTTCCTGAGGCGCCGCTCTGCTCAACCACATTTGCCCCGAGGAAGCGGACAAAGATGAAGGCGACGAGGAAGATGATGATGAATGTGATGGTGGACAGTGCTGCCGCCGAGTTGAAGCCTTGCCTGATCTGGTTGATCACCAGGATGGACAAGGTGGTGGTGTTGTTCGCCCCGCCGGTGAGGATGTACGGCAGGTCGAACATGCGCAGCGCATCCAGGGTACGGAACAGGATGGCCACCATGAGCGCCGGCTTTACCAGCGGCAAGGTGATCAACCGGAACCGCTGCCAGGCGGTGGTTCCGTCGACCTTTGCAGCCTCATACACTTCCGCCGGAATCATCTGCAGCCCGGCAAGGATCAACAGCGCCATGAACGGCGTCGTCTTCCAGACGTCCGCAATGACCACGGCCCACTTGGCCGGCCACTCGCTGCCCGTCCACAGGATAGTGGTGTTGAACAGCTTGTTGGCGATGCCCTCAAAAGCGAAGATGAAGAACCAAAGCTTGGCCGTCACGGCGGTAGGGATGGCCCACGGCACCAGCACGGCGGCGCGGACCAGGCTCCGGCCTCGGAACGTGCGCGCCATGATCATGGCCATCCAGAAGCCCAGGACGGTTTCGAACGCCACCGTCACCACTGTGAAGAAGAACGTGGTGGCCGTGGCGGACCAGAACTGTCCGCCCAGGGTGCCGGGCGGACAGGCGACGGTTCCGCCCGATGGCGCCGAACACTGCTGCGCAAGCCAGTTCACGTAGTTTTGGATGCCTGCCGGTCCGCCTGCGGTGAACAGGCCGGTAGCGGGATCCAGGCCGGCGTCCTTCTGGAACGACATGACGATGGCGCTAATGATGGGGTAAACGATCACCACGGCCAGGGCGACGATGGTCGGGGCGAGCAGCCAGGCCGCCCAGCGGCCCTGGCTTGCGATCCTATTGTCTTCCCCCACACCCTTAGGGGCGTGATGGACGGGGGTACCGCCCGACGCCGGTGCCTTGACCGGCGTCGGGCCTAGCTCGGTTGCCATGGCAGAACTACGATCCCGCACCGGCGGACTCGATGGACTTCTGCATGTCAGAAAGTGCGGTTTCCACTGACTTCTCTCCCTTGATTGCGGAGTATGCGTTGTCTTGGATTGCCTTTGTAACAGCCGGGTAGAAAGGCGTCACGGGACGGGGCACAGCCTTCTCGATGGACGTCTTCAGGACCGGCAGGTAGGGCAGCTTGGCGACAAGGTCCTGGTCCGTGTACAGCGATCCAAGGACCGGAGCCAGCGAGCCCTGCGTAGCGTAGAACTTCTCACTCTCGGCGGAGGTCAGGAACTTCACGAAATCCAGGGCGGTGGCCTTGTGCTTGGAGTAGACACTGATTGCGGTGTTGTGGCCGCCCAGGGACGAGGCACCGGGGCCGTCCTTGCCCGGAAGGGCAGCCATGCCAAACTTGTCCTTCACAGCCGACGAACCTTCAGTGCTCATGAGGCTGTAGACGTAGGGCCAGTTGCGCAGGAACAGGAGCTTGCCGCTCTGGAACGCCTGGCGGCTGTCCTCTTCCTTGTAGGTGATTGCTTCCTTGGGAATGTTGCCATTCGAGTAGGCCGTGGCCAGGTTACCCAGGCCCGCCTTTGCCTCTGGGGTGTTCAGGCTGGGCTTGCCGTCCTTGTCAAGGACTGAGCCGCCGGCGGAGTTGATGGCTTCGGAAGCATTGACAGTCAGGCCCTCGTACTTGCTGAACTGTCCCGCGTAGCAGCCGATGTTGTTGGCTTTGGCGACGGAGCACATGCCCATCATCTCGTCCCAGGTCTTGGGCGCGTTGGGAACCAGGTCCTTGCGGTAGAAGAGGATACCGCCATCGGAAGTGCGCGGTGCGGCGTACAGAGTGCCTTTATAGGTGGCACTGTTCACTGTGGCCGGGAGCATGGCACCCGTGTCAACCGCCATCTTGTCCTTCAGCGGCTGCAGCCACCCCTTGGCGGCAAACTCTGCCGTCCAAACGACGTCCACGTCGGTCACGTCGTAGTCGGACTGCTTGGCCTGGAAGTGCTGGACCAGGTCATCGTGCTGCTGGTCTGCCTGGTCGGTCTGCTCCTTGAAGGTGACCTGCTCATCCTTGTGAGCCGCATTCCACTTATCGATGAGGGGGCGGATCACATTGTTGTTGTCCTTGCCCTGGACGAACGTGATGGGGCCGCGGGCGTCAAGGTTTTGATCGGCGTCGCTGCCTCCGCCGCCCGTGGTGCCACCTCCACCTCCGCCACCGCAGGCGGACAACGTCAGGGCCAGAATGCCGGCGGTAGCAGCCGGAAGCAGGAATCTCGGGGTTTTCATTAGCTTGAAGCTCCTCGCTGAGTGACAAGTAAGTCGACAGTGCGTTTGCTAGGTGAGGTTGATGTGGTGACCATCACACTAGTAACGTTGCTGTCGAGAATGCAAGCGTTTACATCAAAAAGTTATCAGAGGGGAACCAAATGCCCGACCCAACCGTTCCGGAGCCCCGCCAAATGCCCTATGCCTGGTGGACGGACGCCGTCGTCTACCAGATCTATCCCCGGTCCTTTGCCGACGGCAACGGCGATGGGATGGGCGACATCCGCGGTGTCCTTGACCGGCTCCCCTATCTTGCGGGGCTGGGAGTGGACGCCATCTGGCTGTCCCCATTCTACAAGTCGCCGCAGGCCGACGGCGGCTACGATGTAGCAGACTACCGGCAAGTGGACCCGCTTTTTGGGTCCCTGGCCGACTTCGATGCCATGTTGCAGGAAGCTCACCGCCGCGGCCTGAAGGTCATCGTGGACCTGGTTCCCAACCACACATCGGACGAACACGTGTGGTTCCGGGAGGCCCTCGCGGCGGCCCCGGGAAGCCCGGAACGCAACCGGTACATGTTCCGGGATGGCAAGGACGAGGTACCGGGATCCGGGGACGGCAAACGCGCCCCCAATAACTGGAAATCTGTTTTCGGCGGCCCTGCCTGGAGCCGGTTAACCGACGCCGACGGGTCGCCGGGCCAGTGGTACCTGCACCTCTTCGACACCAAGCAGCCTGACCTGAACTGGGAAAACCCGGAAGTGCAGGAGGAAATGCGCTCGGTATTGCGCTTCTGGCTGGACCGTGGCGCGGACGGTTTCCGGGTGGACGTTGCCCACGGCCTGGTTAAGGAGGCAGGACTTCCGGACTGGGAGGGCGTGGCAGCCATGGTGGAAGGAACCTCCGCTCCGCGGCTGGAGAGCCACCTGCCGGGTGATGCTCCCCATGCCCACACTGATGCCCAGGAACCGCACAGGGCGGTGTCCCCGATGTATCCGCCGTCCCCCTTCTTCGACCAGGATGGGGTTCATGCCATCTACCGGGACTGGAACCGGGTCCTGGCCGAATATGGCGGGGACCGGATGATGGTGGCTGAGGCCTGGGTGGAACCTGCCGAGCGCCTGGCCCGGTACGTCCGGCCAGATGAAATGCAGCAGGCCTTCAACTTCGATTTCCTGCTGGCCGGATGGGATGCCGAGCGCATGGCAGAAGCCATCGACGCATCCCTGGCAGCGGCAGCATCCGTGGGGGCTCCGTGTACCTGGGTGCTCAGCAACCACGACACCGTGCGGCACGCCACCCGGTTCGGGCTCAAGGACCCCACCACTTTCCCCAAAGGCATTGGCGCCCAAGACGAACAGCCCGACGCGGCCCTGGGCCTTGCCCGGGCACGTGCCGCGACGCTGGTTGCCCTGGCGCTGCCGGGCTCGGCCTACCTTTACCAGGGCGAGGAGCTGGGGCTTCCGGAACACACGACACTTCCCGACGCTGCCAGGCAGGACCCAACGTTCTTCCGGACGCAGGGCGCCGAAATCGGCCGTGACGGCTGCCGCGTCCCCCTTCCGTGGGCCGGGGACCAGCCCGGTTTTGGCTTCTCTGGGACACTTTCCGCGGACGCTTCCGGGCCCTGGCTGCCCCAGCCGGGAAGTTTCGGCCCCCTGGCCGCAGACCAGCAGGACGGAGAGGAAGGCTCCACACTGGAGTTGTACCGGGCGGCCCTTGCCTTCAGGTCAAGCCAGCAGCTGGGCAGCGGCACCGTGGAGTGGACTGACGAACACGAGCCTGACAGCGGGCTGCTGGCGTTCCGGAACGGAGATGTGGTGGTGGTGTCCAACATGGGCTTCGCCTCCGCCCCCGTGCCCGACGGCTATGCCGTTGCGCTGTCCAGCGGACCCGAACCCGCCGAAGACCGGGCAGCAATGCGGGAAGTTCCCGTGGACTGCACTGTCTATCTCCAACGGGTCCAGTAGCCGCAAAGGGAGCAGCGGCTGCAGAAGAGTTCAGCGAACGCGTTCCGCACGGCTAAAGCGCGTCCGCGCGCCGGCCCCGATGTGGATAAGGACCGGTATCTGCTTGCCCACCACGGCTTCCAGGGCGTCCAGGAGTCCCGAGACCTCGGCTGCGAGCAGGTGCGGTGCCACACCCTGGCGCGGCAGGAGACGCACCTTCAACGCCGGTGATCCTTTCACGCCATAGGTGGTTACGGTGGCACCGGCAAGGTCCGGCCGTCCCTCAAGGGCATGCCTGAGCGCCTGCTCTGCGACCCCGCCGCCAATTTGGACGTCGCCCGGAGTATTCCCGGGATCGTATTCGGCGGCCAAGAAGTTTGACCGGCCCTTTCCCTGCTGGGCGATCCAGGCAACCATGAGCCCCATCAGTGCCAGCAACGCAAGGGCCACTACGATCCACAGCCAGCTTTCGGGCCGGCCGGGGAACCGGGTGGCGTCGAAGAGCCGGTTGATCCCACCCCATACCCCGGCGGACCAGGAGTGCCACCACGATCCCATGGCAGGCACCGTTGCCAACAGCACCAGCAGAACCCCCGTCGCCAGCAAGATCAGGCCGAGCACGGTGAGCAGGATGCGGTTGAGCAGTGCCGGGGTGCTGTTCATGCTCCGATCACCCCTGACGGGGCCACATTGACGCGGGGAACAGGGGGCGGATCCAGCAGCATCTGGTCAAGCTCATCCCGCACGGCATCAAGCACCCTGTCCAGGTCCACGGGGATGCCGGAGGTGGGGCGGACATTCACCAGCACTTGCCGCTGGGAAACAATCACCATGACCTGGTCTGGAGTGACGTTGGCCGCGAGCCGGGCGCGACGTGCCAGGGAAGATGCGATCACCTCATCATCCACCACCACGGCCGGAAGCCGCTCCCCCGGCGCACCGGCCAGGAGATGGCGGGCGCGCTTCCCCGGGAGCACCCCGTTGAGGAGGAAGATCAGTCCCAACATGGCGAGCACGGCGCCGATCGCCACCAGCAGCAGCGGCGGGATTCCGGCCGGAAGGTCCACGATGCGCTGGGCCGCCGCTTGCGGCTCAATCAGCCATGCCGGCTGCCCCACAGCGTGGACCCCGGATTCGAGGACGCCGTAGGCCGCCAGCACCAGGACAAGGGTGGCACCGGCAACCGACACTGCAGCCCGCGACGAATGGGTCTCGCGGTATACGACCCTGCGCATGTCGGGGCCGTTGCTGCTCTGCGATCCGCTGTTCAACTGGCGGTTTTCCACGCTGCTGCTCACCGCACCCGCCCTCCTGTACTGATCCTTGCCCCGCTAACGCGGATGTCCACCCGGCTCAACCGGGAACCGCTCAGTTCCGAGACCGTCGCCAGGATGCTTGCCTTGGCCCTGACTGCGCGATCCCAGATGGGCCCCCCTGACGCGTCCACTGTTGCGGGATCCAGCACCACGGACTGCAGAGGCGGGATGCTGATGGGGGCGACGAGGGACAAAGCCAGCAGGCCGTCGTCGTCCGTCCAGTCCGCCCGCACGTCCTGGGCGTCAACGCCCAATGCCTGCGCCGCAGCTGCCTTGGCGAGGCTCGTCAACGCCTGGGTGCTGATCCGGTTATGGCCGCTGAGCGCCTGCCCACGCACAACCGGCGCGGGCGAGCTCATGAGGACGAGCGCCGGCCGGTGATGGCATCGAATACGCCGCGCAGGTCAAGCTTGCCTTCGGCGGCACGGCCCAGGAGCGCTCCAATGGCCATGAAGAGCAGGGAGACAAGGAAGCCCCAAAGGCCGAACTGCAGGGACATGAATGCCACGAAGGCGCCCATGGCCGTGCCTGTAACGGTGAGGTTCACAGCAGCGCCTCCCGTTCGGGAGCAGCCGGGGCAGTTGTTTTGACCGGCGGCGGCACGTAGACGTCAGTGACCTCGACGTTCACCTCGATAACCTGCAGCCCAACCAGTTCCTCCACCGCGTGGTAAACGGCAACGCGGACGGCATTGGCCAGCGCATGCAGAGGCGTTCCGTAGCTGGCTACCAGGGTGATATCCACGGCTACCTGCGTTTCGCCCACTTCCGCGTGGACACCCGCGGCGTGGTCAGAACTTCCGACGGCGTCCCGGATGGCACCCAGGGCACGGGACGGGCCCGAACCCAGGGAGTAGACGCCGGGTACCGCCCGCGCAGCTATTCCCGCCACCTTTGCCACAGCGGTCTCGGAAATTACAGTCCGGCCCGGACCCGGAGCCGGGCTGGTGGCTGGACGGTTTGGCACCACGGGTTGTGGGTTCTGGTATTCCATCAGGCACTCCCCCTTCTGTTGCTTCCACCCTATCCCCAGGCTGTGACACTGCGCGGGAAGAGTGGTCAAAGGGTTAAAGCAGAAAAGCACCAGCTCCGAAGAACTGATGCTTCCCAGTGGTGGCTCCGACCGGCGTCGATCCGGTGACCTTTCGATTTTCAGTCGAACGCTCTACCAACTGAGCTACAGAGCCTAGGTGACTAGTCACCATGACAGCCGGAATTTCTTCCAACAATCAGAGCGACCCTGACGGGACTTGAACCCGCGACCTCCGCCGTGACAGGGCGGCGCGCTAACCAACTGCGCTACAGGGCCTTGATTTTCTTGCTTTGCGGTATCCCTACCGCTTTTTTCAAGGCTTCCAGCCTACCAGACTTTTTCAGCCTGCCTGACCAGTTCCTTGCGTACCCCCAACGGGATTCGAACCCGTGCCGCCGCCGTGAAAGGGCGGTGTCCTAGGCCGCTAGACGATGGGGGCCAGAACCCGTTCGGAACAAAATAAAAGGCGTCAAGCGAGGCTTTCCGTCTTTGTCCTTTGCGTTTCTCCGAACTGGACTCAACAACTATAGGGGCTATGCGGGAATATTCCAAAATCGGCGGAAAACCGCTCCGTTGGGCGCCAGACAGGTAAAGATGGACAGATGGATGCCGTCGCAGCGCTCAACGAGATCGCTTTCTGGCTGGAGCGCGGACGCGCCGCCACGTTCAAGGTCCAGGCCTTCCGCAAGGCGGCCGCCGCCATCAGCCCCCTCGGGCCTGGGGAAGTGGCCGAGCGGGCTTGGTCCGGGCGGCTCAAATCAATGAAGGGAATCGGTGACCGGACCTTCGCCGTGATCCGGCAGGCGGTGGACGGGCAGGTTCCCGATTACCTGGCAGACCTCCGGGAGAAGGGCGCCCAGCCGCTCGCCTCCGGCGGGGCCGAAATCCACGAGGCCCTGCGGGGCGACCTGCACAGCCACAGCGAATGGTCCGACGGCGGCTCCCCCATCGACTTGATGGTGGCCGCGGCGGAGGTGCTGGGCAGGGAGTACCTGGCCCTGACCGACCACTCCCCCAACCTCACCATCGCCAACGGGCTTTCGGCCGGGCGCCTGCTGGATCAGCTGGAGGTGGTGGCAGGCATCAACGGCAATGGCGGGGGTACCCGGCTCCTGACCGGAATCGAGGTGGACATCCTGGAGTCCGGCGAGCTGGACCAGGAACCCGGGCTGCTGGACCGCCTGGACATTGTCGTGGCCAGCGTCCACTCAAAGCTGCGCGCGGACAGGAAGACGATGACCACCCGGATGCTCGCGGGTATCCGGGATCCGCAGACCAATGTCCTGGGCCACTGCACTGGACGGCTGGTAGAGGGCTCGCGCGGAACCCGGCCGCCGTCGGACTTTGATGCCAAGGAAGTCTTCGCTGCGTGCGCCGAACACGACGTCGCCGTGGAGATCAATTCCCGCCCGGAGCGGCAGGACCCACCGGACGCCCTGATCCAGCTGGCATTGGAGGCGGGCTGCCTGTTCTCGATCGACAGCGACGCCCACGCACCCGGGCAACTGGACTTCCTGCAGTACGGCGCCGAGCGGGCAGCCAGCAACAACGTGCCGGCCGAGCGGATCGTCACTACCTGGCCGCTGGACGACCTGCTTGCCTGGGCCCGCAAGAAATAAGGCGGGCGCAAAACTACTGGCCGAAGGCACCGCGTCGACCGATTTCCGCCAGCCCTGCGTCCTTCCCCGCCGTACATTTGTCTCATGCCTTCCACCAGCCCCGCCAGCAGACCACCCACTCCCCCGGCCGCGGCGGCTGCTCCCGTGAAGGCCTTTGGCGTGGCCGCCATGGTGGTTACCGTGGTGCTGTGGGCCTCGGCGTTCGTGGGCATCCGGGCCATCGGCCCGCACTTCTCCCCTGGCTCCCTGGCGCTGGGCAGGCTGGCGATTGCCGCCGTCGTCCTGGCCTTCCTGGTGGTGCCTCAACTGCTCAAGAGCCGGATGCTGCCGAAGGGACGGGAATGGCTGCCCATCCTGGCCTATGGCGTGATGTGGTTTGGCGGTTACAACGTGGCCCTTAACGCCGCCGAGCACATCCTGGATGCCGGCACCAGCGCCCTGTTGATCAACGTCAACCCGATCCTGGTGGCGATCATGGCCGGCGTCTTCCTCAAGGAGGGCTTCCCGCGCTGGCTGCTCATTGGCAGCACCGTGGCGTTCGCCGGCGTGGCGCTGATCGCCTTTGGTTCAGGACAGCCGCATTCCCCAGGGGAAAGTTCGACGGCGGACCTGGCAGGTGTGGCGCTTTGCCTCCTTGCGGCGGTGCTCGCCTCAGTCAGCGTCATCATCCAGAAGCCAGTGGTGCGGAAATTCCCGGCAGCACAGGCAACCTGGTTCGGCATCGTAGTGGGGGCGCTGTGCTGCCTGCCCTTCGCCGGGCAGCTGGCGTCCGAAGTGCAGGCCGCCCCGGCGCAGGCGACGTGGGCCCTGGTGTACCTGGGCGTCTTTCCCACCGCCATCGCCTTCACCACGTGGGCCTACGCGTTGTCCCTGGTGGACGCGGGTAAGCTCGCCGCCACCACCTACCTGGTCCCCGGAACCACGGTCCTCATCTCCTGGGTGCTGCTCGGCGAGATTCCCACCGCGTGGGGGCTGGTGGGCGGCCTGGTGTGCCTGGTGGGCGTGGGGCTGACCCGGCGCAGGACCCGGGGAGGCCGGGCGCTTACGGAACGGGCGCTGACAGAACGGGGCGGCCAGCCTGCTCGACGCTAGAGTCGGAGTATGCCAACCAGCCTTCCTCCGGGCCTGCCGATCGTCCCCTCCGGGCCCGACGGGCCCACGCCGGACCACCACCCCCCGGATGGACAAGCGCCCGGTTTCAGCATGTCCCCTGACGAGTTTGAGGCCGCCGTCCAGGATGCCCTGGACAGTATTCCGGACAAGCTTGCCCGCGCCATGGACAATGTGGCGGTCTTCATCGACGACGATTACGTGCCGGGGCCGGGGGACGACCCCGACTCTGTGCTGTTGGGGCTGTACGAAGGTGTGCCGCTGACGGAACGCGATTCATGGTGGGACGCCGGATCCCTCCCCGACCGGATAACAATATTCCGCGGGCCCATCCTGGAGATCTGCGCTTCCCGGGAGGACGTGATCCACGAAGTGGCCGTCACCGTGGTCCACGAGATCGCCCACCACTTCGGCATTTCCGATGACCGGCTGCACGAGCTGGGCTGGGGCTAGCCTTGTAAGCATGGGACACGACCACAGCCACAGCCACGGGATCACCGCCACCGGGCGGCACCGGAAGCGACTTGTGGCCGTCCTGGGCGTAACGCTTGGCGTCGTGATCATCCAAATCGTCGGGGCCGTGCTCTCCGGATCGCTCTCCCTGCTCGCAGACGCGGGACACATGCTCTCTGACGCTGCCGGTGTCACCATTGCCCTGCTGGCTGCGTGGATCGCCGGCCGCCCTGCGAGCGACCAGCGGACGTACGGCTACCAGCGCGCCGAGGTCCTCGCAGCGCTGGCCAACGCGCTGATCCTGATCGTGATCTCCGTGGTCATCTTCACCGAAGCGATCCGGCGGTTCTCCTCGCCGCCGGAAGTGCAGACCGGCATCATGCTGTTTGCCGCCATCCTCGGTGCCGTGGCCAACCTTGTGTCGCTCCTGATCCTGCGCACGGCACAGGAGGAGAGCCTGAACATCCGCGGCGCCTACCTGGAAGTGCTCGGCGACCTCCTTGGCTCCGTGGCCGTCATCATCGCAGCGGCAGTAATCTTGCTGACCGGATTCCAGGCGGCGGACACCATTGCCTCCGTCCTGATCGCGCTGATGATCCTGCCGCGGGCCTGGAGCCTGCTGCGCGACGTGGTTGATGTCCTCCTGGAGGCCAGCCCTAAAGGCGTGGAAGTGCAGATGATCCGTGAGCACATCCTTTCGGTGGCCGGCGTCACCGATGTGCATGACATCCACATCTGGACCATTACTTCCGGTGTCCCCGTCTTCTCGGCCCACGTCGTTGTAGAGGACGGGGTGCTGAATGCGCGGGGCGCGGACCAGTTGCTGGACAAACTCATCACATGCCTGGGTTCCCACTTCGACACCGACCATTGCACCTTCCAGCTTGAGCCCGCCAGCCACTCTGAGCACGAGGAACACCAACACGCCTGACTGCGACACGCCCCCGCAGATCCAGCGCGAATGACACAGTTGTGGTTTATGTTATTGATGTGACAGCTGTTGCCAAAGTGCAGGATGTCACGTAACCTCGGACTGCTGGCGAGCAGCTGAGGGGCACCGTCGTGCCGCATCCAGAACCTCACTCCCAGCCTTACCGTTGCGAGGTCTCTGCTGATGGCTTTATCCGGATCCGGCCGCAGAACGGCCGTGCTGTGCGCCGCCGTCGTACTTTTTGCATCTGTGGCAACCCCCGCGGCCGCTGTACCGGCGCCCTCCGCTCCCCTGGCCCTTCCGGCAGCACCGGAAATTCCCTCCCCCGAGGACATCGCTGCTGCGAAGGCGAGCGAGGCCGCGACGGCTGACAAGGTCACCGCGATCGAGCGGATCCTGGCCGACGCCGCCACCGCACAGCAGGCAGCCTTCGCCGTGGCCATGCAGGCCAACAACTCCTACAGCGAGGCGCTGGTGGAGCTGCAGCAAAGGACAGAAGCGGCGTCAGTTGCCTCCGCCAAGGCCTCGTCCGCCCGTGAGCAGCAGGACAAGACCCGGAAGCAGGTGGGGCAGCTCGCCGGTGACCTGTACCGCAACGGCGGCCTGAACCCCACGCTCGGAACATTCGCCAGCGGCAGCGAAAGCCTGCAGCAGGCGGCCACGCTTGAGGCCCTTTCGGCCAGCCGCAGCCGGGCCTTCGAAGCCGCGGACGCTGCAGCCACCGCGTACCGTTCCCTTACGGCAGCCGCCGAGGATGCCACGAAGGCCGCTGACGATGCAGCGAAGACCGCTGAGCAGCGGAAGTCCGAGGCGGAGCAGGCCAACGCCGCACAGGCCAAGGCCGTGGCTGACGCGAAGGCGCAGCGGACCATTCTGGTGGACCAGCTCGCACAGCTCCGCAACACCACCGTGGCGCTTGAATCGGCCCGCGTGGATGCCCTGGACCGGCAGCGCGAAGAGGCGCGCCTTGCCGCGCTGTCCGCGGCCGCCGACAAAGCGGCGCAGGATAAGGCTGCACAGGACAACGCGGCCCGCAACCAGGCAGCACAGAACCAGAGCGGCCAGAACCAGCCCGCCGGGCAGAGCAACCGCGGGCAGGACGCGGCCCCCGCTCCGGCAGCACCGGCACCTGCACCGGCCCCCGCTGCTCCCGCGCCCGCTGCTCCTGCTCCTGCTCCTGCTCCTGCTCCTGCTCCTGCTGATCCGGCCCCCGCCGCTCCGGCGCCAGTTGCCCCTGCACCCGCTCCGGCCCCAGTTGCGCCCGCACCCGCTCCGGCCCCAGTTGCCCCCGCACCGGCCCCCGCACCCGCGCCGGCTCCGGCTCCGGCTCCGGCTCCTTCGACCGGCTCAGGTACCTACGAGGCAGCCATCTCGGTCGCCTTGGGGAAGGTCGGCGCTCCGTACTTCTACCAGTGGGGCGGCACCGGGATCTACGGCTTTGACTGCTCCGGCCTGGTGCAGAACGCCTTCGCCGCGGCCGGCACGTACCTTCCGCGCACCGCTTCACAGCAATATGCCGCTGCCCCGGTCCACGTCCCCATTTCGCAGGCGCGCCGCGGCGACCTGCTGGTCTGGGGTTCGGCACCGAACTTTTACCACGTAGCCATCTACTTGGGGAACGGCCAGGTTGTGCAGGCCCTCAACCCGCAGGAAGGCATCACGGTTTCCACCATCAGCTCGATGGTGGGCATGGACCTCTATCCGTACGCTGCCCGCTTCTGAGCCTCACGGCTGAACTGTCCCGACTAAAAGTTCCCCTCCGCCGTCGTCAGCTCAGGATGTCCTTGGTGACGAAGCGGCCGTAGGCGAGCGCCCCGAACACTGCCACGTAGCCGGCCTGGAGCAGGGCGTTGCTGGCGAAGGAATCCCACAGGACGGGCTGGCGCAGCATGTCGCCGAAGCCAAGCCAGTAGTGGCTGAAGAGCCACGGGTGCAGCCACTCCAGCTGCGGAAGCTGGTCCATGACCTGTGAGACCACGGAGACCACCACGGTGGCGGCCATCGCCCCAACCGGAACCACTGTCAGGGTGGACAGGAACAGGCCGATGGCCGAGAGCCCGGCGAGCGACACAGCCAGGTACGCGGCGATCAGCACGATGCGCAGGGCCGCTTCAACGGGCTGGACCACCCCACCGGAAAGCAGCGTCACCGGGCCAACCGGGAACAGTGCCGCCCCGATGGCCGCTCCCGCGAGGCCAACTGTCAAAGGAGCCACGATGCAGAAGGCCAGCGCACCCGCGTACTTGACCAGGAGGAGCCGCACCCGCCCGGCCGGCGCCACCAGGAGGTACCGGAGCGTGCCCAGGTTCGCCTCCCCGGCGATCGTGTCCCCCGCCACCACCCCCACCGCGAGCGGCATGAACAGCGGAACAGAAACCAGCATGGCGGTGAACGCCACAAACAGGCCATTCTGGGTGATGCGGTCCAGGAAAGCGGGACCGCGCCCTGCTGGAACCGCAGAGGAGACCTTCACGGCGACGGCGATGAGGACCGGGATGGCAGCGAGCGCCAGAAGCAACGCCCCGGTCCGCCGGCGCCCGAACAGGACTTTGAGCTCGGACGCCAGCAGGGACAGCCCGGAACTGCGCGGCGCTGCGGCCGCCCGGGCGGTTCCTGCAGCTTCCGGGATGTCGGCGGGGAGACTACTGGGCAACGTCGAATCCTTCCCCGGTCAGGGCAACAAAGCGGTCTTCAAGGCTTTCACGTTCGACGGCGAAGCCCCGGACGCGCACGCCGGCCTGGACCAGGTGCCTCACGACGTCCTCGGGAAGCACCGCCGCCTGCTGGGCTGCGGTTTCCAGCACTACCGCGATGGTTTCCCCGTCCGGCTGTGCCTGCAGCCCGGGGTCCGGCGGCTCGGGAACCAGCCCCAGCCGCCCCAGGACCTCCCGGGCCGCGCCGCCGTCGGGCGTCACCAGCCGAAGACGGGTGCTCCCGGCCTGCCGCAGCTCAGTCAGGGGCCCCTGCGCCACGAGCTTTCCGGCACTCATGACGGCAGCGTGGGTGCACATCTGGTCCACCTCGGCCAGCAGGTGGCTGGACACAAAGATGGTGGTGCCCTGGTGTGCCAGGGAACGCACCAGGTTGCGCACTTCGCGGGTGCCCTGCGGGTCCAGGCCGTTGGTGGGTTCGTCCAGCACGAGCAGTTCCCTGGGCGAAAGCAGGGCGTTGGCGATGCCCAGCCGCTGCTTCATCCCCAGGGAGTACGCGTGGACCCGCTTCCCTGCCGCGTGCTCCAGGCCCACGCGCTCCAGCGCCCGCTGCACCCTGGCCTTGCGCGTGCCCGGGACGGTGTGAGGGCTGGCGGAGTCAAGCCGGTGGAGGTTGGCGGCGCCGGACAGGAAAGGGTAGAAGGCCGGGCCTTCCACCAGGGCGCCCACGCGCGGCAACACTTCGTGAAGGTTGTCCGGCATCTCCCGGCCCAGCAGGTTCACTGTTCCGGCTGACGCGGCTGCCAGGCCGAGCAGCATGCGGATGGTGGTGGTCTTGCCGGACCCGTTGGGCCCCAGGAAACCAAAGACCGTCCCGTGCGGGACAGCCAGGTCCACGCTGTCGACGGCGGCCTGCTGGCCAAAGTGCTTGCTAAGGCCGTGGGTCTCAATCGCCAACCCGTCAGTCACCGGGCCGTCCCCCATCCGGCTACCGCTTCCCGTCCGCCCGACACTTATTGGGCCGCTGCTGCCGCGGCCTGCAGCCTCTCCGGCGCCACCATTCCCGCGAAGATCCGGCCGTCGTCGGTAACCAGGACGTTGAGCAGGGGCGTGGAAACCAGTCGCCCACCGGGTACGGCGACGGCGGCCTGGGACAGCAGCGGGTCCTGCAGCATGGATTCGGCGGCCGAAGCAGATCCCCGCGCCGTGCCCACCACGGTCTCCCAGCCGGTGCCGGTCACAGCCACCCGTCCTTTGGCACCGTTGTGCATGGCGCCCTGGTGCGCGTCAGCGGGCTCGCGTGACCGGTCAGGAACCGGAAGTTCCTTGACCGTGCCGCCCGGCGGCGGGGTGAAGGTGAATACTGACGGGTCCGGTGCGGCCAGGGAAAGGCTGGTGAACCCGGAGCTGAAGGCGGGCTTATCGGCTCCACGCGCGGTCACCTGGACTGACAACGGCATACCGTTTTCACCGTCGACGGCGATGGCCACCCTGCCCACCAGTGTTGCGTCCGTGCGCGGCTCGATCAGGAGGTTGTAGGCGGCGCGGCCTGCAACGGAAACGTCGGAGCCCACGGAGACGGCGGTGCTGGGGTCAACCTTGGACAGGAACTGCTGGGCCAGCTCAGCCGGAGTGTGCAGGCCGGGTGCGCCCTGCATATCTTTCGGAGGCGCCTGGTCTTTTGCGTCCGCCGGACCCTGGGAGTGTGCGGGCATGGCCAAGTGCGCTGCCGCGTTGTCCTTCGAAGAGTAGAACCAAACGTCGCTGCCGCGCCGGACCACGTCCCGTTCGGCCAACTGGTCCATCACCTGCACCCGGGCGTTATCCTTGCCATCCACATAGATGCGGGCGGTGTGCTTGCCGGACAGCAGCTCAATCATCGACGCTACGCTGCCGGGGGATGCCGGCCCGGATGGCTTCCCGGTGGCTGGAAGCTCCGGCAGTCCCAGTTCAGCGGACTGTTCCATCGTCCCGGAGAACGTCTGCACCTGGTGGCTGGCCGCCAATTCCAGGACCTGGGCAGGCGTCTTGGCGGGCAGCGGATTGCTGGCCCCCGCCGGCAGGGACCCGATCAGGGCACCGGAGGCGATGGCCACCGGAGCCGCGACGGCAGGCAGCCACCGCAGCCACGCCCTGCGGCCCGTTGTGCTGTTTCGTTGGAACCATGCGCTGGAATCCAGCCTGTTGGAGCCCATAGGTAAAGACTACGCCCGTGCGGGTGGGTCCGTGCCCCTGGGGACTTGCCCGTTCTTCGCGGTGCCGGGACGTTCCGGCACAACGGTTCCCGCACCGCCGTCGACCGTTATTTTTTCGCCTGTGCTGATCAGGCCGGTGGCATCCGCCACCCCCACCACCGCGGGAATACCGTATTCCCTGGCCACGACGGCGCCGTGCGAATTGGCGCCGCCCATCTCCATCACCAGCCCTCCAGCCGTCAGGAACAGCGGCGTCCAGCCGGGGTCGGTGGACGGGGCAACCAGGATTTCGCCCGGCTCAAGGCGGGCTCCGACGGGATCCAGGATGACACGGGCCGCAGCAGTCACCGTTCCCGCCGAAGCAGGGCTGCCTGCCAGGGTTCCTTCCCCAGCATTCCCGACGGCGGTGCGCACCGCCTCCGGTTCCGTACCGTCCGAGAGCAGCACCCGGGGAATGTGCCGGCGCCTGAGTTCCAGTGCGTAATCCTGGCGCCGGGCCGCAACGAGTGCCCGGAAGTCCTGGGCAGGGGCTCCCTTCTCCGCGGGGTCGCCGGTCAGTGCCTGCCGGGTTTCAGCGAAGTCGAGGAAGAACACGTCGTCCTGCCGTTCGATGGTGGCCGCCTGGACCAGTTCCCTGCCCACCAGGAGCAGTTGCCGGCGGACTTCCCCGAGGCCAACAACCAGCTGGTACTTTGGCAGCTCCCGCAGGCCGGCGAACAGCCTGGCCCGCCGGAGGGCGGCCCGCACCAGTCTGCCGCGGATCCTGCCGTTGGCGGCGGCGCGGGCAACCAGCCGGTCAACCTGCGCTTCCGCGTCCCCTGCTGCCTTGCTGAACTGGGCGTCGGGCGCCATGGCGGGGTCCTCCAGCCGAAGGTAGTTGGCGAGGATGCCCAGGATGTGTGCCGGCTCCTCCGACCATCGCGGCAGCCCAACATCGATTTCGCCCACCGCACGGTGACCATACCTGTCCAGGAACCTGGCCAGGCCGGCATCCAGGCGCGCCGGGAGCTGTCCGGCCTGGAAAGCGTCCGCCAGCGCGGCCGATTCCTGTGTCATCAGTGCGGTGCGGGATTCAGCGTCTTCCCGGATTGCTGTTGCCAGGCGCCACAACTCAAGGTCCATTTCCGTGGTGATGTTGTTGGGCAGGCCGCGGATCACCGGTTGCAGTTCGTCCCACGCACTTCCGCCCAGCAGCTTTCCGGCAACGCCCAGCATCGCGAATCCCAGGGCAGGAAGGGGAAGGATGGCCGGAACAATGGGGAACAGGCGTGAGCCCACCAACTGTTCGGCGTGGTCGAGGCGGGCCAGGGCGCCGGCACCGTCGTCGGGAGCCAGCGACGCTCCGAACTCCCGGGTGAAGCGGTCCAGCCGGCGGAGGGCTGCCTGCGGCCGGACCAAGGCACGAAGCAGGGTGCCGGGAACTTTGGCCCGGGTTGCCGCGGGCCCGACGTGGTGCAGCAGCCCGAATGGCATCCTTCGGGTCACAGAAAATGCGGGGTCGTCGAAAAGCTGCCGCATGACCGCTGCCGTCCGCGCCTCCATGATGTCGAAGATCCGGGGAACCAGCCGGCGGCCCACGGTGCTGCGGATGGGGGTGGTGAAGTCAACATAGATCCGCTGCCCCGCTTCGGCGTAGGGGGAGGGGCCTTGCCGGGGATCAGGGACAGGGAAGCCGGCAGCTGTGGCTACGGAGGAGGCAATGAGGCGAACCGCGGCGAGCCCCATAGGCGTGAGTGGCCGGGTAAGCCCCTGGGCCAGGCTAAAGCAGAGGTACGCCCTGGTCCCGCCCACGGCGGACCTGGCCTGCGGGACCCTCCCGGCGGCGCCGTTGCTCTTCGGGACCGGGTACAGCGTGGTGATCGGCCTGGACTGCGTGAGCCACAGGCCACCCGCACGGTCGATAGCCCACTCGGTGTCCTGGGGGGCACCGAAATGCTCCTCGGCCTGCAGTCCCAGCCGCGTCAGTGCGGCCAGCTGGCTGCCCGTCAGGCAGGCAGTGTCGCAGGCGCCCGGCAGCACCCGGGTTTCCGTCCCGCCACCGGGAAGCGGCCGCACCTCCACCCCTTTGTCGCCCAGGCTCCGTTCCAGCACCCGGCCCGTCAGGGCGTCCACTACGAAGTGGTCCGGATTGACCGCGCCGGAAACAACGGCCTCGCCGAGGCCGGGGCTGGCATCGATAACCACCTGCCGCCGACTGCCGGTGAGGGAGTTTGCAGTGAACATCACGCCTGCGGTGTCTGCGTCCACCATCCGCTGCACCACCACTGCGAGCGCGACGCCGGCAGGGTCGATCCCGAGGCTTGCCCGGTATGCGGTTGCCCGGTCCGTCCAGAGCGATGCCCAGCATTTCCGGACAGCCTCCAGCACCGCAGGCACCCCGACGACGTTGAGGTAGGTGTCCTGCTGGCCGGCAAAGCTGGCGAACGGCAGGTCCTCAGCGGTGGCTGAAGACCTGACCGCCACCGGCACATCGGGACCCAGGGCCACGTAGGCCTGCTGCACCGCCTCGCCAACGGCCGCCGGAAGCGGAGCTGCCAGGATTGCCGCCCGAGCCGTTCCGGCCAGCCTGGCCACGTCGAGTGGTTCCCCATGGGCGGCCGGTGCGGGGTCGCGCAGGGCTGCGTAAACCGCCCCCAGTGCCGGAAGCAGGGAATCGGGGGCACCCACAGCCTGCCGATATGCGGCGGTGGTGAGGCAGAAACCCTCCGGGACCGGCAACCCGGCGGACAACAGCTCACCGAGGTTGGCTGCCTTGCCACCCACCAGCGCCAGCATTTCGGCGTCGAGGCGGCCCAGCTCCAGGACCAGGCCACCCTCCCTGCTGGTGCCGACTACCGACAGACCTTGATGCTCCATGTCCAGGTGCCTTTTGTTCCCAGTGCCCTATGTCCTTGGTGCCCTATATCCGGGATGCCCTGCTGCAAAGCCGGTGCGGGCGCGGGTCAGGCGGCGTCGCCCAGGATGGGACCGAACCGGGCACGATCGGCCAGGCGCGGGTCCTCCCGGTCCGGAACCACCATGACCGGCCCCTTGGCGTGGTGGAGCACGCCGTCGGACGTTGAGCCCAGGAGCATTCCGGTGAAGCCGCCACGGCCGCGGGTACCCACCACCACTAATTCCACGTGCCGGCTTTCCTCGACGAGCACGTCCACCGGCGAACCGCCCTTCAGCTCGTAATCGGCCTGCAGGTGTGGATAGTGGCTGCGAAGCCACGCCATGCCGGCGTCCAGGGTGACGCGGATGTCGTCGAACAGGGCCTTCCGGTCCATGGGGGCGGGAACCCAGGCCAGGGAACCGCTGTACTGGGGAACGGCGCAGACCACGCGGAGTGAAGCACCAAGGCGTTCGGCCTGGTCGGCTGCCTCCAGGACGGCGACGCGTGCTTGCTCGGAGCCGTCCACGCCCACCACCACGACGTTCTCCACCGTCCGGTGCCCTGATTTGGCCTGCTCCGCCTTGACCCGGCGGTCCTCGGTGGTTTCGCCCAGCCGGTCCGAGCAGAACAACGGGACCGTCACGGTTGGGCACTTCGCATGGGCGGGCAGGGCACTGCTGACCGATCCCAGGAGCCGTCCCACGAAGCCGCCGCGGCCGCGCGTGCCCACCACCAGGAGTTCCGCAGTTTCGGAGATTTCCAGCAGGACTCCTGCGGCATCGCCATTCTCCACCGAGGAGCTGACGTCCACGTCGTAACCGGAAACCTTCTCGAGGGCCTGCCTGGCAATGGCCTCGGCACCTTCGCGGATGACGGAATCGTCCACCGTGGCATAGCCGCCGTCCAGGCCTGATGCGGCGAAGATGGGCACGGAATAGGCGGTAACGATATGGAGGGGACGACGGCGCCGCTGGGCTTCCCGCGCGGCCCACACCAAGGCGCACTGGCCGTGGTCCGAACCGTCGACGCCCACTACGATGCCTTGGGGAGCGGCAGAGGCACCACCACTGTCCCGGGCCGGGTCCGGATGCAACTCTCGTGCGCCCATGGGGGCCGCCTCCTCGCGATACGCCTGATGTTGCGGCTATTCTGCCAGAAAACGGGCCGCTTCCCGCGCACCCCGCCCACCAGCGGCACCGGCAGGAAAAGGACCGCTCCTGATTCCCACTATTCTCCGTCCCCAATGGCTTAGCAAGCCTGTTCAGGGGCAGTTGGGCGAGGTTATCCACAGGCTTTCAGCCCGTACCCGAAAGCGCCTTCAGGGGAACAGGATGTTTTCTTCATTGGGCTATCCCTGGCCGCATTTGTTCTGTAGTCTTCAGGACATTGTTGGTCCGGGACGCCAACTGCAACTTCCTGTCAGGACGGTCCCGGCCATGCGCTGCGGCCGTACTTGGGGGTAACGGGACGCGAGCCGGCGAGGATGCCGGCACCTGCCGAAACTTCGAAGGAGGGAAACTGTAGTGTCAAGCATGCCTGGGGATGCCGGGACCGAACAGACCACCACTGTCATCATTGGCACCGGACTGTCCGGGCTGGCCGTGGCCGCTGAACTGTGCCGCCATGGGGTGGACTCCATTGTGGTGGACGGACTGGACATCCTGGGCGCCAGCCAGCCCGCAAACACGTCTTCCCTGCAGCGCTGCGATGCGGCGGACAGCGATACCCTCCGGGAGCGCAACGAGATCCTGCGCCACCTGCGCAATTACGCGGCAAGCCACAGCGTTGACATCCGTAACACCACGCGTGCGGTCCAGCTGACCATGCTTGAAGGTTCGGAGCAGGACACCGCTCCGCAGTGGCAGGTCCACACCCCCACCGGGATCCTGGTGGCCGACCACATCGTCCTGACACGGTGCGCCCACAGCCAGCTGCGCCGCATGCTCAACGACTTCGGCATTGCCGTTGGCCGGAACGTGGCAGCGGCGATGCGGGCCATCGGCATCTACCTGGTGGGAGTGGGCGAGCTGATCACGCCGTCACCGAAGGAAGTGCTGCGCCAGGCCAAGACGGTGGGCCACGCGATCTCGGCCAAGGTCAACCCGGACAGCCTTCGTCCGTCCAGCGGCGCCTTCCCGGCAACGGGAGGCTTTGCGATGCTGACCTGCTGAGGGCCCGCCACGTGCCCACGTGCAAGCTGGATCCACCCGGTCCCGCCGTCGGGGGCTATTCCCCGCCCTCTTCCCCGCTATCCCCGTCGACCGTAAGCCGCCGCCGGGCAAGCACGCCAAGGGCCACCAGCAGCCCCACGGCGACGACTGCAAAAATCACGATGCTCCACTGGAAGGGCTCGCCCGCATTGGCAGGCCTGGATGGCTCTTCCGTCACGCCGGGCTGTGGGGTGCCCATCCCTGGGACCACGCCCGCCGTCGTCGCACCGGGTGCGGGCGATCCGGACCCCGCCGAGGCAGCTCCGGACGGGGCGGGACCTGAAGTCACGGTGAACGTGAAGGTGCCCTCGATGGGGTGCGAGTCGGAGCTGACCACCCGCCACGCCACGGTGTACGCGCCTGCCGGACCACCGGACCGAAGCTTCTGGGTGGCCACGTTGTCAACGATCTGGACAGAGCCGTCAGCCCATTCCGTGCCGGCGGCATCCTTGACGGAGAAGGACGAACCGATGCCAAGCGGCTTGTTGCCGAAGGTCACCGAGACCTCGTTGGGCGGGGCCGCCAGCGCAGCTCCCTGGGCGGGGCTGGTGGACTCTGCAGCGTCGTGGGCAGAGGCGGGCCCCGCAATGCCAAGGATGGCGGCTGCAAGGATGAAGAAACCGAGCACAAGGCCCAGCAACTGGCGGCGGACGTGGCGCATGTTTGGGCTGCTCCTTGTGTTGGCTTCCTTACAGACTAGGCGAATTTGCCGGCCCACCCCCTGCCGGCCCCTTAGGATGCAGGTATTCCCACACACTTCCCCGGAGGACTAATGCTTAAGCAAGGCTCTGCCCTGGACCGGTATTTCAGGGTCACCGAGCGCGGTTCCAACCTTTCCCGCGAGATCCGCGGCGGGTTCGCCACGTTCTTCGCCATGAGCTACATCGTGGTGCTGAACCCCCTGATCCTGTCCGGCCCGGACTCCAACGGCACCACGCTGGGCTTCACGGCGGTGGCCGCAGTGACCGCGCTGGTGGCAGGCATCCTGACCATCCTCATGGGGGCCTGGGGACGGCACCCCTTCGCACTGGCCACCGGCCTGGGCGTCAACGCCTTCGTGGCCGTCACAGTGGCCACCAACCCGGGACTCACCTGGCCGGACATGATGGGCCTGGTGGTCCTCTCCGGCGTCACCATGCTGATCCTGGTCCTCACCGGCTTCCGCACCGCCGTGTTCAAGGCCGTCCCGGACGGGCTGAAGACGGCAATCGTGGTGGGCATCGGGCTGTTCATCGCCCTGATCGGGCTGGTGAACGCCGGATTCGTCCGCCGCATCCCGGACGTTGCCGGCACCACGGTGCCCGTCGGCCTGGGCTTCGAAGGCAAGCTGCTCGGCTGGCCCACGGCCGTTTTCGTTTTCGGCCTGATCCTGACCATCGCCCTGGTGGTGCGCAAGGTCAAGGGCGCCATCCTCATCGGCATCATCACCTCCACGGTGGTGTCCGTCATCCTTGAAACCACCCTGCACATCGGTCCCAGCTTCGACGGCAAGAACTTCAACCCGCAGGGCTGGTCCCTGGTGGCCCCTGCGTTCTCCGGCTGGGCCGCCCCGGACCTTTCCCTGATCGGCAAAGCCAACCCGTTCGGGGCCTTCGGGCACCTCGGCTTCGTGGCCGCTACGCTGCTGGCCTTCGTCATCCTGCTCAGCATCTTCTTCGACGCCATGGGCACCATGGTGGGCTTGGCCAACGAAGCGGGCACGGTGGATGAGCACGGCAACATCCCCGACGTCGACCGCGTGCTCCAGGTGGACGCACTCGGCGCCATTATCGGCGGCGGCGCATCCGTCTCCTCCAACCAGATCTACGTCGAAGCCGGTGCCGGCATCGGCGAAGGCGCCCGGACCGGCGTCGCCTCCGTTGTTACCGGCCTGCTGTTCCTGGTGGCGATGTTCTTCACCCCACTGATCAACCTGGTCCCCTTCGAGGCCGTGGCCCCGGCGCTGGTGGTGGTGGGATTCATGATGGTCTCCCAGGTGGGCAAGATCGACTGGCAGGACTGGGGCATCGCCATCCCTGCGTTCCTGACCTTCACCCTGATGCCCTTCACCTACTCCATCGCCAACGGCCTGGGCGCAGGCTTCATCGCCTACGTCCTGATCCGGACGGTCCAGGGCAGGGTCAAGGACATCCACCCGCTGATGTGGGCCGTGGCCGCGGCCTTCGCGCTGTTCTTCGCCATCGGCCCCATCGAGGCCGCTCTGGGAATCAAGTAGCTACACCGGAGTGTTCGGCGCGAGCCCCTCGTCGCCGGAGACCGCCAGCGCCTTCTTCTGGCGCAGCCGGTCCAGCCGGTTCATCAGGGGCGAGGTGGTGGCGCCGTGGATCACAATGGACAGCGCCACCACCAGCCCGATGAAGGACCAGAGCCAGTGCGCCTGCTCCGTAAAGTGGCCCCCGGCCAGGGCAAAGGCCAGGTAGTACAGCGATCCGATTCCGCGGATGCCAAAGAATGACAGCGCCACCCGTTCCCGCGGACCGGTCTTGCCGCCCAGCAGCCCCAGCCAGCCCGCCAGCGGCCGGACCACCAGCAGGAACGCCAGCGCCACCAACAGTTCCGTCAGCCCGACGCCTGCCAGCAGCCCGCGGGCGATGGCACCGCCCAGCAGGATCAGGATCACCACCGTCAGGAGCCGTTCCAACTGCTCCACGTAGGAGTGCAGCACCCGGTGGTAGCCGTGGGTACGTTCTGCAGCGCGGATGGTCACGGCACAGACAAACACCGCGATGAACCCGTAGCCCTCCACCATCTGCGTCAGCCCGTAGGCCAGGAACGTTGCCGCCAGGGCCACGAAGCCTTCGGAGTGGTTGGACAGCCTGAGGCTCTCGGCACGGGCTGAGAAGAACAGCCTGGCCAGCATCTTGCCGGTGAGGAAGCCCACGAGCAGCCCGACGGCCAGCCGCCACAGCACGTCCAGCCCGAACCACTCGCCGAACCAGGCGGACGGGTTTGCGCCCACCACGCTGATGGCGATGGCCAGGTAGACGAACGGGAAGGCCAGCCCGTCATTGAGCCCGGCTTCCGAGGTAAGGCCGAACCTGACCTCGTCCTCTTTGTCAGTGGGGGCGTCCTGGTCCGCGGGCTCGCCCACCTGGACTTCGGAAGCCAGGACGGGGTCCGTGGGGGCCAGGCTGGAGGCCACCAGCAGCGCGGCACCGAGCCCCAGGCCCAGGAACCACATGCCCAGCAGGGTCAGCCCCAGGATGCACAGCGGCATGGCGATCCCCAGGAGCCGCCACGTGGTGGACCAGCGCTTCCGTCCCACCGGGCGGTCCAGGGCAAGTCCGGCTCCCATCAGCGAAATGATCACGCAGACCTCCGCCAGGTGCATGACAAAATCGCTGTGCTCCACCGGATTTGGATCCGGCAGCGAGGGAATCAGTGCGAAGGCGCCCATCCCGGCGCCCAGGAAGACCATCGGCATGGACAGGGGCATGCCGCGCAGCAGCTTGGGCAGCACCGCGGCGATGAACACGGCCAGGCCGGCCACGGCAAAGATGATGTCTGGGGCTTCGAACATGGGGGTCTCCAGCCTGGAATTGTTGCGTGCGTCCGGCACGGGCACGTCACGCTTCGATCGGGCGGACTGCTCTCACCATATCCCCTGCGGCGGACATGTCCGCCCCGCCCGCCTGCCGCCCGGGTTCTTGGATTCCGGACAGGACGACGGCGGTGTTGCTGGTTTTCACGCCCGGCATGCGGTGAGCTTGAGGCATGTCCCTCCAGCTCCCCGCCGTCGACGTCCCGCCCCAGCCATGGACAGGGAGGTTCGACGGCGACGGCCCCCGCCACCGCCGCTGGTGGCAGGCGGTGAACCAGGAAAGCCAGCCGGGGCCGGCAGAAGCGGCAGGCTCCCAGGGCGCCGGGCGTCCGGCACCTTCAGTCCGCAGGCCGGCTGCCCTGCTGGGCTTCGCAAGCGACGAGGGGGTGCGCCGCAACCAGGGCCGTACCGGAGCAGCCGCCGCCCCGGCAGCGCTGCGGAAGGCGCTGGCCTCGCTGGCCTTCCACCTGGACCGCACGGTGGCTGACATCGGCGACGTGGTGGTGTCCGGACAGGACCTGGAGGCCGGGCAGGAGCGGCTTGGTGAGGCACTGGCGGCCCTGCTCGACGCCGGCCACCAGACCGTGGTGCTGGGCGGGGGCCACGAGACCGCCTACGCCAGCTACCTGGGCGTCAGCGCATCGCGGGCGGTCCAAACAGGGCGGCGCCTTGGCGTCCTGAACCTTGACGCCCACTTCGACCTCCGCGACGAGCCCCTTCCGAGTTCCGGGACACCGTTCCTGCAGATGGCCCGCGCGGAGGCGGACGCGGGGCGCGAATTCCGCTACGCCGTCGTCGGCATCTCGGAGCCGAACAACACCCAGGTCCTGTTCGGCACCGCCGGGAAGCTGGGCGTGCGGTATTTGCTGGACGAGGACTGCGAAGCGGACCGGGTCCAGGACTTCGTGGCTGCCTTCCTGGCGGACATCGATGTCCTGTACCTGACCATCGACCTGGATGTGCTGCCCGCCGCGGTGGCACCGGGCGTCAGCGCACCTGCGGCCTACGGCGTGCCGCTTCCGGTCATTTCAGCGGTGTGCCGGCAGGTGGCCCGGAGCGGGAAGCTGCTGCACCTGGACGTGGCGGAGTTGAACCCGGCATGCGACATTGACGGCCGCACCGCCCGGACTGCCGCGCGGCTGGTGGACACGCTGCTGCGCTGACCGGCAGTTGCAGCTTGGTCAGGCCTTCAGCACGTACCGCCGTTCCGGCCGTCCCACACCGTACTTGAGCCGCACGTCCAGCGTCCCTTCATCATGCAGGTATTCGAGGTAACGGCGGGCGCTGACGCGGGAGGTGCCGAGCTCCTGGGCCACTTCAGCCGCTGACACATCACCGGCGGCAGCGTTCAATGCAGCCTCCACCAGCTTCAGCGTCTCGATGCTGCATCCCTTGGGCAGTGGACGTTCGGCGCGGTCCAGACCGAAAACCCGGTTGACGTCGGACTGTTCGGCCACGTCCTTGGAAGCATCCAGGCTTTGGTAAGCGTTGCGGTAATGTTCCAGCCGCTCCTGCAGGTCCGTCTGCGAAAAGGGCTTGATCAGGTAGTGGACAATGCCGCCGCGGAGCGCCTTCCGCACGGTCTCCACTTCGCGGGCGGCACTGATCACCAGCACGTCCAGTTCCGGCGCCACACCGCGCAGCCGCTGCATCAGGTCCAGGCCATTGATGTCCGGCAGGTGGATGTCCAGCAACACCAGGTCCGGCTGGAGCCGTCCGGTCTCGGCAACAGCCTGGGCACCGGTGTGTGCCGCCCCCACCACGGTGAAACCGGGCGTGCGCTGGATGAAGCCGGCGTGCACCTTGGCCACCATGAAGTCATCGTCGATGATCAGGACCTTGATCATGGCTGGGAAATTCCTCGTTTCAGCGCAGCAGTAAAGACCGCCCCATTATCGTTGGCCACCGTCAGGTTTCCCCCACCGCGGCGGCACACCACCCGGGACAGGGCGAGCCCGAAACCCCGGCTGCCCGCCGGGCCTGGATCCTTGGTGGTGAAGCCCTGTCGGAAAATGTGGTCGCTGGAACCGCCGGGGACTCCGGGACCGTTGTCCCGCACCGTCACCACAACGTCTCCCCCGGCTTTGCCGTCCACCAGCACCCTGACGGCTGCGTGCGAAAGCCCCGTGACGGCGTCGAACGCGTTGTCCACGAGGTTTCCCACCACGGTGGTGAGGTCACGGGACAGCCCCTCATCGACCTTGTCCAAAATGGAGTCCGGATCCAGCTGCAGGGCCGCGCCCCGTTCGGCGGCAAGGCTCGACTTGGCGATGAGCAGGGCGGCGAGCGCCGGGTCCTTGATCCGGCCGGTCACCTCGTCGTTGAGGCGGGTCCGGTCCATGGTGGCACCGTTGACGAACTGGACCACGGAATCGTATTCGCCGATTTGGATCAGGCCGGAGATGACGTGCAGCTGGTTGGCGAACTCGTGGGCCTGGGCACGGAGGGTGTCCGTGGCGGTACGGGTGGTGCCGAGCTCATGCTCCAGTGCCGAGAGCTCCGTGCGGTCACGAAGGGTAGCCACCGAGCCGATCACCCTGCCGCGCGACTGGAAGGGCACCCGGTTCATCACCACCAGCCGGTCCCCCACGAGCAACAGCTGGTCCGGCCCGGGCTGCTCACGGGTGAGGACTTCCTTGAGGGCGGGTTCGACGGCGAGGCTGGACACGCGCTTGCCCACGCAGTCCCGCGGTAGGCCCAGGAGCGCACGCGCGCTGTGGTTGGCCACCGTGATCCGCTCGTGCAGGTCCAGCGCAACCACGCCTTCCTTGAGGCCGTGCAGCATGGCCTCGCGGTTCTCCACCAGGCCCGTGATTTCGCTGGGTTCCATGCCCAGGGTCTGCCGCTTGACCCGCCGTGAGAGCAACAGCGAACCGGCGACGCCCAGGACGCTCGCCACCCCCAGGTACGTCAGGAGGTTGGGCACGGCGTCCCCCAGCCGCTCCAGCACAGTGGGGTAGTTGCGGCTGATGGAAGCGATCCCGATCATGTGTCCAGTGTCGTCCAGGACCGGAACGTGCGCCGACAGGAGCGGGGCAGGGGTTCCGCCCACTACTCCCGTCCAGCCACGGCCTTCCATCACCCTGCTTGCGCCGAGCTCCAGCGGCAGGCCCAGCAGGCTGGGGTCCGAAGACGCCACCACGATGCGGTCCAGCTTTGCCAGCGCCACCCGCGACGAGCCCGAGACGATCCGTACGGACTCCGCCACCGCGGGCAGTACTGCCCCGCCACCCGGCTCTGTCTCCGGGAGGAGTTCACGCACCACGGGATTGCCGCCCAGGGCCTCCGCGGCCGACAGGGCGCGCCGGCCTTCAATCCGTTCGAAGGCCGCCGCTGACTGGGCCAGGGAAATGGCCACCACGCCCACCAGGACCGCCAGGACAATGAGCAATTGCAGCAGAAGGTATTGCCCCGCAAGTGACATTCCTCGTCGTCGAGTCACAATGGTCTTCCTGGTGGTCCGGCGGTGGTACCCGGGAACTATATCCCAAGGGCCGTGGACCGGCTCTTTGTGCGCATTTGGTGCGCTCTTGGAAACGTGAACGCAGTGAACACAACTTTCTCTGCGTACACAAGAGTGATCACCGTCACGGCCGCCCCTAGCATCGGAACCACAAGTCAGCCGATGCTGATCAGATTTGTTTGAGAGAAGAGGAACACATGCGCCAGATCCGCGCATTGCGAATTGCCGCCGTTGCTGCCGGCATCGCCCTGATGGCCACCGGTTGCGGTGCCACCAGCAAGAGCTCCACCGGTTCGGAAAGCTCCGGCGCCGCCGCCGGACCCATCACCGGCCTGCAGATCATGGTCCCGAACACTCCCGGCGGCGGATACGACACCACCGCCCGCGCCGCCGCGAAGGTCCTCGACGACGCGAAGATCTCCACCAATACCGAGGTCTTCAACCTCGCCGGCGCCGGCGGCACCGTGGGCCTGGCCCGGATAGTCAACGAGAAGGGCAACGGCGACCTTGCCATGCTCATGGGCCTGGGCGTGGTGGGCGCCAGCTACACCAACAAGTCCGAGTCCAAACTGACCGACACCACCCCGCTGGCCCGCCTCATCGAAGAGCCCGGCGCCATCATGGTCAGCAAGGACTCCCCATACAAGACCATTGATGACCTGGTCAAGGCCTGGAAGGCCAATCCCGGCTCCATCGCCGTTGGCGGCGGCTCCTCCCCCGGCGGCCCGGACCACCTGCTGCCCATGCAGCTTGCGGGTGCCGTGGGCATCGACGCCACCAAGGTCAACTTCGTCTCCTACGACGGCGGCGGCGACCTCCTGCCCGCGATCCTCGGCAACAAGCTGGGCTTCGCCGCCTCCGGCGCAGGCGAGTACCTGAAGCAGATCGAGTCCGGCGAGGTCCGCGTCCTGGCCACCAGCGGCGAAAAGCGCCTCGACGGCGTGGACGCTCCCACGCTGAAGGAATCCAAGATCGATTTGGTGTTCACCAACTGGCGCGGCGTCGTGGCCCCTCCGGGCATCAGCGACAAGGACAAGGCTGCCCTGATCGCAGCGCTGGAAAGGATGCACGGCACGGAGGGCTGGAAGGAAGCGCTGAAGACCCACAGCTGGACCGACGCCTTCATCACCGGCGACCAGTTCAAGACCTTCCTCACCGAGCAGGACAAGCGGGTAGCGGACGTCCTCACCAAGCTTGGGTTGGCGTGACATCCCTGACCACAGGTCTCAAAGGCCGCTCCGAGCTGGGAGTCGCACTCCTGCTCGGGGCGGCCGGCGTCCTTGTCTTCCTGGATGCCAACGGCCTGGTAACCCCGTATTCGAAGTCCGACCCGGTAGGGCCCAAAACCGTTCCGTTCATCGTGGCCGGAATGCTGGAAGTCTGCGCCGTACTGCTGGCCTTGAACGTCCTGCGCGGCGGCAAGGGAGAGGCTGAGGGCGGCGAGGACGTCGATTTGGCGCACCCCGCCGACTGGAAGACCATCCTGCCGCTGGCGGGGGCCTTCATCCTGAACATCCTGCTCATCGACTGGGCCGGCTGGGTCATTTCCGGCACCATCCTGTTCTGGGGCAGCGTCCTGGCCCTCGGCAGCCGCCACTACGTCCGGGACGGGCTGATCTCCGTGGCGCTGTCCCTGCTGACCTTCTACGGCTTCTACCTCGGCCTGGGCATCGCACTGCCGGCCGGCCTCCTGGAAGGAATTCTCTAAATGGACGTCTGGTCCTCCCTCATGGACGGCTTTGCCACCGCCCTGACCCCCATGAATTTCATGTACGCCGTGATCGGCGTCATCCTGGGCACCGCCGTCGGCGTCCTCCCCGGCCTGGGCCCGGCCATGACCGTTGCCCTGCTGCTTCCCGTCACCTACGCCCTGGAACCCACCAGCGCCTTCATCATGTTCGCCGGCATCTACTACGGCGGCATGTACGGCGGCTCCACCACCTCGATCCTCCTCAATACACCCGGTGAATCGTCCTCCGTGGTCACGGCCATCGAAGGCAACAAGATGGCCAAGGCGGGCCGGGCGGCGCAGGCGCTTGCGACGGCGGCCATCGGCTCGTTCGTCGCCGGCACCATTGGCACGGCGCTGCTGGCCGTCTGCGCACCGATCGTGGTGAAGTTCGCCGTCAGCCTTGGCGCCCCCAGCTACTTCGCCATCATGGTGCTTGCCCTGCTGGCCGTCACGGCGGTGCTCGGCTCCTCGCGGCTGCGCGGTTTTGCTTCCCTGGGCCTCGGCCTGGCCATCGGCCTGGTGGGAATGGACTCCGTCACCGGCCAGCGCCGCCTGACGTTCGGCCAGCCGCTCCTGGCGGACGGCCTGGACATCGTGGTGGTGGCAGTGGCCATCTTCGCCGTGGGTGAGGCCCTCTGGGTGGCCGCGTACCTGCGCCGGACCCCGCTGCACGCGATCCCGGTGGGGCAGCCCTGGATGGGCAAGTTCGACTGGAAGCGATCCTGGATGCCGTGGCTGCGCGGTACCGCGTTCGGCTTCCCCTTCGGTGCGCTGCCCGCCGGTGGCGCCGAGATCCCCACTTTCCTGTCCTATGTCACGGAGAAGCGCCTCAGCAAGCACCCGGAGGAGTTCGGCAAGGGCGCCATTGAAGGTGTTGCCGGGCCGGAAGCAGCCAACAACGCTGCCGCCGCAGGCACCCTGACACCGATGCTGGCCCTGGGCCTGCCCACCAACGCCACGGCCGCGGTGATGCTCGCCGCCTTCACGTCCTACGGCATCCAGCCGGGCCCGCAGCTCTTCACCAGCCAGGGTCCCCTGGTGTGGGCGCTGATTGCCAGCCTCTTCATCGGCAACTTCCTGCTGCTGATCATCAACCTGCCGCTGGCACCGATGTGGGCCAAGCTGCTGCAGCTCCCCCGCCCGTACCTGTACGCCGGCATCCTGTTCTTCGCCACGCTGGGCGCCTACTCGGTGAACCTGCAGGCGTTCGACCTGGTGATCCTGCTGGTCCTGGGCGCACTAGGGTTCATGATGCGGCGCTTCGGGCTTCCCGTGCTGCCGCTGATCCTCGGCGTGATCCTGGGTCCGCGGATCGAGGGGCAGCTCCGCAAGACCCTGCAGCTGAGCGCGGGCGACCCGGCAGGGCTCCTGGGTGAGCCGATCGCCGTCGGCATCTATGTCATCATTGGCCTCATCCTGCTCTGGCCCTTTGCGTACAAGCTGTTCCGCCGCAGCCGTCCGGTTGCGGCTCCTGCCGGCGGGGCAGCGCCCCTTGCCACAGAAGCCGGTGATGCGGTCCACTCGAACCACAATGCCGTCTACACCAACCATAAGGAGCGACCATGACCGTTGTTGTGGGATACGTCCCGACCCCTGAGGGCGAAGCTGCCCTGACGCAGGCCATCACCGAAGCCCGGAGAAGCAACACCACCCTGGTGCTGATCAACTCCTCCAAGGGCGAAGCCGCGGTGGATGACCGCTTCGCCGAGGAAGGCGACATCCAGGACATCGGGGAGCGGCTGCCCAGCCAAGGCATCCAGTACCTGATCAAGCGACCGGTCCGCGGCCATGACGCTGCGGCCGAAGTGCTGGACGCCGCCGAGGAGCACAACGCTGAACTGATCGTGATTGGCCTGCGCCGCCGTACCCCGGTGGGCAAGCTGATCATGGGCAGCACGTCCCAGCGCATCCTGCTGGAGGCGGACTGCCCGGTCCTGGCCGTCAAGGCCCGCTGAGTCAGGCCGTCTGGGCCGTAGCGGCCGCCCGTGCCCGGAACAGCTCCTGGCGCTGGCGGCCCAGGCCCTCAACCTCTACCTCCACCACGTCGCCTGGCTGGAGGTAGGGGAAGCGGCCGCTCAATGCCACACCCTGCGGGGTCCCGGTAAGGATCACGTCGCCCGGCTCCAACAGCATGTACTGACTGCAGTGGTGGACCAGCGTGGCAGCATCAAAAATGAGCTCCGAAGACGTGGAATCCTGGCGCGGCTCGCCGTTCACCCAGCTGCGCAGCCGCAGGTTGCCGCCGTCGATCTCCCCAGCCGGAACCAGCCACGGACCCAGGGGCGTTGACCCGGGAAGCGATTTGCCCTTGGTCCATTGCCCGGCAGCTCCCGGCAGCTGGTATTCACGCTCGGAGAAGTCATCGGCCGTGACGTAGCCGGCAATGCATGCGGCTGCTTCCTCCCTGGAGCCAAGGTAGGTGGCCTCCCTGCCGATCACGATGCCCAGTTCCACCTCCCAGTCGTATTGGGTGGAGCGGGGCGGCAGCGGTGCGGGGTCATAGGGGCCGGTGACCGTGTTGGTTGGCTTGAGGAAGACGACGGGAATCGTCGGCGGCTCTGCGCCCGATTCTGCGGCATGGGCAGCGTAGTTCATCCCGACGCCCACCACCGAGCCAGGCCGGGCCACGGGTGAACCGACCCGAAGCGCGGCCGCCTCTTCCAGGACCGGAAGTTCCCCCGCCGCCAGCGCCTTCCGGACCTTGTCCAGGCCTCCGGCGGCAAGGAATGCGCCGTCCACGTCAGCGGTAAGGGGCAGCAGGCTGAAATACCGCTCATGGCCATCCGCTGAGGAAACCAGCACGGCGGGCTGTTCGCTGCCGCTTTCGCCCAGGCGCATGATCTTCATACCGAATTCTCCTCAAGCTGTACCGATGGGTTTCCAGGGCCTGCGCGGGCCCGCTTCCATGGTCCCCTGATTTCCCTCCGGCCCGGCCAACAGACACATTGTGACCGCAAGGGAGGGCTTCCAAAGGACGGTCATCTGACATATAACAGAAGCAGCCGGTAGAATGTTGGAGCCATCCCGGCACGAAACACAGAAAGTTCAGTAAATGACTACAGCCACTTTGGAGCGCGTCCCCGTCGCTGCCGAGACCACCGAAGGACCTGCCTTGCAGTCCATCAGCCTGGAGTTTTCCAACGCCAGCGAGGTCCACGCGGGACTGGAAGAAGCGGTCGCCAAACTGATTGAGGTGGCAGCAAAAGACGCCACTTGCGGCATCCTCGTCACCAGGCAGCACCCTGGCCGCTACACGGTAGCCCTGGACGAATCAGTACCCTTCGGCGAAACGTACGAGTCCTTCGCTGCCTGACCAACCCCACAAAAAGTCCCCGCACACCGTTCGGAGTGCGGGGACTTTTCGTTGCTGCAAATTGGTTGCTTTTTGCTGCCCGAGTGCCTGCTAGCCGCGGCGGACCTGGACGCCGTCGGACTTCAGGAAAAGCTCCTTTTCCGCTGCTCCCGACGGGCCGGCCGGGACCAGCCAAAGGACGTTGCCACTCTGCGACACCTCTTCGACTTCCCCGGCGGCCACCACATGAGCGTGCTTGATGATTTCGACCCGGTCCCCGGCCCGGAGGGCCTTCCAGTTGGACACCGCAGCGGAATGGGCATTGCGCCTGGACAGGACGTCCCCACGTGCTTTCATTTGAACTTCTACCCCTTTGTATCGTTCTGCTGCCACAGCTTCGTTGATGTGACTTTCACTACATCTTCAGTTCTACTACAGTCCCGGTGCCACGGCGGGCCGTGGCACCGGAAATTCCGCCCTTGGGACGGAGGCGCAGCAGGTGCTGAAGTTTCTTCGGCCTCAGGCGAGGGGCCCGACGGCGGATTCGGCCGCGCGGCGCACGTCTCCTGAGGCGACCAGCCGGTCAGCGGCCTCCAGTTCCGGAGACAGGAAACGGTCAGTCCCCGGTCCCTCCACCACACCGCGGAGGGCAGCCACCACCGCCGCGCCCGCCGGACCAGGTGTCAGGACCCCGCCTGAGAGCTGCGTCCGGATATCCAGGGCCCGTGCCGAGGTCACCAGTTCGATCGCGAGCACGCGGCGGAGGTTCTCCAGCCCCTTGCGCAGCTTCCGGGCCGCGTGCCAGCCCATGGACACGTGGTCCTCCTGCATCGCGGAGCTTGGGATGGAATCGACGGACGCCGGAACAGCGAGCCGCTTGTTGTCCGAGACCAGGCCGGCCTGGGTGTACTGGGCGATCATGAGTCCCGAGTCCACGCCGGGGTCTGCCGCGAGGAAGGCGGGCAGTCCGTGCGAACGCGCAGGATCCAGCATCCGGTCAGTCCGGCGCTCGGCGATGGAGCTGAGGTCGGCGACGGCGATGGCCAGGTAGTCCAGGACGTACGCCACGGGTGCGCCGTGGAAGTTGCCGTTGGAGCTCACGCGGCCATCGGGCAGGACCACCGGGTTGTCGATGGCCGCCGCCACTTCCCGGGTGGCCACCAGTTCGGCATGGTCAACGGTGTCGCGGACGGCGCCGGCCACCTGCGGGGCGCAGCGCAGCGAGTACGCGTCCTGCACCCGGGAATCCCCTACCTTGTGGGAAGCGACGATCGGTGAATCCGAGAGCACCCGCAGCATGTTGTCAGCGCTGGCCGCCTGGCCCGGGTGCGGCCGCAGCGCGGCATGCAGTTCGGGCAGGAACACCTGGTCGGTGCCCAGCAGGGCCTCGACGCTGAGCGCTGCGGTAATGTCCGCCGTCGCCAGCAGCTGGCGAAGGTCCGCGATGGCCATCAGGAGCATGCCCAGCATGCCCTCGGTGCCGTTGACCAGCGCAAGGCCTTCCTTTTCGGCAAGGGTGACCGGCTCGATGCCGTGCCCTGCCAGCAGTTCAGCGACAGGCCGCTCTCCGCGCCCGCCGTACCTGACGCCGTCGGGCCCTTCCGCCTCGCCTTCACCCATCAGGACCAGCGCGCAGTGCGACAGCGGCGCCAGGTCGCCCGAGCAGCCCAGCGAGCCGAATTCGCGGACCACCGGGGTGATGCCGGCGTTGAGGACGTCCACCATGGCCTGCAGGACTACGGGGCGCACACCGGTGCGGCCGGAGGCGAGGGTCTTGGCGCGCAGGAACATGATGCCGCGGACCACTTCCCGTTCCACGGCCGGTCCCATGCCCGCCGCATGGCTTCGGATCAGGGACTTCTGCAGCTGGGTGCGCAGTTCGTTGGGGATGTGGCGGTTGGCCAGTGCGCCGAAGCCGGTGGAAATGCCGTAGGCCGGGGTCTCGCTGTGCGCGAGCTCATCGATGTGGGCGCGCACCTTGGCGACGGTTTCCAAGGCATCCGGGGAGATGGTTACCTTGGCGTCGTGGCGCGCGACGGCGAGCACATCCTCAGGCGTGACGCCGGCGGGACCGAGGGTGACGGTCAGCGGTTCGTGGGTAATCGTGGTCATGGTTCCTACTTCGGTGGTTGCTCCCAACTGGGTAGCAGTAGATGTCGTTATGAGGCTTCAAAACGACATCTACTGCGACTCAGTTGGGTCAGCGGGATGTCAGTTAGTTGTTTTCGTTCATGGGGATGCGGACGCCGCGCTCCCTGGCGACGTCGAGGGCACGTTCGTAGCCGGCGTCGGCGTGGCGGATGATGCCCATGCCGGGGTCGTTGGTGAGGAGGCGTTCGAGCTTCTCCGCGGCGAGGTCGGTGCCGTCGGCAACGGAAACCTGGCCGGCGTGGATGGAGCGGCCGATGCCGACGCCGCCGCCGTGGTGCAGGGACACCCAGGTGGCGCCGGAAGCAGTGTTGAGCAGGGCGTTGAGCATCGGCCAGTCAGCGATGGCGTCCGAACCGTCCGCCATGGCCTCGGTCTCGCGGTAGGGGGAGGCGACGGAGCCGGAGTCCAGGTGGTCGCGTCCAATGACGATGGGCGCCTTAACCTTGCCGTCCTTCACCAGCCGGTTGAAGAGCAGCCCGGCCTTGGCCCGTTCGCCGTAGCCCAGCCAGCAGATGCGCGCCGGCAGGCCCTCGAACTCCACGCGTTCCTGGGCGGCGTCGATCCAGCGGTGCAGGTGTTTGTTGTCCGGGAAGAGTTCCTTGATGGCCTTGTCCGTGACGCGGATGTCTTCGGGGTCGCCGGAGAGGGCAACCCAGCGGAACGGGCCGAGGCCTTCGCAGAACAGCGGCCGGATGTAGGCGGGGACGAAGCCGGGGAATTCAAAGGCGCGGTTGTAGCCGCCTTTGCGGGCTTCGTCGCGGATGGAGTTGCCGTAGTCGAAGACCTCGGCGCCGGCGTCCTGGAATTCCACCATGGCCTGGACGTGCTTGGCCATCGACGCCTGGGCCTTCTTGGTGAAGCCCTCGGGGTCGGCAGCGGCCTCGCGATGCCATTCCTCGACGGTGATGCCCTCGGGCAGGTAGCTCAGGGGGTCGTGCGCGGAGGTCTGGTCGGTGACGATGTCCACGGTCAGCTCGCCGGCGTGGTGGCGGCGAAGCAGTTCCGGGAAGACCTCGGCGGCGTTGCCCACGTAGCCCACGGACCAGCCGCGGCACTCTTCCTTGGCCTTGAGCACTTTGGCGATGGCGGCGTCGAGGTCGGTTTCCACTTCGTCGAGGTAGCGCTTGCCGGCCCGACGGCGCAGGCGGGTCTCGTCGACGTCGACAATCAGGCAGGCGCCTTCATTCAGGGTGACGGCGAGCGGCTGGGCGCCGCCCATGCCGCCGCAGCCGCCGGTCAGCGTCAACGTGCCGGCGAGGGTGCCGTTTTCGTCGCTGGTGAGCTTGCGGGCGATCGCTGCGAACGTCTCGAACGTGCCCTGCAGGATGCCCTGGGTGCCGATGTAGATCCAGGAACCGGCGGTCATCTGGCCGTACATCATCAAGCCCTCGGCCTCGAGCCGGCGGAACTCGGGCCAGGTGGCCCAGTCGCCCACGAGGTTGGAATTGGCCAGCAGCACGCGGGGCGCCCATTCGTTGGTGCGGAACACACCAACCGGTTTGCCGGACTGGACCAGGAGGGTTTCGTCCTTTTCCATTGTTTCCAGGGTGCGGGTGATGGCATCGAATGCGGCCCAGGAGCGGACGGCGCGGCCCGTTCCGCCGTAGACCACCAGGTCGTCGGGGCGTTCTGCGACCTCGGGGTCCAGGTTGTTCATCAGCATGCGGAGCGGCGCTTCGGTCTGCCAGGACTTGGCGGTGAGCTCGGTGCCGCGGGCTGCTTTGACCGGGCGGGCACCGGTGGTGAAATCGGCGGGTGCCATGGTGGGCTCCTTCTCAATGGTGTGTCTGTTGGCGGAAAGAAGTTCTGTATCCACTAAAGCCCTTGGAGAACAGGCTTCACAGGGCTTTCGCGGCTGCCCTGTCCGGAATGCCAGACAAACGCCGGACCCTATTTGACAGGGCGTCCGTGGATCCGGACGGAGAGTTCATCGGCAACCTTCTGGACGCGGGCGGCGAGCACCGGCCACTGGTCCGCGGGCAGTTTGTCCTCCAGGAAGGTGACGGCGACGGCGGCCGTGGGCCAGCCCAGATGGTCGGTGACCGCGGCAGCGATGGAGCCGAAGCCGGGGGTCACCTCGCCGTGCTCGGTGGCGTACCCCCGCTGGCGGACCTGGTCGAGGTGCGAGGACAACGCCGAGTACTTCATGATGGCGCCCTCCACCTCGTGCCGGGCGGTAAAGGCCTCCGCGTTCGGGTACAGGACGCGCACCTGCGATTTGGGCAACGCGGCGAGGATGGCCCGCCCGCTGGCAGTGAGGTGGCTGGGAAGGCGGACGCCGACGTCGGTCACCAAGGACGGGCGGTTCTTGGCCCGCTCCTCCACGATGTACAGGACGTCGCGGCCATGAAGCACGGCAAGGTGGGCACTCTCGCCGATGGCATCCACCAGGCTCGCGAGCAAGGGACGGCCCAGCCGCGACAGCGGCTCCTGCCGGGAGTACGCCGAGCTGAGTTCGAAGGCGCTGATGCCCAGCCCGTAGCGCTGCTCCTCGTGGAGGTGGAGGACGAAGCCGTTGGCCTCCATTACCCCCAGGAGGTGATAGACGCTGGACCGGGGCAGGTCCAGGCTGGAGGCAATCTGCGACGCCGCCATCGGTCCTCGCCGCGAAGCAAGGAGTTTCAGGATGCGCAGGGTGTTTTCCGCGGCGGGAACTTTCGAAGGCGCCTTGGCCGGCATGCGGAGAGCCTGGGTTTCCGTGCTCAGTGCAGTGCTCATGTGTGGAAAGGTCTCTCTGGGTAGCTCTGTCCGGTATCCCGTACTTAAGCTTGCGCCCTCATTGGCACATTTAATGATCCATCCACGTCAGCAGCGTCTCGAATACCAGACAGTTGCTTCAAGCTTCCTTGGTGACAGCAGTCCTTGGAAAAACTCCTGCGAGATGGCATTTGAAGGCAATGTTCCACGGCAGGACTGCCGTGAAGTGCCATCTCGCGGCCGCGTGGCTGGGACTGCTGGCCCTCGCCTACCGCCTGTGGATCAAAGGTGACGGCCGACGCCGGGCCCACCTTGAGGACGAGACGTCGCCGTTGCCGGTGGTCTCCTCAGTCCGGACAACGGCGCTTGCCGGGCGTAGGCGGAACTAAGCCCGAAAGGGCCAATGCCCGGGCAGCATGGGTGCTGGAGCGGAGTACGCCCCTGGCCTATGCCGCTTTGGGGAACACTCCCGCGCCGGCGAGCCCGGAGCGGGGAGCCGTCTCCACCTTGGCGCAGATCCAGCGGCCCAACTCTGTGGCGGCACGTGGGTCGATTGACGTGGAAAAGCCTGCCCGCTCCAGCATCCAGGCCAGGTCCTCTGTGGAGACATTGCCGGCGGCGCCGGGGGCGAACGGACAACCGCCCAGGCCTCCCACAGCACTGTCAAAGATCCTCACCCCAGCTGCCATGGCCGCATAGGTATTCGCCAACGCAGTGTGGCGGGTCTCGTGCAGGTGGGCACGCAGCGGCACGTCCGTTTCCGCTGCCAGGGCAGCAAAAACCTCCTTTACCTGCCAGGGGACGGCGCAACCGATGGTGTCCGCCAGGGCAACTTCGGCCAATTGGGCCCTTTGGAGTGCGCTTCGGACTACAGAAAGGGCCTGTTCCCCGGACACGTCGCCCTGGTACGGGCAGCCAAAGGCGACGGCGGCCGTGACGCTGACCGGGATGGCGGCAGCGGCAGCGATTCCGGCTACTTCCTCCAAGGCATCGAGGGCGGCGGCGACCGTGGTGTTCTGGTTGGCCGCCGCGAAGGCATCCGTGACGGGCAGAACGTAGTTGATCTCGTCCACTCCTGCATCCACTGCCCTGTACGCGCCCCGCGTGTTCAAAACCAGGCCGATGTAGCTGGCGTCGGCATCCCGCGGCACCCCCGCCATGACGGCGTCGGCATCAGCCATTTGTGGAACCTTTTTGGGATTCACGAAGCTCACGGCCTCGATTCGCCTGGCCCCCAAGGCGATCAGGTCGTTGATGAGGCGCAGCTTGTCGTGGGTACTGACTGGAACCTTTTCGTTCTGCAGCCCGTCCCGGGGACTGACGTCCACGATGGAAACTGCACCCTTGGACTTATCGGTTCCCGCAATTCCGTTCATCAGATCGCACCTTCATCCTTGGCATCCTGCAGTTCTTCGGCACTGAGCTTGAGCAGGCCGGCGTAGACATCGGTGTTGTGGGAACCCGGCACCAGGGGCCCGTTCCACGCAATGCCGCCGCCGGTGCGGGACAGCTTGGGAATAATGCCCGGCTGGACCACTGCTCCCAACTTCTCATCATGGACTTCCACCAGCATTCTCCGTGCCCGCAGCTGGGGATCCTCGAAAATGTCCTCGATGGTGCTGACGGTGCTGTTGGGAACAGAATGCTGGTCAAGGCGCGCCACCAGGTCCCCGTGGTTGAATCCTGCGGCCCATTCGGCAATCAGTTGTTCCAGCTCATCCTGGTTGGCTCCGCGGGAAGCGTGGTTGCTGTACCGGGGGTCGGAGGCCAGCTCCGGCATGCCCATCGAAGCGGCCAGCCGCACGAACACCGAGTCCTGGTTGGCAGCGATCACCACCCATTTCCCGTCGCTGGAGCGGAAGATATTCGACGGCGCTATTCCCTTCAATCCAGAGCCGCTGGGTCCGGGGACGATCCCCGCAGCCGCGTAGTCCGGCACGGCACTTTCCAGGAGGGAAAAACAGGCCTCCACGAGGGAAACGTCCACGACTTGCCCTGTCCCTCCCCGGGCGTCCCGCCAATACAAGGCCAGCAGGATTCCCTGCAGCGCATAAAGCGACGCCAGGCTGTCCCCCAACGAGATGCCTGTCCGTGGCGGTGCCTGGTCCGGGTATCCGTTGAGGTGGCGCAGGCCACCGCGGGCTTCGGCCACGGATGCATAGCCTGGCTTGTTCGCGTCCGGCCCGGTCTGGCCATAGCCAGAGACCCTGGCGATGACCAGGCCCGGGTTGCCCTGCCAGAGCACTTCGGGTGAAAGCCCGAGTTTCTCAAGTGTTCCGGGGCGAAAATTCTCAAGGATGACGTCGGCGTCCCTGCAGAGCTCCAGGAACAATTCCCGCCCACGGGGCGACTTGAGGTCCAACGTCACGCACTTCTTCCCTCTTGACTGGACCGACCACCAGAGGGTGTGGCCTTGTACCCGGGCCCGGCCCCATTCGCGCATGGGATCGGGACGGTCAGGAGACTCTATCTTGATGACCTCCGCGCCGAAGTCCGCCAGCTGCCGTCCGGCAAAGGGACCCGCAATGAGTGATCCCAGCTCCAACACCCGCACGCCGGCCAAAGGCCCGCTGACCGTTCCCAGGGCAGCGCCGCGATCAGGGGCAGCGCCGGGCCGGGTCCCGGCCTGAGGGGCAGGTACAGGACCCGGGTTCTGACCACCGCGCGTTCCGTCAGGGGGTGCGGTTTGTGAAGTTTCCACCATCTTTGGGACTCCTGTTCTGCCGGCAGCCCGCGCCCGGGCCGCGTTGCCCGGCCTGCCGCGGGTCGCGAAGCAATCGTTGACAACAACTCATATTGTGGACCGAAATTCACCATGTGGATAGAGAGGAGCGGAAAACCGCGCTATTGGGGAATGGTTCCTCCGATAACCCGGGTGGCCTCCTCGGCAGCGGAAAGGACCTGTTCCACCCAGGACGCGCAGACGTCGAAGGGCATCCGCAGGGCGGGCCCCATCACGGTGAGTGCCCCGAAGAGTTCACCTTGGGGTCCGAAGATTGGCGCTGAAATACCGCTAGCCCCGGACACGCGCTCACCGGTGGTAATGGCGTAACCGTCTGCGCGCGCTTTGGCAACCGCCTCCTGCAGGCTCGCGGCATTGGTGATGGTCTGGTTGGTCAGGGATTTCAGGCCCGACCGGTACACCTGCTCCGCGACGTCCGGATTCCAGGCGAGGAGGACGCGCCCTGCCGCGCCGACGTGCAGCGGCATGATCTCACCCACGCTCACAACGCGCCGGAGCATGCGCCGGGTCTCTGCCAAGGCGATGCAAACCCGCTTCCCCTGGGACTCGCGAAAAATGCATGCCGTCTCACCCAATTCATCACGCAGCCGGCGCAGCACCGGGGTCAGCAGCTCCAGGAAATCCAACCCCTGTGTTGCAGGCGCCGCCCAGTGGGCCATCCGCACCCCCACCCGGTACCGGTCCCCATGCCGGTCCAGGATCCCCTCCTGCACCATGTTCGCAACCAGCCGCTGGACTGTGGAATGCGGCACCCCCGTGCTGGAACGGATCTCGGCCAGCGACAGCTCGGGCTGCGCGAGGGAGAAAGCATCGAGGATGGCGGTGATCTTCCGAAGGACCAACAAGGGTGTGGCCGACGTTTCGCTGGAGCTCATGGGGAAAGTGTATGAGTCGCGGAGGCGTTGAGTGTGACCGGAGTAACTGTTAGCATCAGGTCCACATCATGATGGAGAACCCACGATGTGGCAGGAACACGACCTGCTTTGAGCAATAACACCGGAGTCCGCAAGCAGGTCTCCGTACGCGGACCGATGCACCACTTTCGTTCCGCAAGCGTGAACCAGCAGGGGGAACAAGCGGCCGGAGCCGGCCGGGAAGAGGCAAAGATGCCAGCTGCACAGCCAGGCACGTCCGGATATGCGGTGGAGCTCACCGGGTGCACCAAAGAGTTTCCAACATCCGGAGGCGAGACCTACTTCGCCGTGCGGGACATCGACCTGAAAGTCGAGCCCGGCCGCTTCGTCTCGATCGTTGGTCCTACGGGATCGGGCAAGTCCACCATCCTCAACATGGCAGCCGGCCTGCTGACTCCCACCTTCGGGGAGGTTAAAAGCTTCGGAGAACCCGTGACCGGAGTGAACCGCCGCGCGTCCTACATGTTCCAGCAGGATGCCCTGCTGCCGTGGAAGACCGTCATCGACAATGTCAGCCTGGGCCTGACCATGGCAGGCGTCTCCAAGGCGGAGGCCCATGCAGAATCGCGGCGCTGGCTTGAAAAGGTGGGCCTCAAGAATTTTGCGGACCGCTACCCGCACCAACTCAGCGGCGGCATGCGCAAACGCACCGCCATTGCCCAGGCCTGGATCGTGAACCCGGACATCCTCCTGATGGACGAGCCCTTCTCCGCCTTGGACGTCCAGACACGCCAGATCATGGAGAACGAACTTCTGCAGCTTTGGCAGGAATCCGACAAGGCAGTGGTCTTCATTACCCACGACCTCGACGAAGCGATCGCCTTGTCCGACGAGGTGGTGATCCTGGGAGCGGGCCCCGGAAGCACGGTGGTGGGAAGCTACGAAATCGACATTCCACGCCCCCGCGATCTGCTGGACATCCGGGACGACCCCCGCTTCGTGGCGCTGCACCGGGAAATCTGGGGCAGGCTGAAAGTCGAAGTCTCAAAGACATACGAAAGTGCGCTCGCGGAAGAAGGTGAGGCCGCGTGACCATCCTCGGCTCAAGGAAACCAGGTTCAACGAAGAACGGTTCCTCCGCAGGACAGGACCGCTACACCGCCCACCGGCAGCCACGCCGCGGAGAGATGTCGGCGCTGGCCATGCGCAGCGTGCAACTCCTCCTCACGATCCTTGTCTTGGGCGCCTGGGAACTCCTGGGGCGCGCCGGGGTGATAGACCAATTCTTCTTTCCCCTTCCCTCAGACATCTTCCAGACCGTGTGGCTCTGGGTGTCCTCGGGATTCGTGTTCCCGCATCTTTGGGTGACCATGCAGGAAGCCATCCTCGCCTTCCTGGTGGGGGCCGCCGTCGGACTCCTCCTGGGCTTTATCCTTGCCCGGGTCCGTTTCCTGGAACGGCTGCTGGACCCCTTCCTCCAGATGTTCAACGCGCTCCCGCGCGTAGTCCTCGCTCCAATCTTCCTGCTCTGGTTCGGGCTGGGTATCTGGTCGAAGGTCGCTTTCGGCTTCACCCTTGTGTTCTTCATCGTTTTCTTCAACACGTTGGAAGGCGTCAAGAGCGTAGACCGGGTCCTGGTGGATAACGCCAAAATGCTGGGGGCCAGCGAAAAGCAGCTCCTGCGCCACGTCTTCATTCCAAGTGCCCTCACATGGATCTTCTCCAGCCTGCATATCAGCGTGGGCTTCGCCATCACCGGCGCAGTGGTGGGCGAGTACCTGGGCGCCTCGGGCGGCATGGGCTACGCCATTGCGCAGGCCCAAGGCGTATTCGATACCAAGGGCGTCTTCGCCGGGATGTTCATCCTCATGATTGCGGTCCTGATCATCGACCTCCTCGTCAACCGCCTGGAGCGGCACCTGCTCAGATGGCGCCCGGTCCGGTCTTCCTGACCGGCCGCGTCACACAAGGGCCGGCCAGCCGGCACAGAAACCCCACAAAACCTCCTGAAAGGGATACCCATGACGCATAAAGCAACCCGGCATCGTGGCCGGGTCCTCCTTCGGCCGCTGACCCTGATTGCTGCCGTTGCCGTGGCGCTCTCGGCCTGTGGCGCTCCCGCCGCAGCTCCTCCCGGCCAGAGTGGATCAGCCGTTGCCGGCGGCGGAGGCGGAGGCGGCAAGGTGGTTATCGGCGTAGGCGGCCAGACCCTCCTGACTTACCTTCCGACAACACTGGCCCAGCAGCTTGGGTACTACAAGGATGAGGGCGTGGACGTCGAGCTCCAGGACCTTCAGGGCGGCTCAAAGGCCCTGACCGCCATGGTTGGCGGCAGCACCAATGTGACAAGCGGCTACTACGAGCACACCATACAGATGCAGGCCAAGAACCAGCAGATCAAGGCCTTCGTTGACATGGGCCAGTCTTCCGGCCTTGCCCTGCTGGTGGCACCGAAGAACGAAGGCCAGATCAAAACCATTGCCGACCTTAAGGGCAAGAACGTCGGAGTGACGGCCCCAGGCTCCTCCACCGATATGTTCGTGAAGTTCCTGCTGGCCAAGAACAATATGCAGCAGTCCGACGCAGCGGTATCCGCCATCGGCGCGGGATCTTCCGCCGTTGCCGCTGTTGAGCAGGGCCAGGTGGACGCAGCCGTGATGCTCGAACCGGATGTCTCGGTTCTCACGAAGCGCATTGGCCACAATCCCACAGTGCTGGAGGACGTCCGCACCTCCGAGGGACTGAAGGAAGTGTTCGCCACCGATTCATGGCCTTCCGCCTGCCTTTATGCCAAGACTGACTGGCTGAACCAGAACAAGGACACGGCCGCCAAACTGGCAAAGGCCATCAAGCGCACCCTTGAGTACATCAACGGTCACTCCGGCGCCGAAATAGCGGCCAAGATGCCGGAAAGCTTTGCCGGCGGAGACAAGGAGCTCTACGCCAAGGTCATCGAGGACCTCAAGAAGACCCTGAGCAAGGACGGCACATTCACCGACGACGGCGTCCAGGCCGTCCTGAAGACCCAGCAGGTAGCCAACGCGGACGTTGGAAGCAAGGAGATCAAGCTTTCCGAGACGTACACCAACGACCTCGTGAAGTAATTGCAGCCAGCGGCAGATTAAGGGCCGTCCCACAGCAAAAGGTGCCCGGCTCCCCGGAAGGGGCCGGGCACCTGGCCGTTCCGCTCCCTTACCTGGAAGCGGCGGCGGCCCGCACTGCCTGGCCGAGGGACGTCGTCGGACGCCCAATCAGCCTCTGGAGGTCGCCGGTGCCCACCAGGAGATCGCCGCGCGCAATGCCCAGGTCTGAATCCGCCAGGATCTCCGCGAAAGCCTCGGGCACACCCACGCCGGTGAGCAGGCCAACGTACTCCTCCGCAGGGAGGTTGTTGTAGCTGATCGCCTTGCCGGTGGCCTCGCTGATCTCCGATGCCAGGTCGGCCATGCTGAAGGCATCATCGCCGCCCAGTTCGTAGACCTTGCCGGCATGGTCATCGGCCACCAGGACCGCGGCGGCGGCATGGGCGTAGTCGGCCCGTGCGGCCGCGCTGACCTTGCCCTCCCCGGCGCTGCCCGCGACGGCACCCTGCGCGAGGGTTCCCGGCAGCTGCTCCGTGTAGTTCTCCAGGTACCAGCCGTTGCGCAGCAGCACGAAGGGGACTCCGGAGTCACGCAGCAGCGCCTCGGTGGCCTTGTGCTCGTCGGCCAGTTTCATGCCGGTGGAGTCGGCGTTGGCGATGCTGGTGTACGCCAGCAGCTCCACGCCTGCGGCCTTGGCGGCGTCGATCACGGTGCGGTGCTGCTCGACCCGTTGGCCCACTTCGCTGCCGGAGATCAGCAGCACCCGCCGGGCACCCTCGAGGGCAGCGGCAACCGAACCGGCGTCGGCATAGTCCATGGGCTGCACCTGAACGCCCCGCGCAGCGAAGTCTGCGAGCTTCTCCACTGACCGGCCGGCAGCCACGATATCCCCGGCAGGTGCTCCCCGTTCCAGGAGGGCTTCAATGACGTGGCGGCCCAACTGTCCGGTGGCGCCTGTAACAACGATGCTCACGATGATTCCTTTCGGGAGTTTTGCTCTGTCAGGGGGCACAACCACGGCATGCTACGGGAACTTCCCAAAAGGGAGTACGCACTTCAAAGTAAGGTACCGACCTTTGGGTAAGCTGGAGTCATGAAAACAGCCCCGCAGCCCCTCGCCTTTGCGGACGGCGTGTTTCCTGCCGGGTGCCCCAGCAGGACCCTGCTGGACCACATCACCAGCAAATGGGGCGTCCTGATCCTGCTTGCACTGTCCGAGGGCAAGCACCGGTGGAGTGATTTACGACGGCGGGCCGAGGGCATCAGCGAGAAAATGCTGGCGCAGACGCTGAAGACACTGGAGCGCGACGGCCTGGTCAGCAGGGACGCGCAGCCGGTCATTCCACCCAGGGTGGACTACAGCCTGACCGAGCGGGGCTACGAATTGACCGCGCTCCTGGTGCCGCTGGCGGCGTGGACGTTCGAGAACGCCGAGGTAATCATCAACGGGATTCAGCAGGACAAGTAGTACCGCTTCCCGAATTTGAGTACCTGTTACTGGTGTGACTGGTGTGAACAGCGCATAGCGTGAACGCACGGTGGCGGCCGGAATGGGAGGACCATCCTCTGCTGGGAGCGTTCCGCCAACCAGCACCGTTAGCAGGCGGCAGGCTGCCGCTTGGAGGAGTTGGTCGCATGGCCAAGGACTACACGCAGGATCTTGCCCGCATGGGCCGGCCCGTCAGCCTCGGCACCGCACTTGCCGGCGCGTGGGGCCGGACGCTGACGGCCTTTAGCCCCCGCTGCCCCTACCGGGTGGGGGACACCGTCATAGGCGACGACCCCTTCAGCGGCAGGCGCGAAGGGGTCGTCGTATGGCAGGACCGAAGATCAGTGGGAGTGAAAACCCCGTACGGCGTCTTCTTTTTTGACCACCGGCTGGTCAAGCCCCTGGACTAGCGTGCGGACCAGCCGCCGTCCATCGTGTAGCTGGCGCCGGTCACCATGCCGGCATCCGGGGAGGCCAGCCAGGCCACCAGGGATGCCACCTCCTCCGGCTCCACCAGGCGCTTGATGGCGGCCTCGGTGAGCATCACCTTGGCCAGGACCTCGGACTCGGGGATGCCGTGCACCTGCGCCTGGTCCGCGATTTGCGACTCAACCAGGGGCGTCCGGACGTAGCCGGGGTTGACGCAGTTGGACGTGACGCCATGCGGGCCGCCCTCCAGCGCCGTCACCTTGCTCAGTCCCTCCAGCCCATGCTTGGCGGAGACATAGGCGCTCTTGAACGGGGAGGCCCGGATGCCGTGCACGGAGGACAGGTTGATGATGCGGCCGAACTTGTTGGCATACATGTGCGGCAGGGCGGCCCGGATCAGCAGGAACGGCGCCTCAAGCATGAGGGTGATGATCCGGCGGAAGTCCGCAGGGTCGAACTCCTCGATGGGGCTGATGCGCTGGATCCCTGCGTTGTTGACCAGGATGTCGCAGTCCAGGCTGAGGGTGGTGAGGGCGTCAACGTCCAGCAGGTCCACGCCCCAGGCGCTCCCGCCCACCTCATCGGCGAGGGCTGCAGCGGCGGCGGAGTCGACGTCGGCCACCACCACCTTCGCTCCCCGCGCGGCAAGTGCGCGCACGCACGCGGCACCGATTCCGCTGGCACCGCCGGTGACCAGCGCCTTGCGTCCATTCAACGTATTGTCCATTCCAGTTCTCCTTTGTGCGCCCGGGCGGTCGGACAGCTCCGGCGCTTCAGTGGCAGCCGGGCCAGCCGGTGCCGGCTCAGCGGTTGGCAGTCAGCAGACCCTCGCGGGCCGCGTCTTCCTTGTCCACGTCCTCCAGGGCGACGCCCTTGGTTTCCTTCAGGCTCAGTACGGATACCACGGTAATGGCACACGCGACCACGAGGTAGATGGCGGTGGGCACCCACGATCCGGTGTCCTTCAGCCACTGGGTGGCCAGCAGCGGCGCGAGTGACCCGGCGAAGATCGACGTCACCTGGGAGCCGAGGGATGCGCCGGAGTACCGCATGCGGGTGGGGAACATCTCCGCCATGATGGCCGGCTGCCCGGCGTACATGAGGCCATGCAGGCACAGGCCAATGGTCACGGCAAGGACGATGACCACCGGGTTCCGGGTATCGAACATCGGGAAGGCAAAGAACGGCCAGGTGGCACCCAGGACGGCGCCGGCGAGGTAGACGGGCTTGCGGCCAATCCGGTCAGCCAGGCGGCCGTACTGCGGGATGATGGCGAAGTGGATGACGTGCGCGATCAGCAGTGCCAGCAGGAGCGATGACGTGTCGTACTTGTGGACGCTCTTGAGGTAGACAATGGCGAAGCTGACCACCAGGTAGTACATGATGTTTTCCGCGAACCGCAGGCCCATGGCCTGGAAGATGCCCTTGGGGTATTTGCGCACCACCTCGAACACGCCGTAGCTGACGGCCTGTTCTTTTTCCACCAGTTCCTTGGCTTCGAGGAAGATGGGCGACTCGCTGACGTTGGTGCGGATGTAGTAGCCCACGAAGACGATCACGGCAGAGAGCCAGAAGGCCACCCGCCAGCCCCAGCCCAGGAAGGCCTCACTGCTGAGCGTGGTGGACATGATGTACAGCACCAGGGTGGCCAGCAGGTTGCCCACGGGAACCGCGGCCTGGGGCCAGCTGGACCAGAAGGCGCGGGTCTTGTTGGGGCTGTGTTCGGCGACGAGGAGGACTGCGCCGCCCCATTCGCCGCCCAGTGCGAAGCCCTGGATGAACCGCAGGGCCACCAGCAGTGCCGGCGCCAGGTAGCCGATGTCGGCGAAGCCCGGGAGGCAGCCCATCAGGAACGTGGACACACCGATGATCACGATGGTGAGCTGCAGCGTGGGCTTGCGGCCCAGCTTGTCGCCGATCTGGCCGAACACGATGCCGCCCAGCGGGCGTGCGATGAAGCCCACGGCGTAGGTGAGGAAGGCCTGGATGATCCCGTCCAGGTCATTGCCTGTGGCGGGGAAGAAGTACTTGCCGAAGACCAGCGTGGCAGCCGTGGCGTAGAGGAAGAACTCGTACCACTCCACCACCGTCCCCACCATGGAGGCGGCGACGATTTTCTTCAGTCCTGATCCTTTGGGTGGATGCCCGGCCTCGTTGGCCCGCTGTTGCTCTACGCTCATGGTTTCTCCTAGTGTCCACATTGACACGCGCTGTGATCTCCAGCACAAGTGACTCAGATGAGTATTGCTGCACAGGCCTGGCACTTCAATGGCCAAACAGGCAGCCAATGTGTGCACAATTGCAGATATGAATGCGAACCCCGATGACCTCTTGGTCCTTCTCGCGGTGTCACGCTCGGCAAAGTTCACGACGGCGGCCCAGGCCCTGGGCTTGAACCACACCACGGTTTCCCGGAGGATCGCCGCGCTTGAGAAGTCGCTCGGCGGCCGGGTCCTTTCCCGCGCCGCAGGCGGCTGGGAACTGACTGAGCTCGGCGAACGGGCCGTGCTGGCTGCCGAACAGGTGGAGGCGGTCCTGGCCACGCTGGGACCGGCAGGCCAGGCACCCGACCCCGTTGCCGGCGTGGTGCGCATGACCGCGACCGACGGTTTCAGCGCCTATATTGCGGCTCCTGCCGTGGCCCGGCTGCGGCGGGACCATCCGGGCCTGAGCGTGGAGGTGGTGACCATGACCCGCCGGGCCCTGCAGCAGCGGTCCGGGCTGGACATCGAGGTGGTGGTGGGCGAGCCGCAGGTGCACCGGGCGGAGGCCATCCTGCTGGGCGAATACCGGCTGGGAATGTACGCCTCCCGCACCTACCTCGCCGAGCATGGAATCCCTGCCACCGTGGCCGAGCTCAACCAGCACCCCCTGGTCTACTTCGTGGACTCGATGCTGCAGGTGGACGACCTCGACGCACCGCGGCGGCTGGTTCCCGCTATGCGCGACGGCGTGACCTCCACCAACGTGTTCGTCCACGTGGAGGCCACCCGGGCCGGGGCGGGCGTGGGCTTCCTGCCGTGCTTCATGGCCGACCTCCACAATGATCTGGTCCGCCTGCTGCCCGACCAGATCGGCGAGCTTCTCCCCTACTGGATGGTTCTCCGCCCGGACTCGCTGCGCCGCCCCGCGGTGGCCGCCGTCGTGCAGGCCCTCCGGGAACGGATGGCCGAGCACCGCGGGGCACTCCTGGGCAAGGGCAAAGCCCCATCCTCCCCACCCGCGCCCTCGCCTCGCAAGCTCGGCTAGGGAACCCGGCGGGCGTGGGCCCACACGCTGCCCCTTTGACCGCTGAAAACGGCCGTTAGGCAGTAGGTGGGGCGGGGTCGTGGCGGACTGGTGTGCCAGCCGCGAACGCCCGGACCTGGGCGTCGTCCCAGAGGTGGGCCGGGACGGCCCCGCCCAGAAGCCGGCGCCGCAGCTGCGGGTCGTCCCCGAAGGGCATGTCGCTGCCGGCCATCACCATGTTCCCGTACCGCCGGCCTTTCAGCATGGCGGGATCGGCGATGATCACCGTGTGCGTGAAGGCGGCCGCGATGGTGGCGGCGTCCTCCCGGGCGTTCCTGAGGTCCGGCGCGTCACCGGAGTTGGCCACATACAGGCCGCCGGGGGCCAGGACGCGTTTGACGTGCTGGTTGAATTCCGCGGTGGTCAGCGGCCGCGGGGTGTGGGCGCCGGCAAAGACGTCGCGGATGATGAAGTCCCGGGTCTGGGCGGTGAGGGTCTCCGTCACCGCGCGCGCCTCCCCCACGCGGATCCGCAGCAGGGGTGCCTTGGGAAGGTCGAACCAGCCGCGCACGTACTCGGCCAGTTTCCCGTCCAGTTCCACCACCACCTGGCGCGCATCCGGGTAGGAAGCGGAAAAGTACCGTGCCAGGGAGCAGGCGCCGCCGCCCAGGTGCAGCCCGCGCAGCTTGTGCCCCGCGGCTCCAGTCGACGGGCCCGCAGCGTCCGACGGCGGCCAGCGGGACTCGATGAGCGCCGCCATCCAGCGCATGTACTCGAAGTCCAGGAAAAGCGGATCGGCGAGGTCGATGTGCGAGCTCATGACGCCGTTGATCTTCAGCAGCCAACCGGTGGAGTTGTCCTGGTCCGCGATCAGCTCACAGTCGCCGGTGTCGATGTAGTAGACACCCTCCACGGGACCGGGTGGTGGCGTGGAACCCTTCGGAAGCTCTACCACGCCCGCCATAGCTCGGCCGGCCCGGTTTGCAGACCTTCCGCGTTTGCCCATTACCCGTGCCCCGCTTCAGTCATGCTTCAACCCTAGTTGACCGGGCTGGCGGCCCCCTTACCGCCCCGGATCCGGTCCACCACCGCGGTGGTGGACCGTTCAGCCACGTAGTCGAGGATGGCCACGCGGCCCCCGTACTCCTCCACGGCCGGGGTCTCCGCCAGCATCTCCGGCGTGTAGTCCCCGCCCTTGGCGTACACCTCGGGCCGGAGCCGCTTAATCAGCGGGGTGGCTGTGGGGGTGTCGAACACCGTCACGTAGTCCACGCAACTCAGCGCGGCCACCACCGCCGCGCGGTCCGCCATGTTGTTGATGGGCCGCCCGGCGCCCTTCAGCCGGCGGACGGAATCGTCACTGTTCAGCGCCACCACCAGGATGTCACCCAGCTGCTTGGCCTGGTTCAAATAGCGGGTGTGGCCGCTGTGCAGCACGTCGAAGCAGCCGTTGGTCAGCACGATCCGCTGGCCCTGGGCGCGGTGCAGCTCCATCTGCCGCTCCAGCTCGTCTTCGCCCAGGGCAGTGTCCGCGAAGGCCTCCAGGTACCGGCTGAGCTGGGCAGTGCTGCAGACGGAGGTACCGGGCTGGTGGACCACCACATCCGCGGCCGACTGGGCAAGGTCCAGGCTCGCGGTCAGCGGCAGCCCGGCGGCGCGGGCCAAGGTCAGCGCCGCCACGAACGTGTCGCCCGCCCCGGACGCCTGTTTCTCCGCGGCAGGGCGGGCCCACGTACGGTGCCGCACGCCGTCGGAGGTCAGCAGGACGGTTCCGTCCCGGTCCAGGGTGACCACCACGGCCCGGGCTCCGGTGCCGTTCAGCAGCGCCTCCGACTCCGCGCCCACGGCCTCAACCCGAGCCTGGCCCTCCGGCAGTTTCCGGTCGAGTAGCCGCGCGGTTTCCAGGGCATTAGGGGTTACCAGGTCAGGTTGCAGGGTTGCCCATGCCCGCGGGTCGTGGGCATCCACCACCACCAAGGGGCGGTCTTTTCCAGCAGCGTCACCCGCAAGGACACCGGTGAGTGCCGCGCGGACGGGGTCCGCCACCACGCCGGTTCCGTAGTCGCACACCAGGACGGCATCCTGGCGTTCGACGGCGGCACGCACCGAGGCGGCGAGCGCGTCAAGGGCGTCGGCCGGGACAGTCCTGGCCGAGTCATCCAGGCGCAGCATTACCTGGCCGCCGCTGCTGATCCGGATCTTGGTGGTGGTGACCATGTCCGGGTGGGTGTGCAGGTGCTGCACGTCGATGCCGGCGGCGGCAAGCTGTCCGCGCAGGTCCGCGCCGGCGTCGTCGGTGCCGATGATGCCGGCTACGGACACCTTTGCGCCCAGGGCGGCCAGGTTCATGGCGGTGTTGGCTGCGCCGCCGGGAACCGATTCGCGGGTCTGGAGGTCCACCACGGGGGCAGGGGCTTCCCGGCACAGCCGTTCGATGCTGCCGCTCCACCAGCCATCGAGCATGACGTCGCCGATCACCAGGATGGAGGGCTGTTCAGCGGCCAGCCGGCCGGGCAGCCAGTCCGACAATGCCCGCTGGGTGGAAAGGTCGATGGGTTCCGGCGACCCGCTCATGGCAGGTCCTGTTCACCGCTGCCGGCCACGGATTCCGCGCCGTTGCCGCCGGGCGCCGGCGGAGCGGCGATGTGCACCACCTTGACCTGGCTGAACTCGTCCAGCAGCTCGGGTCCATAGCCGAAACCGGCGCCGCTCTCGCCGCGGGGCTGGGCTGCGCCTCCGGGAGCACCGCCGAAGACCGCGTTGACCTTCACGGTACCCACGGGCAGTGCGGCCACTGCCTGCTGGATGTGCGCGATGTTGCTGCTCAGGACTGTGGCTGCGAGGCCGTACCTGCCGCTGCACGCAAGGCGCAGGCCGTCGTCGAACGTTTCCACCACCTGCACCGGGGCAACCGGGCCGAACGTTTCCTCCGTCATGACCTGCATCCCGCCGGTGCAGCCGAGGAGCACGGTGGCGGGGTAGAACGAGCCCGGTCCGTCCGGAAGGGCACCGCCTTCCACGGCCCGGGCGCCCTGCGCCAAGGCGTCGGTCACGTGCGAGTGGACGGCGTCCCGCATGCGGAGGTCCACCAGCGGTGCCACGGTGCCATTGCTGTTCCGGAGCGCGGCCTCAGCTTCCAGTGCGGTGCAGAACGCTGCAGCGATGTCCTTGTGGACATAGATCCGCTCCACCGAGGTGCAGATCTGGCCGCTGTTGCTGAAAGCTCCGATGGCAGCCTGCTCGGCAGCCCACACGGGGTCAACGTCGCGGTCCACCAACAGGGGGTCGTTGCCACCGTTTTCCCTGATGACGTGGGCGCCGGTGAGCGCTCCCGCCTGGGCGATCCGGGCACCGGCGGCGCTCGACCCGACGTGCGCAATCACGTCCACGTCCGCTTGGGAAAGGGCGGCCCCCACCTCCGCCCCGCCGGGGACGGTCAGGAACACGCCGGCGGGGAAGGCCGGTGCCAGGACCTCGCCCAGCGCCTCCCCCAGGCGCGGGCACCGCTCACTGGGTTTGTGGATGACCGTGTTGCCGGTGGCCAGTGCGGCGCCGATCAGCCCGCAGGCCACAGCCACGGGGTCGTTCCACGGGGTCAGCAGGACGGCGACGCCGCGCGGCTCGGCAACCGTGTAATCGGAGGCGAGCCGGCTGCCGCGGAGGCTGTGGCCGCGGTGGACCGGGCCCAGCTCGGCGTATTGCTCCAGGGTGGAGACGGCCGCGGCAATGCCGGCCAGCGCTTCCTCCACCGGGCGGCCGGTTTCGCTGGCGTTCAGCCCGGCGAGCTCCTGCGCGGCTCCGTTAAGCGCCTTGGCGGCGGCGCGGAGTGCCGCACCCCGCTCTGCGGGGGCGGTTGCGGCCCAGCCGGGTGCTGCCGTGCGGGCCGTGGCCACGGCGTCGTTCACTGCGTCCGGCCCCGCTTCGGGCACCGTCCAAAGCTCTTCACCTGTTCGCGGGTCCTGGATGATGATGCCGGAGCCCTCAACTGTTTCGTTGCCTGCGGTTGTTTCGGTGGCTGTGGTGGGCATGGTGTTCCTCCCGCCTTTCGGTGCTGGATATGGTCGGTGCTGGTGGTCCTGTTGTGGCCACCAACGATGTTGTGGCCCGTTGCGGCTTAGGGCCAGGAGCCCTCTTCTTCGTGGCAGATCAGCATTTCGCGGACCTCGCAGCCGGTGGGCTGGTTCAGGGCGAACAGGATGGCCTGGGCAGTGTTGGCGGGGTCGTTGAGCCGGGAGTCGTCCTGCGGCTTGTACTGCTCGGTACGGTCATCGAAGAACCGGGTCTTCATGCCGCCGGGAATCATGGTGGTCACGCCGACTTCGCCTCCGGTTTCCGCGGCCAGGGCGTGGCTGAACCCCACGACGCCGAACTTGGAGGCGCAGTACGCGGTGGCATCGGCCACCGCGCGCTTGCCCAGGGTGGAGGCCACTGTCACCACGCGGCCGTGGGTTTCCTTGAGGTAGGGCAGTGCTGCGCGCACCACGGAAACGGTGCCCATCAGGTTGACCCCGATGACCTTTTCCCACTCGGTCGCTTCGACGTCGGCGAGCTTGCCGCAGCGGTCGATCCCGGCAGCGGTGACCACGGCGTCCAGGCCGCCCAGGGTTTCGGCGGCTTCACGGACCGCGTGCTCCACGGCCGTGCGGTCCGCAACGTCCACTTCGAACGCCTTAACGCCGGACACGCTGCTGATGTCGCGGTCCAGGACCACCGGGGTGCCGCCCGAGCGAAGGACGGCGTCGACGACGGCGGCCCCCAGTCCGGAGGCACCTCCGGTGACCAGGACGCGGCCCGGGGTGGTGGAGGCAGTTGGAGTTGATTCTGCGGTCACGGTGTTCCTTTCAATGGGAAAAACAAGACAGTGGGGAAAGAGGGTTCAGCTGACTTTGGCGAGTGCGTCCGCCAGGCCGGTGGTGGAGCGGGCGGGGTGGAACGGGACGGTGAGGCAGCGGCCGCCCCAGCTTTCAACCAGGTCCGCCTCGGGCAGCCGCGATCCCTTGTAGTCGCCGCCCTTGACCCAGATATCGGGGCGGAGTCGGTCCAGCGCGGCTTCGGGGGTGTCCTCGTCGAAGATCATCACCGCGTCCACGCATTCCATCGCCAGGAGCAGTTCCGCCCTGTCGTGCTGGCCGATGATGGGACGCTGCGGCCCTTTGAGCCGCCGGACCGAGTCGTCGGAGTTCAGGCACACGATGAGGCAGTCTCCCAGTTCCCTGGCTGCGGCGAGGGAGCGGATGTGGCCGGCGTGGATCAGGTCGAAACAACCACCGGTGGCCACCACCTTTCCGCCGCTTTCGCGTACGGAGCGGGCCAGCAGCAGCGGTTCGGTGGTGCGCCGGCCCGGTGCCGGTGAAGTCCTGGGCTTTCCGGCGGGAGTATCTTCCGCGTCGGTATCAGGCAGCGCCGAAACCCCTCCGGCGGCCAGGAAATCGGCGGCGTCATGGACTGCCAAGGCCGCCGCCTCCGGCAGGTCGCGGCCAGCCAGGAGGTGCACTGCCAGGCTGGCCGCCAGGCGGTCTCCGGCCCCACAGGGGTCACCGGCTTCCACCCTTGGCGCGGGAACGGCACTCGGCGAAGAGTCTCCCTGCCGGAGCAGGACAGCCCCCTCCTCGCCCTTGGTCACCAGGACAGCCTGGCTGCGCCAACGCTCCAGCAGGACCTGCGAAACAGCTTCAGCTGACGCCGGGACGTTGGCGGCGGCGGCCTGCGCCGCCTTGGTTGCTTCAGAGATGTTCGGCGTCACCACAGCCACTCCTGGAACCGGATCCGGCCCGGAGGGGTGCGGGTCCCAGATAACGGGCACCTCAGCCGCCAAGCGGGCCAGCAGGTCACGCAGCTGCGGGTTGGCTGCCAATCCCCTGCCATAGTCGGCAACGATGACCACGGCGGCTTTTTCCACGGCGCGGAGCATGGCGGGAGTGACGTCCGGAACCGGCGTCTTTTCGCACCCCTGGTCAAAGCGGACCACCGGATGGGAGCCGGCGCGGATCCTGGTCTTGACCGGGGAGGAATAGCTGCTGGTCCCCGCCACGACCCGGACCCCGGCGAGGTGCGTGCGCAGCTGGTTCCCGGCGTCGTCATCCCCCAGGACCGTCACCAGGGTGACTGGCCAGCCGTCCTGGGCCAGCATGCGCGCCACCAGGCCCGCGCCGCCGGCGCGCCGCCGGATAGCTGACACGTCCACCACCGGGACGGGGGCGTCCGGGCTGAGCCGGGTGGCCTCGCCGGAGAGGTCGACGTCGAGCATCACGTCTCCCACGACGACGATCCTCATGGCCGGGCACCGTTCGCCGGCCCGGGGACTTTTGCCGGCCCGGGGACAAGGGACGGGGTGTGCCGGGCAACCTCAAGGTCGAAGGCGCGGCAGACTGCGTGCAACGCGATCAGGTGCCCTTCCTGGGCATTGGCGTTCAGGGCGTCGACTGTCACGGCCTCGTCGCAGGCCTCCGATAACGGGTTGGGTCCGGAGCCGGTGAGCGCCCAGGTGGTCACATTGAGCCGGGAGGCCGCTTCCGCGGCGCGCAGCAGGTTGGGGCTCCTGCCGCTGGTGGACAGCAGCAACAGCACGTCGCCGGAGCGGCCGTGCGCGCGCACCTGCCGGGCGAAGACATCGTCGAAGCCGTAGTCATTGGCGATGGCGGTCATGGCGGAGGATTCGGCGTGCAGGGAGATGGCCGAGAAGGGGACCCGCTCGCCGTCGAACCGGCCCACCAGCTCGGCGGTCAGGTGCTGTGCCTCCGCGGCCGAGCCGCCATTGCCGGCTGCCAGGAGCCGCTGTCCGCGCAGCAGCCGCTGCGCCAACTCCACACCCCACGCGGCGAGCCGGCCGGACTGGCTGCGCAGTGAATCCAGCGCCGGAAGCACGTTGTCCAGGTGGCTGCGGACGGCGTCGGCACTTGCCGGGTCCACGAACGTGGCGGGGAGCGCTGCAGGCAGCGCCGGCGGTGCGGTCAGGGTGCGCAGGTCTACTTCCCGCAGGGACGATTCGGCAGTCACAGTGCGGCTCCTTCCATTGGTACGATGCCAGCCCTGGCGCCGGCCTGGGTACCGGCGATGGCGAGCTGGTAGGCCTTTTCAGTTTCCGCGGCCACCCGGTCCCAGGAGTACCGGGTGCGGGCGCGCCGTTCTCCGGCCTGGCCGAGCTTTGTCCTGAGCGTGGGGTTGTCCAGCAGCAGTGACAGGGCGGAGGCAATGGCCTCCGGGTCCCGCGGTGGCACGTGCAGGCCGGTGGCGTGGTCCACCACCGTGTCCCGCAGCCCACCCACTGCGGCAGCCACCACGGGGACGCCGCATGCCATGGCCTCGAGCGGTACGATGCCGAAGGGCTCGTACCAGGGTGCGCACACCACGGCGTCGGCGCTGCGGAAGATCCCCGGCATGTCGGCCCGCGGCACCTGTCCCTGCAGCGTCACCTGTTCGGACACGCCAAGTTCGGCGGCAAGGTCCAGCAGGCGGCGGATTTCCGGGTCGGCGTGCATCACGTTCGAGTCACCGCCGCCGCCCACGATCAGGAGTTCGACGTCGTCGAATCCTGCCGCCTTGAGGTACGGGAGCGCGCGGATCACCAGGTCCACGCCTTTGCGCGGCACCAGGCGCCCTACGGACAGGATGCGGTAGCGGCGCTTCCTTGGGGCTACCGGCCCGTCCGTCGAAAAGAAGCTGAGGTCCACGCCGCAGGGCGCGATGGAGACCTTGCCCGTGGCGATGCCCATGGCCTTGAGCTCGAAGACCTCATCGGAACACGTGGCGATGATCCGGTCCGCGGAGCGTCCCACGCCTGGCTCCAGCCAGCGGCGGGCTTCCGGGCTGGTGTCCTCGGCGCCCTGGTGCCTCCGTTTGACGGTGCCCAGGGCGTGGAATGTCTGCAGCATCGGCACGCGGTACCCGGTGTCGGGCCGCCTGGCAGCATCCAGGGCAGCGAGCCCGGACATCCAGAAGTGGCCGTGCACCACATCCGGCGGCCGTTGCCCCCAGTCCCTGGCCACGCCGTCCGCGAGTTGGCCCATGTAGGGCAGCAGCTCATCCTTGGGCACCTGACGGGCCGGCCCGGCGTCCACGTGCACCACCTCCAGTTGGTGTCCCACCCGGACCCGTTCGGGAAGCTCCGTTGCGTCCCTGCGGGTATAGACGGTGACGTGGTGGCCACGCTTGGCGAGGGCCTCGGACAGGGCGGCAACGTGGACGTTCTGCCCGCCGGCATCCACCCCGCCAAGCGCCGCCAGCGGACTGGCGTGTTCAGAAATCATGGCGATCTTCATGGGGTGTTCCTCTCCCGCGACGGAACGAGGATCCGCTCGTCCGGCCGCTCGTTGGCGGAGTGCCGGGGACGGTTCCGCAGGTCCGCCAGGAGCTCATCCCAGCGGTCCTGGAACTTGCCCAGGCCGTAACGCTCCAGCGCCGCCTCCCTGGCGGAGAGTCCCCGCCGTCGGGCTTCCTCCGGGTTGGCAACCAGCCGCTCCGCGCAGCGGAGCAGCTCGTCGATGTCTGCGGAAACAGCGCCGGCCTCCGGCGGTACGGCCCGCGGTGCCTCGGTGGTGGCAAGCACCACCACCGGCATGCCCAGGTGCATGGCTTCCAAAAGGGACAGCCCAAGCGAGGTCCAGCGCATCGGGTGGACGTAGACCCGGCAGCGGGCAAGCTCCCGGTGCAGCTCCCGGGTCTTCAGGTCGCCCCTGGCAGCCAGCCGGGACGCCTCAATACCCGCAGCCGCCGCCAGGCCGTCCGTCTTCATGCCGAACACCTGCAGGGGCGCTACGGAAGCGAAGGCGGGCAGCAGGTCGGTTCCCGTGACCCTTCCGCGCCGCACGGGCTCGTTGACCACCACGCCCAGTTCCGGGAGCTCGCCGGTGTATAGCTGTCCGGGGTCGGGAATGCCGTGCTCAACCACCGTGGTGGTGGCGGAGCCGTTGTCCCAGGCCAGCCGGTTGAAATGGGTTACGTGGACCACCGGGATGCTGCTCTGGTCCGCGAGCGGGTGGCGGGTGTTCGGGAAATTCCCTTTGGGAGTGTTGTGCTCAACGAACACCGCCGGGAGGTCCACGCCGGGCACCCGTCCCAGCCTGCCGGCCACTTCGTCGATCTCTTCGGGCCGTTGAAGGACGACGGCGTCCACGGCGTCGGCGTCGAGCGTCGCCAGGTCCACCTCCCGCACTGATTCCGGCCAGTCCCTGCCCGCGCGGCCCAGTCCCCAAGCCCCACCTGCGGGCAGGACGGGAAGAAGGTACTCGTGGCGGCCGCGGACAAAGGCGTCCGTCCAGGAACCGTGGACATGCCAGAGCAGGATTCTCATCTGTTGCGGGCCTTTCTACGGGTGCTGACGTGGGTGCTGAAGGAGCTCACTCCACTGATCAGGCGTTCCACCGCCGCCACCACTTCCTCCGGCGACACCGAGTCGAGGCAGGGGTGGCCGGGGACAGGGCAAATCCGGGCGCGTGACATGCGGCAGGGCGCATTCTGGTCCCCGAGGAGTTCCAGGGGCACGCCGTACGGCGCCCAGCGGATCGCCGGGACGACGGGGGAAAACAGGCACGCTACGGGTGTGCCTACCGCGGCTGCCAGGTGGGCGGGGCCGGTGTTGCCGCTGACCACGGCATCAGCCCCCGCCATGACGCCTGCCATGGTGGGAAGGTCGGTGCGGCCGCCAAGGTCAAGGGCGGAGGGGCCGGCCACCGTGGCGGTCAGCGACTTCTCGCCGGGGCCGCCGGTGACCACCACCCGGTACCCGGCACCCTGGAGGAGTTCGACGGCGGCAGCATGGTGCAGCGGGGGCCAGGCCCTGGCCGGAACGGCTGCACCCGGGTGGACCACAACGTAGGGCTCCGCGCCCACGAGGTCCGTCACGTCAGGGACGGAGTTGAGGTGAAGCTTTCCGTCGTCACCGGGCGGAAGCCGGAAGCCTGCGGCCTCGGCGATGCCGAGCGCCCGTTCCGCTTCGGGCTGGTCCTCGGGGAAGTCCTCCCCCGGTTTCAGCCTCACGTCAAGCAGCGAGCCGGCGTAATCGGTGGAGGCGCCGGTGATCCTCTCAACGCCTGCCAGCCGCAGCAACAATGCCAGCGGCAGCGGCGACTGGTGGAAGGAGGTGAGGATGACGGCTTCGGTGATGCGGGAATTGCGGACGTATTCGATCAGCCTGTCAGCGTGGGGGCCTGTCATCCGGGGCGCCGGGTTCATGATCCAGGGGCTGTCCCAGCTGTAGACCTCGGCGGCCCCCTGGAGCATGGCGGCGGCGGCTTCACCCTGCCGGCCGCACAGCATCACCACATGGTTCGTGCTGCCGCCGTGCTGGGAGCGGCCGTTGGCCACCGCGCGGACAGCCGGACCGGTCAGCAGGACATCGCCCATGCTGTCCAGCCGGGCCACCAGGACGCGCCCCATCAGGGCGTCCCCTGCAGCAGGCCGACGGCGGACGCCAAGTCCGGGGCGACCAGCCGCGCTGCCCCTACCTCCTCGGTACGGGTAACGGGGGTGGGCACCAGGACTCCAGTAGCACCCGCGGCTTCGGCAGCCCCCACGTCGGCGCCGATATCGCCAATCAGGGCGGCTTCAGATTCGGAGATCCCCAGTTTGCGGCAGGCACTGTGGACCATGCCGGGAGCGGGCTTGCGGCAGGCGCAGCCGTCCTGTTCCGAGTGGGGGCAGACCTCCCACACATCGAACGGTCCCAGCAGTTCTTCCACCCGGGCGTTGACTTTTGCCACGTCTTCAGCCGTGATAAGGCCGCGGGCAATACCCGACTGGTTGGTGATCACACCCGTGGCCATACCATCTGCCCGCAGGCTGTCGAGCACTGCCTTGGCACCGGCCACCGGCCGCACCTTGCCGGGATCCCCGTTGTAGGGCACATCGACCACCAGGGTCCCGTCCCGGTCGAACAGGACAGCCCGGAGCTTGGAGGTTTCAGAGCTTTCCATAATCAACCTGTTCCCTCTTGCTGCTTCTCCTAAACACGGCGTTGGGCTGTTTCGGCTGCAGGAGCGGGCTCCGGTGGGGCCTTGAGCAGGCAAGATACGAATTCCGTGACTGCAGCTGTTCTTCCCGGACTCCGCCCAAAAAGCCAGCTCGGCATGATGTCCGGGCGCCACTGAACCGGCTGCACGCCGTCGTCCCATGCGAATGCGCGCGGCTCCGCTACCGCAGTGGTAGGGGCCCTACCTGCTTCTTGTACCGCCGAGGCAGCGGCCGGTTCCCTTGCCGGACATGCCGGGGGTTCCAGCGCTCCTAGCCTGGCGGAACGGCGCAACCGTCCCGGGCCGGCGTTCCGCCAACCCAACGCGCGTTGACGTTCCGTTGCCGGCTGCGGCCTCCGTGTCCCCGAAATGGGCACTTGCCTCCAGCCGGCGCTGCAGTTCCACCAACACCTTGGCCAGGCGGCGGGACACCTGCATCTGGGACATTCCCAACCGCTTCCCCAACTGCACTTGTGTTTCCTCGCAGAAGTAGCGCCGGTACAGGAGTTCGCGGTCAGAGTCGTCGAGGTCCTGCATGGCATCACGGAGGCAGGCGAGCTCTTCAAGCCGCTCCAGCGGAGTCTCCGGGCAGGCCAGCACCTCGCCGATGGAGGGTGCGTCCGAGTTCGGGTTGACCGCGTCGAGGGAGTCCGGGTGCATGCTGCTGGACGCCGAAATAGCCTCCTGCACGTCAGCCGGGTCGGTCTCCAGCTCGCCGGCGAGTTCCGCCACGCTGGGATTCCGGCCAAGCGACTGGGTCAACTCCGGCTCGGCCCGGAACAACCGGGTCCTTAAATCCTGGATATGGCGCGGCGGACGGACAACCCACGTCCGGTCGCGAAGGTACCGCTTGAGTTCGCCGGTGATGGTGGGTGCCGCATAGGCAGGAAAACTCTCCCCCTTGGCCTGGTCGAAACCGCGGGCTGCCTTCACCAGGCCCAAGTAGGCCACCTGGTTCAGGTCCGCCCGCTCCCTGCCGCGGGCCTCAAACCGCGCAGCCAGGGCTTCGGCGAGGTCCAGGTACCGGAGGACCAGGTCGTTTTCGAACGTCTCCCGCAGCCGCCCTGACGTGGCGGGAGGAGCCGGTTGTTGTGTCGGTTCCGGCTGTTGATCGTGGACAGGCGCAGCTTCAACGGCGAGCGTGGCAAAGGATTCGGGCATGAGTGTTGGTTTCCCTCGGTCTGGTTCCGAAAGCCTGCGGCAAGACTTAGAAGCAGCAAATCATAAGGTTGCTTATAAAACAATCCTCCTCCGCTGTAGGCTCGGGGTTAACCGGCACCCAGACCAACCCGCCAAGGAGTCTTTGTCATGCGCATCGCCATCACCGGGGCCAGCGGAAACGCCGGAACAGCACTGCTTCGCAACCTGCAGGGCCAGCTCGCCCGAAAGCCCGGCAGCCTGCAACTGGTTGGAATCAGCCGCAGGCTGCCTGATACGTCCGCGGAGCCCTACGGCGGCGTGCAGTGGCACACCCTGGATGTGGGCCTGGAACAGGACAGGCCTTTGCTGGAGACGGCGCTCGCCGGGGTTGATGCCGTGGTGCACCTGGCCTGGCAAATCCAGCCGAACCGCAATTTGGCGCTCCTGCACCGGACCAATGTCACCGGTACGCAAAATGTCTTGGCAGCCGCCGCCAAGGTGGGCGTGAAACAGGTTGTCTGCGCGTCCTCGGTGGGCGCCTACAGCAAGGCGGGCAAGGACCAGCGCAGGGACGAGTCCTGGCCGGCAACAGGCATGGCCGGCTCACACTACAGCCGCCACAAAGCCGAGCAGGAAAGGCTCCTGGACCGATTCGCGGCTAAAGAGCCAGCCATTTCCGTTGCCAGGTTGCGGCCCGCGCTCATCTTCCAGGGAAAAGCGGGGAGTGAAATCGGCAGGTATTTCCTGGGGCACCTTTTTCCGCGGCTCGTACCGCGCAGGCCCTGGATTCCGCTGCTGCCCCTCCCGGACAATCTGATCTTCCAGGCGGTCCACGCGGACGATGTGGCAGAGGCCTACTGGCGCGTGGTGGACCAGCGTGCCAGCGGCGCGTTCAACATCGCTGCCGAACCCGTCCTAACTCCCCAGGTACTGGCCCGCATCCTTGGTGCCAGGAGAATCCTCCCCATCCCCATGCGGCTCCTCCACACAGTTGTGGACCTGACCTGGCGGGCACGGGTTCAGCCCACGGATTCAGGATGGGTGGAGATGGCCGCCGGCGTGCCCATCATGGACACTGGCCGTGCCCGGCGGATTCTGGGGTGGGAACCAAGAGTGTCATCGATCGACGCCGTCAAGGAACTTCTCGCGGGCATGGGAACGGGGGAAGGGGTTCACCCTTCCCCCGTCCTAAGGCCCCGGCGCCGGCCCTAGCAGCGGTCTTAGCAGCGGCGACTATGCCGGCACCGGACCACCAGCCTCAGATGCCGGTGCGCGGGTTTCCCTCGTCGCGCACATCATGCCCCGCGGCGGTGTCCGTGGCGTCGGACTGACGCCTCCGTGGTTCGGCTTCCGGGATGCTTGTCCCGGCGTCACCCGCGAGAGGTTCACGGCTCCCGTGGCCCTGCCCGACGTCGGCATGTCCGCCGTCCACGTACTCCGCCTGCCGGCCAGCCTCCTGGCCGGGACCGACGTTGGACGGCCCACGCCCGTTACGGACGGCACCGTCGGCCTGCACCTGCCGGCCCTCATGAACCTCCCGGTGGTCGCGCGGGCTGCCATCCCTTCCGACGTCCGGATCGAGCTCGTCCGCCTTCCTGGCATGGCTGGCCACGTCGCCCCTCAGGGACTGGGCCTCCTGGCTGCGCTGTTCAGCTTCCTGCCGGAGCCGCGCCGCATCAACCTGGGCCTGTTCGGCGTCGGCACGCGCCCGAATGGCCTTGGCCTCCCGTTCGCGGGCGTCGATTTCCATATTTTCGGCTTCACGCCGTATCTCGGCCGCCTTTTCGCGGTGCTCCCGGTCCCGCTTCTCCTGCATTGCCTTCCGGCGCCTTCCACCGGCCAGAAGAAGCAGCACGATCAGCGCCACTACAACAACGGCAACTACCACCCATACCCATGGAGCTGTGTCCACGTTTCCCACCACTTTCCACTTCGTTGCGACCGGGCAGGCCCTCGCCATCCGGCTGACATTTTTTGGAACGGTTATAACTCGCCTAGCAAGGGTACTTACCTTTTATTAGTAATCATGCTTATCATTTTACGGCCAGTATTGCTGGTTCTTGATTAATAACCGGCCTTCTTGGAAAGAGAGCGAAGATGACAGAGAACCAATGGCCCGCGGATCCCTACACGGCTCCCCCGGCCAATACCGGAATCCCTGGCGAGCGGGAGCCCGCCACCTTCCCATCAGCCGCCACTCCCCTTTCCGGAGACAGCCAGGCTGCTGACACCTCCGGTTCGTCGCGCAAGGACGCAGCCAAGGAAGAAGCCGCCGACGTCGCCCGTACCGCCGCGGGGTCCGCGCAGAACGTGGCCCAGACTGCCAAGGGTGAGGCCGCGAACGTGGCGCATGAAGCGAAGGCCAATGCCCAGGACCTGCTGCACCAGGCGAAGTCGGGACTGACCAGCGAGGCAGGCACCCAACAGCAGAAGGCTGCCGAGGGCATCCGCAACATCTCCAGCCAACTGCACAGCATGGCCAGCGCACCGGACCAGCAGGGCATGGCCAGCGACCTGGTCCGGCAGGCAGCCGAGCGAACCTCCTCGGTCGCATCCTGGCTGGAAAACCGGGAGCCCGGTGACCTCCTGAACGAGGTCCAGCGGTTCGCCCGCAACCGTCCCGGAACGTTCCTGCTCCTCGCCGCCGGCGCCGGTGTCCTGGCCGGACGCCTCACCCGCGGCCTCACCGCAGGCGCCCCCGAAACATCCGCCAATGCCCCTGCCGGCACCGGCGCGGCTGGCCTGTCCGGCCAGTACTCCGGCACCACTTACGGTGACCAGTACAACCAGTCATATCCCGTTGCCGGTGGGACGGTTCCGCCCCCGCCGGTCCAGCTCCCCGGCCCGGCCACTACCACGGCCGGCTACGACGGCGGGGCTCCGGGCAGCAGCTATCCCGAGGCCGCAGGGCCGGCCAGTGGCCTCGACAGCCCGCAACTGGTGGAGGAACCCTGGTCAGGGAACCAGTTCTCCAACGACCCCCTGCGTGACCGCGCCCTCGCCGACGATCCGATGGCAAACGATCCCTTCACCCAGGACCGCACCCGGGGCGGCCAGACGGGTGGGTTGTGATGAGTAGCCAGATTCCCGAGCCGCCGCCCAGCGCGGCGCACGTCAAAGCGGACAACGCCTCAATCGGTGAACTGCTCGGAGACGTGACCCGCGACCTGTCCACCCTGATGCGCCAGGAAGTCGAACTCGCCAAGGCCGAACTCAAGCAAACAACCACCCGCGCAGGCAAAGGCGCCGGCATGCTCGCCGGCGCCGGCGTGGGCGGACACTTCGTCCTGATCTTCCTCTCCCTGGCCCTGATGTGGGCCCTGGGCGCCATCATGGCCCTGGGCTGGGCCGCGCTGATCGTCGCCGTGATCTGGGCCATCATCGCCGCAGTCCTGGCCTCGATCGGCCGCAAGGAACTCAAACAGATCAAGGGCCTGCCCCAAACCGGCGAAACCCTCTCAGGAATTCCCCCAACCCTAAAACCAGGTGAGGTAAACCGATGAGCGAAAACCCCGATGCCATCCGCGCAGACATAGAAGCCACCCGGGCACGCCTGGGCACCAACGTTGACGCCGTGGCCGACAAAGTCACCCCGTCCAACATCGTCCACCGCCAAACCGACAAAGTCCGCGACGCAATGACCGGGGTGAAGGAGAAAATCATGGGCGCAGCAGACACCGCCACCACCAACGTCCACCACACCACCACTGCCGGCACCGGCCACACCACCGACGCCATGCACTCCGCCGGCGACAGCCTGCACCAGGCATCAGACACCGTCTCGGCCAAACTCACCGACGCAGGCCACGCCGTCTC
>NZ_BMFW01000008.1 GCF_014639275.1 Arthrobacter liuii | reverse complement strand
ATGAATGCCACACCGTGACACTAGAACAAATCCCATTAGTGCGTGAAAAACCATGAAGCAGCCCGCATCACCGCAGGTCAGCACGATACGCTCCCGAAATATCCCGGCCCATGAGCCAAGTCAGGTGCCCCCGATTCAACACGGTTTGTGCCCGCCATCACAGTCGCCACGCACCCCTTCCCTCCAGGCCGGGCGTTGGCGCGGTTCCTTGGCTGGGTCCGGTACCGGCCATCAGAGATTTCCCGGCGCCTGCTCCTTCGTCGCTTTGACGGCGCCTACATAAATCCCCGATGCCGGCTCCTCGTGTGCAGCGTGGCACAAACTCCCCGCGAGGCACCGAGCGAGGGCGCCGGGGCCATTTGTGTAGCTTGCGTCAAAGCGAGGAACGAGCAGCAAGCGGCAAATGACCCCGGTGCCCTCGCGGACGGAACCACTGCTGGGGTGAAGAGGGCAAGCGAAAGCCCCGCCGCTCCTTGTGGAGTGGCGGGGCTTTCGCTGTTCTGCTGGAGGCCTGGACCTAGTGGGTCGGGGCGATTTCCGGGATGCGCGGCTTGGCGTTGCCGGCGAAGGTGAACTTCGCGTCATCGCCTTCGCCTTCGACATCCACCACGACGATGTCACCGGCGTGGATCTCGCCGAACAGGATCTTCTCGGAGAGCTGGTCCTCGATCTCGCGCTGGATGGTGCGGCGCAGCGGCCGGGCACCCATGGCGGGATCGTAACCGCGCGTTGCCAGGAGCACCTTGGCCGCCTTGGTGAGCTCGATGCCCATGTCCTTGTCCTTGAGGCGCTTCTCCAGCCGCGTCACGAACATGTCCACGATCTCGATGATCTCGTCCTGCGTGAGCTGCGGGAACACCACAACGTCATCCACACGGTTTAGGAACTCGGGGCGGAAGTGCTGCTTAAGTTCCTCCGTGACACGGGCCCGCATCCGGTTGTAGCCGGTCTGCGTGTCGGTGCCGGACTGGAAGCCGGTGGCAACGCTCTTGGAGATGTCCCGGGTACCCAGGTTGGTGGTCATGATGATCACGGTGTTCTTGAAGTCCACCACGCGGCCCTGGGAGTCGGTCAGGCGGCCGTCTTCCAGGATTTGCAGCAGCGAGTTGAAGAGGTCCGCGTGGGCCTTCTCCACTTCGTCGAACAGCACCACGGAGAACGGACGGCGGCGGACCTTCTCGGTCAGCTGGCCACCCTCCTCGTAGCCCACGTAGCCCGGAGGGGCCCCGAAGAGCCGCGAAACGGTGTGCTTCTCGGAGTACTCGGACATGTCCAGCGTGATGAGGGCGTCCTCTTCACCGAACAGGAACTCCGCGAGGGCCTTGGCGAGTTCGGTCTTGCCGACGCCGGTGGGGCCGGCGAAGATGAACGAACCACCGGGGCGCTTGGGGTCCTTGAGCCCTGCACGGGTGCGGCGGATGGCCTGCGAGAGTGCCTTGATTGCCTCGTCCTGGCCGACGACACGCTTGTGCAGTTCGTCTTCCATCTTGAGCAGCCGCGAGGACTCTTCCTCGGTCAGCTTGAAGACCGGGATACCCGTGGAGTTGGCCAGCACCTCGGCGATGAGATCCTCATCCACCTCGGAAATGTCGTCCATGCCGCCGGACTTCCAGTGCCGCTCCTTCTCCGACCGCTCAGAGATCATCTTCTGCTCCTTGTCGCGGAGCGCGGCGGCGCCTTCGAAGTCCTGCGCGTCGATGGCGGATTCCTTCTCCATCTTCAGCTTGGCGATGCGCTCGTCCATGGCCTTGAGCTCCGGAGGAGCAGTCATGCGGCGGATGCGCAGCCGCGCGCCAGCTTCGTCGATCAGGTCGATCGCCTTGTCGGGCAGGAAGCGGTCCGAGATGTAGCGCTCGGCCAGGCTGGCAGCTGAGGCCAGCGCGCCGTCGGTGATGGTGACGCGGTGGTGTGCTTCGTACCGGTCGCGCAGGCCCTTGAGGATCTCGATGGCGTGCGCCACAGAGGGTTCCTTGACCTGGATCGGCTGGAAGCGGCGCTCCAGGGCGGCATCCTTCTCGATGTGCTTCCGGTACTCATCCAGCGTGGTGGCACCGATGGTCTGCAGCTCGCCGCGGGCCAGCATGGGCTTCAGGATCGAGGCTGCATCGATGGCGCCTTCGGCGGCTCCGGCACCCACCAGGGTGTGGATCTCGTCGATGAACAGGATGATGTCGCCTCGGGTGCGGATCTCCTTGAGGACCTTCTTCAGGCGCTCTTCGAAGTCACCGCGGTAGCGGGAACCTGCCACCAGGGAACCGAGGTCCAAGGTGTACAGCTGCTTGTCGCGGATGGTCTCCGGGACGTCGCCGCGCACGATCGCCTGGGCCAGGCCCTCGACGACGGCCGTCTTGCCGACGCCAGGCTCGCCGATGAGGACCGGGTTGTTCTTGGTGCGGCGGGAAAGGACCTGCATGACGCGTTCCATTTCCTGCTCGCGGCCGATGACCGGGTCCAGCTTGTTCTCGCGCGCAGCCTGGGTCAGGTTGCGGCCGAACTGGTCCAGGACCACGGAACCGGCAGGTGCGCCTTCGGGCTGTCCGCCGCCGACGCCTGCGCCGGTGGTTTCCTTGCCCTGGTAGCCGGAGAGGAGCTGGATGACCTGCTGGCGGACCCGGTTGAGGTCTGCGCCGAGCTTGACCAGCACCTGGGCGGCGACGCCTTCACCTTCACGGATCAGGCCGAGCAGGATGTGCTCCGTGCCGATATAGTTGTGGCCCAGCTGCAGGGCTTCGCGCAGCGAGAGCTCCAGCACCTTCTTGGCACGTGGGGTGAAGGGGATGTGGCCGGAGGGAGCCTGCTGGCCCTGACCGATGATCTCCTGCACCTGCTCGCGAACGCCGTCGAGCGAAATGCTCAAGGACTCAAGAGCTTTGGCGGCAACGCCCTCACCCTCATGGATCAGACCCAAGAGGATGTGTTCGGTACCGATGTAATTGTGGTTCAGCATGCGTGCCTCTTCTTGGGCAAGCACAACTACGCGACGGGCACGGTCCGTAAATCGCTCAAACATTTCGCCACACTCCTAGCTACGACGTACTTTGATGCTACGTGCCCGCTCCGGAGTTGTGGAGCGTGTTCGCCACAGGGGAAACCGGGCCCGTTGCGGGAATAACGGCGGCGGCCGGTTGCAGCGTGGCGAACCGGACCCGCAAGGCGAACCAGCAGCCGGCTATGCGTCGGCAGGGCGGTTTCAAAGTCCACAAAAATTCGCGCACATCGGGTGCTCAGGCGAACTTCCTAATTGGGTCAATGGACAGGCTCGCGGGCTTCCCGTAGCAGCAATGTCCGGAATTGAAAAACCCCGCCCCGCCTGGCGGCGGTAAGCGGGGTTTCGGTGGAGCTAAAGGCAGTCCTAGGAATTTGCCTTTTGGTAGGCCTCCTGGATTTCGGCCTGAATTCGGCCGCGGCTGTTAACCGTGTAGCCGTTATCCCGCGCCCATTGCCGGATTTGCGCCGAATCATGGCTGCGGCCCCCGGTTGCAGCCTTCGTCCGCTGCGTGCGGCCTCCGGATGCCTTGCGTGCAGCAGTAATGAACCTCTCCAATGAAGACCGGAGTTCAGCGGCATTGGCTGCCGACAGGTCAATCTCGTAGCTGGCCCCGTCGAGGCCAAACTTAACATTCTCGTCTGCGGATCCCCCATCCAGATCATCAACGAGGATGATGTTTACTTTCTGTGCCATTAAAGTCTTCCTCTTGCTGGAAAGTCGGTTTTCAGAAAAGCAGGATGTTTCCCAAAAAAAGTATGACTCTTATGTTGGCAACGCGTCAAAGCGCCTAATGGTTCCTTGGGGATAAATCCGGAAAGTAGGGGGTTTATCTATTTGGTTTCGGGATCCGAGGGCCGCACCGGGAGGGAATCGGCTTCGGCCTGCGCGCGGGCCTCCGCCTGCCGTTCAGCCTTGTCCGCGTTGAAGATCGCCTTCATGGCGAACCAGAAAAGCAGGCCCACCACGAGGGAGGGAAGAATAACTGCTACGTATTCCATGATCAGTGCCCTTCGGGCTTCAGCAGGGGGAACAGGATGGTTTCGCGGATGCCGGCCCCGGTGAAGAGCATCACCAGCCGGTCGATGCCCAGGCCGATGCCGCCCATGGGCGGAGCCCCGTATTCCAGGGCCCGCAGGAAGTCCTCGTCCAGCTGCATGGCCTCGACGTCGCCGGCGGCTGCGTGCAGTGATTGCTCGGTTAGCCGCTCGCGCTGGATGACGGGGTCGATCAGCTCGGAGAAGGCGGTACCGCGTTCCATGCCGCCGATGATCAGGTCCCAGGCCTCGATCAGCCGGCCGTCCTCGCGGTGCGGGCGGGCCAGCGGCTGCGCGGACGGCGGGTAGTCGTAGACGAAGGTGGGGTTCAGCAGGGTGGGTTCCACGATTTCACCGAAGAGCTCAACCGCCAGCTTTTCGGCGTCCCACTTCGGGTCCACCTTGACCTCATGCTTGGCAGCGATTTCCCGCAGCACCTCAACCGGGGTGTCCGGCGTGATTTCCTGCCCAACGGCGTCGGAAAGTCCGGGGTAGACGGGGAGCCAGGTCCAGTCGCCGTCGAGGTTGATCTCCCCCGCCTCCGTCTGGAGGACGCGCCCGGCACCCACGGCGTCCGCGGCGTCGAGGATGATTTCCTTGATCCTCTCCGCCATGACGAACTGGTCGGCCCAGGCCTCATAGCACTCAAGGGTTGTGAACTCGGGGCTGTGGGTGGAGTCGACACCCTCGTTGCGGAACACGCGGCCCATGTCATACACCCGGTCGATCCCGCCCACCACGGCACGCTTGAGGTACAGCTCGGTGGCGATGCGCAGGGTCATTCGCTGGTCGAATGCGTTCATGTGGGTTTCGAACGGCCGTGCCAGGGCGCCGCCGTGGACCAGCTGCAGGATGGGCGTTTCCACTTCCACGTAGCGGTGCCGGAACAGTGTTTCGCGGATGGAGCGGGTGATGGCCGCGCGGGTGTAGACCATTTCGCGGGCCTCGTCGCGGACCATCAGGTCAACGTAGCGCTGGCGGACGCGGGTTTCCTCGTTGAGGTCCGCGTGCAGCACAGGCAGCGGACGCAGGGCCTTGGAGGCCATAGCCCAGGACTCGGCCATGACCGACAGTTCCCCGCGGCGCGAGGAAATGACTTCGCCCTTGATGAATACGTGGTCGCCCAGGTCAACCAGGGCCTTCCACTCCGCGAGCGCTTCCTCGCCCACATTGGCAAGGCTCAGCATGGCCTGCAGGCGTGTCCCCTTGCCGTCCGTGCCGCCTTCCTGCAGGGTGGCGAAGCAGAGCTTCCCGGTGTTCCGGACAAAGACCACACGGCCGGTGACGCCCACGATGTCCCCGGTGGTGTCGTCCGCCTCAAGGTGGGAGTACTTTTCCCTGATCTCGGCAAGTGAATGCGTGCGCTCCACTCCCACGGGGTATGCCTCCGTGCCACGCTCAAGAAGCTTGGCGCGCTTTTCCATGCGGATCCGCATCTGCTCGCTGGCGTCGAGGGGCTCTGGGGCATTCTTGGGCGCGGGGGTGTTTTGGGAAGTCACAATCATCAAGTTTACCGGGCGTTACCAAGCCGGGCTCCCAGCTCCCCCGCAGGGGTGGGCCCTACTATGGGCTGGTGAAAGAACAGGTACTTCCAACGCACGACGGCGGCAGGCTGGCTTTGTACAGCTACGGCAGCGAGGATGCGCCGGGCGAAAAACGGGTGCTATTGATCGGCGGGGCGTTCCTGACGGCCCTGATCTACCGGCCGTTCTCCAATTCGCTGGCGAAGGGTCTGGGCGACGGCTGGGCGGTGGACGTTTACGACCGCAGGGGACGCGGCAGCTCCTCCGGGCAGCCGGCGGACTACTCCATGGCCACCGAAATCGAGGATGTCCGGACGGTCATGGAGGCCACTGGCGCACGGAACATCCTGGGCCACAGCCTGGGCGGTTCAGTGGCCCTGAACGCGGTGCAGGAGTTCACCGGAACCGCGTTCGTTCCGGACAAGCTTGCCGTGTATGACGCGGCGGTGAACATCGACGGCAGCATTGATACCCGGTGGCTGGACGGGTTCGAGGATGCCGTCAACAACGGACGGGTGGGCCACGCACTGGCGCATATGAGGAGGGCCACCAGTCCTGGCTCCCCCATGGCCAGGATCCCGGAGCCCGTCCTGGCAGGACTGATGGCGGTCGTGTCCCGCACCAAGGTGAACAAGGTTTTCAGGCAGGTCATGCCCAGCGGCGTGGGCGAACTGCGGGCTGCGTACGACGAAAAGGACCATGCCCGCGACTTCAGCGTGCTGCCCCCCGGCACGCACTTCATGGCCGGCGGCAAAAGCCCCAGTTATTACAAGCTGACGGCGGAGCGGCTCCACGCGGCAGTACCAGGCAGCACCTACCAGCTCTCACCCAAGTGCTTCCACGGCTCCATCCCGGCTGCCGTGAAGGAACTGGTCACCGACATCGCGGCGTACTTCAAGGGCTGAGCGGGCGTCCGGGATGCCCGCACCCAGCTTGCTCGGCTAGGCTCGGAACATGACGCGAGAGAACATCAGGACCCCCGATGGCGGCACTGTGGAGCTCTTCTCCACGGGTGCGGAACTGGCTTCGGCAGGTTCGGGGGTGGTGGTTGTTCCGCCCTCCATGGTGACGGCCGCGGACTACACCAAATTCGCCCAAAAACTGAGCGTCGCACTGGGCCGCCCCGTGCACACCTTCAATCGGCGCGGCCGCGGCTCCTCGTCGCCCCAGCCGGACAACTATACGTTGGACGTGGACATCCGGGACCTGAACACGGTCATGAGGCACACCGCCAGCACCGACGTCTTCGGGCACAGCTTCGGCGGCGCCGTTGCCCTGCACGCCGCGCGGACCCTTCCAGTGGAACGCCTCGCCGTCTACGACCCCGCGGTCTCCGTCAACGGCAGCGTCACAGCCGACTGGATCACTGAATACGAGCGGGCCATCGCTGCCGGGGACGACGACCGTGCCCTCGCGGTGATCCAGCGGGGCCTGGAAGCCGGCGGCGCCTTCTCATCGCGCATGCCTCTGTCCATGCTCACCCTGGCCAACAAGCTGACGGCCGGCACCACGGAAGGCAAGCAGCAGCGCGAGCTGATGCGCACCGGCGTCCGCGAGATCAAGGCGATCATCGCCGCGGACATGCCGGCCGAACCGTTCCAGGCACTGCCCCTTGAGACGCTGATTGTTGTGGGCGAAAAGAGCCCCGCCTACTTCGGCATCGCCTGCGGCCAGATCCACGACGTGCTCTCCGGCTCCAGCTACACCATCCTCCCCGGATTCGGCCACGACGGCGCTATCAAGGCGCCGGACAAGCTGATCAAGGAACTGAGCGAGTTCTTCGCCGGCTGACCCATGTAAGTAGCAGCAACTGCCGTTTTGGAGGCTCAAAACGACAGTTGCTGCTACCCAGTTGGGCTAGTGCGCCGGACCGTGGCCCGCGCCTGTGCCTTCGGTCTTGCGCATCATGGCGGAAAGCACGACGGCGGCAAGGGCTATGACGGTTGCCGTCATGAAGGCGGCACTCATCCCGGCAACGAGTCCCGACGCCGCACTGACAACCGCGAAGATGGACACCAGCAGTGCCGTGCCGGCGGCGCCGGCCACCTGCTGCGTGGTGCTCATGATCGCCGAACCATGGGAGTAGAGGTGCGGGGGCAGCGGGTTCAGCCCGGTGGTGAACGCCGGTGTGAACAGCAGCGCCAGGCCGAAACTCAGCCCCACGTGCAAGGTGACGATCCACCAAACCGCCGTGCCGGCGTCGAGCATGGAAAACTGCCAAAGGCTCACCACCATCAGGATGGATCCGGTGACCGTGAGCGGCAGCGGGCCCACCTTGTCGAACGCGCGGCCGATGACCGGGCCCAGCAGGCCCATGGCGAGGCCGCCGGGGAGCAGTGCCAGGCCGGTTTCAAGCGAGCCGAGGCCCCGCACCTGCTGCAGGTAGAGCGGCAGCAGGATGACGCCGCCGAACAGGGCCATCATGGCCACCACCATCAGCAGGACCGAGACGGTGAACATCCGGAAGCTGAACGCGCGCAGGTCCAGCAGCGGAGCGGCGGCTTTCTGCAGCCGGACCTGGCGGAGCACGAAAACCGTCAGGGCAGCGACACCGATGACCAGGGCAGCGATGGCGCCGGTACTGGGACCTGCCTGGCCGCCGTGCCCGCCGCCGATCTGGCTGAGCCCATAGACCAGGCCACCGAAGGCAGGAACGGTGAGGAGCACGGACAGGAAATCGAGTTTGCCCTTTTCCACCTCGCCCACGTTTGTGAGGTACTTGGCGCCAATGGCGAGCGCCGCGAGGGCCACCGGCAGGACGAAGACGAACATGAAGCGCCAGGTGAAGTGCTCGAGGATCAGCCCGGAGACGGTGGGACCCATGGCGGGGGCCACCGAGATGGCAATGCTGACGTTCCCCATCACGGCTCCGCGCTTGGCCAGCGGCACCAGGGTGAGGATGGTGGTCATCAGCAGCGGCAGCATGATGGCGGTTCCGCCCGCCTGGACAATGCGCGCCAGGAGCAGGACCTCGAACCCGGGGGCCACTGCTGCAAGTGCTGTTCCGCCGGCGAACAGGCCCATGGCAAGCATGAAGACGGCCCGGGTGGAGAGCCGCTGGAGGATGAAGCCGGTGGTGGGGATGACCACTGCCATGGTGAGCATGAACCCGGTGGACAGCCACTGTACGGTCGGCGCGTCAACGCGGAGGTCCACCATGAGCCGCTGCAGGGCGACGTTCATGATGGTCTCGTTCAGGATCACCACGAACGTCGCCACCAGCAGCGTGCTGATGATGGTTACGGACTCCCGGGACATCTTCTCCGGCGCAGCGGGCTGGGTTCCTGGGCGGATTGCTTCCCGGACTTCGACTGCCGGAACGGGCTGGCCGCCGGCGTTTGGAGAGACTTCGGTAGACATGGGTGTTCCCTCAGGGATTTTTGTGAGTGATGCACGGTCGGCGCCGCTGCAGGTTTCAACACTCTACCCGCTGGAGTAATTCCTCCGGACGGGATCTTTTTAACCCTGAGGGAACAGTTGGGGGCCCTAAGCTGTCTGGCCCGCGTGCTGGCCTTCGGAGATTTCCTCCACCAGCTTGCTGTTGAACGCCGGGAGGTCATCCGGGTTCCGGCTGGTCACCAGGCCCTGGTCCACCACCACTTCCTGGTCCGTCCAGTTTGCACCCGCGTTTTTCAGGTCGGTTTCAAGGGTGAAGTAGGACGTGACGTTCCGGCCCCTGATGACTCCGGCCTCGATCAGCAGCCAGGGTCCGTGGCAGATGGATGCGACCGGCTTGTGCTGCTCAAAGAAGCTGCGGGTAAAGCTCTGGGCGTCCTTGTCGACGCGCAGGTGGTCGGCGTTGACCACGCCGCCGGGAAGCACCAAAGCGTCGTAGTCGGAGGCGTTCGCTTCCGCCACGGTGAGATCGACGTCAAAGGTATCGCCCTTGTCCGTGCCGTTGTAGCCCTGCAGCTTGCCGCTCTTGGGGGCGACCAGGGTGGGCTCGCCGCCGGCGTCCTTCACGGCCTGCCAGGGACTGGTGAGTTCCACCTGCTCTACGCCGTCTGTCAGCAGGAATGCCACCTTCTTGCCTGCGATGCTGTGCTCTGACATTGTTCCTCCTCGCCTGAGGGGGCCGCGCGTTCTTTTGGCGCGCCGGGTCCCGCTCGAGAGTTGATTGCCTGACGCCTTCCAGCCTAGGAAAGGAGAAAGTAATAAGCAAGCTGACTATTATGTTCGGCTTTCCGCCGCGGATGGTTATCCACGCTGCGCACATTCCTTTTCGCTTCGGGTATTTGGGGTGCTGGCAGGAATCCGCGCGGCGGCCATGCGTACGACGGCGGCACGCGGCTTCTAGGTTGAGGCACCTTTGGCTGGGGGCGCCTTGGCGGACAGCGTTCCCAGCGTGAATGTCAGGGGCTCCACGGATGATACCGCTATGGGAATTACCAGTGGTGAAGGGGTCCGGAAGTCGCATGGCGCAGCTAAAACCCATCCGGCCCCATGCCCTGCGCGGAGGTGGGTAGTGATTGCCCTGCTGCCCAGCGCCAAGGCTAAGCCCTGTGATGCTCGATCAACCATCCGGCCATCTGCTGGGCGCGCTTGGCGGCCTGCAGGTCGCCACCGGTGGCCGAAATGATGGAGCCTTTCATCAGAATCTGCCAGGAGCGCGCAAACTCGTCCGGGCTCAGCAGTCCGGCCTCTTCCGCCAAAGCCTGAACATGCCCGCGGAGCTTCGCCAGGTAATCGATGCTGGCTTGGCCCAGCGGATGCGATGGTCCCATTTCGAGCAGGACATGGATGAAGGTACTTCCCTCAAAGTCCTCGCGCCGGAACCATTCCTCCAGGACGTCGAATATTGCCAGCAAATGCTCAACGGGGCTTGTCCCCCGGCGCCGCGCCTGGCTCACAATGGCTTCGACGGTCCAGAGCTTGTCCCGCTGCTCCAGGAATGCCAGGACCAGGGAATCCTTTGACGGAAAGTGCCGGTAGAAGGTGGCCTTGGCCACGCCCGATCGTTCGATGAGCTCATTGACGCCCACATCGCGGACTCCGCGCCGCGAGAACAGCTCGTAGGCCACTGAAAGGATGCGCTCCACGGCATGTGCGTGACCCTCTGACGGCACCACGCGTGAAGACTCAGGGGAAACCGGGACCTTCGCCTCTGTACTCATAGGACTTAAAGTCTATCGCAGGGGGAGACAGACCTGTCTTTCCCGCTGTAGTGTTTCTCCTACGCAGTGCTTTCGAACACCGCAGAGGCCCACCCAGGTGGCCAGTTTTGGAGCAAGGAGGCCCCAATGTCAGCAGAGCGGATGTTCCAAAGCGTCCCGTCGGACCCAGATCCCTGGATGTCCAGCGAAACGCCGGCCGAAGTCAGGCAGTTCGCCATCGAGTCGCTCAGATGGCAGGCGCAGGAAATTATCGATGAGCTTCTCGACAGTCAGGACCCATGTGAAGAACTGGTCCGGGCACGCCTGCGCCGTTGCGTCGCCCGGAATCCGGGCCGGCCCGAACGCGCCCTCCTCGAACAGCTCATGACCTGCCGGGACCACCCAGGCCTGTAACGGGCGCCACCGGGCATGGCGGTTACCAACGCAGGGGGCTATGAATTGAGCACCACGTTGTCGATGAGTCGCACCGGACCCACCTTGGCCGCGATAAGCGCCAAGGCATCGCCGCGGAAAGGTGTTTCCCGGCAGTTCTCGGCCAGCGGCTCAAGGGTTCCCGGATCCACCACGTCGAAGTAGTCCAGTTCCACCAGGGGCTGGGACTCCACCAGCGCCAGGGCTGAGTCAAGGTCCAGCGGCTCGTGGGCGTTCGCCCGCTCTTCCAGCAGCCGCAGGGCCCGGGACAGAACAAGTGCGGCGTCCCGCTCGTCGCCGGACAGGAAGCGGTTCCGGCTGGACAACGCCAGCCCGTCCTCCGCCCGGACCGTTGGCACGCCCACGATCTCCACGGGGAAGTCCAGATCGGAGACCATCCGCCGGACCAAGGCCAACTGCTGGGCGTCCTTCTGCCCAAAGTAAGCCCGGTAGGCAGGCAGGCTGCCACGTTGGGGACCGGCGGCGGCGCCAGCTGGAAGACCCGCCGCAGGTATCCCGTAGTGCAGCAGTTTGGCCACAACGGTCAGGGCACCGTCGAAATGTCCGGGCCTGGAAGCACCCTCCCACTTGTCCCCAAGGCGCCCGGACGTGATCCGGACCAGGGGCTCCCCGCCGGGGTAAACCTCTTCGACCGTGGGCGCGAACACAAGGTCAACGTCCTGCCCCTCCAGCAGGGCAAGGTCCGCATCCAGCGTCCGTGGATAGCGGTCAAGGTCCACTGCGTCGCCGAACTGCAGGGGGTTGACGAAGATACTGGCCACCACCACGTCATTGTTCTCGACGGCGGCGCGGGCCAGTGCGGCATGGCCCTCGTGAAGCGCGCCCATGGTGGGCACCAGCCCCTGTGAAACGCCCCGCTTGGCGCCGAGGAGCCTGGCGCTTTCGGCCCGCAGGCCGGCCACCGTGGTGACGAGTTGAATGGACATTCAGTCCTCCTTCGGATCGAGGGCCTCGTGCAGCCCCTTCAGCTGGTCAGGTTTCAGCAGTCCGCGCCCTCCGGCGCGGAGGGCGGTGGCGCGTGCCATCGCAAGGTAGGCCTCCAGCACGTCGCCGTGCCCGCCGCCGTCGAACTCCCGCAACGCCTCGGCGTGGGCACGCACCGTCCCCACGTCCCCGCGGGCCACCGGGCCGGTCAGCGCCGACTCCCCCGAGGCCAGGGCATTCTCCAGGGTGGCCCGCAGCAGCGGACCCAGCATGCGCCCCGGCGATTCCACACCCACCTCCCGCAGGAGCTGCGAGGCCTGGGCCACCAGCGTGACAAGGTGGTTGGAACCGTGGGCCAGGGCTGCGTGGTACAGCGTTCGGTCCGCCTCCGCGATCGCGACCGGCTCCGCGCCCATCTCCACCACCAGCGCCTGGGCGATGGGCAGCATGGCGGCATCCGCCGTCACGCCGAAGGTGCAGTCGAGCAGCCGGGTAAGGTCCAGGCTCATGCCGGTGAACGTCATGGCCGGGTGCAGCGCCAGCGGAATGGCGCCGGCGGCACGCACCGGATGCAGCACGCCCACGCCGAACCGGCCGGAGGTATGCGCAACGAGCTGGCCGGGCTGCCAGGCCCCGAGCTTCGCCAGCCCATCGACCAGATCCGGCAAGGCATCGTCCGGCACGGCCAACAGCACCAGTTCCGCGCGCTCCACGATGTCCTGCACTTCCAGGATCGGCACCCCGGGCAGCAGCGTTTCAGCGCGTTCCCGGCTTGCGTCGGAGACCGCTGAGACCCCGACGACGGCGTGTTCGGCCGCGCGCAGGGCCGCACCGAGAACGGCACCCACCTTTCCGGCGCCGATGATTCCGACGCCGAGGCGCCCGGGCTTAGCCATGCTGCTGGCCTTCCTGTTGGTGATGGATGCGGGCGTCACTGGCGGCCGCCCCCGGCAACGGCACACCAGGCGTCGGCGTACCAGGCGACTGCCTGACAGGCAACTGCACAGTCGCACCTGGAGCAACCTGCCGCAACCATTGTTCGGTGGTTTGCCGCTTCCTGGCCAGCCGGGCACGCGCCGACTGCTCGTTGAAGAGTTGCCTCGCCTGGTCCAGCCCCGCCTGGGTCAGCCGCGGGGCTACGGGACCCGCGGTGGTGTGCAGCACCAGGTCCGCCACCCGGAACCGTCGCGCCACGGGCCCCTGGTGCAGGGCCAGTGACTGCGTACGCTGGTGGGGAACCACCACAAGCTCCCGCCACCAACGGCCGGCACGGATCAACAGGGCCGTGTCCGTGGCGGTATAACCGTTCCGCCGCCAGGCCAAGGGTGCCAGCAGCCTTGCGCGCCGCGGGGTGGTGACAAATCCGGCGTCCGAATCCCTGCCTGTAAGGCCCGCGGCAAACACCGCCGCCGGCCTGTCCGTTCCCGGGTCCGGGAGGACCAGGGAGAGCATGGCCATGACCTCGGCGAGCTTGCCCACGGGCAGGAGAATTGTCCTGGTGTTGCCTTCCGCTGCGTTGCCGGACGCCCCGTAGCCGGCCACGTTTACCTGCATGCGGTACCAGCCGAACGGACGCCACAGCGGCGGCTGGGCAATTTTCAGCGCCTGGATCCGGCCGGGGGGAAGCGTCTGCGCCTGCGTGTCGAGCAGCCCGTACCGGAGCCGGATGCCGTCCGGCGAGACCGCGGCCGTGAAGTTGTACCCCTTGTTGAAGAAGTTCCAGTAGCCGGCTGCGAGGCCCAGGGCCGCGGGCACCAGGTAGAAGTAGAAGGCGCGGTTCTCCGTCAGCACGGACAGGGCCACCGAAGCGAAGCCGCCCACCACAATAAAGAAGCTTTGCTCGCTCAGCAGCAGCGATCCAATAAGGCGCGACGGCGGCACCGCAAGAACCGTAAATTCCGGCGCCTCGTGTGCGGGCTGGGCAAAGTGCCGGGCCCCCGGGGAGTCCGCGGAACCAGCCCCGGCCCCGGCGGCCGCCGCGGAAACAGTGCCGGCCCCGGCGGCCGCCGCGGAAACAGTGCCGGAGGAAACTGCGCCGGAAGCACGCGCCAGGATGGTGGCGCGCAGTTGGCGTGCGTCGTCAAGTTTGAGGTAGGCCAGGCGCACCGCGGATTCGCCCGCGTCGGCCACCTCAAACTTGAGTTCGGCGAGGCCGAAGATGCGGGCCAGCAGTGGCTGCACGATGTCGATGGCCTGCACCCGGTCCAGCCGCGCCTGCCGGTGCTGGCGGAACAGGAGGCCGGACTTGGCCCGGACGTAGCCGCCGGACACCTGGTACTTGGTGAAATACCAGGTCAGGACGAACCCGAGCACCGCCACTGCCAGCACCACCGCACCGCCGCCCAGGAGCCACGGCGCCCGCCTGGCGAACCCGTCCTCGAACACGGGCTGGCCCTGCAGTGTCCGCTCCACGACGTCCCGGCCTAAAAAGAATGTGATGGCGGCCAACGCAACCCAGCCGCGGACGAAAGGCGAGGCGGGATGCACGCGCAGCCACTCGCCGTCGGACGGTCCCTTTGTTTCCAGGCTGTCCGCAGCAGGCGGCACCGCCGGCGGCCCGGGCGGCTGGCCGTCAGTGGTCACAGCCCTGCCAGCCTGGCTTCGCCTCGGGCGGCCAGCTGCTCCCGGAGCCGGGCGCCTTCCGCCGCCGGGAGGCCGGGGATGCGCGCGTTGGTGCCGGGTGAGGCCGTGTGCAGCTTTACGGTGCACAGGCCCAGTCCACGCTCCATCGGCCCCACCGCAATGTCCACATACTGCATTCGGCCGTAGGGGACGGCCAAGGTTCGCTGGAAGAAGATGCCGCTCCTGACCAGCAGGTCGTCGTCGCGCTCGGCGTAGCCGATGGCCCGGACCTGCCGCGGGATAAGCGCCAGCCGCCATAAAGCAACCAGCAGCATAGCGGCCGGAATGGTGACGGCCAGCCACAGCGGCGGCCACAGCCACCAGCCGAGGAGGACAAACACCAGCGGCGCGGACAAGACCAGCACCGCTAAAAGGTTGGCCAGGGCCCATTCCACCAGCCGGACCGTCAAGTATGTCGGCGACACCCGCTGCCAGGCGATATCGGGCGGGTCAATCGCCTCGGTAGGCATATTCGCCTTCCCCTGCGGCTTCCCCGCGGGCAGGGCGGCCCTTCTTCCCGTTGACGCCGGTGTCGCTGTCCTCCGGGGGAATTCTGCAGAACCGCTCTACGAGGAGCCCCACCACGATCATCACCAGGCCCCCGCCGGCCATGGCCAGGGCCAGCCAGGTGATTCCCTGGTCACTGCGCAAGCTCCAGATCCGCAGCTGGTCCAGGAAGATGCCCACGTGCCAGCCCAGCAGTACTGTTCCGGCGTAGGCGCACGCCTGCGCCAGGACCAGGGTCCGGGCGGCCAGGAGGGGATCCAGTTGTGTCTTCCTGTCCTTGCTGTCCGGCTTGTGGCTGTTGCGCCACTTCAGGACCCGGAGGCCCAGAATCAAGGTGATGATGACGATGACGCCCATGGTGGCAAGGGCGGTGAGCGGCAGGACAGGCGTCGCGATGCCGTACCGGCTGGTCACAACCGTGGCTGACCAGCCCGCGACCGCAAGGATGACACAGATCAGCAGCAGGCGGAGCGGGTTGATGGGCTTCATCGCTCCTCCACCGCTCCCGCAGTGGGCATCCCGTCAAAGTCGCCGAACCCGTCGAACGGGGAGAGGTCTTCAAAATCGTCCGCCTGGACTGCCAGGGTGCTGATCCGTTCGCCGTCCAGGGTGGCGGCGGGTTCGATGAGCGACCACGGGTAGAGGACGAACGCACGCGACGCCGCCAGGGGATGCGGAAGGGTAAGGGCGGGATCCTGGCTGCGGAGCTCGCCGTAGGTGATGATGTCGACGTCGAGCGTCCGCGGCCCCCAGCGGACCTCTCGGACGCGGAGGTGCTTGTTCTCCACCGCCTGGCAGTGAGCCAGCAGTTCCTGCGGAGTCAAGCTGGTTTCCACGGTGACCACCATGTTCAGGAAGTCCGGCTGGCCGGCCGGGCCGCCCACGGCCTTGGTCTGGACTATTGGCGAGACGGCAAGCAGCCGGACCTCCGGCGGATCCACCAGGTCCGCCACGGCCTCGGTCAGGGTCTCGTTCCGTTCCCCAAGGTTGCTGCCCAGCGCAAGCACGGCCTTGGTGTAGCTCCTGTTCACCTCTGCGCCCCGGTCAGCTCTTGGCCGGCAGGGACCCGTGTCCTGTGGACGGTGACCGCCACGTCACCGAAAGGGACCTCAATGGGGGCCTGGGGTTTATGGACGGTGACGTCCACGGCCTGGAGCTTGAATTCCGCCAGGAGGCTGTCCGCGATCCGCACCGCGAGGGCCTCGATAAGGTTCAGGGGCTCCCCGCAGATCCAGTCGGTAATACGCTGCGCTACCTCACCATAGTGCGCGGTGTCCCGCACGTCGTCGGACTGCGCCGCTTCCGTGAAGTCCAGGTAGAGCACTGTGTCCACGACAAAGGGCTGGCCCTCCCGGCGTTCAAAATCGAAGACGCCGTGATGGCCGACGGCGGTCACTCCGGTCAGCGTAATCCTGTCCATGGGTCCCCCGGCCCTATTGTGTTTTGGGTACGGCTTGTGCCGTGGAGACTGCGGCCATGCGCGCAGCCACCTTGACGGCGTCAAGGCTGGAACCGACGTCGTGCACGCGGACGGCCCATGCACCGCGGTGGGCGCTGATTGCCGTGATCGCGGCCGTGGCGCCGTCCCGCTCTTCGGGAGCGGCGGACTTGCCCGCCACCGTCAGCAGGGTGCCGAGGAAACGCTTGCGGGATGCACCCACCAGGACCTTGTGGCCCAGGCTGTCCAGCTGGTCAAGGTTCTGCAGCAGTTCCCAGTTCTGGGCGTCGTTCTTGGCGAACCCCAGGCCCGGATCGATGATGATTTGTTCCTGGCTGGCCCCTGCGGCGTAAAGCTTGTCCCGCACTCCTGCCAGCTCTGCCACCACTTCCCCTGCAACGTCCGTGTATTCGGCGAGTGAGTTCATGGTCCTGGCGTCCCCGCGGCGGTGCGTGAGGATGTAGGGGGCCCTGGACGCCGCTACCAACTCCACCATCTCCGGTTCGATGGTCAGCCCGGAGACGTCGTTGATGATGGCCGCGCCGGCTTTGAGGGCAGCGGCTGCGGTGGAGGCATGGGTGGTGTCGATGCTGACCAGCGCGCCGGCCTTCACCAGCGCTTCGATCACGGGCAGGACGCGGCGTTGCTCTTCGTCCGGCGTCACATCCTCAGCACCGGGCTGCGTGGACTCGCCCCCGACGTCGATGATGTCTGCGCCGGCATAGAACATCCGCAGGCCGGCCGCGATGGCGGTGTCCGCCGTCGCATGCTTCCCGCCGTCGCTGAAGGAATCCGGCGTGACGTTCAGGATTCCCATGACCAGGGTGCGGTCAGCAGGCAGGTCTTCGAAGCGTGCGGCCGGGCGGGGCTTGCGCAGGATGGGCAGCGGGGATGTTGCAGGCCCCGTTCCGGGGGCTGCGGCGAGTGAATCCATGGTCTGTGGTTACCTTCCGAGGATGAGGCTCATGGCTTCGGCACGGGTGGCCGGGTCATGAAGCTGCCCGCGGACCGCACTGGTGACGGTCTTCGCTCCGGGCTTGCGGACGCCGCGCATGGACATGCACATGTGTTCGCATTCAACAACGACGATGGCGCCACGGGGCTTGAGGTGGCGCACCATCGCTTCGACAATTTCAGTAGTAAGCCGTTCCTGCACCTGGGGGCGGCGCGCGTAGATATCCACCAGGCGGGCCAGCTTGCTCAGCCCGGTCACCTTACCGTCGTGCGAGGGGATGTAGCCAACGTGGGCCACCCCGTGAAACGGCACCAGGTGGTGCTCGCACGTGGAGTAGAACGGTATGTCCTTGACCAGGACCAGTTCCTCGTGGTCCAGGTCGAACGTGGTGGACAGGACGTCCGCGGGATCATGGTGCAGTCCGGCGAACACCTCGGCGTACGCCTTCGCAACCCTTTTCGGGGTGTCCGCGAGGCCGCCCCGGTCCGGGTCCTCACCGATGGCAATGAGGATCTCGCGGACGGCTGCCTCGATCCGTGGCCGGTCGACCCTTTCCTTTTTGGAGGGGTGGGAACCGTCCTCCGCCGGGAATCCGGCGGAGGCGGGAACGTCGTCGTCGTCGAATGAAGTCACAGGAGAAGCTTAGCCGCGAAGGGTGTCAGGCCCCGAGTCGGGGGTACCCCCGTGGAACGGAGCATCCTCCGAAACGCCCTGGGCGTGCGGCGGCTGGGCGTCCAGGGGCTCGTCCATCCGCGCCCTCTTCGCTTCTTCCTGCGCCTCGCGCTCGGCGCGCTCCAGTCGGCTCTCCACCGGTCCCGTCAGCTGCACGGGACGGGTCTCCTTGGACAGCCACACCTCGCGGAAGTCCCGCTTGCGCACATCCCGGAAGATGTCGGCGATCTCGGCCTGGTTAAGGGTTTCGCGCTCCAGCAGTTCAAGGGCCAGGTAGTCCAGGATGTCGCGGTTTTCGGTGAGGATTTCGTAGGCCTCATCGTGGGCCTGCTCAATCAAGCGGCGCACTTCCTCGTCCACAACATAGGCGATCTGGTCCGAGTAGTTGCGCTCGTGGCCTGCATCGCGGCCCAGGAAGGGTTCGCCGCCGCCCTGGCCCAGCCGGACAGCGCCGACGCGTTCGCTCATGCCGTACTCGGTGACCATCTTGCGTGCAGTGCCTGTGGCCTTCTCGATGTCATTGGAAGCGCCGGTGGACGGATCGTGGAAGACGATTTCCTCGGCCACACGGCCGCCCATGGCATAGGCCATCTGGTCCAGGAGCTCGTTGCGGGTCACGGAGTACTTGTCGTTTTCCGGAACCACCATGGTGTAGCCCAGGGCCCGGCCGCGCGGGAGGATGGTGATCTTGGTGACCGGAGCCGAGTTCCGCAGTGCGGCCGCCACCAGGGCGTGGCCGCCTTCGTGGTAGGCGGTGATCTTGCGCTCGTGTTCCTTCATGACGCGGCTGCGCTTCTGCGGGCCTGCCATGACGCGGTCAATGGCCTCGTCCAGGGCGCGGTCGTCAATCAGGTTGGCGTTGGAGCGGGCCGTGAGCAGCGCGGCTTCGTTGAGGACGTTGGCGAGGTCGGCACCGGTGTAGCCGGGCGTCTTCTTCGCCACAGCCTTGAGGTCCACGCCCGGCGCCATCGGCTTTCCCTTGGCGTGGACCTGGAGGATCTGGTCGCGGCCGATCAGGTCCGGCGCTTCCACCGACACCTGGCGGTCGAACCGGCCGGGACGCAGCAGTGCCGGGTCCAGGACGTCGGGCCGGTTGGTGGCAGCGATGAGGATTACGTTGGTCTTGACGTCGAACCCGTCCATCTCCACCAGCAGCTGGTTGAGGGTCTGTTCACGTTCGTCGTTGCCGCCGCCGATGCCGGCGCCGCGGTGCCGGCCTACGGCGTCGATTTCATCCACGAAAATGATGGCTGGCGAGTTGGCCTTGGCCTGCTCAAAAAGGTCGCGGACGCGGGAAGCACCGACGCCGACGAACATCTCGACGAAGTCCGAGCCCGAGATGGAGAAGAAAGGGACGCCGGCCTCACCGGCAACGGCGCGGGCCAGCAGGGTTTTACCGGTGCCTGGCGGACCGTAGAGCAGCACACCTTTGGGGATCTTGGCGCCAACGGCCTGGAACTTGGCAGGTTCCTGCAGGAATTCCTTGATTTCCTGGAGTTCCTCCACGGCCTCGTCGGCACCTGCGACGTCTGCGAAGGTCACCTGCGGCATGTCCTTGCTGACCATCTTCGCCTTGGACTTGCCGAACTGCATGATCTTGGAGCCGCCGCCCTGCATGCGGGTCATCAGGAACCAGAAGAGGGCGCCCAGCAGGATGACCGGAATCAGGAGGGAGAGCAGGCCGGAGAACCAGTTGCTCTCAATCGGCTGGTCGGTGAAGCCCTGGGCCGGCTTGGCATCGGTGACAGCCCTCACCACGTCCTGCGCGCGGGCGTCCACGAAGAAGAACTGGACGCTCTTGCCCTTGTCCTGCCCGTTTACCTGCAGGTTGTCCTTCAACGTGAGGTCAACGCGGTTCTCGCCGTCGAAGATCTTGGCCTGCTCCACCTTGTTGCTGGAGAGCAGTTCCAGGCCCTTGTCCGTATCGATGCGTGCGGCACCGCCGGGGGCGAGCGTTGCAAAAGCCACAAGGAGCAGACCGACCACAACGACGATCCAGATGCCCGGGCCTTTGAAGAAGTTCTTAGCTTTCATCTGTTCGGGGCTGGCCCCGTCCCTTCCGGTAGTGCTTCACGGCGAGTAGTCTGCGCGCGTGATGGTGCTGCGTCAGCTTCTAGCTATACACCGTCCGGAGTAGATCACGCATAGCGAAAAGCAAAAGTTCCCTGTGGGCGTAGTGGGTCCGGCAGTCCGCCGAACGCCCGCCTCAGGACTGGCGCACTGCGGTGTTTGGCGCCGACACGGATCCGCGGGTCACCAGCCGGCACGCGAGCAGCACGGGGTCCGGCACGCCGGGGCGTTGGATTGCACCAGCTTCCACCGCAGCGCTTTCAATCCCATCGATCAACCGGTTGGCGGCCCACGCACCCATTTCACGGTGCGGCAGTGCCACGGTGGCCAGGCCCGGGTGGAGATTGGCGGCGATCAGTTCCTCGTCCCCGAATCCGACGACGGACAGGCCGCCAGGGATGGACAGGCCCAGTTCCGCGGCGGCGCGGTAGGCGCCCATGGCCATCCGATCGTTGTAGCAAAAGAGGGCCGACGGCGGGTGGCCGCCTGCCAGCATCCTTCGGGCAGCTGCGTACCCGCCTGATGCATCGGGGGATGAGGTCTCTACAGGGGCCGACGCCCCATTCAGCACAGCATTTTCCCTTCCCGCGCTGGCCATGGTGTCCAGGAACCCCCGAAGGCGCTGGCGGGCGGAGGGAATGTCCTCCGCGTTGTTGAGGAATCCGATCCGCGTGTGGTTGGCGGCGAGCAGCGCCTCGGTCGCAGCAGCGGCGCCGCCGTACTCGTCGCCGACAACAGCCGGGAGGCCTCCGTCCGCGGCAACAGCATCTACCAGGACCGCAGGGACGTTGCCCAGGTTGGCCGGGGCCCGCAGGATCCGCTGGTGGCTGGACGCGTAAAGGATCCCGTCCACGTGCCGCTCCAGGAGGGACTCCACATCGGCTTCGCGGGAGCCCGGGCCGCCCGGTCCCACGGTTGTGATGACCATCAGGGTGTAGCCGCGGGCGCGGGCCGCATGGTCTGCGCCAAGGATGATGCTGCCGGCGTGCGGCGTGGCGGCCATGTCTTCACTGACCAGGCCCAATACCCCGGACCTTCGGCTGCGGAGGGCCCGGGCCAGGCGGTTGGGGCCGTAACCCAGCCGGGCCGCCGTCGTCCTTACCTTTTCGCGGGTTTCCGGGCTGACCCGGGCAGAGGGAACGTCGTTGAGGACGTGCGAGACCGTGGTGACTGAAACGCCGGCCTCCCGCGCCACGTCCCGGATGCCCACGCTGCTGCTACCCACGTTTCCCGGACTTCACCTCAAAGCCTCCGCGAGATGGCATTTGACGGCAGTCCCAGGCGGCACCATTGCCTTGAACTGCCATCTCGCGGGGAAGGGCTTACTCGTAGACGTGCGGGGCCAGGGTGCCCACGAAGTCCAGGTTGCGGTACTTCTCGGCGTAGTCCAGGCCGTACCCGACCACGAATTCGTTGGGGATGTCGTAGCCCACGTACTTGACGTCGATCTCCACCTTGGCGGCGGTGGGTTTGCGGAACGCTGTGCAGATTTCCACGGAGGCGGTGCCGCGGGATTCCAGGTTGGTCTTCAGCCAGGACAGTGTCAGGCCGGAGTCGATGATGTCCTCAACGATCAGCACGTCCTTGCCCATCAGGTCGGTGTCCAGGTCCTTGAGGATCCGCACCACGCCCGAGGACTGGGTACCCGAGCCGTAGGAGGACACTGCCATCCAGTCCATGGAAATGTGGCTGTGCAGTGCCCGGGCCAGGTCAGCCATGACCATCACGGCGCCTTTGAGGACGCCCACAATGAGGATTTCGCGCCCTTCGTAGTCCTTGTCGATCTGGGCGGCGAGTTCGGTGATGCGCTGCTGGATCTGTTCCCTGCTGTAGAGAACGTGCTTGAGATCTGCCTGGACGTCGTTTGAATCCACCAATGGCTCCTGTTTAGATGCGGGGTGCGACTATTTTACGGGCGGTTTTTGAGGCCGGAATACTAGCTTCCCACAGCGCGCGCGATCGCGGGGAACGGAATCGGCGCCGGCCGTGGTCCCCGGAACGGCAGCATCCTTCGATCCGTCCAGCTGGGCCAGGGACAGCCGGTACACACTCACGCCGCCGGGAAGCTCCACGGGACCGGCCGAGCCCTGCCGCCGGAGCAGCGCTTCCGCCGCCAAAAGGCGCTGGTAGCTGGGCTGCTGCCCGCCGACGTCGGCCGCTGCCTTGGCGATGACGCGGAACCTGATGGCCGGAGCCAGGGCGCGCAACGCCTCCTCCGGCAGGCTCAGTTCCCGGCCGTCCCGCACCACCAGGGAGGCGTACGTGCTTTCTGCCACATCCTCCAGGTAGTCGGCGTCCAGCTGCAGGATGGCAGCGGTCCGGGCCAGGGATTCGGCGACGCCGGGACCAAGTTTTTCCTCGAGGTGCGGCAGGACTTCCACCCGGGTCCGCGACCGGGCAAAGGAGGGGTCGGCGTTGGTGGGATCGTGCCACGGGTCCAGCTCCTCCACGGCACAGATTTCCTCGGTGTCGGGCCGCCGCAGTCCAAGGAACGGGCGCAGCAGGACGGCATTCCCGGTTCCGGCACGGGCCGGCCGCATACCCGCGAGGGACCGGGTGCCGGAGCCCCGGGCCAGGCCCAGCAGTACCTGTTCGGCCTGGTCGTCGAGGGTGTGGCCCAGCAGGATTGCCTCCGCGCCCTGGTCCGCGGCGGCGGCTTCGAGCGCGGCATGGCGCGCCTCCCGGGCCGCGGCTTCGGGGCCCATGCCGGCACCTGCCACGGTGACGGTACGGATTTCCACCGGCGACAGGCCCAGGTCCTGCAGCGCCACGGCCGTGCGGGCGGCAATGTCGTCGGACCCCTCCTGCAGTTGGTGGTCCACCACCACGGCGCCCACCGTCAGGGGCCGGCCATCCACGTGGCCGCGCCGAGCGAAGTACGCAGCGACGGCGGCCAGCGCCAGGGAGTCCGGGCCGCCACTGCAGGCCACCACGACGTGGCGGGGATATCCGGCCTCGGCCAGGGCGCTTTGCAGCATTTTGCGCGCAGTGCCGACGACCGGTTCGAGCCTGCCCGGCCGGCGTCGTCCGCTCTTGCGTTGGGAAGCCGTGCCCTGGCCGGGCTTTGCTGGCCGGCCAGGTTGGGAAGCGGTATTGATCAGAGGCCCATCCGCTCGAGCCAGAGCTTGGCGTCGTGAATTTCGGGCTCGGTGGGCAGGTGGTCCGCCGACTCCCAAACTTTGTTGAAGCCATCCATGCCGGCCACATCCACCACGGCACGGACAAAGCGGGCGCCGTCGGAGTACTGGCGCATCTTGGCGTCCAGGCCCAGGAGGCTGCGGATGAACTTCTCGATCACGCCGCGGTCCTTGCCGCGGTCGTTGAACCGCTGCCGGATGGTCTTGACGGAGGGCACGATGCTCGCGTCCACGGCGTCCATCACCACGTTCGCGTGCCCTTCGAGCAGGCTCATCACGGCCGTGAGGTGCGAGATGGCGGCCTTTTCCTCCGGGTCCTGCAGCAGGTCCAGGATGGCGCCGCGGCCGGGCGTATTTCCCGTGGCGGAACGGTCCTTCAGCGAGCGCGCGGCAGCCGAGGCGCGCTCCATCAGGGAATCAACGTTGCCCAGGAGGTGGCCGCTCAGTTCATCGATTTGTTCCAGCATGTGATGGCGCAGCCACGGCGCCGCCGCGAACTGCACCCGGTGGGTCTGCTCGTGCAGGCACACCCAGAGCCGGAAATCCTCCGGCGTGACGTTGAGCTCGCGCTCCACGGAGACGATGTTCGGCGCCACCAGGAGGAGCCTGCCGGCGGCGGGGGCAGTGGAGTTCTCAGCGAGCGCCGCGAAGGGGTCGTACTGGCCCAGGACCTTGCTGGACAGGAAGGCCAGGACGGCTCCCAGCTGGCTGCCGGTGATGGCCCCGCTGACCTGGGCGGCACCGGGGCTGAGGTTTCCGCGGCGGCTGTCCAGCATTTTCTGCATGGCAGGCTTGAGCATCACCGCGAAGCTCTGGGTGTTGGCCTTGGCCCAGGACGCCCGGTCCACCACCAGCACGGATGAGTCCCGCAGGTCCCGCGCCGCTTCCAGCCCGGTAATTTCGTGGACGTGCGGAACGGATGCGTCCGCGAGCCGGCGGAGGCTGTCGACTGCCGCGCCGATGGCCGCTTCGTCGAGCACCGGGCCGGCAGGAGCCAGCCGCGCCGCGGCAGAAGCAGCGAGATCCCAGTTGATCAGGGACTGGGCTGTTGGGGACAACGTCGATGCGGACTCGCGAGCAGTGGACTCCATGGTTCCCATCAGAACACAGCAGGCCGGGGAACGTCCTTAAGTTCGCTGACCGGCGAACTTCCACAGCCGCTGCACAGGAGGGCGAAAGCGCCGTCCCAGTCCAGTCCGGCACCGTGGAACCACGGAAGAAATCCCGCTACGAAGGAGGCCACCATGATCCCCTACCGTCCCATCCCTGCCCTGACCGCTGGCCCACGCAAGGGCTGGGCATCGGTACTTGCCGCCGTCGTCATGGCTGCATTCCTGGGGACTGCCGCAAGCACCGATGTCGCCGTTGATACTGCTTCCGCTCAAAGTCCGGGATTGGGGACTGTTGCCGGGATTCCCTTCCCCGCTGCGGGGCAGCTGCGCGGCGAGTCCTAACCGTTGTTGCCGCTGCGGTCGGTCCGTGCCGCCGGCAGGTCCCCGAGGCGGTCCACCTGCTCGGCCAGGGCGTCGATGACCGCGCGGAGCTGGACCTGGGCCACCTTGGTGTAGGTGCGGACATACTCGATCTCGTTGATGGGGGTGGTGTAGGCAACCGCTTCATTCGACGGAGCCGCGACGGGGTGGTGCGTGGCTGCTGCTTCCTCGGCGCGGCGCAGGATTTCGCCATACTGGGTGCGTGCGCTGGCGACGAGGTCCTTCGAGTACTGCTCGGCCTCGGCCACGAACTTCTCCGCAAGGACCTGGGCCTGCGTGATGATTTTGACCATCTCATCCTTCGCCGCAGGAGCTGCCCCACCCGGCTGGACCTGGTCCGCCTCGAGCTGCTCGGCCACGGTCCGAAGTAACTCGTGGACCGCCCGCTGGTCGTACCCCCGTTCCACTATTTCAAAGGAGGCGTTGCGAAGATCCGAGGGGCTGATGCGGTTTTCTGGGCTAGCGGTGCTCATGGTATTCCTCTTCCTGGTCTTCGCCCGTGGCCGAGGAGTTGTCCTCGACGCCTGCGTAGTCTTCGTACCGGATGTCGCTGCGCGGAGTGCCCGCGGCGACCAGTTCACTGATGGTGTGCCCCACCATGGCTGTCGATCCCGCCACGAGGGCCAGTCGCCGGGACGCCTCTGGATGGGCGGCTGCAACGCTGCCCACATAGCCCTTGGCGCCCGGGAAGGTCGCGTCGTCGGAAACGACAGGATGGTAGCGGAACCACGGCTCCGTTGAAGCGAGTTCGGTGAGCCGCTGCTGGTCGTAAAGGTTCCATGGGACGCGCGCCCCATGGTAGAGGTCCACCCGCGGCCCGTCGCCGTGCTCGCTCCACTGCTGCCGCACTTCGTCGACGAGCGAGGCCATGGGGGCGAGCCCCGTCCCGCCGGCAACCATGAGCAGGTCCCTCTGTCCCTGGAGGGTGAGCTGGTCCCCGACGGGGGCTCCGATGCGCACCGTGTCCCCCACCTTGGTCCGCCGGACTGCGGCGGTGCTGAAGAGACCGCCGGGGATCAGCTGGACATGCAGCTCGATGGTGCCGTCGGGGCGGGGCGCATTGGCCGGACTCAGGTAGCGCCAGGTCCGCGGGAGCGAAGGAACTTCGACGGCTGCCGACTGGCCGGGTGAATATTCAAAGCCACCCGCGGTCCGGACCTCCAGAACCGTTATGTCCAGGCTTCGGCGCTCGACGGCGGTGACTTCGCCTTCCCACCAAGGGGGAGTTGTATCCGATGCTTCCTCAGCGGCCACGACCATGACCTTGGCAATGAGCCCGTACGCCTCAGCCCACGTCTGGGCCACGTCATCGGTCCATTCCGGACCGAGGTACTTCTGCAAGGTTGCCAGGAAGGAAGCCCCCACCATCGAGTACTGCTCCGGCTCCACCGAAAAGCGGCGGTGGTCCCGGCCGAGCTGCCCGATGAACCCGCCCACCTGGTCGATCTGGTCCGCGTGGCTCACGATGTGTCCGAGGGCGGCGAAGAGTTTGTCCCGTTGACCGGCCATTGAGACCGGGAACATTTCGCGGAGCTCCGGGTGGGACACGAAGAGGTGTGAATAGAAGTAAAGGGGGACTTCATCCCCGCACGCGGCTGCCATGGACCATGTCCTTTTGAGCGCACCGGCATCCATGAATGGCCTTCCTGTCGAGATCGGCTTTCGCCGGTTCCGGCGGAAGCAGCCCCCCACAGCACCTCGGCAAAATTACCGCATTGCTCGCGCCGAGGTCCAACGGAGTCCGGGGGCACCCGGTTTTGTCCCTGGTGCCTCCGCTAGCGGCAGCCGCAGCCGGCCAGGGCTGTGGCCGCCCGGTCCAGCGCTTCCTTGTTGCCCGCCGCCCCGGGCGTCAGGCCGTTTCCGATGAACGAGAACACCAGGAGGCGGCCGTCGGCGTCCACCACATAGCCGCTCAGCGCCAGCACGGTGTTCAGCGTCCCAGTCTTGGCCCGGACCAGGCCGGCGCCGCCCGATGTGGTGGCGTCCCCGTAGCGGGTGTCCAGAGTGCCGGACAGGCCCCCCACGGGAAAGCCGTCCAATGCGGCACGGAGCCTGGGATCGGCGCCGGTTGTGATGGCCCGCACCACCTCCGTGAACTGGCGGGCCGAAACCTGGTTGCCCATGGCCAGCCCGCACACATCCACGAGCTTTACGGTGTCCGTGGGTACGCCCGCGGCCCGGACCTCGGCCGCGACCACAGCCGCGGCCCCGTCGTTGCTTCCGGGACGGCCTGTGGCCACCGCCGCCATCCGGCCCATGGTTTCGGCCAGGTAGTTGTCCGAAACCTGAAGCATCAGGTCAACCTGCTCCGCCACGGTTGCCGAGTCAACGCTGGCCAGGGCTGCGGCGTTCGCTGGGGAAGCGCCGGGTGAACGTTCGACGCCGGCCGCCACAGTCAGTCCCGCCCCGGCACCTGCCGCACGGAGCCGCCCTGCGAACTCCTCCGCCGCGGTCGCGGCGGCGTCCTGGGGCCGGGGACCCGCGGTGACGGCGGAGTCGAAGCGGGCAGAGTTGAGGGCCAGCGGGTACAGGGAGGTTATTTCGCCGGCCTCCACGTCGCCGGACTGCCAGTTGGGATTCAGCGCCGGCCCCGTGAAGAGGGAGTCGTCCACCAGGACCTTGATATCGCCAGTGGCACCGGCGGTCTTCAGGGCTTCCACGGTAACGGCGGCAAGGGTGGCAAGGCCGGCATGGCCCATGACCTGCTGCGGCTGCGAGTCGCCGGCACCCAAGAGGACGTCCCCGCCGCCCACCAGCACCACTTGTCCGGCGGCAGGGCCCTGCACCACCTTCGTGGTGAACCGGTGGTCCGGTCCCAGGGTGCGCAGCGCGGCTACCGCCGTCAGCAGCTTGAGGTTCGACGCCGGCACCCGGCCTTCCGCGGCGCCCCGGTCAAAGAGGACCTGGCCAGTGAGCGCGTCCTGCACCATGCCCGTGAAAGTACCGCCGCCGTCGGACATCAATACAGGTTCCACCTGGGCCGTCACCGATGCCGGCACGGGCACCGGGGCGGAAGGCTGAAGCGGGGCAAGCACCTGCGGGGCCGAAAGGGTGGCGGGAGCCTGTTGCCACGCAGGCGGCGCCGGGGTGGGCGCGGGGGCGCCGGGACCGAGGAATCCGGGGGCCACCAGCAGGACTGCGGGGATGGCAAGGACGAGCAGCAGTAGGGCCGCCAGGGCCAGGGGCCAGGACCTGCGCGGCCCCTCCCGGCTCCCGGCCCGCCTGGACCGACGGGCGCGCAAGGATCCTTGGCCGGTTGTTTTGGTCATGCTGGTGCTGGTCCTCAAGTCCTGAAATATCCCCACAAGTTCCTGATTCCAGGGCCTCTCGCTATATCCTCAATAATAGTCGGCGGCACCGACACTCTTTTTTGTGGGCCCGTCAAGTGTGCCGCGCACCCCCTGCAATTGCCGAGGAGCATTCCATGAAGCACGATGTGACCATCGAGATCCCCAAGGGATCGCGCGTCAAGTACGAAGTTGACCACGAGACCGGCCGGGTCCGCCTGGACCGCGTCCTCTTCACTTCCATGCAGTACCCCACGCACTACGGGTACTTCGAGAACACCCTTGGCGAGGACGGCGACCCGCTGGACGCACTGGTGCTCCTGCAGGACTTCGACCTGCACCCCGGGGTCATCGTGGAATCCCGTCCCATCGGCGTCTTCAACATGACCGACGACGGCGGCGGAGACGCCAAGATCCTCTGCGTTCCCGTGGATGCCCGCTTCGACCACATCCAGGAAGTCAGCGACGTCAACGAGTTCCTGATCAAGGAAATCGAGCACTTCTTCACCCGCTACAAGGACCTGGAGCCGGGCAAGTGGGTCAAGGCCGAAGGCTGGGGCGACCGCGCCGCCGCCGAAGCCGAGCTGGAAGCGTCCATCAAGCGCTACGTGCCCACCAGCCACTAGTCCCTCCGGAGGCCGCCTTAGCGCGGCTTCGCCACAAATCCCCGTCTGCCGGACAAATCCCCGCCTCACGCAAGGGGGAGTTGTCCGGTAGGCGGGGATTTTCCGTTGTCCGACCTCCGTGAATCTGTGGCATGGTGGGGCTGTGTATTCCGAGCCAGCCCTGACTTCCCAGCTCTTGTTCCACCCCCCTTGCGGCCCGGTTATCGGCTGGCGGGACGGCGACGTCATCCGTGCCACCGGAATCCCCTACGCCACGGCGGCCCGCTTCCAGCCTCCTGCGCCGGCCCCGGACTGGACCACCGAGCTTTCCGCCACATCTCCCGCTCCTGCCTGCCCGCAGGGGCCCGTTCCGTTCCTTGATGACGTCCTGGGCACCCGGTACGGCGAACTGCCCGGCAGCGAAGACTGCCAGAACCTGTCCATCACCATGCCCGGCGACGTCACGCGGGAAGAGCGGCTGCCCGTGATGGTCTGGATCCACGGCGGCTCCTACACCACGGGCTCGGGTGACCTGGCGATCTTCGACCCGGCCAGGCTGGTGACCGAAAACCTGGTCATCGTGGTTTCCGTAACCTACCGGCTTGGATTGTTTGGCTTCCTGGCAACACCGGCAGGCCGCCCCGGCAACCTGGGCCTCCTTGACCAGCTCGAGGCCTTCCGGTGGGTGCAGCGGAACATTGCGGCATTCGGGGGCGACCCAGGCCAGGTCACGGCGTTCGGCCAGTCCGCAGGCGGCGACGCGATTGCGCACCTGATGGCAACACCGGAAGCACCGCAGCTCTTTCGGCGCGCCATCATCCAGAGCGCGCCGCTGGGCATCGCCCGCGGAAGGGCGAAGATGAACCATGCCATGGGAATCGCCGCCGACGCCGTGACGGAGGAGACCCCGGCCATGGACGTGGTGGCACGTGAGGAACACGTGGCCCAGGTAGCCAAAAAGTTCGGCATGCTTGCCGCCATGCCGTTCGGAACCCAGTACGGCCACGATCCGCTCCCGGAAGAATCCGGCATCGAAACGGCCTGGGAGCGGTCGGCACCAGCAATTGACGTGCTGATCGGCCACACTTCCGAGGAGGCGCGGCTGTTCCTCCCCCGCAGTCCGCGCCTGATGCGCCTGGCTGGTCTGCCGCTGGTGGGCACCGCCGCCGTGCGCGCCATCGACTGGGTGGTCACTGAGACCGTGTACGGCCGGGCAACCCGCCGCTTCGCCCGCCGGCACGCCAAGGCCGGTGGACACGCATACCGCTATGTCCTGGACTGGCACGCTCCCAACAACATCTTCGGCGCCGCCCACACAGTAGACCTGCCCCTGCTGCTCGGCAGCCGGCAGACGTGGGACGGGGTGGGACTGATCGCCGGTGCCCGCTGGGAGGATGTGGAGGCGGCAGGCCGCGCGACGCGGGCGCTGTGGGCCGGCTTCGCACGGGGCGCGGACCTCGGGAAGTCCGGCGGCATCCCCGGGGTCCTCCGGTACCGGGCCGTTTGAACGCGGCGTGAAAACCCTCGGCGTAGACCTTGCGGCGGCAACCAAAAAGACCGCCGTGGCCGTCATCGAATGGGATCGTGGGACCACAGGCCGCTGCTCCGCGCGGCTCGCCCACCTGGCCCTGGACGTGGACGACCAGGAGATCGTGGACCTGTTCGGCACCTGCGAAATGACCGGCGTCGACTGTCCCGTGGGCTGGCCCGACGCGCTGATCCCGTTCCTCACCGGCCACCTGAACAACATGACGGCCCCTGTCCTGGAGCACGACGGGATCGCCGGCCGGAGGCTGCTGGCATACCGGGACACCGACCGCTTCGTCACGCGCGAGACCGGGCTGATCCCGCTGAGTGTTTCCGCCGACCGGCTGGCGCACCCGGCCATGCGCTGCGCGGTGATCCAGGCGAAAATCGCCGCGCTGCACCGCCCGCAGCCACGCGACGGCTCAGGCCGGCTTGCCGAGGTGTACCCGGCGGCATCGCTGAAGATCTGGGGCCTCAACGGGCGCGGCTACAAAGGCCGCGGCATCCCCGAAGCCGAACGCCTCGGCCTACTGCTGGCAGCCCTCGAAGAGCAGGCGCCGTGGCTGGACCTGGCCGGGCACCGGGACCGGCTCGCTGCTTCGGACGACCTGTTCGACGCGGTCATCGCCTCGTTGACCGCCCGGGCCGCCGCCCGTCGTCGTACGCTCCTGCCTGATGAGGCCCATGCCAAGGCTGCGTGCACTGAAGGCTGGATCCACCTGCCTTCGTGCCGGCTGGACGAACTCCCCCTGCAGTAAGTCAGCCGCCCAGCTTCCACTTGCGGATCTCCTCCGGGTCCTCGCCGTGCGTGCGGGTGTGCTCGCGCGCGCGGATCCGCCGGTCCTGGAGGTCCTGGCGCAGGAGCGAGTGTTTCTCAGCCAGGCCGGGCACGCGGTCGATCGCGTCGATGGCCAGGCTGAAGCGGTCGATGCCGTTTAGCATGGCCATGTCGAACGGGGTGGTGGTGGTCCCCTCTTCCTTATAGCCGTGCACGTGCAGCCCCTGCTGGTTGGTGCGCCGGTACGCCAGCCGGTGGATCAGGGCGGGGTAGCCGTGGTAGGCGAAAATGACCGGCTTGTCCGCGGTGAAGATGCCATCGAAGTCATGCGCCGGAAGTCCGTGCGGGTGCTCGCTGTCGTCCTGCAGCCGCATCAGGTCCACCACGTTGACTACGCGGACCTTGAGTCCGGGCGCGCCGTCGCGGAGCAATTCCGCGGCTGCCACCGTCTCCACAGTGGGGACGTCGCCGGCGCAGGCCAGGACGACGTCGGGCTCCTCGCCGGGCACCTCCGTGCCGGCAAACGTCCAGATGCCCAGGCCCCGGCGGCAATGGTTGGCGGCGTCGGCAGGACCCAGCCAGGTGGGCGAGGGCTGCTTGCCGCTGACCACGATGTTCACGTAGTCCGTGGAGGCCAGGCAGTGCTCCATGACGGACAGCAGGGTGTTGGCGTCCGGCGGCAGGTACACACGGATGACCTCTGCCTTCTTGTTCACTGCATGGTCGATGAAGCCCGGGTCCTGGTGCGAGAAGCCGTTGTGGTCCTGCTGCCACACGTGCGATGACAGCAGGTAGTTCAGCGATGCCACCGGCTGGCGCCAGTGCAAGCTGCGGCTCACCTTCAGCCATTTGGCGTGCTGGTTGAACATGGAGTCGACAATGTGGACGAAGGCCTCGTAGCAGTTGAAGACCCCGTGCCGGCCGGTGAGGAGGTAGCCCTCCAGCCAGCCCTGGCACAGGTGCTCACTGAGCACCTCCAGGACGCGGCCGGAGCGCGCAAGGTGCTCGTCGACGTCGTCAATCCGGTACTGCCACACCTTGTCGGTAGCCTCGTAGACGTTCTGCAGCCGGTTGGAGGCTGTCTCGTCCGGGCCGAACAGCCGGAAGTTCTCCATGTTCTGCGCAATGACGTCCCGCATCCAGGAGCCGAGCGTGACCATGGGGCTCACCCGGTCGGTGCCCGGGGCGGGGACCTCGACGGCGTGGTCCTGGTACGCGGGCAATTTCAGCGAGCGCCTCAGCAGTCCGCCGTTGGCATGCGGCGTGGCGCTCATGCGGAAATCACCCGTGGGGGCACCTATGGCAACGTCGGGCCGGAGCCGGCCGTCGCCGTCGAACAGTTCGTCCGGGCGGTAGGACTGCAGCCACTCCTCCAGCTGCTTCAGGTGCTCGCCATTGGTGCGGACCTCGGACAGCGGCACCTGGTGGGCCCGCCAGGTGCCTTCCACCTGCAGCCCGTCCACGGTCCGGGGCCCGGTCCAGCCCTTCGGCGAGCGCAGCACGATCAGGGGCCAGCGGCGCCCGCCCTCCCCCTCCTGTTCACCGGCCGCATCCTGCCGGTGGGCGTCCTGTATGGCTTTGATATCGGCCAGGCAGCGGTCCAGGACGGCGGCGAAGTCGCGGTGCGCCTTTTCGGTGTTGTCCGGGTCCGCCACGGTGACGAAGTAGGGCTCGTGGCCGTAGCCGCGCAGCAGCTGCTCCAGCTGGTCCTGCGGCATGCGGGCCAGGACGGTGGGGTTGGCGATCTTGTAGCCGTTCAGGTGCAGGATTGGCAGGACCGCGCCGTCCACTGCCGGGTCCAGGAAGTTGTGCGAGTGCCAGCTGGCGGCAAGCGGCCCGGTTTCGGCCTCGCCGTCTCCGATGACGACGGCGGTCACCAGCTGGGGGTTGTCGAACACCGATCCGTAGGCGTGGGCCAGGGAGTAGCCGAGTTCACCGCCTTCGCTGATGGAGCCCGGGCTTTCCGGCGCGGCGTGGCTGGGGATGCCGCCGGGATAGGAGAACTGCCGGAACAACTCGGCAAGGCCGGCCTCGTCATTTCCCACATGGGCATAGATTTCGGAGTACGTTCCCTCCAGCCAGGCATTGGCGACGACGGCGGGACCGCCATGGCCGGGCCCGGCAACAAAGAGCATTTCAAGTGAGTCCCGGCGGATCACGCGGTTCAGGTGGGCATAAACGAAGTTGAGGCCGGGGGTGGTGCCCCAGTGGCCCAGCAGGCGGGACTTGGTGTCCTCTGCCTGGAGCGGTTCACGCAGCAGCGGGTTGGACCGCAGGTAGATCTGTCCCACCGAGAGGTAATTGGCGGCCCTCCACCACCGGTCGACGAGCTTAAGTTCTTCCTGCCCCATGTCGTCCTGCTGCGTCCCGTCCTGCTGCATCTCGTCCTGCCCAGTGCTGCCGGCCATAACCATCCTCACGTCGGGTGTGCCGCTGCAGGCGGCCGTTCCCCCATCGCAACAGATGGAGGGGCAGGCAGGCAACCCCCGTCGTCGTACCGCCGCCGTTGCGGAGCGCCAGTTGGGGTCTTGGGCACTCGCAACATTGGCCGTTCCGCAGCTCCTGCTTCCGGGTAGTGTGTACCCAGAATGTTCACGTTGACAATCAACCAGACGGACAGCCGGCGCGACGGCGACCAGGTCCCACAGCTGCTCAAGGCGCTGCGGCACATTCCCGCGCGCCTGGATTTTGACCGGTCCGTGGAGGATGAGGTCCAAGGGATTGTCGATTGCCCGCACCAGGCGGTGGAAGCCGCATTGATCGCGCTGCGGAGTGGGCACTGGTACGTGGGGATCGGCGCCGGGCCGGTGAACGAGCCGCTGCCCAACCAGATCAAGGACGCGTCCGGCCACAGCCTGGTCTATGCCCGCAGGGCGGTGGATCGGCTCAGAAACAGCAAGGAGCGGGTCCCGGTTGCCGTGGAGGGGCCGCTGGCCGATGTTGCCCACGACGCCGAGGCCATCCTCCGGCTGCTGGGCCACATCGTCCGGGACCGCTCAGGCGCGGAATGGCGGGTTTTGGACCTGTTGACGCCCGGGGTCCGGGGCCAGCAGAAGGCGGTGGCGCAGGAACTGGGCATCACCACCCAGGCCGTCAGCAAAGCTGTGGCACGGGCGCAGTGGAACGAGGAACATGCTGCCCGTCCTGCTGCCGCGCGGTTGCTGGCGCTGATCCTCGCGGCCGTGTAGGCGTATGGCCGCCGGTCCCTAACTGCCGGTGGCCACCATTACGGGCTCGCCGTTGAAGTACTCCAGCTTCCAGCCGTCGATTGCGTGGTGGTGGGCCAGGTTGAGTGCGGCGTTGTCCACGCTGGTGAGGGCCTGGCCGACGGCGCGGCTGAGGCTGACGCGCAGGAGGGTCCCGTGGGTGACCACCAGGAGCCGCTGGCCGCGGAACTCGTCCGCAAGGTCTTCAAGCGCAGCAAGGCCTCGGTCGGCGGCCTCGCCTTCGCTTTCGGCGCCCTTGAATCCGCCCGGGACACGCAGCGCGTCCAACTCGGGGCCTGCCTGCATCCCTTCTGCCGGGCCGAAGCTGCGTTCGGTGAGCTCGGGGACGCGGCGGGACACTTTCAGCCCGAGTCCTTCGGCGATCAGGTCCGCGGTTTCGGCTGCGCGGCTCAGCGGCGAGGAGACGATGGCGTCCCATCCGTAAGGGGCAAGGATGGCGACGGCGTCACGCGCCTGGCCGCGTCCGACGTCGTTCAGGGGAATGTCGGTTGATCCCTGCAACCGGCGCTCGGCGTTCCAGTCGGTCTGGCCATGGCGGACGAGGGCGAACGTCGTAAGGGTCATGCCTCTATTCTGCCTCGGCCGCGAGCGCTGACTGGAATCGGGGCGAACGAAAGCACCTCCCACCTAGAGGAGGCTGCGCAGGACGTGGGCGGCGCCGTCGTCATGCACGGAGTGGGTGACCTCGTCCGCGGCGGCGACCACTTCCGCCGGGGCCTGCCCCATTGCGACGCCGCGGCCGGCCCAGGTGAGCATTTCGATGTCGTTCCGGCCGTCGCCCACTGCCACCGTTAGGTGCTCTTCGAAACCGAGCCGGAGCCGGAGGCTTTCCAGGGCGCTGGCCTTGGTGACCCCTGCGGCGGCGATGTCCAGCCACGCAGTCCAGCCCACAGAGTAGGTCACTCCGGCGAGGCCCACGTGGTTGATGGCCTCGGTGAACTCCTCAGGCGTGTTTTCGGTGCTGAACACCACCACGCGGACGGCGGTGGCCTCCAGCATGGTGTGGAAGTCCACGCCCACCGCTTCCACCCCGAAGCTGGCATCCTGGAACCGCTCGGTGGAGAGGAAATTACCGTCTGCGTCCTCCAATGCGTACTTGGCGGAGGGGAGCCGTTCCCGAAGGGCGCGCAGGGCCGGTGCGGGGTCAAACGTGGCCTTGTGGATCACTTCGAAGCCATTTTCCAGTTCCGGGTGGAGCCGGAGGGTCACGCCGCCGTTGCAGCAGACGGCGTACCCGCGTTCGATCCCGATCTTTTCGATGATGGGAAGGGTGGCGTTCAGGGAGCGGCCGGTGGCGATCATTACCTCGTGCCCGGCGGCCACCACGGCCTGCGCGGCCTGCCGCACGCCCGGGGACATGTGGCCGTCATGGTTCACAAGGGTGCCGTCCACGTCCAGGGCGACCATGAACTTCTGGTCGATGCCGGCGAAGCCGACGTTGTCCTGGTTGTTGTCTCGATTGTTGTCTCGCCGGTCATCGTTGCCGGCGACTGAAGTTTCAGTCAGCGTTGTCATCCACATAGTGAAGCAGACGCAACTGACACGCGCTAGGACGCGGGCCACAGGTTTATTGAACTGTTGGTTAACTGCGGGTTCCCACATGCTGGGGCAGTGCGGCGCGCAGCAGTCCCCCTGCCGCGGACAAGTCCCCGCCGCGTTATCTGGGGAGTAGTCCGTTGTGCGGGGAATTCCCGGACTGTTTTCCACATGGGCCGTCCTGACCCGCCCTGTGGGCATGCGTTCCATCGAGCATGGAGTCATGAAATCCGATGAAGCGGTCCTGGTCCTGGCAAGCCGTCGCCGGGCCCTGACCGGGAGCAGCCGCTCGCTGAGCCGGGGCTACAGGAACGGGACCCTGGTCAGAGTCCGGGCCGGCGTCTATTTTGGCAAGGCGGCATGGCTTTCCCTCAAACCGTGGCAGCGGTACCGGACCACCATGGCAGCAGTGGCCGCCGTCGATCCGTCCATGACCTTCTGTTATCTGACGGCCTTGCGGATTTGGAACCTTCCGTGTCCGGGGGTGCCCACCCACATCCACGTCATCACGAGCTCTCGGCACAAAGCGGGCAAAGCATCACCGACCACCGCCGCCGCACGCGATGCCAAGACCGGGAAGACCGGAATAGAGCACGTCCGGAGCTACGGGCTTAGCCGCCATTTCTGGCTCGTCCATTCCGTGCAGTACCAAGGGTTCGCTGTGACTACGCTGCCGCAGACGGTCATGGACTGCATGGTCCGGCTCGAAATTCCGGATGCCGTAGCCATCGCGGATGCCGTACTTGGCCCACGGCGCGGTCCCGGTGAAGCGCTGACGCGCCAACAGCTGCTCGACGCAGCAGCCGGCCTTGCCTCGGCCGCCAAGCGCCGCCACATCCAGGAAGTGCTCGCTTTGGCCGATGAGGCGTCAGAGTCCGTCGGGGAATCCCGCAGCCGGGCGTTCATCCATGTCCTGGGCTTGCCCGCACCAGTCCTTCAGCACGTGTTCCATGACCGGGAAGGCTTTATCGCGCGGACCGACTTCTTTTGGCCCGAGGCCAAAGTGATCGGCGAGTTCGACGGCGACGCAAAGTACCTCGACGAGGTTTTACTCGCCGGAGTAAGCACCCAGGAAGCCATCCTGGCCGAGAAGAAACGCGAAGACCGGTTAAGGGCCCTTGGCTACAAAGTGGTCCGATGGGACTGGAAGACCTTGTCCACGCCCGACGTCCTGCGACAAAGGCTCATCGCGGCAGGCATCCGGCCGCAGAAAACCCCGCCCTGTGGACAAGACCCCCGTGCGTGACGGGAGGAAAAGTCCACGGGGCGGGGAGTTGTAATGGTGCCTAGAGGACCGGGAGGACCTCGAGGCCGCCCAGGTACTTCTGCAGCGCCTTGGGCACGTTGACGGAGCCGTCCGCGTTCTGGTGGTGCTCCAGCAGCGCCACGATCCAGCGGGTAGTGGCCAGGGTGCCGTTGAGGGTGGCCACCGCGCGGGTGCCCTTGGCGGCGCCTTCGGCGTTCACCATGCGCTCACGGATGTTCAGGCGCCGGGCCTGGAACGTGGTGCAGTTGGAGGTGGAGGTCAGCTCGCGGTACGCGCCCTGCGTGGGGACCCAGGCTTCGCAGTCGTACTTCCGTGCGGCGGACATGCCGAGGTCGCCGGCCGCGGTGTCGATCACCCGGTACGGCAGCTCGCACTTGGCCAGCATCTCCTCTTCCCACGCCAGGAGCCGCTGGTGCTCGGCGGCGGCCTCCTCGACGGTGGTGTAGATGAACATCTCCACCTTGTTGAACTGGTGCACGCGGATGATGCCGCGGGTGTCCTTGCCGTGCGAACCGGCCTCGCGGCGGTAGCAGGAACTCTGGCCCGCGTAGCGGATGGGGCCGGCAGAGAAGTCCAGGATTTCGTCTGCGTGGTACCCGGCCAACGCAACCTCGGAGGTGCCCACAAGGTAAAGGTCGTCTTCGGCAAGACGGTAGATCTCGGCGTCGTGCTTTACATCGAAGCCCGTGCCCTGCATGGTCTCGGGACGCACCAGCGTGGGCGTGATCATGGGGATGAAGCCTGCCTGGATGGCCTGGTCCATAGCCATCTGCAGCAGTGCCATCTCCAGCCGCGCACCCACACCGCGCAGGAAGTAGAACCGGGCGCCGGAGACCTTGGCGCCGCGTTCCATGTCGATCGCGCCGATCAGCTCACCGATCTCCAGGTGGTCACGCGGTTCGAAGTCCGGGAACTCGCGCGGGGTGCCGACGGTCTTGACCACAACGTAGTCGTCCTCGCCGCCCTCGGGAACGCCGTCCTCCACCAGGTTGGGGATGGTGCGCAGCAGTTCTTCCTGCTTGATCTGCGCGGCATCGGCCTCTGCGGAGGCTGCCTTGACGGAGTTGGCCAGCTCCTTGACCTCAGCCAGCAGCGCCTGCTTCTCCTCGCCCTTGGCCTTCGCCACCTTCTTGCCAAACACGTTCTGCTCCGCGCGGAGGTTCTCGAAGCGGAGCAGGGCCGCGCGGCGGGCTGAATCCGCGGAGATGATCGCGTCCACCACTGATTCGTCCGCGCCGCGGGCGTGCTGGCTGGCACGGAACTTGTCCGGGTTTTCGCTGAGGTCTTTTACGTCGATCACCAGACAAGGGTATCCAATACCGCGCACGACGGCGGGCAGCCGGCTCGGTGCCCCCGGCCGCCATCCGCCGGGCTAGTGTTGAACCACCATGAGCGACTGGATTCTCTACCTGCTGATTGCGGTGGCGCTTGCCTTCGCCACATCCAGTTGGTGGGGGGTGCGGCGCCTCAAAGCTCTGCACGTGCGCAGCGCCGTGGCCGGGGATGCCTACGACTCAGGACTGGCGCAGCAGCGCGTGGCCGTCGTCCTGAACCCCATCAAGGCGCGGGCCGATGAAGCGAGGGCCGCCATCCACAGGGCTTGCCTGGCGGCCGGGTGGGAAGAACCCGTCTTTTTCGAGACGACGGCGGAGGATCCCGGCTTCTCGCAGATGCAGGCCGCCCTTGCCGGCAAGCCTGACGTCGTCCTTGTAGGCGGCGGCGACGGCACGGTCCGCGTGGTGGCCGAAGCCCTGGCGCACACCGATGTTGCCATGGGTTTGATCCCGCTGGGCACCGGCAACCTGCTGGCCCGGAATCTGGACCTGGATGTGGGCGACCTCCACGGCAACGTCCAGACAGCGCTTTTCGGCCGCCAGCGCTACATCGACACCGCACGGATGGCCATTGAGAATTCCCGTACGGGCCACTACTCCGAGCACCTCTTCCTGGTGATCGCGGGGATCGGCATGGACGCCGAGGTCCTGGCGGACACCAACGCGGGGCTGAAGAAGGCCGTGGGCTGGCTCGCGTACACGGAGGCGGGCGTGCGCCACCTGCCGGGGCGGCGGAAGAAGGTTTCCATTGTGCTGGACGGAAGCCCGGAGCAGGTCCGGAACATCCGCAGCGTGCTTTTCGCCAACTGCGGCCTGGTTCCAGGCGGCATCGACTTCATTCCGCAGGCCATGATCGACGACGGAATGCTCGATGTTGTGGTGATGAGCCCCCGCAGCGCCTTTGGCTGGCTGCTGATGTACGTGAAGATCATGTTCAAGCACAGCGGGAAGCTGCCCATCATGACCGTCTACCGGTCAACCAGGATTGTCATCAAGTGCCCCGAACCGATGCCCACACAGATCGACGGCGATACGTCGGGGGAAGCCACGCAGCTTACGGTCCAGGTGGAGCCGCGGTCACTCCTGGTCAGGGTCAAAGGCCTGGTACCCGGCGGCGCGGGAGCCGCGGCAACCAAGCCCGGCGGCTGACGCAGCGCGGTGATCAAATAGGACAGTAGCTTTGGTCACGAGCCGGTTTCCTTCTCCGCCTCCGCGCGGGCCTTGGCGGCAGCATGCGCTTCTGATTGCTCGCGGATCATGGCCTGCTCCTCTTCGAAGCGCAGGCGGTCAGCACGGTCCGCATCGTCCCCGTCCCAGTCCTGGTTGTCTGAGGCCGGCTTGGGGTTGACGATCATCCCCTGGCCGTCGTTGTCAGTGCTGCTGGTCATGACCCGCTCCCTTCATCAGGGGCCATACCCCGTGTGGATCAGGCAAGCATACGCATTGTCCACATCCCGCGGAAGTACTTCGGAGGGCATTTGCCTACGCTTTGGGCGAAGCTCCGGAACCGTTTTCACCTGCGAGGGATTCCGCGGCGAGTATGGATTCAACCCACGATTGGGCTGCCGAGAAAGCTTCATCCGAGGTGTGCGCCGGCACCGGCGTGGATTGCCTGTCCGCCCTGCTGTACGAGCCCAGAAAGCGGGTCCCCGGGCTGATGCGGTGCAGCCCTGCCAAGGCGTCCGCCACCCTCGCCTCGCCGGCGTGGCCGTCGGCGTCGATGCTGAAGAAATAGTGGCCCAGGTACTGGCCGGTGGGGCGGGATTCGATCCGGCTGAGGTTTACCCCGCGGCTGGCGAACTGGTCCACGATCTCCATGAGCGCGCCCGGACGGTCTTCGGGCAGCGGGACAACCACCGTCGTCTTGTCCGCTCCGGTGCGTGCCGGCAGCGCGCCCGGCCGGCTGACCAGGACGAATCGGGTCACCGCACCCGGGTTGTCCCCGATGTTCTCCGCCAGTACCGACAGCCCCTCATGCTCACGGGCGACCAGCGGCGCACAGATGGCTGCGTCGTACTGGCAGTCCCCGTCCAGCAGCCCCACGGCGGAAGCGGCGGTGGAGGAGCCTGGGACGTATTCCGCACCGGGCATGTTTTTGTCCATCCACAGCCGGCACTGCGCCCACGCGTGGCCGTGCGTGGATACCCGCCGCACGTCCTCCAAGCGCACGCCAGTCCTGGCCACCAGGACAAAGCTGATGGGAACCAGGACCTCGCGGATGATCCACAGCTCCTGGCCCGTGGCAATGGCATCCAGCGTGGCGGTGACGCCGCCCTCCACCGAGTTCTCGATAGGCACCATGGCGGCGTCGGCCACACTGTCACGCACGGCGTCAAGGGCCGCATTGACGTTCGACGCCGGAACCCGCACTGCCTGAAGTGCGTCAGGTACCTGGAGCAGGGCAGCCTCGGTGAACGTGCCTTCCGGGCCCAGGAAGGCGTAGGTGCGGGACGTACCTGGCACTAAAGCACCAGCGGTTTGAGTCCGTTGTCAGAGACCAAGGGTTTGCCGGATTCCAGCCACTGGTCCATTCCGCCGGAGACGTTTATGGCGGTGTACCCCTGGCCGGTGAGCCACTGGGCAACGCGGAGGGACCGGCCGCCCGTGCGGCAAATGACATAGACGTCCTCGTCCGGGTCGATTTCGTCCAGCCGGGCCGGGATCTGGTCCATGGGGATGTGGACGGCGCTGTCAGCGTGTCCGGCGACCCACTCATAGTCCTCCCGAACGTCCAGGATCACGGCGTCAGCGGGGATGTCATGGACGGGGACGGTATGGAAATCACTCATCGGAGTCCTGTCTTGGCGGATCAGAGTCAGGTTTAAGCCTAGCCCTTCCTCCCCCTTCCACCTTGACCGGGTCAGGAAAAACCCTGCGGGTTAGGCTGGAGAAAGCCCCAGGAGGTTCCATGTCCCAGCCGCTGACCGCCCCTTCCGCGCCGCCGGCATGTCCCCGCCGGAACGCCGGCCCGCAGACGGAGGCCCGCCACCGTGGCTGAACTCCACGAACTCCCAGCGCTGGCCCTGCGGGACCTCCTGCGGAGTGGAACAGTGTCCGCCACTGATGCCACCGCCCATTTCCTCGCCCGGATCGAGCACCAGAACCCCCTTCTCGGCGCCTTCGTCACGGTGACGGCGGACCAGGCAATGGAGCAGGCACGGGCCGCCGATGCCCTGCGGTCCCGCGCCGACGCCGATGACCTGCCCTTGCTGCACGGCATGCCACTCGCCTTCAAGGACCTCACCGACGTAGCCGGTGTGGTGACCACGCACGGAAGTGCGGCCCTGGCCCACAAACCTGCCCCGGCGGACGCTCCGCTGGTTTCCCTCTTCAAGGACGCCGGCGTCGTCCCGCTGGGCAAGACCCAGGTGCCCGAATTCGGACTGACGGCCTACAGCGAAAACCGCATCGCACCGCCGTCGCGCAATCCCCATGCACCCAGCAGGAGTTCGGGAGGTTCCTCCGGCGGCAGCGCGGCCGCCGTGGCGGCAGGGCTGCTGCCGTTTGCCCCGGGCACCGACGGCGGCGGATCAGTCCGAATACCAGCCGCCGCGTGCGGCCTGGTGGGGCTGAAGCCGGGCCGCGGGCTGGTGGCGGCAGGGGAAAGCGCCGGGGACCCTGCGCGGCTGGTGGCGCCCGGCCCCCTTGCCCGGAGCGCGGAGGACGCCGCGCTGATGATGGACGTCCTGGTGCCGGGAGGCGGCTACCTGGCGGCAGTAAGGAAGGAGCCGCCGCGGCTGCGGATCGGCGTCACGCTGGACAGTCCGTGGTCCAGCACGTTCCCCTTCACGCCGGACCAGGAGGCACTGGACGCGCTCCGGATCGGCGAAAAGCTGCTGGAGGGGGCTGCCCATGCCACCAGCGACGCGGCCATCCGCTACGACAACCGCTACCCGGACGCCTTCACCACCGCCTGGACCGCGGGAGTGGGCGCGGCCCGGATCAATCCCAGGCGGGAGGCACTGCTGGCACCCCTGACCCGGACCTTCCGGCGGCGCGCCCAGCAGCGGAGCCCTGCCAAGCTTGCCGAGGCCTTGGCGTTCCTGCGCCAGTTCCAGCACGACACCGTGACTCAGTACGGGCAGTGGGACCTGATGCTGATGCCCGCATTGGCACAGACGCCGCGGCCGGTCGGCTGGTTCACCGGCACTGCGCACGGCGGTGACCGCTGGCCGTCGGCGCAATGGCCAGGGGATGCCGACGGCGACTACCGGAAGCAGTGCGAATACGCCCCGTGGTCCTCCATGGTGAATGTTTGCGGGCTGCCGGCCATAACCATCCCCGTGCACTGGACCGGCGGCGCTACCGGCACCGGACTTCCCATGGGAATCCAACTGGTGGGTCCGATGGGATCGGAAGCCCTCCTCCTGCAGGTGGCGCACCAACTGGGCTACTAGGGAAACCTTGGGTGCTGTTGTTGACGTGACCCTAACGCCGGCTTAACCCGCCCGTAACCCCCGCAGCGCAGACTGGAACGGCACGCTTCAGCACCTTCCACCCGCCCTCCGCCCGACGAGGAGTTGCCCCACAATGAATGCTGAACATCATGCCGTGAGCGCCGGAACCACCGACACAGCAGACGACGGACGGCCGGACCTGAGCAACTCCAACGTCAGGGAGGACCTGGCCATGGCCGGCCGCTGCGCGCTGGTCCACCTGCCCACGGGCCGGACCTGCCTCCTCCCCCTCCGCCATCAGGGGCCCTGCGAGTTCCACCGCCCGCAGGAGGCGGAGGACGTAGTGGCCGGCGGCAGCTAGCACATCCGAGCGGCCTGCCTTCGAAGGCCGCCGGCGGGACTGCGCCCGTGCCTCAAGGACATTTGCCCTTTGCCCTACTCGACTCCCGCGCCGGGCAGGAGGACGATTAAAGGGCAGTCACCATAAGGAGGTCCGTGATGTGCTACGCATCGAACAAGGACTTTGGGTGGGGCGCAAGGAAGGAAACCAAGCGCCGGCCTGAAGCGGAACCGGAAACCCCTGCGGAAACTCCGGAGGAGCCGGTAAAGGCACAGAATTTCACGTTCTGGGCCTTCCCCAGCTGGCGCAGGACGCCTGCGCCGCGCACCCCATCTGCCGAACGGAGCAAGGAGAGGGTCTGAGGTCCGGGCAAACAACCCGGACCTAAGTCAGGAGGGGTTCTCAGTGAGGACCCCTCCCCCACGGTCACCGCCTCCTGCAGGCTGCCCCTGACAGTCCCAGAACCAGCATCCCGTCGCGCCGGTCGTTGTGCTGCGGCAACACCGGCGTCTATGGTTGAACGGTAAGCATGCTTAGCATTCTGGGAAAGGGGACAAAGCATGAGCGCAGGACAGTACACGCCAGGACCGGACCGACGGCCGGAGACGGAAGCCGGCCCGCCGCCGTCGAACGCGGACCAGCCGTCAGCAGACCGGAACGTGACGTACAGCAACGCCCCGTCCTACTCAACGGGCCAGCCGGGCACACCGGCCGCCGGGACCGGCCCCGCGCGCACGGCCGACGGGACCCCTGAACGCAAAGTCACGCGCACCGGTGTCATCTGGGCAGCAGTGGTGGCCGCCCTGGTGCTGCTGATCCTGCTGATCATCTTCATCCTGCAGAACCAGGAGCTGGCCCTGGTGAAGTTCCTTGGCTTCGAGGGTTCGGTCCCGCTGGGCATGGCGCTGTTCATCGCCGCCGTCAGCGGTGGCGTGCTGGTGGCCGCAGCAGGCGGCGCGCGCATCCTGCAGCTGCGCAGGAACGCCCACCGGTCCAGGGTCCGGCAGCGGAGGTAGCTGCCAGGGGCGCCTGTTCCCCTAAGGGGCGCCCAGGGTCGCGAACTTATGGGCCCGGGCAGCCACGAGCTCAGGCACCGGACGGCCGGCCACGGAGCCCAGTTCGTACTCGATGGCCCGCGCCATCCGGGTGCAGAATTCGCGCGGCTCCAGTGAGGCGTCATCGCGCTCATCCACGACGTGGTCCACCAGGCCGTTCGCGTACAGCGCGGCGACGTTTACCCCCTGCGCCTGCGCCATGGCGGGGGCAAAGGCGGTGGTCCGGTGCACGATGGCACTGGCGCCTTCCGGGGGCAGCGGCGACAGCCAGCTGTGCTGGGCGGCGATGGTCCTGTCCGCGGGCAGCAGCGCCAGGGCCCCTCCGCCGGCACCCTGGCCAAGCAACACAGAGACCGACGGCGATTCGAGCCCGATCAGTTCGTGCAGCGAGCGTGCAATCTCCCCGGCAAGCCCGCCCTCCTCCGCCTCCTGCGAAAGGGCTGCGCCGGCGGTGTCGATGACCGTGAGCAGGGGCAACCGCAGTTCCTCCGCCAGCTTCATGCCCCGACGCGCCTCACGCAGTGACCCCGGGCCCATGCCCGCGGCGTCCTTCCGCAGCGGGCGCGCGTGCCCCAGCACGATGCAGGACTGGCTGCCAAAGCGTGCCAGTGCCAGCAGCAGCCCCGGGTCCTTCTCCCCCTGCCCGGTTCCGTTGAGGGGCAGGGCGTCGCTGGCGCCGAACTTCAGCAGCAGGCGCAGGTCCGGCCGCCGCGGCCGGCGGGATATCCCGATGGACGTCCAGGCGTCAACAGTCGAGGGCCGGACATCCAGGGTTTCAGGCGGGGCCGGCACGGTGGCGCCGACACCAACGCGCTCCTCTGCAGCCAGGATGTCCAGCGCCCGGCCCACCAGGTCCGCCAAGTCTTCGGGTTCCACAACGGCGTCTATCAGTCCCTTGTGGAAGAGGTTCTCCGCCACCTGCACGTTCTCCGGAAACGCCTCGCCGTACAGCGCTTCGTATACGCGCGGGCCCAGGAAGCCCAGCAGGGCGCCCGGCTCGGCCACGTTGATGTGGCCCAAAGACCCCCAGGATGCCATGACGCCGCCGGTGGTGGGATGCCGCAGGTAGACCAGGTAGGGAAGCCCTGCCTGGCGGTGCGCCCGCACGGCCCCGGTGATTTTCACCATCGACAGGAACGCCAGCGTTCCTTCCTGCATGCGCGTTCCCCCGGAGGCCGGGCCGGCCAGCAGCGGCAGTCCCTCCGCGGTGGCGCGTTCGACGGCGGCAACAATCCTTTGCGCCGCCGCGTGGCCGATCGACCCGGCCAGGAAGGAGAACTCGCTGACGATCAGTGCCACCCGGCGGCCCCGGATGAGCCCGGCACCGGTGATCACTGACTCGTCGGCGCCGCTGCGTTCGCGCGCCCTGGCCAGGTCGCTGGCGTACTCCCCGGACAGCGGTGGCTGCTGCGGCTCCGTGTCCCACGAGACGAACGCACCCGGGTCCACCACCGCGTCCAGCAATTCGGTTGCCTTCAAATGCCGCACCTTCTCCGCCGTCGCCATGCTATTTTTCCCCGGCAGCCGCGGCCAGGCCGAGCCATTCGCGGATCGCCGGACCGTCCTCATTGAGCAGCGGCGGCGCGTCGTGCTCGGTCACCGTGGTTTCCGCCGCGTCCCCGGGAGCGAAGAACCGCAGCGGCGGCCCGGGCAGGCTTACCTTTCCGAGCAGTGGATGCTCCACATCCACCACGAGCCCCTGGGACGCCACCTGTTCCCAGGCGTACACCTCGTCCAGCGAGCGGACCTTCCCTGCCGGGATCCCGGCGTCGTTAAGTTTTTGCAGCAGTTCCGCCGCGCCGTAGCCGGCAAAGGCGCGTTCGACGGCGGCAATCACCTCCGCACGATTCCGCACCCTTTCGGCGTTGCTGGCAAAGCCCGGGGCGGCCGGGTCCAGGCCAAAGGCCGCGGCGAACGACTGCCACAGCTTCTCGCTGCCAACACTGATCTGCACACTCCCGTCCTTGCAGTTGAACAGTCCGTAGGGGGCGATGGACGGGTGGTGGTTGCCCTGGGCCTGCGGAACTTCACCCGCAACGGTGGTCCTTGTGCCCTGGAAGGCGTGGACGCCGATCAGTGATGCCAGCAGCGAGGCGCGTACCACCTTGCCCTGGCCGGTCCGGTTCCGCTCCACCAGGGCCGCCAGCACGCCGAATGCGCCGTTCATGCCGGAGAGCAGGTCGGCGATGGGGACACCGACGCGCTGGGGATCGTCCGGGCCGGAGCCGGTCAGGGACATCAGGCCGGCTTCGCCCTGCAGGATCTGGTCGTAGCCGCTGCGCTGGGATTCGGGCCCGTCGTGGCCAAAGCCGGTGATGGAGAGGATGACCAGGCGCGGGTTGAGCTGGTGCATCGCGGCGGTGGAAAAGCCCAGCCGGTCCATGACTCCGGGCCGGAAGTTCTCGATCACCACGTCCGCCCGCTCCAGGAGCCCGCGGAGCACCGCCTGGCCGTCAGCGCTCTTCAGGTCCAGGCTGATGGATTCCTTGTTGCGGTTGCAGGACATGAAGTAGGTGGACTGGAGGTCGTCCTCGGGGCCCACGAAGGGCGGGCCCCAGCCGCGGGTGTCATCCCCCGTGCCGGGGTTCTCCACCTTGATGACGCGGGCGCCGAGGTCTGCCAGCATCATCCCGGCGTGCGGCCCGGCCAGTGCCCGGCTGAGGTCGACGACGATATGCCCGGCCAGGGGGCCTTGGGAAGTTTCTGCTGTGCTCATATGCTGGGTTTCCTTTCTAGAACAGGCGGGGCTGGGGCGCGGTCGGCGCTAGAGCCAGCCGAGGACCACCAGTGCCAGCCAGGCCAGGACGGGTCCTGCCACGATGACGACTCCGCTGTAGCCGGGGATCCGCTTGTAGAACTGGTCCTTGTCCACGCCCTCCGCGCGCGTTGGCCAGCACCAGGGCGCCAAGCAAGAAGGCGCCCACGAACGCGGGCGCGCCCATATAGAGGGGCAGGACGGTGGCGAGCAGGAACATCGCCGCCAGGATGATGATCGATAAGACAGGAGCGGATATCGTTGGTCCTCCGTTGGGGGGTGCGAGAAGCGTGACGTGAGTTACTGGCTCACTGGACTAGCCTCTTAGACAGTGAGTCTATCTGTCAATAGATGAAGGAGGTATTCTGATCCGAGCGACCCATGGGAGGGCTTTGTGGAGAAGACAGCACGGGCAGGTCTGGAACGAGTCACCCGCCCACGGCTTTATGAGCAGCTGGTGGAGCAGATCCTTGCCTACATTGAGTCCGCCCAGCTGAAGCCCGGAGATCTCCTGCCGGCAGAGCGCGACCTTGCCGAACGGCTTGGAGTTTCCCGCGCCACCCTGGCCCAGGCCCTGGTGGCCCTGGAAGTGCTTGGCGTCATCGACGTGCAGCACGGCACCGGCGCAGTCCTGGCCCGGCGGCCCAGCGTGGCGTCGGTGGTCAAGGGCCTGCGCGAGCACCAGAGCCGGCTCCCGGAAATCGTGGAGGCACGCAGCACGCTGGAAGTGAAGCTTGCCGCCCTTGCGGCGGAACGCCGGACGGACCAGGACCTCACTGCCATTGACAACGCCCTGGATGTCATGGCCAAGGAAATCGGCGACGGCCACCGCGGTACCCACGGCGATGAACTGTTCCACCAAGCCATCACGGCTGCGGCACACTCCTCGGTACTGGGGCAACTGATGGCCTTCATCGCCGAGATGATCCTGGAAACCAGGATGGAGTCCCTGGGCCAGCCCGGGCGACCCGAACAGTCACTGGCATCGCACCGGAAAATCGCCGATGCCGTCCGCGCCCACGATTCCGACGGCGCTGCCAATGCCATGCTGGCGCATATCGAGCTTGTCTCGGACGTCGAGCTGCTCCGCTAGGTCGGCCAGGTAAGTCGACCGAGACAACTCCCCACCCCACGGACCAGTCCCCCTGTCACGCGCAGGGGAAACGTCCATCCGGCGGGGACTTATGCCCGCGCCTGGTAGGTGCCGGCCGGCTGGCCCGTGCGCCTTGATCTGGTCCAGCGCTTCTGAGGGGGAAGAGTGGCTAAAAGGTGCCGGTGTGCGACCCTGTGGTGGCGGCGACGGCGAGGCCAATGATGAACAGCAGCCAGATGGCCCCGTACCCCAGCAGGCACAGATAGCCCAGCACCAAGCCGGCGATAGACATCCCCCGGCCGGAGGGTTCCCGCCGGAGGGCCAGGTGGCCGGTGATGATGGCAGCGAACTGGGGAAGCAGCAGCCAGCCCATGATGACCGAGGCGATGCCGCACACCATGCTGGCGATGCTCAGGGTCTTCGGTTCCACCGGACTGCCGTAGTAGGACGGCTGGCCGAAGTACTGCGGTTGGCCGTACTGCGGTTGGTTGGACGGGGGCTGCCCGTATTGGGGCTGGCCATAATCGGGCCCTTGCCCGTACTGGGACGGCGGCTGGTAGCTGGGCCACGGCGAACCGTTGCGCTGGTTTTCGGGACGCTGGTATTCGGGCCCCTGGGATGGCTGGCTGCTCATGGTTTCTCCCCTGCGAATCTGGCTACAGCCTACTTCAGTGCAGGACCAGCCGGATGGCCAGGATTACCATCAGCACGCCGATGGACGCGTCAATCCACCGCCAGGTGCGGGGGCTGCTGAGCACGCCTGCCAGCGCCCTCGCCCCGTAGCCCAGCCCGGAGAACCACAGCACGCTTCCGGTCACCGCGCCGGCGGCAAAGGTCCAGCGCAGGTCAGGGCCCAGCTGGTTGGCAAGACTGCCCAGGAGAACCACGGTGTCCAGATAGACATGCGGGTTGAGGAAGGTCAGGGCCGCCGTGGTGGCAATCACCGAGTTCTTCGAATTCGGCGCCTCCTCTTCCAGGGCCGAGGGCTTCACCGCCGCCATGAAGGATCGCACCGCGAACCACAGCAGGTAAGCCGCTCCGGCCCAGCGCAAGACTTCCAGCACCTCGGGGAACCGGGTGACCAGCGCCCCGATGCCCGCGGTGCCGCCCACGATCAGCAGGGCGTCGCCGGCCATGCAGACAACCACCACCGCGCCAATATGTTCCCGCCGGATTCCCTGGCGCAGCACGAAGGCGTTCTGGGCGCCAATCGCCACGATCAGCGCCAGCCCCGTGAGCATTCCCGTTACTCCTGCGGTCCACATAGCAACGACGGTAGGGTCGCGCAGCGATGTAGGCAAGTAAAGGATTCTGTCCTGTCCTTAGAATATCTTCATGAACCTTGAGCACCTTAAAGCCCTCATGGCCGTGGTCGATGAGGGAACGTTCGAGGCGGCGGCAGACCAGCTCCGGGTCACGCCGTCGGCAGTGAGCCAGCGCATCAAGGCGCTGGAAGCGTCCGTGGGCCAGGTCCTGGTGCGCCGCCGGCTGCCCTGCTCGGCCACCGACGCCGGTGCGCTGCTGCTGCGGATGGCCCGCCAGGTGCAGGTGCTGGAGGCGGAGACGTCGGTTGCATTGGGATCAGGGCCGGCTGTGCGGGCGCACCTGCCGGTGGCCATCAACGCGGATTCGCTGGCCACATGGTTTGTCCCCGTCCTGCACCAGGCCGCCGGGTGGGAGGACTCGGCCCTCGATCTCCACGTGGAGGACCAGGGTTACAGCTGCCAACTCCTCCGCGACGGCGAAGTCATGGGCGCCGTAACCTCAGACCCGGTGCCCGTGAGCGGATGCCGGGTGGAACTGCTGGGCTCCATGCGGTACATCCCGGTGGCTGCCCCGGGACTGCACCGGCGCTTTTCGGCTTACGGCAGTGTTGACTGGGCAGCAATGCCGGTGCTGAAGTTCAACCTGAAAGACAACCTGCAGCAGCAGCTGCTCACCGCCAAGAGCGTGCCGCAGCCTCCCCGCACGCACACTGTCCCTTCTTCCCAGGGCTTCCTCGCAGCAGTGAAGGCCGGCCTGGGCTGGGGAATGATTCCGGAACTCCAGCTCACCGGTGAGCTGGCAAACGGCGCCCTGGTCAGGCTGGAAGATGCCCACCAGGACGTGGCGCTCTACTGGCAGTCCTGGGCCCTCGATTCCGAACGGCTCAACAGGGCCACCGAAGCGGTCCGCAGCGCTGCGAAACACAGCCTCCGTCCTGGGGACGGCCAGGAGCCTAATGGCCCAAGTAGGGCAGGATATAGACGGCAAAAATGACGAAGACCGCCAGCAGTGCCAGCGCCGCTCCGCTGGTACCGCCGCGCTGCCGAGCCTTGGCGTTCCGGCCGCGGCGGGCCGATCCTCCCGGCGCCCCTGTCCGCGCTCCTGGCGCCACTCCCGCCCGCTGTCCTGGCTGCCGGCCCGCGGGCGGCAATGCTCCTGCCGGGCGCACCACAGTTCCCGGACTCACGTTGCGCAGGGCCGTGATGCCTGGTTCCTGCTCGTGGGTAAGCTGCTGGCCCAGTTGCTCGTAGAGGCCCACGACTGCTTGCTGGTCGAGCACTGCCGGCAGCGCCTCGATGGCGCCCACCACCCGTTGGGAACCTGCAACGGCAACATCTGAATCGGTCACCCCGAAAATGTCCGGCTGCCCAGCCATGCAGATGAGCGGACGAACCAGCCGGCGGTGCGGCGGAGACAGCACCGAGGCCACGGCGGCGCACTGGGCCAGGGCACCTTCCACGGCCTGGGTCCGCGCATAACGGCCCTGCCACAGCACACCGGAGGCCACCCGGACTTCGCCGGTCCAGTTCTTCGAATCAACCACCACCACTCCGCCCGGGCCCACCAGGACGTGGTCAAGGTTCGCTTTGGGGCGGCCCGGCCAGTGGACATCGTGGAGCACATACCAGCCGCGCGGGACCAACTCGCTGAGCTTGTCGGCCACCACCTCCGCCCCCGCCGCGCCGGCGTCCAGGGCCTTGGTGGAGTGTTCGGCCTGGTCCAGCCGGCGCTTCAGCCTGGCCACGCGTTCGGCTGCCAGCCTGGACTGCTCCGCTGCCCCGTCTCCTGCCCCCATTGGACGTCTCCGTTTCCTTGCCGGACGGGACGACGGCGGCGGCCCGCCGTCGTGCCCTGCTCCAGGGTGTTTTCCAGGAATTTTCTTGAAAATAGCAGGGCGTCGAAGGGCCGGTATATAGGTACTTTCCGTGCCGTGTACTCAGGCGGACTACTTGGCCGGCGGCGTCACGCCAGGTCATTCCGTCCGGATTCTGGGCGGGTCGTTTTGACTCGAGCCAGGTTCTGGCATGCTGTAGCCATGGCTAGCCGCGCGGGTACAGTTGCCCAACCCCAGGACCTTGTTGACATCACTGCGCTCCTCGATGCGTATTACGACATCGCGCCGGACCTCAGTGATCCCGGCCAGCGCGTGGTGTTCGGGACATCCGGGCACCGCGGCTCCAGCCTCAAGGCGTCCTTCAATGAGCAGCACATCGTGGCCATCACCCAGGCCATCGTGGAGTACCGGGCGGCGCAGGGCGTCACCGGGCCGTTGTTCCTTGCCAAGGACACCCACGCGCTGAGCGAGCCAGCGCAGAACTCCGCCCTTGAGGTGCTCGCCGCCAACGGCGTCCAGGTCCTCGTTGACGCCCGGCATGGCTACACCCCCACCCCGGCCCTGAGCCACGCGATCCTTACGTACAACCGGACGGCAGCACCGGGCGCCCCGCAGGCTGACGGCATCGTGGTCACGCCCAGCCACAACCCGCCGGGCGATGGCGGCTTCAAGTACAACCCCCCGCACGGCGGTCCTGCCGATTCCGACGCCACCGGCTGGATCGCCAACCGCGCAAACGAGTTGCTGGAGAACGGCCTGCGCGGCGTGAAGCGGATCCCGCTGGCGGACGCCCAGGCCGCCGATACCACCGGCAAGTTCGATTTCCTCAGCAGCTACGTGGACGATCTTCCGTCCGTCCTGAACCTGGATGCCATCCGCAACGCGGGCGTCCGGATCGGCGCCGACCCCATGGGCGGCGCGTCCGTGGACTATTGGGGCGAGATCGCCGAGCGCCACCACCTGGACCTCACCGTGGTGAACCCGACCGTGGATCCGCAGTGGGCCTTCATGACCCTGGACTGGGACGAGAAGATCCGGATGGACTGCTCCTCGCCGTCGGCCATGGCGTCACTGATCCAGCGCATGTCCGATGCCGCTGCCTCCGGGCAGCCGGCCTTTGACGTGGCCACCGGCAACGACGCCGACGCCGACCGGCACGGCATCGTCACCCCCGATGGCGGCCTGATGAACCCCAACCACTATCTGGCCGTCGCCATCGACTACCTCTACCGCAACCGCAGCGGCTGGAACCCGGCCTCCGTGGTGGGCAAGACCCTGGTGTCCTCTTCCATCATCGACCGTGTTGCCGAGAGCCTGGGCCGCAAGCTGGTTGAGGTGCCCGTGGGCTTCAAGTGGTTCGTGCCCGGCCTGCTCTCCGGCGAGGGTGCGTTCGGCGGTGAGGAATCAGCCGGCGCGTCCTTCAACAAGCTTGACGGCAGCGTGTGGACCACGGACAAGGACGGCATCCTGCTGGCTCTGCTGGCCTCCGAGATCACCGCCGTCACCGGCAAGTCACCGTCCCAGCTGTACAAGGGGCTGACCGACCAGTTCGGCGCGCCGGTGTACGCCAGGATCGACGCCGCTGCGACGCGTGAGCAGAAGGCGAAGCTGGGCAAGCTCTCCGCTGCGGACGTCACCGCCACCGAACTGGCTGGCGAAGCGATCACCGCCAAGCTCACCGAGGCACCCGGCAACGGCGCGTCCATCGGAGGGCTGAAGGTAGTCACCGAGAACGCCTGGTTCGCCGCGCGTCCGTCCGGCACGGAGGACGTCTACAAGATCTACGCCGAGTCCTTCAAGGGCGAGGACCACCTGAAGCAGGTGCAGGCCGAGGCGAAGGCCCTGGTGGACAGCGTCATCGCCTAGCCTGCCTCGGGTTCGAGGCTCCACAGCCGGAGGATGCGCCTGATGGTGTGGTCGCCGTCGGGAGCCATGTCCACCAGGGCGACGCGGTCAAGCACGACGGCGTCGCCCGGGTGGAGGCGCTTCCCACCCGGGCCTGCAGCGCCTTGGTGCGAGATGTGCGGCCGGTAACCGGACAGGGTGTGGCGAGGCGTGGGGATCCTGCCGCCCAGGCCTTCGACAATGGCGACCAGCTGCCCATGCAGGTTTTGCAGGGCAGGAGTCGGTTCCATCAGGCTGACCGGGACCGATCCGTTCCGGCCAAAGGCCGCGTCCTCCCCCACCGCAAGCCCTGCGCCCAGCGCTGCCGCGGCGTGCGCGTCCGCCAGCCCGGCAAGGCGCTCGGCGACGTCGGCACTGTCAGTACAGGCGGCGTCGAACCTCACCAGGGTGATGTGCAGCGGCCAGTCCGTGCGCGGGAAAACCTGGCCGTCAGTAACCGGCTCGACGAACGCCACGAAAATCAGGTTCCGCAGGGACATAGCCACAGTCTCCCACTCGGCCCCAGACGCCCGCTCCCTTTTGGCAATGAAAGTTCAAACGCCCGCTCATCTCTGACCGTCAATCAACAAACGCCCGCTCACCACAGTGAGCGGGCGTTTGTTGGAAGGCCGTCAAAAGTGAGCGGGCGTCCGGTGTTTTGAGGGGTGGTACTAGACGGTGCGGACGGCCTCGTCGTAGGAGAACTTGGGCTTTGCCTCGCCCCAGGCTTCCTCGCCGGGCTGGCCGATGTTGACCACCAGGAAGCTCTTCTGGCCACCGGCCGGGAAGAAGGCCGCGTCGATTGCGGCGAAGTCCGCGCCCGTCATGGGGCCAGCGGAGAATCCAAGCGAGCGGACGGCCAGGATGAAGTAACCGGCCTGCAGGTGGGCGTTGTTGTTGCCCGTGGCGGCGGCGAGGTCGGGGTCGGCGTCGTACATGGCCTTGGGGGCGTTGTAGCCGGGGAGGAAGTTGTCCCACTTGCCGGCCCAGTCGGTGTCGTAGCTGAGGATGGCCACGAGCGGTGCGGAAGCTGTCTTGGCCTGGTTGCCCCGGGAGAGGGCGTCCACCAAGGTGGCGCGGGCTTCGTCCGAGCGGACGTACGTGACGCGCAGCGGCTGGGAGTTGAAGGCAGTGGGGCCGAACTTGGTGAGCTCGTAGATGGCACGTGCCTGCTCGTCGGTCACCTCGCCGGTAAAGGAGTTGGCGGTGCGGGCCTGGGCGAAGATGGCGTCCACGGCTGCCGAATCGATAACCGCTTCTTCGTGGGCAATAGTCATTGGCTTACCTTTCGCTGCGCCGCCCGCTTGCCGGGGTGGCCTCTGATGCTGTCTATAGTTGCAACTTCAAGTTCTTTCCTCCTCTTCCCGTAAGGGCGGGTGACCTTGGCCACAGGGGGCCGGCGCGAAAACTTGGCGGTATTCTGGAGCGAGTTGATCTTCGCCCCCTCGCGGCACCCCCCTGAAAGGCATTCCTTCCCATGAGCATGCTCGGAATCAAATGGAAGCTGCACGGCACCGGCAAAACCATCAAGCCCGGCCAGGTGGTGGCCCCTGATGAGCGTTTGGCGTGGCCCCTGACCATCAGCGTGGGCATGCAGCACGTGGTGGCCATGTTCGGCGCCACCTTCCTGGTTCCCATCATCACCGGGATGCCGCCGGCCACCACGCTGTTCTTCTCGGGCATCGGCACCCTGCTGTTCCTGGTGGTCACCAAGGGCCGGATCCCCAGCTACCTGGGCTCAAGCTTCGCGTTTATCGCCCCCATCATGGCCTCCCAGCAGCAGTTCGGCATCCCCGGAGCGCTCGGCGGCGTGGTGCTCGCCGGCACGGTCCTGGCGCTGGTGGGCGCGGTGGTGCAGAAGTTCGGCGCCGACTGGATCAACCGGCTCATGCCGCCCATCGTCACCGGCGCCATCGTGGCACTGATCGGCTTGAACCTTGCCCCCGCGGCCAAGCAGAACTTCGACGCCGCGCCGGTCACCGCCGTCGTCACCCTTTCAACCATCATCCTGGTCAGCGTCCTGTTCCGCGGGATCCTGGGGCGGCTCAGCATCCTGGTGGGCGTGGTAATCGGCTACCTCGTGGCCACGCTCCGCGGTGAAGTGAAGTACGACAAGATGGACGCCGCGGCCTGGGTGGGCCTGCCGCACTTCCAGGCCCCCGAGTTCCACATCGGCGTCCTGGGCCTGTTCGTGCCGGTGGTCTTGGTGCTGGTAGCCGAGAACATCGGCCACGTGAAATCCGTTGCAGCCATGACGGGACAGAACCTCGACGGCGTCTCCGGACGTGCGCTGATGGCCGACGGCGCCGCCACCATGCTGGCCGGTTTCGGCGGCGGGTCAGGCACCACCACCTACGCGGAAAAACATCGGCGTCATGGCTGCAACCAAGGTGTATTCGACGGCGGCCTACTGGGTGGCAGGCATGTTCGCCGTCCTGCTCAGCTTCTCGCCGAAGTTCGGCGAACTGATTGCCACGGTCCCTGCGGGCGTGCTGGGCGGCGCGGCCACCATGCTGTACGGAATGATCGGCATCCTGGGCGTGAAGATCTGGGTGCAGAACAAAGTGAACTTCTCCAACCCCGTCAACCTGACCACCGCAGCCGTGGCGCTGATCATCGGCATCGCCGACTACACCTGGACCGTCGGCGACCTCAAGTTCAACGGCATCGCCCTCGGGTCCGCCGCGGCCCTGGTGGTCTACCACGGCATGAAGGCCATCGCGAAGGCACGCGGAACGGTGGCCGAACCTGAAACCGAGCTGGGCGTACTGCCGCCCGCAGCCAAGGCAGCCATGAGGGCCGCCACGAGGCGTTCGCCCAAAAAGCGCTAGGCCGGTCAGGCAACCCAGCCCGTCGCCGCCCCTGGTACGGCAGCGCGCTGCACGCCTGAAGCCACGCCTGCCCCCGGCGCCTGGCCGGCCGGATGGCCAGCCGGGAACGGACCCGGCCGGCCGAGGCCGAACACGGGGCCGGGCTGCGGCCGTTTCGCCGCCAGTGCGTCGTCGCCCGGGTGGGGACGCAGCCGCTTCAGCACCCACGGCACGAAGTACTGCCGTGCCCACACCAGGTCCTCGGCCCGGGCCTGTGTCCACCCGTGGGCCGGAAGCGGCCGTGGCAGCAGCGGCTTGAGTTCGTGCGGCACACCCAGCGCGTTGAGCGTGGCCACGGCCACGGAGTGGTGGCCCAGCGGTGACAGGTGCAGCCGGTCAGGATCCCACATCAGGGCGTGCTGAAGCTCCGGCAGGCACCACAGGTCAACCATGATGGCGTGATGCCGTGCCCCGATTCTGTGCAGGTGCTCGTTGTAAATGGCCACGCGTCCACGGATCTTGCCAAAAACAGGTGTGTTACCCCAGTCCGGACCTGCATACAGCAAGACGGTGGCGCCCGTGGCTGTCAGGATACCGACGGCCTCGTCGATCTTTTCCGCCAGCTTGTCCGGGTCGCCGTGGCGGAAGACGATGTCGTTGCCGCCACCGGACATGGCGATCAGATCGGGTTTCAGCGCCAGGGCCGGTGACAGCTGCCCGTCAAGGATTTGCCGCAGCAGCATTCCGCGGATGGCCAGATTGGCATAGGCGAAGTCCGGCTGGCGCGCGGCCAGCTCCTCGGCCACCCGGTCTGCCCAGCCCCGGAGGCCGCCCAGGCTGTTCGGTTCGGGGTCGCCAATTCCTTCGGTGTAGGAGTCCCCAAGGGCAACGAACCGATGCCAGGGGTGCCTGTCCGGTCCTTGCGCTACTGAGTGCAGTTCCTGCTTCTCGATGGTCATGCCGTCCTCCCTTCTGCAGCGGGCGGGGGTTCCTACCCCGCCGCAGCGTCCCTGCGGGGCGACGTTCCGGTTGGAAAGTCCCGCCCTGCCGCCGAGGGCCGCGGGAGCTCCGCGACGCCGTCGTACGTTTCCTGGCGCGGCCCGGAAGGATGCCCGGGCCCGTGGTCCATGCCACCGGGGACCACGACATTCAGTGCCGCATCCCGGAGGTCCAGTTCGTGGTGCAGCGCCTGGGTCTGCAGGAACCGCAGCGCACCCTCCCGGGTTAATCCGTATTCGTTCATGAGGCTGCGTACAGCAAGGTCCACAAGGACCAGGGAGCTTTGGACGACGGCGAGACCGGCCGTTGTTTCCGCGCGCTCAGCCACGCGGACAACAACGCGCAGGGCCCGCGCCACCTGGCGCGCATAGCTTTGGCTGCGCACCAGGTCGTCGCTGGTGAAGGCATGCGGGGACGGCGCGTAAAGGTTGATGGCAGCGCTGGTGCCGCCCTCGGTGAGGATGGGGACGGAGAGCAGGGACTGCACCCCGTGAACGGCGGCGGCGCTGGAATACCCGGGCCACCGGCGGTCCCGGCTCAGGTCCGACAGCAGGACGAATTCCCCGGTGCGCACGGCTTCCACGACCGGTCCGTCGGCAAACGAGCATTGCTCCCGGTCCGCTTCGCGCGCCTGCTCCGTGCTGGCGGCGAGGGTGCGTGCCTTGCCCAGGCGAAAGAGGGTGGCCGCCCAGCTGATGCTGCGGCGTTCACCTTTGATACCCGCCATGAAGTCGCGGGTGACTTCCCAGAGGTAGTCTTCGACGTCCTTGCTGTCGAAAACCGGCTCCGGGGTAACTGGAAGCGGTCCCCAGCCAACCTGCCCCGTGGGATCAGCGGCCATGCTCCAGCCCTGCCATCAGTGCTCGGGCCCACTGCAAAACCTCTGCTCTAAGAATACGACCCCCTACCCCCTTGGTGGGGAATAACGACGAAACAAAGGGGGAAGGGGATTCGCCGAATGGGGCACGCGTGGATAGGCTTCAGGCGCACCGCAGCAGCGGCCAGCCGGAGTAGGAGCCGCCTTTTGGACACCCGGAAATTGAAGTATTTCCTCGCGGTGGTTGACCACGGCGGATTCAACCGCGCGGCCGAACAGCTGCTGATAGCCCAGCCTTCCCTGTCCCAGACCATCGCCGGCCTGGAAAAGGAGCTGGGCGTGCCCCTGTTCCACAGGATCGGGCGCAGGGCTGTACTCAGCGACGCCGGCCGGGAGCTGGTGGGGCCGGCACGGCTGGTGATGCGGGACCTGGACGCGGCACAGTCCGCCGTGCAGGCCCTCCGTGGCATCCGCAGCGGACAGCTGGACATCATCACCATGCCCTCACCGGGAATTGAACCCCTGACCTCCATGATTGCGGCCTTCACCCAGGCCTACCCCTCCGTCCGGCTGAACGTAGGTGCTGCATTCACGCCGGAAGAAGTCATCGAATCCGTGCGCAGCGGCAGCACGGAAATTGGATTGGCCGGTTCCCCCACCGCCATCCGCGTGCCCGGCGTCGAAGTCCTGCAGCTGGAACGCCAGCCCCTGATCCTCATCGTCAACCCCCGGGCCGATACTTTTGGCGCCGGCGACGCCATCGTGCGGGAGGACCTCGGCGGCCACCGCGTCATCGCCAGCCAGCGGGGCTCCCTCATGCGCTGGCTCGTGGACGACGCCCTGGCCCGGGGCATCGAAGCCGAGATTGTAGTGGAGATGGCGCACCGTACGTCCATCCTCCCGTTGGTGCTGGCCGGCGTGGGGCACGCGGTGATGCCGTCCTCGTGGGCGCCCACCGCGCACAAAGCCGGCCTGCGCACGCTCCTGACCGAACCGGTCTCCCACCTCGAAGTTGCCATCCTGAGCCGCAAGGACGATCTCACGCCCGCCGCCCGTGCCTTCCTGGCGGTCGCGGGGGAGCACGTGTCGGAATAGTCCCCATCGATTGCTGAGTAACTGCCGTTTTGGGCGTGGAAAACGGCGGTTACTCAGCAATCGATGCAAGGGGTGATAGGCCCTGCCTATCTGGCGGATCGAATCTTGGTCTTGGACGCTATGGGACCACGGCCGGTCTACTTGAAGAGGAAGGAATCAGTGTGACGCCTATAACAGGGACGCACTGAAAACCACTCAACGAGGAGACCGGCATATGAGCGCCACCCAGACATTCAGTATCGCTTCGATCCCCGCCGACGGCGTTGGCAAGGAAGTTGTTTCCGCAGGCCGCCGAGTCCTGGACGCCCTGGCCGCACACTCCGACGGCAAGTTCGCCTTCGACTGGACCGAGTTCCCCTGGGGCTGCGGCTACTACGAAAAGACCGGCCAGATGATGGATCCCAGGGGCCTGGAAGCCCTCAAGGACTTCGATGCCATCTACTTCGGCGCCGTGGGCTGGGAAAACGTCCCGGACCACGTCAGCCTTTGGGGCCTGCGCCTGAACATCACCCAGAACTTCGACCAGTGGGCAAACATCCGCCCGGTGAAGTTCCTCCCAGGCGTGCAGTCGCCGCTGCGCAAGGCCGACAACACTGAACTGGACTGGGTGGTGGTCCGCGAAAACAGCGAGGGCGAATACGCCGGCCTGGGCGGACGCAACCTCAGCGGCCGCGGCCCCGGCAACGAGGTGGCCCTGCAGACCGCATTGTTCACCGAGAAGGGCTGCGAGCGCATCATGCGCTTCGCCTTCGACCTGGCCCGGACCCGCACCGTGAAGAAGGTTTCCTCGGTCACCAAGTCCAACGCCCAGCAGTACGGCATGGTCCTGTGGGACGAAGTCTTCAACCGCGTGGCCCTGGACTACCCGGACGTGCAGACCGAAAGCGTCCTGGTGGACGCCATGAGCGCCAAGTTCATTCTCAAGCCCGAGGAACTCTCCGTGGTGGTGGCCTCCAACCTGAACTCCGACATCCTATCCGACCTCGGCTCCGCGCTTGCCGGCAGCCTGGGCCTGGCTGCCAGCGCCAACCTGAACCCTGAGCGCCGCTTCCCGTCCATGTTCGAACCGGTCCACGGCTCCGCCCCTGACATTGCCGGCCAGGGCATCAGCAACCCGATCGGCGCCATCGCCAGCGCCGCCCTGATGCTGGACCACTTCGGCCTGCACGAGGAAGCACGCCGGGTCGAGGCCGCCATCGAGGCGGCCACCGGCTCGGGGCACCTGACCCGCGATGTGGGCGGGGACGGCACCACCGAGGACGTCACCGAGGCCATCATCAAGGCGCTGGTCCTGGCACCCGCCGCCGTCTGAAACGCGCCTTCGCAGGAACCTCCACACCGGAACGTACGACGGTGGGCGGCCAGCCGCCGTCGTACGTTCTGACAAGTCCCTCCCCTGGCGCCCGCAAGCCCGCGTCGGGTCTCCCGGGACGCCGCTTTGTCACAGCTTTTCGCAAGACATTCCAACAATGAGGTAGGAATCATGGACCACAACAGCACCGCCGCGGCTACGACAGCGGCCCCCAGAACCCGGTGGTACCGGCAACTGTACTTCTGGGTACTGACAGCGATCGTCATCGGCATCCTGGTGGGCTGGCTCGCCCCCGCCACCGGCATCGCCATGGAACCGATGGGCACCACCTTCGTGAACGCGATGAAGATGCTCATCGGTCCGATCGTCTTCCTCACGATCGTGGGCGGCATCGCCAGCGTGGCCGACCTGAAGAAGGTGGGCATGACCGGGCTGAAGGCGCTGACGTACTTCCAGGTGGGCACCATCTGCGCCCTGGCATTCGGGCTTGTGGCAATCAACGTCTTCCGCCTCGGTGAAGGCGTGAACGCGGACCCCGGCAGCATCAAGACCTCCGACTCGGCCGCGAAGCTGATCGACGCGGGCCAGCACCAGGAATGGTGGCAGTTCATCACGAACATCATCCCCACCAGCATCGTCCAGCCGTTCGTGGCCGGTGACATCCTGCAGATCATCTTCATCGCGGTGGTCTTCGGCATCGCCCTGAACGCCATGGGCAAGGTGGGCGCCCCCGTCCTGGACGGCGTGCAGCGCCTCACCGGGGTCATGTTCAAGATCCTCAGCTTCATCATGAAGGCCGCCCCGCTGGGCGCCTTCGGCGCGATGGCCTACGCCGTGGGCAAGTACGGTGTCTCATCCCTGACCAGCATGGGCGGCCTGATCGCGCTCTTCTACGCCACGTCCATCCTGTTCGTCGTGGTGGTCCTCGGCTCGGTCATGGCGTTCCTCAAACTGAACATCTTCAGCATGATCCGGCACCTCAAGGAGGAGTACATGCTCATCCTGGGCACCTCCACCGCCGAGCCCGCCCTCCCCGGCCTGATGCGCAAGCTGGAGCACGCCGGCGTCAAGAAGGAGACCGTGGGCCTGGTGGTCCCCACCGGCTACAGCTTCAACCTGGACGGCGCCGCCATCTACCTGTCCCTGGCCGCCCTCTACATCGCCCAGGCCACCAACACGCAGCTAAGCATCGGCCAGCAGCTGGGCCTGCTCGCCGTCATGCTGCTCACCTCAAAGGGCGCGGCAGGCGTGGCAGGCGGCGGCTTCATTGCATTGACCGCCACCCTGGCCACTATCGGCACCATCCCGGCGGCCGGCATCATGCTCATCTTCGGCATCGACAAGTTCATGTCCGAATGCCGCGCCCTGGTCAACTTCACCGGCAACGCCGTGGCCACCCTGTTCATCGCCTGGTGGGACCGCAACCTCGACGCCGACCGCGTACGCCGCGTCTTCGCGGGCCAGGCAGTGGAACCCCTGCCCGTGGACGTTGTGGAGCCCGGTGACGGTCCCGGCGATTCCGACGACGACGACCTCCACAAGGTGCCTGTCCTCCAAGACGCTCCGGCCGGCGTCCGGCATTCTCCTGCTGCCGACCGCCGCCCGGCCTACTCCGAGACCGTCTGACATGTGCACCTCCACGACGCCCGTGCGCGCCCTCATCGCGCCGGACAAATTCAAGGGCAGCCTCACCGCCGGCGAGGTGGCACAGGCCCTGGCGGCCGGACTCCGCTCCGCCGCTGCCGCCGGGGCCGGGGCCGGCCGCAGCATCCAGTGCGAGCTGCTCCCCCTGGCCGACGGCGGAGACGGCAGCGTCGACGCCGCGGTCTCGGCAGGCTTCACCCGCCACACCTGCGCCGTCACCGGACCAACGGGACGGCAGGTGCAGTCGTCCATTGCCTTCGACGGGGTGACCGCCGTCGTGGAAGTTGCCAACACCTGCGGGATCACGCTCCTGCCGGACGGCGACCTTGATCCGCTCAACTCGTCCAGCCGCGGTTTCGGCGAAGCCATTTGCTTTGCACTCACCCTGGCCCCGGCACGGATCGTGCTGGCGCTGGGCGGCAGTGCCAGCACCGACGGGGGCATGGGGATGCTGTCCGCCCTGGGCTATGACTTCATCGACGCCCAAGGCCGCCGCATGGAGGGGGCAGGGCAGGCCCTCGGCCGGATCCACTCGGTTCAGGGCTGCCCCCTTCCCGGCCTCACGGCCACGGAACTGATCATGGCCAGCGATGTCTCCAATCCGCTGACCGGTCCCACCGGGGCTCCGGCCGTTTTCGGGCCGCAAAAAGGCGCGGGTCCGGAGGATGTGGCCAGCCTCGATGCGGGGTTGGGGCACTTCGTGGCTAGGATGGCGGAGGCCGGACTTGCTGAGGCCCACGGGCTGGCACGGCATGAAGGAGCCGGCAGTGCCGGTGGAATCGGCTACGCGTGCCTGCTCCTGGGCGCACGGCAGGTCTCGGGGGCGGACTTCTTCCTGGACCTGCTGGGCTTCGATGCACGCAGGGACACCTGCGACGTGGTCATCACGGGCGAAGGCAGCATCGATGTGCAGACCCTCGCCGGCAAACTGCCGGCCGCCGTCGCCCGCCGCTCCGGCACGCGGCCCATCATCGCGGTCGCAGGACGGTCCCTGCTTCCGCGCGAACGCTGGGCTGACATAGCCCTGACACAGGTCTATGCCCTGGCTGACTACACCAGCCGGGATTCGGCCAAGGACCCCCAGCTGTCCACCGCCCTCCTCCGGCAGATCGGCCGGGACATCGCACAAAGCATCCAATAGCCCGGGCACGTTTGTCCCCTCCGGCGGCTCCGGGGCGCAGTAGCATCGGGAGAGGGATCGCCGAATACTCCCTGCCCGCCTGGGTACCTGTCCTTGGGCAGGGGGTCTTGGAGCATCCATGCCAGCACGGAAACGAGCAATGGAAAGAGGAGCTAATGCGGGAGCCGGGCACCAGCGAGCACACTTCGGAAGCGGACGCAGCCGCCGCGGGCAATGGGGAAGTGGAAGCAGGAGCTGCGGAGCCGACAACGGAACTGGATGTCAATTTTGACGAGCAGTTTTTCGCGGCCCGGCCGAAGGCTTTGCGGCCGATCGCTCGCCGCCGCCAGTTCGTGGGCAGCAGGCCGTCCTTTGAATTCGATGGGCGGAACGCGGCGTATGTGGAGTGGCTGCGCAACCAGGCCATGCTCGGGGACGCGAACACGCTGGCCCGGCAGCTGTCAGGGCAGGCCAGCATGTGGCAAAACTCCTACGCGCACCCGAACCCGCGCGCCGCCGTCGAACGCGCCTCCGTGTGGTTCACCGCCTACCCGCTGTCCTTCATCACCCGCACCGGCCAGTCGTTCCTTTCCGCCCTGGGTGACCCGGAAATGTGGAAGGCATTCCGCGAAATCGGAATCCGCGGGATCCACACCGGGCCCGTGAAACTGGCCGGCGGCATCAGCGGCTGGTCACACACGCCCAGCGTTGACGGGCACTTCGACCGCATCAGCATGGCAATCGACCCCGTCTTCGGCACCGAGGAAGAGTTCCGCAGCATGTGCGAGGTGGCCGCTGAGCACGAAGGTACGGTGATTGACGACATCGTCCCCGGCCACACCGGCAAGGGTGCCGATTTCCGCCTGGCCGAAATGAACTTCCGGGACTACCCGGGCATCTACCACATGGTGGACATCCCGGAGGAGGACTGGAACCTCCTCCCGGACGTCCCCGAAGGTGCCGACTCGGTCAACCTCAGCCCGGACTCGGAGCAGGCGTTGCAGAAGGCCGGCTACATCATCGGCCGGCTGCAGCGGGTCATCTTCTACGAACCCGGGGTGAAGGAGACCAACTGGAGCGCCACCCGTGCCATCGTGGACACCACCGGCAAGACGCGCCGGTGGGTCTACCTGCACTACTTCAAGGCCGGCCAGCCCTCCATCAACTGGCTGGACCCCACCTTCGCCGGAATGCGCCTGGTGGTGGGCGATGCCCTGCACTCGCTGGTGGACCTGGGCACCGGCGCGCTGCGCCTGGATGCCAACGGCTTCCTGGGCGTGGAAAAGAGCGCCGAGGAGCAGCCCGGCTGGTCCGAAGGGCACCCGCTGTCCGAGGCCGCCAACCAGCTCATCGGGTCCATGATCCGCAAGGTGGGCGGGTTCTCCTTCCAGGAGCTGAACCTGACCATTGATGACATCAAGGCGACCTCGGAGTCCGGCCCGGACCTTTCCTACGACTTCATCACCAGGCCGGCATACCACTACGCCCTGGTCACGGCCGATACCGAGTTCCTGCGGCTGACGCTCCGCCTGTCCATGGAAATCGGGGTGGACCAGGCCTCGCTGGTGCACGCTTTGCAGAACCACGACGAACTCACCTACGAGCTCCTGCACTTCGCCACCGGGCACCGGGACGAGATGTTCGAGCTCAACGGCGAGGAACTCACCGGCGCCCAGCTGGCCGAGAACGTGCAGCAGACCCTGCGGGACCGGCTGACGGGGGAAAACGGGCCCTACAACGCCGTCTTCACCACCAACGGCATTGCCTGCACCACGGTCAGCTTCATCATGGCCGCCCTGGGCATCAAGGACCCTGCAGCCGTAACCCCGGAGCAGGAGGCGCAAATCCGCGACGTCCACCTGCTGCTGGCCATGTACAACGCGCTGCAGCCCGGTGTCTTTGCACTTTCCGGCTGGGACCTCACCGGCATCCTCGCCCTGGACCGCAGCAGTGTCGGGGAACTCACCTCGCAGGGCGATACGCGCTGGATCAACCGCGGTGCCCACGACCTCATGGGAACCAGCCCGGACGCCACCACCTCCTCCGCCGGGATGCCCAGGGCCCGCAGCCTGTACGGCGCGCTGCCGGACCAGCTGAAGGACCAGAACTCGTTCGCCCGGCGCCTCCAGCGGATCCTTGCCGTGCGCGAGGAAAACGGGATCGCCACGGGCACCCTGCTGGACGTGCCCGAGGTCTCCAACCGTGGCGCCCTGGTGCTGGTAAACCGGCTCAATGACGGAACCCTGCAGGTCACGGCGCTCAACTTCTCCGGGCAGGACATCGCCGGCAGCATCCAGTCCAACGAACTGCCCTCCGGCGCCAACGTGCAGGACCTGTTCAGCGGCGAGACCGTGGGGCAGGTGGACGATCTCCACAGCTTCTTCCTCGAACTGCCTGCCTACGGCGGAACCGCGCTGCTGCTGACCGAGGCACCGGTACCGGAGGCGGAAGCCTAAAACCGGGGGTGGCGCCGGCAGCCTCCGGCGTCACCCGGCGATTGCGCCTGCGAGCGTGGCTTCGATGATTGCCGGCGAGAGGACGTATTGGGTGACCAGCTTGCTTGCGCCCAGGACGGCCGCGTGGCCGGCGGCCCGCGAGACGTTGATGCGCAGGTGCGAGGTGGCCAGGGGCGGGGAACGCCGGTACACCACCTCACGGATGCCGGCCACCAGGTGCTCCCCCGTCTCGCCGAGGCTGCCGCCCACCACGATGACGGACGGATTGAGCAGGTTGACCACGGTGGCCAGCACCTCACCGATGTCCCGGCCGGCCTGGCGCAGCGCCTGAATGGCCTGCAGGTTGCCGTCGGCGGCGAGCCGGAGCACGTCCGCGCCCTTTTCCACTTCCAGTCCCTGGTCACGCAGGGAACGCACGACGGCGGGCCCGGACGCCAGCGCTTCCAGGCACCCGTAGTTGCCGCAGGCACACAGGACGTCCCCACCGCGCGCCACCTGCACGTGCCCCAGGTCGCCCGCCGTGCCGTTGGCGCCGCGCTGCAGTTCGCCGTTGCTGATGATGCCGGAACCGATGCCCGTGGCCACCTTCACGAAGAAGAAGTTGTTGTGCTCGGGCCAATGGGCTGACTGCTCCCCCAGCGCCATGATGTTCACATCGTTGTCCACCAGCACGTGGACGGGCAGGGACCGCTGGACGTAGCTGACCACATCGAAGCCGTCCCACCCGGGCATGATGGGCGGCTTCACGGGCTTGCCGGTGTCGTGTTCCACCGGGCCGGGCAGGCCGATGCCAATCCCGGCGAGTTCGGCAACGCTTCGTCCCGCCGACGCCAGCAGGGCCTTGCCCAGCGCAACCACCTGGTCCAGCACCGCTTCCGGCCCGTCGGCCACCCGCTGCGCCAGCCGGTGTTCGGCAAGGACCTTCCCACTGAGGTCGGTGACCGCAACGATGACGTGCGTGGCGCCCACGTCCACGGCCAGCACGAGGCGGGCGGATGGGTTGAAGGCAAAGCGCGACGGCGGCCTGCCGCCGCTGGACAGGGCCTCACCTGCGGGGCCCACCAGGCCGGACAGCATCAGGGCGTCGATCCGTGAGGCCACGGTTGATCGGGCCAACCCCGTACTCAGGGCGAGCTCGGCACGGGTGCGGGCTTTGCCGTCGCGCAGCAGCTGGAAGAGGTCTCCGGCACGCGACAGGCTGCCGACCTCCGAGTCTTTTGCGGCCTGCCTGCCCATGGCTTGAGTCATGCATAAGTCATAACACTCTTACTTAGTGCTGTCATCACAGCAGAAGAATGACGCGCAACAAACAACTTTTGCTTGACGCGTGGCAAAAGTAGCTCTACGTTGTGACTCAAGGCACATCTGCCGGGCCGATGGAAGACATCAGCCGCGATGATCCCCAGGTACTCCAGAGTCCGCTTACAAAGAGGTAATTGAACTTGTCCCACCACACAGCGCCAGCAGACCGGCCCCTCGGCGTCGGCATCCTCGGTGCCGGACCCGTCACCCAGGCCATCCACCTTCCGGCCCTGGCCCGCCTCCGGGACATCCTGGAAGTTCGGCACATCATGGATGTGGATCCCGCCGTGGCCTCCTCCGTGGCGGCGCGCGTGGGTGCCACTTCCAGCACCAGCATGGACGCCCTGCTCGGCGATCACGACGTGGACATCGTGGCGATCTGCAGCCCACACCAGTTCCATGCGGACCAGGTCATCGCCGCCTGCCGGGCCGGCAAGAAAGCCGTCCTCTGCGAAAAGCCCTTTGCAATGAACGCCGGGGAAGCCACCCGCATCTCTGCAGTCAGCACCGAAACCGGCGTGCCGATCGTCGTGGGGGCCATGCACACGTTCGATCCCGGTTGGCTCGCAGCAGAACAGAACTGGGGCGATCTTCCGGAGCAGGTGCACACCATCCGCTCCTCCATCGTGCTGCCGCCCAACGCCCGCTTCGAGGACTTCGCAACCGAAATCGTCACCCGCCCGGCCACGGGCCGGCCCGACTACTCGGACATCGACGTCATCAAAGCCGCACTCCAGGGCGGGATCATGGGCCTGGCGATCCACGATCTTCCCCTGGTGCGCCGGTTCACGCCGGACTTTGCTGACATCGAAGTCCTCCAGGTCTCCCACATCCGCCCCTTCGGCTACTCCGTCTCCCTCCGCACCCCAACACGGGTCATCGAACTGCGGGCCGTCATGAACGGCACGTGGAAGCCCGAATGGACGTTCGAGGCCATCGCTGATGATTCCGCGCTCCGCATCGACTTCACGCCGTCCTACGTCCAGGCCGGCTCCGCCGTCGCCACCTTCACCTGTGGCAACGGCAGCGAAACCACCATTTTCGGCCCCTACGGGCACAACGGCTACGAGGGCGAATGGCGCGAACTGGCGGAACTCGCCAGGGGAACCCGCCAGGCGCCCTCCGCGCAAACCCTGATCGACGACCTCACCTTTGCCCTCGCCATCGCCGACGCAACCGTGGCAAGCGCCGCGGCAGGACACCCAGATGCCGCAGAAAAAGCAGGAGTTTCGGCATGAGCGCCCATTACACCGTTTCGGCAACCCCCGACGCCCGGGAAGCCGGGGCGGTCACCCAGACCGTGGCGTCGCTGCCCGCAACCTTCGGCCCCGCCCCGGCCGGCCACCCGGGCACGGCTGACGTGCTGGTGATCGCGGGCGGCCCCGGCTGGACCGCTGAGGCCTGCAGCGCCGTCTCGGCAGGTGCCCGCGGCATCGTGGTGGCCAACCCGGTCCCCGAGGACACCACGGAACTGGCCGCAGCGGCAGACGCCGCAGGGACCGCCGTCGTGCTGGACCTGCGCTGGGCCTCCAACCCTGCGCTGGTTGGCGAAACTCCCGACGCCCGGGAGGCTGTTCGCAGCGCCTTGGGCACCGCATCACTGCTGGACAGCGTGGCGACGGCGGGGCCCGGCACCGATCCGCGGCGGCTCCTGGGCGAGCACCTCGCCGCGCTGCTTGCCGTCACCGGAGCGCTCGACGGCGTGGGCGTCCTCCGCAGCGACGCGACCGGGTACACGGTGAGCGGCAGGCTGGCCAACGGTGCCCCGTTCACCGCCCAGGGCGTGCTCACCGCCGCCCGTCGATCCGGCGTCGACATCCGCCTCTACACGGCCGACGGCGGCGTGGCCATCCAGGTGCCCGATCCGGACGCCGCCTGGCCTGCCGAAGTCCGGGTGACGGGTACCCACGGCGAACTTTTCCTTCCCACGCTCTACGAATCCGCCCACCGGTCTGCGTGGCGGCGGCTGAAGGACCATCTCAGCGCCGGCACCCGCCCGGACGACCTGGCCGGGTTCGCCCGGCTGACCGACCTCTACGCAACCCTCGCTGCCACGTAACCAGTCCCACCGATACGCAACCAAACCAAAAGTCAGTCCCACCTCCACTCTCGACGATGAGCAGGACCGCACCCACGGCGCACCGCGCTTGCCGGTCCCGAAAGGACACATCATGAACGCAACTTCCGAACAGCGCCGCTCCTTCTCCCGGCGCGGTTTCCTGGGCCTGACGGCGGCAGCTGCCGCAGCACCCCTTCTCGCGGCCTGCGGCGGCGGCTCGGCCAGCCAGGGAGGCGGCGGAGGCGGCGCGGGCGGGACCATCAAGTTCTGGGATATGCCCTGGGCAACGCCGGCCTACAACGACGCAGCCAAGAGCGTCGCAGAGGGCTTCTCCGGTGCCAACGGGGCCAAGGCGAGCTACCAGATCATCCAGTGGAACAACTTCTACCAGACCTTCTCCTCGGCGATCGCCTCAAAGACGGGCCCGGCCGTCTCCACGGGCGGCGGCTTCCAGGCGTTCCAGTTCGAGCAGCAGGGCCAGATCGCCTATGCCGACAAGGTGATCGAGAAGCTGAAGGCGAACGGGCAGTTCGATGACTTCCTGCCCGGCGCCCTGGACCCGTTCAAGTCTTCCAAGGGTTATGTGGCGGTCCCGTGGCAGCTGGACATGCGCGTCTTCTGGTACCGCAAGTCCCTGTTTGAGAAGGCAAACGTGGCCCTGCCCACGGACTGGCCGTCCCTGCTGGAAGCAGGCAAGGCCCTGAAGAAGGTCGGCGCATTCGGGTTCACCACCGGTGCGGGCGCAGGCAACAACTACGCCAACCACTCCATGATCATGATGATGGTCAACAACGGCGGCGGCGTCTGGAACAAGGACGGCGAGCTGGACCTGATGAACGACCGCAACGTCGAAGCCATGGAGTTCGTCCTGGAACTCGTGTCCAACGGCATCATCGATCCCGCCGCGGTCAGCTACACCACGGACAACATGTCTGCACAATGGAAGGACGGAAAAGCAGGCTACGGCCTGTTCCAGGTGAACGTCCCGCAGCGCGTCGGCGACACCTCGGGAGACCTCCTGGTGGCTGACCCCATCAAGGGCCCGCACGGCGACAAGGCCACCATCGTGTTCCCGAACAACATCATGATGTACACCAACACCCCGTCCCAGGACGCCTCAGAGGAGTTCCTGGTGTACTACCTGGGCCAGCTCAAGCAGCTGTGGCAGAAGAAGCTCATGTCCGCCCTGCCCGTCTTCAAGTCGATCACGGAGATGCCCGAGTTCGCGAACGACCCCAACAACGTCAAGATCGTCAAGGACTGGCAGCCCATCGCCAAGACCTTCGCCGCCCAGGGCAGCACGCTGAACGCCAACCTCGCCGCGCTCGACGGCGGCCAGGCACTGAACCAGTTCAGCCAGACCATGATCACCGGGAAGGCCGACGCCAAGACTGCCCTGCAGACTTTCCAGTCAGGCCTCGAATCGGTCCTGAAGAAGTAGAACGGACCGGTCATGTCCAGCGCCACCACCCAGTCCGGCCTGGCCCGGGCCCGCCGCGGGGTTGCCCCCGGCGGGCCCGGGACCCTCCCGGGCAAACGCAAGAGCAAGCTCTCTGCCCAGGCCACCAGGACGTTCTTCTGGCTCCTGCTTCCCTCCGTGGTCCTGCTCGTCCTGATCCACGGCTACCCGCTGATCTATGCGGCGGTCCAGGCAACCCACGACGGCGACCTGCTCCAGACCGGCAACTTCGTGGGCGTGCAGAACTTCACCACGGTCCTGACCTCACCGGCGTTTTGGAAGGCCGCCCAGTTCACGCTGTGGTTCACCATCGTGGGCGTCTTCGGCTCCTGGCTCGTAGGCCTGGGCCTGGCCCTGCTCCTGCGCACCAAGATCCCGGCCGGCGGTACCTTCAAGGTCCTGCTGCTCCTGCCCTGGGTGGTGCCCATCGTAGTGTCCTCCACCGCCTGGAACTGGCTCGTGGCCACCCCGGACAGCCTGATCCCGTCGCTGTTCCGCAACCTGGGCCTGGGCACGCCGCTGTTCCTGGCCGATCCCACCCTGGCCTCCATCACGGTCATGGTGTTCAAGGTCTGGGTCAGCTTCCCGTTCATGATGATGATGATCTCCGCCGCCCTGGCCTCGGTGGACACCACCGTCTACGAGGCAGCCAGCATGGACGGTGCCAGCCGCTGGCAGCAGTTCACCCAGATCACCCTGCCGCTGATTGCCCGCTCCACCTACATCAGCTGGATCCTGATGACCATCTTCTGCGTCAACGACTTCCCCACCATCTATCTGTTGACCGGCGGCGGCCCGGTCAACGCCACCACCTCCCTGGTGGTCCTGGCCTACCGGACCGTGTTCCAGGACTTCGCCACCGGCCCCGGCGTGGCCATCGCCTTCCTCATGACCATGACCCTGGTGGTCATCTCGGTCATCCTGTACCGCCAGATCCGAAAGTCGAGCGTCGAATAATGAGCGCAGTCCTTCACGCCCATCCCGAATCCGGCCCGTCACTGGGCGTCGCTGCCGGCAACCGGCGCAAGGCCCTCTCCGAAGCCGGCATGCGGGGCCGCTGGTGGCGCTTCGTGGTGATCCTCATCATCACCGCAATCGTCCTGGTACCCATCATGGTCACCGTCCTGCTGGCCTTCACACCAGGGCCGAACAGCACCGCCACCGGCCTGACCCTGGAAAACCTCAGCAACGTCTTTTCCAAGACCCTTGCCGCTACATGGCTGAAGAACAGCCTGGTCACCACGCTTTCCACCGTGGTGGTCTCCGTGGCCGTGGCCGCGCCCGCCGGCTACGTCCTCTCCCGCGGCCGCAGCAAGGCGGTCTCCGGATATTCCCTGCTGCTGTTCGTGATGCAGTCCCTGCCCATCATCACGTCAGTGGTGCCGCTGTTCATCCTTTTCGCCGGCATGGGCCTGGTGGACAACCTCCTGGGCCTGACCATCATCTACCTCGGCTCCACCATGACGGTGGCCACGTGGATGATGGCCGCGTACTTCGACTCCATCCCCATGAGCCTGGAGGAGGCCTCCTGGATCGACGGCTGCTCCGTGTTCGGGTCCTTCACCAAGGTGGTCCTCCGGAACTCCCTTCCGGGCGTCCTCTCCACCGCGATCTTCGCTTTCCTCCTGGCCTGGAACGACTACCTCGTGGCCATCGTGTTCCTGCGGTCGAATGAAATCTTCACACTCCCCATGGGCGTGCAGTCCTTCTTCCAGCAGAACGCAACGGACTGGACCTCCGTCATGGCCCTGGCCGTGGTCATGATGCTCCCGCCCGTCATCGTCTTCGCCACATTGAACAAGTACTTCAGCGTGGGCGGCATCGGCGGCTCCCTCGCCGGACGCTAAGCCCAGGCCGCTGGCCCAGTCCGCTTTCGATCACTACAGAACCGCTTAAGGAAAACCCATGTCCTACTCACTGCAGCTTTACACCCTCCGCAATGCCATCGCCGAGGATCTTCCGGGCACCATCAAGAAGGTGGCGGAGATCGGCTACACCCAGGTTGAGCCCTACAACTTCGTGGCCACGGCCAAGGAACTGGGCGCGGCCCTGAAGGAGAACGGCATCACCGCGCCGACCGGCCACGCGCCCCTGATGAGCCAGGACCAGGACGAAATCTTCGCCGCAGCCAAGGAACTGGGCATCGCCACGGTCATTGACCCGTTCCTGCCTGCCGAGCACTGGCAGAAGGCCGAAGACATCCAGGCCACCGCCGCAAAGCTCAATGCCGCCGCCAAAAAAGGTGCGGAGTACGGCATCCGCGTCGGCTACCACAACCACGCGTGGGAACTGGAGTCCACCATCGAGGGCCGCACCGCCCTGGAGTACTTCGAGTCCCTGCTGGATCCCGAACTGGTCCTGGAAGTGGACACCTACTGGGCGGCCGTCGGCGGCCAGGACCCCGTGGAACTCCTCGCCAGGCTGGGGGACCGGGTGAAATTCATCCACATCAAGGACGGCCCCCTGAACAAGGACAACAAGGCCCAGCAGCCGGCGGGCAAGGGCAGCGTCCCGGTCATGGACGTTATTGCTGCCGCGAAGTCGCTGGAGGTGGGCGTGGTGGAGTTCGATGACTACGCCGGCGACATCTTCGAGGGCATCGCCCAGTCCCTGGCCTTCCTGGAGAACAACACTGCCGCCGAAGGAGCCAACGCATGAGCACCCCCGCAGCCAAGCCGTCCCGCAGCGGCCCGGTCGGCGTCGGCGTCATTGGCGCCGGCGTAATCAGCAAGCAGTACCTGGACAACCTCACCGCTTTCCCGGACCTCAAGGTCCACGTCATTGCCGACCTCTTCGAGGAAGCCGCCGAGGCCCGTGCCAAGGAGTACGGCATCCCCGAGTGGGGCGGGGTGGACAAGGCGCTGAACCACCCCGACGTCGAAATCATCGTCAACCTCACCATCCCCGCCGCCCACGTGGAAGTGGCCACCGCGGCCGTCAACGCGGGCAAGCACGTCTGGACGGAAAAGCCGTTCTCCCTGGACCGGGAGTCCGGGCTGGGCCTGCTCAAGACCGCCGACGCAGCCGGCATCCGCCTGGGCTGCGCGCCGGACACCTTCCTTGGCGCCGGGATCCAGACCGCCCTGCGCCTGATCCAGCGCGGCGACATCGGCACCCCGCTGACGGCCATGACCATGTTCCAGACCCCCGGCCCGGAGTCGTGGCACCCGAACCCTGCGTTCCTGTTCCAGCACGGCGCCGGACCGCTGTTCGACATGGGGCCGTACTACCTCACCGCGCTGGTCCAGGCCTTCGGCTCCATCCGCAAGGTGGCCGCCGTCGGATCCAAGGCCAAGGACGTGCGGGTGATCGGTTCGGGCCCCAAGGCCGGCGAGGAGTTCACCGTCGAGGTGCCCACCCACGTCTCGGCGATGGCACAGTTCGAGTCCGGGGCCTCCTCGCACAGCGTCTTCTCGTTCGAGTCCCCGCGCACCCGCATGGGATTCGTGGAAATCACCGGCACCGAAGCCACCCTCTCGCTGCCCGACCCCAACTACTTCACCGGCGACATCAAGCTCTGGCGTGCCGGCGACGAGGACTGGACCGACGTCCCCGCCACGGGGCCAGCCAACGGCCGCGGCATGGGCGTCCTGGACATGGCCCGCTCCATCCGCGCCGGCCTTCCGCACCGTGCCACGGGTGAACTGGCCTACCACGTCCTGGACACGATGGTCTCCATCTCGGAGTCCGTCGATTCGGGCACGTTCGTCGACGTCGAAAGCTCGGCCCCGGCCTCCCATGCCCTCCCCGAGGACTGGGCGCCGGAAACCGCCACCCTCTAATCCAGCACGTAATCCAGCAAGCAGGAAGCACGCAGGAACGCATCATGACCGCACCCGCACACCCGTCAGAACCCCCGGCCTCCCGCCCGTTGGGCGTAGCCGCCATTGGCTACGCCTTCATGGGCAAGGCCCACTCCAACGCGTGGCGGAATGTGGCCAGCTTCTTCGACGTCCCGGCCTTCGAGCAGAAGGTCCTCGTTGGCCGGGACGCCGGTGCCGTGGCCGAGGCCGCTGCCAAGTACGGCTGGGCCGAATCAGCAACGGACTGGCGCACGGTGATCACCCGCGATGACATCGACGTGGTGGACATTTGCGCCCCGGGCTGGATGCACGCCGAGATCGCCGTCGCGGCGCTGGAAGCGGGCAAGCACGTGCTGGTGGAAAAGCCGCTGGCCAACACCCTTGCCGAGGCCGAACTCATGACCGCCGCCGCGGCCAAGGCCCGGGCCAAGGGCGTGCAGTCCATGATCGGCTTCAACTACCGCAGGGTCCCGGCCCTGGCTCTGGCAAGGGAACTGATCGCCGAAGGACGCTTGGGCACGGTCCGGCACGTCCGCGCGGCATACCTGCAGGACTGGCTCGCCGACGCCCAGGCACCCATGACCTGGCGGCTGCGGAAGGAAACCGCAGGCTCCGGGGCCCTGGGTGACATCGCCTCCCACGCCATCGACCAGGTCCTCTTCCTCCTGGGCGGCCAGGTCACCGAGGTCAGCGGCCGGCTCCACACGTTCGTGGAGCGCCGCCCCGGCCAGGACAGCATCGAGGACGTAACGGTCGACGACGCCGCCTGGGCCACGCTGTCCCTCACCTCCGGGGCAATCGCCTCGGTGGAGGTCTCCCGGGTGGCCACCGGCAGGAAGAACTCCCTCCAGATCGAGGTCTACGGCGATAAGGGCAGCCTCCTGTTCGATCTCGAAAACCTCAACGAGTTGGGCTTCCTGGACGCCACCCTTCCCGTCCGCGAACAGGGCTTCCGCCGCATCCTGGTGAACGAACCCGAGCACCCGTACCTGGACGCGTGGTGGCCGCAGGGCCACATCATCGGCTGGGAACACACCTTCACCCACCAGGTCCGCGACTTCCTGCTGGCCATCAAGGACGGAACCCAGCCCTCGCCGTCGTTCGAAGAAGGACTCAACGTCCAGTATGTCCTGGACGCCGTGGAGGAATCCGCTGCCAACAAGAGCACCCTCACCGTCGTCCGCCACTAGCATCCGCCACCGGCGCCGCCCATCAGTTAAGGACCCCCACATGCCCCGCCCCTTCACCCTGTTCACCGGCCAGTGGGCCGACCTGCCCTTCGAAGAAGTCGCCAAGCTCGCGTCCGGCTGGGGCTACGACGGCCTGGAAATCGCCGTCTCCGGAGACCATCTGGACGCCTGGCGCTGGGACGAACCCGGCTACGTCGAATCCAAACTCGCAATCCTGGACAAGTACAACCTCAAAGTCTGGGCCATCTCCAACCACCTCACCGGCCAGGCCGTCTGCGATGACCCCATCGACTTCCGCCACCAGGCCATCGTCCGCTCCAAGGTCTGGGGCGACGGCGACCCCGAAGGCGTCCGCCAACGCGCCGCGGAGGAAATGAAACACACCGCCCGGCTCGCCAAGGCCCTCGGCGTGGACACCGTCGTCGGCTTCACCGGCTCCTCCATCTGGCAGTACGTGGCAATGTTCCCGCCCGTCCCCGAAAAAGTCATCGACGCCGGCTACCAGGACTTCGCCGACCGCTGGAACCCCATCCTGGACGTCTTCGACGAAAACGGCGTCCGCTTCGCCCACGAAGTCCACCCCTCCGAAATCGCCTACGACTACTGGACCACCGTCCGCACCCTCGAAGCGATCGGCCACCGCGAGGCGTTCGGCCTGAACTGGGACCCGTCCCACATGATGTGGCAGGGCATCGACCCCGTCTCCTTCATCTGGGACTTCAAGGACCGGATCTACCACGTGGACTGCAAGGACACCAAGGTCCGCCAGACCGGCCGGAACACCGTCATGGGCTCCCACCTGCCCTGGGGTGACCCCCGCCGCGGCTGGGACTTCGTCTCCGCAGGCCGCGGCGACGTCCCCTGGGAAGCGTCCTTCCGGGCGCTGTCCGCCATCGGCTACGACGGCCCCATAAGCATCGAATGGGAAGACGCCGGCATGGACCGCCTCCACGGCGCCCCCGAAGCCCTGGAGGCATTGAAGAAGTACGACTTCCCCGCCTCCCAGACCAGCTTCGACGCCGCGTTCAGCAGCAAGGACTGACCGTCACGCATGCGCACCCTTCAAGCGGGCCAGCAATGCGAGGTCTGGATCGCCTCGTTGACCGGCGAACGGGAGCTGGTTTACTCCACCAGCAGTAGGCTCCTGGAAGCGGCTAACTGGACGCTCGACGGCCGTGCGCTGATCCTCAACGGGGATGGCAGGCTGTGGAGGTTCGACCTGGCGGGCGGTTCCCTCAGCGAGGTTCCGCTCGCCGGCGCCCCGGACCTGAACAACGACCATGTCCTGGATCCGGACGGCACGGCCATTTTCCTGTCGGGTGATGACGGCCATATCTACCGGGCGCCCCTTGCGGGCGGGCAGGCCACCAGGATCACGGGCGACGACGGGTCGTTCCATTTCCTCCACGGCGTCAGTCCCGACGGGCGCCGGCTCGCCTACGTGGACATTGCAGGCGGCGACTTCAGCCAACCCGGCCGGCTCAAGACCGTCCCGGCAGCCGGCGGCCAGCCCGAAGTCGTGGCTGTAGGCGAAGGGCACTGTGACGGGCCGGAATATTCCCCGGACGGAATATGGCTGTACCTCAACACGGAATCATTCACCACGGATCCGGGCCACGCCCAACTTGCCCGGGTTCGCCCGGACGGCAGCCAGTTCGAGCGGCTCGTCAGCAGCACTACCGTTGACTGGTTCCCGCATCTGTCCCCGGACGGCCGCCTGGCCAGCTACGTCCGCTTTCCCTCGGGAACACGGGGCCATCCGGCAGACCTGCCGGTCGACGTCGTGCTTGTTTCAACCCGCGACTGGACCTCGCCGCTCCACACGTGGCCCGTGTTCGGCGGCCAGGGCACGCTCAACGTCAACAGCTGGTCGCCGGATTCCCAGCGCTTCGCCTACGTGGCGTACCCGCTCGACGCGCCCACGGCACGCGGCCACTAAGGGCGCCACGAGGCCCTGGTCAGGCAGGGCCCTCACTCAGGACCACGTCGCGAGCCTCCACCTGCCGGTCCGTGACCGTCGTGGGTGATTCCAGGTGGACCGCCCCGGAGGGCAGGATGCCCGCCCCGCCGCACCGCTCCATGACCTGCCACTGCGCCACGACGTCCTCGCCTGCGTGGTCGGCCGGAAGGCTGCTCCAGAAACGGAACCCGCCGGCGTCGTTAAGTGCCTCCCTGCGGTACAGCACGCAGCCGCCCAGCCACGCCACGCGATAGGGCACCCACTGTCCCGGCCGCAGCGACAGTTCGGCACTGATGTGGCTGAGGTTGGCGGCGCTGTGCAGCGGCCAGCGCTCGAAACCCGGGGCTCCCTGACGGATGCGCTCGGGAGTTACCGGCCCGTCCCAGGCCTCGAAAGTGGCAGTCTGTTCCGGCCTGGGGTCATCCAGGAAGGACAGGCCCTGCGGCGCCATTCCCACAAAACCGCACTGCAGCTCCTCGAGGGCCTGGCTCAGCCGCTCCAGGGCACCCGGCTCCAGCCAGACGTCGTCGTCCAGGAAGAGGCACTGGTCCGCGGTGGACTGGTCCAGCAGGAACTGCCGGTGTTCGGCCAGTCCCCGCCGCGGCAGGTGCCGGAGCAACGAAACCGGCCGTCCCTGCGCCTCCAGTACGCGCACCATCGCCGTGGCAGCAGGGTGCTCCCACGCGGGCTGCCCCGCTGACTGGTCGCTGATGACGACGGCGAACGCGGGTTCATGCTGTGCGGCAAGTCCCGCAAGAGTGACGGCGAGTTCGGCGGGCCGGTTGCACGTGGGCACCAGGACGTCCACCGCCACCGTGTCCGGCCGGTCCTGCTGCCGCGCCCACTGCTCCGAAGATCTGCCGCCCACAGCCCCGCCTCCCTGGTGTCGATATCGGCGCCGGGGCAGCACGAAGTCCCTTGCTGCTGCCTGTTCCGGCGATTTGGTTTCGCTTGTTCCGTACCCAGCCGGGCGTCATGTATGCCGGCTGCGCGGTCCGGAGGCGTGGGTCCACGGGATGGGGACCCAGGAACGGCGAAGGCCCCCGCTTCGGCTGCCGGCCGGGCAGTGGAAACGGGGGCCTGTAAGTCGGGATGCCTTATCCGGCGTCGAAGCTCTCGTCGTCGTCATTGGGCGATTCCTCCTGCGGAAGGTCGTTTCCGCTGCCGTCCGGGATGCCCGTGGCTTCCTGGCCTGACTCCGAGGAAACCGGCGCCGACCCCTGGGAATCGTCATTGGACTCATCGATTTCGGCGGCGCTGGAGGGGAGGTCCATGTCGTGGGCGACCGGGTCCTGGCCCGTTCCCGACTGCGGTTCGTTGGTGTCGGCGCCACCCGACGACGCGCCGCCGCTGGACTGCTGGCCCTGGCCGCCCTGGGTCCCGGCCGCTTCCTGCTCGGCGGTGGGGGTGCCGTAGCCGCCCGGGGCGGTCTCGGGTTCAGCCTGCTGGTTTTCCTGCGTCATGCTTCCTCCTGTTGTGCGTTGCCGATGTTGCTGGTCTTGTGATTCTGCCTTGACTGTCCTGCGTTGTCCTGCGCAGGCGGCCCCGCCTAAAGCCCCTTGCCGCCGGTGACCGGAAGGACTGCGCCGGAAATGTACGAGCCGTCCTCCGAAGCGAGCAGCACGTAGGCCGCGGCGAGCTCCGCCGGCTGCCCCGCCCGCCCCAGCGGAGTGTCCTGTCCAAAGGAGGGAAGCTTGTCCGGCCACTCGGTGGCGGGAATCAATGGGGTCCAGATGGGCCCCGGTGCCACCGCATTGACACGGATCCCCTTGGGGCCGAGCTCCTGGGCCAGGGCCTTTGTGAATGCTACCTGCGCCGCCTTGGTCATAGCGTAGTCGATGAGCCCCGGCGAAGGGTTGAAGGCCTGGATGGAGGCCGTGGTGATGATCGAGGCGCCGGCTTTGAGGTGCGGTACGGCTGCACGCGCGGACCACAGCAGCGAGTACAGGTTGGTGCGGAAGACCCGGTCGAACTCCTCGGTGGGGAGGGTTTCCAGGCTCTCGCGGTTCTTCTGGTAGGCGGCGTTCAGCACCAGGACATCGAGACGGCCGAATTCGGAGACGGCCTCCTCCACGATGCGGGTACTGAACTCCTCTTCCCGCCCGTCACCGGGAAACAGCAGGGCCCGGCGACCGGTTTTCCGGATCCACTCTGCGGTGTCCTGCGCGTCGTCTTCCTCCTCCGGCAGGTAGGAGATGGCGACGTCGGCCCCTTCCCGGGCGAAGGCGATCGCCGCAGCTTTGCCGATCCCGGAGTCGCCGCCGGTGATTAGTGCTGCCTTGCCTTCGAGCTTGCCGTGCCCCTCGTAGCTGAGCTCCCCGTGGTCCGGCTTGGGATCCATGGGCGCGGTGAGCCCGGGCTGCTTCTGTTCCTGCTCCGGGAACGGACCGGAGTGGTAGCCGCCTCGCGGATCCCTTGGCTGGTCCGTTTGCTTTTCCGTGTCGCTCATCGTCCGCCTGCCTGTGTCGGTTGACCTGTGTCGGTTGGAAAGAACTCAGTCATGCTCCGGCCCTTCGAAGCTATCCCGGGCGGAGGACCAAGTCCACCGCTCCGGGTAATAATCAGTAAACTTATCAAATGTTGTACCCGGCGCAACGGCCGGCCTTGTTTCTGGGCACGGCAGGAGTAGAAAGAAGGCCAGGACCGCGACGGTAGAGGAAGGAGGGCCGATGTCCGACATTGAGGACTACACGGGCGGGACGGGACGGAATGAGACCCGGGAGGAGCAGCTTGACCGCAACTGGGCGGAACTCCTGCAGGAACTGCGCGTGCTCCAGACGGGGGTGCAGATCCTGGCCGGTTTCCTGCTGACGCTGCCGTTCCAGCAGCGGTTCGAAAAGCTGGATGACTGGGAGGTTGGCCTCTACCTCACCAACGTGGTGATCGCAGCCCTGACCACTGCTTGCATCCTTCTTCCGGTCAGTGTGCACCGGCGGCTCTTCCGGAAGCGGCTCAAGGAAACACTGGTGTCCAGCGCCGACACCATCACCAAGATTGCCCTGGGTGGCATTGCGCTGTTGAGCGCGGGAACCGCCGCCCTGGTGTTCGACGTTGCCGCCGGACGTTCGGCCGGGATCACCGCCGGCGGCGCACTGCTGGGCGTCATGGTGGTCATGCTGGTGTTCGTTCCGCTTCGGCTGAACAAGCGGGCCACCGGGAAGATCCTGCCGCCCGCGTCGGAGAAGGAGTAAGACATGCGCAAATGGGCAAGAAGGCGCCGCAGGACGCAGACCCGCGCGAAGCCAACCTCAGCAGGGCCACGCCCTGGCCGCTACGGCGGGGCGGCGTGGTGCTCAAAGTGTACGAACACTCGCTCTCGATCCTGCTGTTCGCACTGTTCCTTGGATCGTTCATGCTGCATGCTGCCGGTGGCGTGGGGCGAGTACAACCAGGACCAGCAAGGCCACAACCAGCCCACCATCAGTTTCCTGCAGTACCTGGGCACCAGCCGCTTCTGGTTCGAGTCCTTCCAGAACTGGCAGAGCGAGTTCCTGGCCGTCGGGGTCCTGGTGGGCGCGTCGGTCTACCTCCGCGAGAAGGGGTCCCCGGAATCAAAGCCTGTTGCAGAACCCCACTACGAAACCGGCGCTTGAAGGCGCAGTCCAATCCAGCAGGCCAGGCGCGGATGGCCCGCAACACCACGATCGTCGGCTAGGCCCCTTCGAGTACCTGGCTTGTTGCCCAGGCCAGGTACTTGCCGGCGTTCGCCAGGGCGTCCTCCGGACTCGATGCCACATCAAGCAGCTGCGCCGCGGCAACCACGCCGTGCCCGGCGAGGTCTTCAAGGCTCACCAGGATCCTGCCGGCCACCACAATGACAGGAATGCCGCGTTCGCGGGCCGCGTCCGCCAGCGCGATGGGCGCCTTGCCGGTGAGCGACTGCGAGTCCATGGATCCTTCGCCGGTGATCACCAGGTCCGCCTGGTCCAGCTGGTCAGCCAGGCCCGTCAGCCCGGCCACCAGCGCGAAACCCCCTTCCAGCGTGGCGCCGGTGAAGGCAAGGAACGACGCCGGGAAGCCGCCGGCGGCGCCGGCACCGGGGACATTCACGTCCCGGCCCGTTGCCTCCCGCAGCACCGAGGCCCAGTTGCGCAGCCCGGCGTCGAGCATGTCCACACTGTCCTGGTCCGCTCCTTTTTGCGGGCCGAAAACGTGCGCGGCGCCGGACGGCCCGTAAAGCGGGTTGCGCACGTCGACGGCGATGCGGAATCTGGTGGCGGAGAGCCGCGGGTCCAGCCCGCTGGTGTCCAAAGCGACAACGTCAGCCAGGGAACCCCCGCCAAGGGGCACCACGTTGCCTGCCGAGTCCAGGGGCTTCAGGCCGAGGGCACGCAGCGCGCCGCTGCCGCCGTCCGTCATGGCTGATCCGCCCAGGCCCAGGACAATCTCGGTGGCGCCGGCATCCAGGGCAGCGGCGATGAGCTGGCCGCAACCGTAGCTGTGGGCGCGCAGGGCGTTTGCGGGGGTGGGCTCCATCTCAGCCAGGCCGGATGCCTGCGCCGTCTCGATCACCGCCGTGACCTTGCCGCTACCGGCCTTATGGATGGCCCAGGCGGCGCCGAGTGGCGCGAGGATTGGCCCCACAACAGCGTTCAGCCGCTCGTCGTAGCCTGCCGCCACGGCCGCCTCCAGGGTGCCCTCCCCGCCGTCGGCGATGGGGAACTGGGTGGCAACGGCGTCCGGGTACACCCGCAGCGCCCCTTCGGCGATGGCGGCGGCAGCCTCGGCTGCCGTGAGGGACCCCTTGAATTTATCCGGAGCGATAAGAATGCGCATGCGCTCCATCATGCCAGCACGGCTGGGGAAAGCGCTTGCCAAATCCGGAATGCGGACCGTATGACCGGCACCCTCACCGGCATGAGCCCGGTTCAGGGCTTGACGCCTAAGCCTCGCGCCAGTCGTTGCCGGTGATGTGCGAACCCGCCTGCGGGCCCATCTGCAGCATCCCGCCGTCAACCACCCAGGCCGCGCCCGTCACATAGCTGGAGGCGGGCGACGCGAGGAACGCGATGACGTCCGCAATCTCCCGCGCGTGGCCCGGCCGTCCAAGCGGCACCCCAGGCCGTTCCGTCGTCGTCGGATCCTGGTCCTCCTGCCCGGTCATTGGCGTGGCAATCTCGCCGGGGGCCACGGTGTTGGCGGTGATGCCATACTGGCCCAGCTCCAGGGCGAGGGTTTTCATCAGGCCGCCCAGCCCGTGCTTTGAAGCGTCATAGGCGGAGGAGCCGACGCGGGGCTGGAACTCGTGCACGCTGGACACCGCCACCAGCCGGCCGCCCCTGCCGCCCTTGACCATGCGCCTTGCCGCTGCCTGCAGGCAGACGAACGCGCCGTTCAGGTTTGTATCCAGGATCCGCATCCAGTCGTCGATGCCCATGTCCAGGAACCTGGTGCTGGCACCCGTGCCCGCATTGTTGACGAACACATCCAGCCCGCCCAGCTCCTCGGCGAGGTCGTCGATGACCGCCGCCGCGGCGCCGAGTTCGGTGGTGTCCAACTGCCGGACCACTGCCTTGCGTCCCAGGCCACGGACCTCTTCGGCAGTCCCTTCCGCGCCCTCCTTATCGGAATGCCACGTGACGCCCACGTCCATCCCGGCGCGGGCGAGCGCCACGGCGGTGGCCTTGCCGATCCCGGAATCGGAGGCGGTGACGATGGCAGTGGTGGGCTTGAAGTCGCTGGTGTCCGGCATGGCGGGCCTTTCGGTAGGTCAGGCGGTCAGGTAGTTCAGGCTTGGCTGGCAGGTCGGGCTGGAGTGGTGGGCCAGGCTGGAGTGGTGGGCCAGGCTGGCTGCAGTTCAGGCTGGACGGCGGAGCTCCGGCTGGTACGGCTTGTCGTTCGCGGCTGCAGGGGCCTGCCGGCGGGGCGCATTCGCGCCTTCGTCGCCCTCCACTGCCATCAGCGGTACCGCGAAGGTAACTACAGGCCGGCCGTCGGAGTCGTGCGCCGACCTGATGGTCAGGCTCCTGGTGCCCGGCGGCACCGACGGGGTGAACACCTGCAGGTTGCGCGAACCGACAGTGGCCGATTCCTGCAGGGTGTATTCGGTGCCGAAGTGGTCCTGGAGCTTCAGCCGGGGCTCGGGAGCGTCATCTGAGGGAAGGTGGACGTTGACCACCAGCCCTGATGCCCAGACTTCCACGGACAGAATGGTGAATTCAGTGTCCGGGGTTACGTGCCGCCCGTAGGTGGGGGGAAGCAGCATCCGGCGGAGTGCGCCGGATGGAATGAGGTTGCTCATGATAGTTCCTGTAGGTCTTGCGCCGGCGGTCGCTGCATCGGCACCGGGGGTGATCCGGTGGCGGCCGAACGTGGCGCGGGTGCGGCTTAGGCGTCTTGCCGGTTGGGATTCTCCAACCGGAAGAAATCCGATTGGGTGCCGTCGCTGCGCTGTTCCTGGTAAATGAAGTTCCTGCCCCTGATGTCGTCCGCTTCGCTGGTCTTGTTGCCTTTGCCTTCTGCCACGGCAGCCCTCCTGACTCCTAAGTCTACGTACCATGGAGCCTCTGGATCGGGCCGCTGTCAAGGAGAAGGGAGGGTACTCTGCGGACAGCCTGCGGGCTTTAGGGGAAAAGCCTGTGGGACCATACAGTAGCTTGCGGCAACCTACCGGCGCGGGCGGACCACCGCGTAATACCCGGGCACGCGGTCCTGCCCCGGCACGCCCGTCACGGGGTTGGTTTCGATGGCCACGTGGCCGTCTTCAAGGAGGTCCCAGGCCGACGCCGGGAAGGCACGTTCGCGTTCTTCGGGGCCGAAGTGACCCGGCATGGGGAGCCCTCGGATGGCCAGTTCCAACGGCGCGGGGATGCCTCGGGTGGTTGCGCCGAGGTGGGACACATACTCCACCGGGTTGCCCTGGAAGTTGGTTTCCGCCATGAAGACGGTGCCCCGGCGGCCGGCGAGGAGACGCAGGTTTTCGACGAGCGCTATCTGGTGGGCCGGGTCGAGGACATGCAGTACGCCGCGGATGAAAACGTTGGCCCCGTCAACACCCGCGTTGATGGATTCTGCCAGGGCTGCACCGGCACCCTCAGCCGTCATGTCGCGTGCGGCAAAAGCTGCGTTGCCGCTTACCGCGGACTCCGCCCGTGCCCTGGCAACTGCGTGTGGTGAGACGTCCACGCCAATGACACGGGGAAAAATCCCGGCGAGCGCGCGGGTGAAGCTGCCATGGCCGCAGCCGGTGTCCACTACGGGAAGGGCCGGGTCCAGATGGCGCAGGAGGCTGTCCTTGTAGCCCAGGAACTCGTGGTCGCTGCCGGAGTCCCACAGGACTTCGCCGCCAGGTCCCGTGGCGGTGATACCGGCCCAGTACGTGTCCCATGCCTGGTGCCGGTCCTTCGGCGCTCTCCGTGACAGCCTGACAAGCCTGGGGATCATCAGGTACTTCTGCCAGGTGGACCGCGGCGGCGTTGTTGGAGAGGGCACGGCTCAAATATATGTTCCCTCCCCGGCACCCGTTGCACCTTGGGCTACATTACGGCGCGCCGACGCCCATGTCGGCGCGGAGGCGGAACCCGAACGGAGCGGTGTTACTGCACGCGCACCCGCTGTGGACCCGCGCGGCCTGCGTCCCCCTAGAATGTACTCAACTGGGAGGGAAGGGAGCACTGTGACGGCTGTGCCGAGTGACGCGCGCCTGCCCCGCACCGCCGTCGTTGCCGACCCCCAGCCCGGACGGCTGGCCCGCAACGCACAGGCCCTGCGGGACGCCGGGTACACCGTCCTGGAAGCGGCCGACGCCGACCACCTGGCAGCGTTGCTGGGCGCCGGCGAGCCCTCCGTCGTCGTCGCCGACGCCTCCCTGTCCGGCGTCCAGTCCACTCTGTCCGGGGTCCAATCCACGGCGCCCGTCCTGGTGGTGCTGGACCTGGACAACCCAGCGGAGATCGCCGCCGCCAACCCGCCCGGCGTCCACGACTGCATCACCAAACCCTCGGCGCCCAAAGAGCTGGTCCATCGCGCGTCCGTCCTCATCGAGCAGGTGTCCCGGCGCCGCGCCTCGCGCCAGGAGGCGGAGGGGCTCCGCGAGCAGCTGCGTGAGGTTTCTGCCGCGGTGCGCGCCACCAACGATCCCCAGGAGATCGCCAACCACGTCGTTTCCGGGTTCGGCAGGACCTTCAGGGCCGACCACGTTGTCCTGATCACCTTTGAGGACCACCGGGTCCCGGCGATCACGGCGGAATGGCACGGGCCGGGCCTGGCGGAGCTGCCCCCGGACGCCCTTCCCGGCGAGGAAGAAGCCCGCGCCACGGCCGACGCACTCTGGGCGGGGACGGAGACGCTGTCGGCCGAGGGAAACGAAGCCGAGGCGCGGGCGACCGATAAGCCGGCCCCTGCCGTCGCGGGGGCGGCTTCGACGCTGGCGGTGCCCATCGGCGAAGGAAATTCCTCCCTTGGCATCATCTGGATCGCCATGATGGACCGGCCACGGACCTGGTCCAGCGCTGAACTGGGCCTCATCCAGCACGTGGCAGGCAACGCCGCGTACGGGCTCATCCAAAGCCACCTGATCAGCAGCCAGCAGCAGGTGGTGAAGCAGCTGCGGGAACTCGACAAGGCGAAGACCGACTTCCTGGCCACCGTGAACCACGAGCTGCGCACTCCGCTGACCTCGATCATGGCGTACCTGGACATGATCCAGGAAAGCACCGAGCACCCGGTGTCCCGGGAGGTCCACCAGATGCTGGACATCGTGGTCCGCAACACCGAACGGCTCAGGACGCTCATCGAGGACATGCTGAGTGTCTCGCGCGGCGGCCTGGACAATGCCGGGATGCAGCTGGCTCCGGTGCGCCTGGGACGCACCCTGGACCTGGTGGCCGCGGCGCTGCGCCCGCTGGCCACGCTGCAAAACGTCACCATCGACGTGGACCCGGTTCCGGAGGATCCGGAGATCCTTGCCGATGAGGTGCAGCTGCAGCAGGTGTTCACCAACCTCGTGTCCAACGCCATCAAGTTCACTCCCAGCGGCGGACGGATCGAGGTGGGCAGCGAATCCCACGCAGCGGCGGACGGCTCCAAGTGGGCCACCGTGCGGGTTGCCGATACCGGCATCGGCATCTCGAGCGACGAGGTGGACCATGTCTTCACCCGGTTCTACCGGGCCTCCAACGCCATGGCCGGAGCAATCCCCGGGACAGGCCTGGGCCTTGCCATTTCGAAGGATATCGTGGAGCGACACGGCGGCCGGATCGACGTCGCCTCCACCCTGGGTGCCGGGACTACGGTCACCGTCAGCCTTCCCCTCGGCACTGACCGCATCCAGGTTAACTAGGCGCCGAAGGAGGACTGGCCATGTTTGCCGACGACGACCCCCGGCTTTCGCAGCTGCTGGAAGGCATTGTCCGGCTTGCCTCCGGCGACCTCACCTCCCGGATAGAGGTCTCACCCGCGCGGGACGAGCTCGACGCGATCATCATGGGCACCAATTTGTTGGCCGAGGACCTGCAGATCATTTATGAAGAACTCGAGCAGCGGGTCCAGGTCCGGACCCAACTCCTGCATAAGGCTCACCTCGAGATGCAGAAAATGGCCATGCAGGACCCGCTGACGGGACTGGCCAACCGTTCCGCACTGCTGGAGGCCCTTCGCACCGCCCTGGACGCCCGCGCCGGAGCGGACGGTGAGCCGACGGAAGAAGGCCCGGCGATCCTGCTGATCGACCTGGACGCGTTCAAATCCATCAACGACAGCCTCGGGCACACGGCCGGCGACCAGGTCCTGGTGACCGTGGGCGAAAGGCTCCGGAACGCCGTGCGCGTGTCCGACGTCGTCGCCCGCCTGGGTGGCGACGAATTTGCGATCGTCATGCCGTCGGCGTCGGCGGACCAGGCAGCCATCGTGGCGCACCGCATCCTGGCCTCCCTCAACGAACCCATCGAGCTCCCCGGCCGCAGCGTGCGCTGCGGTGCCAGCATCGGACTCAGCGTGGGCAGTGAAGGCCAAAGCCCCGAAGACATGCTGATGGAGGCGGACGTTGCCATGTACGCCTCCAAGGCCGAAGGGCAGAACAGGCTGCACCGGTTCGAGCCCGCACTGCTGCTGATGAGGAGGCTCCGAAGCCAACTGGTGGACGACCTGCGGGCTGCCATCAAGGATGACGCGCTGACGCTGCACTATCAGCCGGTGGTGGAACTCAGCACGGGGCGGATCGAGGGCGTGGAGGCACTGGTCCGCTGGAACCATCCAACCCGCGGCTTCATCATGCCGGACGAGTTCATTCCCCTTGCAGAAGAGGCGGGGCTGATCTCGGAGCTGGGCCTGTGGGTGCTCAGGACGGCCGTGGGGCAGCTGCGGGCCTGGATCGATGCGTCCCTGGTGGACAGCAGGTTCTCCGTACGCATCAACATCTCCGCCACCGACCTGCAGAGCCTGCAGTTCATCGAGGACGTGCGGAACACGCTCCAGGAGACCGGCGTCAAACCCGAACAGGTTGTCCTGGAACTGACGGAAGTGGCAATCGTCAAAGGCAACGAGCTGGACCGGTATTCGCTCGGTGGCCTCCGCGGCCTGGGCGTGGGCATCGAAATTGATGACTTCGGCACCGGGTACTCCTCCATCAGCTACCTGCGGCGGCTGCCGGTGGACCGGGTGAAGGTGGACAGGTCGCTGATCACCGGGCTTGAGACAGACCCCAGCCAGCCGGCCCTGGTGGCGGCGGTGCTGCAGCTGGTGCGGGCGTGCGGCCTGGAAGCAGTGTGGGAGGGCGTTGAAACGGCGGAGCAGGCGGAAATCCTGCGCGCCCTGGGCTGCAGCAGCGCCCAGGGCTACTACTTCAGCCGCCCCGTTCCTCCGGACCAGATTCCGGAACTGTTGGCTGACCAGCAGGAAAGCGCTAACCCTTAGCGCAAAAAACTACTGCACTTTTGTTGCTGCCGTTATACGATCAGCGTGCGGTGTCCGGGTTTTCGCCGCCGCGGAAATCAGGTTGGCAGCACCGTACTTTTATAAGGCGTTTGGAAATTTGAACATTATTGGGCCATGGGGTCATTACTTCGTCGACTGGGGGCGTTGCTAATGTCGGTTCGGGTACAGGCATGGGGAGTTATCGCCGCCCTGCTGGCGGATACGGATCCTGCGGGAGCCGCCGTCCGGCAGCGGCTGAGCAACAGCCTCGATGAGAATCCCGGCGTGCCTGAGCGCGCGTTGCTGGAGTATCTTCTCGAGACCCGGCGCAGCGACGCCAACACGCTGGAGGCGCTGGAAACCACCAGTTACATGCGCCTAACACCGCCCGCCCTGCCGCCGCAGTTTGCCAAGCAGCTGGACGCCATCCGCAGCATGTCGAGGATCAGCGCCCTGCTCGACAACCAGATGCTGATGACCGCGTTCCAGCCTATCTACGGGCTGGAACGCAAGACGGTGGTGGGCGTGGAAGCGCTGTCCCGCTTCGTCAGCGATGACGGCGCCGCCGCCGAGCTGTGGTTCGCCGAGGCAGCGGCCGTAGGCCTTGGCGCAAACCTTGAGTTCTCGGCACTGGGATCCGCTGCCGCGGCCGCCCGGGACCTGCCCGAAAACCTTTACGTGTCGCTCAACATTTCGCCCACGTCCTGCATGGACCCGCGGCTGCCGGAACTGTTCGACCACATTGAACTCCCCCTCCACCGGGTAGTGCTGGAGCTAACCGAGGACATCCCGGAAGAGGAATACCTGCAGTTCCTGTCCGCGATCAACCCGCTGCGGGAAAAGGGGCTGCGGATCGCCCTCGATGACACGCACCCAGGCGCCGGAGCGCTCAGCCGCATGATCCACCTGCGGCCGGATTTCCTCAAGGTGGGCCGCAACGTGATCGGTGACGTCGACAAGGACGGGCTCCAGCGAGCGCTGGCTTCCTGCCTGGTGGACTTCACCGACCAGGTCGGCATCACGCTGGTCGCTGAGGGCATTGAAACGGTGGGCGAACTGAAGGTCCTCACCGAACTGGGCATCAGCGCCGGCCAGGGTTACCTGCTGGGCCGGCCGTCGGTACGCCCCATGGACTGGGCCAGCTGGAACACGCGGCTGGACATGGACGGCCTGGAACGCCACCTGGCGGCCCCGGGCGAATCGCCAGGCGCCTCCCAGGGCAAAGAGTCTTCCTGAATCTTGGCTTCGGGGTCAGCGGGGCGGCGGGCTGCATGCACGCCGCCCCGCTGGATACCAGCCGCTACTCGGAGTGGCCCTGGTCCCTGCTCATCTGGCCCTCAGCCGGCGGCGTCTCGCCAGGGGGTACTCCCCCGCCCGGTTCCAGGCCGGTGACGTTGCCTTCCGCCGGGTCCGGGTTCGGCGAGCCGGCCGACTCCTTGCTGCGCTGTTCCGCCAGGTGGGGCTGGGCGGCGCCAACCTCGTCCTTTCCGGGACGGTCGGGGTTCGCGGGGTCATTTTCCGGATGGTAAGTGCTCATGGTGCTTTTCCTTCCTCTCCGGCTGCGGCTCGTTTCCCCAGCACTGGACTAATTGTAAGCATGCTGATAATTCTGGAGGAGCAGGGCCGGTATGCCGCTGGGGCGCCGGCATGCGATGTCGGAAGGAGCAGTCACATGGGAATCGGCGACAGCATCGGCAAGGCAGCAGAAAACGCCATGGAGGACCTGGCCGGGACATCCAAGCCGACGGATAAAACGGATGTGCCCGACCCCGCGGACCCCAATGGCGACGTGGAAGTGCACTCGTCGCTGAGTGAAGGGTCGAACGCGATGGAGGCGGAGAAGAAGAAGGCACCCGGCCTCAAGACAGGCGCCGCTCCGGCCCCGGTTTCCAGCAGTCCGCTGGGCGGGGACGCGGATGAAACGGACAACGACAGGGCGGACGACGGCGGCCTGGCCGGCGACGCCACTGCGCCCACCGAAACAGGCCGGGGCTAGCCAGGCGGCCCTTGGCGCCCGGGCGCCTCAGCGCGCGGGCCTGGGGCATCCGGCCCCTGGGGCCACTGGCCGCGCTCCCTGAGCACGTCGCGGAGCAGGTCCGCCCGGTCCGTGACGATCCCGTCCACGCCGAGGCCGAGGAGTCGGTGCATTTCGCCTGCATCGTTGATGGTCCACACGTGCACCACCAGGCCAAGGGCGTGGGCCCGCCGGACGAAAGCGGCGGTGACAACGGGGACCCGTCCATAGCGGACGGGAACCTGCAGCGCGTGCACGTCCCGGAGCACGCGGCGCATGAGCCGCTCAAAGACCGGCCGTGGCAGCACAGGGCCCAGCAAGGTGAAGAGGGCATTCGAGGCAACTCCAGCGGAGGACGCCACCGGCTGGCTCAGCAGCTTCAGCACCGCCCGCCGTCGGCGGTCGGAAAAACTGGTGACCAGCACGCGGTGGTGCACCTGGTGCCGCTCGATGGCGGCGGCGGTGCTGGAGACAGAACTCCAGTCCTTGACGTCCAAATTCAGCCGGGCCTCCGGAAGCTCGGTGACCAGCTCGTCGAACGTGGGGATGGGCTCGCGGCCGCTGATCCGCGCCTTGGCCACGTCGGCGGCCGGGAGCTCCGCCACCCTGCCCCTGCCGTCGGTTACCCGGTCCAGGGTTTCGTCGTGGAAGAGCAGCAGCACGCCGTCGGCGGTGGTGTGCACGTCTGTCTCGAGATAGCGGAAGCCGAGTTCGACGCCAGCGCGGAACGCGGCCATGGAGTTCTCCAGGCCCTCAGCCGAGTACCCGCGGTGGGCCATGGCGATGGGAAGCTGCCGCCCGGCGTCGTCGGGGTGCTGGAAGAAGGGCAGGGTCACAGTGCGAGCGTACCCGCCTGGATCGGCCCACGCCGTCAGATGCTGATGTCAGTCGCCGCAGGCGGTCTCCCCGCAGGGAACAATGTCCACGCCGTCGCCGCAGTGCAGCAGGGTCCGGCCGCGGCCGCCGTCGAGGTGTATCCACACGGCCGTATGGTCCGGCGTGATGGTATCCACCACGCCGCTTGCCTCGAACCCCGGTGAAAACAGGACCCGGACGCGGTCGCCCTGGCGCAGCTGCTTCCAGTGTGGAGCGGGCGTTGCCGTGCGCAGCGGTGCATCGGCTGCGTGCTGCTTGACGTTCTTTGCCATCGTTACCCCCTATGAGCCTGCGGGAGAGCCGGCTGCTCTCCACGCTTCACGCTACGGAGGAAAGGTAAACGCCAGGTGAGCGCCAGCTGTGAGGTTGGGGGCTACCTGACTCAGGAAAACTGGACGCCGAAGGAGGCGAGCCTGGCCTCCAAAACCTGGGCCACGCCGTCGTCGTCAAAATGCGGCGCCTGCTGCCCTGCCGCGCGGATGGCCTCCGGATGGCCGCTGGCCATGGCATAGCCGTGGCCAGCCCAGCGGAGCATCTCGATGTCGTTGGGCATGTCGCCGAAGGCCACCACGTCGGCGGCGTCGATGCCCAGTGCACCCGCGTATTCAGCCAGCGTGACGGCTTTGTTTACCCCGGGCAGGGACAGCTCGAGCATGGCGACGCCGGGCGAGGAGTGGGTGGCGGCGGCCAGGTGTTCGACGGCGGGCGCTACTTCGGCAAGGAAGTCGTCGGGTGTGCCGTCGCGGACGATGGTAAGGAATTTGACCACGGAGTCGTCACTGGTGAGTGTGTCCTTCAGCGGCGCCGGGGTGAATTCGGCGAGCAGTTCGCTGGATTCGTTTTCGATGAAGCCCGGTTCAAGGTGGAATCCGGTGAGCGTTTCCGCGGCGAACAGCGCAGCCGGGCGGAGCGCCTTGATGATGCGGCGGGCCTCCAGGACGGTGTCGATGGCCAGGGCGCGGGCGGAGACCAGGCGGTCCGCTTCGAGGTCCCAGACCACGGCGCCGTTGGAGCAAATCACGCGGCCGGTATGGCCGAGCTGTTCCTCGAGGGGGTGCAGCCACCGCGGCGGCCGGCCGGTCACGAACACCAACTCGACGCCGGCTTCCCGGCAGGCGTGGAAGGCGCGGATGGTGCGGGGGCTGATTTTTCCGTCGTGCCCAAGGATCGTTCCGTCAATATCGCTTGCAACCAGCCGCATCCTGTAAGTCTACGTGGGCTGCCAGTTGTCAGTCGCCGGCGCTGCACTGAACTGTATCGAACGTATATACCCATGAGCTCCCGGCGCGGGCCTCTCTTTTCAGGTCGTACATTCTACGGCGAAGACACCTGTCTTTGACGGACGGAATAGCTGCCGGTGGCGGACCGGCTTACGGACATCACGTGCGGCCGTTCCGCTGCGCGGGAAGGGTTGTGCTGAAAGCGAAAGCTAGTGCCTCAGGACGTACTGGCTGGAAGGCTCCCAGCATGAGAATTCTTGTGCTTGGGGGAACGGCGTGGCTTGGATACACGGTGGCTAAGACTGCCGTGGAGTCGGGGCACGAGGTCACATGTTTGGCTCGGGGTGAGGGAGTCCCGGCCGGAGCCACCTTTGTTCGCGCTGACCGTGACGATGACAAGGCTTTGGCCGCGGTTTCAGCGGAACAGTGGGATGCGGTCATTGATGTCGCGCGGCAACCGTTCCACGTTCGTCGTGCGGTTCGGGACCTTCATGATGTCGCGGAGCGGTACATCTTCGTCTCCTCGGTCAACGTCTACGCCTCACAGGAAGATACGGGCGCCGACGAGGACCCGGAGCGTCTGCCTCCACTCGAGGCCGACCGAATAAGTACCCTGGATGACTAGGGGCCCGCTAAAGTGGCCTGCGAAAATGCCGTCCTCGAGGCTTCCGGCGCCGAGCGTGGCGTCTTAGCTCGTGTTGGACTCATCGGTGGTCCCGGAGACCCTTCCGGACGAACCACATACTGGGTTCGCCGGTTCGCGGCGCCCTCTAATGACGCCGGTGAAGTCCTCGTGCAAGATACCCCGAGCTTCCGACCGCACTGATCGATGTTCGGGATCTCGCGACCTGGCTCGTTCACCTCGCGGAAGAGAAGACTAGTGGGATTTTCAACGCCGGCGGCGACCCGGTCCCGTTTCCGGAGCACATCGAGACTGCCCGGTTGGTGGCGCACCATGAAGGCCCTGTAGTCAACGCACCGGAACAATGGCTCCTGGAAGAAGGCGTGAACCAGTGGTCGGGTGAACGGTCCCTGCCGTTGTGGTTGGCGGACCGTGACTGGTACGGCCTGAATGCCCGCTCGAACGCGCGAGCCGTCGAAGCTGGCCTAGCACTGCGTGCTCTTCACGTCACGCTCGCCGATATCCTCACAAGCGAGCTCCCACTGACCTCAGCGGACAAGCTCGGCTCCGGCCTCACGGACGCAGAGGAGACCTACCTGCTCGACAAGCTCAGCAGCCAGACCCTTACAAACACCTCAAACTCCTTGTAGCCGTCCGCACGGCGGCGCCGTGTGCTCGTGCCAGCCGCTCCTCCAGGCGTTTGTTTTCGTCGATCAGCGGCACGCCGTGCATTCCCGTGAAGGAGGAACGCATCGGCCGCGACCAGCTGATTTTTTCGCACTCATTTGCCACCCCGGCGACAACGGCTGCCGGGGTGCGGGAGGTGCTCAGCATCTACGGGCAGCGGGCGAGCGCCAGGCTCTCCGAACACGGGGTGCAGGCGAAAGTCCAGACGGCGTTCGCTGCCACTTCCCCCTTCAGGCAGCACGAACAGGCCTATCCCTCCGTGTGCGTTTCGTTGCCCATGCCCACGGCGGATCCACTCCTGCTCACAAGGGCGGCGCACGCGCTCCTGCCCAGCATCCGGGGCGGACTCACGCGCGCCAGAGCAGGCCTGGTGCTCACCGACCTGCGGTCCACCGGAAACGGTCCACCGGAAACCAGCCGCCAGTGGAGCCGTTCGAGAACCGGTACGAAGAACGCGGCATCGGTCCCCTGCTGGAGGACGACGTGAGCCGTCGCTTCGGGCCGGGGTCCATCGGGTTGGGGCACGCCGGCATCAAGTCCGGCCTCGACTGGACCATGGAACGCGACATGCGCTCACCCCGGTACACCACGCACTGGGAGGAGCTCCCGCTGGTCAGGGCCGCCTGAAGCCCTTCGGCGGCCCGCCGCCGGCCCAGTGGCCAGCGGCGGTGCCTTCCCGAATTTAGACGCGGGACCTGCCACGGACGAAGTGAATGATGAGGACGATCACTGCAACAACCAAAAGTATGTGGATGAGCCCGCCGCCGATATTCGCGAGCAGTCCGAGAAGCCAGAGAACGGCGATGATAATGGCGATCCAAAGCAACATGATGTCTCCTTGATTAGTTTTTTAATGCCCCCACGCCGCCTACTTACCCATCATCACGCCGGACGAATCAGGGCTGGCACCTGCTGATGGGTACTTACGGCTAGCGCCGCGCGCATAACACCACCGAACAAAGACGTCCTGCGACGATTTTTAACGCCCTGCGACGCCGGGTTGAGCGTTCGCGTCGCCGCGTGAACCACTGCGACAAGAACGATTGTGGGGCCGATGGGCGGTCCGTAATCTCGTCTCAGCATCCGCCCCAGCAGAGGAATTCCCCATGACAGATCCGCAGGACAAGAATCCGCAGAACCAGCAAGGCTCAACCCGCATCGTCGCCGGCGAAGCAACGAAACCCAAGCGCGCCGTGGGCCTGAAGATCGGCGTCGCCGCCGCACTGCTGGCCCTCATTGGTGGCGGCGCCGCCGTCGCCTCCGCCGTCAACAGCGGTACCCCGGCAGCAACGCAGGAGACTGCCACGTCCGGCAACCCCGCCGCCGAGTTGAAGCTCGGCTACTTTGGGAACGTCACGCACGCCCCGGCCCTGGTGGGCATCAAGAAAGGTTTCCTTGCGGATGCGCTGGGCAGTACCAAGCTCAGCACGCAGGTGTTCAACGCAGGGCCCGCAGCCATCGAAGCGCTGAATGCGGGCGCAATCGATGCCACGTACATCGGCCCGAATCCGGCCATCAACTCCTTCGTGAAGAGCCAGGGCCAATCCGTCAACATCATCGCCGGCGCTGCCGCCGGTGGCGCCCAACTGGTGGTCAAGCCGGAGATCAGCTCCGCCGCAGACCTGAAAGGCAAGACACTTGCTTCGCCGCAGCTTGGCGGCACGCAGGACGTGGCCCTCCGCGCCTGGCTTTCATCCCAGGGGTACAAGACCAATGTGGACGGCAGCGGCGACGTCGCCATCAACCCCACCGAGAACGCCCAGACCCTGAAGCTCTTCCAGGATGGAAAGCTCGACGGCGCGTGGTTGCCTGAGCCGTGGGCCTCGCGCCTGGTGCTCCAAGCCGGCGCCAAGGTCCTGGTGGATGAGAAGGACCTCTGGGACGGGTCGCTCTCCGGCAAGCCCGGCGAGTTCCCCACCACCATCCTGATCGTGAACCAGAAGTTCGCCGCCGACCATCCGGACACCGTCAAGGCACTGCTGAAGGGCCACGTGAAGTCGATTGAGTGGCTGAACAGTGCCTCCGCGGCGGAAAAGGCGACGGTCATCAATGCAGCACTCAAGGAAGCTGCCGGCGCCGAGCTGAAGGCCGACGTTTTCGACCGGTCGCTGAAGAACATCGTGTTCACGGTGGACCCGCTGGCCGGGACCTACCAGAAGCTCCTGGCCGACGGCGTTACTGCGGGCACCACCAAGCAGGCCGACATCAGCGGGATCTTCGACCTGCGGGCACTCAACAGCGTCTCGGGCGAGAAGACCTCAGCGGCGGGACTCGGCAAGGAGTAGTCCTGCGCTGATTGATTGCTCCGTAACTGCCGTTTTGGGCCCCCAAAAAGGACACTTACGGAGCAATCGATTCCGCCTTAGGCTTCCTTTCCAGTCCCGTGCAACTCCGCCCGTGTCGGCGGGTTGGCCCCGGGCCGGGACACGGTGACAGCCGCCGCCCGGGCAGCGTGCTCAAGAAGTTCGGCCAGGCCCTCGGCCGGAAGGTCACGCAGGTCCTGGCGGTTCTGGGCTCCGTCAAGCTCCCGGTCCACCAGGCCCGATAGCAGCGCCGCCGTAAAGGAATCCCCAGCCCCCACGGTGTCCGCGACATCTACTTTGGGCGCAGGAACGGAAGCCTCGCCGGCGCGGCAGACGCCCCACGGCCCCTCTGCGCCGCGGGTCACTACCACCATCGCCGGCCCCTCTTCCCCGCCGAGGGCCAGCCACTTCCGCGCCGAGTCCAGCACGTCCTGCCCGGGGTATAGCCATGCGAGGTCCTCGTCCGACGCCTTGACCACATCCGAAAGCGTGACGAACTTTTCCGCCTGCCGCCGCGCGTAGTCCACGTCTGTAATGATGCTCGGCCGGCAGTTGGGATCGAAGCTGATGGTGGCGGACGGGTGGGCGTATTCGACGGCGGCCAGCACCTCGGTGGCGCCGGGCTTCAGCATCGTGGCAATGGACCCGGTGTGCAGCAGCGTGGTGCCCTGCAACATGAAGCCGAGCCGATCCGCCATGCTGGGGAGTTCCCAGGCGAGGTCGAACGTGTAGGTTGCAGCGCCGTCGTCGTCAATCAATGCAGTGGCCACGCTGGTGGGCAGCTCGTCAGGCGGCAGCGGAAGCATGACAGAACTTGCTCGCAGGTGTGCCGCCACCGAGTCCCCGTAGGCATCCCGGCCGTAGCGGCCAATGAACTGCACCGGGTGGTCCAGCCGCGCCAGGCCTACCGCAACGTTCAGCGGGCTGCCGCCCACGTGGGCCTGGATTCCGGAGGCACGCTGGACAACATCAACAAGGCCTTCACCGATCACTGTGAGCATGGTCATACTCTGCCAGAAAGAGGCCGTCGCCAGCAGTTCGTGTCAGCGCAGAAGCTCCTGGATCAGGTCCCGGCACCTGAGATATGCCTCTGACGTGACATCGATGAGCGCAAAGTGGTCCCCCGGCACCATCACCAGCTCCGCCGGCGTGGGTCCGGAACTGCTCGCCTCCACGTACGTGGTGGACATGCTCAGCGGCACATCCACATCATCCTTCGAGTGGACGGCGTAAACAGGAATGTCCAGCGGCAGCGCTGCCATGGGGTCGGCCAAGCGGTGCCGGCCCGGAAATTCCGACGGCGGCCCGCCCAGCAGGTTGGCCACCGCACCGTTGCTGAGGCGGAGGCGTTCGGCCTCGGCCAGGTTGAGGACGCCGGACTGGCTCACCACCCCGGTGAGGCGGACGCCGTCGTTACCATCTTCCACCTGGCTGTAGTCCGGGAGGCCCAGATCACCCAGCCGGTCCCTGCCCGCGGCCCACACCGCCAAATGGCCGCCGGCGGAGTGGCCAAGCGCCACCACCTTGCCCAGGTCCAGCGAGTGCGGCTCCGCGAGCACGGCGAGCTTGTCGATGCCCGCCAGGATGTCCAGGAAGGTGCCGGGCCAGCCCCCGCCGTTGCCCGCGCGCCGGTATTCCAGGTTCCATGCCGCCATCCCGTGGTCAGCCAGGTCCTTGGCCAGAGGCTCGCCCAGCTCGGCGCCGTACTGCGAGCGCCAGTAGCCGCCGTGGATCACCACCACCACGCCCCGATGCATTCCGCCTGCCGGAGGATCGGGCAGGAAAAGCTCGCCCCACTGGCTGGGGTCCTCACCGTACTCATAGCGGTAGCGCTGCGTCACACTGGCCCACTTTATCCGCACCAATCGGCGGCAACTCCACGGGCTTCCGCGGCCAGTGCCTCGAAAACTGGGCCAGCGTGTGCGGAATGCCACCGTTCCCGCCGTTTAGCCGAGCACCTGTGTGGGCACGCCTCCTGACATGGATGAACCTGTTGTGACCACCCAGGGGTCGACTGTCGAGGAGTGGACGCGCGCCCTGGCGGAGTCCACCGGCTCCCCCGGCGGGGGCGCCGGAACCGGACTGATGCTGGCGGTGGCAGCCTCGCTTACGTCGATGGTTGCCGGCTACAGCGACAGCGAAGAGGACGACGGCGGGGAACCGGCCCGGATACGGGTGCGGGCCCAGGCGCTGCGCCAAGAAGCCCTCCGCCTGGCGGACGACGATGCGTCCGCGTCCAAAGCGTTCGGCGCCGCCTTCCGGCTGGAGCCGGGTCCGGAACGGGACGAGGCCATCCGGCAGGCATCGCTGGAAGCCGCGGCATCCTCCGCCGTTCTTGGCGAGCGGGCCATCGGAGCCATCGACGACCTCGCTTGGCTGGCAGCGAACGGCAACCGGTCACTGGTTGCGGACGTCGTGGTCGCGTTCGGTGCCCTCCGCGCTGCTGTCGCCGGCGCCCGCACCAACGTCAGCTTCGACCTCGGATCCCTTCGCTCGGCGGGGACCAGCCTGGGGCAGGTCCGTCGCCAGCACCCGGCCCTGTGGGCCGCCGTCGAGAAGCTCAACAAAGCCATGGACCGCATTGACGCCCTGACCGCGGACATCGACCACCGAGCCGCCCCGACGGACGCTTCCTGAGGACCGTTCAGTCGTTGGACCTTGTTGCCGGTCTGTGCTTATGGTGGGCAGCATTGTTGCAGGTGAGGCTGGGGAGAGGCGTACAACGTGAAGTCGGAAGGCAGTGCGTGGGCGTTCCTCCGGCCCCTCCTGCTCGGCGTGGCGGTAGCCGCATCATGGATCATCCTGTCCGCCGTGGGCGCCTCCGCCGATTCCTCCTCTTCCAGCCACCCGCTCCTCGGTGCCGCCCCTTCCACCGTGGGCTCAGTCGCCGCCAGGGTCACCCACCAGGCCAAGGACGTCCTGGAACCGGTTAAAGCAGGAGCGGACGGACTGGCGGTTGCCCCCGCCTCCACAATCCCGAACCGTAGTGCCGCGCCGGCCCTCCACCCGGTGGCGGAGGGCGTCCCCCCCCCTGGCCGACGCGGCCCTCAAGCCACTTGCCCTTGTCCTTGAACCGGTCATCGACGCCGCGCCTTTGCCGGCACCCACACCCGTCGCACCGGGGCCCACGAGCGCGGAGCCCGCCCTTCCTGCAGTTGTTGACGTGCCGCAGGCTGCTGACGCCGTGCGGGCCCCGATGGCCAAACCGGAGGGGGAGACCGCCGACGCTGCGACTGCTTCCGCCCGGCCCGTCAACCGGATACCGCACGGCAATGGCCTCGCCTGCGATTCCCGAACGAAGCCGGCAGCCGGAACGCCGTTGCCGGCAGGTGCGGGTCCGCAGGACGCCCCTACCGGCGGGCCGTCGGATGCGCTGCCCGGCACCCCGGGTGCTGCCACGGGCGGAAGCAGCCCGTCCGGCGGGAATGGTTCCGCCACGCCTGCACGGCTTGGCGCGTACAACCTCCAAATCCCTGGGGGCGGCATTGCCGCCGTCCAGGGCGGCCCGCCCGCTGCCCCCGCACCGGTGTCCTCAGACCCCGGATCATCTCCTGACTAGTTGGGCCCCTCCGCATCGCGATGCGGAATGAGCCAATCGCGGGCTGACCAGTAGGCCCGATCCAACTTTCAGGAGAACCCTAAAATGATGTACCGCAATATACGTGGATACCTGCTCAGCGCCGTGATCGCAGGCGGTCTTCTGGTCTCCAACGGCGTAGCCGCACACGCCGTGGGCACTGCCTCCGTCCCCGGGACCCTGGCCAACACAGGAGTCAACACCGGCCTGCTGGCAGTGGGGCTGCTCCTTCTGGCCTTCGGAGGACTGCTCGCACTGATCTTGGGCAGGAAGCGGGGCTGAACCTCTCCCCGGGGCATCGGCTGGACAGCAGGGGCTGCGGGTAGCGTGGAAACACACAACCAACCAGGAGGGCCCCGCATGGCACGCGTCTTCATTACCGGATCCACCGACGGACTTGGACTCGCCACGGCTGAGACGCTGCTCCGGGACGGCCACGAGGTGATCGTGCACGCGCGGTCCCCCCAGCGCGTCCCCGCGGTGCAGCATCTGCTGGACCGCGGGGCGCAGTGCGTGACCGGGGACCTCGCCGTCGTGGACGAGGTCCGGCAGATCGCGGAGGATGCGAACACCATCGGCGGCATTGACGCGGTCATCCACAACGCCGGAATCCTCAGCGGCGCGGCACTGCTGCCCGTGAACGTGGTGGCCCCGTACCTGCTAACGGCCCTCATTCCCGGGCCGCGCCGACTGATCTACCTGAGCAGCGGCATGCACCGCGGCGGCGGCACCGGCCTGACCGGCCTGGACTGGGCGGGACGGACGACGACGGCCTCCTACTCCACCACCAAGCTGCACGTCACTGCGCTGTCGGCAGCGGTAGCCCGGCTGGTGCCGGGCGTCGCCAGCAACGCCGTGGATCCCGGCTGGGTGCCCACCCGGATGGGCGGCCGGTCGGCACCGGACAGCCTGGAACTGGGCCACCGCACCCAGGAGTGGCTGGCCACCAGCGACGACCCCGATGCTCTGACGAGCGGAGGCTACTGGTACCACCAGCGCCGGCAGGCCCCGCACCCCGCGGCCACCGATCCCTCGTTCCAGGACGCCCTCCTGGCCCAGTTGGCTGAGCACACCGGCGTCACGCTGGACACGCTCCGTTAGTGCCGGCCCCTCATCCGCTGCTCCCTAACTGCCCTTTTGGCGCCCGAAAACGGCAGTTACGGAGCAGTCGATGAGGGGGTTAGGCCGAGCGGAGGCGGCGTTCGACGTCGGCCGCTACCGGGTATGCGGCCTGGGTTCCTTTGCGGGTGGTCGCCAAAGCCGCGGCAACGGAGGCGAACGCGGCGGCATCCGCGAGCGCGTCGCCTGCGGCCAGCCGCACGGCAACCGCGCCCGTGAAGGCATCGCCGGCACCAGTGGTGTCCACCGCCGCCACCGCAGTGGCCTGAACAAGAGTCACGCGGGAGGCGGCCGGGGCCAGGGAGTCCAGCACCACCGACCCCTCCGACCCCAAGGTCATCAGGACCTGCTGGATCCCGTGCCGGGCGAACTGATCGCGGACCCCGTCCCAGTCGGCAACTGACGCATTAGCCCCAGGAACCGGGGTACCAAGGAACTGCGCAGCCTCATGGGCGTTCACCAGCAGGACGTCAGCCAGCCCAGCCAGGGCTGCCGGGATCTCCGCATAAGGCGAGAGGTTCAGCAGGACTGTGGCGCCGGCGTCATGCCCTGCCTGGGCTGCCGCCAGCACGGTCTCCGTGCTGACCTCCAGGCAAAGGCTCACCACGGCCGCCCCGTCCAGGACGTCCGCGGCGCCGGCGACGTCGGCCGGGGACAAAGTGCCGTTGGCGCCGGCGGAGATGATGATGTTGTTCTCACCGCGGGCATCAACGGCAATCACGGCGACACCCGTGGGCTCGCTGGAGGTGCGCACGTGGCTGACGTCCACCCCTGCCCCGGCCACCGACGCCTCGAGCATCGCGCCGTTGGGGTCCTCCCCTACGGCGCCCACCAGGCTGACGTGCCCGCCCAGCCGGGCCGCGGCGACGGCCTGGTTGGCGCTCTTACCGCCGGGGTTCACGGCGAACCCGTTGCCGTGCACGGTCTCGCCGGGCTGCGGGAGGCGGTCACAGTAGATGGTGAGGTCGGCGTTGAGGGAGCCGACGACGACGATCCGGCCACTGCTGCCGGAACCCGCTTGGCCGGCCGCGGCACTCACGCGGCCACCTCGGCCTCAACGGGCTTGGGGATCAGCAGCGACGCCACGAACGCGGCCACGGTCAGGGCCAGGCCGACGACCACCACGGTCAGGTAGGAGGCCTTCGCATCGCCGAGTGCCTGCGTTGCCACCAGGACGGCCGGCAGGATCAGGAAGCTCAGGCCCGCACCCAGGTTGAACGCGCCGGCGTTCATGCCGGGCAGGAAGCCGGGGTTGCCGGCGGGCGAGAGGACAACACCGAGTCCGTTGAGCATGATGTTGACCGTACCGGCGTACATGATGCCCAGCAAGACCGTTCCCGCGATCATCATCGGCAGGCTGGACAGGCCCAGGAACGCGATGACGGCGAGTGCGGCGATGCTGCCCAGTAAACCGATCCGCAGCACCTTGGTGTAGCCCAGGACCGGGGCGAGCCTGCCGCTGATGGGTCCCACCAGCCAGCCAAGGAGGGCGTACGGGGTGAGAATGAGGAGCGACATTTCGGTGGGCCCAACACCGAACCCCGGCGAGGCGGCCTGGACATAGGCGGGAACGATCCCGTTGATGACGGCGAAGATGCCGGTCATGGTCAGGGTGGTGGTGAGCAGCGGCGCCCAGGTGGAGCGCTGGCGCAGGTGCACGGTTTCCACCATCGGTTGGGCGGCACGCTGTTCGGTACGCCAGAAGGCAAAAAATGCGACGGCGGACACCAGGACCAGCGCCAGACTCAGCATCAGCGTGGCGGAGTTGAATCCGGCCACCAGCTTGGAGCATTCGTTCAGGGCGGTCAGCAGGGCTCCGACTGCCACCACGATGAAGAACACGCCCAGCCAGTCCATCGTGGTTCCGGCGGCGGGTCGGCTCTCGGTGGCGAGGAACATGATGAGGGCGGTGGCGGCGACGGCCAGGACCACCATCAGCCAGAAGATGCTGCGGAAGCCGAAGTGCTCGGCGAAGTAGCCGCCCACGAAGGAGTCGACGCCGGCCACGCCGCCGTTGACGGCGGTGATGAGGCCCATGAGCGTGCCGTATTTGCGCGGGTTGCTGACGGCGGAGCGCAGCATGATCAGGCAGAGCGGGACGGTGGGTCCGCTGACGCCCTGGATGATGCGGCCCACGAAGAGCCACGTGACGTCCGGGGCGAGCGCCGCGATGACGGAGCCCACGGCCATCAGCACCATCATGCCCACCAGGACCTTCTTGCGTCCCACAATGTCGCTCAGGCGCGGCAGGAACAGCGAGAACAGTGCGGCGGCGGTGAAGAACCAGGTTTGGGAGAGTCCGATGACGGCCTGGTCCGTGTTGAGTTCCTGGCCCATGGTCACCAGGGCGGGGCTGAGCATCGAGGCGTTGAGCTGGAACGCCACGCAGGCCGCCAGCAGCGCGGTCATCAGGGCGGCGACGTTGCCGCGGCCGGTCTTCGCTTCGGTGAGGGTGGCAGCCATTTACTTGACCCCTCCGGCGGTGAGGCGGGCACTTTCCGGGCGTACGACGTCGGACGCGTTGGCTTGGGTGCGGTCCGCACCAGGGTGCGCGGCGCCGTCGTCCGCCCTGGCGTTGGTGCCCGGCTCGCCGATGCGTACCAGCGCGTCGGTGACCAGGTCCCAGAACCGGGCGTGGTCCAGGTCCACTGCCACGCTGGTGTGGCAGTCGGCGGGTGCCGGGGCCCGGAAATCGGCCACGGTCATGCCCAGCGTGAGCGCGCCCTGCAGCTCGACGTCGACCGGCACTTTGCGCGTGCTGACGATGCTGGGATCGATCACGTAGGCAACCGCGCAGGGGTCGTGGACGGGCGGGCAGTCAAAGCCCTGGGCGTCCTTGTAGGTGTGCGCGAAGAAGTCCATCAGCTCGGTGACGAACTTTGCCGGCTTGGTGCCGATCGCGGCGATCCTCTCCACCACGTCCGGGGTGGCCAGCGCCTGGTGCGTCAGGTCCAGGCCCACCATGACCACGGGCCACTTCTCGTTGAAGACGATGTGCGCGGCCTCGGGGTCGATGATGATGTTGAACTCGGCCACGGCGCTCCAGTTACCCACGTGGTAGCCGCCACCCATCAGGACTACTTCCTTGACGCGTTCCACGATGCGCGGTTCCTTGCGGGCGGCCATGGCGATGTTGGTCAGGCCGGCGGTGGGGACCAGGGTGACGGTGCCCGGTTCGTGCGCCATGACGGTGTCAATGATGAGGTCGACGGCGTGGCGCGGGTCGAGCTCGATGGTCGACTCGGGCAGGGCGGGGCCGTCCATCCCGGAGTCGCCGTGGATGTCCGGGGCGGTTTCGATGTTGCGGACCAGGGGGCGCGGGCATCCGGCGGCGAAGGGGACGCCGGCGATGCCGGCGATGGTGCCCACGGCCAAGGCGTTTCGGGTGACCTTTTCGAGAGTCTGGTTGCCCACCACCGTGGTGACGGCGAGCAGTTCGATGCTCGGGTTGCCGTGCGCCAGCAGGAGGGCCACGGCGTCATCGTGGCCGGGGTCGCAGTCCAGGATGATCTTCCTGGGTTCGGGCTGGGTTGTGCGGGTTTGTTCCACGATGGTTCTCCACGTCATTGGGGCTGCCTGGGGCAGGGGTTTCTGTCTTCCGGGAGTGATCATGGCACCGTTTTGCAGCTTACGTCAAACGCTTAACGTTGTCTTTGCGTTGCCGCACGTCAAACGCTTGATGTCCTGCTGCTCTTGTCGTGCCCTGCGGCGGCTACGATCGAAGTATGGATTCCGGTGAACAGGTGCAGCAGCGGGCACGGCCCCGGCGGGTGACAGCCGCCATGGTGGCCGCACAGGCCGGGGTTTCGGTGGCCACGGTGTCGCTCGTGGCTAACGGCAAGACCGCGGGGCGGGTTTCCGAGGACAACATTTCCCGGGTGCGCCAGGCCATTACGGAGCTGGGTTATGTGGTGGACGGGATCGGCAGCTCCCTGGCCAAGGGCGTCAGCTCGATCGTGATCCTGGTGGCGCCTGACATTTCCAACCCGTTCTTTGCAAAGGTCATCGGCGGGGTGCGGGAATCCCTGGGCCCGCAGTACCAGCTGCTGCTCTCCGTCACGGATTCCGGCGAGTTTCCCAAGGCCGACGACGTCCGCAAGCTGATGTCCCTGCGGCCCGCAGGGCTCCTGGTTGACGCGCCGAATGCCGGCTTCCTGGCCGATCTCTCCGTGGCCGGCCCCCTGGTTTTGCTGGATGCCCCCGGCTTGGAATCGCTGGCGCCGGCCGTGAACCTCGATGTTGCCCAAGGTGCGCGTGAACTGGCAGCCCACCTCGCCGGCGCGGGACACCGGCGCGTTGCCTACCTGGACAGTGTTACCGGGACGGCCACCTTCACCATCCGCCGCGATGCCTTCCTGGCCGAGGCCGCCGCCCGCGGCATGACCGTGGACCCGGACCACATCCCCGCCACCACCATCGACGTCGGCGAGGCGGCGGCTGCGTTCGCCGAAGCGTGGCCGGGCTGGCAGCGCCAGGGGGTGACCGCCGTCGTATGCGCCACTGATACCCATGCCTACGGCGTGCTGCAGGAAGCCCGCGTGGCGGGCGTAAAGATTCCGTCGGAGCTGGCCGTGGCCGGATTCGACGACCTGCCCTACTCCGCTACCAGCAACCCGGGGCTCACCAGCGTCCACCTGCCCGCCGCGCGGCTGGGGCTGAAGGCCGGGGAGCAGCTCCGGCGGCTGATGGAGGGCCGGGCGCTGGAGCAGGAGGAGCTGATCCTGGAGAGCTCGCTGGTGGTGCGCGGATCAACTTCGGAGGGCGAAACGTAAGGCTTCCTGTCGCACCCCGGCCCTAAGCTGGGATCATGCCGAGTAACTGGGAAAGCCTGGACGAGCCACTGCGTGAGTCGGTGCAGCACAACGTGGAGATTTATGAGCGCGTCCGGCCTGCCCTGAAGCTGGTTACCCGGGACGTCCTGCTGGTCCTGCGGGACGTGCTGAAGGACAGCGAGGTCACGCCGCTGTTCGTCACCGGCCGGACCAAGACGGTGGAATCCTTCAAGGAGAAGATCTCGCGCACCGAGGAGCCGCTGGAGCCCGGCGGCCGGAGGCTGCTGAAGTTCCCGGACCCGTTCCGCACCCTCAATGACATGGTGGGCATCCGCGTCATCACCAAACTGCCGGCTGAGAACGCAGCGGTCGCCAACATCATCAAGCGCCAGCGGCAGCTGTTCGACTGCCGGGGCGACCGCGAGAAGGACATCGGTTCCATCGAGTCCGGCACGTACGGCTACTCCAGCCGGCACCTGATCCTGCGCACCATCCAGAATGAGGCCGTCAAGGAGTACCAGCAGGTCTTCAACCCGGACCTGCAGCCCAATGGCAGCTACTTCTTCGAGTGCCAGATCCGGACCATCTTTGCCCACGCCTGGAGCGAGATCGAACACGACATCCGCTTCAAGGCCGAGGACCCGCGGGCCTGGACCCCGCACTTCGACCGGCAGTTCACCGCCACCGCCGCCATGCTGGAAACAGTGGAGACTGCTTTCTCTGACCTTCACGAAAGCTACGAGGAAGTCCGCGGCTTCTGGGACATGGACGGCGAAGGCGCGGCTCCGCTGACGCCCAACCGGATCCGGGACGTCTGGCGCACCCTCCTCCCCCACGTGGACCGGAAGGTGGATGATGACTGGGGCTGGGCTGCAGAGCTCATGGCCGCGCACGGCCTCAACCAGACCATGCAGCTGGCAGGGCTGCTCAGTGCCAACCGGATCACCGAGGTCCGCAAGGCTCTGGACCACCGCTACTCCCCCGGTCCGGACCGGCTCCTGGACGACCTTCTGCTCTGGCAGTACGGCACCAAGCACATCGACCTCACCGCAGAAGCGGCCGACGCCGTCCCGCACCCCCGGCGCGACAGCCTCCTGCGGCGGCTGCGGCAGATCGAGCGGTACCGGATGACGAAGAAGTAGGGGCGGCGTTGGTACCCGTGCCGTTAGTTCTGTCCGGTTTTGGCCCTGTGGGGCAGGCCTTTGCCGAAACGGTCCTGGAACAGGATTGCGGGCTGCGGATCGCTGCCGTCCGGGGGCACACGGCAGAGGTCTTCCCTGCGCCGGGCTCCGTGGTGCCTGAACGCTCGTCGTGGATGCCGCTCCGGCCCATTGGCGAAACCCTGGCCCTCGCTGGTGCAGGAATTCTGGTCCAGGCCCTTCCGTCCTCGGTTGAGGCACACGCCCACGCGCTGGAGGAAGCGTCTGCTGCGCTCAGGAGTGGCGTGGACGTGGTCACGGCAACAAAGAGCCACATCCTCAGCAGCTGGCGTGACCTTGAGCGTGCCGCGGCGGAAGGGAAGAGCCGGATCCGGATTTCGGCGGCAACCGGGGCGGCGCTGCCCACGGCGGACCTTGCCCGCGTGGCACTGAGGGGCATGGGCTGCGCTGTGGTGCGCGCCTGCCCGAACGGGACGTCGACGTTTGTTTTGGATCAGCTGTGCAAGGCCTTGGCCGCCGCCCAGCAGGGACTCCGCCTCCGTGCCGTGGCGGGCGCACATCCCTGGACCGGCCGATGGCGGTCACTGTGCAGCTGGAAGCCGTGGCGCCAGCCGAGCCGCTGTTCTCAATCGCCGGCCCCGAAAAGGCAATCGTCTTCAGCTGCCCCGAAGCCCGGGACGTCACGGTGCAGGGCGGCCGTTCCAGCCCGCGAGGAGCCGCTTTGGCCATGTTGAAGGACGTACTTAACCTGGTCGGTTTAGCGGCGCCGGGATTCCGTCAGGCATACCCTTGGGAATCGACGCGACCAGGTGGATCGGCATCTCGTGATCAGCAGGCAAAGCGAGGAAGCCCGTGGAACAGCGGCATACCTCCGACGGCGGAACCGCACGTGCACACACCCTGCAACGGCTGGGGGTGGCCCACGCCACCGACCTTATCGTTGGTTTCCAGGCCTGGGCCGCTGACCGGCTGGCCTCCATCGGACTTCGGTCAGCTTTCACCAAGGTTCGGCCCCTACCGTCTTGTTTTGCGGTTCACTTACCGCATGGCTAGCGTGCTGGTTACCACCCGATAGCGGGTATGGAGCCTGGCTAAAGAAGGACATGGATGACGGTGACATGCGACGCTCCGGAGAATGCGGCCGAGGAGCTGCGCCTGGCCGCACCAACCCAGTCCTGCGTCACCGTTTCACGACCATTGATGGGAAATCCATGTCTGTGCCGATTTTGTCCACCCGCGACCTGACCAAGACCTACGGACGCGGCCCCGACCGCTTCGACGCCCTGAAAGGCGTGTCCCTGGACATCGACCGTGGAGACTCGGTGGCAATCGTCGGCAAGAGCGGATCCGGTAAGTCCACCCTGATGCACCTCCTCGCCCTCCTGGACACTCCCGGCGGAGGGGAGGTCCATGTTGACGGAACGAACGCGAAGACCCTGAGCGGCCGGAAACTGAATACCTTGCGGAACCAGATGTTCGGCTTCGTCTTCCAGCAGTTCTTCCTCAACCACGCCACCAGCGTGCTGGACAACGTGGTCCTGCCACTGAAGATCGCCGGGACCGGGGCGCGGGAACGCCGTGCCCGGGGCATGGCAGTCCTCGAACAGCTCGAGCTGGCAGACAAGGCCCGCAATAAGGCCGGGAACCTGTCCGGCGGCCAGAAGCAGCGCGTGGTCATCGCGCGGGCCCTGGCGAACAACCCGCAGGTCCTCTTCGCTGACGAACCGACCGGAAACCTCGACACCGCCACGGGCGCCATCGTCGAGGACATCCTGTTCGACCTCAACCAAAACCACGGCATCACCCTCATCACGGTGACGCACGACCACGACTTGGCCGCACGATTCAACCGCCGCCTCTACATCCGCGACGGACAGCTGATCACCACCGACGAGGAGCACGCGGCATGAAACCGCTCGAGACCGTGACAACCGCCATTGCGAACAGCTTCCGCAGCAAACTCCGCACCACCTTAACCATCCTGGCGATCTTCGTCGGAGCCTTCACCCTCACGATCACCAACGGACTGGGCACCGGTATTTCCAACTACATCGACAGCCAGGTTGCCGCCGTCGGGCCCAGCAACGCGTTTACGGTCACCAAAACCGATGCAAGCACCAGCCCGGGGTCCGGCCCGCAGAAATACGACCCGAACACCCGGGTCCTCGCCGCCGGCGGCCGCCCAGGTTCAACACAGGTGGCCTTGAACCAATCGGACCTCGATACCCTTGCCGCCATTCCCGGGATCACCGGGGTCAACCCGGTCAGCCGGCTCAGCCCCGCCTATGTCCAGTGGAACAGCCAGGAAAAATACCAGCTCTCCATCAGCCCCCTCGCCGGGGCCCAGCCCCAACTGGCCGCCGGTGCCCCACTGGACGACGCCGGAAGCGAACCCCAAATCGTGCTTCCCTCCAGCTACATCACACCGCTCGGCTTGCCCGGCAACGACCAGGCCATCGGACAGGACGTCACCATCGGCATCCAGGACGCTGCGGGCACCATGCACACCATCACTGCCCGCATTAGCGGGGTGGAAGACAATGCACTCCTCGGCTCCGGCGGCGCTTTCGCCAACAAGGCCCTGACGGCTGCCCTCACGGATGCCCAAAGCACCGGCGCGCCCGCTGCGACGAAAAACACCTGGACCGCAGCGACCGCCACCTTCACGCCATCAACAAAAGCCCAGATCAACGACATAAAATCCCGGCTCACCGCCGCGGGCTACACAGCCCAGACGCTCGAGGACCGCATCGGAACGGTCAAAACCGTCATTAACGGCATCATCGGCGTCCTGGACGCGTTCGCCATCATTGCCCTCGTCGCTGCCGGATTCGGCATCGTGAACACGCTGTTGATGTCGGTGCAGGAACGGACCCGGGAAATCGGACTTATGAAGGCCATGGGCATGGGCAGCGGCTCCGTGTTCGCACTTTTCAGCACCGAAGCGGCGTTCATCGGCCTGCTCGGAAGCCTCATAGGCTCCGCCGCCGCCATCGGCCTGGGAACCGCCATCAGCGGCGTTCTCGCCCGGGGCCCACTCAGCGACCTCGCCGGACTGCAAATCCTCAGCTTCGCCCCCGGATCAGTGGCCGGGGTCATTCTTCTGGTCATGATCATCGCCTTCCTCGCCGGCACCCTGCCGGCCTGGCGGGCGGCACGGCAAAACCCCATCGACTCCCTCCGCTACGAATAGCCACCGCTCATGGAAGTTCTCCGGGGCACGGCGTCACTTGCCAAGGGGGTCGGGTCTGCCGCCTTGACCGGTGGACCCCACTTCATCGGACTGAAGATCGGGCTCGTCCTTCTGGCGCTGGCCGTGATCCTTCGGATGCGCCGCCACCTGCTGGTCCGCCTTCGGGGCTGGGGATGGCGGCGCCTGGCCATCAGTTGCGGCGCCGCAGCGAGCCTGTTCTACGTGGTGTGGATCCTTTACCTGAGCGGGACGATGCCCTCGGTGACCGTCGCCTACAACTGGAACACGGCCTGGCTCGCCCTGGACACTTTTGAAGGCCTCACCGCCCTGCTGACCGCGGTCTTCCTCTTCAAAAACAGGACCTGGGCCGTCCTGAGCGCCACCGCCTTCTCCACGAGCCTGTGCATCGATGCGCTCTTCGACGTCACGACAGCCGAGCAAGGGCCGGCTCTGGTCACCGCAGTCCTCGAAGCTGCCCTCGTTGAACTCCCCTTCGCCGCGCTCTCAATGGTCCTGGCCGTAAAACTCCTCACCTCAACCACAGGGCCGGCGGCCCGGCGGTTGACGGATAACTGACACTGGACAACTTCCGCTCCAGGCAGCCCGGTCGGAAGTTGCAGACCGGCAGCGTGTACTCGCTGCGGCCTCACCCGCGCCCAGGTCAGCCAGCTGCTGCTACGTATTTCAGGCGAGGGCTGGATCGAAAGCCTGGCACGCATTAACAGGTTGCGCCGGCTCATCGAATAACGCGAGGCGCTGAGGGCGCGAGGAGGCCTCGGAACACCTGCGCACCCACCTTTCCACCGTCGGCAGCGGGAAAACCCCGTAGGGGCACCCTCGAACCTAGCGGTGGAATTCCGGGTAGGCGGATGGGTGGGTGGGGTACGAAGAACCCTTATGCCGGGCTTTTGGGCCGGTGTAGGTTGGCTGCTGCCAGAGGCTACCGCCCCATTTTCCGGGCTTTCGCCAGGTTGGGCGCGGGAATGCAACAGGTATCTGGAACGAAGTTTGGTCGATTGGCGACCTGAACACGGACCTTGTCTTTGCTGGCCAATGAGCAGTGGCGGAGGTCGAACCTGAGGGAGAGTGGGATGCGGATCGCCAGGGCATGCCTCAGCCTCGCGGCTGGCCTCCTAAACCTCGTGCTGACTGCCAGCGTAGGGCTGGCCGCCGGCAGCGCACCAGGGCCAACCACCACGCCTCCTGTGGCCGCGAACGGAGTCGCAGCGGCGGTCGTTGCATCCTCCGCCAGCATTTCGACGCCTCTCGGAGTGCCCGGAAATTGGTCGCTGCTGTTTGAAGACAACTTCGACACGTTGAACCGGTCAGTCTGGACACCGTACTGGTTCAAAGACTGCGCGGGCTCCATGGTGAACAAGGTCCTGACATGCTCCAGCAACGTCAGCGTTACGGGCGGCGAGCTTACACTGCAGATGTCCGGACCCGACAAGGGCGCATTGGTCGCGACCAATCCCAGCGATGGAGTCGCCGGCCACGTAGGGGCCTCATTCGGGCTCGGCTTTTACGAGGCCAGGATTCTCTTTCCCGGAACCTGCGGCACAACGATCCACAACTGGCCTGCCTGGTGGACAACGGGGCAGTCCTGGCCCGCACACGGCGAGAACGATATAGCCGAACCCCTGTCCGGCACGATGCACTCCAACTACCACTCGCCTTCCAAAAACACTACTGCCAGCATCCCCGGCTGCTGGGCAGGGCAGTTCCACACCTACGGTTTGCACCGGAAGGCCGGCCGGAACGATGTCTATTTCGACGGTGCGCTGGTTCAGTCCTATGCGACCCTGGACGGCGCAGTTCCGCACTACCTGGTCATCAACGTAGGTTACTGGTCTGGCTCACAGGTGTCCGGACCCGCAGGCGCAGTCCGGGTCGACTACGTCAGGGTCTGGAGGCAAGGCTGAGCGTATTGAACTGAAGCCAATCCACTAGCGCCGCCGTGCCGCCGTCGTCCGTACCACTGGAGGCCTAAAGCGCCAGGCGCGGTCCGTCCGCAACCGCGGGCGCAGAACCAACAGCGGAAGACACCACGGGCAGGGCCTCGGTGAGGGCTTCGATGACAGCCATCTGGCCGGTCGAGTCTGGAACGCCGGGGTACTGCACATGCGCAGCTTCAACCGGCTCGGCCGGCGTTTCCACCGAACGCATCCGGACCAGCGCCACAGCGGAAATGAGGAACCAGGCCACGTTGGTAACCACTGACGGCCATGCGCTGTGCAGGGTGCCGTTGATGATGAAGGCCACGGAACCGAACAGGTTTGCCGTCTGAAAGCCCTTCCCGGCCTTCAGCCAGCCCATGGAAACGGCGAGGTACGCACTGAGAATCGCAACAGCGCCTGCCCATCCGGCGAGTTCCCACAGCAGATTCATGGCGTCCTTTCAAGGGTCCCCGAGCAGAATTCGGGCAGGGTTCAGGAGGGGTAAAACGGGGGTTGTTTTTGCCGCTGCCGGGTTTACTCCAGCCCTGTTCGGGCGAGGACCTCATGCTGGTCGGCGGGATAATCATACCCTGCGCCGCGGGGTCAAATGACCACCGCAAACCCGGCTGTTCGGACTCTGGACAAGACCCCCTCCGCGTAGCACGATCAAAGCTGTGACCAGCAGTCCCGCCACCGATCCGTACCTACGCGAACTCACCCAGCTGAGGCGCGTCAAGGACAGGGTGGACCACGAGTACGCGCAGCCGCTCGACGTCGAATCCCTCGCCAGGGACGTCCACATGTCGGCGGGACACTTCAGCCGCCGCTTCAAGCTCGCCTACGGCGAATCGCCGTACAGCTACCTCATGACCCGCCGGATCGAACGGGCCATGGCGCTGCTCCGCAAAGGCGACCTCAGCGTCACGGAGGTGTGCTTCGCCGTCGGCTGTTCTTCGCTGGGAACCTTCAGCACCCGCTTCAGCGAACTCGTGGGCATCCCGCCCAGCGTCTATAAGCAGAAGGCTGCGGAGTCGACGGCGGGGATCCCCGCCTGCGTGGCGAAACAAGTCACCAGACCGGTCAGGAATCGAGAAGCGCCCGCCCCGGAGCCGTTACTAGCATGACTGGCATGGACATCAACATTTCCTCAACCTTCCTTCCCGCCACCGATCCAGACGCCTCACTGGCGTTCTACCGCGACGCCTTGGGCTTCGAAATCCGCAACGACGTGGGCCGCGGCACCATGCGCTGGATCACCGTCGGTCCCGCGGGCCAGAAGGACGTTTCCATCGTCCTGCACCCGCCGGCGGTGGACCCCGGCATCACCGAGAGTGAGCGCCGCACCATCGCCGAAATGATGGCCAAGGGCACCTACGCCACCATCGTCCTCTCCTCACCGGACGTGGACGCCGCGTTCGCCAAAGTGGAGGCGACCGGGGCCGACGTGGTCCAGGAACCCATCGACCAGCCGTACGGCATCCGGGACTGCGCCTTCCGCGATCCTGCCGGGAACACCGTCCGGATCAACCAGCAGCCCTAGGCATATAAACAGCAACGTATATAACGGACGACGCCGTAGGAAGGCTGCCAGCGCAGCCTCCCTTGGTGCCGCCCGAGGAGAAGGGGGACACTTTGAGCACGGACATGAGCACAGCCACAGACACAGGGAACGCCGGAGTTCACATCGCAGATACCCACGACCTGATCCGGGTCCAGGGCGCACGGGAGAACAACCTCAAGGACATCAGCCTGGAACTGCCCAAGCGGCGGCTCACCGCCTTCACAGGCGTCTCCGGCTCGGGCAAGAGCTCCCTGGTGTTCGCCACCATCGCCGCGGAATCGCAGCGGATGATCAACGAGACCTACAGCGCATTCGTCCAGGGGTTCATGCCCAGCCTGGCGCGCCCTGACGTGGACCGGCTGGAGGGCCTAACCACCGCGATCATCGTGGACCAGGAGCGGATGGGCGCCAACCCGCGCTCCACCGTGGGCACCGCCACCGACGCCAACGCCATGCTGCGGATCCTGTTCAGCAGGCTGGGCAAGCCCTACGTCGGGCCGCCCACCGCCTTCTCCTTCAACGTCCCCACCCGCAAGGCCAGCGGCATCATGAGCACCGAAAAAGGCGGCCGGGTGGAAAAGAACGTGGTCCGGCAGGTGACCTACCTTGGCGGCATGTGCCCGCGCTGCGAGGGCATGGGAACCATCAGTGACATCGACAGGACGGCGCTGTACGACGATTCGAAGTCCCTCTCCGAGGGCGCACTCACGGTTCCGGGCTACTCCATGGACGGCTGGTACGGCCGGCTGTTCGAGGGCATGGGCCTGCCGATGGACAAGCCGATCAGCAAGTTCACCAAGAAGCAGCTGGACACGATGCTGTACGCCGAGCCCACCAAGATCAAGGTGGAAGGCGTCAACCTCACGTTCGAAGGCGTGATCCCCAAGATCCAGAAGTCCATGCTGTCCAAGGACGTGGAGGCGATGCAGCCGCACGTAAAGCGCTTCGTGGAGCGCGCCGTCACGTTCGCCACCTGCCCGGACTGCGGCGGAACCCGGCTCACGCCCGAGGTGCTCAACTCACGGATCAACGGCAAGAACATCGCGGATCTGTGCACCATGCAGATCAGCGACCTGGCACAGTGGATCCGCGGCCTGGACGAGCCCACGGTCCGGCCGCTGCTGGCCGGGCTGCGGGACCTCCTGGATTCCTTCGCCGAAATCGGGCTCGGCTACCTCTCACTGGACCGCCCGGCCGGCACCCTCTCTGGCGGCGAAGCGCAGCGGACCAAGATGATCCGCCACCTGGGCTCCTCCCTCACCGATGTCACGTACGTCTTCGATGAGCCCAGCATCGGCCTGCATCCGCACGACATCGAGCGGATGAATACCCTCCTGCTCCAGCTGCGGGACAAGGGCAACACCGTCCTGGTGGTGGAGCACAAACCGGAGATGATCGCCATCGCCGATCACGTCGTCGACCTTGGCCCGGGCGCCGGCACCGGCGGCGGTGAGATCGTGTACCAGGGCGACGTGGACGGGCTGCGGTCCAGCGCCACCATCACCGGGCGCCACCTGGGCGACCGCGCCCGCCTCAAGGACTCCGTCCGGAAGGCCAGCGGTGCGCTGGAAGTCCGGGGCGCCTCGACCAACAACCTGCGCAACGTGGACGTGGACGTGCCCCTCGGCGTGCTGTGCGTGGTGACGGGCGTGGCCGGGTCCGGCAAGAGCTCGCTGATCCACGGCTCGCTGGCCAGGCGGGAAGGCGTCATCGTCATCGACCAGGGCGCCATCAAGGGGTCCCGGCGGAGCAACCCGGCCACGTACACCGGGCTGCTGGAGCCCATCCGCAAGGCCTTCGCCAAGGCCAACGGCGTGAAGCCGGCGCTCTTCAGCTCCAACTCCGAGGGCGCCTGCCCCACCTGCAACGGCGCCGGCGTAATCTTCACCGAACTGGGCGTCATGGCCACGGTCGAGTCCACCTGCGAGGACTGCGAGGGGCGCCGCTTCCAGCCCGCCGTCCTTGAGTACACGCTGGGCGGGCAGAACATTGCCGATGTGCTGGACATGTCCGTGGATGCGGCGCTGGCGTATTTTGCCGAGGGTGAGGCCAAAACCCCTGCGGCGCACAAGGTCCTTGAACGCCTGGCTGACGTGGGCCTTGGCTACATCACCCTGGGCCAGCCGCTGACCACCCTGTCCGGCGGCGAGCGCCAGCGGCTCAAGCTGGCCGCGCAGATGGCGGAAACCGGCGACGTCTACATCCTGGACGAGCCCACGGTGGGCCTTCACTTGGCCGACGCGCAGCAGCTCCTGGGCCTGCTGGACCGGCTGGTTGATGCCGGGAAGTCAGTCATCGTCATCGAGCACCACCAGGCGGTGATGGCCCACGGGGACTGGATCATCGACATTGGCCCGGGAGCAGGGCACGACGGCGGCAGCATCGTTTTCGAGGGTACGCCGGCTGACCTGGTGGCCGGCCGCGCGACGCTCACCGGGCAGCACCTGGCAGCGTATGTCGGTGGTTGAGGCGGGCGGAACCTTCCGGTACGACGTCGAGATCCTGCATCTGCTGTTGTCCCCTGCGCACGCCTACTTTGGCCGTGCCAGGGAGGGCGCCGCCGATGTTCCCACCACTGATGCCGCCCAGGCCGAGTTGGTGGCCGGCAAGGGCATCGTGGGTGACCGGTTTTTCGGAAAGGCCGCGCACATGGACGCGGCGGTGACCCTGTTCGCCGTCGAATCCCTTGAAGCCATTGCCGCCGAGCTGGGCGCCGCACCGTTGGATCCCCTGCTGACCGGGCGCAATGTGGTGCTCCGCGGGGCACAGCTGGCCCCGCTGCTGGGGCAGGACTTTGCGCTGGAGTCGGGCGGCGGCGTGGTCCGGTTCCATGGCGGCCGGCACGCCCAACCGTGCGCCTGGATGAACGAAATGCTGGCGCCGGGCGCGCACCCCGCCATGCGCGGCCGCGGCGGCATCCGGTGCCGCGCGCTCTCCAGCGGACTACTGCACCGCGGTCCCGCGGTGCTGGTCAGCCCGGTGCCGCTGGACCCGGCCCGGGCCGGCGAGCCGCACGCGCTGCGGCCGTCCCGGCTGCCGTAGAATCCCCCCGCGAAATGACACGTCACGGCAATAATCCGGTGGAACATTGCCGTTAAATGCCGACTCGCGGGGCGCAGGCAGGAGCTGGCTACCTTTTGCGGTGGATCGACTTGTAGCTCAGGCAGGCGTTGAGCCACTCGATCCCGTACTCGGTGCCCAGCCCTGAGTCGTGCCGGCCGCCAAACGGGGCGGAGTGGTTGGAGGCGAAGAAGTTCATGCCAACCGAGCCCGTACCGTCCGGTACTGCGCCTCGGTGGCCCCGGGGCCAAACACCGTGTCGGGATCCAGGGGGTCGCCCTGCTTTCCGGCCGCGATGGTGGCCGTGACCATGTCCACCACCTCGTCGTACCGGCTGGCCGGGGCCAGGATGTGGGTGGAGATGCAGCAGGTCTGCCCGGTGTTGCGACTTGATCAACACGCGGGACATGGCGTCCAGGTCCACGTCGGGCAGCACGATGACGCTGGACTTGCCGCCCGGAGCCGGTGACCAGGTTGACCACGCCGGCCGGGACGCCTGCGGCGGCGATCGCGTCGATGATCACGCGGATGGACAGCGGGGTGGGGGATGCGGGTTTGACGACCACCGTGCAGCCGGCGAACAGTGCCGGTGCCAGCTTGATCATCACCGGGTTGATGGGGAAGTTGCACGGGGCGATCAGCGCTTGCTGAGGCGCCCCATCGGAATGTCCGGACATCCGCGGAGGTCCCTGTTGCGTGCTACCGGCTGGCGTAGTACGCCGCTGCCATGTCCTGCTTGGTCCGGCCCTGCCCTGCCACGCGGTCCAGCCGGGCGGCGGACGCCTCGGCACCGTCCAGCTTCACGCCCCGTTCAGCGGCGGCATCGACGATGAGGTGGGCATCCTTGCGCGCTGTGTCGACGGCGAAGGAAGCAGGGTCCAAACCGTCATCCATGATGAGGCCCATCTTGGTGCGCAGGTAAGGAAGGTCAAGCCCTCCGCCCTGGATCACATCAAGGAACTGCTGCGGATCGACGCCAAGGGCTTCGGACAGTGCAACCACCTCGCCGGCGGCATTGGAGGCAGCGATAACCCAGCTGTTGACCACGAGCTTCAGGCGGGCCGCCGAACCCTTCGAGGGATCATCACCGGTCCAGATGGTGCGGGCGCCAATGGCATCGAGGACCGGCCCCACGCGCTGGCGGACCGACTCGGGCGCGGCGGCCAGCACCAGGAGCTGGCCGGCTTCCGCCGGCGCGCGGGTGCCGGAGACGGGCGCCTCCACCAGGTCCAGGCCCAGCTCTGCGGCCAAGGCCGCCAAAACAGGCACGTCCGGCACGCCCACCGTTGTGGACTGCACCCACGCCGTACCCGGCCGGATGCCGGGCTCTGCGGCGCGGACAACCTGCTGGACTGCGTCGGCGTCGTACAACATGGTCAGGACCACATCAGCGGCCTTAACTGCTTCGGAGGGAGTGGCTGCACCCCTGGCGCCTTCGGCAACCAGCGGTTCGGTCTTCGCCGCATCCCGGTTCCACACTGACACGTCATGGCCCGCCCGCAGGAGGTTCCGCGCCATGGCCGCTCCCATGATTCCGGTTCCCAGCACAGCAACTTTGAGTTTCGTATCCATCGAGTTTTCCTCCTGGTCAAGGTTTGGCTTTCCCTACCACTCAATGTCTCCAGGATTCAGTGACTTATGCATCCGGACGGCAGTATCCCGCGTCATCCTTCCGGTGAAATGTCAGAGCCCCAACCTGGACTCATACCATAAGCCGCAGCTGGCACGGGACGCCGCCGCCGTAGTTGGCCTACCATGCCTGGTGTTCGCGGGTGAGGCCGAAGGGGACCGTCTCGCTGAGGTCAACCGTGAACTTGTCGGCGCCGTGGCGGGTCACGAGGATGCCGTGGCGCTTGCCAATGAGTGCGTGGGCCTTGGCGGCTGCGACGGCGGCGTCGAGCTCGCTGTCCATGCTGTGGCGGTCGGACACGGTGAGGGTCAACGGGAAGTTCATGGAGTTGCCTTATGTCTTTCGGGGGTGGGGTGGGCAAACGCCGCCCTGCGCTCCCCCTGGCTGCGTAGGCGGTGGGCGCTTTCGGGCCTCGCACCATGGTGCCCGAGCAAACGGGAGCCAGCAACTTTAGATAAATGACGCAGGTCAGTGCCATGCTGCCCGCGTTTTGTCCTGACAATTACTGTCCGCATGGCACGCTCAATTAGAGTTGGACAGGAGTGGAAGCCGATATTTAAGGCCTCCAATGCCCCTGAGACCCGCTTCGCGCCATGACCCGAGCCATTTTTGCGCGACCGCTGACTGTGCAACGACCCGACAAGGATTCCGCCATTTCCACCGACGCTCTCTTCGGCAATCTCACCCGGATCCGCAATGTCATCCTCCCCGCGAAGCTGCGCGCCTACCTGAACACGGGACGGGGCCTGCTGGCCGGTTTCATCGTGGTGCACCTTGTCTTCCTGGTCTTCGGCGCTTCGCTCTCCCTTCGCGGTGAGGCGTTCAGCGACACCTTCATCTACCGCGACTGGGCCATGGCAGGTTTCAATGACGCAAACCTGACGGGTGGTCCCAGCCCCTGGGTGTACCCCATCCTCGCGCTCATCCCCATGGCCATCGCGGGGCTGGCGGGCCCCGGGCCGTTCTTCTTCCTCTGGGTCCTCATGACCACATTCCTCAACGGCTGGGCGCTCCTGAAGCTGACGGAGCGCGGCCGCAACACCAGCGCCATCCCCGCGGGCTGGTGGTGGCTGGTGTTCACCTTCCTGATGGGCTGGCTGGGATTCGCCCGCGTGGACGGCCTCACCGCCCCGTTGGTCCTGGTGGCCCTGGCCTACGGCGTCGAGCGCCCCTTCGTCGCCTCGGTCCTGCTGGCCATCGGCACCTGGGTGAAGGTCTGGCCCGCGGCCATCATGCTGGCCCTGTTCGCCGTCGTGAAGAACCGCCTGCTGGTGGTGCTGGCAGGCATCGCGACGACGGCCGGCGTGGTTTTGCTGGCGGCAGCGTTGGGCAGCGTCCCCAAGCTGCTGAACTTCCTCACCCAGCAGGGCGACCGCGGCATGCAGCTCGAGGCCACGTTCACCACCCCCTGGCTCTGGCTTTCCGTCCTGAACGTGGGCGGCTCCCGCATGTACATGAACACGGACATCAACTCCATGCAGGTGGACGGCCCGGGCACCGCCCTTATGTCCGTCCTGATGCAGCCGCTCCTGGTTCTGGCGGCACTCCTGGTGGCCGGGCTGACCTTCTGGGCGCTGCACAACGGCAAGCAGCACAAGGTGGCCGGCGGCGTCGACCGCACTGAACTGCTCCTGGCCGGCGCCCTGACCCTGGCCACCGCCTTCGTGGTCTTCAACAAGGTGGGCTCGCCCCAGTTCATGGTGTGGCTGGGCCCGGCCGTGGCCGTCGGCCTGGCGCACAGCTGGCGCGAATGGCGCGTTCCGGCAGCAATGCTGATCGCCATCGCCGTGGCCACGTACTTCATCTACCCGCTCTTCTACGACGCACTCAGCCACAACAACCCCTGGATGGCCCTGGTGCTGACCATCCGCAACGTACTCCTGGTGGTCCTGTTCCTGTGGAGCGTCCGGCGCCTGTACTCGTTGGGCAAGAAGACCACCGCACCCGCACCCGCGCTCAAGGAGACCTGAGATTTCCACGAGGTTCTTTGACCGCCTGGTGACGGTCCGCAGCAAAGTGCTCCCGGCGAAACTGGTGGACTGGTTCGCCCGCCCGTCCAGCGTCTGGTGGGGCTTCGCCGTCGTCCATCTGTACTTCCTGGGCTGGATGGCGTCCTTCTTCCTGAACGGTGACACGTTCAGCGACACCGAGCAGTACCGGCAGTGGGCCATGGCCGGGTACAACCCGGCGGACCTGACCGGCAAAATCAGCCCCTGGGTGTACCCGGTCCTCGCGCAGATCCCCATCTTCCTCGCCAACATCGCCGGGCCAAGCCTCTACCTGCTGGCCTGGTTCCTGATCATCACGGTGCTCAACGCCGTCGGCCTGCTCTACCTCACCCGCGGCCCCCGGAAAGTGACGGGCGTTGCCCCGGCCTGGTGGTGGCTGTTCTTCACCGTCTTCATGGGCTACCTGAGCTTCGCCCGGGTGGAGGGCATCACGGCGCCGATCGTGCTGATCGCCCTGCTCTACGCGGCGGAGCGGCCAGTGGTGGCGGGCGTCCTGCTCAGCGTCGCCACGTGGATCAAGGTGTGGCCGGCCGCTGTCCTGGTGCCCATCGTCATCGCCAGCCGCAAGCGCCTCCAGGTGGTGCTCGCAGGCGCCGCCGTCACCGCGGTCGTGGGCCTGGGCACGTGGCTGACCGGCGGACTGCCGCACATCATGGACTTCCTCCTCAACCAGGGCGAGCGGGGCATGCAGCTGGAGGCCACCTTCTCCACGCCCTGGGTCTGGCTGAGCGTGTTCCACATCGCGGGCTCAAAGATGGCGGACAACACGGCCATCAACTCCACCGAGGTCTACGGGCCCGGGGCCGAGACCGCGGCGTTCCTGATGCAGCCGCTGCTGGTCCTCGCGGCCATCACCGCGGCCATCCTCCTGGTCCGTGCCCTGCGGCGCGGCGCCGAACGCGAGGAACTGTTCCTTGAAGGCGCACTGATGATGGTCACCGCGTTCATCGTGTTCAACAAGGTGGGGTCGCCGCAGTTCATCATCTGGCTGGCGCCGGTGATCATTGCCGGGCTGGCGCACGACTGGGATCGCTGGAAGGTCCCGGCTGCACTGCTGATGGGCATCGCCATGACAACCTTCGTGATTTACCCGCTGTTCTACACGCCGCTGATCCACGCCCACCCGGTCATGGCGGCCATCCTCACCACCCGCAACGTGCTCCTGGTGGTGCTGCTGTGGTGGTCCGTGAAGCGCACGGCCGAGTTGGGCCGGAAGACGGCGGCGCAGGTTCCGGCGGGAGCCTAGGTGGTTTCGCGGCCTTCGACGGTGGCGCTGTCAGCGTGGCGGGCGGCATCGGCCCGGCGCGCGGCGCGGCGTTCCACCGCCCACTGCAAGGCGTGCCGTGCCAGGTCCTGCGGCTTGCCTTCAATGAGCAGCCTGCGGGTATGGACATCGAGGACCAGCAGGTAGAACGTGAACGCCAGAGCAGTGAAGAACGCCAGGGACGAGGCGTTGACGGGCAGTTCCACGAAGGACCAAACCGAGAGCTGGTCCTGGGCGCCGAACACCACAAAGAACGTCACGCCTACGTACAGTGACCGGATCTGCCAGTCGTCCCGGATCCCGGTGACGGCCAGGAACGGCAGGAACCACAGGATGTACCAGGGCTGGATGATGGGTGAGAGCATCACGACGGCGGTGAATGCCAGGGCCATCCGGCGCACCGCCCGCGAGTAGTCGCCACGGAACATCAGCAGCAGGACCAGCGCCATGGCGGCCCACTTCATGGCGGTCCGCAGCCAGGTGGCCAGGGTTCCGCCGGGCAGGCCCAGGGCGTTGGCAAGCATCTCCACCTGCTGGCCCAGGAAGCCCGACGGCGAATAGCCCGTGTACCCGGGGGTGGGGTCCATGATGGCCCAGGTCCAGCCGACGCCAAGGTTGTAGGGAATGCCGCTGAGCACCAGCACACCGAAGCTGATACCCGCCGTCGCCGCCCACATCAGGAACTTGCGCGGCCAGGAGGCACCGGGCCCCGCCCACATGATGCCGATGAACGGCAGCAGCAGCACGGTGATGGGCTTGATGCCGATGGAGGCGGTGACCAGGAGGATGCCCAGCAGGTAATGGCGTGTGGCGGCCAGATAGACGCCGGCGACGGCAAGCCCCACCATCAGGGCGTCGTTGTGGGCGCTGGCGATGAAGCTGATCAGGAACAGCGGGTTGGCCACGGAGATCCAGAGCGCCCGTGCACCGTTGATGCCGTGCAGTTCGGCCAACTTGGGCACATAGATGACGCAAAGCAGCACCCCGACGCCGGCCAGGAGACGGAAGAGCAGGACGGAGGCATCGGGCTGTGCCCCGGTCAGCCCCACCACCGCCCGCGCCAGCCACAGGAAGTAGGGGCCGTAGGGCGTCCGGTTTTCCGCCCAGGCGGGATCGGCACCCAGCGCGAACCAGTTGTTGAGGGTGGAAATGCCCACCTCATAGGGGTTCTGGCCTTCCTGGACCAGGCGGCCCTGGCCGGTATAGGCATAGACGTCGCGGGAGAAAACCGGAACGCAGAACATCAGCGGAAGGGACCAGGCCGAAATGGCCACCACCACGGACCGCAGCGACGACTGCCCCCAGTCCCCCAGCCGCTGGCCCAGCCGCAGCCAGGAACGCATGAGCAGCATGGCGCCTGCCGTCAGCAGCACCGTTGATACCGCCACACCCCACCCTTCGGTGCGCAGTGCGATCACCACGGGCTGCCGGATCATGGGCGAACCGTTGGCGATCCAGCCCGTTCCGATGGAGCCGACGAACATCATGAGGGCGCCGATGAACCCCTCGATGGTCGCAAGGTAGGCACGGCCCTTGGCAGGCGCGGAGGCGTCGGCCGGTGCGCCCGGCTGGCTCTCCGACGTCCTGAGGTGCGACCCGCCTGCCGTCATGATTGTGTGGTCCCCTACTTTGTTGCGGCACTGGTTGCCCCGGCACTGAAGGCCGCCCTGCAACCCGGTCATTTTATCAGCCGTGCTTACCGCTGCCCCGGGCCACGGCGGGGCAGAATGCCACAGTTTGGCAACGGCGCCTAAAACGCGTATGGGCCCGCCATGGCTTCGACCCGAAGCCCCAACGGCCCCAAGCACGCACCAAGGTAGTGTTGGGTACGCGGCCGAAAGTCATCGGCGCATTCCCTCTCCACCCCGGTTGCCTTGCATGGCAGGGCTGGGCCCGCGCGCACCGTGGCGCGCAGAAACGTTTCCCACCCGCTCTGGAAAGAGCCAAGTCCCTGGAGTCGCTCCTTGGCCGTCGCCGACAGCAGCCGCCCGATTCGGCAACCGATCACCGTCTTCACCGCCCTGCGCTCTCCGCGGCAGCTTTCCCGTGAGGTCCTGGCTGGAATGGTGACCACCCTCGCCCTGGTCCCGGAAGTCATTTCGTTCTCTATCGTGGCCGGGGTGGATCCGATGGTGAGTCTTGTGGCGTCCATCGTGCTGGCATTGGCCATGTCGGTCCTCGGCGGGCGGCCGGGGGTGGTTACTGCCGCAGCGGGCTCGGTGGCTCTAGTTATCGCTCCGCTCGTCCACAGCCACGGCGTTGAGTATGTCCTGCCGACGGTGATCCTTGCCGGCGTGATCCAAGTGGTCTTTGGCCTGGCGGGCCTGGCCCGCCTAATGCGGTTCATCCCGCGCTCGGTGATGATCGGATTCGTCAATGCCCTGGGTGTGCTGATCTTCATGGCGCAGATGCCCCACGTCCTCAATGTCCCCTGGCTCGCCTATGTCCTGCTCGCCCTGACATTCGCGATCATTTTCGTCCTGCCCCGCTTCACCAAGGCGGTCCCGTCGCCGCTGGTGGCCATCGTCGTCGTCACGGCCGTCGTCATCATTGCCGGCCTTGCCGTTCCGAACGTCGCGGACGGGGGACCCATCACGGGGACCATGCCGGGGATCACACCTTTCCTTGTTCCGCTTGACCTCGAGACCTTCCAACTGATTCTGCCCACTGCGTTGAGCGTGGCGTTCGTCGGCCTCATGGAAACCCTCCTCACCGCGAAACTCGTCGATGACATCACGGATACCCCTTCCCACAAGGGCCGCGAGTCCTGGGGCCTGGGCGTTTCGAACGTCCTTGCCGGTTTCTACGGCGGCATTGCCGGCTGCGCAATGATCGGCCAGACGGTCCTCAACGTGAAAACGGGCCAGGCGCGCACCCGCATCTCGACAGTCGTGGCGGGGGTGTTCCTGCTGGCCCTGGTGACGGGACTCAGCTCGGTCATGGGACAGATCCCCATGGTTGCCCTTGCCGCGGTCATGATGGTGGTCGCCGTCACCACCGTCGACTGGCACAGCGTCAAACCGTCCACCCTGAAGAGGATGCCCCTGCCGGAGACTCTCGTCATGGCTGTCACGGTCACCGTCGTGGTCCTCACGGGGAACCTGGCCTACGGCGTCCTCGTCGGCGTCGTCCTCGCCATGGTGCTGTTTGCCCGCCGGGTGGCCCACGTCATCAGCGTTGAGCGGACCCCGGCAGCCGACGGCGGAAGCGTCCGCTATGAGGTGGTGGGACCGCTGTTCTTCGGGAGCAGCAATGACCTGGTGGAGCACTTCGCCTACGCCGACGATCCCTCCTCCGTGACCATCGATCTCAGCCGGGCCCAGATCTGGGACGCCTCAACCGTCGCAGCCTTGGACTCCATCGAAACCAAGTACGGCCCCCGCCGGCCAGGAGCGCGTCAAGGCTGAAGGCCGCGAGATCACTGCCACGGACGACGCCGTCAAGGGCGCCGACGTCGTGATCCTCGCCGTTCCGGACACCGTCCTTGGCGTCGTCTCCGAGGGCGTTGTCCCCCAGATGAAGGCAGGCGCCATCCTGCTCACCCTGGACCCCGCCGCCGCCTACGCCGGCCTGCTGGCAAAGCGCGACGACGTCGTCCAGGCAGTTGCGCACCCGTGCCACCCGTCGGTGTTCCTGGAGCGCACCACCAAGGAAGAATGGGCCGACACCTTCGGCGGCCAGGGCGCCCCGCAGAACGTGGTGGCCGCCATCGATGAGGACGCCCCGGACGCCACCAAGGCCGCTGCCGAGGCGACCATCCGCATCATCTACGCCCCCGTCATCGACGTCCACTGGGTCACCGTCAAGCAGCTGGCCATCCTCGAACCCACCCTCGTGGAAACTGTCGCCTGCATGATCGGCACACTGCTCAACGAAGCCCTGCACGAGACCGTCCACACCGCCGGCGTCCCGGAGGAAGCAGCCAAGGCCATGCTGTTCGGCCACGTCCAGATCGCGCTGACCAACGCCCTGCGCGGCTCCAACCCGTTCTCCGAGGCCTGCGAAATCGCCATCCAGTACGGCAAAGACACCATCATCAAGGACGACTGGAAGAAGATCTTCGACGACTCCGAACTCGACGGCGTCATCGCCAAGATGCTCAAGCTCGAGGCTGTCAAGCACTAAGGCCTGGACCCACGCGGCGGCTGCCATCCTGTCCTTTTGGACCGGGGTGGCAGCCGCTTTTGTTGCTCTAGGTGCCGCCTGCGACGGTACCCGCTGCCGCCCCCTCCAGGTTGAAATACGATCGGGCACCGGGCGGCCGGATATCGGCCACCACATCGTTGAAGATCCGCATGGGGTGTGGCGTGAAAGGGTGCTCGGCGATCGCGTCAAAGTCCAGTTCGATGCCCAGGCCCACACCCTCGGGGATCATGATGTCGCCCTCCGCGGTCAACTGGAGACGCTCACTGGAGATCTCGCTCCGCCATGGAACGTCCGTTGCCATAATCTCCAGGTAGCGGAAATTCGGCAGGGCCGCGCCAAGCTGCAGGGTTGCGGCCGTGCTGAGGGGTCCGCTCGGGTTGTGCGGTGCGAAGGGGACGTAGTGGGCTGCAGCCAGCGTGGAGATGAACGACAGTTCCATCATTCCGCCGGCATGGGTGACGTCAGGCTGGATATAGTCCACTGCGTTGCGTGCCAGGGCGGGAATGAAGGTGTTCCGTCCCATCCAGCGCTCCCCAGCAGCGATGGGGACAGGGGATTTGCTGCGTACCTCGATGAGTGCATCGAGGCCGTCCGGCGGGCAGGGCTCTTCGAAGAACACCGGTTGGAACTGTTCAATTTCCCGCGCCACGCGGATGGCCGTGGGTACGTCGAAGCGGCCGTGCCCTTCGATAAACAGCTCAACGTCATCACCGACCGCCTCCCGGACAGCGGCAACGGGCTCGAGCATACGCCGCACATCGCGGGGTTCAAGGATGAGGTCTGCAGCCTCAAAAGGATCCCATTTGAGCCCACGGAATCCCTGGGCAACGGTCTGGACAGCGGCCTCGGCGAACTCCCCGGGTGTTTTTGCGCCGGAGAACCAGCCGTTGGCGTAGGCCCGGACGCGGTCGCGGACCTGCCCACCCAGCATCCGGTGGACGGGGACTCCCAGCGCGCGGGCTGAGACATCCCACATGGCCATCTCGAGGGCGCTGAGTGCAGTCATCGAGACGGGGCCTCCGCGCCAGTAAGCGTCGCGGTTCACTTCATAAATGGTCTGCGTGATCCGGGTGGGATCCTTGCCACGTACGGCATCGGCAAGGACTGCCACGGCGCCGCGTACTGCATGCTCCTGGCCTTCAAGGGTGGCTTCCGCTATTCCCGTCAGGCCCTCATCGGTTGCCAGCCGGACGAAGATGAGGTTGGTGCGGTAAAAGTCCACGACCACAGTGTCGAGGTTGGTGATTTTCATGCGTGATGTCTTTCGTCAATGGGCGCAGCACACCGGGGACGGCCCAAACAGGCCCCCGTCACGCCGCGGGCGGGGCGGTGGATTCGCGGACAATCACCTGGGTGGCCAGTTCCACGCGGTGGGAATCCAGGACCTCGCCGTGCGCCTGGCGCAGGAGTGACCTCAGGGCCGCCCTGCCCATCTCCTCCAGGGGCTGGGCCACCGAACTCAGCGAAGGGACGGACTGTTCACCCTGGTTGGTGCCATCAAAACCAATCAGGCTGAGGTCCTCGGGCACCCTGATCCCGTGGTGCCGCGCTTCGCTGAGGACACCCAGGGCAATGGCGTCGCTGCCGGCGAAGATGGCCGTGGGGAGGGGGTCCAACTTCAGCAGCTCCCTGAATCCGTTGACTCCACTCTCTGTCCGGAAGCGGCCGCCGGACACGATGTACTGGGGGTCCACAGTGATGCCTTGCGCCATCAGGGCTGCCATGTACCCGTGCAGCCGCGCCTGATTGCATTCGGAGCCCTCGATCCCGCCGATGTAGGCGATGCGCCGGTGTCCCAGTCCCAGCAGATGCTCGGTGGCCGCCTTGCCGCCGGCCCAGTTGGTCGCGCCAACGCTGACCACATCCGCTGAGGGCGGGTTGAGCGGGTCGATCACGACAACCGGGATCTGGCGGCGGCGGAATGCGTGCAGTTGTGTCTCGCTGAAGGCCGAGGTCACCACGATCATCCCCGCCCTGCCCTCATCCAGCATGCGCTGGGCACGGCGTTCCGGGGTTTGCCGGCCAGGAGTGGACTGGCCTGTAACGCTCACCAGGATTTCGACGTCGGCGCCGGCCGCGAACTGCAGGATACCGTTCAGGACCTGGATGGTGTAGGCGGAGTCGAGCACGTCGATCACCACTTCCACCACCGTCCCGGTTTCCGCTGCAGCCCTGCGCTGCACGGGCGACTGGTAACCCGCCTGTTCCAGCACGGCAAGGATGCGGGCCCTCGTTTCCGGAGCCACATCGTCGCGGCCGTTCACCACCTTGGAGACGGTCGGAGCCGAGACGCCTGCCTGCCTGGCCACGGTTGCGAGCGTGGGCTTGGTCCGCTCCGGCGATTTTGTCGTCATGGGTTCGCAATCTTTCGAAGATGAGAAGTGCACTCATTCTGCAGAAGAAGCAGTTCTGCCGTCAAGCAGCGCGCAGGAGACCAGTTCCTTCCAAAAATATCCTCTACGATCCCTTGACTACGCCGATTTTTGGAGCTTTAGTTTACAGCGTGACTTATATCACCGTTCGAAATGTTTCGAACTAAAGTCGGAGCGAACGCCCCGGATCCCGATTCGAAGAATTCACAATGGAGAAGCAATGAAGCAACCCCAGACCTCTCGCCGCTCTTTCCTCGCCCTCGCTGTCCTTACTCCCTTTGCCGTTGCCGCTACCTCAGCCTGCGGGACGTCAGGTCCGGGCGCCTCCAGCGGCAACGGTGGCGCCAGCATGTGGTTCCTGTCCGGCGAGCCGAACCAGACCAACATGCAGAAGGCCATCGATACCTTCAACCAGGCAAACCCCGACAACAAGATCGCGGTCACCTTCTTCCAGAACGATGCCTATAAGACCAAGATCAAGACCGCCATTGGCGCCAACCAGGCGCCCACCATCATCTACAACTGGGGTGGCGGCACCCTGAAGACGTACGCCGAGGCGAACCAGGTTGAGGACCTCACCAGCTGGCTGGATTCCGAACCGGACCTGAAGAAGAAGTTTTTCCCGTCCACCTTCAGCGCCGCCACGGTCAACGGCAAGATCTACGCCCTGCCCAACATGTATGTCGGTCCGATTGTCTTGTTCTACAACAAGGAACTGTTCCAGAAGGCAGGCGTCCAGGCGCCCAAGACCTGGGAAGACATCATGTCCCTGGTGAAAACCTTCAATGGCATGGGGGTGGCCCCCTTCTCCCTGGGCGGCCAGTCGCGCTGGACCTCCATGATGTGGCTCGAATACCTGCTGGACCGCATCGGTGGCCCCGACGTATTCAAGGCGATCTTCGCGGGCAAGCCCAATGCCTGGATGGACCCCGCCGTCATCGAGACCGGAACCAAGATCCAGGAACTCGTTTCCGCTGACGGGTTCATCAAGGGATTCTCCTCCATCACGGCTGACTCCAATGCCGATCAGGCCCTTCTGTACACCGGCAAGGCCGCCATGATGCTGCACGGTTCCTGGACGTACGGGCCCATGAAAAGGGACGGCAAGAACTTCGTCCAGGACGGCAAGCTGGGATTCGTCCAGTTCCCCGCCGTTGCCGGCGGCAAGGGCGACCCGAAGAACGGCGTGGGCAACCCGGCAAACTACCAGTCCATTTCCGCCAAGGCCAGCGACAAGGAAAAGGAGTCCGCCAAGAAGTTCTTCAAGGACGGCATCATGACCGATACCATGATCGACGCCTACATCAACTCCGGATCCGTGCCCATTGTCAACGGCATCGAAAGCAAGCTGAACACGTCCCCCGACAAGGATTTCCTCAACTTCGTCTACGACCTTGCGAAGAACGCCCCCAGCTTCCAGCAGTCATGGGACCAGGCATTGAGCCCCACCGCCGCCGAGGCACTGCTGAACAACATCGACCAGCTCTTCCTGAAGTCCATCACGCCGCAGCAGTTCGCCGAGAACATGAACGGCACCCTCGGAAAATGAGTAACACCGTCTCCACCGCCCCGGGGCCCGCCGTCAGCGTTAAGGATTCCAAGCAGACAGAACAACGCAAGGCCGCCCTGGCCTGGCTGACCATTCCTGCGCTGTTCTTCTTCCTGGTCTTCGCCGTCATCCCGCTGGCCGGTGTGTTCATCCTCAGCTTCACCAACTGGGATGGGATCGGTGCCATTGGGGCGGCGGGACTGGACAACTGGTTCTCCGTGCTGGCAGATCCGGGGCTGTACAACTCCCTGGGCCTGACCTTCCTGATCATGATCGTCTCCTGGCTGGTCCAGACGCCCATCAGCCTCCTGCTGGGCGTCTTCACCGCTGGCAGCCAGAAGTACCGCGCAGCCCTGGCCGTGCTGTACTTCCTCCCCCTGCTGCTGTCATCGGCCGCCGTCGCCATTGCGTTCAAGGCCCTGCTGGATCCGAACTTCGGCCTGGCAACCGGCCTGGGGCTGCCGTTCCTTGCCCAGGACTGGCTCGGTGTCCCACAGCTGGCCGTGGGCCTGGTCATTTTCGTCATTGCATGGCAGTTCGTGCCGTTCCATACGCTCATCTACCAAGGCGGCGTGCGGCAGATTCCCAAGTCCCTTTACGAGGCAGCGCAGATTGATGGGGCAGGCACCATCAAACAGTTCTTCCACATCACGCTGCCGCAGCTGAAGTACACCATCATCACCTCCTCAACCCTCATGGTGGTGGGGTCGCTGACGTACTTCGACCTGATCTTCGTCCTCACCGGCGGCGGTCCGGGAAACTCCACCCGGGTCCTGGCCCTGGACATGTACCTCCGGGGCTTCCGGGCCAACCTCATGGGTCCGGCCAGCGTCATCGCAGTCATTCTCGTCATCATCGGCCTTGCACTCGCCCTATTCCTCCAGCGACTCGGAGGCAAGGACAAGCAGGGCAGCCAATTGGAAGGTTTGTAGGGTGAGTACCGTCCTGAAAAGCACGACGCAGGAGGCCCGCACCGCACCGCGTGGCGGCTCGTCAGCCGCCAAGCGGGGGTTCGGCACACGGCTGAGGCGGCTCAACATCCCCGGTGGCCTGGGCGGCTGGCTCTGGCTGGCCGTCATCATCCTGCCGATCTATTACGTGGTGATCACCAGCCTCAAGACGCAGGCCGGCTACTTCGGTCAGAATCCGCTGTCCCTGCCCACCGAACCCACCCTGGAGAACTACCAGCTGGTGCTTGAGGCGGATTTCGCCCGCTACTTCATGAACAGCGCCATCGTCACGCTCGGTTCCGTGATTCCGGCGGTGCTGATTTCGTTCATGGCGTCTTTTGCGATCGTCCGCGGCGCCGGCAGGTTCCTCAAGCTGGTCAACGGCATGTTCCTGATGGGGCTGGCCATCCCGCTGCAGGCCACGATCATCCCCATCTACCTGATGATCATCCGGCTCAACCTGTACGACAGCCTGCTGGCACTGATGCTTCCATCCATTGCCTTTGCCATCCCGTTGACGGTGCTGATCTTGTCCAACTTCATCCGTGACGTGCCGAACGAACTGTTCGAGTCAATGCGGCTGGACGGCTGCAGTGAGTGGCAGACCATGTGGCGGCTGGCCCTGCCCCTCACCCGGCCGGCCATCGTGACGGTTGCCATCTACAACGGCCTGCACGTCTGGAACGGGTTCCTGCTTCCGCTGGTGCTCACCCAGAGCCCCAGCCTGCGCGTCCTGCCCCTGGGCCTTTGGACCTTTCAGGGTGAATTCAGCGTCAACATCCCCGCCGTACTCGCCTCCGTGGTGCTCAGCACCCTGCCCATCCTGGTGCTTTACGTCATCGGTCGGCGCCAGCTGCTCGCAGGCCTGACCGCCGGATTCAGCAAGTAGAAAGGACCTCCGATGACACAGCCCCAACCCCTGCGGGTCGGCATGGTGGGTTACGCCTTCATGGGTGCAGCCCACTCCCACGCCTGGCGCACCGCACCGAGGTTCTTCGACCTGCCGCTGCAGCCACAGCTCACCGCCGTGGCCGGCAGGAATGCAGACGGCGTCCGTGCCGCAGCGGACAAGCTCGGCTGGGAGTCGGTGGAGACCGACTGGCGCCGCCTGATCGAGCGCGACGACATCGACCTCATCGACATCTGCACCCCCGGCAACACGCACGCCGAGATTGCCATCGCCGCCCTTGAAGCCGGCAAGCACGTATTGTGCGAAAAGCCGCTGGCCAACTCCGTGGAGGAAGCCGAGAGGATGACGCTCGCCGCGGAAACCGCCGCGAAGCACGGCGTCTTCTCCATGTGCGGCTTCAGCTACCGCCGCACCCCCGCGCTGGCGCTGGCCAAGCGGTTCGTGGACCAGGGCCGTCTCGGCGAAATCCGGCACGTCAGGGCCCAGTACCTGCAGGACTGGCTCTCCGACGCCAATGCCCCCATGACCTGGCGGCTGGACAAGAGCAAGTCCGGCTCCGGCTCCCTGGGCGACATCGGGGCACACAGCATCGACGCCGCCCAGTGGGTCACCGGGCAGAACATCAGCGGGGTCTCGGCGATGCTGGAAACCTTCGTCCACGAACGCCCGCTGGCCGGAGACCTCGTGGGCCTGGGCGGCCACGGGAACATCAGCGGCGATGCCCCGCGGGGGAAGGTCACCGTTGATGATGCGGCCATCTTCAGTGCAAAGTTCGACGGCGGCGCTTCCGCAGGTGCCATCGGCGTCTTTGAGGCAACGCGGTACGCCCTGGGCCGGAAGAACGCCATGCGGCTGGAAGTCAACGGCACCAAAGGGTCCCTCGCCTTCGATTTCGAGGACATGAACGTCCTGTCCTTCTATGACGCGGCGGAAGCCCCTGACGCCGGCTTCCGCCGGATCTTCGTCACGGAGCCCGAGCACCCCTACGTCGGCAACTGGTGGCCCACGGGCCACGGCCTGGGGTACGAGCACGGCTTCACCCACCAGGTGGTGGACCTCGTCACCGCCATCGGTGAGAGCCGCCAGCCGGAGCCGTCCTTCGCGGACGCATTGCAGGTGCAGCGGGTCCTCGCGGCCGTGGAATCCAGCGCCGCCAACTCCAGCCAATGGCAAAAAGTCTGACCAACTCCCAGCTTCGAGCGACCAAGGAAATACGATGACACGACCAATCACGCTGTTTACGGGCCAATGGGCCGACCTGCCCTTTGAAGAAGTGGCGCGGCTCGCCGGCGAGTGGGGTTTCGACGGACTGGAAATCGCCTGCTGGGGCGACCACCTGGACCCGCGCCGTGCGGCGGAGGACGACAACTACCTCCAGGGCCGCCTGGACATCCTGGAGAAGAACAACCTCCAGGTCCATGCGATCGCCAACCACCTCACCGGCCAGGCCGTGTGCGACGACCCCATCGACCAGCGCCACCAGGGCATCCTGTCGGCTGAAATCTGGGGAGACGGCGACCCTGAAGGTGTGCGCCGCCGCGCCGCCGAATCGATGAAGGACACCGCACGCGCCGCTGCCCGCCTCGGCGTAAAGACGGTGACAGGCTTCACCGGCTCGTCCATCTGGAAGGCCGTGGCCATGTTCCCGCCGGCCTCCCAGGAAATGATCGACGCCGGATACCAGGACTTCGCGGACCGCTGGAACCCCATCCTGGACGTCTTCGACGAAGTGGGTGTCCGGTTCGCACTGGAAGTCCACCCGTCCGAAATCGCCTACGACTACTGGACCGCCAAACGGACCCTCGAGGCGATCGGCCACAGGAAGAACTTTGGCCTGAACTTCGACCCCTCCCACTTCATCTGGCAGGACCTGGACCCCGTGATGTTCCTGCAGGACTTCGCGGACAAGATCTTCCACGTCCACGTGAAGGAATCCGTCCGCCAGCTGGATGGCCGCAACGGCCGCCTGGGCTCCCACCTCGCCTGGGCAGACCCCCGGCGGGGCTGGGACTTTGTCACGGCAGGGCACGGGGACGTGCAGTGGAACCGGATCTTCCGGACCCTGAACGCCATCGGCTACGAAGGCCCCACCAGCATCGAGTGGGAGGACGCCGGCATGGACCGCCTTGTCGGAGCCCCCCAGGCGCTGGCCATGGTCCAGGAACTGGCCCGGATCGCCCCACCGGCAGCTGCCTTCGACGCAGCCTTCGCCAGCCGCTGACCCACGCTTTGCCGGCAAAAGCCGGCAGTCAAACAAAGGAAACGTCAATGACAGAAACCAAGAACGCGCTGGTCGTCCGCGGCGGCTGGGACGGCCACCAGCCCTACGAGGCCACGGAGCTCTTCATCCCCTACCTCAAGGACAACGGCTATGACGTCCGGGTGGAGGAATCCCCCAAGGTCTATGCCGACGCCGGCTATATGGCAGGGGTGGACCTGATCATGCAGTGCATGACCATGACCACCATCGAAAAGGACGAGTTCGCCGGACTGCGGGCAGCCGTGGAGAACGGCACCGGCCTGGCCGGCTGGCACGGCGGCATCGCCGATTCCTACCGGAACACCTCGGACTACCTGCACCTGATCGGCGGCCAGTTCGCCTGCCACCCCGGCAAGCACCCTGACGAATGCATGGGCGAGCAGTCGGACAACTACGTGCCTTACACCGTCAACATGCTGCCCGCGGCGGCCGGGCACCCCATCACAAAGGGCATCAAGGACTTCGACCTGGTCACCGAACAGTACTGGGTGCTTTCAGACGACTACATCGACGTCCTGGCCACCACCACCCAGAAAGTCCGCGAGTGGGACCCCTGGAACCGCGAAGTCACTTCCCCGGCCATCTGGACCCGGCAGTGGGGCAAGGGCCGGATCTTCGTTGCCACCCCAGGACACCGGGTGGAAATCCTCCAGGACCAGAACGTTCGCACCATCATCGAAAGGGGCCTGCTGTGGGCAAGCCGTTGAAAGTCGGAATCATTGGCTGCGGAGCCATCATCGCGCAGTACCTCACCAATTTCCGACGGCTGGACCAGATCCAGCTGGTGGCCGTTGCGGACCTCGACCCCGCGCGCGCCCAGGCTGTCGCTGATGATTACGACGGCGTCCGTGCCCTCTCAGTGGAGGAACTGCTCGCCGCGGATGATGTTGACCTGGTCCTGAACCTGACCATCCCTGCCGCGCACGCAGACGTGGCGCTGAAAGCGATCGCGGCCGGAAAAAGCGTGTACGGCGAAAAGCCCCTCGCAGCCACAACTCAGGAGGCACGCCAGGTACTGGACGCAGCGCGCCAGGCGGGCGTCGCCGTCGGCTGTGCCCCTGACACCGTCCTGGGCACCGGGGTCCAGACCGCACGCAAGGCCATCGACGACGGCCTGATCGGCGCCCCTATCTCGGCGTCGGCCACCATGGTGACCCCTGGCCACGAGCGCTGGCACCCCAACCCGGATTTCTACTACCAGCCCGGTGGTGGCCCCCTCCTGGACATGGGCCCCTACTACGTCTCCGCACTCGTGACGCTGCTGGGTCCCGTGGTGTCGGTGGTGGGCGCTGCCAGCCATACCAGGACTGAGCGGACTATCGGATCGGGGCCCCGCGAGGGGGAAAAGGTACCCGTGAACATCGACTCCCACGTAACCGGCGTCCTGGTCCACGCCTCCGGGGCCCTCTCAACACTCTTCATGAGCTTTGATGCCGTGAAGTCCAAGTCGCCGAACATCGAGATCCACGGCGAACGCGGATCCCTGGTGGTGCCGGACCCCAATCACTTCGACGGTGATGTCCAGCTGTTCTCCCTGGGCGCTGAGGAATGGGAAACCCTCCCCGTCTCGGCGGGATATGTTGATGCAGGGCGAGGTTTTGGCATCGCCGACCTGGCTTCCACCCCAAAGGGCAAAGAACCCCGGGCGGGTGGCGCCCTGGCCTACCATGCTTTGGAGGTCATGGAATCTGTCCTCAAGGCTGCGCACAGCGGCATGACAATCGGCATCCAGAGCACTGTTGAACGGCCGGAAAGCGTGGCACTGACGGTCCTGGCGGAACAGGCAGACGCCCTCCAATCCAAGTAGCCAGCCCGAACCGCGCCGCGTACCGCAGTGAAGCTAGTACATCTCGTCGCTGCGGGCGGCGCGGTTCCTGCCCAGGGACTTGGCCCTGTACAGGGCGGCATCCGCTGAGGCGATGAGGTCCTCCACATCGGAGGTCCCGCCGTCGTACGTGGAAATGCCGTAACTCGCGGTGGGCAGCTCCATGCCGCCCGCCGTTTCCGCTCCGGCCAGGCGCCTGCTGATTTCCTCCGCTATCGTCTCGGCCCGTTCGGCGCTTGCCCCCGGAACCAGGATGACAAACTCTTCCCCGCCGTACCTCCCGGTCAGGTCGGTGGAACGCACCGTGGCAGTGCAGGCATCGGCGAAGGCCTGCAGCGCAAGGTCGCCGGCGGCATGGCCGTAGGTATCATTGACTGCCTTGAAGTGGTCAAGGTCAGCCAGGATCAGGGCCCCGGAACCGCCGGTGATAGTGCGGTCGGCCAACTGCTCGGCAGCCAGTTCCAGGAAGGCCTTGCGGTTCAGGAGCCCGGTGAGGTCGTCGCGGGTGGCCACCACGCGCAGGACGCGCGTCTGCTGTTCGCTGCTCAATGCCGCCATGCTGAAGGACACCACCACCAGCAACACCATGGTCACCAGCGTGGTGATGGCCGATCCAAAGACGGTGACGAAGACCGGGCCCTCCGGGCCCTCCACCAGGAACGCCAGCCAGCGAAAGAAATAAAAGACTGAGAGCCCTCCGGCGGCCACCGCCATGGGAATGCGGACCCGCGAATAGCCCGGCTCAAGGCGCCACAGCTCACGGGAGGCCAGCCCGATGGTCACGCTCATCGCCGCGAGGAACACGGGGCCGCCGGACCAGGTGTTGGTGGCCGGATGGTCCAGCAGGGAGGCCACCAGGGTGAGCAGCGGGATGCCGGTGAACGCCCACTTGGGCGGCCGCGCGGTCCGCAGCGAGCGCGCTCCGGCCCACACTGCCACGCCGCCGTGGACCAGCAGTGTGTTGCCCGCTGGGTTGGCCCACACCTGGTGTGGGGTGCCGTCCAGCAGGAAGCACCCCGATCCGGACAGGAAGAACAGCAGGGCACCGCACCACCACGCACTGTACGGCGAGCGCGTCACCCGGTACGCGGAAAAGTAGAAAAGAACCACCAGCACCAGGGCCATCAGGCCAAAAGCGATGCGCAGGGTTGCCGTATCCAGAACCATGAGCCAGAAGTCCCCCCAAGAAGCCCGAATGCTGCCCACGCAAGTATCGCACCCACCCACACTGTGCAAAAGCTTTCCTACCCCTGGTTGGCGCCCGCGAAACCCGCCCGGGGCTGGCCCCGGGAGCTTCGCTGGGGGCAGTGGAATTGAACTGTCCGCCCGGTGCCGGCAAATCCACCCTCATCAATGCGTTGGTGGGCCGCGAAGTCCAACCCACCGGAGAGGTGCGGTCCGGGGATTTCAGGGGTAAGCACACCACCACCGCCCGCGAGCTGGTGCCGCTGGCCAACGGGACCGTCTTGATGGACACCCCTGGTGTACGCGGATTCGGGCTGTTCGACGTCCGCGACGCCATTGACAGCGGTGCCCTGGCCGGGCGCCGGTGGAACTCGTATTTGAAGATACAGCGGGAACTGGCGGCGCTGGCACGCCGCTCCGACGTCGCTGTGCAGCGCGCTTACCACCGCGAGTGGCACCAGAAGGTGGTAACAGCGGGAAAGTCGCAGCGCTGGGCCGAGCGTGAAGCCTCTGAACGCATGGATCGGACGGAAGGGAAGGACCGGAAGCGGAAGCGGTAGGAGTGCCCGTATTCCATGTCCGGGGCGGGGAGTAGGGTTCGGTCATGGACATCATCCTGGTTCCCGGTTTCTGGTTGGACGCGTCGTCGTGGGAGGCGGTGACACCCGCCCTCGAAGCGGCGGGGCACCGCACCCACCCCCTCACGCTTCCCGGGAAGGAGTCAGCAGACGCCGATCGGGCAGGTATCAGCCTGCAGGACCACATCGACGCTGTGGTGGCAGTGCTGGATGCCATGCCCGGCAAAGCAGTCCTGGTGGGCCATTCCGGCGGCGGGGCCATCATCCACGGCGTGGCCGATGCCCGTCCGGACCGCGTGCAACGGGCCATCTACGTGGACAGCGGTCCCCTCGGCGAGGGCGGTGTCATCAATGACGAACTGCCCGCGGAGGGAGACGACGTGCCCCTGCCGCCGTGGGAGAGTTTCGACGACGCGGACCTGGTGGATCTCGACGACGGACTCCGGCAGGCGTTTCGCGCCCGCGCCGTACCGGAGCCCCGCGGTGTCGCGTACGGCAGGCAGCACCTGCAGGACGAGCGGCGCTACGGCGTGCCCGTTACGGTGATCACCTGTGAATTTCCATCCACCATGTTGCGCGAATGGATTGCGGCCGGCAACCCGTTCGTCGCGGAACTGGCCAGGATCCGCGACGTGGAGCTTGTCGACCTGCCCACGGGACACTGGCCGCAGTTCACCAAGCCGGACCAACTGGGACGGGCCATCCTGGGAGCAGTTGACCGGACGGGTACGGAATGAGCGGGATACTCTTGCGCGGGACTGCCCGCATTGCAAGGCTCGACGCCGCCGACCTCAGGGGCGCCCTCTTCCTCACCCAGGCACAAATCACCGCCGCCCACGGCAGCTCTTCCACCCGGCTTCCCATCGGAGTTGGGCGGCCCGGCCATTGGGTGCCCGGCTCCCCTACAGCGGCAGCCCGTACCGCGGAAGCACCTTGACAGCCCGCTTTGTTAGCGCTGACAGTTGGAGAAAACCGACCCCAAGCGAAAGCCACCTGATGAAGAACTGGGCAGGAAACCTCGAATACTCCTCCGCCGATGTCCGGCGGCCGGATTCCGTAACCGAGCTGGCGGACCTTGTGGCAAACTCGGCGCGCGTCAAGGCCCTGGGGTCCCGGCACTCGTTCAACAGGGTGGCAGACACGGACGGCGTGCACGTCCTCCTCGATGCCCTGCCGCAGCAGGTGGACCTGGATTCCAGCCGGGGAACAGTGCGTGTGAGCGGCGGGGTTAGCTACGGGGCGCTGTGCCGGACCCTGGAGGAGTCCGGGGTTGCCATCCATAACCTTGCCTCGCTGCCCCACATTTCGGTGGCAGGTGCGGTGCAGACCGGGACGCACGGCTCCGGGGTGAACAACCCTTCCCTTGCCGGTGCGGTGGAATCCATCGACCTGGTCCGGGCCTCCGGGGAGCAGGTCACGCTCAGCCGGGCGGACGGGGACGAGTTCCTGGCAAGCGTGGTGGGCGTCGGGGCCCTGGGCATTGTTACCGGCCTGGAGCTGGCGGTGCGCCCAAGTTTCCGGATGCGCCAGCGCGTCCTCGAGGACCTGCCGTGGGACAACGCCCTGGCGGATTTCACTGCCATCGTGTCCAGCGCCTACAGCGTGAGCCTGTTTACCGACTATGCCGGCGACAGGATCGACCAGGTCTGGCTCAAAGCCCTTGAAGAGGAGCAGCCACTTCCCCGGCTGTTCGGGGCGACCGCCGCCCTCAGGCCGCGGCACCCACTGCCGGACATGTCCGCTGAAAACTGCACCGCGCAAATGGACCAGGCCGGCCCGTGGCTGGACCGGCTCCCGCACTTCCGGCACGAGTTCACGCCGAGCAACGGGGACGAACTGCAAAGCGAGTTCATCCTTCCACTGGAGCACGCCCCTGCCGCCCTCCAGGCAGTCCGCGCGCTGGCCGGAAAACTTGCACCCTTGCTGTTCGTCTCGGAAATCCGCACCGGCGCGCCTGACGAATTCTGGCTCAGTCCGTTCTACCGCCAGCAGAGCGTGGCGCTGCACTTCACCTGGAAGCCGCTGCAGCCTGAGGTGGAAGCCTTCCTCCCGGCCCTGGAGGATGCACTGCGGCCCTTCGGCGCCCGCCCGCATTGGGGCAAACTGTTCACCCCGGACGGCCACGACTGGGAAAAGCTGTACCCGCGCTTCGCCGACTTCCGTTCCTTCGCGGACGCCCATGACCCCGAAGGTAAATTCCGGAACGGACTGCTGGACAGCATCCTGGGCGTCCCGGCCCGGCGCTAGTACCGCCGGTACGCTGGAGGCATGACCCTTCGTTCCGCCGTCGTCTCCGCCGCTGCCCTGTCCACCGCCCTGTTGCTGCTGACCGGATGCGGCGCCGTCGGCGACGCGGCGGGCAACGCGGCCAGCGATGCCGCCTCCAGGGCTGCCTCCGCCGCCGCACAGGAAGTCAATAAGCAGATCTGCGCGGTGGTCCAGGACGGCCTGGTCAGCGCAGAGGACCGCCAGGCGCTGGCCGGCCTGGCATCGGCGGCACGGACGGCAGGGGTTCCCGCGGAAATTACGACGCCGTTGGGCCAGATCGCGGAGGCCGGGGACCAGGTGCCGGCAGAGTCCGTCCGGGCCCTGAAGGACGCCTGCAAGGCCTGAAAAGCAGGGGGTCGGAAGGCCCTTCGACGCTATCTTCCCCGGTGCTACGGTGAAATGACGAACCAGTAAGCCCGTGATACTAAGTCACGCGTGAAGGAGATCGTCATGGCACAACGCCTCAACACCAACCACGGCTCCAGCCTTAAGGCCTACGCGGACCTATGCCGGCTCCCGGGCCCGTGGTGCACAGCCTATGTGGATGCAGGGACCGGAACGGTGGACACACTGGAGGCCGGGGACGTCAGGCCCGGAAACGCCCGTACCCGGCTTGAAGCACAGGGGGCAACGTCCGCTGACGCCGATGCAATGGAGCGGGCCCTCCAGCCAGCCGCGGGTAGCCCCTCCCCCGTGTCCAGGTATGTCCTGGTCCATGACGGCAAGGTGGAGGTCAACGAGGTACTTCCCGGCACACTGATATTGCCGGAACGGGTGTCAACGGGACCGGTCCCTGACCTGCTGCCCCTGGCCAAACACCGGCCGGCGGAGTTCCCCTACGTGGTCGCCGAGGTAAGCCGGGAACACGGCGAAATCCGCTTGTACCGCGCCGGGGCCGGCGCTGCCGGCAGCGTGCAGGAAGTGGAAGGCGAGTCCGAGCACGTGCACAAGTTCCACGGCGGCGGCTGGTCGGAACTGCGGTTCCAGCACCACACCGAGGACGTCTGGCGCCGGAATGCCGACGAAGTGGCGGGCGAAATCGACAAGGCAGCCAGTTCCAGCGGTGCCCGGCTGATCGTTCTCGCCGGGGACATCCGCGCGCGGGGACTGGTCAAGGAAAACCTCTCCGAGGCAAGCAGGGCAGTGCTGTCGGAGGTGGACTCCCACACACATACCGCGGGGGCGGACCGCGCCGACCTGGAGGATCAGGTCAACCAGCGGGTGGCCGAAGTGTGGGCCGGGGAGCAGCAGGCCGTGATGGACATGCTGGCGGTCCAGGAGGGCCAGCCCAACCCGGAATCGGCGCAGGGCATAGGAGACGTGGTGCACGCACTCCAGCAGGCACAGGTGGAGGTCCTGATCCTTGATGATGCCGCATTGGCAGAACGGACGTTGCTGGCCCTGGATGCGGAACCATGGATCGCGACAGCCAACTACGAAGCCTTGGGTGCGGGAATCCTGGGAGAAGTTCCGGCCCCTGCAGCCCTGTTGCGGGCGGCAGCCCTTACTGACGCCCACCTTCTGCTGGTTCCGGGTCCGGTGTTGCCCAAGGGCGCTGGCGCCGCGGCACTGCTGCGCTGGTCCTCCGGACCCCAGGTCCAGTCGTCGTAGGCCTTACCGCAGGAAACAAGGGCCAGGAAAAGATGTTGCCGGCCTGGAAGGGCCGGCCGCTTCATCGTGGAGCCTCGTCAGTTCTGGCGTGGCTGCTCCCAGCCCCGCAGGCCGCTTGCCCGTCCGGATTGCTGCCTGTGCACGTGCCCGGCGCGGTGTTCGGGCGGGGCAAACGGGACAACGCCGGCGCCGCGGTTCACCGGAATGGCGCGGACAAACTTCGTGAGTTCCTCCCGGAGCGCCTTCCATGCGATGTCCGGATCGTCCGGATAAGCGTTGATCTCCGCCAGCCGCGCCGCGTCAACGGCAGCAACACCGGAGTCCGTCAGCTCCACTCTCAGCTGGCGGCGGTCCGAAGCGTGGCGGGTCCTGGTGATGAGTCCCGTGGCTTCAAGCCGGGTAAGGACCCGGCCCAGCGTCTGGCTCTGGACCCTGATCGCCTCGGCGAGCTGTTCCTGGTTCAGGGGACCCCCCGTCAGGCCTTCCAGTGCGATAACAGCGGCACGGGTGAGGCCAAGGGGGGCCAGTGCGTCGTCCTGGCGCCGCTGGATCAGCCGTGCCGCCAACGTGATAAGGCGGTAGCTGCTCCGGGCGTCCGGATCGAGATTGCTGGTCATCGGCCGCGGCCTTCCTGTAGGTGGCGAAGTGCGTGTCACCGTGCGTCGCTACCCTCCTACAATAAGCATGCTTACCAACATATTCGCAAGTAGGCTTACTATCCGTTCGCTGCGCAGCCCTGCGCCAAGCACCCGGGGACTCCAAGCCCACCCGCACGACCCCTTGCAATCCAAAAGGGAAGTGTGCTTAGTATCTAAGTAGTAACCCTGCTTACTAAGTTGCCAGCATTGCTGGTTCTTGATCGCCAGCTAACCCTTTCTGAAAGAGAGCGAAGATGACAGAGAACCAATGGCCCCAGACCCCACGCACCGCCGCGGACCCGGCCATCGCCGATCCGTACGGTGCAACAGAGGTGGCTCCCCAGCAGGCCTCCTACCCGACAGGTTCCCCTGACACCTCCAAGACCCAGGCGGCCAAGGAGGAGGCTTCCAACGTTGCCGGCGAGGCAGCATCTGCAGCCCAGGGCGTGGCCCAGACTGCCAAGGGTGAGGCCGCAAACGTGGCGCATGAGGCGAAANGCACAGCATGGCCAGCGCACCGGACCAGCAGGGCATGGCCAGCGACCTGGTCCGGCAGGCAGCCGAGCGAACCTCCTCGGTCGCATCCTGGCTGGAAAACCGGGAGCCCGGTGACCTCCTGAACGAGGTCCAGCGGTTCGCCCGCAACCGTCCCGGAACGTTCCTGCTCCTCGCCGCCGGCGCCGGTGTCCTGGCCGGACGCCTCACCCGCGGCCTCACCGCAGGCGCCCCCGAAGGGCAGGGCCAGATCCAGGGTTCGGGCCAGCTGCAGGGCTCAGGCCAGCACCGCGCCGTGCAGTCACCGCCGGTAGCGCCGCTGCGCCAGGAGACCGTGTACGCCGCCGGTACCGATGACCTTTTCGATGAACCAGTCGTCAGCAGTGCCACCCCGGTGTCCACCAGCACCTTGCCTGCAGGCACGGCCGAGGAGACTCCGCTCCGGTTCGAAGACGACCCCTACCGGGCCGAAAACGGTGTCTACACCGCTGACGAACCTTTCGGTACCGACGGCACTTCCGGGACCGGCCGCCACGGCCAGACGGGTGGGTTGTGATGAGTAGCCAGATTCCCGAGCCGCCGCCCAGCGCGGCGCACGTCAAAGCGGACAACGCCTCAATCGGTGAACTGCTCGGAGACGTGACCCGCGACCTGTCCACCC
>NZ_BMFW01000007.1 GCF_014639275.1 Arthrobacter liuii | reverse complement strand
GGAGCCGCCACCGTTGCCGTTGCCGCCGCCGTTGCCGTTGCCGCCGCCGTTGTTGGAGCCGCCACCGTTGCCGTTGCCGCCGCCGTTGTTGGAGCCGCCACCGTTGCCGTTGCCGCCTGCGTTGTTGGTGCCGCCACCGTTGCCGTTGCCGCCTGCGTTGTTGGTGCCGCCACCGTTGCCGTTGCCGCCTGCGTTGTTGGTGCCGCCTGCGTTGCCGTTGCCGCCTGCGTTGTTGCTGCCGCCGCCGCCGTTGCCGCCTGCGTTGTTGGTGCCGCCCGCCGGCTGCGCAAGCACCGGGGGCATCACTGTATTGTTCTGACCGTTCCCGCCTGTGCCCTTGATATTAAATTCCAGCGGTATCACGGCGCTTCCGCCAGGGTGGGCGAGTACCACTGGGTCGGAAGATGCGATGGCGGGTGCTGTGAGGCTGATCAGGCCGAGACCCACCACCCCCATTGTGGCTAAGGTGCGTTTCATGTTTTCTCCCCATATATGTGGCGAAGGGACCATGGTGGGGAAAGGGCAGCGGTGACGCCGTATGCCCCAGCAGCACGGTCAGCTTGCTTTGAGATTTCAGGCTAGGGGTGCCGTCTGAGGCAGTCGCCAGTAGGGGGTACTCGTCTTTTCCTGGTGCCGTCGGGCCAAGTTACCTGCGCGTACCCTAAAGGCGCCCGGGCACACCTGCTTCTTCGAACGGACCTTGTCCGCCGCCAATGCCGCGCCTAACGTTCTAAATGAAGCAAGGAGAGGCATCGTGGAAATCTTCATGTGGTGGCTGGACCTGGACCTGGCCAGCAAGGAGTGGCTGCGGCAAAACCTCAATTCAGAGGAGCTTCCGCTTCCGGTCCTCCAGGGCATTGCGGAGGCAGGTGGTCCGCATCCGGACAATCCCGCTGCCGTACTGACCACCGCGGACTGGGACTTCATCGAGACACAGTCGGAGTTCGTGGACTGACCCGCGCCTACTCGGGTGGGGAGCCCCCGGGGCCGAAAACCGTTGCGCGCCAGCTCATCCGGTGGTTGCATGGTCGGCATGGCAACGGCGGCAGAATCATATGTCCTGGCAATCGGCACCAAGAAGGGGCTGTGGCTGGCCACGAGCCCGGACAGGCAGGAGTGGTCCTTCACCGGCCCGCATTTCCTGATGGCGGAGATTCCCAGCATCGGCATCGATACCCGGGAAGGCCGCACCCGGATCCTGGTGGGGGTACGCAGCCCGCACTGGGGACCCACGGTTGCACACTCCGATGACCTTGGCGCCACCTGGTCCGAACCGGAACAGGGTGCCATCAAGTTCCCGGAGGACACCGGCGCTGCACTGGACCGCGTATGGCAGATCTACCCCGACGCCGAGTCCCGTCCCGGAGTTGTGTGGGCGGGAGCCGAACCGATCTCCGTCTGGAAATCCACGGACGGCGGGGAGCACTTCGAGCTGAACCGTGGCCTGTGGGACCACCCGCACCGGAGTGAATGGGGAGCAGGCTACGGCGGGGCCGCGGCCCATTCGATCCTGGTGGACACGGTGGGTGAAACGGTGCATGTTGCCATGAGCACCGGCGGCGTTTACCGCTCGCTCGACGGCGGCACTTCCTGGGAAGCGCGGAATAAGGGCATCTCGGCCTACTTCATGCCGGACCCCAACCCGGAGTTCGGCCAGTGCGTGCACAAGATCGCCGCGGATGCCGCAGTGGAAGGACGGCTTTACGCCCAGAACCACCATGGCGTGTACCGGACGGACGACAACGCGGACAGCTGGAACTCGATCGCCGAGGGCCTGCCCGCGGACTTCGGCTTCGTGATGCTCACCCATCCCCGCCGGGACGGCACGGCCTGGGTGGTTCCCTTGAAGGCCGACGGCGAACGTATCCCTCCCGACGGAAAGCTCGCCGTCCACCGCACGGACGACGCCGGGAACACCTGGACGCGGCTCAGCACCGGCCTTCCTGAGCATGAATACAACAGCGTGCTCAGGGACGCCGCGTCGGTGGACACGGCAGAGCCGGCCGGCCTCTACTTCGGCACGCGTGGAGGTGCCGTCTACGCCAGCGCGGACGAAGGAGCGACGTTCAGGGAGGTGGCCTCCCACCTGCCGGATGTCCTGTGCGTCCGGGCGGCAGTGGTGGCCGGTGCCTGAGATTTTACTGCTGCTTCCCAGCGTCCTGCAGCCCCTGGCCGGCGGCCAGTCCGTCCTGGCAACGCCCGCCGACGGGCCGGTGACGGTGGCAAGCCTGCTTGACGCGGTAGCCGTGGACTATGCCGTCTTGGGCCGGCGGCTCCGCGACGAAACCGGTGCACTGCGGAGGTTCGTCAACATCTATATCGACGGCGACGAGGTGCGGCGGCTGCACGGCCTGGATACGGAGGTTGTGCCGGGCCAGGAAGTCCTGGTGATCCAGTCGGTTGCGGGCGGCTGATCTGCCCGGAGCCCTGATGGCCAAGCGCATCCCAGATCGTTGACAATTTCGTCTGCGATCCGTACCGTCGGTTCCGTGCAGCGGTGATCAGCTGCATCCATTCCCAGCGATGATGCGACAGGGAGGTACAGGGTGGCAGCGAGCCTGAGCCTCAAGGACGTCAGCCTGCACTTCGGCGGGGTCAAGGTGCTGCAGGACGTAAGCTTCGACGTCGAGCCAGGCGTGATCTTCGGCCTGGTGGGCCCGAACGGTGCCGGCAAGACATCCCTGTTCAACTGCATCAGCGGCCATTACAGGCCAAGCTCCGGATCAATCTCCATCGACGGAACCGAAGCCTCCGGAAGTCCCCCAGCCCGCCTGGCCCGCTTGGGACTGGCACGGACCTTCCAGCACCCGGCGCTCCAGCTGAACGCCTCGGTCCTGCAGAACGTACTCCTTGGCGGGCACACGCGGCTGCCCGGGGGCCCCGTTTCCTGGGCGCTCAGGTTGCCGTACACCGCCCGGTCAGAGCGCGCCATCCGTACCGAAGCGCTGGAACTCCTTGACCGGGCCGGACTGGCCTGGGCCGCTGACCTGCCCGCCGATGAGCTCTCCCATGGGCTCCATAAAGGCGTCGAACTGTGGCGTGCGCTTCTTTCCAGGCCCGCGCTGCTCCTGCTCGACGAGCCGGCAGCCGGGCTCTCGCACGGCGAAGTGGAGCAGCTCATTGCCACCGTCAAACGCCTCCGCACCGAGCAGGACATCACCATCATCATCGTGGAGCACCACATGGGACTCATCTCCGCGCTGACCGACCGGGTGGTGGTGCTGGACCACGGACGCAAGCTCATGTCTGGCACGGCAGCGGAAGCCCAGTCCGATCCCCGCGTTATCGAGGCCTACATCGGGAAGGACGCCGCGGATGACGCTGCTTGAACTCACGGTGGTGACCGCCTCCTACGGGCCACTGCAGGTCCTGGACGGGGTCTCGCTCAGCGTGCCGGAGGGCGGGTCCGTAGGAATCCTCGGCGCTAACGGGGCCGGCAAGACCACCACCCTTCGCGCCATCAGCGGAACCGTCAGGACCGGCGGCCGGATCAGGTTCGATGGCCGGGACATCCGCGGCCTCCGGCCGGACCAGGTGGCAGCGCTCGGAATCGCCCACGTGCCGGAGGGCCGCGGCACCCTGGGCCAGCTGAGCGTGCGCGAGAACCTGCTGGTGGGCGCCTACCTGCGCAAGGACCGGAAGGCCGTCGCCGGCGACATTGACTACTGCCTTGACCTGTTCCCGCAGCTGCAGGACCGGGTGGGGTCGCGCGCGGCGGCACTTTCCGGCGGTGAGCAGCAGATGCTCGCCGTAGGCCGCGCGTTCATGGCCAAGCCCAAACTGTTGCTGCTGGATGAAGCCTCACTTGGGCTGGCGCCCAGCACGGCCAAGGCGGTCTACGAGGCCATCCGCCGGCTCCGGCTCGAGTCCGGAATCGCCATGCTGGTGGTGGAACAGAACGCGAACCTGGCATTCTCGCTGGTGGACACTGCCACCGTCCTTGAAACGGGCCGCAACGTGCTCACTGGCAGCTCAGCTGAACTCAAAGGCATGGACGAAATCCGCCGCGCCTACCTGGGGGGTTGACGCGCATGGGAACCTTCATCCAACTCGTCGTCGACGGCCTCGCCACCGGCTCCATCTACGCCGCCCTGGCCCTGGCAATTGTGCTGGTCAACCAAGCCACAGGCCTGATCAACTTCGCCCAGGGCGGCATGGCCGTGCTGTCCGCCTACATCGCCTACGTGTTCGTCCAGCTCGGCCTGCCGCTGCTCCTGGCCATCATCATCTCCGTTGTGCTGTCCTTCCTGTTCGGCGCATTGGTGGAGCGCTTCCTGCTCCGCCGGTTTGAACGGGGCGATCCGGACACGGCGGTGGTGGTGACCATCGGCCTGCTCACCCTCGTGACCGGCATCTCCGCTGTCTTGTGGGGCTACAACAACCTTGCATTCCCGTCGCTCTTCCCGTTGACAAGCGTCGAGATTCTCGGGGCGGTGGTGAGCGTCAGGTCACTTGCCACTGCCGTGACCATTGTTGTGATCATGGTGGTCCTGCAACTGCTCTTCCTGCGCACCAAGCTGGGACTGGCCCTCCGCGCCGTTGCCGACAACCCGGCGTCGGCTGCTTTCTCCGGCCTGCCGGTGGGCCGCCTGCTCATGGTCGGCTGGGGGCTCGCGGCCACCCTCGGGGCGATCGCCGGCGTCCTGGTGGCTCCGCAGCTCACCCTGACGCCCGGCATGCTGGACACGGCCCTGGTCTACGCGCTTGCCGCCGTCATCCTCGGCGGCCTGAGCAGCCCCATCGGCTGTGTGGTGGCGGCGTCGGCCATCGGTGTCCTGGAGAACCTGGTGGCGGTCTATATCCCCCTCATCGGCCACGACCTCAAGATTGCCGTGCCGTTTGCCCTGATCTTCGTCATCCTCATCATCCGTCCACAGGGCCTGTTCGGCAGGAAGGTCGTGGTGAGGGTCTGATGAGCACCGCCGCCACCGTCCGCCGGCCACGTGTCCGGATGATCCTCACCGCCGTTCTGGCAGTTGCACTGATCGCCGCCCCACTGGCTTTGCCGGCCTTCGCCAACCAAACGCTGATCCGCATCGGTGTCTACGCTGTGGCGGTGCTGGGGCTGAACATCGTCATGGGATACACGGGCCAGGTCAACCTCGGACAGATCTTCTTTGTGGGACTGGGCGCCTACGTCACCGCGTACGGCGTCAACCACGGCTGGAACATCCTGCTGGTGTTTTTCGCAGCGTGCGCCGTTGCCGGCCTGGTGGGGCTCCTGGTAGCCCTGGCAGCCGCCCGCCTCGGTGGCCTGGCCATCGCGATGGTCACCATCGCACTGCCCATCGTCGGCGTCCCCCTGGCCAAGCGACTCTCCGACTTCACCGGCGGCTCCCAGGGAACCTCCGCGAGGTTTACCGACGCCCCGGATTGGTCCGGGCTGGACAATGACCAATGGCAGTTCTACATCGTGCTGGTGGTGTCGGCCGCGGCGTTCCTGCTGGCCAGGAGCCTGGTCCGGGGCAAGTACGGGCGGGCCTTCGCGGCGGTCCGTGAAAATGAGGCTGTTGCCGCTTCCATGGGCATCTCGCCCTACCGCACAAAGGTCCTCGCCTTCACCATTGCCTCCATCTTCGGCGGCGCAAGCGGCTTCCTGTACCTCGCAGCCGTGCAGTACACCTCCCCGGAGACCCTCAGTTTCGGACACTCCATCAGCCTCCTGGCCGCCATGGTCATCGGTGGTGCGGGAAGCATCGCCGGTTCGCTCCTCGGCGGCGCCTACTACGTCTTCGTTCCGCAACTGACCAACGCCATAGATCCCAACCTCACCACCGTCAGCCAGGGTGCCATCCTCCTCGCGGTGCTGTTCCTGTTGCCCGGCGGCCTGGTCAGCCTTCCCCGGGTGGTCCGCAGGCTTACCCGCCGCAGTGCCACCCGCCGTTCCACCGCCCGCCCAGCAGCGGAGACTTCCCAGCAGACGCCTCCGGCGCAGCATCCGGTACCGGATGCTGCGCCGGAGGGACCAGAACAAACAGAGAGGCAAGATGGACCATGAAGATGAGAAAGAAGCCAGGCGGGGTACTTGGCATCGTTGCGGTGACGGCCGCCGTCGCGCTCTCCCTGTCAGGTTGTAGGGGCGACGGCGGCGGGCAGGGCGGCGGCTCGGCGTCCTCCCCGGGGATCACGGACTCGGCGATCACGCTGGGGATCACCACACCGCTCAGCGGCGCAACCGCCGGGCCGGGCAAGTGCACCGTTGCCGGTGTTTCGGCCTACTTCGGTGCCGTGAACGCTGCGGGCGGCGTGAAGTTCGGCGACGGCAAGACGCGGACCGTGAACATCAAGTCCTATGACGACGCCTACGATCCGCAAAAGTCGCTGGCGAACTTCCAGCAGATGGTGTCCGACAACGTGTTTGCCGCCACCGCCGGCCTGGGTACGCCGACCAACCGGGCGTTCCGCGATGCCGCCATCAGCCAGAAGGTCCCGCAAGTGCTGGTGATGACCGGTGACCCGCTGTTCAGCGACCGGAAGCAGAGCCCCTGGCAGCTGGGCTTCGTGCCTGTCTACCAGAATGAGGGTGCCGCCTTCGGGAAGCTCCTGGCGAAATCGGGAGCGCAGCACAAGGTGGCCATCCTGTCGCAGAACGATGATTACGGCAAGGGCTACGTGGCGGGCTTCAAGGATTCCATCAAGGGCGCGTCCAACATCTCCGTGGTGGGGGAGCAGACCTACGAGGCCACCGACACCTCAGTGGATGCGCAGCTCACCCAGCTCGCTTCCTCCGGCGCGGACGTCTTCTTCAACGCCATGTCCATCACGCCGCTCACCATCGCGTCACTGCAGAAGGCGCAGCAGATCGGCTGGAAGCCCATCTGGTTCCTGCCATCCAACACGTCCAGCCCGACGGCGATCCTCGAGCCCGGCGGTGCAGCCGCCTACCCGGGGATCTACTCGGTGTCGTTTGCGAAGGCGCCCCAGAGCCCGGCGTTCGCCAAGGACCCCGACGTCGTCAAATTCCTTGACGAACTGAAGCAGTACGGAAACTACCCGGACATGCCGGCGTTCCCGCACTGCATGTGGAGCTACATGGTGGGGGCCACGCTTGAGAAGGCCTTCCAGAACATGAAGGAGCCCACGCGGGACAGCTTCATGACGGCGCTGCGGGACATCAAGGGCCTGAAGGCACCACTGATGCTCGAAGGAACGTCCGTTGACACCACGGTGGACGGCCAGCCGGCGGTGTCCTCGGTGGTGGTGCAGAAGTACAACGGCAAGGGCTATGCAACAGCCGAAAACTTTGGCTGACTAGGCCCGGGCGGCGCTTGGCTCCGGACCGTTTGGCACCGGCCCGGCTCCGCCCTCGGATTCCAGGCTGTCGATGAGCTCGAGCCCCCGCCGGGCCCATGCGATCTCCGCGTGGGCCCGGTCCACCAGCCCCTCGTAGGTGAACCGTTTGAAGGCGATGGTCCGCTCGCGGTCCGCCGGATCGGTCACGGCCAGGCGGCGCACCAGCATCGGGTTGTCCACCTGGGCGATGCGGTGGAGTTCACCTTCCCACTGGGCGAGCTCGGCCTCCCACTGTTCCGTGTGCCTGCGGAAGAACGCGCGGGCCGTCTCAGGGGAGGCCGCCTCCAGGTAGGCGGCCCGCAAATGGGCAGGATCGCGGACCCGCGCATACTCCAGGGGGGTTTGCATCCATTCGAGAAAAGCCCGGTCCCCGGCTTCGGTCACATGGTAGACGCGCCGGGTGGCGCGCTGGCCCCTGGGCTGCTCCTCACCCTCGATCAGGTTCTCTGCCTCCATCTTGCGGAGCTCAGGATAGATCTGGGAGTCGGGGGCATGCCACACGTGCCCCACCGACATGGAAAACTGCTTCTGCAGTTCATAGCCTGACAGCGGGCCCACGCGCAGCAGGGCAAGCAGCGCGTACCGAAGGCTCATGCGGTACCCCTCCAAGGGCTCAAGGAAAGTGCGGGGGCACCTGCACCCCCGCACACCAGGGTCCCCAGCCTAGGCCGACTGATAGTTCGTCCGCCACCCGCCCTGGTACGTGGCACGTGCCACGGTGGAGTAGGGGACCGGGCTGACCACGGCCCGCACCTCCGTCTGCACATGGGGTTCGACGGCGGCCTTGGCAGTTCCGCCGTTGGGTTCGCCCCACACGACCTTCAGTTCCGTGCCTTCGGGGACCTTGGGATCGATGGTCGCCAGCGAGAGTGCCCGCCGTTCATTGGCGCTGTAACCCGTGAACATTGAGTACCCCACCACGGTTCCGTCGGCATCCACCACGGAGTCGTAGTTGGCCGAGCCGTAGTTGGCCAGGGGCAGGTCGAAGAACTTGTAGCTGGGCCCGTCCACGTTGAACAGCGACGCGAAAATTGCTGTGACATCATCGCCGTCCCACGCCAGCGTGACCTTCTTGCGCTGTGAGGCCGGGTCGATCTGCTGGAGTGCGTCGCGGCCGATGAAATCGTGGTCGAACTTGACGAACGAGCCGTAGCCCAGCTCCCACGGGGTCAGGTAGTAGTCCTCGATGTTCCCGGACACGAAAGACCCGGCCAGCGTTCCGGTGGCTTCGTAACCGTCCGCGGGCAGCCATTCGCGGTAGCCGCGCTCCGCCTCACCAGTGTAAATGGCGGGCAGCGGTGACGGGATCCAGCCGGACTCGAGGGTATTGGACGGATACGCCCGGGAGCCCACGGGGACCAGCCCGAACTCGGCGCCGGCCTCGACGATTGCTTCCCGGATCCGGTCGTGGTCCGCGTACGGACCCCAGACCTCCAGGCCCGGGGCGCCGGCCATGCCGTGCCGCAGGGTGTGGACGGTGGTCCCGGCGATGGCCATGGTGGACATGTTGAAGAACTTCAGCTGCTCCAGCGCGCCGCCATTGAGCTTTTCGATGACCTGCCACGCGCTGGGCCCCTGGATTTGGAAGCGGTAGTACTGGCGGTTCACGGGGTGTCCATAAGGCCGCGACGGTGAGCGACGGTCCACGGTGATGTCCAGGTCCCGGTAGCCGCCTGTCTCGCCGTGGTAGAGCAGCCAGTTTGCTGCCGGCGAGCGGCCAACATACACGTATTCGTCCTCCGCCTCATGGAAGAGGATGCCGTCGCCAATGACGTGGCCGGACTCAGTGGTGGGCACATATTGCTTGGCCTTGTCCACCGGGAACGTGGCGGTGGAGTTGATGGCGGTGGCGGTGATCAGCTTGATGGCATCCGGGCCCTTCATGAACAGGTTGTCCATGTGGTGGGACTGGTCGTAGAGGACGGCTGTCTGCCGCCAGGCGGTCTGTTCCTTGATCCAGTTCTGGAAGTCGGCCGGCACCACCGGATAGATGTAGGAGCCGATCTGGGAGTTGCGGAGGAGGTCCACCGCGCCTTTGGATGCGTCGAGGACTTCCTGCAGATTTTTCGGTGCCACGTTGAACCTCTTGTTCTGTATCGGATTGCTGGTGGTATCAGAAGACGATGGTTTGGTTGCCACATCGGCAGGACTGGCCCTTGCGGGACTCAGTGTGCAGCGCCCTGGCGTCCCGCCTGGCCAGCGTCGGCGGTGAAGTGCCGGACCCAGTCGGCCGTGGCCAGCAGGCCGCCGAAAGTGTAGAAGTGCAGTCCAACCTGCCCGGGCAGGTGGTGGCCCTGCCCGGGTGCCCGTTCGGCCAGAACGGCGGCCAGATCGTTGACGAACCGGTCCGGGCCAGCGTCCCCCATGAGGTTGGCCAGCGAGAAACCGTATTTCTTGACGATCATCGCATTGGCTCCCACCCCGAACCGGCGCGCAAAGCCGAGGAGCCGTTTGATTCCCGCCGGCCCGGGCGTTCCCACCCGGATCGGTGCCATTATGCCCCTGGACCGCACAGCATCAATCCAATCGGCCACCGGATCGGTGTCGAAGGCGAACTGGGTGAGGATGGCGGCGTCGATATCCTGTTCGGCGAGGGCCGCGGTCTTGTCCGCCAGGGCCCGCCAGAGAGTTTCCGTGGAGATATCCGGATGGCCTTCCGGGTATCCGGCGATTCCCACCTCCCGGACTCCAAACTGCTGCAGGAGTCCGGTGTTGATCAGCGCGAGCGAGTCCTCATACGGGCCCTCCGGTTCAGCGGGGTCGCCACCGACCACGAAAAGATGCTCGGTGGCATCCACCTCCTGGAGGCGCCGGAGGAATCTTTCGAGGCCGCCCTTCGACGCCAGCCGCCGGGCTGGGACGTGCGGCACGGGGACGAAGCCGAGGTCCCGGACGGTCTTCGCCGCGGCGACGCGCATCTCCAGGTCCTCGTTGCCGAGGAAGGTGACGTTGATGCGGGTGCGGGGCGGTATTTTGTCCTTTGCCTCGATGAGTGCGGCGATGTCCTTGCCGGTCATCTCCAAAGAGAAGTTTTTGATGAGTTCCAGGGATGCTGCCCGGTTTGGGGCGGGCATGATTCGAGTCGCCATCAGGTCATCCTTTCGGCGGGTGCAACGGTGCACCCACCTCCAAGATTACCTATGGGCATAGGTAATGTCGATAGTTACCTACTACAGCCCTGGCCGGCCACGCACGGCCCGACGCCGGACTACCCTGCTGACGCTTCCGGCTCAAGGTGGGCAATGGCGCGGGTGTCCTGGAAGGCCCGGACCCCCTCGATGCCTTGTTCCCTGCCCATGCCGGACTGCTTCATGCCGCCGAACGGCGCCCGCAGGTCCAGCCGGGTGGCGCCGTGGTCATTGACCCAGACATAGCCGCAGACCAGTTGTCCGCCCACCCGGTCAGCGGCCGCAGGGTCGGCGGTCCATACCGAACCGCACAGACCCGCCCAGGTTGCGTTCGCCGCCTGCACTGCCTCCTCCTCGGTGTCGAAGGGGATCAGGGGAATGACGGGCCCGAACTGTTCCTGGGTGACGACACGCAGCGAGGGGTCGGGACCGATCACCAGCGCGGGGCGCAGGAAGTTTCCGCCCCGCAGTTCAGGGTCCGTGGGAAGGGTTCCGAACTCCCTCACATCCGCGCCTGCTTCCTTGGCCTCCTCGATGAGTTCGGCCACGAATGCCTTCTGCACAGGCGAGTGCAGCGGACCCATGGTGGTCCCCTCGTCGAGCCCGTAGCCGAGCACTGCCTTCCCAAGCCGCTGGGAGAGCCCGGCCACCAGTTCGTCCAGGCGGGAACGGTGGACGTAAACCCGCTTGGCGTTCATGCAGATCTGGCCGGTGGTGTCGAAGATGGCGGCGTAGAGCCGGTCCAGGTGGGTGTCATCGAGCACTGCGTCGGCGAGGATGACGGCGGCGTCGTTCCCGCCCAGTTCAAGCGTCACCCGGGTGAGTGACTTCGCGGCCATCTCCATGATGCGCTTGCCGCCGCCCACGCTTCCCGTGAAGCACACCTTGGCAACGTCCGGGCTGGTGATGAGCGCAGCCACGTCCGCGTCTTTGCCCGTCACGACGTTCAGCACCCCCGGCGGCAGTTTTTCGGCGATCCGCTGGACCACGCGGGTGGTTGCCAGCGGCGCCGTGGGTGGCGGCTTCACGATTGCGGTGTTCCCTGCCAGCAGCGCGTGCGGAAGCGAGGCCGCCAGGATGGCGATGGGCCAGTTGAACGGCACGATCACCGTCACCACGCCCAGCGGCTGGAAGGTGACCGATGTGGAGACGGGGATTCCCGGCGCAGGCGGCAGCACCTTGGGGGTGTCGACGTCGGGAGCCAGTTCCAGGGCGAGGTTCCACCGGATCTCGAACACCAGGGAGTCCACCCAGGCTTCCATGCGGATCTTTCCGTTTTCCTGCGACAGGAGGGCGGCATCCTCATCACGGAAATCGGCGATGCCTTCCAGTGCCTGCCGCATCTGGTCCGCCCGCTCCTGCGCGGACAGGGTAGCCCACCCGGGATAGGCGGCCTTGGCCGCCGCGATGGCGTCCTCGACGTCGGCCGCGCCGGCTGCCGCTGCGTGGCCGACGATGGCCCCGGGTTTCCCCGGATCAACAATGTCCATGGTGGCGGCGGCCTGGCGTTCGGTGCCTCCGATGTAGAGGCCCGTGGTCACCGGGGCGGATGTGTCCACTGTATTGGTCATGATGTTGCACCTCTCTGTGCGGTACTGCCGGGATCCTTTAATTTTCTCACTGGCGGACGTTCGGCGTTCCGTGCGTATGGAACGTCTCGATGGTCTTCATGCCCCAGGCCTGCCCTTTCCTGCGCTCCTCCTGGCTCCACTCCACCACTGGCTGGTCGGGGTCCAGCAGCAGGCGGGCCCCGGCATTGGCCAGTTCGATCCGGTTGCCCCCCGGCTCCCAGACGTAGAGGAAGAATGTCTGGTTGATGGCGTGTTTGTGGGGCCCGGACTCGATGTGGATGCCGTTTTCAAGGAAGACGTCCGCGGCCTTCAGGATGTCTTCACGGGTATCGGGGGCGAACGCCACATGGTGGAGCCGGTTGCCGTGCTTGAGCCAGTCGTCGGAGTACACGATGTCGTAGGACTTGTTGTTGAAGTGGAACCACCAGGCGGCGTAGCCGCCGTCGTCGAGCCGGATTCGCTCGCTCTCCCGCCCCCGCAGCGCGCCGGCCACGAATTCCCCGTTGGCCACCACGTCCTTGGCGAGGAAGTTGATGTGGTCCAGACGCCGGGCGTTAACGCCTCGGCCGGGGAAAGCCGAAGCCTGGTTCTTCAGTGCGGGCTTGTCGTCCGTTGCTTCATACCGTTTGCTCTCGTAGTAGATGCCCATGCGGTGCCCGTCCGGGTCCCGGAACGCGTAAGTGGGTCCGGTCCCAACTTCCCCGTCCTCCCAGCCGATGCCCAGGCCGGTGGCTTCGATGGCGGCGACCCTGCGCTCCAGCGCCTCCTGGCTGGTGGTCCGGAAGGTGGTGCGTCCGACGCCGGCATCGGCTGATGCGGTGAGCTTCAGGGTGTAGAGCTGGTACTCGTCCCAGGTCCGCAGATATACGGATTTCGTGCCGTCGCTGCTGGACTCTGCCACCACGCGCATGGCGAGCAGGTCGCGGAAGAACCAGAGGCTCTCCTCGAAGACGGGGGTCAGTAGTTCCACGTTCCCCAGGTGGGCGACGTCGAACGAGGTGTACCCGGTCATGGAGCTGTCCCTTCTTAAGGTGGTAGTGCAAGGTGTCATAGGCGTGGGCGCGGAAAGACGCGTCCGTCGAAAATCTTGCGCGCTGTCCTGAGTGCAGTCGAGCGGGTCACGGTGTAGCCGTCCGTGGTGGAGTCGACGGCCACCTCGACGTCGAAGTGGCCGGAAGGGTGTTCCACCCGGAGAGGTTCGCCCGGCAAGGGAAGCGTGGCCAGGTCATGGCCTACGGATCCTTCAGCCAGTACCCCCGCCGCCACTGTGAGTGCTCCAAGGACGCCGATGGAAGTGTGGACGCGCACGGGGAGGAAGCTTCGGGTGGCAATGGATCCGCCGGCCCGCGGTGGCGCCAGCAGGACCAGCTTGGGGACAGTGGCACCGCTGACATCGCCCATGCCCATCAGGTCCGCCGCCGTTAGGCGGAGCCCTGCCAGCCGTTGTGCCAGGCGTTCGTCCGCCTCAAGGTCCGCCGGGGCCTCTTCACCCGTAAGGCCAAGGTCGGCGGCGCGCATGAGGACGCTTGGCATTCCGTTGTCAACGCAGGTCATGTCCACCCCCTCCGCGTGATCCAGTACCTTGCCCGTGGGGAAGAGGGCGCCCGTTGATGATCCGGCCGTGGCCTCGAAGTTGAGCCGGATGGCCGCCGCCGTGCCCGGGACGCCGTCGATCGCCACCGCACCCCCTGACGCCGGACCGCCGTCGTAGTCCACCACTCCGCCGGGGGTGGCAAACCGTGCGGTGGCAACGCTGCCGGTGTTAACCATTCGGATGCGCACGTCCGTGTGGCCGTCGGAGGCCGGCACCAGGCCCCGCTCGACGGCGAACGGGCCTACTGCTGCAAGGATGTTTCCGCAGTTCTGCCGGCTGGTAACCAGCGCCGTATCGACGCCCACCTGGAGGAAGAGGTAGTCGATGTCCGCGCCGGCGTCCTGGGAGCGCGCGATGACCGCGACCTTGCTGGTCAGCGGATGTGCCCCGCCCAGCCCGTCCACCTGGCGTGGGTCGGGAGAGCCCATGAGCCTCAACAGCACGTCATCCCGTTCCCCCGGATCGGCAGGCAGGTCGGAGGCGAGGAACAACGCACCCTTGGAGGTCCCTCCCCGCATGAGGAGGCAGGGGATCCCCTCTGTTTCGGGCATTTCCACCCTCGCGTTCCACGGCGGGCATGGTGCCTGGATGGCCCATGGTCAGTCCTTTCCGGCGGACAGTGCCAGAAAAGCATGCTCTGGAACTCTGGTCAAGACATCCGATACAATTTTGTTAGCAATCGCGTTGGTACTGGACGTCCCGGCTACTCCCCACCGTGGACCGAACGATGGAGTTCGCAGTGACAGGAATGCCGCAGTGACGGAAAGTTTGCAGGAAGCGCTGGACCGGGCGGATTCACCGGTCCAGCTTTTGCGCGATTCGCCCGCCAGCCCGCACGTATTCCCCGTGCGGGCCGAGTTCAGCAACTGGCGCTCCGAGCAGAGGTCCTGGCGCACCACCTGTGCCCTTCTTGACCAGTCCCACCATATGACCGACCTTTTCCTGTCCGGGCCGGGCGCGGAGGGCCTGCTGCGCGGGCTCGCGGTGAACTCCTTTGCACATTTTCCCGTGGACCGGGCCAAGCAGTTCATCGCGGTGAACCTCGCCGGGCAACTCATTGGCGACGCCATCCTGGCCCACCTCGACGAGCACTCCTTCAACCTCGTGGGGCACCCGATGGCGCTGGACTGGGTGCAGTACCACGCCGAGTCCGGAGACCACCGCGTGGACGTTTCCCGTGACGGGAATTCCATCGTCCGCGCCGGTGATCCGCGCCTGTTCCGCTACGAGCTCCAGGGGCCCACCGCCGTCGCCATCATCGAAAAGCTCACCGGCGCCCCGGTGCCGCAGATTGGTTTCTTCCACATGGGGTGCTTCCCCATCGCGGGGCTCGAAGTCCGGGCGATCCGCCATGGCATGGCGGGACAGCCAGGGTATGAGCTGTTCGGGCCGTGGGCCCAGGGCGGACGCGTCAGGGATGCGCTGCTGCAGGCCGGTGCGGAATTCGGCCTGACCCCGGTGGGAGCAAAAGGCTACTCGACGGCGAACCTTGAGTCCGGGTGGGTGCCCTCACCGGTGCCGGCAGTCTTCACGGACGAACGGTTGCGGGCCTACCGCGAATGGCTTCCGGCTTCCGCGGCCGGCTCACTCGGGGGAAGCTTCGACTCCGCGGACATCGAGGACTACTACCTGACCCCCTATGACCTGGGCTACGGCCGCTCGGTGGCGTTCGACCACGACTTCGTGGGCCGGGACGCGCTCGAGGCGCTTTCCCGCACCTCCTCCCGCCGCAAGGTGACCCTGGTCTGGAACCCCGGCGACGTCGAGGAAGTGATGGGTTCCATCCTGCGCCCAGGGCTTCCCGCCAAGTACATGGAGCTGCCCAAGGCCCGCTACGCCCTGTACCAGGTTGACCGGGTGCTCCACGACGGCAGGACCGTTGGCCAGTCCTTTGATTGCGGCTACATCGCCAACGAGCACTCCTTCGTTTCCCTGGCGGCTTTGGACGGTGTGGAGGATGGTGCGGAGGTTACCGTGCTCTGGGGCGAAGAGCCCAACTCGGCCAAGTTGCAGGTGGAACCGCACCGGCAGGTCCCCGTACGAGCCACCGTCGCCCCCGCTCCCTATGTCCAATACGCACGCGAGGGCTACCGCACCACCCACTGAACCGCGCCACCCACCGAACAGAAGGAGAGAGCCAATGGCTTCGAAGTCCCTGCAGGATGTGCTCGACGCGGCAGGCAACACCGTTGAACTGCTGCGCAACTCCCAACTGGGCACCTATATCTATCCGGTGGTCCCCGCTGAGTTCACCAACTGGCGGCGCGAACAGCGTGCGTGGCGTGAAACTGCGGTGCTCTACGATCAGTCCCACCACATGGTCAACTTCTTCATGAAGGGTCCCGATGCCCTGAAGCTCCTCTCGGACACGGGCGTCAACAGTTTCGCCAACTTCCCGGTGAACACCGCCAAGCAGTTTGTGCCGACGGCCTCCAATGGCGGGGTGATCGGCGACGGCATCCTGTTCCACCTGGCTGAGCAGGAGTTCGTCTATGTGGGCCGTGCGCCGGCCGCCAACTGGCTCCAGTTTCACGCAGGAAACGGCGGGTACGACGTCGAATGCACCTACGATGACCGGTCGCCGTCGCGTCCCTACGGCCAGGCCGTCAGCCGGAAGTTCTACCGCTTCCAGATCCAGGGCCCCAGCGCCTGGCAGATCATCGAGAAGCTCAACGGCGGAACGCTTGAGCAGGTGAAGTTCTTCCACATGGGCCACCTTGATATTGCCGGCCAGCAGGTGCGGACGCTGCGCCACGGCATGGCGGGGGCGCCTGGGCTTGAAATCTGGGGACCCTATGAGCAGCACGGCAGGATCCGCGATGCAGTGCTTGAGGCAGGGGCGGAGTTCGGCCTCGAACCGTGCGGGTCGCGGGCCTACTCCTCCAACACGCTGGAATCGGGCTGGATCCCTTCGCCGCTGCCGGCGATCTACAGCAGCGACGCCGAGCGCGCCTACCGCGAATGGCTGCCGGCAACAAGCTACGAGGCAGTGAACGCGCTCGCCGGCTCGTTCGTTTCCGGCAACATCGAGGACTACTACCTGACACCGTGGGAGCTGGGCTACGGCTCGTTCGTGAAGTTCGACCATGACTTCATTGGCCGGGATGCCCTCCAGCGGATCGAGCCGGCAGGCCAGCGGAAGAAGGTGACCCTCGCCTGGAACGACGAAGACCTTGCCAAAATCTGGGCGTCGTTCCTGGACCGCGACAACCCGGGCTACCAGTTCTTCGACATCCCCAATGCCAACTACGGGTCGTCAAATTACGACTCGGTGGTGGACGCGGATGGCGCAGGGGTGGGCCTGTCGCTGTTCACCGGGGTGACGGCCAACGAACGGCGCGGCCTTTCCCTGGCCACGGTGGACCCAAACGTGGAGATCGGCACCGAGGTCCGCGTCGTCTGGGGCGAACCCGACGGCGGATCCCGCAAGACCACGGTGGAGCCGCACGAACAGATCAGCGTCCGCGCCGTGGTCAGCCCCGCCCCGTACGCCGTCACCGCGCGCACCGAGTACCACGGCGGCTGGCGGACCGCGGCCGCCGGTGCCCGGTAGGCCGGAGGGAACGGACGGCGCGTCCGTTGCCGTCCTGGGCCTCGGGGAAGCCGGGAGCATCTATGCCCAGGACCTCGCCGCAAAGGGGTTGCGGGTCACGGCAACGGACCCCGTGGTCGGGGCGGTCCCGCCGGGTGTGGCCGTGGCGGGAGACATCACCGCGGCGGTGGCGGGGGCCGGCCTGGTGCTCAGCCTGGTAGGCGGGCAGGCTGCGGAGCGTGTCCTCGAGGAGGCGCTGGTTGCCATGGAGGCGGGTGCCATCTTCGCGGACCTTAACACCGCGGGGCCGGCTACTAAGCGGCAGCTCGCAGAACGGGCTGCCCGAAAAGGCGTCCTGTTCGCCGATGTGGCCATCCTGGCGCCCGTTCCCCGCGGCCGGATCGATTCGCCCCTGCTGATTAGCGGCACGGGGGCGGATGCGCTGGTGTCCCTCTTCACCGGATGGGGCGTCCCGGCCACGGGTGCAGGCGGCGAAGCGGGTACTGCGGCCGGCCTGAAGCTGCTGCGCAGCGTGTTCATGAAGGGTCTGGCGGCTACCGTCCTGGAGTCGGTCACTGCCGCCGACGCGGTAGGGGCAAAGGACTGGATCATCAGCCAGATCGAAGCGGAGCTGGGCCCGTCAGGCCAGGCGCTGGTGGCGCGGATGCTGGAGGGGACCCGGCAGCATGCTGTACGCAGGGAAGTGGAAATGTCCGAGGCGAGGGCCTTCCTTGAGTCGCTGGGAGCTGCGCACCCGGTGACAGACGCCACGATCGAATGGCTGCATTCCCTGGCGCACCAGCACCGGCTCCAGGATGAGGAACAGAGTGCGGACAGTCCTTCCTGACTACGCCCGCCGCCCATGTCCAGGATCCGCTTACGCCACCCGCCATACGCTGCACTCGTCCGTATTGATTGCTTTCCGCACCCCCGTGATGCGGTCCAGGATCCAGACCACGCCGATGCCGGGCGCCGTTTCCTGCACGCTGCCGCGGCGGATCACCACGTCGTCGTAGGAGGGCCCCACCGAGAGGCGGGCTTCGATTTCGTCACCGCGATGGAGCTGGTCCAGGGCGCGGACTCGTGTTACATGCGTGGTCGCTTTCTTCAACATCGCGGGGGCCTCCTGGCTGGAGCTGGTGCCGGCTCTTGCCTGCACTACCAAGTGTGGGCCGGGAATGTTGCGTACCGGTTTCCTGGCGGTTAGGGCGCGGTTAGTTCTTCGCGCCGCCCCGGTTTCACGCTGCTTCCCCGCTCCGGTAGGCCGCCAGGAAGGTTGAAATCCTGCGGACAGCTTCCCTGATCTCCAGCACCGACGGGAGGATGACAAAGCGGAAGTGGTCGGGTGTGGGCCAGTTGAAGGCCGAGCCGTGGGAAACGAGGATCTTCTGGTCCCGGAGCAGGTCCAGGACAAACTGCTCGTCACTGGCGATGGGGTAAAGCTCGGGGTCCAGGCGGGGGAAGAGGTACATGGCGCCCGACGCCGGTATGCAGGTCACGCCGGGAATGGCAGTGAGGAGCTTGTGGGCGAGGTCCCGCTGCTCGCGCAGCCGCCCGCCGGGCTTCACCAGCGCCTCGATGCTCTGGTAGCCGCCCAGGCAGGTCTGGATTGCGTGCTGGGCAGGGACGTTGGAGCACAGGCGCAGCGAGGCAAGCAGTTCCAGGCCTTCACGGTAGGCGGCGGTGGCCGCGAGCGGCCCGGTAATGGCCACCCATCCGGCCCGGTAGCCCGGCATGCGGTAGGCCTTGGACAAGCCGCTGAAGGTCAGGCAGCAGATGTCTTCGGCCACGGCGGCAATGTGGATGTGCGTGGCATCCCCGTACAGCACTTTCTCGTAGATCTCGTCCGAGAACAGGACCAGGTTGTGCTTCCGGGCCAGGCCGGCGAACTGTTCCAGGATGTGCCGGGGGTACACGGCGCCGGTGGGGTTGTTCGGGTTGATGATCACAATGCCCTTGGTGCGGCTGGTGATCCTGGCTTCCACGTCGGCCATGTCCGGCCACCAGGTCTCCGCCTCGTCGCAGAGGTAGTGCACAGGCGTGCCGCCGGTCAGCGTCACGGCGGCGGTCCACAGGGGGTAGTCCGGTGCCGGGACCAGGATTTCGTCGCCGTTTTCCATGAACGCCTGCAGGCACATGGAGATCAGCTCGCTGACGCCGTTGCCAATGACGATGTCCTCCACGCCGATGGTCATCAGGCCGCGCGTCTGGTAGTACTGCGAGATCGCTGTCCGTGCCGTGAAAATGCCCTTCGAGTCGCTGTAGCCCTGGGCCCCGCGAAGGTGGTGGATCATGTCCACCACCACGGACTCCGGTGCTTCCAGCCCGAACGGCGCCGTGTCACCGAGGTTCATCTTGAGGATCCGGTGCCCCTCGGCCTCCATGTTCTTGGCAGCCTGGAGGATCGGCCCCCGGAGCTCGTACCGGACGTTTTCAAGCTTGCTGGAGTGCTGCATGGCGTGCATGGTTGATCTTTTCACAAAGCACGACGGCGGGCGGCTGGGTTGGCCATTCCGTGGACGCGTGGTGGCGCAACGCTCCTTATCCGATAAGTTGTGGACTTGTAGTACTGCCTTCCTGCGGTGGTGCACGGCAGAACCGGAAGGAAGTACCCCAAGTGGGCGGTGTGCTCATCGGACTGGCGGTGATCGGCGTCGTCATTGCCGTTGGATACATCGCTGCGCGCTGCGGGCTGGGCGATGAACCCACCATCTCGGCACTGACCCGCACCGCGTTCTTCATCACCAATCCGGTGCTGCTCTTCACGGTGGTGCTGAAGTCAGACCTGTCCGTGGTCTTCTCCGCCTACGTCCCGCTTGCCATGATCACGGCCGCGGTCACCGCACTGCTGTATGTGGCCGCCAGCCGCATCTGGTTTCGAAGGCCGCTGGCTGAAACGGCCGTTGGCGCGATGGCAGGCTCCTACGTCAACGCCAACAACATCGGCATCCCCATCACGCTCTATGCGCTGGGGGACGCCACCCCTGTCGCTCCCGTCCTGCTGGTCCAGTTGCTCCTGTTTGCCCCGCTTGTCCTGACCCTGCTGGACCTCTCCGCCGCTGGCCGGTTCTCGCCCCGGCTGATGCTGACGCAGCCCTTCCGCAACCCCATGATCATCGCTTCGCTCCTGGGTGTAGTCCTGGCCGCGTTCCATGTGAAGTTTCCGGAGCCGGTGATGGCACCGCTGGCGCTCCTAGGGGGTGCGGCCGTCCCTGTGGTGCTGCTGGCCTTCGGCATGTCGCTGCACGGAACCAAAATGCTTCGAAGCGGTGGCAACACCGCCGAAATCCTCACTGCCACGGCACTCAAGTCCGCCGTGATGCCCGCGGTGGCGTTCGTCGTCGGCCGGTTCCTGTTCAACCTGGACCACCACATGCTCCTGGGCGTAGTGCTCATGGCGGCGCTTCCCTCAGCCCAAAATGTGTTCCTGTTTGCCAGCAAATACGGCCGGGGCGTGGCCGTGGCCCGGGAAACCATCCTGCTCTCCACGGTCGCCGCGGCGCCGGTGCTGGTCCTGATCGTCTGGTTGCTGGCCGCCTGAAAGCCGGGCCCGCGCCATGCCGCCCTACCGCCCGGGGCGCCGGCCGGGCAAGAATGGGCACATGGAACTTCCCGTGATGCCGCCCGTCCCGCCCATGCTCGCCAAGGCCGTCAGCGGCATGGACGGCATTCCGGGTGGCGGGGACCTCAGCTATGAGCCCAAGTGGGACGGCTTCCGGTCCATCATCTTCCGCGACGGCGACGACCTGGAGATCGGCAGCCGCAACGAGAAACCCATGACCCGCTACTTCCCGGAACTGGTGGCCGCGCTCAAGGAAAACCTGCCGCCGCGCTGCGTGGTGGACGGCGAGATCATCCTGATCGGCTCCTCCGGGGACAGGCTCGACTTCGACACCCTGCAGCAGCGCATCCACCCCGCCGCCAGCCGGGTGAAGTTGCTGGCCCAACAAACCCCGGCCAGCTTCGTGGCCTTCGACCTCCTGGCCCTGGGCGACGACGACTACACGGGCATGCCCTTCTCGGAGCGGCGGGCTGCGCTGGAGAAGGCACTCGCGGACAGCAAGGCACCCGTCCACCTCACCGCCGCCACCACTGACAAGGACACCGCCGCGCAGTGGTTCGAGCAGTTCGAAGGGGCCGGCCTGGACGGCATCGTGGCCAAACGCCTGGCCGGCAGCTATGAGCCGGACAAACGGGTGATGTTCAAGGTCAAGCATGAGCGCACCGCGGACTGCGTGGTGGCAGGCTACCGGCTCCACAAGAGTGGTCCTGACGTCATCGGGTCCCTGCTGCTGGGGCTGTACAAGGAGGACGGCGGCCTGGCCAGCGTGGGCGTGATCGGCGCCTTCCCGATGAAGCGCCGCATGGAATTGTTTGACGAGCTCCAGCCGCTGGTGACGGACTTCGAGAACCACCCGTGGGCGTGGGCCAAGCAGGAAGAGGGGGAACGGACGCCGCGGAACGCCGAAGGCAGCCGCTGGAGCGCCGGCAAGGACCTGTCCTTCGTGCCGCTCCGGCCCGAACTGGTGGTGGAGGTCCGCTACGACCACATGGAGGGCGAGAGGTTCCGCCACACGGCGCAGTTCAACCGCTGGCGCCCGGACCGCGACCCGGAATCCTGCACCTACGCGCAGCTGGAGGAGCCGGTGAACTTTGACCTGGCCTCGGTGCTGGAGACCGGCCGTTAGCCGCAGACTGGCCCAGTTTTAACGGGGGAGAGCCCGCCATTTGGGGGAATGGCGGGCTCTCCGGCCTGAAAACAGGGCCAGTCTGTACGCGGCGGACGGCTTATTTGAGGCCGAGCTGCTTGGTGGGGATCCGGAAGGATTCCCTGGCAGTGAGGGCCGAGACGGCGGCAACGGCACAGATGATGGCGGTGAAGATGCTGATCTGCACCCAGCCGCCGGGCTTGATGCCACCCATGGCGGCGACGATTGCCGGGGCGAACCCTGCCATCAGGAAGCCCAGCTGGGTGCCGATGGCCAGGCCCGAGAAGCGCACCTTGGTGCTGAACATTTCGGCGTAGAAGGACGGCCAGACGGCGTTGGCTGCTGCATAGCCACCCGAGAAGTAGCCGATGGCGGCGAGGAACATCAGGGGCACGCTGCCGGACTCAAGGCTGAGCAGGAATACGGGGGTTAGGACTGCGCTGGCCAGGGCGCCGTAGATGAAGACCGGCTTGCGGCCGATCTTGTCCGCCAACATGCCGAAGAGCGGCTGCGTGCCCAGTGCCACGATGTTGGCAGCCACCACCAGCCACAGGGTGGTGGTGCCGTCCACGCCGGCCACGGTCTTGGCGTAGCTGATGGCAAGGGTGCCGAAGACGGTGGAGACGGCGGCGATGAAGGCGCAGCAGATCACGCGGAGGACGTCGCGCCAGTGGCCCTTGAGCAGGTCGGCCACGGGGAGCTTGGCGATCTCGGCATTCTTGCGGGCTTCCTCGAAGGCCGGCGGCTCGTGCAGGGTGCGGCGGATGAGGAATGCCACGACGACCACCACGGCGCTGAGCCAGAACGGGATCCGCCAGCCGATGCCGAACTTGATCTCATCCGGCAGGGCCAGGACCGGGATGAACACCAGGGCTGCCAGGATCTGGCCGCCCTGGGTGCCGGTGAGGGTCCAGGAGGTGAAGAAGGAACGGCGGTTGTCCGGGGCGTGCTCCAGGGTCATGGAGGAGGCGCCGGCCTGCTCGCCTGCGGCGGAGAGGCCCTGGCACAGGCGGGCCAGCACCAGCAGCGCCGGAGCCCACCAGCCGACAGTGTGGAAGTCCGGCAGGCAGCCGATGACGAAGGTGGAGGCGCCCATCAGGACGAGCGTAAACAAAAGGACTTTCCGCCGGCCGATCCTGTCGCCGAAGTGGCCCAGGATGATGGCGCCGATGGGTCGTGCCACATACGCGAACCCGAAGGTGGCGAAGGACATGATGGCGGCGTTGGCATCGGCACTGGGGAAGAAGACCGTGGGGAAGATCAGTGCTGCGGCGGAGCCGAAGATGAAGAAGTCGTAGTATTCGACGGCGCTGCCCAGGAAGCTGGCGACGGCTGCCCTCTTGGGCGTCCCGGCGTGGGTGAGGGCACCCTCCCCGGCGGACGGAAGTGTCTGGCTCATGGTGTTCCTTTGGTGTGACGACATTGTCGCGGATGGATCTGGGGGGTTCGCAGCCGCCGTTGCCTTGGTGCGGGCCGGGGGTGCGGCTGGAGTCCGGACGAAAGACCCGGCGTTCGTAGCCACATGGTGGGAGCTACTGGTGCGATATAGAAACTATGACTGTGAGGACAGTCACCTGTCAAGAAAATAATCACCATCTAGAAATAGCTCTCACATTGTGGCAACATGGGGGCATGAGTGTGAACCAAGCCACAGCGAACGATGGTGTTCAGCCCGGCCCTGTCCAGCCGGACGGCATCCAGCCCGCCCCTGGGGAGTTGCCTGCGGAGTTGGACAGCGGCCCGAAGGCCGGCGGGAAGAAGACGGCCGACCGGACTGACATGGTGGGCAAGGCGCTGGGACTCCTGGTGCTGCTGGGGGAGGAACCCCGCGGGGCAAGTGCCGCCGAAATATCCCGCCGGGCGGAACTGCCGTTCAGCACCACGTACCGGCTGCTCGGCTCCCTGGCGCGGGACGGCTTTGTCGACTATGAGCCCGACGGCCGCCGCTACCACTTGGGACTCCGGATCTTCCAGCTGGGCCAGCGCGTCTCCAACCATCACGGTTTCGCCGGCACCGCCATGCCCGTTTTGCGCAGGGTGACCGCTGAAACGGGTGAGGCGACCATCCTCAGTGTCCGCGACGGCCAGCATCACCTGACGGTCAGCAAGGTGGACGGCCCGCAGATCTTCCGGGTGACCAGCGACCCCGGCCACCTGGGCTCCCTGTCCACCACCTCGGTGGGAAAGGTGCTGGTGGCGTTCGCCGAGGACGCGGAGCGCGAAAGGCTCCTGGCGGAGTTGCCGCTGGAGCAGCTCACCGCGAAGTCCGTCACGGACCGGGACGCCTTCAGGGCCGAGATTGCCCAGGTCCGCCGCCAGGGCTACGCCGTCATGGATGAGGAAAACGAGGCCGGCATGCGCGCCGTGGCCGTGCCGCTGCTCAACAGCCAGGGGCACGCCTTCGCGTCCCTGGCAACCGCCGTGCCGGTCTTCCGCCTGGGCCTGGACGAGCTGATTGCGCATGTGCCCCTGCTGCAGGAAGCCGCCGCGGAGTTGGCTGCCAGGCTTCCCCAGCGCTAGCAGCCAGTGCTTTATGTCTGTTTTTGAATTCCCGTTGTTCGCATCTAGAACAAGAGTGCGATAAGTGAACATCTGTTGTACCGTAATCCCTATCACCCCGCAGCGCGGCCTGAGTTCCGCCGCTGCCCGGTGCCGTACCAAAGGAGCTGCACGCATGAGCAATCGAACTGAGTCCTACCTGGTGGGACTGGTTGGTGATGGTGTCACGCCGTCGCTCACGCCGCCCATGCACGAGCGGGAAGGTGACGTGCAGGGCCTGCGCTACCTGTACCGGCCCATCGACCTGCTGGAACTGGGGTTGACCGGAGAGTCGGTCGGCGCCATCCTGCACAGCGCCCGCACCCTGGGCTTCAACGGCCTGAACATCACCCACCCCTGCAAGCAGCTGGTCCTGCAGCACCTGGATGAAGTGAGCCCCGACGCCCGCCGGCTGGGCGCCGTGAACACCGTGGTCATCCGCGACGGCAGGTTCATCGGCCACAACACCGATTTCTCCGGCTTCGGCGCAGCCCTGGCCGCCGGCCTCCCCGGAGCGCTCCTGGACCGAGTGGTCCAGCTGGGCGCGGGGGGTGCGGGATCCGCCGTCGCCTATGCCCTGCTGACCGCCGGCGTGCGGACGCTGGACCTCGTGGACATGGATCCGGACAGGGCTGCCGCACGGGCTGCCGAGCTGCAGGGCTTTTTCCCCGGCAGCACCGTCACGGCAGGCACGACGGCGGAGCTGCCGCAGCTGATGCGCCTGGCCGACGGCCTGGTGCACTGCACCCCGGTGGGCATGGCTGCCCACCCCGGCGTCCCGCTGGACCTGGACCTGCTGGAGCCCCGTCACTGGGTGGCGGACATCGTCTACCGCCCCATCGACACCGAACTGGTCCGCGGCGCCCGCGCCAAGGGCTGCGAGGTCCTAGACGGAGGCCGCATGGCGGTAGGCCAGGCCGCCGACGCCTTCCGGATCTTCACCGGCCTGGACGCAGACCCGGACCGCATGCGCAGCCACTTCCTGGAGCTCGTAGCCGCCGAGGAGGTGGCCGCCTGATGCGCACCGGAATTGCCACCGTCTGCCTGTCCGGCACGCTGAAGGAAAAGATGCAGGCCTGCGCCATCGCCGGCTTCGACGGCATCGAGATCTTCGAGCAGGACCTGGTCACCTCGCCCCTGGGCCCCGAGGACGTGCGGAAAATGGCCGCGGACCTTGGGCTTGGCCTTGACCTCTACCAGCCCTTCCGGGATTTCGACGGCGTCAGCCCTGACCTGCTGAAGGCCAACCTCCGGCGCGCGGAGGCCAAGTTCAAGCTCATGGCACGCCTTGGGATGGACACCATCCTGGTGTGCTCCAACGTTGCCACGGCCACCATTGATGACGACGCCGTCCGGGCCGAACAGCTGGCACAGCTTGCCAACCTGGCCGGGGACCACGGCGTCAAGGTCGCCTACGAGGCACTGGCGTGGGGCAAATACGTCAACGACTACGAGCACGCCCACCGGCTGGTGGAGATGGTGGACCACCCCAACCTGGGGACCTGCCTGGACTCCTTCCACATCCTGTCCCGGGACTGGGACACCGCGCCGATCGAGAGCATCGACGCGGAGAAGATCTTCTTCGTCCAGGTGGCGGACGCCCCCAAGCTCTCCATGGACGTCCTCTCCTGGAGCCGCCACTACCGCGTCTTCCCCGGCGAGGGGCAGTTCGGGCTCGCCAAGTTCATGGGCCACGTGGTCCGCGCCGGATACACCGGTCCGGTCTCACTCGAGGTCTTCAACGACGTCTTCCGCCAGTCCGACGTGGAACGCACCGCGGTGGACGCCATGCGGTCGCTCATCTGGCTGGAGGAGCAGAGCGCCAAGTGGCTGGCAAGCACCTCCGCTGAAGCTGCAGCCGGCAACACCGGCGCCCTCCGCCGTCGTTATCCCATGGAACTGGCCACGCTGCCCAAGGTGAACGAACCGGCCGGCTTCAACTTCGCCGAGGTCAAGGCGGACGACACCGCGCAGCTGGAGAAGCTCCTGGGCCAGCTCGGCTTCGCCTTCGAAGGACGCCACCGCACCAAGGACGTCCAGTTGTGGACCATGGGCCAGGCCCGGGTGATCATCAACGAACAGGCCGCGCAGCACGCGGAACCCGCCATCGCCGCGCTGGGGTTCGACGTCGATTCCCCCGTGATTGCCTCCGCCCGGGCCCAGCAGCTCAAGGCCCCCGTGGTGGCCCGCAAGGTTCAGGCGGACGAGGAAGTCTTCCAAGGCATCTCTGCCCCGGATTCCACCGAGATCTTCCTCTGCCAGGGCAGCCCGGACGGCACCGCAGCCTGGACCCACGAGTTCGGGGAAGGGCTGGAACACCCGTCCGCAGGAGCCACGGCGGTCATCGATCACGTCAACCTCGCCCAGCCATGGCAGCACTTCGATGAAGCCGTCCTCTTCTACACCAGCGCCCTGGCCCTGGAGCCCCAGCCGTTCGCCGAGGTGCCCAGCCCCAGCGGCCTGGTCCGCTCGCAGGTCATGCAGACCTCCGACGGCGCGGTGCGGCTGGTCCTGAACCTCGCCCCCATCCAGCAGGCAAGGAATGAGGCCCGCAAGACCTACCAGGAGCACATCGCCTTCGCCGTGGAAGACCTTGTGGCCACCGCCCGCGCCGCCCGCGACAGGGGCCTGGAATTCCTCCAGATCCCGGCGAACTACTACGAGGACCTGGACGCCCGGTTCGACCTCGACCCCGGGTTCCTGGCCACCCTGCAGGAGCTGAACCTGCTGTTCGACCGGGACGCGGACGGCGAATTCCTGCACTTCTACACGGCCACCGTGGGCAGCGTGTTCTTCGAAATGGTGGAACGCCGCGGCGGCTATGACGGCTATGGCGCGCCCAACGCCCCGGTGCGCCACGCAGTCCAGTACGACTCCCTGCACCGCACCACCTGACCCAGACACAAAGACGCAAGAAACCGAACAGATCAGAAAGGAGCCAGCCGTGCCGGAAGACATCAACGCCGAGCTGGAATCGGAGGAGCTCGTGCCCCCCGCCGAACCGAAGGCAGCCCACCAGCCCCTGGACAAGGCCATCGAGTCGCAGGCGGACCTCAGCGCCGAGATCAACGCCATGGGCGAGGCCTACCGGCGCGCCCTCAAGGACGGCGCCCAGCCGGAGACCCAGCCGCGGCTCGACTACCCGCCGTACCGCAGCAGCATCCTGCGCCACCCCACCAAGAGCCTGCAGCACGCCGACCCGGAGACCATCGAGCTGTTCTCGCCGGCGTTCGGGCACCAGGACGTGCACGCCCTAGAATCGGACCTGACCATCCAGCACAACGGTGAACCGCTGGGCGAGCGGATCATCGTGTCCGGAAAGGTCCTTGACGGGGACGGCCGGCCGGTGGCCGGCCAGCTCGTGGAGATTTGGCAGGCCAACTCCTCCGGCCGCTACATCCACAAGCGTGACCAGCACCCGGCCCCGATCGACCCCAACTTCACGGGCATCGGCCGCTGCATCACCGGCCCGGACGGGTCCTACCGGTTCATCACCATCAAGCCCGGTGCGTACCCGTGGAAGAACCACCTGAACGCCTGGCGCCCGGCGCACATCCACTTCTCGCTGTTCGGCGCCGAGTTCACCCAGCGCATCATCACCCAGATGTACTTCCCGGGCGACCAGCTCTTCCCGCTTGACCCCATCTACCAGACCATCGTGGACCAGGATGCCCGCGACCGGCTGGTGGCCACCTACGACCATAGCCTCACTGAGCCTGAGTGGGCCCTGGGCTACAACTGGGACATCGTCCTGACCGGTCCCAAGCGGACGTGGACCGAAAACGAAGCATACGGCGACGCCGGGGACGAGGAGTAGGAACGATGAGCACCAAACTGGTACCCACCCCCGGCCAGACGGTCGGCCCGTTCTACGGCTACGCGCTCCCGTTCGAGAAGGACAACGAGCTGCTCCCTCCCGGCTTCCCGGGCTCCATCAGGCTCCAGGGCACCGTGTATGACGGCGCCGGCCACACCATTCCTGACGCCATCCTGGAGATCTGGCAGCCGGACGCCGACGGCAACGTCGTCCAGCGCACGGGTTCCCTGGTCCGTGACGGCTACACGTTCACCGGCTGGGGCCGCGGCGCCGTGGGCAACTCCGGTGTCTTCACGTTCACCACCGTCAACCCCGGTCCCACCAAGCCGGGCGCCGCGCCGTTCATCTCCGTGGCCCTGTTCGCCCGCGGCCTCACCAACCGGCTGTTCACCCGCATTTACCTGCCGGAGGACACCGAGGCCCTGGCCAACGACCCCCTGTTGAGCTCGCTGGACCCGGAGCGCCGCAAGACGCTCATCGCCCGCCGCGACCCCGACGGCGGCCTCACCTGGGACATCCGTCTCCAGGGCGGGGACGAGACGGTCTTCCTGGACTTCCAGTGACCCACGCCGCCGCCCTGGGGGACCTGCGCGCCTTCGCGGAAGAGGCCGACGCCGGCCTGCTCACCCCCGTGTCAGCGTCGCCACTGGCGGCGGCGCTGACGGGGGACCGGGCAGTGCTCGCGGCCATCCTCGCCGTCGAATCCGGCTGGGCAGCCGTGCTGCAACGGGCCGGCCTGGCACCCGCCGGTTCCGCCGCCGTCGTCGCTTCCGCTGCGGAGGCGGGGCGCTACGACCTGGCCGATATCGCGCTGCGTGCCCAGGGCGGCGGCAACCCGGTGATTCCGCTGCTGGCGGACCTCCGGAAGAACGTCGCGGCCCTGGACAGTGCCGGGGTTGGTGCCGGGAAAGCCGTGCACACGTCGCTGACCAGCCAGGACGTGCTGGACACAGCCCTGATGCTGCTGGCCCGCAATACGGTGAACGCCGTGCTGGCAGACCTGAAAGGCACCACGACGGCGCTCGCCGCCCTGGCGGGGCAGCATGCGCAGACGCTGTGCGTGGGCAGGAGCCTGACCCAGCACTCCCTTCCCTATACCTTCGGGCTTCGGGCCGCGCAGTGGTTCCACGGCGTGGCCGCTGCGGCCCGGCAGCTGGACGGGCTGGAGTTCCCGGTCCAGTTCGGCGGTGCGGCGGGAACGCTCGCCGCCGGGACTGTGCTGACGGACGGCTCGCACGCCACGCCGTTCACCCTGGCCGATGCCCTGGCGGCCCAGCTGGGCCTGGCCCCGGCCGCGGCTCCCTGGCACACCAACCGCCTGGCAGTTACGTCCCTGGGCCATGCGCTGGCTTCCGTGCTGGACGCTGTCGGCAAGATCGCCGCAGACGTCGTGTTCCTCAGCCGCCCCGAGGTCGCGGAGCTGGCGGAGCCGCGCGCCGCCGGACGCGGCGTGTCCTCCGCCATGCCGCAGAAACAGAACCCCGTGCTGTCCGTCCTGGTCCGCAGCGCCGCGCTGCAGGCTCCGCAGCTGGCCGCCCAGCTGCACGTGGCCGCCGCCAACTTCAATGACGAGCGCCCGGACGGCGCCTGGCACACCGAATGGCCGGCCCTGCGCCAGCTCCTGGCCCTCGCCCTCGGCGCCGCCGGCCACATCCGCGAGCTCGCCGAAGGGCTGCGGGCCTTCCCGGATGCCATGCGCCGCAACCTGGACCTTTCCGGCCCGCTGCTGCTGGCCGAAGGCGTGAACGCCGCGCTGGCTCCGCTGCTCGAAGAGAAGGACGGCCGCAGCGGCAAGCAGCAGCTGCAGGACGTGGTGGACCGGACGCTCCAGGCGCCCCCCGCGGAGCAGGCCACTACCTACCGCAAGCTGCTCCGGGAAGCTGTCCCCGCCGCCGTCGTCCCGGACACCCGGCTGGAAGAACTCCTGGATCCTGCGAGCTACCTGGGCCAGGCGGCGGAGATCTCCCGCCGCATCCTGGCAGCCTTCCCTGAATACGATTCCCCGACCAACGACGCGAACGGAGCTTCCCGTGGCTAAACCGGACCTGAAGGCAGCACTGCTGTCACCCCAGCGACCCCTGGGCGACCACCCCCTGCTGGTGGTGGGCCCCTCCCTGGGCACCTCATCCATCCTGTGGAACCGTGTGGCGTCCCTGCTGGGCAATGACTATGACGTGGTGGCCTGGGACCTGCCCGGCCACGGCGTATCGCCGGCCGCCACCGAAACGTTCGACGTCGATGCGCTCGCGGACGCCGTGGTGGACCTGGTTGATTCGATCGCCCCCGGCGAAACTTTCCATTACGCCGGCGTCTCCCTTGGCGGCACCGTCGGCCTGCAGCTTGGTATTAAGCATGGCGAACGCCTGAAGAGCCTGTCCGTGCAGAACAGCGGCGCCAAGATTGGCACGCCGGAAGCTTGGCTGGAGCGCGCCGAAACCGTCCGCACCCAGGGCACGCCGGTGATGATCCAAGGGTCCGCCCAGCGGTGGTTCGCCCCCGGCTTCATGGATCGCGAACCCGAATTCAGCAGCAGGCTCCTGCACTCCCTGCGCGACGCCGACCGCTTCAGCTACGCCTACTGCTGCGAGGCCCTGGCCGCCTTCGATGTCCGCCAGGAGCTGGGCAGCATCCGCGTCCCCACACAGGTCATCGCCGGGGCACTGGACGGCGTCTCCACGCCGGCCATGGCAGAGGAAGTGGCAGCGGGAATAACGGCCGGGGGCGGCACCGCCACGGCCGTGACCGTGGAAGGCATTTCGCACCTGGCTCCGGCGGAAGCACCAGCGCACGTGGCGGACCTGATGCGCAGCCTCATCGCCTGGGCCGAATCACGCGAGGCGGCCAAGTGAGCGGCGCCGAACGTCACGGCGTGGTCCAGTCCGGCGCCACCAGCCAGGAGATTTACGACGGCGGCATGGCGGTCCGGCGCGAAGTCCTCGGCGACGCGCACGTGGACCGGGCCAACGCCAACAAGGATGAGTTCACCGACGACTTCCAGGACATGATCACCCGCATCGCATGGGGCGGAATCTGGACCCGGCCCGGACTGTCCCGGCAGATGCGTTCCGCGGTCACCATTACAGCCATGGTGGCCCACGGCCACTGGGAGGAACTGGCCATGCACATCCGCGCCGCCCTCCGCAACGGCCTCAGCAGGGACGAGATCAGGGAAATCCTGCTGCAGACAGCCATCTACTGCGGCGTCCCCTCCGCCAACACGGCCTTCAAGACGGCCCAGCAGGTCTTCCGCGAACTGGATACCAGCCACCCGGACCCCGCTGGCGCCGACACCAACCCCACCCCTCCCAACTAGGTAGCGCGAACTGTCGTTTTGGGCCCTCAAAACGACAGTTACTGCTACCTAGTTGGGTTTCCAGAGAACCAGAGGAATCATGAACCAGGCTTTTGTGTACGACGCCGTGCGCACCCCGTTCGGTAAGTTCGGTTCCGGGCTGGCTGCGGTCCGCCCGGATGACCTTGCGGCGCACGTGATCAGGGAGTCCGTGAAGCGGGCCCCTGGCCTTGATCCGGAGCGGATTGATGAGGTGGTGTTCGGCAACGCGAACGGCGCCGGCGAGGAGAACCGCAATATCGCCCGGATGGGCACGCTGCTGGCCGGTTTGCCGGTGTCCATTCCGGGCACCACGGTGAACCGTTTGTGCGGGTCTTCGCTGGACGCGGCGATCATCGCCTCCCGCCAGATCAACGCCGGCGACGCAGATCTCATGCTGGTAGGCGGTGCCGAGTCGATGTCCCGTGCCCCGTGGGTGCTGCCGAAGACGGAGAGGCCGTACCCGGCCGGGGACATGACGCTGGCGTCCACCACGCTGGGCTGGCGGCTGGTGAACAAGGCGATGCCCAAGGAGTGGACCATCTCCCTGGGCGAGGCCACCGAACGGCTCCGGGAAAAGTACGGGGTGACGCGTGAGGCGCAGGACGAGTTCGCCGCTGCCTCGCACAACCTTTCGGCCGCGGCGTGGGACGAGGGGTTCTATGACAACCTGGTGGCCCCGGTCCCGGGCACTGACCTGGTCCGCGATGAGGGCGTCCGTCCGGGTTCGTCGGCTGAGAAGCTGTCCGGGCTGAAGACTGTGTTCCGGACGGAGAACGGCACCGTCACCGCGGGCAATGCTTCGCCGTTGTCCGACGGCGCCTCCGCGGCCTGGGTGGGGAGTGAGGCTGCCGCCGGGCTGCTTGGCCTGGATCCGTTGGCCCGGATCGCGGGCCGGGGCGCGCACGCGAACGATCCGCAGTACTTCGGCTATGCGCCGGTCGAGGCGGCGAACAAGGCCCTGGCGAAGGCGGGGATCGGCTGGGACCAGGTGGGCGCCGTCGAACTTAATGAGGCCTTCGCCGCGCAGTCCCTGGCGTGCATCAATGCCTGGGGCATCGACCCCTCGATCGTGAACCGGCACGGCGGGGCGATCGCCATGGGCCACCCTCTGGGCGCTTCCGGGACCCGGATCCTGGGCACGCTGGCCCGGTCGCTGCAGGCCTCCGGGGAACGCTGGGGTGTCGCCGCGATCTGCATCGGCGTCGGCCAGGGCCTGGCGGTCGTGCTTGAAAACGTGACTGCTTCAAACGGAAAGGCATAAGCGATGTTGAATTTTGTTGATTCGGTCCAGGCGGCTGTGGCCGGCATCAAGGACGGCTCCACCGTGATGATTGGCGGGTTTGGCAACGCCGGCCAGCCGTTCGAACTGATCGACGCGCTGCTGGACTGCGGTGCCACGGACCTGACCGTGGTGAACAACAATGCCGGCCAGGGCGACCAGGGCCTGGCCCTGTTGATCAAGGAGGGCCGGGTGAAGAAGATGATCTGCTCCTTCCCGCGGCAGTCCGATTCCTGGCATTTCGACGCCAAGTACAAGGCCGGCGAGATCGAACTCGAACTGGTGCCGCAGGGCAACCTGGCCGAGCGGATCCGCGCCGCGGGCGCCGGGATCGGCGGGTTCTTCACCCCCACCGGCTACGGCACCACGCTCGCCGAAGGCAAGGAGACCCGGTTCCTGGACGGCAAGTGGCAGGTGTTCGAAACGCCCATCCACGCCGACGTCGCCCTGATCAAAGCGTTGAAGGCGGACGGGAAGGGCAACCTTGTCTACCGCAAGACGGCCCGGAACTTCGGCCCCATTATGGCCGCGGCCGCGAAGCAGACCATCGTGCAGGTCGCCGACATCGTCCCCACCGGGGCGCTGGACCCGGAAAACGTGGTCACCCCCGGGATCTACGTCAACACCGTTGTCAAAGTTGCCGGCAGCGGCAGTGCAGCAGAGAAGGCGGCCTGAGATGAGCCTCACCGAAACCAGCATCAAAACCTCCGACGCGCCCTTGGGCCGGGATGACCTGGCCCGGCTGGTAGCGAAGGACATCGCACCCGGTTCCTTCGTGAACCTCGGCATCGGCCAGCCCACCCTGGTGTCCAACTACCTCACCGAGGAACAGAACATCACCCTCCACACGGAGAACGGGATGCTCGGCATGGGCCCGGAAGCCACGGGTGACGACATCGACGGCGACCTGATCAACGCCGGCAAGATCCCCGTCACCGAACTCCCGGGAGCGTCCTACTTCCACCACGCCGATTCGTTCGCGATCATGCGCGGCGGGCACCTGGACATCTGCGTCCTGGGCGCGTTCCAGGTCTCCGCCACCGGCGACCTGGCGAACTGGCACACCGGGGCACCCGGGGCAATTCCCGCCGTCGGCGGTGCCATGGACCTGGCCACCGGCGCCAAGGACGTCTTCGTCATGATGACCCTCCTCACCCGCGAAGGCGCCTCCAAGATCGTGGACGCCTGCACCTACCCGGTCACTGGCGTCGGCTGCGTCACGCGCGTCTACACGGACAAGGCAGTGTTCCTCACCGGGCCCGATGGCGTCACTGTCCGGGAAACCTTCGGCATCACCCTCGAAGAACTCCAGGAACTGGTCCCCGTCCCGCTGAAGGCCGCTGCCGCCGTCGGACTCCAGGACCAGGCCGCACCCTAGGATTGGTAACCATGACCGACGCCGCAGGTACAGATGTCCGGCCCGTCCCGCAGGCCAGCGACCAGTATGTCCAGTCGCTGGCCCGGGGCCTGGCCGTGATCCGTGCCTTCGACGCCGACCGTCCCGTCATGACGCTCACCGAGGTGGCGTCCCGCACCGACCTGACTCGGGCCACCGCACGCCGCTTCCTGCATACCCTGGTGGAGCTCGGGTACGTGCGGACCGACGGCAAAACATTCGCGCTGACGGCCAAGGTCCTCCAGCTGGGGTACGCCTACCTTTCGGGGCTGTCGCTGCCGCAGCTGGCCCAGCCGCACCTGGAGGAGCTGTCCCTCAAACTGGGTGAATCCACGTCCGCGGCAGTGCTCGACGGCACGGACATCGCCTACATCGCCCGTGTGACCAGCCGCCGGATCATGACTGTCGGCATCACGGTGGGCACCCGGTTCCCGGCGTACGCGACGTCGATGGGCCGGGTGCTGCTGGCCCACCTTCCGCCCGCGGACCTGAAGGCCTACCTCGCGGCAGCCAAGGTCACGCCGCTGACCCCGCGCGCCCTGGGCACCGTGCCCCAACTGCTGGCTGTGCTGGACACCGTCCGGGCCCAGGGCTGGTGCCTGCTGGACCAGGAACTGGAGCTGGGCCTGATGTCCGTGGCCGCGCCGGTGTACGACGGGTCCAAGGTGGTCGCTGCGGTCAACGTTTCGTTGCAGGCGCAGTCGGTGGAGGCCAAACCCGACCCCCAGGCATACCTGGCAGCCGTGGCGCAGGAGATCGTGGCCACGGCCAAGCTCATCTCCGCCGACCTCACCGCCTGCGGGTAGCACCGGTACTGGCTCCACAGGACCAAGGGGCCGAAACAAGTCGAAATAATGCGTCCAGCGGCCCGGCCCCCACCAAATTCCCGGCATTCCTTCAGGTGCTCCACTTAAGGTCACGCCATGACCTCAAAAACCCTTGTTATCAACCTTGGCCTGGGCGCCGTCATTCTGGCCCTCGGCGCGGGTACCTACCTGACGGCCACGGCCGCGGGTTCCTCGTCAACGGCAACGGCCGCGCGCACGGTGACGGTAAGCAAGGCGGCCATTTCCTCGGTGGCCACAGCCTCGGGCAATGTCGCCCCCCAGACCACCACTGTGGTCAATGCCCAAAACTGCAGCGGCGTGATCCTTTCTGTGGCGGCAACGCTGGGCCAGCAGGTCACCGCCGGGCAACCGCTTGTCTCCATCGATCCCACCAACGCCCAGAATGCCCTCAATGCCGCCCAGGCCCAACTGGATTCCGTTACGGCCCAGGGCAACCAGCAGCAGGTCTCCGCAGCCGGGCAGGTGGCCACGGCGAACCAGGGCCTGGTCAACGCCCAGCAGTCCGCCACCCTCGACGCGTCCCAGCAGTCCGCGGCGGTAGCCACCGCGCAGAAAGCCGTGGACGCAGACAACGGCGCCGTGACCGCCGCGCAGGCAGTACCGGTTCCCAACCCGAAGCCCGCCAACTGGCAGGACCCGGTGGCCGCTGCCCAGAACCAGCTCGCCAAGGACCAGGCGGCCCTCAGCCAGGCGCAGAACCAGGCCGCGTCCACGCAGCTCAAGGACAAACAGCAGGTTGCCTCCGCCACCACAGCGCTTGGCAACGCCCAGAACTCTGCGGCTTCGGCTGGCGGGACCAACGTGACGAGCGCCGAACTCGCGGTCGAGACGGCCAAAGCAAACCTGGCCGCCTGCAACTTGACCTCCCCGGTAACGGGCACCGTCACCGGGGTCAGCGCAACGGTCGGTGCGCTGACGGGCCAGTCAGGGTCCTCCGGTTCCTCCGGCTCTTCCGGCGCTGCCGCCAGCGGTGGTTCGGCGGGCGCCGGTGCCTCCGCCGCTACCGCCGGCGCCTCAGCGGCCGCAGCGTCCGGCTCCGGCCTGGTCACCATCAGCGACACGGGACATCTCCAGGTGGTCGCCGGATTCTCTGAATCGGACATCACCAGCATGAAGCCGGACCAGACCGCCCAATTCACGTTCCCGGCCCTGCCGCAGGACCCCGCCGCCCCACCCGTTACCGGCAAAGTGGTGTCCATCGCCCAGACCTCCAGCACCACCAACGGCGTGGTCACCTATCCGGTGACGGTTTCCATCGCCAACCCGCCGGCCGGCCTGCGCCTTGGCCAGAGTGCCAACATTTCGGTCACCACCGCCACGGCCGAGGACGCCTTGGTGATACCCGGGCTCGCCATCACCACCACGGGTAACCGGCAGACAGTCAACGTCCTGAAGAACGGAACCCCGACGCCGGCAACGGTCACCACCGGGATCAGTGCAAACGGCCGCACCCAAATCCTGACCGGCCTCGCCGAGGGGGACCAGGTGGAACTTCCGGCTATTTCCAGCACCCTGGACACCGGCAGCAGCAGCACCACCACCGGCGGAGGCTTCGGCGCCGGCGGCCTCGGCGGCGGCAACCGCGGCGCCCGGAACGGCGGCCAGTAGCCATGGCAGCGGTCATCGAACTGTCCGGCGTCAGCAAGGTCTATGGCAAGGGCGAAGCGGAGGTGCGCGCCCTGGACAATGTGGACATTGCGATCGAACGAGGCGATTTCGTGGCCATTATCGGGGCTTCGGGGTCCGGGAAATCAACCATGATGAACATCATCGGATGCCTCGATGCCCCCAGCACCGGCAACTACAGGCTGGACGGAATCAACACCCGGGAGCTTGACGAGTTCCAGCAGGCGCAGATCCGCAACCGCAAGATCGGCTTCGTGTTCCAGAACTTCAACCTGATCTCCAGGACCAGGGCGGTGGACAACGTGGCCATGCCGCTCGCCTATGCGAAAGTGGGGCGGCAGGACCGGCGCAGCCGGGCACTGGCCATGCTGGACACGGTTGGGCTGTCCAGCCGCGCAGGGCACAAGCCGTCGCAGCTGTCGGGCGGCCAGCAGCAGCGGGTGGCCATCGCCAGGGCACTGGTGACCAACCCGGTACTCCTGCTGGCCGATGAGCCCACGGGAGCGCTTGATTCAAAGTCTTCCGCCGAAATCCTCGACCTTTTCGGAAGCCTGCACGCCAGCGGACGGACCATCGTGATGATCACCCACGAAATGGACGTTGCCGAGCGGGCCGGGCGGGTCATCCGGATGCAGGACGGCAGGATCGTCTCCGATGTCCGGCAGCAGCCGGTACCGGCCGGAACCTTCGCGGTGGCGCTGTGAACCTCCTTGAATCAGCGCGGTTCGCACTCTCCGGGGTCGCCGCCAACAAGATGCGTTCGGTGCTCACCACGCTGGGAATCCTGATCGGCATCGCGGCAGTGATCATCCTGCTCGCGGTGGGGGCGGGAACCAGCAACAACATCAAGGCCCAGATCGGCAAGTTGGGCACCAACGTCCTCACCGTGAGCCGTGCCACCAGTGTGGGAGGCCGCACCACGGGCGGCCAGGCCGGGGCAAGCCGGACCCGCAGCACCAACCTCACGGTGGATGACGAACATGCACTCACGGATCCGGTGCTCGCTCCCGACATTGCCCGCACCGCGCCGATCGTCCAGGCCCAGGGTGTGACCGCAACCTACACCAGCGCCACCCATTCCGTGGCCAGCTTCCTGGGGACCACGGCGTCGTATTTTGACATCAGCAACAGCACCATGGCGTCCGGGGCGTCCTTCACGGAAGCCGACCAGCAGGCCGGGAACCCCGTGGCCGTCATCGGCAACTCTGTGGCCAGCGACCTCTTCGGCTCCGCCACCGCCACCGCCGTAGGCCAGTCCATCCAACTGAACGGACAGAACTTCACCGTAGCGGGCGTCCTCGCGGTCAAGGGTTCCACCGGACTGAACGATCCCGATGACATCGTGGTGGTTCCGTTCTCCGCTGCGCAGAACAAGTTCACCGGCTACGCGCCCACCCTGGCATCGATCACGGTCCAGGCAGCCTCCGCGGACGTCATGAACCAGGCACAGAATGAGGTCCAGATGATCCTGGATGCCCGCCACCATGTCGACTCCACCAACCGGGACTACCAGGTCCGCAACCAGGCGCAGATCCTCACCACCGCCACCAACACCACCCAGACCCTGACCATCCTGCTGGGCGCAGTGGCGGCCATCAGCCTCCTGGTGGGCGGGATCGGCGTCATGAACATCATGCTGGTCACCGTGACCGAACGTACCCGGGAGATCGGTATCCGCAAGGCCATCGGCGCATCCAGGGGCAGCATCGTGACGCAGTTCCTGATCGAATCCCTGGTGATTTCGGTGATCGGCGGCGTGGCCGGGATCGCCATCGGCTTTGCCGGCAGCGCCGTCCCCGTGCTCGGCGTGCAGCCTGAGGTGCAGGCCTGGACCGTCTGGCTGTCCCTGGCGGTTTCGGCCGCCATCGGACTGGTGTTCGGCGTCTACCCCGCCAACAAGGCCGCGAAGCTGCGGCCCATCGATGCCCTTCGCTACGAATAGGAAACCATGAGCCACTACACCCCGGACACCGCCGATACCGAGGCGCTGCCGTCCCCCGTCCCCCTGACAGCCCCGGACGAAGACCCTGCAAGGCTCCCGGACCAGGCTGGGCAGGTCCACGCCGGAGACGAGCCCTTCATCCCGAAGAAGCGCTTCACCCCCGGCCGTTCCACCAAGATCCTTGCGTGCGTGCTGCTGGTGGCGGCAGGATTCTTCGGCGGCACCATCGTGCAGAAGCAGATTGACCTGGGCAACCGGGCAGCCCGGACCAGCGTGGGCAACTTCCAGGGCGGCAACGGCCGGCCCGGCGCCGGAACGGGGGATGGGTCCGGCACGCAGGCACCAGGCCAGGGACGCCGGAGCGGCAACAATGGTGCCACTGCCCCCGCAAACGCCCCCACGGCCGCGGCCGGACAATAGGCAGGAAGGCCGACGGCGGGAGGAGGCTTCCGCCGTCGGCCTTTCCTTTTGTGCGGGGGCCTGCTGGTCCTACCGGACGTGGTTGCCCAGCTCGCGGAGCGGGGTCTTGGACGTCTCCCGGGCCCACCATGCCCCGGCGACTGCCAGGATCGACGAAGCGGCCACGATCCAGGCCGCCGGCCCCCAGTTGGCCTTGTCCGCGCCCACAAGTGCTGTGCCGAGAAGCGGGGTGAAGCCGGCGCAGAGGATGCCGATCTGCAGGCCAATGGCCATGCCGGAGTAGCGCACCTTGACGTTGAAGAGCTCGGAGAACCATGCGGGGTAGATCGCGTTGGACATGGCATAGGTGCCGGCGGTGATCAGGGTGCTGGTAAGGAAGATCATGGGGATGTTTCCCGTGGAGATCACGGAGAAATACACGAAGATCATCGCGCCGGAGCCCAAGACACCGCCGATGAAGATGGGCCGGCGGCCAAACGTATCGGACAGCCTTGCGAAGAGCGGCTGGCTGGCGATGGCCAGGACGTTGCCCAGGATGCTGACCCACAGCATGGTGGAGGCGGGGACGCCCACCGAAACGGCGTAGGCCAGGCCGAAGGACTGCATGAACGTATTGGTGACTGTCTCGAAGGACATCAGCGCCACCTGGAAGAACTGCGCGGGGTGGGTCTGGAACATCTTGGCGAAGGGGAGCTTCACGAGTTCACCATGGTCATGCTTTTCCTCGAAGACTTCCGGTTCTTCCAGCGAGCGGCGGACCAGGTACGCCACGATGAGCACGACGAGGGAGAGCCAGAACGGGATCCGCCAGCCCCACGCGAGGCGATCGGCCTCGCTCATCGCGGCCACGGGCAGGAAGGCAAGGGACGCCAGGACGATGCCGGCGGAGATGCCGCTCATGGCGAAGCTGGCGAAATAGCCACGGCGGCCTTCCGGGGCCTCCTCGGTGGACAGGGCGGAGGCCCCGGCCGTCTCTGCGCCCGCTGAGAGCCCCTGCATCAGGCGCAGCAGCACCAGCAGGGCCGGGGCCCAGTAGCCTGCAGCGTTGAAGTCCGGCAGGGCGCCGATCAGGAACGTGGCGCTGCCCATCAGCACCAGGGTAAGCACCAGTGTGTTCTTTCGGCCGATCTTGTCTCCCAGGTCTCCAAATACCACCGCGCCAAAGGGGCGGGCGACGTAGGCGACACCGAAGGTGGCGAAGGACGCAATGAGGGCCACGGTGGGGTCCCCGGATGGGAAGAAGATCTTGGAGAAGACCAGGGAAGCGGCGGTGGCATAGATGAAGAAGTCGTAATACTCCAGGGCGCCGCCGAGGAAGGCGGCCAGGGCTGCCTTCCTGGCACGCCTGATTCGGCGCTGTGCCTCGGGCGTCGCCTGGGCCTGCGCTCCTGCTGCAATATCGGTCATTTCAGGGTTCCTTCCACGCTGAAGGCGGGGATCTTCTATTGTGTGTGCGCTATGCGAACAAGTGTGCGAAATGCGCCTAAAAAGAGGATACTGGTCCGTGGGCCGAATCACAACGGCCGACCTCAGGAAAGGTGCATCTTGATGGAACTCCCGGCGCGTGCCCCCCGCGTGGTCCTCATTGGTTCGGCTGCATCGCAGGCGATGTCCCCCGGGCTGTGGAATCCGGTCCTGCGCCGGCTGGGAACCGGTTGGACCTACGAGGCCTGGGACGTAGCTCCCCGGGCTGACCTGCACCAAGTCCGCCGGCGCCTGCAGGAACCCGGCGTGGTGGCAGCCAACGTGACCATGCCCCACAAGCACTGGGCGGCGGAAACTGCTGATAAGGCCACCGGTCCCGTCCAGCTCAGTGGCGCCTGCAACCTGTTGGTGCGGGAGGGGGACAAGCTGGTGGGCCACAACACTGACATCACTGCCGTCGGCGTACTCCTGGAGGGGCGGTACCAGCGGCATGCCCTCCTGCTGGGCGCCGGGGGAGCTGCCAGGGCCGCCCTGATCGCGCTGAGGGAGGACGTGGGGACAGTGTCGATCACCGACCGGGACCCCTGTGCGTCCGAGGAACTGCTCGGCCTGGCCCGGGACCTGGGGATTGAGGCCCAGGGCATCACCTGGCAGGAGGCCCAGGAACTCGCATCCGACGCATCCCTGCTGGTCAACGCCACCCCTGTGGGGAAAAGCAGTTCCGACGGGCCGGTCTGGGGCGGTGGGCCGCTGGCCCCCGACGCTGTCCTGTACGACTACGTCTACGCGGGCCACGTTACCGCCAGTGTTGGACGCGCCCGCGAGCTTGGCGTCCGGTGCATTGACGGATGGGACCACCTCCGTGAGCAGGCAGTGGCAATGGTGCCCCTCCTCGGCCTGGACCCGGCGGCGGGCTGCCTGCTGCGGGACTCCCTGGGGGTCCTCCGGGACACGCACTGAGCGGGGGAAGGGCTGGCGATAGGATCGGACAGGCGCGGCAAGCCCTGGGGCGGGTCGAGTACGCCGATCTTTCGGAGAGGAACAGCAACGTCCATGGAGGAGCAGGCAGCCTACTATGTGAAGTCGGTTGAAAAGGCGTTTGACGTCCTGCTCGCCTTCACGCCCGACCAGCCCCGGCTCACCGTGTCACAGGTTGCCGCGCGGACCGACATGACCCGTGCGTCCGCCCGCCGCTTCCTCCTGACCCTCGCCGACCTTGGCTACCTCCGTGCCCAGGGGCCGGCCTTTGAACTGACCGCCCGGTCCTTGGACATTGGCCGCTCCTACCTTGCGGGCCTGACGTTGCCCCGGGTGGCAGAGCCCCACCTCAGGGACCTGGCGGCGGAGCTCAACGAAACAACCGCTTTGTGCATCCTCGACGGCGGCGACGTGGTCTACGTGGCCTGCGTGCCGTCACCAGGACTGCTGAGTGTATCCATCACCGTTGGCACCCGCTTCCCGGCGTGGGCCACCTCCATGGGCCGGGTTCTGCTTGCCGGGCTGCCCGCGCCGCAGCTTGAGGTGTACCTCCGGTCGGTCCAACTGCACCGTTACACGGATCGCTCCATTGGCAAGGTCGAGGACCTTCGGGCAGAGGTGGAAGCAGCCCGGACCAGGGGTTGGTCCATGGTTTCCCAGGAACTTGAGGAGGGCCTGCGGGGTGTGGCTGTGCCGGTCCGCCGTGGAAATGAGGTTGTTGCTGCGGCCAATGTCTCCCTGCAGACGCACCGGGCTGCGGCCCGGGATATCGAGGCTACGGTCCTCCCGCAGTTGATGGAGGCCGCGCGGCGCATTGCCCTTGATTATGGCGGCCCCACCGCCTAGTCCACGTACCGCAGTCCTGCCGCTTCGAGGGGTCCGCGCATGTTGTAGATGTCGAGTCCAAGTTCCCCGTTGGCGAAGCGCGCCCGCTTGGCTTCTTCGTTGTCTTCGCGTTTCCGGGCGGCTGCCGCTACGTCACCGGCGCGGGCAGCAGGGACCACCACCACGCCGTCGACGTCGGCAATCACCACGTCGCCCGGGTTGACCAGGGCATTGGCGCAGACCACGGGGACGTTGACGGAGCCGGGGGTGGCCTTGACGGTGCCCTTGGAGTTGATGGCGCGGCTGAAGACGGGGAAATCCATGGCCTGGAGCGCGGCGACATCCCGGCAGCCGCCGTCGATGACCAGGCCCCCCGCGCCCCGCGCCCGAAGCGACGTGGCCAGCAACTCTCCGAAGAAGCCGTCCTCGCATTCGGTGGTGCACCCGGCCACCACCACGTCTCCGGGCTGGACCTGTTCGGCAGCGACGTGCATCATCCAGTTGTCCCCGGGCTGGAGCAGGACCGTGACAGCGGTACCGCACATCGCGGCACCGGGGTAGACGGGGCGGATGTAGGGGCGCATGAGGCCGAGTCGGCCCATGGCTTCGTGGATGGTGCTGACGCCGAACGCGGAGAGCGTTTTGACGTCATGTTCCGCCGCGCGGGTGATGGTGGTGTGGACCACGCCGAGTTCCTGCATGCTGGTTCCCTTCAGAGTCGTGGCTAGCGGCCCTGCTGCTTGAGCAGGGCGTCCAGGCGTGGATAAACGATGCGGGCGTTGTGCTCCTGGATTGCCCCGAGTTCGGCCTCATCAAGGCCGGCAGCGCCGATGTAGCGTGCCGTGTCGTCGAAATGGTGGCCGGTCCAGGGATCGATGTCGCGGACGGCGCCGATCATTTCGGAGGCAAACAGGATGTTCTGCGTTGGGATGACCTCCAGCAGCAGGTCGATGCCGGGCTGGTGGTAGACGCAGGTGTCGAAGAAAACATTCGCCAGCAGGTGTTCTTCCAGCGCAGGTTTGCCCAACGCCATGGCCAGCCCGCGGAAGCGGCCCCAGTGATAGGGGACAGCCCCGCCGCCATGCGGGATCACGAGTTTCAGGGTGGGGAAGTCCTTGAAGAGGTCGCCTTGGATGAGCTGCATGAACGCGGTGGTGTCCGCGTTGAGGTAGTGCGCGCCGGTGGTGTGGAACGCCGGGTTGATGCTGGTGCTGACGTGGACCATGGCGGGGATGTCGTACTCCACCATTTTCTCGTAGACCGGATACCAGTACGGGTCCGTCAGGGGTGGTGCGGTCCAGTGCCCGCCGGAGGGGTCCGGGTTCAGGTTCAGTGCGACGGCGCCATATTCCTCCACGCAGCGGGTGAGTTCCGGGAGGCAGGTAGCGGGGTCGACGCCGGGTGACTGGGGGAGCATTGCCGCCGGGACGAACCTTTCGGGGTACAGCTGGGATACCCGGTAGCAAAGCTCGTTGCAGATCGCCGCCCACTCGGCAGAGGTTTCGAACGAGCCGATGTGGTGGGCCATGAAGGAAGCCCGGGGCGAGAAGACGGTGAGGTCGATGCCGCGCTCGTCCATGAACCGCAGCTGGTTCGCTTCGATGCTTTCGCGCAGCTCGTCGTCGGTGATCTTCAGCTCGGCAGGGGACGGTGCTGACGCGGGGTCCAGCAGCGCTGCGAGTTGCCGGTCGCGCCACTGTCCGAGGGCAGCGGGGGCTGTGGTGTAGTGGCCATGGATGTCAATAATCATCGCGTTTGCTCCTGGCAGGGGCGCCCCCCGAACGGCGCCGTTCTATCTGAATTACCACCCAGCCAAATGTTGTCAGCAATATAGCTAACAATCAATGCTTGCGAATGGGTCCCGCTAAGCGAGTCTGGAGTACGCTGAATCCGGAAAATTGTCAGCAAAATTGGCAACTGGCTGAACAGGGAGATGGTTGGCTTTGGAGACCATGGATGGGACGGGCCGGACCCTCACTGCCGCTGAACTGGCGGACCTGCTCCGTACCGCCATCGTCAGCGGCGAACTCGTGCCCAACCAGCGCCTCGTGGAAGGCGACCTCGCTGCCGAGTACGGGGCGAGCCGTGGAAACATCAGGGTGGCACTCTCGGAGCTGAGCGTGGAGGGCCTCGTGGAACGGGTCCAGAACCGGGGAGCCAGGGTGCGCTCCGTCTCGGTCGAGGAGGCGGTCGAGATCACCGAGGTGCGGGCCGCACTCGAGGCGCTCTGCGCCCGCAAGGCCGCCGAGCGGGCCACCGACAGCGACATCACCGAGCTGCAGGACCTGGCCACCAGGATGAAGGACGCGGTGGACCGGGGAGACCGCGAGTCCTACTCAGAAGGCAACCAGGCGGTGCACGAGAAGATCATTGCCATGAGTGCGCAGAAGACCGCCGCATCCACCATCCAGCGGCTGCGCGGACAGGCAGTCCGCTTCCAGTTCCGCCTGGCCCGCCAGCCCGGCCGGCCGGCCGTATCGCTGCCGCAGCACCTTGCCATCATCGATGCCGTGTGTGCCCATGATGCCGATGCCGCGGCCGAAGCCATGCGCGTCCACCTTGAAAGCGTCGCGGACGCAATCCGCGCCAGCAACAAATAGCCGCGGCCTTCCGCGCGGCCGCGCGGTTGCGTAGAACACGGGCTGACAGGCGAATCGTTATCCACACCCCCGGCTGGCTACTCCCGCCGCGGCCCGCAGCGCTCTAGACTCAAGCCAACTGCGTGCAGCAGAGCCGCTGCAGCGCTCGTCAGGAAGAGGAGTCGGCGGGTGAAACTGGGCATTCCGCGGGAACGCCGGGCGGGCGAGCGGCGTGTGGCCGCCACCCCGGACACCACCAGGCAGCTGACAGGGATGGGGCTGGAGGTCCTGGTGGAAAGCGGGGCGGGGGACGGCGCCGGGCACGCCGATGCCGGCTACAAGGAGGCCGGCGCCACCATCGTCCCGGAACTGGACCTTGCCGCCATCGACATCCTGGCCCATGTCCGCCCGCTGGACCCGCACATCGCCGCGTCCCTGAAAAGGGGAGCCATTACGGTGGGGCTCGCGTCGCCGTCGTCCGAGCTGCCGGCCGTGCAGGCGCTCGCGGACAACGGGGTGACCTCCTTCGCCCTGGAACTGGTGCCCCGCATTTCCCGCGCGCAGTCCATCGACGCCCTGACCTCCCAGGCCCTGGTGGCCGGGTACCGCTGCGTCCTGGAAGCCGCCATCAGGCTGCCCCGGTTCTTCCCGCTGTACATGACGGCAGCAGGGACCATCCCGCCGGCCCGCGTCCTGGTGCTCGGCGCCGGCGTGGCAGGGCTGCAGGCCATCGGCACCGCCAAGCGCCTGGGTGCGCGGGTCTTCGCCAACGACATCCGCCCCGCCTCCGCTGACGAGGTCGCGTCGATGGGCGGCACCTTCGTCCGGCTGGACCTTGAGACGGCGGAGTCGGCCGGCGGCTATGCCCGGCAGTTGAGTTCCGACGCCGGCACCCGGCAGCGGCAGCTGCTGGCACCCCACGTGGCGCAATCGGACGTCTTGATTACGACGGCGGCCGTCCCCGGGCGGCCGGCACCCCTCCTGGTGACCCGCGAGATGGTGCAGGGCATGCGGCCGGGATCGGTGGTCATCGACCTCGCCGCCGAGTCCGGCGGCAACGTGGAGGGTTCCGTTCCGGGCCGGGACATCCCCATCCCCACCGCCGACGGAACCGGGCACATCACCCTGGTGGGCCTGAAGGACCCCGCCTCCGCGATGGCATCGGACGCCTCCCGCCTCTACGCCAAGAACGTGGCAAACCTGCTGGCCCTGTTGGTCCGTGACGGCGCGCTCAACCTGGATTTCGACGACGAAGTGGTGGCAGGTGCGTGCCTCACCCACTCCGGTGCTGTGCGGCACCAGCCCACGGCGGATTTGCTCGGGGCCCGGACCGCCGCGGCCGCCGCACGGCAGGAAGGAGCGGTTTGATGGACGGAATAGCCCTGCTAACCGTCACGGTGCTGGCGGTGTTCGTCGGCTTCGAGGTGGTGTCCAAGGTCTCCAGCACCCTGCACACACCCCTGATGTCCGGCGCCAACGCCATCCACGGCATCATCCTGGTGGGGGCCATCATTGTCGCCGGGCAGGCAGCGGACCCGTGGGTCCTGGCGGTGGCGCTGCTCGCCGTCGTCCTTGCCACCGCCAACCTGGTGGGGGGCTTCGTGGTGACCGACCGGATGCTGCACATGTTCCACGCCAGGAAGGACGCGGCCCGGACCGCGGCCGGACCCAAGGCAGGCGGCAAATGAGCCTCCTTGACCCCGTCTGGACGTCACTGCTCTACCTGGCCGCGGCGATCTGCTTCATCCTTGCGCTGAGGCGGCTCAGCTCCCCCCGCACGGCCCGCCGCGGAAACCTGGTGGGGGCACTCGGCGCCCTGATCGCCGTCGTCACCGTGTTCCTGTCTTCCCGGCTGGAAAACATCCCCTGGATCCTGGCCGCGATTGCGGTTGGCTCTGCCGTGGCGGCGCCGGTGGCCCGCCGGGTGAACATGACCCAGATGCCGCAGTTGGTGGCGCTGTTCAACGGGGTGGGTGGCGGCGCGGCTGCCTTGGTGGCGCTCCTGGAACTGGGGCATGCGGACAACCCTTGGGTACGTGTGGCCATCGTTTTCACGCTCCTGGTCGGTGCCGTTTCCTTCGCCGGCTCAGGCGTCACCTTCGCCAAGCTGCAGGAACTGATGACCACCCGGCCTGTCGTGTTCCCCGGGCTTCCCGTGGTGATGGGCCTGGTCCTGCTCGCCGCGGTGGCTGCCGGCGTGGCAGTGGTCCTGACCGGTTCACTGCTCCTCGCTGTCCTCTTGCTCCTCCTGGGCCTTGCCGCCGGTGTCCTGCTGGTGCTGCCCGTGGGCGGCGCCGACGTGCCGATCGTCATCTCGCTGCTGAACGCCTTCACCGGCCTGGCAGTCGCGGCGTCCGGCTTGGTGCTGGGCAACGTTCTGCTGGTGGTGGCAGGCACCCTGGTGGGCGCCTCGGGCACCATCCTCACCCGGGCCATGGCGGCTGCCATGGGCCGGAGCGTGGCGGGCATCCTGTTCGGGGCATTCCGCGGGGGTTCGACGGCGGGGTCCACCGCCGTGAGCGAGCGTCCGGTCCGTTCGTCCTCGGCGGAGGATGTGGCAGTCCTTCTGGGGTACGCCCAGCGGGTGATCATCGTTCCCGGTTACGGGCTGGCGGTGGCACAGGGCCAGCACACGGCTGCCGAACTGGCCCTGGCCCTGGAGGCCCGGGGCATTGAGGTGGATTTCGCCATCCATCCGGTGGCCGGCCGCATGCCGGGGCACATGAACGTGCTCCTGGCGGAGGCCAACGTGCCGTATGAGTCGCTCAAGGAGATGGGCGAGATCAACGCGGAGTTCAAGACGACGGATGTGGCCCTGGTAGTGGGTGCCAATGATGTGGTGAACCCGGCCGCCAAGACCTCCTCGGGGTCGCCCATCTACGGGATGCCCATCCTGGAAGTGGCGGAGGCGCGGCAGGTGGTGTTCCTGAAGCGGTCCATGCGCCCCGGATTCGCCGGCATTGAAAACGACCTGCTTTACGAACCGCAGACCTCGCTGCTGTTCGGCGACGCCAAGGACTCCCTGGCCCAGGTCCTCGGGGCGGTCAAGGCACTGTAGGCGCGGAACAGCCCCCGTGCCGGGTTACCCTTCTTTCAGAAGCCTGCTTTCCATCCGCCATCAGAGGACGCCATGACTGACAACAGCTCTGCTACGCCCAAGCGCGCCGCCATCATCGTCAATCCCGCCAAGCCGGTGGACATCGACGTGCGGGGCCTGGTGGCCAAGCACTGTGTGGAAAACGGCTGGGGCGAGCCCATCTGGCTGGAGACCACCAAGGAGGATCCGGGGGTTGGCCAGGCGAAGGAGGCGCTGGCCCAGGGCGCGGACATCGTCATCGCGGCCGGCGGCGACGGCACCGTGCGGTGCGTCGCCGAGGTCCTGTCCGGCGGCGATACCCCGATGGGCCTGCTGCCCCTCGGAACGGGCAACCTGCTGGCGCGCAACCTGGGCATGGATGTGACTGACTACGACGGCGCCATGGCCGGGGCGCTGATCGGAACGGAGCGGAAGATCGACGTCGTCCGCGCCCGCCGCAGCGACCCCGACAAGGACCAGCTGTTCCTGGTCATGGCCGGCATGGGCTACGACGCCACCATCATGGCGGACACCAACGAGGACCTGAAGGACAAAGTGGGCTGGCTGGCCTACGTGGATGCCGGCATCCGGAACCTCCCCGGCAAACCGGTCAAGGCGACCGTGCTGATCGACGGCAAGTCCGTGGTGCACCGGGGTGTCCGCAGCGTGATGGTGGGCAACTGCGGGAAGGTCCAGGGCGGCCTGGAGATCTTCCCCGACGCGAAGATGGATGACGGCTTGCTGGACATCGCGGTCCTGGCGCCCCACCACGGCAAGCTGGGCTGGCTGTCCGTGCTGGCCGGCATCCTCGGCAAGGGCAAGAACAGGGACACTTCCGTGGAGTACTTCCAGGGCAAGAGCGTCGAGATCACGTTGGAGCACAACGACGACTACCAGCTGGACGGCGACCACGAGGGCCAGGGCAAGCACGTGCTCATGACCATGGAGCCCGGTGCCCTGACCCTGCGGATGTAGCGGCGGTTATCCCAGCAGCCGCCCCCAGTGCGGCTCCAGCAGCGGCGCGCCTGCCAGTCTCAGCGCGTGCCACAGGGTGACCGCCACCGAGTCCAGCACCGGCACCCCGGTGGCGTCCTCGATTTCCGCGGTGATGTTGGCGCCGTAGAGGTTGGTGCACAGGTACACCAGGGCATCGGGAGCCGCGGCGGCGAGTTCCATTGAACCCGGGCGCATCTCGTCGTCGGTGACCCGGGCAAAGGATTCGTTGTCGCTCAGGCCCAGTGCCCGGTGGTCCACGGTCTTGATGCCTTCACGCTCATAGGACGCGATGACCTGGTGGTTCACGTCCGCGGTATAGGGCGTGAAGAGGCCGATCCGCTCGGTGCCGAACGTCCGGAACGCCTCGAGGTAGGCCAGCGTGGAAGTGGTGGCCGGAATGCCGGTGGCGGCCGTGATCCCGTCGGCCAGTTCCTGGTCGTGCGCCGAACCCAGCCATGAGCCGGACGTGCCGTTCCAGGCGATCACGTCCACGTCCGCCGTCGAAAGCAACTGTGCCGCCTCGCGCATGACGGCGGGGTCGAATTGCCGGTCCGAGGAGTCATCCAGGGCGATCCGGGTGACCGGGATCCGGGTGAAGTGCACCGTGACGTCGGTGCGGCCGGCCAGGATGCCGTAGGTCTGCGGTTCCAGGCAGGTGTTGGAGGACGGCACGATCATGCCGATCCTGCGCGGGCGGGTGGTGGCAGGCATTGGGCTCCTAAAGGGCGGCGGCGGGCAGTTGGGTGGGTTCGGACGCGGCGGACTGGTGCTGCCGGAAGCCGTTGCGGTTGATGAAGCGGCCCACGGCGCCGGGATCGTGGAAGCCGTCAGCGTCCAGGACCACGCGCCCGTTGGAAACCACGACGGCGGGCCAGCCCGTGAGTGCCTTCCCCTCAAAGGGTGAGAAGTCCGTTCCCATGTGCATGGCTGCGCCGTTCACCGTGCGCTCCTCGGCGGGATCGAAAACCACCAGGTCGGCGTCGAACCCTTCGGCGATGCGGCCCTTGCCGGGAATGGCGTTGATCCGGGCAGGTTCTGCGGCGAAGGCGCTGACGAACTGCTCCACGGTTGCTCCGGCGGAGGCCATTGCGGTGAAGGTGACCGGCATCCGCGTCTCCACGCCGGGTAGTCCGTGCGGCATGGCGCGCACGTCATCGGTGCGCTCGCGCTTCTGGGACAGGTCGTAGCAGGAGTGGTCCGAGGACATGGTGTGGATGGCGCCGGACACCAGGCGCTCCTTCAATGCCGTCACGGTTTCCGGGCTCCGCATGGGCGGGCAGCAGGCGAACCACTCGGGGAAGGTGGAGGCGTACACGGAGTCATCGAGGGTGACGTAGTGCGGGCAGGTTTCGGAGTACGCCTGGAGTCCGCGCTCCCGCGCCTGTGATACCAGGTCCACGGCGCCGGGCGTGGACTGGTGGACAAAGTAGACGGGCGCGCCGGTGTATTCGGCCATGGCCAGGGTTTCCTTGACGGAGATCTCCTCGGCCAGCTCTGGCCGGGTCCGGTGCAGGTGTTCGATGCCGATCCGGCCGTCCTCGGCCTGCTGCTCGGTGCAGTCGGTAATGATCGGATCGTGTTCGGCATGGATATAGGCCAGTCCATCCAGCCGGACCATTTCCCGCATGACCTTCAGGATCGTGCCGCCGTCGGCCATCGTGGTGCCGCGGTTGGTGGTGTACATCTTCACCGAGCGGACGCCTTCCGCCGCCAGCTGCTCGAGCTGCCACGGAACCGTTTCGTCCCAGCTGACCACGGCGCCGTGGAGGGCCACGTCGCAGCGGGACTCAGTGGCGAGTTCCTTCTTGTGCAGGACGGCGGCGAGCGGAGTTTCCTGGGCGTCACGGGGAATCCCGAAGTCGATGATAGTGGTGGTGCCGCCCCACAATGCTGCCGTGGAGGTGGTCCGGTAGTCGTCGAGGGTGCGGAAGCGTCCGGTCACCTGGGCAACATGGCAGTGTCCGTCCACGCCGCCGGGGATAACGAGTTTTCCCGTGGCATCAATGGTGCGGTCCGCCGCGGGGACCGGCTGGGCGGCGTCGACCAGGCCGGCAATCCGCCCGTCGTGCACCGCGATGTGGGCTTCCTGGCGGCCGTGGCTGTTCACGACGGTGGCGTTGGCAATGACAAGTTCTGGCTGGCGGGACATCGGTGTCCTCCTTTGGTTTGATGGGGCCGTTTAAGCGGCGGGTTGGGGTGTGCCGGCATGTTGCTGGCGGGCGGCAAGGGCGGCGTCCAGGTTGCCGGACAGGCCTTTTCGGTCCTTGGCCGGCGGCGGGGCGAAGGCGCCGGCGCGGTGCGGTCCTGACTGCAGTGCGGCCACTGCCTCGGCCATGCGGATGCCGGCGGAGATGCCGTCCACCACGGGAACAGGGATCTGGCCGCGAAGGTCGCGGGCCAGGCCGGCCAGCGGGGCACCGGCAAGGATGACGACGTCGGCACCGTCCTCAGCCACGGCCTGCCGGCTCAGTGCCAACAGGGTTTCCCGAAAGTCCTGCTGGACCGAGGCAATGCTGGTGAGCGAGTCGTTGATGGACCGGATGGAGGCCAGCCGGCCGGCCAGGCCGAAGCGCTCCACGCACTGGCGGTACCAGGGTTTGATCCGGTCTGAGATGGCGATGATGGAGAAGCGGTGGCCCTGCAGGGCTGCTGCGCACAGGGCGGCCTCGGTGATGCCGATGACGGGCACGTCCGCCAGTTCCTTGAGGGCGGGCACACCGGGGTCACCGAAGGCAGCGACCACCACGGCATCCACCGGGTCCGCGCCGGGCCGGGTGTGCTCGGCGATGATCTCGGCCACCGCGCCGGCGGCCACCAGGGATTCGAAGCGGGTCTCGATGTATTCGACGCCATGGCCGGCCGTGCGGAGCAGCAGTTCGGTGCCGGGGGAGGCTGAGCGGACCGCCTCCGATTCGATCAGTGCGGTGACATCGGCGCTGATGTTGGGATTGATTACCAGGAGTTTCATTTTCTCTTCCGGTGGAATTCTGGTTCGGTCTTCTGAAAGTCCTCGGGGAACTGTTCCCGGTACTTTCCAATGTGGGACGCGGACTGCGCGGCCGCCCTGTCTGGATCTCCGCTGGCAATGGCCGCGTAGAGCTCGCGGTGTTCGCGGATGAGTTCAGGCAGGTCGCTGACGTGCCGGAACAGCCAGTGCATGCGGCCCTGGAGGGGTTCCAGGGCGGACTTGAGGAAGTTGTTGTCAGCGATGCCGGTGATGGCGTCGTGGAATTCGCTGTTGGAGCGGTGGGCTTCCCTCACTGCCCCCTTGGCCAGGAAAGCCTCCGCGTTGTCCAGGAGCCCTAAGAGGTAGGCGAGGTCGTCCGCGGTGGCCCGCTTGGCGGCGAGCCGGCAGGCCAGGACCTCCAGGGATTGGCGGACGTCGAAGAGGTCCTCCACGTCCTTGGGGCTGAGGCTGCTCACCTCAGCCCCGCGTGCGCCGCGGTCGCTGATGAGGCCTTCCTGACGGAGCATGCGCAGGGCCTCGCGGACGGGCAGCCGGGATACGGAGAATTCGGCGGCGAGGTCGCGCTCCACCAACCGCGTGCCGGGAGCGTAGTGTCCTTCGAAAATCCGGGTGCGGAGGGTGTCCCGGACAGTCTCGCGGAGGGGGCGGTCCTTGTCCTGGGTCTCTTCTGCGGTCAGCATGATGCTCCATTTTCGATTCTTGTAGGGCACTGCTCCCGGCTGCGGGGGCGTTGTGTGCAAGGTTCCCTGCGAGGGTTAGCTTAGACAGGAAGCCGCTTGTTGTAGTTCAGCGTCAGGACTGAGACGCCCATGATCACCGCGGATCCCACGAAGTACAGCAAGGCCCAGGTATAGGAGCCGGTGGCACCCACGATCAGGCCGACGACGATGGGGGTCACGAAGCCGGAGATGTTGCCGCTGAGGTTCATGGCTCCGCCCAGGACCCCGGCGTTGGTCCGGCCGCCGAGGATGGCGGGGATGCTCCAGAACAGGCCCACCCAGCGGAGGAAGAACAGGACCAGCGAAAGCAGGACCACGGCGGTGGTGGCATCCGGGACTACGGTGACGCCCACCAGGCCGCCCACCACCACGGCGCTGGAGATGCCGAGGAGGGTCCGCATCACCAGGTTTGCGGAGGCGCCGGACGCCCGCCACTTGTCCGCGACGGTGCCGCCGATGATTTCCCCGACGAACCCGGCGCCGAAGATTACCAGTGTTGACCAGCCGATGGTCTTCAAATCAAATCCCTTGGCCTGGGCCAGGTACAGCGGTCCCCAGGTCAGCAGGCCGTAGAAGACGCCGTTGAATCCCAGCCAGCCCAGGCACATGGCCCAGAAGGAGCGGAATTTGAGGTAGGGGAGCAGCCCGCGCTTGCCCTTGCTGCCCACCACTGCCGCTTCGGCATCCTCCGCAGCGTGTGACGCTTCGATGTAGGACGCTTCCGCCTCGTTGACGCCGCGGTGCTCACGTGGATTGTCCCGAACGTACCACCAGACAGCGAGGCCCATGAGGACAGTGGCGGCGCCGGCGATGACGAAGGACCAGCGCCAGCTGCCTGTGGTGGCAATCAGGCCGGCAATGATGATGCCGCCGAGCCCGGCACCCAGGGGTGCGCCGGCATCGAGGATGGTTGCGCCGCGGCCGCGTTCAGACTTGTGCATCCAAATGGCATTAAGCTTGCCGCCGGCGGGCATCACGCCGGCTTCGGTCACGCCGATTCCAAGCCGGGCGATGAACATGCTCAGGAAGCCGCCGGCCATACCGGAGGCCGCTGTGGCAGCACCCCAGCCCAGGCAGGACGCCGTCATCACCTTGCGCGGACCGAACTTGTCGATCAGCCACCCAACGGGGACCTGCATCAGGGCGTAAGTCCAGAAAAACGCGGACAGCAGCAGGCCGACCAATTCGGGAGCGAGGTTGAATTCCTTCTGGATGATGGGCAGGGCGACGGAGATGGATCCGCGGTCGATGGAGTTGACGGATACGAGGACCAACAGCAGCAGGAAAAGCCGCCAGCGGACAGCACTGCGCCGTTGCGTGCTGTCCGTTGCTGGTTTTTCGGCAAGGCCCGGGGTGGCCTCGTCGGACGTGGCCGTTGTTTCGGTGTTTGGAATGGACACAGCTTCTCCTTCACGGGGAAGTTTACGGATGGGGAGTATGCGAAAAGGTGCGTGGTGCCCGGCAGGGCGGTTTGGCCTGCCGGCGGGGACTGGCCCGCTGGACGATCCGGAGCGTGGAGAGCGGGGTGTGCGATTTTGGGATCCCAATTTGGGATCCCAAAATCAAAGGTAGAAGTGACTCCCGCCACTGTCAAGGGTTTTTGCTGCCGTTGGGGTAGGAAGGGCCTGCAAACCGATTGTGACTGCCCCTCCCAACCAGGTAGCAGTAGATGTCGTTATGAGGGCTCAAAACGACGCCTACTGCTACCTGGTTGGGTGACTCGCTACGAGCGGGACTCTTCGCATCCGTACGACAGGATCTCGGCCAGTTCGGCGAGCCGGTGGGCCCGCGCTGACTCCGCGGGGGTGAACGGCTCACCCGGGCGGGAAAAGGTGATGGGGCCGTGCCATGCCGTGGGGATCTTGAGGCGCGTACCGTCGTCGGGCCCCTGCAGGCCGGCGTTCGACGGCGGCACAATCCTTGCGTGCAGCAGCTCGGCCACCGCCAGGGGAAGTTCGTCCGGTGCGGCGGCGATCCTCGCGGCAAGGCTGAGCGCCCTGGTCTGCCCGTCCGCCATGGCCAAGGCGGTGGTGGGCCAGACGTGGGAACCGGTGCTGCCGCCGTCGTGCAGTGCCGCCAGCAGCTCACGCTCGCCAACCCCGCGCGGGACGGAGAGGACGAATTCGTCCAGAACCCCGTCCGGCACCGGGTGGACATGGATGCCCAGGACGTTGGCATCCAGCCGGGCCAGCGCCCGCGTGATCCGCTGCAATGAACCGGGTTCGTCCCGGAGCAGTGCGCGCGCCCGCCACAGCGATGGGGCCGCCGCCAACTGCCGGCGGTGCCGCAGCGCGGGGGCATGCAGCCAGCGCAGCAGGATCCGGGCGGCGGACGGCTCGGCCACCCAGATCACCAGGACCGTCGCGGTGAAGGTCAGCACCAGCACCTTGGCAACGTAGGGAAGGTGGGTCTCCACCACCAGGGCGTGGACCAGCAACTCGATGGGCAGCATCACGGCGACGTTGGCCGCGGTCAGGCGCGCCTTGGGCGGCTCCGGCATTTGGCCGCAGACCTCGCAGCGCAGTTCGGAAGCGGGCGTGTTGTGCGGAGGGCGCTTCATGACCCAAGCATTGCGGGGTGCTGTTTCCGCTGCATTGCCTTCCGATTCCATTCATGGGAACGCGTCGGGCGCCTGCAGGGGGTGCCCGCGTAGGATTTACCAGGAACGTCAGCGCGGCCGCCCGTTAGAATCCACCCCAGGAAGGCGCTGCCCGTGAAGATGTTTACCGAGATGTTCAGCATTGGCCCCGGCAACAAGGACCACCACCCGGCGCTCAGGTGCGCCGTGGGCGTCTTCGTCCCGCTGATCACCCTGGTGCTGCTGGGGCGGCTGGACCTGGCAATCTTCGCGTCCTTCGGCGCCTTCACGGGCATCTACGGCCGTGGTGAGCCGCATGCCGTCCGCTTTATGCTGCAGCTGCGCGCCGGGCTGCTGATGCTCCTGGTGATCTTCCTGGCGGCGCTCGCAGCGCGGATGGGTCCCGCGATGGGCCTGGACGCTGCCGCGCACACCTGGCTGCTGGTCCTGGCCACCACGCTGGTGGCCGGCGCCTGCTCCGTAGCCATTTCCTGGCTGCGGCTGCGCCCTGCGGGTTCGCTCTTCCATATCTTCGCTTTCGCCGCCATCGCATCCATTCCCAACCAGCCGCCGCTGTGGGAGGGCATGCTGGTGGCGGTGCTCACCACCGTGTTCGCCCTGCTCGTCGGCTTCTCGTCCCGGATCCTTCCCAGCCACCGCACTCCCTGGACCCGGCCTCCCCGGATCCGGCGCACGGCGGCGGAAAAGCGCACGGCCTGGCTTGAAGGGTTCGGTTACCTGGTGGCCGCGGGGCTCGCCGGCTCGTTGGCCACGTGGGCCGGCGGCCAGCTAGGTTTCGGCCACAACTACTGGGCCATGGTGGCCGCGGTGGTGCCCCTAGTGGGTCACACCACGCGGCACCGGGTACGCCGCGGCATCCAAAGGATCATCGGTACCGTGCTGGGCCTGGCATTGCTGGCCGTGATCCTGCTGCTGAACCTCGCTCCCTGGCAGATCGTGCTGGTCATCGCGCTGTGCCAGTTCGGCGCCGAACTCTTCATTGCCCGCCAGTACGTGCTGGCCCAGATCTTTGTGACACCGTTGGCCCTGATCTCCACTCTGCTAGTGGTGCCAGCTTCGCCCACCATCCTGTTGCGCGACCGCATCATCGAAACAGTGATCGGCGCCGCGGTGGGTGTCAGCGTGGTATTGGTACCGGGCGCGTGGCGCCGCGTCCGGCAACGCACGACGACGGCCTGACCGCCTTCCAGACGCACCGCACCTCCAGGCCTGCTGCCCTAAGGCCCGCGCGGCCCTCCAGGACCGCGGTACGCTGGACTTCCCGTTCAACGGAAGGATGCGGCCGTGGCGAACTCAACCTCGGGGGACTCGGTGGTGGACCGGATCGTGCGGCTGATCTCCGCCTTCCCCCAGGACGTCGGCGCCCTCCGGCTGTCTGAACTCGCGGAGCGCGCTGGTCTTCCGCTGACCACCACGCACCGGCTGGTGGCCCAGCTCTCCGGGCACGGGCTCCTGGAGACAGCCCCCGGTGGACTGGTGCGGCCGGGGCTGCGGCTGTGGGAGCTGGTGAACCGCGCCTCGCCGGCGCTGGCGCTGCGGCAGGCGGCCATGCCGTTCATGGAGGACATCCAGCAGGTCCTGAACCAGAACGTGAACCTGGCGGTGCTGGACGGCTGGGAGGCCTTGTTCGTGGAGCGGCTGTCCCGGCGGGGCTCGGTGGCCAACCGTGCGCAGGTGGCAGGCAGGATGCCCATCCACATCTCCTCCGCCGGGCTGGCGCTGATGGCCCACCAGTCAAAGGCCGTGAAGCAGGAATACCTGGGTCAGTTCACCGACCCGGACGGAAAACTGACCGCGGACGACGTCCGGACGCTGCTGGCAGAAACCTCCCGCCAGGGTTTCGCGCAACTCAAGGGCGTGGTGGATCCGGGGACCTGGGGCATCGCGGTGCCCGTTCTGGACCGCCGCCAGCGCGCTGTGGCATCACTGGGCGTGGTGGTCCCCCTGCAGGAGATGCGCCTGCAGGCCCTGGTTCCGGCGCTCCAGACCGCAGCCCGCGGCATTGCCCGAGGCCTGGCGTGAACCTGGATCCCAGCCCGTTCCGATCAACGGAATGCCTGTAACGCCCGTCACCCGTTCTGCCGCACACTGAAGCCAGGCAACCATTTCCGGCCCATTTCCGGGCCCCGCGACGAAGCGAGACACAGCCATGGCACGAAAAGTCATCACCACCCAGGTAGCAATCATGGGAGGCGGTCCGGCAGGGCTGATGCTCTCCCATCTGCTGGCAAAGGCAGGAATCGAGTCCACGGTGATCGAGATCCGCAGCCACGAGGAAATTTCCCACACCGTGCGGGCCGGCATCCTGGAGCACGGGACCGTCAACCTGCTGGTGGACAGCGGCGTCTCCGACCGGGTGCTGCGCGATGGGGACCGGCACGACGGCATCGAGCTTCGCTTCAACGGCGAAAGCCACCGCATCGACTTCAAGGACCGGGTGGGTGAGTCGGTGTGGCTGTACCCGCAGACGGACGTCTTCCTGGACCTCGCCGCGCGCAGGAAGGATGACGGCGGCGACGTCCGCTACAGCGTCACCAACACCACCGTCCACGACCTGGAGGGGAAGCCGAAGGTCTGGTTTACCGATGCCGACGGCGTCGAGTTCGAGATCCAGGCCGACTTCCTGGTGGGCGCAGACGGATCCCGCAGCCACTGCCGGTTCCAGATTCCGGAGGCCAACCGCAAGTGGTACTTCCACGAATACCCCTTTGCCTGGTTCGGCATCCTGGCCGAGGCTCCGCGCAGCTCCGACGAGCTGATATACGCCAACTCCGCCAATGGCTTCGCCCTGATCAGCCAGCGCACCGAAACCGTGCAGCGCATGTACTTCCAGTGCGATCCCAAGGAAAACGTGGCGGAGTGGGACGACGACAGGATCTGGGCCGAATTCCGCGGTCGCGTCAACGGCAACGGCTTTGAGCTCAAGGAAGGCCCGGTCCTGGAAAAGATGGTGCTGCCGTTCCGGAGCTTCGTCCACACCCCCATGCGGTACGGCAACCTGTTCCTGGCCGGCGACGCCGCGCACACCGTGCCGCCCACAGGTGCCAAGGGCCTCAACCTGGCCATCAACGACGTCAAGGTCCTTTTCGAGGGACTGGACAGCCACTACAACTCCGGCTCGGACAAGCTCCTGGAGACCTATAGCGACCGTGCGCTGGACCGGGTGTGGAAGGCGCAGCAGTTCTCCTACTGGATGACCACGATGCTCCACACCCCTGCGGACGCGGACGACTTCTCCCGCGCCCGCCAGCTCGGTGAACTGAATTCCGTGGTCTCCTCCCGCCACGGCATGGCCTACCTGGCCGAGGCATACACCGGCTGGCCCGGCCGCGCCTAAACCCGGGAGGATTACGACGGCGGGTGCGTCCTATGGTGCCAGCAGGCGGCGGATAGTCCCGGCGATGGCAGCGGCGTCCGGCTGCTCGTCCCGCCTGACGGTGAGGAGATGGAGCAGCACGCCGTCGCCGTAGTCCGCCACGTCCCGCGCCCGGGCCGCTGGGTCGGCCAGCCCCAATGCCGCCAGCGCCTGCTCCAGTCCGGCCACCAGCAGGTGATGGCCGGCGGTCACGGCCTCGGGATGGTCGAGCGAAAGGGCCAGCCGGGCGCGGGTGAGGCCGCCGTGGTGCCCGGCCAATGCCAGTATCAGCCCGGCCAGCTGGTCTGACAGCTCATCCACGTTCTGCGGCGGAGCGGCCGGGCCCTGGTCCTGCAGGAGCGCTGCGTCCAGTTCCAGCACCCGCTCCAGTACCGCTTCGACCAGGGCGTTGCGGTTCCGGTAGTAGTTGGAGGTGGTGCCCTCCGCCAGTCCTGCCGCCGCGTCCACGGCTCTATGGGTGAGTCCCTTCATGCCCTTGTCCGCCACCACGGCCAGGGCGGCATCTAGGAGTTGCGTCCTGCGGTCGGGCATGGGCCCAGTCTAGTAACAGCCCTTCAGGTTCACTACAAACGTAGTAAAATCTACTGCATGGAGACGATTTCGATCGTTGGCGGAGGCATTGCAGGGCTGGCACTCGCGGCCTGCCTGGACCCGGCCAGGTTCCAAGTGACTATTTATGAGAAGCGACCGGAGCTGCCCGTCGTCGGCACTGCGCTGGGGATGTGGCCCACCGCCCAACGTGCGCTGGCGCGGCTGGGGTTGCTCCAGGAAGCCAGGGCGGCGAGCCCGGTAATCGGCAGTGGCTCAATCCGCAACGGTGCCGGCGAGCCCTGGGTGACAGTCGATGCTGCAGGAATGTTCGCTATCTCCCGCATCGACTTGTTGCAGCTCCTGGACTCCGCCGTTCCCGGCGCCGTGCGGCGCGTCACGGCCAATATCGAGCGGGTTCCGGCTGGCGGCGGCCTGGTGGTGGGCGCCGACGGTGTCCACAGCATGATCCGCCGCGAGGTCTGGGGAGCCGGCACCGCTGCACGGCTCCTGCCCTACCTTGCCCTCCGGGGGATTCTTCCTTCCCCGGTCAACCAGGACCAGGTGGGGGAGTACTGGAGCCGCGGGGACCTGTTCGGCATCGCCGCTTCCCGGGGCGGCACGCTCTGGTATGCGAGCTACCGGTCCGGACTCGGCCCCTATGGAATCGATGTGGCTTCGGCACTGGACCAGGCGAGGGAACGCTACGCCGCACACGCGCCCGGCATCCGTCAGGTTCTGGCCGCCGCGACCCCAGAGGGTTCCCTGGTGCAGCGGCTGTGGACAGTTCCGCATCTGCGCTCCTACGTCAGCGGCAGGACTGTCCTGATTGGCGACGCCGCACACGCCATGACCCCCAACCTGGGCCGCGGGGCGTGCGAGTCCCTGGTGGATGCGGTAACACTGGCGGACCTCCTCAACACGCTGCCCGCAGACCAGGCGCTGCGTGCCTACAACCGTAAGCGCCGTCTCCGGACCCAGGCGGTGAGCCGGGGTTCGTCCGCCCTCAACCGTGTGGCCCTGGCGGAAGGTGCCCAGCCGCTGCGGGACCGCTTGCTCAGCCTGGCCCGACGGCGGAACGAACGGGCCGCCGTCGGCAGCGGTTCCGGCGGGTAATCACCGGACGGCGGTGGCCGGGCGGGTTGCGTCGTCCTCACCCGGAGCCTGGTCGCGGGGAAGTGCAGGGCCAGGCAGTTGCGAAAGGGGAGGGGGCGCGGGCTTGCGCTTCCTGGTCCTGCGGCGCCCGGCCCGGCCGTAGACGAGATACATTGTCACACCTGTGATGACCATAAGAAGCACCGTGTAAACGAACGTGTTCGCGATTCCCTCAGTGCCCTCCGCGCCATCGGTGTTGGCCTTGATCACCAGGCCCAGCGGCTGCACCAGCGGATGTGCCAGGAAGATGGCCGTGTCGTAGTCGTCCAGCAGGCTGTTGAAGTTCAGCGCCGTAATAGCCGCTGCCGCGGGGAGCACCAGCGGCAGGAGGATGCGCCTGAACACGTACAGCGTCTTGGCGCCCATGATGGCGGCAGCCTCCTCAAACGAAGAGTTCACGGAGGCAAAGGACGCCTTGAGCATCCGGAGAGTGAAGGGGATTTTCACCGTGACGAATGCGATAAGCAGGATCACCAGTGTCCCCGTCAGGACGGCACCGCCCACCAGAGGGCTGGGGTGGTCGTAGCTGACGATCAGGCCCAAGGCCAGCAGTGCGGAAGGCAGGATCCACGGGATGTGCAGCAGGTACTCGAACGCTGAGGCCACCCAGTTTTTGTGTTTATGCAGCAGCCGGGCCACGAAGAGGAGTCCGCCGACGGCGATCACGGCCGCAAGTGCGCTGTACACAACGCTGACGATGAAAGGCCGAAGCCCGGACTGCTGGGTGAGGACCCGGACGTAGTTGTCCAGTGTCAGGTTGGCCAGCGACAGTTGTCCCGTCTGGATGGCCGCGCCGTCGGCAAACGAGTAAAACACGATCAACACCACCGGAAGCGTGTACACGGCGAAGAAAAGATATGCCACGGCGTGCACGGCGACGTTGGCAACGGGATTGGTGATGTCCTGCTTCTGCAGTTCGGATGACACCTTCGACACCGAAAAGTATGTGCCACCCTTCTCCACGCGGGACATGACGGCGAGCATAAGCATGGTGGCCACGCCCAGGATCACGGCCAGCAGTGCCGCCAGGTCCCGCGAGGTGGGGCTGTTGGTGAAGGTCAGGATCATCGGCGTGATGGTCTGGAAGTCGCGGCCGCCCAGCACTTGCGGGGCGCTCAGGGCGCCCAGGCCGGTGAGGAAGGACAGGATGGTGACGGCGAACAGCGTTGGTTTGAGCATGGGCAGGACGATCCGCCGCAGGACGGTCCACGGGGAGGCACCCAGGTTCCGTGCGGCCTCGATGGTCTGGTAGTCGATACCTTTAAGGGCGTTGGCAACGAACAGCATGTGGTTGGTGGTGGTGGCAAAGGTCATGACCACCAGGACGGCGAAGAACCCTGAGAACCAGCCGGCGTCCATTCCGGGGACCAGCCTGACCAGCAGCGAGGTGACAATGCCCTTTTCCCCGTATATGAACTTGTACCCTGCCGCCAGCACTATGCCGCCATAGATGAACGTCGAGGCATATCCCAGGAAAAGGATCCTCGAACCGCGGATCCGGAAGTAATGCGTCACGAGGACGATGAAGACGCCCACCAGGTTGACGGTAATGGACAGCGCCACGGCCAGGAGGAAGCTGTTGCCCAGCGCCTTCATTGCCCGCTGTGAGGAGAACAGCTTCTCCGCAGCCCGGCCCGAAAAACTGCCGTCTGGGAAGAAGGTGGCCATCAGGATGTTGACGTTTGGCCATACCAGGAACGCGGCAATAAACCAGGTGAGAACGGCGCCCACCACCAGGACGAGCGGGGAGCTCGCCATGCTGCGCACCGTGTTGTTGCCGCTCATGGCAGGGCGACCGCCTGGTCCTGTCCCAGGGAGACGCCAGTGCCCGGATGGTATTGGAGAATGTGTCCGGGCTGGACGTAGACCGTGGTGGCGGCGCCCGTCTCCGGGTGCGCTCCCCCGTCTTCCCTGACCAGGAGACGGATGTCCGCCCCGTGGCTGCGGACCACGTAGCGGCTGTGCAGCCCGTGATAGGTACGGGAAATGACGGTGGCGGGAAGCCCGACGGCGGTCCCTCCGTCCGCAGGCCGGTCCAGGGAGGCCTTTTCCACGCGCAGGTAGGATCTGGTCTCCGTGCTGAGTCCGGCTGCGGAGAGCCGGTTGACCTCCGCGACGAACTCCGGCGTCAGGGCTGAGCTGTCGCCAATGAAATTGCAGACGAACTCCGTGGCGGCATGGTCGTAGATGTCCTGGGGCGTCCCGACCTGCTCGACCACTCCCTTGTTGAACACCGCTACGCGGTCGCTCATGGCAAGTGCCTCGTCCTGGTCGTGAGTGACATAGACAGTGGTGATGCCGAATTCGCTCTGCAGGTCCTTGAGCTGCTGGCGCAATTGGTGGCGCAGCTTTGCATCAAGGTTGGACAGGGGCTCGTCCAGCAGCAGGATCTTGGGCCGCAGTACCAAGGCCCGGGCAACAGCCACCCGCTGCTGTTGGCCGCCGGACAGCTCAGCCACATTTTTGGCGAGCTGCTCATCGCTGAGCTCCACGCGCCGTGCAATGTCCCGTACCAGGCGGTCGCTGTCTGCCGGTTTTTCCTTCCGGACCCTGAGTCCGAAGGCGATGTTCTCCCACACGCTCATGCTGGGGAACAGGGCGTAGTTCTGGAACACCATGCCCACCTGCCGCTTGTCGCTTGGAAGGCGGGTCACGTCCTTCCCGTCCACCCTGACCGTACCCCTGGCCGGCTCGATGAAGCCGGCCAAGGTGCGCAGCGCCGTAGTCTTTCCGCACCCGGAGGGCCCCAGGAGGGTGAAGAACTCGCCGGGCCGGACATGCAGGTCCAGGTGCGGAATGGCGGTGAAATCGCCAAAGGTAACTTCGATGTTTTCCAAGCGGATCATGGCAAACCTGTCTGAGGGAACACGGGGACGGCGGCTGGCAGGACGGGTTAGGTCATGTATTCGAGTTCGATCTTCTCCACCCAGGCGCCCATGTTTTTCTGGACGAAGTCCCAGTCGATGTCCTGCTGCTTGAGGCCGGCAAAGAAGTCCACCACCCCGGGGTTGGCCTTTGCCTGGGCGCCCTTGTTTACCGGCATTGAGTTGAACTTCTGCGCGAACTCGGCCTGGACTTCTGCGCTGCCGAACCAGTCGATGAATTTCTGTGCCTGCTCCTTTTTCTTGGTCCCCTTCACCAGGGCTATCTGCTCCACTGCAAGCGGGACGCCCACGGAAGGCATGACCGTGTCCACGTTCACTTTGAAGGACTTTTCGCGGTCGGCAATGATCGAGGACGGCATCTGGCCCATGTCCACGTCGCCGGAGGCAATGCGGGCAAACAGGTCGGTCTTGGCAACGGCGGGGCTGCCGTTCTTGAAGTACTGCTGAACCTGCTTCCACCCGTCGTCGGAAATCCCCAGATCGCCGGAGTTGTCCCGGTACCGGGAGAGGATCCCGGCGAAGACCAGTTGAGCAGTGGCGGTGCCCATCCCGGTGACCCGCTCGTAGCGGCTCTTGAACTCATCCTTGGTCCACAGGTCCGTCCAGTCCTTCGGCGCGGCGTCCTTGGCGATCTTGTCCGAGTTGTAGCCAAGGAGAATGGCCTGCTTCACCAAGGGCCAGTATGTCTCCCCGTCGCCGAGGCCCTTGTCCACGTCTCCCGCCCATGCCGGATGGTAGGCCTCCAGCGCACCCTCTTTTTTGATCTGGGAGAAGTACATGTTGTTGAGCCCAAAAGCGACATCAGCGATGGGGTTGTTCTTTTCGGCAATGAGCTTGTTGGTGGCATCGGCGCCCCCCGCCCCCACGATCTCGATCTTGAACCCGGCCTCTGCCGCCTTGGCAGCCAGCCAATCGCCCCGGCCTTCGCCGTTCGAGTTGGTGTAGACAACCAAGGTGTCACCGGACCCACCTGCCGTAGCTCCGGAGGCTTCACCGGTTGAGGCCGGCGGGGTGGAGGCCCCGCCGCAGCCGGCGAGAAGGGTGGCGGCGACGGCGGCAGCAACCAAAGTCTTCAATTTACGCACGATCAGGACTCATTTCTGGACTGGGATCGGAGCATGTCCGCACAGCCTTTAGCCGGGCATGACAAAAACCGGGCTGTTATGGCTATCGATTCGATAAACAGCCCGGCTGCCCACTTTGGACCAGTTGGAGAAACGGTTGGGGCCCTGGGCGTAAACCGGGGGCGAACGTTAGTCCTGCGGCGCCGTTGCGCTGAGGTGGTGGGTGGGGATGCGGTCCCGGTCGTAGGTGATTTCCGTGTAGCCGTGCGGCTCGGGCTTGCCGTCCCGGTCCAGGTTCACGAAAACGATCTCCTCGATGGTGAGGATGCTTTGCCTGGTGATCATGTTGCGGACCTCAGCCCGCATGGCCAGTGAGGTCCGGCCGAACCGGGTAGCCGTCAGGCCCATCTCGATGAGGTCGCCCTGCACGGCCGAGCTGACGAAATTGATCTCCGAAATGTACTTGGTGACGGCGCGGCCGTTGCCCAGCTGGAGGATGGCGTAGATGGCGGCCTCTTCGTCAATCCACTTCAGCAGGCTCCCGCCGAAGAGGGTCCCGTTGGCGTTGAGGTCCTCGGGCCGGACCCACTTGCGGGTCCGGAAGGTGATGTCTGCTGTTTCCATAGGCTGAGATTAGCTGAATGCATTGCGCGCGCTCGCAGTGTGACGGGCTGCACGGGTGCTAGGCCATGGCGGTCTGGGCGGCACTGTGGGCGTTGATGCTCTTGGCGTAGCAGTGCGAGTACTCCACTCCGATGTAGGGCCCGAAGTTCGGGATCGGATCGAATCCTGAATTTTCGTAGAAGTTCCGGCCGTCCGGCTGGGCTGATCCGGCCTCCGCCTTGATACGGGTGATGCCCTGGCTGAAGGCTTCAGCTTCGAGTGCCGCCAGGATGGAGCTGGCCACCCCGGAACCCCGGGTGTACGGCAGGACGTAGAGGCGCTTGATTTCGGCCGTTGATCCGTCCAGGAGCCGCAGCCCTCCGCAGCCCACGGGTTGTCCCGATCCCTTGTCGTACGCCACGAGGAAGACCGCACAGTCGGCGCGCGACGGCGGTGGGCCGGGTTCGTGGTCAGGGCGGCCGAAGCGCGCGTCGAGTTCGGCCTGCTGGGCGCGGCGAAGGTCGGCGCCTACGGGGTTGGACCAGGAGACTTGCCGGATGTTCAGCCTGGGGTTGGTCTGCATATCTGCCTCGATTCGCCGGAGGGGTATGCCTGATAAGGCTAGGCGCCGGGAGTTACGGAGGTGTTTCCCAAGGGTTAGCACTTGGATAACGTGCACTGGAGGCTTCAATCAAGTTACTTGGTGGTCTAGTTATCAGTTGGTCTAAGATGATCGCATGGTTTCTATGGGCAACGAGGGATCCGGTTACTGGTACGGACCCGACGGGCAACTGGACTACAGCGCGGCCGTGTTGAAGTCCCTCCGGGACTACCGCGCGGCGGAAACGGAAATCCGCCGCAGCACCAGGGACTCTATGGGCATGGGCGAAACCGATATCCTCGCCCTGCGCTACCTGCTGAGGGTCCAGGCGTCCGGCAAGCAAGTAGTCCCTAAGGACCTCAGCCGTTTCCTCAATATTACTAGTGCTTCCACCACCTCACTCATTGACCGCCTGGTGGCCAGCGGCCATGTCCGCCGCGAAGCACACCCCTCGGATCGCCGTTCCGTCGTGGTGATCCCAACCGTGGAATCGGATAAAGAGGTCCGCGAGACGCTCGGAGCCATGCACCGCCGGATGATGACGGTCGCGGAAGGCCTGACTGCCGAAGAGGCGCGGATTGTGGTCGACTTCCTCCAGCGGATGACGCAGGCGCTTCAGTCTCCCGAGGCCGAAGACCCAAAAAGTCACTAGGGCGACTAGCTAGATCAGCTAGTTATATGTAAGCTTACGATTGTTCCTGAAGCTGCTTCCCGACGGAGTCGTGAGTGTGTTGGTTACTTTTACCGAAGTTTCACCGCGTAATCCCCGCATGGGTGCGTCAGTACCGGACAACCGCGTGGACTTGATGCGATGCACCCTGGCCGGCACCTCTGCGCCGCAGGGAAAGCACGCTGTCTTCGCATGAGTATCGCGGGGGATGCGGCGCTGGCGGTGCCGCTTGAGTCGCGAAACGCTGGGGGCGGTGGTCCAATTGCCGGGCAATACCAGTTGCGGGAACGCCTGGGCCGCGGGTCGGCTGCCGAAGTTTTTCGTGCCGTTGACCTGGAGGGCGGTCACGACGTCGCCGTGAAGATCGCGGCAGCCGACGGGCGCAAGCAGCATCAGCGGATTCGCGACGAGGCGGCGGTTCTGGCGGGTCTCCACCACCCGTCCATCGTGCGGCTTGTTGCCCAAGGCGTCATGACCGGCGGCGGGGCTTACTCGGGGCGCCCCTTTCTCGTGGAGGAACTGGCGCTCGGCGAAAGCCTGGCCGAAACCATCCGGGTACAAAGCCCCCGGCACGGTGACGTTGCACGCTGGGCCCGCGGCCTTTTCGAGGCGCTTGCGCACCTGCATGCCCGTGGGCTTGTTCACCGTGACATCAAGCCCGCAAACCTGATGCTGAGCGGCCTGCGGCGAAGCCCCGTCCGGATCATTGATTTCGGAATTGCCGCCGCGGCGGGGTCGGCGCCGGAGCCCGGGATTTCCTCGGGAACGGTGCACTACATGAGTCCCGAGCAGGCATCCGGCGGGGTGGCGGAGCCCTCGTGGGATGTGTACGCCATGGGGTTGGTCCTGCTGGAGCTCCTCACGGGGTCAAAGGCGTTTCCTGGCACCGCCATCGAATCCCTCGTGGCCCGGACACTGCGGTCCCCGGAGATCCCGGACCACCTGGGCGACTGGGCCGTCCTGCTGCGTTCCCTGACGGCCATGGACCCCAAGGAGAGGCCGACGGCGGCACACGCCTCGGCTATGGCAGCGCGGCTTATCCCCGTGGTCCCGTCCCCCAGCCAAGACAGCCCCGATAAGCCGCGCGGCCTCGTGGCCGCCGGCCAGTGCCGGACCGTGCGGGTATTTCCTTCCCGGCGCCACCGGCAGCAGGCCTAGGGAGCCGCGACGTCCCGCCCCGTCGGATCCTCGGCGGTCGGGTCTGCCAGGGTAAGGCCGCCCACCGGGCTTCCGTCCCAGTGAATCAGGGTCCAGCCGCTATCCATGCTGCCCTCCAGTGCGACGATTCCGGTGTTGGCCAGGACGTGGCGGGCAGCGAACTCGTGGTCTGCCCCGTCGGCCCGCAACCCGGCCCAGGTGCGAATGGCCGCACCGTGGCTGACGACGGCAACCGTGCCGTGGTCCCGCCGTTCGGCCCGCTCCACCACCTGGGCAATCGCAGCGTCGAACCGTTCGAAGAAGGCATGGCCGTCCGGTCCTGCCGGCATGCGGCGGTCAAGGTCGCCGGCAGCCCAGGAGATCACGGTTCCCATATACCGCTTGTGGGATTCGTGGTCAGTCAGCTTCTCCAGTGATCCCGCCTCGATTTCGTGCAGCCCGTCCAGCACCTCAATATCAAGGGTGTGGAGCCGCGCCAGCGGGGCAGCGGTGATCTGCGTCCGGATCAACGTGGAGGCGTAGAGCGCGCCGATGCGTTCCGTTGGCTAGCGCCCTGGCCATGGCCTCTGCCTGGCGTTCGCCCAGTTCTGTCAGTCCGGGGCCGGGGTGGTCGGTATCCAGCTGGCCCAGCACGTTGCCGGGCGTTTCGCCGTGGCGGATCAGGAGCAACTTCATGTTCCCAGTCTCCCACCCCTGGATGGCTGCCGATGCAGGCCGGTCCGTGGCGCTGCCGGGACGCGCGGAAGGCGCCGGGCCCGTGGGAGCCCGGAGCCGCCGTCGTATATTCCTGACCGGCTGCGGGCTTACTTCAGGTGGTCCACCAGTTGGTCGGCGATGCCAGTGTATTTTCCGGGCGTGAGGGCCAAGAGGCGCGCTTCAGCGTCAGAGGACAGTCCCAGGCCCTGGACGAACTCCTGCATCCGGGCCCCGTCCACGCGCTGGCCCCGGGTGAGGTCCTTGAGGCGCTCGTAGGGGTTCTCCATGCCTTCGACGCCGGCGATCGCCTCGGCGCGCATGACCATCTGGATGGCCTCGCCCAGGACTTCCCAGTTGGTGTCCAGATCCGCCGCCAAAACGTCTTCCGCAACGTCCAGGCGTTCCAGGCCCTTGGCAACGTTGGAGATGGCCAGGAGGGAGTGGCCGAACGCCACGCCAATGTTGCGCTGGCTGGAGGAGTCGGTGAGGTCCCGCTGCCAGCGGGAGGTGACCAGCGTGGCGGCGAGGGTGTCCAGGAGGCCGTTGGAGATCTCCAGGTTCGCCTCGGCGTTCTCGAAGCGGATGGGGTTGACCTTGTGCGGCATGGTGGACGAGCCCGTTGCACCGGCAACCGGGATCTGCGCGAAGTAGCCGATGGAGATGTAGCTCCAGATGTCCGTGCAGACGTTGTGCAGGATGCGGTTGAAGCGGACCACGTCGGCGTAGAGCTCGGCCTGCCAGTCGTGGCTTTCGATCTGCGTGGTCAGCGGGTTCCAGGTGAGCCCCAGGCCCTCCACGAACGTCCGGGACACCTGCTGCCAGTCGGCGCCCGGGACGGAAGCCACGTGGGCTGCATAGGTGCCGGTGGCGCCGTTGATCTTGCCGAGGTATTCGGTCTTCGAGATCCGGTCCAGCTGGCGGGTCAGGCGGTGTGCAATGACCGCCAGTTCCTTGCCCAGGGTGGTGGGCGTGGCGGGCTGGCCGTGCGTGCGGGACAGCATGGGCACCGCGCGGTTCTCCTCGGCCATTCCGCTGATCTGCGCCACCAACTTGCGGGCTGCGGGCAGCCACACGTCCTCCACGGCGCCCTTGATGCCCAGGGCGTAGGACAGGTTGTTGATGTCCTCGGACGTGCAGCCGAAGTGGACCATGGCGGTGAGGTTTTCGATGCCGATCGCCGGGAGGCGGCGGCCGATGTAGTACTCCACGGCCTTCACATCGTGGACGGTGACGGCTTCGATTTCCGCCAGTTCCGCCACGGAGGCGGCATCGAATTCGGTGACGATGGCGCGCAGCTCCTGCTGCTGTTCCGCCGTCAGCGGTTCGGCGCCGGGAAGGACGTTGTTGCTGGTCAGGTGGATGAGCCATTCAACTTCGACGGCTACGCGGTCCCGGTTCAGGGCAGCCTCGGACAGGTAGTCGACCAGGGGCGCGACGGCGGACTGGTAACGGCCGTCCAGGGGTCCGAGCGCGATTTTTTCCGGCGACGCGGCGAGTGCCAGGCGTCCTGAGGGCGTACGGGTATCAGCTGTGGCGGCAGTTTCAGGCATGAGCTGATTCTTTCATGAAGTCCGCCGCCGCCTTAAGCGGGTCAACCACGTTACTTGTCCACATAGCCGACGGCGGTTCTTACCTGGAAGGGTGGGCGTCCTTAGCGTTGGGAGCAGCAGGATTTAGCTGGGCCAGTAAGGCCATGACAGGAAGCTGGCAGGGGAACAATCTGATGGACGGGATACGGGGCGGGGAGCATATGGACGCCCAACTACATGCGCTCGCGGGCCGCCTTGTGTCTTGCAGTGCCCGGGTGGAACAGGTTCTTGGCGGGTTCCAGGACATCCAGATGCTCGACTGGCAATCTCCGGCCGGCCGCGCCTACCGGGACGCTGTTACTCTCCAGGCAGCCAGTCTGCGCCGCGCGCTGGACCGGTTGCAGGAGGCCGGTAACGCGCTGGCACGGCGGGCTCAGCAGGGTCCCATACCGTCGCTGGCCAGTTCAAGCCGGCCGGGATGAGCACCAAAACTCCGCCCGGCGGCGGGGCCATCCAGCTGTATGGCCCCTCCCGGGAGGGGACTCTCACCGTGAGCGGCGGCACTTCCGGCATCACTGTGCAAATTGAGGAACTTACGGCAGGCGCGGAGAAGCTTGAAGGGCTGGCAAGACATCTGTCATGGGCTGAGGAGGAAACCGGGCGCATCCTGGACGGGCTTTGCCGGGTGGACCATCAGGGTGCGTGGTCCGACGCGGGCCACATAGCAAGCGTGCGGGACAGTGAATGGGTGCTCCGGGCCGTCCGGTCCGAAATGCAGCGGATCAGCACCGAGGTACGCAGCTGCATCCGTGAGTATGAAAACGCCGAAGAGCGCGCTGCAGCGGGCCGGTATTTTGGGTACCGCAGCACCCAGGAGCTGTTGCACTCGGCACTCGTGATCCTCGCCTCCAAAGCAGCAGACAGGCAAACGATGGAATGGCTGGTGGCCCAGCTCGGAGCGCAGTCCTCCTCGATGAAAGCCAATATTGAACGAAACGCGTGGGTCCGGGACGCCGTGTTCGGTGCCGCGTCAGGTCTTAAGCCGAGGCACATCGAAGTGCAGCGTGAAGAAGAAGTTGCCGTGGAACTGGATACTTCGCCTGCCGGCCTGCTGCAGCGGATACGGCAGATAGAAGCACGTGGACCCGGTTTCATCGAAATACTGGAGGTGGCAAATGGATCGGAAACCGCATATGTCGTTGTCATTCCCGGTACTCAACCCGCAGGCATTCGAGCGGGCGGTCCCAACCCGTTCGATGAAGCAGGCATCGCCGAAGGAATGTTTTACAGTTCCTCGGAAGTGAATTCAGCCATCCTTGAGGCGCTCGAAGCGGCCGGTGCAAAGCAGGGAGCGCCGGTCGTGGCGATTGGTTACAGCCAGGGCGGTATCCACGCCATGAATCTCTCTGCCGATCCCCGCTTCCTCCGCACTTACGATGTCCGATATGTACTTACTGCAGGATCGCCAGTCGCCGGCATCACGCCGGGAACAGGTGTCAGCTCGCTGCATCTGGAGCATGAAGCAGATTGGGTGCCGGGTGCCGACGGAGCTCCAAACGCCGATACTCGGAACAGGGTGACCGTAACCATGACCAACCCGGTGACCACTACGGAAGGGGAAGACGCCGGCCTCGGACCCGGGCACCGCCTCAGCGGCTATGAGGAGGCGGCCCGGCTGGTGTCCGCCAGCAAGGACCCGTCACTGGTCCACTCCACGGCGGCGCTGGGTGCTGTCCTGGGTGCCGGTGGTACTGCCACTGCCGCCCGCTTCTCGTTGTCAAAGACCCCGGCGCCCCCTCGTCCGCTGGACCGCCGGGACCCCCTCTCGGGCCGTCCCCAACCGGGTGCGAAATAGGAACCTATCCGCACCGGGGCCGCTGGCCTCATGAGATCTGGGCGGCGTGCAGTTCAGCGTAGGCGGTAACGCGCGTCGTCTTTGGTTGCGGGGCGGGCTGTGGGTCATGCTGCGGTGCCGTTGCCGTTGCCGGTGCCGGCGCGGCGGACGGGCAGGGGTAGTTGTAGTCGAGGTCCCCTTCAGTGAACTGGGTCATCGTGACCAGCGCACCGGGAGTGAGGGGGGCAGCCGACGAGCAATACTCCCGGGCGGACGCTGCGGATTCTGCACCCGCCAGCCAGTTCCTAAGCCCGTGGAGGTTGCTGCCGGGACTGACTTCCCCCACGATCTCGCCGAATTGGTAGGCCGTGGAGTAGATCCCTACTTCCGCGCCGGTTCCCACCAGGTACGCGGTCATGCCCTCCAGCTCGGCAGCATTGGCGGCCTTGTCCCACAGCCAGCTGTTCCCGGTCTCTACATCCAGCCACCACATACGCCTTGCCGCGCCGTCGCCGGATTCCTTCAGGATCACCACGTCGTTGAAGGCCATGGCGTAGCCGTGGACGTATGCGCAGGCCGGGGACGCCGTACCGTTGCACATCCCATAGGGATTACTGACCTCCGTGCCGCGGTAGGTGTTGTTTGCAGGCCACCACAAGGACTCCACGGGCCCTGTTGCGGCAGTATTTACATATACCGCCGCCGGGGTGCCTGCGGCTGCCTCCGAGCTCTGGCCTGCCCAGGCCAGTTGAGCGGCCAGGCATGGGTTGACGGTGTCCGGCCTTCCGCCGTTCACCCCCACGATCGCGAACGCCGGGGGTGCGGGAAGATCACTGCCGCACTGGGGCCAGGAGATGTCGTTTCCCAGCACGGCGGCGCCCTGCGGTACCGGCCCTGTTTCGACGTCCGCGTGTGCCGGGCCCACTTGCCATGCGAAAAGCAGGCAGGCAGCAAGCAGGATTTTAATGGGCTTCATTCTGGGGCCCCCGTTTCCGGAACTGACAGCAACGGGCCTCTTTATGGGCCCGATTGGCAGCCTAGGGGGGTCGTCCCCAGAGGGTCATGGGTGGCCGGTACTGAAGTTTTGGAAGTGCTTCGGAGAAAGGGCACCTGTTGGTACCTGTTTACCTCCGGCCTCCTACTTGGACTCGCAGCTGTCAGCGGCGGCCGCTCGGCAGCAGGCCTGCCACCAAGGAGACCAGGGAGATGATGATCACGGCCAGCACTGCGGTCCAGAAGAAGGTATCAATCGTGAGTTGAACGGGCGTGTAGCTGCTGATCCAGGCCGTCAGGTACAGCATGGCGGCATTGATGACGATGGCAAAGAGGCCAAGGGTCAGGATGGTGATTGGAAGTGCGAGAAGGCTGACCAGTGGCCGGACAAATGAGTTCACCAGGCCGAAAATGAGGCCGATGAAGAGGTAGGCCAGGACGATGCCGATGATCCCGGGATCCTGCGAAATGCCGGTCCTGGCCACCGCAGCGGATGCCCCGGTGCTGGTAATGTCCATGCCCGGCAGGATCCAGTTGGCGATCCAGAGGCCGGCAGCGTTGACGACAATCCGAAGGAGGTAAGAGCCCATGCCTTCATGCTTCCATACGGTCGGGCCCGCTGTCTGGCGGCGGGGCCCCCAATTATTCAGCCGTTCGCTCCCCGGGTTCGCGCGGGGCTTGGACGTAGGCTGGAAGCCATGACTTCACCTGAGACCAGGGCCGGCGGGATCATACCGCGGCCCGTGCTGGACCGGCTGCCCCGCTACGCCGCAGGAAAGCCGGCGGCCGCCGTCAGCGGTCTGGCCAGCTACAAGCTGTCCTCCAACGAAAACCCGCTCCCACCGATTCCTGCGGTGCTCGAGGCCATAGCCAGCCAGACGGACTTCAACAGGTATCCGGATCCGCTAAGCAGCAAGCTTCGTACGGCGCTCGCAGAATTCCTGGGGGTGCCCGCTGAGGATATCGTGACCGGAGCTGGAAGCCTGGGGGCCCTGAACCAGATCCTGGCGGCCTTCGCCGGGCAGAACGAGGACGGCAAGGCGGACGAAGTCATCTATGCCTGGCGCTCCTTTGAGGCATACCCCATCAGCGTGGGCCTGGCAGGTGCCGAGAGCGTGCGCATCCCCGTGACTACAGACGGCCGTCATGACCTGGAGGCCATGGCGGCCGCCGTCAGTGCCCGCACCAAGGTTATCCTTCTTTGCACGCCCAATAACCCCACCGGCCCGGCGCTCACAGCTGCCGAAACTGAGGCCTTCATCCAGTCCGTCCCGGCCGACGTGGTGGTGGTGATTGATGAGGCCTACCAGGAATTCGTCAGGGCGGAGGATGCTGTGGACGGCATCGATCTTTACCGCAAATATCCCAATGTGGTGGTGCTCCGGACGTTTTCCAAGGCCCATGGCCTCGCAGGCCTCCGGGTTGGCTACAGTGTTTCCCACCCTGAACTCACCCAGTACCTGCGGGTCGCGGCAACGCCCTTCGCGGTATCCCAAATAGCCGAAAAAGCAGCAATAATTTCGCTTGAGAACCATGCACAGGTTGTGGAAAGGGTACAAAAACTCGTGGCCGAGCGGGTGCGGGTGACTACCGGTCTCCGCCAACTCGGCTGGGCCGTCCCTGATGCCCAGGGAAACTTCGTATGGCTCGCACTTGGTGCTGAAAGCGCCGCCTTCGCAGAGATGGCGGGGAGCCGTGCCCTCTCGGTGCGGGCCTTCGCCGGAGAAGGCGTGAGGGTCAGCATCGGGGAACCCGAGGCCAACACCCGCTTTCTCCAATTGTGTGCCGACTATACAAAGGCGCCAGCAACTTCCTAGCACTTAACATGTAGCCCTCCCGCTACTTACCGAAGATAAAGTTAGGATCAGTAAGCCAATGTATATGCCATAAAGGGAATGTATTCCTTCTGGGGCATATATCCCAGCGACATTGCATTGCATCCGGATGCGGCAAGCAAGGAGACGGTATGGGCACTCATCTGCCTTCCACCGAGTTTGACGGAACAGCGGTAGACGACCAGCGGGAAGCCGATGCTGAAGCCGTCATGGGCGAGCCCGCGGCCCAGATGGTGCAGCTGCTCGGTCCCGACGGGAAGCTGGGTGCGGATCCGGTCTTCAGCGACTATGCGGACAAACTCACCCCGGAGCACCTCCGTGGCCTGTACGCCGACATGGCCGCGATACGGAGGTTCGACGTCGAAGCCACGGCCCTCCAGCGCCAGGGCCAACTGGCGCTGTGGGTACCGTTGACCGGCCAGGAAGCAGCGCAGATCGGCTCGGGCCGGGCCAGCCAGCCGCAGGACTACATCTTCCCCACCTACCGGGAGCACGGCGTAGCCCTGACCCGGAATGTGGACCTGGCAGAACTCCTGCGCCAGTTCCGCGGCGTGTCCAACGGCGGCTGGAACCCCAGGGACACCAACTTCCACCTGTACACCCTGGTCCTGGCCGCGCAGACCCTCCACGCCGTGGGCTACGCCATGGGAATCCAGCGCGACCAGAAGTTCGCCGCAGCAGCGAACGGCGCGGGCAAGCAGCCCGATGCCGCCGTCATCGCCTACTTCGGCGACGGCGCCAGCTCGGAAGGCGACGTCCACGAGTCCATGGTGTTCGCCTCCTCGTACAAGGCCCCCGTCGTGTTCTTCTGCCAGAACAACCATTGGGCCATCTCGGTCCCCACCAACGTCCAGACCCGCGTTCCGCTCTCCAACCGCGCCAAGGGCTATGGCTTCCCCGGCATCCGCGTGGACGGCAATGACGTGATCGCCGTCCACGCGGTGACCGAATGGGCGCTGGAGCACGCACGCCAAGGCAAGGGCCCGGTCCTCATCGAGGCCTTCACCTATCGGGTGGGTGCGCACACCACCGCCGACGATCCCACCAAATACCGGCAGTCGGCGGAAGAGGACGCCTGGCGTGCCAAGGACCCGCTGGCACGGCTCGAAAAGTACCTGCGTGCAGAAGGCCTCGCGGACGACACATTCTTCGCCAAGGTCAAGGCTGACGGCGACGAGCTGGCTGCCTACGTCCGGCGCACGGCCCACGATATTGAGAACCCGGACATCCGGCAGGCCTTCGCCAAGGTCTACAAGGAGGCCCACCCGCTGGTGGCCGAGGAATTGGCGTGGTTCGAGGAATACAGCGCAGGATTCGCCGGCGAGGAAGAGTCCGCCGGGCACGCAGCAAAGGCAGGCCACTGATGACCACCATGACCATCGCCAAGGCCATCAATGAGGGCCTTCGCGCCACCTTGGCCGCCAACCCCAAATCACTGTTGATGGGCGAGGACATCGGGCCCCTTGGCGGCGTCTACCGGGTAACCGACGGGCTGATCGGTGAGTTCGGCCCGGACCGCGTAGTAGACACCCCGCTGGCCGAGTCCGGAATCATCGGCACCGCGATCGGCCTGGCCCTGCGCGGGTACAGCCCAGTGTGCGAGATCCAGTTCGACGGGTTCGTCTTTCCCGGCTTCAACCAGATCACCACCCAGCTCGCCAAGATCCATTCGCGCAGCAACGGCAACCTCAGCGTGCCCGTGGTCATCCGGATCCCCTACGGCGGGGGCATCGGCTCCATTGAACACCATTCCGAATCCCCGGAGGCATTGTTCGCCCACACGGCCGGCCTGCGCATCATCAGCCCGTCCAACCCCCATGACGCCTACTGGATGATCCAGCAGGCCGTGGAGTGCCAAGACCCGGTCATCGTCTTCGAGCCCAAGCGCCGCTACTGGCTCAAGGGCGACGTCGACGTCGAGAATCCCGGCCCCTCGGAGGATCCCTTCAAGGCCCATGTCCTCCGGGAGGGTACAGACGCCACCGTGGTGGCCTACGGCCCCCTGGTGCCCGTGGCGCTTGCGGCCGCCAATGCCGCGGAGGAGGACGGCAGGAGTGTCGAGGTCATCGACCTCCGGTCGATCTCGCCGATCGACTTCGACACCGTCACCGCCTCCGTGCAGAAGACCGGCAGGCTGATCGTGGCGCACGAGGCACCCACGTTCGGCGGAATCGGGGGCGAGATTGCAGCCCGGATCAGTGAGCGGGCGTTCCACTCCCTTGAGGCGCCGGTGATCCGCGTGGGCGGATTCCACATGCCCTACCCCGTTGCGAAGGTGGAGGAAGACTACCTTCCGGACATCGACCGCATCCTGGAGGCGCTGGACCGCGCCCTCTCCTACTGAGGACACCATGACCCTGAACAAGTTCAACCTGCCCGACGTCGGCGAGGGCCTCACCGAGGCGGAAATCGTCTCCTGGAAGGTCAAACCCGGCGATGCCGTGGCCATCAACGACGTCATTTGCGAGATCGAAACCGCAAAGTCGATCGTGGAACTTCCGTCCCCCTTTGCCGGGACCGTCAACGAACTGCTGGTCCCGGAAGGGGTGACCGTCGACGTCGGGACCGCCATCATCAGCGTCAGCGACGAGGTATCCGGTGACCCGACTCCTGCCGACGTCCGTGCCCCCCAGGCCCCGGTCGCCGCCGATGTCCCCGTCGCCCCGGATGTCCCCGCCCAGCCGCTTTACGGCAAGCTGTCCCGGGATGCTGCGGACGAGGCGTTGGCCGACGGCGCCGCGGCCGCCACGTCCAACGCTCCCTTGGTGGGTTCCGGACCCAAGGCCGACGCCGTAAAGCGCCGTCCGCGCAAGACGTCTCCGGCGACGGCCGTGACCGCCAACGCTCCGGAGGTTGAACCAGTCCAGCCCCGCACCCCCGCTGCGGTTTCCGCCAATCCGGCCGCCGTCGTCGACAACCGTCCAACCATTGGCGGCACCATCACGGGCCTGGTCAACAGGGTGCTGGCCAAGCCGCCTGTCCGCAAGATCGCCCGCGACCTGGGCATCGACCTCGCGGACGTCGTGGCCACCGGTTCACGGGGCGAGGTGACGCGTGAGGACCTGGTCAGCTACCAGGCGCAGCGCGACGCGGAACTGGACAAGGCCGACGGCTTCTGGGGCAAGGTCGGCAAGCCGCAGGACCAGCGCGTGGAGCGCATCCCGGTCAAGGGCGTCCGCAAAGCCACGGCAAAGGCGATGGTGGAGTCGGCCTTCGCCGCGCCACATGTGAGCATCTTCGTCGATGTTGACGCCAGCCGCACCATGGAGTTCGTCAAGCGGCTTAAGGCCTCCCGGGATTTCGAGGGCATCAAGGTATCGCCGCTGCTCATTTTGGCTAAAGCCGTGATCTGGGCCGCCGCGCGCAACCCCAGCGTGAATGCCGCGTGGGTGGACAACGAAGGCTCGGACACGGCGGAAATCCACGTCAAGCACTACATGAACCTGGGCATCGCCGCGGCCACGCCGCGTGGCCTCATGGTCCCCAACATCAAGAACGCCCAGGACCTGTCGCTGAAGGAGCTTGCCCTGGCGCTGAACAACCTGGCCGTCACGGCCCGGGCCGGGAAGACGCAGCCTGCGGAGATGCAGGGCGGGACGCTGACCATCACCAACATCGGCGCCCTGGGCATCGACACAGGTACGCCCATCATCAATCCGGGCGAGGTTGCCATTGTGGCCTTCGGAACCATCAAGCAGAAGCCCTGGGTCCTGGACGGCGAGGTGATTCCCCGCTGGATCACCACGCTGGGGGGATCCTTCGATCACCGCGTGGTGGATGGCGATCTGTCCGCGCGCTTTATGGCCGACGTCGCGGCCATCCTGGAAGAGCCCGCGCTCCTGCTGGACTAGGCCTGGTGTACTCGGCGCCATGGACTGGGACGTGATAACAGTCAGCGGGTCCATCCGAGCCAAAAGCCGCGTGGCCAGGTGGCTGACGGAGGCCTTCCAGCCTCCGGTGGTTGTCTCACTGCAGCTGCTCATCAGCCCGATCGCCCAAGCAGGATATCCGGGAACCATCGGCTACGGGGCGCTGGCGGCCCTCTTTGTGTGCGTGCTGCCGCTGGTGGTGCTGCTGTTCCTCGTCAGGCTGGGAAAGGTCACAGACCACCACGTCAGCGACCGGAAGCAGCGCGCACCCGTGCTCCTGATGGCGCTGGGCTGCATCGCGGCAGGGCTGGTGGTGCTGGGCGCGGTGGGGGCTCCGGAGAGCGTGGTGGTCATGGTCCTGGCGGTGGTGGGCGGGGTGGCCGTGCTGGCGGCAGTCAGCCCGTTCTGGAAAATGAGCGGTCACGCCGCTGCCGTGTCCTGCGCCGCCGTCGTATCGGTGCTGATGCTTGGCATCGCGTGGGCCCCGCTGTTGCTCCTGATCCCGGCGGTCAGCTGGTCACGGGTGGTCCTGAGGGCCCATTCCTTAGCGCAGGTGGTGGCCGGTTCGCTCTTCGGCGGAGTGGTGATGGCCGGGATCTGGTGGCTGCTGCAGGGCCTGCTGGCGGGCTGAACAGCCCGGTGCGCGGCAGGCGGGAAGTTGGCCTAGTACGCGGAGTACGCTGTGAAGGCCTCAAGCATGGCCGGGTCGGCGGTGGTTCCCAGGACAACCGCGGCGGCAGTCATCAGTCCACCCACCAGGGCGGCCATGCCGGCCCAGGCGCTCAAAAGCTTCCAGTCCTCGCGCAGGACGCTGCGCACGGTTTGGGGAAGCTGGAGTCCGGGAGTGATCAGGTTGGGGGCGCTGTCCAGGCTGCCGTCATCGAGCAGTGCAACCACCCTGTCGTTGCTGCGGTCCACCCGCATGGAGCTGATGTGGTTGCCGTGGCGGGCCAGGAGGATGTCGTGGCCAACGAGCTGGCGGCGCTGCAAGGTGATCAAGGTGAGCCCTTCGCTGGGGGTGGATTCGTCGGTGTCCACGCCTTTGGGGCCTCTCACGATTTTATCGTTGCGCCAGCAGCTGAAATGGTGATAGACGGGTGAGAACGGACACCCCCCGCAGCCATATCCGCCACCACGGGGAGTGTCCGGGGTTACCCGGGTTGGTCCGGATGGCTCAGTCGGCGTCGTAGGTGTTGGCGATGTACACATCGCACGGGGCGTTGTGGGCCACGCTGTTGGCCACGCTGCCGAGGACCCGACCGATGCCGTGCATGCGCCGGTTTCCCACCACGATGATGCGGGCATCCATGCGCACGGCTTCCTTGATGAGGGCGTCCGCGGGCCGTCCACGCGCTGCCGAATACGTCACGGTGACGTCGCGGCCCAGTGATTCCGCTACCGTCCGTGCCACCTGCTCGGCGGCGTCCGCGTCAGACACGATCCAGCGGTCGCTTCCGCTGCCGAACACTTCGGTCCGGTCGCTGTCGAAGGCCGACACGATATGCAGCGAAGCGCCCAGGCCTGCAGCCAGGTCCTTGGCCGATTCGGCCGCCTTCTTTGCGGTCTCACTGCCGTCAACACCAACAACGATGATTCCACCCATATGCATGCTCCTTTGCTCGGTTTTCGGCACTCGTCTGGCTTACGCTACAGCGCAGCCATGGCTTCACGCAGGACCGGCGCCAACCGGCGCACTCCCTCGGCGATCGCCTCGGGGGGAACGGCGCTGAAGGCCAGTCTCAACTTGTTGGACGGATCGTCCGACGGCGTGAAGGCGGCGCCGGGGATGAACACGACGCCGGCGCCAATCGCCTTGTGCAGGAGCGGGTAGGTGTCGACACCCTCGGGCAGGGTCACCCAGACAAAGAAGCCGCCTTGCGGGCTGGTCCAGGAGGTACCGGCGGCCATGTATTCCTTGAGTGCGGCCAGCATCGCCCGGCACCGTTCGGCGTACAGTCCGCGGTAGGTTTCGATCTGTCCTTTCCAGTCGTAGTCCCGCAGGTAGGCGGAGACCAGCATCTGGTTCAGGGCAGGCGGGCAGAGCGTCACTGATTCGGCGGCAAGGTAGTAGCGGCGCTGCAGGTGCTCCGGAACCAGGGCCCAACCGATCCGCAGGCCGGGGGCGAAAATCTTGGAAAAGGAGCCCAGGTAGATGACGTCGTCCGGATTGGCCGCACGCAGGGGGGCCAGGGGCTCACCCTCGAAGCGGAGCAGGCCGTAGGGGTTGTCCTCAAGGACCAAGATATTCGCTCTGCGGCATATGTCCACCACCTGCTGCCGGCGATCCTTGGCCAGTGTGATGCCGGAGGGGTTGTTGAAGTTGGGGATGGTGTAGAGGAACTTGATGCTCCTGCCGGCAAGCTGGAGGGCTGCAATCCGCGCCTCCAGCAGTTCAGGAACCAGCCCGTACTGGTCCAATTCCACGGTCTCCACCTGGACCTGGTAGGCCTCAAAAGTGTTCAGGGCGCCCACATAGGTGGGGTCCTCCACCAGCACCACGTCACCTGGATTGCAGAAGAGCTTGGTGGCGACGTCCTGCGCGGATTGGGAACCTGCCGTGATCACCACGTTCTCCGGCTTGGCATCCAGGATGCCTTCGGCGGCCATCACTTCGCAGATCTGCGTCCGGAGCTCCAACGTTCCCTGCCCGGCGCCGTATTGAAGCGCGGTGAGTCCGTCTTCCGAGATGATCTTCGCTGCCGTTGCTGCGAGTCGGTCCAGGGGAAGGGACTGCAGGTACGGGCTTCCTCCGGCCAGGGACACCAGGCCGGGCCGCATCGAGATATCGAAGACATCCCTGACTGCCGACTGGCGGATGTTGGCCGCACGCTCGGAGAACAGTTCCTCGTGGCGGTGCGCCGAGGTGGCCGCGCGCTCGATCGCGTCGATGGCCTCGGCGGGCAGCGTCCCTGCCGCAGCGTCAAGTGTTTCGTGGGTCACAGAGTCAGGATACAGCCAGCGGTTGCCCTGAAAGCATCAGTTGTTTATCCATGATTTACCGGCTGGGGAGCCTTACTTCAGCTTCAGGTAGTCCGCCAGGGTCTCCCCGTTGATGTAGATGTCAGCCCGGATGGCCCCCGCCGCGTCAAGGGCAGTCTGGGTGAGCTGGGCCTCCACCCGCGGAAGGTCGCAGGCGCCGCCGGGGTTCAGGGTGCCGGCCAGGTAGACGGTGACGGTGGTGCCGTCAAAGCTGCCGGAGAGGAACTTCAGCCGGGCACCGCCCAGTGCGTTGTAGAGCTTTCCCGGCTGCTGTTCGCCTCCCAGCAGGGCACCGATCGCCGCGGCGAGCCGCGCATCGCCTGCGCCACCTGCCTGGGCGGAGCCAACCAGGCTGTCATTGCAGCCGAAGCGGACGCCGTGCCTCCCGCCGTCGTCCACCAGCACGAAGTACGCCGTCACCCCCTTGGCCGTGCGCCCCCTGCTGCTGCCCGGGTCCGGCGAGGCCGGCGCTGGCGGACCTCCCGTCTTCCCGGCCGCCTCTCCGGCCTCGGCTCCGGGTGGGGTGCCCACATTTGTGTCGGGAAGGAGGGCCAGCGGGGCTGCGCTGGATCCGGCACTTTCGCCGGTCCCCGGCAGGGAAGTCCCATCGGGTTGGGGGAGGCTGCAGCCTGCGAGCAGCAGCACCAGGCTGCCCACTGCGGCGGCGGCCCGGGTGCTCCGCCCACGTCCGCCCAAACTCCATTGTCTTGCCATGCGGCACCGCAATCCGATCCGGTAGGTCCAGTGGATTAACGCTACGGCGGCCCTCGCCGGCGCAGATGTCCGCAAGGTACCGGTTGGGACAAGAGTTGGTCACGGGGGACCTGGACGCAGCAGCGCCCGGCACGCCAACTGCGTGCCGGGCGCTGGGGAGCTGCGGGGAGGCTAGGCTGCCGGTGCCGCCGCGGCCAGGGCGTCGAAGACGCCCTTGATCTGTTCAACTACCTCGGCGTCGTCCTTGGGGTGGACTTCGGCGAAGCGAACCATGGAGCCGGGGACGGCGAGCCTGACCTCTTCCAGGATCTGCGCGCCAGCGATGCCGGCCGCCTTGCGCGCCTCATCCTGGGCCCAGACGCCGCCGTACTGGCCGAACGCAGTGCCGACGACGGCAGTCGGCTTGCCTGCCAGGGCGCCGGCACCGAAGGGGCGGGACAGCCAGTCGATGGCGTTCTTCAGTGCTGCGGGAACGGTTCCGTTGTGTTCGGGGGTGACCAGCAGGACCGTGTCCGCCTCTTCAGCTGCGGCCCGCAGTGCTGCGGCGGCGGCCGGGACCTGCCCCTCGACGTCGAGGTCCTCGTTGTAGAACGGGATGTTGCCCAGGCTCTCGTGGATCACCACGTCCACCTGCTCGGGGGCGTTGAGCTGGATGGCTTCCGCCAGCTTCTGGTTGGTGGACTCGGCGCGGAGGCTGCCGACAAGGGTAAGTACTGTGCTCTTAGTCATGGGAACTCCTGGCTAGGGGGCGCGGCGGCGGCCGCATTCGGTCAAACTTCAGGCTCATGAGCCTTCACCAGACTAAACGGACCGCAGTCCGGTTGTATTCCCCATGGCTAGACTGTCTTTGTGAGTTCCATCCCAGTGCGGCCGCGAATGACGCCGGTAACGGCCGCGGAACGCAGCGATGCTGCCCGGAACCGGGAACGCCTCCTGCTGGCTGCCCGGGAGCTGATTGAGCAGAGCGGAGCCGCGGCGCTCACCATGGACCGCCTGGCGGAGCACGCAGGGGTAGGCAAGGGCACGGTCTTCCGCCGCTTCGGCAGCCGGGCCGGATTGATGCTGACCCTGCTGAACGACTCGGAGGCCGCCTTTCAGGCCCGCTTCCTGTTCGGTCCGCCGCCCCTGGGCCCAGGCGCCGCGCCACTCGACCGGCTCATCGCCTTCGGAAGCGAACGGATCGCCTACGTGCTGGAATACGGGGACCTGGTCCTCGCGGCCGGCAATGCCCCGCGGGGCAGGTTCGAAGTCCCGGCCGCTGCCCTCTGGAACCAGCACGTGGAGATGCTCTTGCGGGAAGCCGGCTTCGACTCCCCGGAACCATGGCTGATGGCCGGATCCCTTAACTCAACCCTGGACCCTGAGCGGCTCCTGCACCTTGTCCGGGAACACGGAGTCACCAGTGAGCGGCTAGCAATTTCCTGGCGCGACCTTGTCACACGGGTGGCAGGGCGAGCGTAGATTACGCGGTGGAATGGCTCTGCGTCCAGTCACACCAACTTCACAGAATTATTCATAACGATCTGATACGGCACGCCGAATTCGGGTGATTCCCACACTTTCCGGGTTGGCGCTTGTGATAGTTTCCTCTGGAATGTGACCCGCGACATAGTCCATCAGGACCTGCCCTTTGGGCTGCGGGGAGGCCAGCTACCCGCTGGTGCAGGACCCGGTGAGACGGCACAATCCGTCCTTGTCCGGGGAAGACGGAAGGATCCAGCAGCGCCCATGCTCAAGTACCTCGCCAAGCGCGGCATCACGTATGTGGTGATGATCTTCCTCACCACGTCCGCTGGCTACTTCCTGGCTGTCAGCTCGCTCAAGCCGGCGCTGCTTGAACAGGAACGCATCCCCCGGCCCACCCCGGAGCAGGTTGCCGACTCAATGCGGCTAAAGGGCCTGGATCCGGACCTCAGCCCGTGGGAGCGCTACGTCGACTGGCTCACCGCCATTGTCACCCGCTGGGACTGGGGCCGGAGCCCCAACGGCGCCTACATCAACGCCGAGTTCGGTGACCGGGTGTGGATCTCCACCCGGCTGTTCCTGGCGTCCATCGTCCTGACCCTGGTGATCGGCGTCGCGCTGGGTGTCTACTCGGCGGCACGGCAGTACAAGTTCCAGGACCGCGTCATCACGTCCTACAGCTACCTGGCGCATATCGTCCCCGCCCCCATCGCCTACTTCCTGGTGCAGCTGGGTGCCATCAACATCAACGAATCGGTCGGAGAGCGGATTTTCTACGTCACCGGCATCTCCACCCCGGGCGTGGAGCCCGGCTGGCCCCAGTTCGTTGACATGCTGGCGCACTATGTGGTGCCTACGGTGGCCATCACCCTGGTGGGCTGGGGCGCCTACCAGATCGCGCAGCGGCAATACCTGCTGGACAACGTCAACGCCGACTTCGTCCGTACCGCCCGGGCCAAGGGCCTGAGCCGGAACCAGGCGATCGCCCGGCACGCGCTTCGCGTTTCGTTCATTCCGGTGGCCCAAAGCATCGCCTTCACCATCCCGGCCATCTTCGCCGGGGGCTTCTTCGCTGAAAAGATCTTCGCCTGGCCCGGCGTCGGCTCCTGGAGCATCGATGCGATCTCGCTGCAGGACGTCAACGCCGCCACCGCGACGCTGGCCTACGGTTCCGTGATCTTCGCCATCGGCGCCGTCCTCGCGGACTTCGCCACTACGCTTGTCGACCCGAGAGTGCGGGTGCAGTAGCCATGACCTACCTGAACGCCGTTGACCCGGCAGCCGTGGCGCAGGACGCGCACCTGGAAAGTGTCGACGTCGTCATCGGCAAAAACACCATCATCTTCCGCCGCTTCCTGCGCAACAAGACCGCGGTGGCGGGCCTGGCCATTTTCCTGGCCCTGACCGTTTTCTCATTCATCGGCGGGTTCTTCACCGAGTGGGACAAGGAAACCATTGACCCGTTCAACATCGGGATGCCGCCGTCGGCAGACCACTACCTCGGCACCTCGCAGGCCGGCATCGACCTGTATGCAATGACCGTCGAGGGCACCAGGATCTCCATCCTGATCGGCCTGGTGGTGGGCCTGGTGTCGGTCCTGGTCGCCGCCGTCTACGGCTGCACCATGGCCTACTTCGGCGGCAAAGTGGACAAGGGCATGCTGTTCATCCTGGAGGCGCTGATCATGATGCCGGCGCTCCTGGTGGTGGCCGTCGCCACCAGCGGCGGAGGGGCCGGCCTGAAACGCGACCTTCCCTCGTGGCTGCTGCTGATCATCGTCCTGCTGGTGTTCAGCTGGATGGGCACGGCCCGGTTGATCCGCTCCATGTCCATGTCCCTCATGCAACGGGACTTCGTCAAAGCCGCCCAGTACATGGGCGTCCCGCCCCGCCGGATCGTCTGGCGCCACCTGGTCCCGAACATCGGCTCGCTGCTGATCCTGGACATCACCCGCGGCGTCACGGCGGCAATCCTCGCCGAGGTGGCTTTCTCCTTCATCGGCATCGGCATCAAGGTTCCGGATGTGAGCCTCGGCGTGCTGATCGGCCAGGCCACCTCCCAGGTGCAGACGTTCCCGTGGATGTTCTGGGTTCCGCTTACTGTCATGTTCCTGCTGACCGGATCCCTGGCCATGATGAACGACGGCCTGCGTGACGCCTTCGACCCCAGCTCCAGTTCCACCGGCAAAGCCAAAAAGGCCAAAGCCCGGAAAATCCACGCGGAAAAGAAGACGGCATGAGCAGCGAAACCACCACCGGAGCCACGGGCTCCGCACGCCCGGACGTCGAGCGCCTCCATGTGGCAGGCCTGCACGCCGCTTCCGATGCGGTCCTCTCCGTCCGCGACCTGAACGTCCGCTTCAATTCAGAGAACGGCGTGGTCCACGCCGTCAGGGGCGTCGACTTCGACCTGATGCCAGGCAAGACCCTGGGCATCGTGGGTGAATCGGGTTCCGGCAAGTCGGTCACCTCCCTGGCCATCATGGGGCTTCTGCCGCCCACGGCGGAGGTCACCGGGTCCGTCCGGCTCAAGGGCCGGGAACTCCTGGGACTGAGCGACAAAGCCATGTGTGAGTTCCGCGGGAACGACCTGGCAATGGTCTTCCAGGACCCCCTGTCCTCCCTGACGCCCGTGTTCACGGTGGGCACCCAGATCATGGAAGCGCTGACCATCCACCATCCCGCCATGAGCAGGACGGCCAAAGAAGCCCGCGCCGTCGAGCTTTTGGCCATGGTGGGGATTCCCAGCCCCAAGGACCGGCTCAAGGCCTTCCCGCACGAGTTCTCCGGCGGCATGCGCCAGCGCGTCATGATTGCCATTGCCATCGCGAACAACCCGCGTGTCCTGATTGCGGATGAGCCGACGACGGCCCTGGACGTTACCATCCAGGCCCAGGTGCTTGAGGTGCTTCATACGGCGCAGGAGGAGACCGGTGCCGCCGTCGTGATGATCACGCACGATCTTGGCGTGGTGGCAGGCATGGCGGACGACATCATGGTCATGTACGCGGGCAAGCCGGTGGAAACCGGCGCGGTGGATGACATCTACTACAACCCGCGGATGCCGTACACCATGGGCCTGCTGGGGGCTGTGCCCCGGGTGGACGCGGCGGAGAAATCCTCGCTCGTCCCCATCGAGGGCATGCCTCCCAATCTGATTCACACCCCCACCGGCTGCTCGTTCGCCCCCCGCTGCCCCCTTGCCTCGGACGCCTGCCTGGACGGCGAACCCCCCCTGGCACCCGTGGCCGGCGGGGCACTGCACCGGGCTGCCTGCATCAAGTCCGAATCCCTGGGCGGGACCGTGGATGTCCATGACGTGTTCACCGCCCCGCCGGTGCCGTTGTCCCGGTTCGACGCGATTCCCCGGGCCGAGCGGTCCACCGTACTGCAGCTCAAGGACGTGCGGAAGCACTTCCCGCTGACTAGGGGCGCCCTGATCAAGCGAAGGATCGGCACCGTCAAGGCCGTTGACGGCCTGAGCTTCGACATCCGCGAAGGCGAATGCTTCTCCATTGTGGGTGAGTCGGGATCCGGAAAGACCACCACGCTCCTGGAGATCATGGAGTTCCACCCGGACCAGGACGGCGAGGTGGTGATCGGCGGCCTCAGCAACAAGCAGGCGGCCGACGCAAAGACCAAGGGCAGGATGCGGCGCGAACTCCAAATGGTGTTCCAGGACCCCACGGGAGCCCTGGACCCCCGGTTCACGGTGTACGAGGTCCTTGCCGAGCCCCTGCAGAACGCGGGTATGGACCGGGCAGCCATCAGGAAGCGGATCATGGAGCTGATGAGGCTCGTGGGCCTGCAGCCTGACCACGTCAACCGCTTCCCCAACCAGTTCTCCGGCGGCCAGCGCCAGCGGATCGGGATCGCCCGCGCGCTGGCCGTGAACCCCAAGCTGGTGGTCCTTGATGAGCCCGTCTCGGCACTGGATGTCTCGGTCCAGGCCGGCGTGATCAACCTCCTGGACCACCTGCGCGCGGAACTGGGCCTGAGCTACCTCCTGGTGGCGCACGATCTTTCCGTGGTGCGCCACATCTCCAACCGGGTGGCGGTGATGTACCTGGGGAAGATTGTGGAGATCGGTGCCGTGGACCGGGTCTTCGACAACCCCCGCCATCCCTACACCCGTGCGCTCCTCTCGGCCATCCCCGTGCCGGACCCGCAGCTGGAACGCACCCGCGAACGCATCATCCTCCAGGGTGACCTGCCCTCCCCGCTGCAGGCTCCCAAAGGCTGCAACTTTGCCACCCGTTGTCCTGTCTTCGCGGCACTGCCCCCGGGCAAGCAGGAGAAGTGCCTCACCCTGGAACCGCCCCTGGAACCAGCGGCATCCGCCACGGACCAGCAGTTCGCCTGCTTCTTCCCGGACGGGGAAATGGATGAGGACATGCTGGTGGTCCACGAGCCGGCGGACCACGTTGCACCCTAGGATTTTTTCGAACCCCAAAGCACCACCACTCGCACCAATCGAAGGGAAAACCATGAGGAAACTGAACAGGATCGGCGGAGTTGCGGCCATTGCCGCGGCCTTGGCGCTGACAGCCTGCGGCGGTGGCGGTGCCAGCGGCCCCCAAACAGCCAAGGCGGAAGCATCCGGAGGCGACCTCTCCAAGCTGATCAGCATCAATGAGAAGCCGGCCGCCGACCTCCAGCAAGGCGGCAAGGTCACCCTTCCACTGGGCAACATCGGGCCGGACTTCAACGGGTTCTCCAACAACGGCAACAGCGCGGACAACACTGCGCTCCACCGTCCTATCGACCAAGCAGGCACCTGGGGATGCTGGGACATTGCCTTCGACGGAAAGGTCACCCCTAATAAGGACTTTTGCGAGTCTGTAAAAAACGAAGTAAAGGATGGCAAGCAAACCATCACTATTGAGGTCAACCCCAAGGCCACGTATAACGACGGCACTCCCATCGATGTCAAGGCCTTCAAGAACACCTGGAACATCCTCAAGAGCCCGGATGCCGGGTACGACATTGTCAGCTCCGGCAACTATGGGTTCATTGAATCCGTCGAGGCCGGCAGCAGTGACAAGGAAGTCATTGTCAAGACCAGGCAGCCGGTCTATCCGCTGGATTCCCTGTTTACCGGTTTGATACACCCCGCCGTCAACTCTCCGCAGATCTTCAACGAGGGCTTCAACGGGAACCTGCACCCGGAGTGGATGGCTGGTCCCTTCAAGATTGACCAGTATGACGCGGCTGCCAAGACGGTAAGCCTGGTGCCGAACGACAAGTGGTGGGGCCAGAAGCCCGTCCTACAGAACGTGGTCTTCCGCCAGCTGGAAACCAGTGCGCAGATCGCCGCGTTCAAGAACGGCGAGATTGATGCGATGAACGCCAACACCATTTCGCTGTACAAGCAGTTGGACGGCACCAAAGATTCAGAAATCCGCCGCGGCCAGCGCCTCTTTGCCGGTGGCCTGAATCTTAACGCCCAGCGCATCACCGACGTCAACGTCCGCAAGGCCATCTTCGCCGCCGTAGACCGCGAAGCAATCCGTAAGGTCCGCTTCAACGGGCTGAACTGGGAAGAGCCCAGCTCCGGCTCCATGATGCTGCTGCCGTTCTCGGACTACTACCAGGACAACTACCCGGTCAAGGAAACCGGCGCAGACGCCGCCAAGAAGATCCTCACCGATGCCGGCTACAAGGCCAACGCCAACGGCATCATGGAGAAGGACGGCAAGCCTGCAACGTTCAAGATCAGCAACTTCGGTGACGATCCCACAACCGTGGCCGTGGCCCAGACCCTCCAGAAGCAGCTCCAGGCCGGCGGCATGGATGTCGGCATCGACCAGCGTGCCTCCGCCGACTTCGGCAAGGTCGTGGGCAGCCGTGAATTCGACCTGAGCATCTCCGGCTACACCGTTGGCGCGGATGCCACGGAAGCCGTTAAGCAGTACTACGACTCCAAGACCAACCAGAACAAGCTGGGCGACGCCGAGCTGGACAAGAAAATCGCTGATCTTACGTCCATCGAGGACAACGCCGCCCGCAACAAGGCAGCCATGGACGTGGAGAAGGAGCACATGGCCAAGTACTACTCCATGGGCGTGGTCTTCAACGGCCCGCAGATCTCCTTCGTCCGGACGGGGCTGGCCAACTACGGCCCGTCGCTGTTCCGCAGCACCTCGCAGGTTCCGGACTGGACCACCATCGGCTGGGTTAAGAAGTAAGCACCACTCGGGCGGCCTCAGCCGCCTAGCGTAGACGCCGGCATCCCTGGGCAGACCAGGGGTGCCGGCTTCTTGTTTGTGCCCGCGGCACCGGGGGTAGCGTTGCTTCCATGACCGGAACCGAAGGCGAGCCCCGCGCCATCCGCACTGCCGTCGTCGGCTATGGACTGGCCGGCAGCGTCTTCCACGCACCGCTGCTGGCTGCCAACAGCAGCTACTCGCTGGACGTCATCGCAACGTCCGACGCCGGGCGGCAGGGGGCTGCCTCATCCCGGCTTCCGCGGGCGGAGGTGGTACGCGACGGCGCCGCGGTCCTTGAGCGGTCAGCTGACCTTGACCTTGTGGTCCTGGCAACGCCGCCAATGGCCCACTACCCCTTGGCCAAGGCGGCGTTGGAGGCGGGCCTGGACGTGGTGGTGGACAAGCCGTTCGCTGTCACCAGCGCCCAGGGGCAGGAACTGGTTGCGCTGGCACGGCAGCTGGGCAGGGTGCTCACGGTGTTCCAGAACCGGCGGTGGGACGGGGACTTCCTAACCCTGCGGAAGCTGCTGGCCGCCCAGGCCCTGGGCCGGGTCACCAGGTTCGAGTCGCGCTTCGAGCGCTGGTCCCCGGCAATCGGCAAAGCCTGGAAGGCCCGGGCCACGGCAGCGGACGGGGGAGGTGCCCTGTTCGATCTTGGCAGCCACCTGGTTGACCAGGCGCTGCAGTTGTTTGGCCCAGCCACGGTGCTCCACGCGGAACTGAAGGCACGCCGTTCCGACGAGCGTGCGGATGACGACGTCTTCCTGGCCCTGCGGCACCAGTCCGGAGTGACCAGCCACCTGGCAATGAACATGTTGTGCGCCCAGCAGGGGCCCCGTTTCCGGGTGCTGGGCTCGATCGGCGGTTACACCAAGAACGGGGTGGACCCGCAGGAGCCCTACATCGTGGCCGGCGGCAGCCCCTTGGACAGGGACTACGGTGTGGAAGCACCGGAATGGGCGGGTCTGCTGGGCCGCGACGGCCACCTGGACAAACTTCCAACCGAACGGGGGAACTACCCGGAGTTCTACCGCATCCTGGCGGCAAAGATCCGCGACGGCGGCACCGCCTCAGCCCTGCCCCTTCCAGTGAATCCGGAAGACGCCGTCGACGTCCTCAAGATCATTGAGGACGCACGCACCCTTGCCCAAACGTGATCGATATCACTAAGGTCTGTTCAGCGGCGCGTCCAGCTTTGGGCTGTTGCAGCCGCAGGTCTGGGGCAAGCAGTCCTTGGATCGGAAACAGTGGCCAGTGCTGGGGAGCCTGCTATTGCGTGCCGCCCGGTTCCGGCAGAAATGGAGCAGCAGCATGCAGAAGTTCTTCAGGATCGCGGCGCCGATAGGTGTGGCGGCGCTCGCCGCAAGCCTCTTTGCGGCTCCCGCCCAGGCATTGGTGCCGTCCGGGCCGGCAGCCGGAACCGGGACAGCGCAGACCTATCTTGTCCTGTACAAGGGAAACTCAGTTTCGGGCGCCTCCCTGGCCGCCGTGCGGAACGCGGGCGGCACGGTGGTGCAGTCCTATCCACAGATCGGCGTCGCCGTGGTGTCGTCGGACCACGCCGGGTTTGGCGCGGCACTTCAATCCGCGGATGCATCGGTCCAGGGAGCCGCCTCCACGGCCAGCTTCGGGGTGGCAGCCAAGGAGGACGCCACTGCCGGCCCGGCGGTTGCGCCCGTGGCGCCTGGCGCGCCGGCACCCGGCAACGACACACTGGGCGCGCTGCAGTGGGACATGGATCAGATCCAGGCCCCGGCCGCGCGGGCAGTCAATGGCGGCAGCCCGTCCGTAGTGGTGGGGGATATTGACACTGGCCTGGACTACACGCACCCCGACCTGGCGCCGAATGTCGACTTCGCCAAGAGTGTCTCCTGCGTAGGAGGGGCCCCGGACCAGAGCCCGGCCGCATGGATGGATGACAACGGGCACGGTACGCACACGGCAGGCACTATCGCCGCCGCCAAGAACGGCATCGGCATGGTGGGTGTTGCGCCGAACGTCAAAATCGCCGGGATCAAGGCCGGCAACGCCGACGGCCTGTTCTACCCTGAGGCGGTGGTCTGCGCCTTCATGTGGGCCGGTTCCCAGGGCATCCAGGTAACGAACAACAGCTACTTCGCCGATCCCTGGCTGTTCAACTGCAAGAACGACCCCGTGCAGCGCAGCATCTGGGAGGCAGAGCGCCGGGCGATCCGGTTCGCCCAGCAGAACGGCACCACGGTGGTTGCGGCGCAGGATAACCAAGCGGATGACCTGGCCCATCCCACCCAGGATGCAACCAGCCCCGATGACACCACCCCCGCTGTTCGGGACATCACCAACGCCTGTGCCGTGGTTCCCACCGAGGTGCCCGGGGTGATCGGCGTGACAGCCAGCGGCAACAAGGGCTTTAAATCGTTCTTCTCAAACTATGGTTCGGGCACTGCCGATGTCATGGCACCAGGCGGTGACTCCGTGCTGCAGGTGACGGCTGCTGCGCCGAACGGGCGGGTGCTGTCCACCTATCCGGCAGCCCTGATAAGCCATTGTCTCCGGAAGGTTGTTGACCCCAGTGGTGCCACCTACTGCTACCTCCAGGGAACTTCGATGGCCGCACCCCATGTGGCCGGTGTTGCGGCGCTGGTGGTCAGCAGTGGCGTAAGCAGTCCCGGAGCCGTCGCCGCACGGATCACCGGCACGGCGGACCCGGTGGCCTGCCCGCCGGACACGGGCATCTACAGCTTCTTCCCGGCGCTGGACAATGGAGCCCCGCAGGTCTGCAAGGGTGGCGCTGGCTACAACAGCTTCAGTGGCCACGGCGCACTGAATGCCCTCCGCGCGATCGGGGGCTGACGCACCTTCCCCAAAGTACGACGGCGCGTCCCCGGCTTTCGCTCGGAAGCCGGGGACGCGCCGTCGTCATTCATTGATGCATCAGGCGGAAACCAGCTCGTGCCAATCCTTGACGAGGGGCAGGTCGTGGGCCTCGGACACGGAGTGGTGTGCCACGTGGCCGGCGGCGATGTTGAGGCCTGCGGCGAGGGCGGGGTCGCGGTCGAAGGCGGCCTTGACACCGAGGTTCGCCAGGGAGACGGCGTAGCGCAGGGTGACGTTGGTCAGCGCGTACGTGGAGGTGTTGGGCACGGCGCCGGGCATGTTGGCCACGCAGTAGAAGATGGTGTTGTGCACCTTGTACGTGGGTTCCTGGTGCGTGGTGGGGTGGGTGTCCTCGAAGCAGCCGCCCTGGTCCACGGCGATGTCCACCAGGACCGAGCCGGGCTTCATCCGGGCCACGAGGTCGTTGGTGACCAGCTTGGGAGCCTTGGCGCCCGGGATCAGGACTGAACCGATCACCAGGTCGGCGTCCACCACTGACTTTTCGATCTCGTACTTGTTGGAGGCAACCGTCTTCAGCCGGCCCTGGTACTGGGCGTCCAGTTCGCGCAGGCGGTTGATGTTGATGTCCAGGATGGTGACGTCGGCGCCCAGGCCCAGGGCCATGGCTGCGGCGTTGGTGCCGGCAACCCCGGCGCCCAGGACAACTACCTTGGCCGGGCGCACGCCGGGCACGCCGCCCAGGAGGACACCCTTGCCCCCGGCCGGAGCCATCAGGGAAGTGGCACCCACCTGCACGGACAGGCGGCCTGCAACTTCGGACATGGGAGCCAGCAGCGGCAGCGAGCGGCCTTCCTGCACGGTTTCGTAGGCGATGGCGGTGACGCCGGAGTTGATGAGTTCCCTGGTCAGTTCCGGCTCCGCGGCCAGGTGGAGGTAGGTGAAGAGGATGAGGCCCTTGCGGAAGCGGTGGTACTCGGACTTGATGGGCTCCTTGACCTTCATCACCATGTCGGCCCGGGCCCAGACGTCATCCGCTTCGTTGACGATCTCGGCGCCGGCGATCGAGTATTCCTCGTCGGTAATACCTGAGCCCAGCCCGGCCCCGCGCTCCACCAGGACGATATGTCCGTGCGTGCGGAACTCGTGGACGCCGGCGGCTGTGATGGCCACGCGGAATTCGTTGTTCTTGATTTCTTTGGGGACACCGATGATCATCGTCTGCTCCAGGTTTGCGGGGCCGGTAGGCCGGAAAAGCGGAAGGGATTTCGTGTTTCAACGATAAATCCCGCTGTGAGCCAGGTGACACGCTGTGGACCGGCGGCGGTCTCAAGAACCGCGTCATTCCGCGGTTCTTGCCGTCTTATGCTCGACACCTGTCGAGTCCTGAAGCGGCAGGTGTCGCCTCGTGTCCGTTCGTCGGCAAGGCTTCCGGGGAAGTAATGTTGGCCCATGCAGCAGCAGGGAGTGGAACAGCTCGTCGAACAGGTGGCGCAGAAGCTGGGCCGCGGCCTGTCCCTCGAGGACCTGGACGGCCTGCTGCTCGCTTACAGCTCCAACCAGTCCCACGCTGACCGGGTGCGGGTGAATTTCCTGCTGAGCAAGAAGGTCCCGGCGGACGTGAGCGCCTGGCAGCTCTCCCATGGGATCGCCACCGCCGTGCGGCCCGTTGTGGTTCCGGCCAACGCGGACCTGGGCATGCTGGGCCGCGTCTGCGTCCCCCTGATGGTGAGGGGTTTCCGCGTGGGGTACCTCTGGGTGCAGCAGGACTCGGCGGAGGAAAGCCCGACGGCGATCCTCACCCAGCTGCCGGGCGTCAACCACGAACTTGAGCTGCTGTCCGGCCTCCTGCTCGACTCGAACACGGCCGAATCCGAATTCCGGCGGGGCCGGGAGCGCGAGTTCCTGGCGGCCTGTGCCGGTGAACCAAATGCGGTGGCGGCCGTCGCCGGGTGGAAGGAAGTCCAGGGCCGGGGACCGTGGCAGATGGTCACGGTACTGGACGCGGACGGCTGGGCCAGCGGGCCGGACCCCATTGCGTCCACCCTGATCCACCGTTCCACCGCCCTCCAGGCCACGGTAGGGGTGGACGCCGCCCTGTTCAGTGCAGGTACGGAAACCCATTCGGTGGTGCTGTTCCGCGAATCGACGGGCCGGGCCAACCATGCCCAGGTCCTGGTGCACTACCAGCTGGAGTTGGCCAAGCGATCCGGCCGGCCGGTCCACCGGATCATCCTTGGCATCAGCGAGGGTTTCGCAAAGACCCGCCAGCTCACTGAGGCCTACCGGCAGTCAAAGGTGGCAGCCCAGGCTGCCGCCGTGGACCCGCAGCTCGGCGAGCTGGTGGACTGCAGGGCTGCCGGCGTGTACCAGCTCCTCGCGTCGGCCGGGGGAGGGGTTGGGGCCTGGGCGGACTCCGGTTCTGTGTACTTCCGGATGCTTGAGGACCACGACCGCAACGGCGAACTCATCCCCGTCCTGGAACTGCTCTATGACAATGACGGTTCGGTCCAGGACGTGGCCACTAAGCTCCACCTGCACCGCAGCAGCATCTACAACAGGCTGGGGCGTATCCGGCAGTTGCTGGGGGTGGACCCGCTCAAGGGGCTGGCCCGGCTGGAACTGCATGCAGCCCTCAAGATGCGGCGCTGGGCGGCACGGCCCAGGATCTGATGGCGTCCGCCACCGGCTGCGGGCGCAGGTGCTGCACGACGTGTCCCGCCCGCGGAATTTCCGCGAAACTTCCCTGCGGCACCGCCTGCGCGAGCCGGAGCGACCAGTCGGCGCCAGCCACCTGGTCATGGTTGCCGCGCAGCACCAGGACGGGCACAGTGATCCCGGCCAGCCGCTGCTCGGTGGGGTAGGCCATCATGACGGGGAGTTCGGTGGAGTACCAGCGTGGCCCACAGCGGAAGTAGTCCGTGAACACTATCCAGTTTGATCCGGCACTCTCCCTCAGGAGTGCATCCAGGAACAGCGCCATGCCCTGCCGCGGGACGCTCCGGTGCCGGGAGTCCACCACCGGCCCCATCAGCACCAGCCGTTGGGCCTGCCCCGGTGCGTAGAGCGCCGCCTCGATGGCGAACTGCACGCCCATCGAATGTCCCACCAGGATGTAGGAGGTGATGCCACTCGCCTTCAGGGCCTGGGCAATGAAAGCACCGTAGTCCTCCACGGACAGCGGCCGCCCGGGTTTTGGTGTTCCCGCGAAACCCGGCAGGTCCAGCGAATAGGTGGGGGCATCGCTTGCGAGTTCGCCGTGCAGGCGCCGAAGGTAGCGGTGGGAAACCCCGATGCCGTGGATGAGGATATAGGCAGTTGGGGCTGGAATCCCGGCGCTTTCCAGTCCCGGAGCAGGTGTCCCGTCAGCCCAAAGGATCCTGCCCGTGAGGCCGTGGGCTTCCACGTCCGCTGAAAGGAGTCGGGGACCTTTTCCGCCCTGCGGCCGGGCCAGGAGGGCCCGCACTATTCCACCGTGCCGGCGTTGTCCCCGGCGTTCCTGTGGTGCGTACGCTTTTGTTCCACGAGTTTCTGGTTTTCGAGCCAGGCCATGATGGCCGCCTGGCGGATGCGGCGGTGAGATCCCCGGTACTCCACGGGGATTTCACCGCGGTCCGTCATATTCCGCAGGTAGGTGTGCGAGATGCCGGCGAGTTCGGCCGCCTGCGACGTGGTGAGCATCTCCTCCACGCTGCTGACGGTCACCGTTTCGCCGTGGCTGAGCCGGGCAAGGAGGTCCACGACGGCGTCCCTCGCCTGGGCGGGCAGGCGGTGAACGGTCCCATCCACGAAGACGGTGATGTCATTGCTGTCCTCGAGGGCGCGCGCCAGGCTGCGGGCCTCGCCGGCGGGGAGGCCGGCCGTAACGCGGGGGGCTATCAGTGCCATGGACGTAGCCTATCCCGGGTACATCCGGCACCCTGGCGGGTCAGAGCCCGAGTTCCTCCAGCACGGGCAGCTTCTCCCGCACCCATGCCCGCGCTTCGGTAGCGCTCGGCGCAGACAGGGCCAGCTTGGCCAGCTCCTGGGCCTCGGACAGGGTGACCGTCTTTAGGACCGCCGCCACGGCGGCCAGCGAGCGGGCGGTCATGGACAGGGTGCTGACGCCCAGTCCGGTGAGGACGACGGCGAGGGCGGGATCGGCGGCAGCCTCACCGCACACGCCCACGGGCTTGGAGTGGCCCTCCGCCCGGGATCCTTCAACAGTCAGTCCAACCAGCCGGAGCACCGCGGGTTGCCACGGGGTGTTCAGGTTGGCCAGCGGGCCGAGCTGGCGGTCGGCGGCCATGGCGTACTGGGTGAGGTCGTTGGTACCCAGGCTGGCGAAGCCCACCTCGCGGAGGATGGCTTCGGCGGTAAGGGCAGCGGACGGGACTTCCACCATCACGCCTGGGGTCTTGATGCCGGCATCTGCACACATGGAAGCGAAGCGGGAGGCTTCTTCCGCCGTGGAGATCATGGGGGCCATGACCCAGACGTCCGCCTGGGACTGCTGCTGGGCCAGGGCGATGGCTTCGAGCTGCCGGTCCAGGACGCCGGGGGTGGTGAAATCGGTGCGGTAGCCGCGGACGCCAAGGGCCGGGTTGGGCTCCGTGGAGTCAGTCAGGAAGGGCAGGGGCTTGTCGGCGCCGGCATCGAGCGTCCGCAGGACCACTTTCTTGCCGGGGAAGGCATCGAACACGCTCTTGTAGGCCGCGGCCTGTTCCTCGACGCTGGGCTCGGTGTCCCGTTCCAGGAAGCAGAACTCGGTACGGAAAAGGCCCACGCCCTGGGCACCCAGCTTGGCGGCGGCTTCCGCGTCCTTGCCGCCACCCACGTTGGCGAGCAGCGGCACCTGGTGGCCATCCGCCGTCGCGCCCGTGCCGGTGAAGGCGGCCAGCAGCGACGCCGTCGCGGCCCATGCTTCCGCTGCTGCGCGGAGGGACTCGTCAGGCCCGGCGGTGATGCTGCCGGCCGCGCCGTCCACGTACACCTCGGTGCCGTCAGCGAGCTCGTCAACGCCGACGGCGGCAACTACGGCGGGAAGGCCGAGGGACCGGGCGATGATGGCGGTGTGGGACTGGGGGCCACCGCCCGCGGTGACGAGCGCCAGGACCTTGTTCGGGTCAAGCGTTGCGGTGTCCGCGGGGGCCAAATCCTCCGCCACCAGGACGAACGGCGTGTTGGATGCGGGAAGGCCGGGTGCGGGCACGCCGCGGAGTTCGGCCACGATCCGGGCGCGTACGTCCAGCACGTCCGTGGCGCGTTCGGCCATGTAGCCGCCGAGGTTGTGCAGCATCTCGGACACGGAGGAACCGGATTCCCAGATGGCGCGTTCGGCAGAGGTGCCCCTGGCCACCAGCTTGGCTGCACCCTTGATCAGCATGGTGTCCTTGGCCATCAGGGCCGTGGCTTCCAGGACGGCTTTGCCGTCGCCGGTGGCATGCGTGGCCCGGTCCTTCAGTTCGTCATGCACCGACTGCGAGGCTGCCTTCAGCGCTGCAGTGGCTTCCTCGGCTGTGGTGTCCGGTGCCAGCTGTTCACCGGCAGGAGGCTCACTGATCGGTTTGGGCATTTGGCGGATAGTGCCGATGACGCGGCCTGGGCTGACGCCTACTCCTGGGAAGTTCTGCACTGAAGGTCCTCATTCTCTGCCGGTAGACAGGCCCGCCAAGTTCTCCGGCGCCGTGCCGGGGTCCGCCGGAGGACTGCTACGTCCAGGGGCAGGAAACGTGCCTGAAAAAATTGTATGTGATTCAGTTCATATAGCAACGCTATAGGTGCTAGGGTAGCGGTTATGAGTTTGGATGGCCAGCTTCCCCCCAAAATGCGACTGCTTCGTGCTGCCGCGGAACTGCTGGCCAAATCCGCGGGAGCTCCGGTCTCCACCCGCCAGATCACCCAGCTGGCAGGAGTTTCGGCTCCCACGCTTTACCACCACTTCGGTGACAAGGAAGGTCTGTTCGACGCCGTCGTCGCCGCAGGGTTTGAGGAGTATGTAGCGGGCGAAAGGGATTTCGCCCCCTCCGGACAGCCCCTCGAGGACATCCGGAGAATGTGGGACAACCACGTCCAGTTCGGACTGAACCAGCCCGAGCTGTACCTGGTGATGTTCGGCAATATCCGCCCGGAAAGCCGGCCTGCCATTGTGGCGGACGCTGAGGCACTGATGGAGGAGATGCTGAACAAGGCAGCGGCGGCGGGCCAGCTGAACGTCCAGCCGCGGGAAGCGGCCAGGTCCATCCTGGCGGCCAACGTGGGAGTGACGCTGATGTTGATTGCGGAGCCCGCCACCGAACGGAACCTTGAACTGTCCACCATGACCCGGGACGCCATGATCTTCGCGGTGTCCACCGAGCCCGCCAGCGGCCCGGCCCAGGGCGGCACCGGGAAGTCCTCGGTGGTGGTGGCAGCGATCGCCCTGAACGCCGCACTTCAGGCTTCGCACTCTGACCAGCTTTCCAGCTCGGAACTCAAGCTTTTCCTCGAATGGCTCCACCGGATCTCCACCAGCCCGGCCGGTTAGCCCACAACCCCGCAGTACCCAGCAATACGTCGTCGTAATCATCGGACCAATCCTGCGGAGCCGCAGGAAAGACGGTTAGGAAATCACATGGCAACAGAGACAGTTGCAAAACCCCGCACCAGCGCGCGCGTGCACGTCCAAAAGTTCGGGACATTCCTGTCCGGCATGATCATGCCCAACATCGGTGCGTTCATCGCCTGGGGCATCATCACCGCCCTCTTCATTGAGAAGGGCTGGCTGCCCGTTCCCCAGCTGGGTGGTTTCGGCGAGACGGGCGGAAAGCCCAACATCGGCCTGGTAGGACCCATGATCACCTACCTGCTGCCGCTGCTGATCGGCTACACCGGCGGCAAGAACGTCTATGACGTCCGCGGCGGCGTGGTGGGAGCTATCGGCACCATGGGCGTGATCGTCGGCGCAGGCATCCCCATGTTCATCGGCGCCATGATCATGGGCCCGCTGGGTGGCTGGACCATGAAGAAGATCGACCTGCTGTGGGAGGGCAAGATCCGCCCCGGCTTCGAGATGCTGGTCAATAACTTCTCCGCCGGCATCTGGGGAGCGCTGCTGGCGTTGCTGGGCTTCTACGGCATATCGCCGGTAGTCACGGCATTCAGTGAGCAAGCCGGAAAGTTCGTTGAGTTCCTGGTGCAGAACGGCCTCCTGCCGCTGACCAGCATCTTCATCGAACCGGCCAAGGTCCTGTTCCTCAACAACGCCATCAACCACGGCGTGCTCACCCCTCTGGGCGTGCAGCAGTCCCTGCAACAGGGCAAGTCCATCCTGTTCCTGCTGGAAGCCAACCCCGGCCCTGGCCTGGGCATCCTGCTTGCGTACATGTTCTTCGGCCGCGGCGCAGCCAAGGCTTCCGCTCCCGGCGCGGCAATCATCCAGTTCCTCGGCGGCATCCACGAGATCTACTTCCCATACGTCCTGATGCGTCCGCTGCTGATCCTCGGCGCCATCGCCGGCGGCATGACCGGCATCGCCACCCTTGCCGTCACCAACTCCGGCCTCGTGGCACCCGCGGCGCCTGGCTCCATCTTCGCCGTCCTGGCCCAGACTGCCCGTGACAGCTACTTCGGCGTGATCCTCTCCGTGGTGCTCGCCGCCACGGTGTCCTTCCTTGTCTCCTCGGTGATCCTGCGGACCACCAAGCACAGCGACGAGGCGGACCTTGGCGACGCCACCGCCCGCATGGAGGCAATGAAGGGCAAGAAGAGTTCGGTGTCCTCCACGCTGACCGGTGCCGGTGCCGCTGCGGGCGCAGCGGGCGGCCGCGGCGGAGTGGGCGTCCTGGCGGGTCCCGTGCGGAACATCGTGTTCGCGTGCGACGCCGGCATGGGCTCCAGCGCCATGGGCGCCTCGGTGCTGCGGAACAAGATCAAGGCGGCCGGCTTCCCGGACGTCAAGGTCACCAACGCCTCCATCGCCAACCTCACCGACACCTACGACGTGGTGGTCACCCACCAGGACCTGACCGAACGCGCCAAGCCGGCCACGTCCAGCGCCGCCCACTACTCGGTGGACAACTTCATGAGCAGCCCGCGCTACGACGAGATCGTTGAACTGGTCCGCGAGAGCAACACCGAAGGTGGAACGCCCGACGCCGGCACCGCCCACGGCGCGCACGCCGCCGATGCCCCGGTGGATGCTGCGCCCGCTGCCGCCGGAACCGCCGTAGGTGCAGCATCAGCTCCTGATGCCGGCGGCTCCGCCGACATCCTGGCCCGCGAGAGCGTCGTGCTGACCGGTTCGGCCACCACCCGTGATGCCGCCATCGACGAAGCCGGCCGGCTCCTACTGGCCCGCGGCGCCGTGGATGAGGGGTACATCGCGGCGATGCACGAACGCGAAGAGTCCGTGTCCACCTACATGGGCAGCTTCCTGGCCATCCCGCACGGCACCAACGCCGCCAAGGACCACATCCGCAAGTCGGCAGTGTCCGTGATCCGCTACCCCGAAGGGATCGACTGGAACGGCAAGCAGGTGAAGTTCGTGGTGGGTGTTGCCGGCATCAACAACGAGCACCTGCACATCCTGTCCTCCATCGCCAAGGTCTTCACCAACAAGGAACAGGTAGCCCGGCTTGAAGCAGCGGGCTCGGTGGATGAAGTCCTGGAGCTCTTCGGAAAGGTCAACGCATAGTGAAGGCAGTACATTTTGGTGCCGGGAACATCGGTCGCGGCTTCGTGGGCCTGCTCCTGCACGATGCTGGATATGAGGTGGTGTTCGCGGACGTGGCCGAGGAGCTGATCAACCGGCTCAGGGGTGCGGACAGCTACGCAGTGCACGAAGTGGGGGAGAACCCCGCCGTGCGCACCGTGGACAACTTCCGGGCGCTGAACTCGAACGCCCAGGAAGCGGAGCTGGTCGCGGAGATCGCGACGGCGGACATCGTCACCACCGCAGTGGGGCCGCACATCCTGAAGTTCGTGGCGCCCGTCATTGCCAAGGGAATTGTTGCCAGGGAACCCGGTCTGGCGCCCCTGCAGGTGATGGCCTGCGAGAACGCCATCAACGCCACGGACATCCTGGCCAAGGAGGTGGCTTCCCAGCCGGGGGTCACGGCCGCAGTGCTCGACGGCAAGGCAGTATTCGCCAACACCGCCGTGGACCGGATCGTGCCCAACCAGGAGGCCGGGCAGGGCCTGGACGTGACGGTGGAGACCTTCTATGAGTGGGTCATCGACCGGACCGCCTTCGGTGATTCCGCCCCTGTGATCCCCGGTGCCACGTTCGTGGACGACCTCTCGCCGTACATCGAGCGGAAGCTGTTCACCGTGAACACGGGCCATGCCTCTGCCGCATACCTGGGGTTCGAAGCGGGGTTGGAGAAGATCTCCGATGCCATGGCGGACCAGGATGTGGCCGAGGACGTCCGGGCCGTGCTGGAGGAAACCAAGCAGCTCCTGGTGGCCAAGCACGGTTTCAGCAACGACGAGCAGGAGGCCTACGTCCAGAAAATCCTGGTCCGGTTCTCCAACCCGTACCTGCCGGACACGGTGAACCGGGTGGGCCGGGCACCCCTGCGTAAGCTGAGCCGGCACGAGCGGTTCATCGGGCCGGCCGCGGAACTTGCTGAACGCGGCGTGGTGCCGGAGGCCCTGCTGGGTGCCATCGCTTCTGCCTTGCGCTTCACTGACCCTGCGGATGCCGAGGCCACCGAACTGGCAGGCATCCTTGGGTCGGCCAGCCCCGCCGATGCCACCGCCAGGATCACCGGCCTTGAGCCGGGCCACCCGCTGTTCAGTGCCGTCGCCACCCTGGTGGAGGAGCGGCAGGCGGAAATGGCCAGCACCCCGGCCTGACGCACCCCTTGGCACGCGCCATCACTTCCTGCAGCCCCTGACGCAACGCTCCATCAGCTCTCGCAGGAATTGCGGCAACGCTCCATCACACCGACGCCGGCACTCAAGCGAGTGCCGGCGTCGTTGTTTTCCTGTGCCAAGCTGGGCAGGTGATCCCTCCCGCGGATGCCGCGCCCTCCTTGCTCACCGCCGACGTCGACGGCGGGACCTTCCGCCTCCGCCCGGCCTCCCGGGTGGACCTTCCCGCCGTCGTGAGGCTCCTTGCCGACGACGCCCTGGGGGCCGGGCGCGAGGCAGGCCAGGACATGGCGCCCTACGAGCGGGCCTTTGACGCGATCGACGCCGATCCCGCGCACATGCTGCTCGTGGGTGACCTGGTGCCGCACGGCGAAGCGGTGGGTGCGGTGGTTGCCACGTTCCAGCTGAGCTTCCTGCCCGGTATTTCGCGCCACGGCGCCTGGTGCTCGCAGCTTGAGGGTGTGCGCGTGGGTGCGCCCCTTCGCGGGCAGGGCATCGGAAAGCTGATGGTGGCGTGGGCCATCGCGGAGTCCCGGCGTCGGGGCTGCACCCTGATGCAGCTGACAACGCATCAGAGCCGCGGGGCAGCGCACAGGTTCTACGAACACCTAGGATTCGAGGCCAGCCATGTCGGGATGAAGTTGACCCTCTGAGGCTTGACTGTTAGGTACCCTAAATGTTAGGCTACCTAACGATGAATGACGTAGATCCGAAACTGCAGGAACTTGCCAGCGGCTTCCGCGAGGCCCTCCGCCACAGCGTTTACCTGGTCCGCCGCCTCGATGCCGACGGTGACCTCAGCGCCGCCCAGCTCAGCACCCTCAAGATGCTGCTCGGCGAAGGCCAGCGCGTCGGCGAGATCGCCAGGAACCTCGGCGTCCGCGTGCCCAGCGCAACCGAGCAGATCATCAAGCTCGAACGCGCGGGACTGGCCCGCCGCGAGCCTGATCCCTCGGATTCCCGCGCTGTCCGGGTGATCCTGACCCCTGAAGGGCGGGCCGCCGTCGACTCCGCGAACAAGCGCCGCAACCAGGTGATGGCCCAAATACTCAGCACGCTCACCGACCAGGACCGCAAGGCCTTGGCGGACGCCCTGCCGGTCATCGACAAGATCAACGCATCCCTCCAGAACTGAACCAGCTAAACCAGCCACGAACTTAGGAGTACCCTCCATGGACGGCCAGCTCGCAGAAACCCTGCAAGCACCAGAATCAACCTTGAAGGCCGAAAAGGCGTCCTTCCTGAAGCAGCCCAAGGCGGTGTGGGCCACCGCCCTGGCCGCAGTGTTTGCCTTCATGGGCATCGGCCTGGTGGATCCCATCCTCCCGGCCATCGCCACAAACCTGGATGCCAGCCCCAGCCAGGTATCCCTCCTCTTCACCAGCTACTTCCTGGTCACGGCGCTGGCCATGCTGATCACCGGGTTCGTCTCCTCCCGCATCGGCGGCAAGAAGACCCTGCTGATCGGCCTGGCCGTCATCGTCGTCTTCTCCTCGCTCTCCGGACTTTCCGCCAGCGTCGGTGAGCTGGTGGGGTTCCGCGCCGGCTGGGGACTGGGCAACGCCCTGTTCGTGGCCACCGCGCTCGCCGTGATCGTGGGCGTGGCCAGCGGCGGCGCCGGCACCGCCATTATCCTCTACGAGGCCGCCCTGGGCCTGGGCATCTCCCTCGGCCCGCTCCTTGGCGCCCTCCTGGGCGGCTGGCAGTGGCGGGCCCCGTTCTTCGGCACGGCCGTCCTGATGGCTGCCGCCTTCATCGCCCTGATCGCCCTGCTGCCCAAGACCCCGTTGCCTGAGCGCAAGGTCCGGCTGCGCGACCCCCTCCTGGCGCTGGGCCACAAGGGACTGCGGACGACGGCGGCAAGCGGCTTGTTCTACAATTACGGCTTCTTCACCATCCTGGCTTTCACCCCCTTCATCCTGGGCATGAACGCCTACGGCATCGGCGGCGTCTTCTTCGGCTGGGGCGTGGCCGTTGCGGTCTTCTCGGTCTTCGTGGCACCGCCCTTGCAGCGACGCTTCGGCGCCGTCAAGGTCCTGACCGGCACGCTGTTCCTGCTCATGCTGGACCTGGCCGGGCTGGGACTGGCGGCCGGGCACTCGGTTCCGGCCGTCGTCGTGCTGGTCATCGCTGCCGGTGCGCTGCTGGGCGTCAACAACACCATCTACACGGAACTGGCCATGGGGGTCTCCGATTCGCCCCGCCCGGTGGCGTCCTCGGGCTACAACTTTGTCCGCTGGATGGGCGGCGCGCTGGCCCCGTTCGCGGCGGCGCAGTTGGGGGAGCGCTTTGGCCCGCAGGTTCCGTTCTTCGCCGGAGCCGTGGCCATGGTGATCGCCATCCTCATCGCCTTCGGTGGTCGGGCCTACCTGTCCGCACACGAACCGCACGTTGTGTAGGCGCTGCTTCCCAAGCGGCAACAGCAAACCCTCCGTCACGCCAGGTGATGGAGGGTTTGCTGTTTATGCGCAGGATGTGATGGGGCGTTAGTTGGCCTTAGCCGAACCCTTCGGCACGAACAGGGTCTCCGCCTGCTCCAGCGACATGCCGTTGGTCTCCGGCACCTTGAACATGACGAAGAAGAAGGACGCGGCGGCAAACAGGGCGTACATGGCGTAGGTCAGCGGCAGCGAGGCCGAAGCCATCACCGGGAAGCTGAGGGTGATCACGAAGTTGGCCACCCACTGTGCGGCAGCGGCCAGGCCCAGGGCCCGGGCGCGGATCCGCGACGGGAAGATCTCGCCCAGGAGCACCCACACCAGGGGTCCCCAGGACGCTCCGAAGCTGACCACGAAGACGTTGGCGGCCACCAGGGCCACGGGACCCCAGGCCCCGGGGAGGGTGATGTTCTCCCCGGAGCCGGTGGCGGAGGAGAAGGCCAGCGCCATGGCGCCCAGGGACACTGCCATGCCGACCGAGCCGGCAAGCAGGATGGGCCGGCGGCCCACGCGGTCCACCAGGGCAATGGCCACCAGGGTGACCAGGATGTTGGTGATTGACGTGGCCACCGAGATGGCCAGGGAATCCTTTTCCTGGAACCCCACGGCCTTCCACAGGGTGGTGGAGTAGTAGAAGATCACGTTGATCCCCACGAACTGCTGCAGCACGGACAGGATGATGCCCACCCAGACCACTGCCTGCAGGCCCAGGGTCTTGCCGCGCAGGGAGCCCTTCTGGCCGGCGAGCTTGTCTTCCTCGATGGCCTCCCGGATTTCGCGGATATGCCGGTCATTGTCCTCGGCCGGAGCGATGGAGGCGAAGACCCGCCGGGCCTCGTCCTCCTTGCCCTTGAACACCAGGAAACGTGGGGATTCGGGCAGGGTGAAGGCAAGCCAGCCGTAAACGACGGCCGGGACGGCGGCAGCAAGGAACATCCACCGCCAGGCTTCGATGCCCAGCCAGAAGGACTGGTCCGCGCCTCCGGCACTCGTGGCCAGCAGCGCATCCGACAGCAGTGCGGCAAAGATACCGGTGGTGATGGCCAGCTGCTGCAGCGACGCCAGGCGGCCGCGCACCTGCCGCGGCGAGATCTCGGAGATGTAGGCCGGGGCGATCACCGATGCCAGGCCGATGCCCAGGCCACCCACCAGGCGCCAGAACACCAGGTCCCAGACGCCGAACGCGAAGCCCGTGCCCACGGCGCTGACCAGGAACAGCAGCGCGCCGAGCTTCATGGCCGGGATGCGGCCATGGCGATCCGCCACCTTCCCCGCCAGGAAGGCCCCGGCCGCGCAGCCCAGCAGGGCGATGGCCACGGCGAAGCCCGTCACGGCCTCGGACAGCGCGAACTCTCCCTTCAGGGCGTCCACCGCGCCGTTGACCACGGACGAATCGAAACCGAAGAGGAATCCGCCTACCGCCCCCGCCAGTGCCAGCCAGATCACCCGCCGCGGTATCCCGGTTTTGGTCTGCTCCTGTGCAGTGGGCATGGTTCTCCCTGGGTTCTGGAATGGGTGGAAGCGGTGCGGACGTCGTCGGCTGCTGAACCGGTTACGTCCCCGGTGCGCTCACGCCAGTGTTCCATGCCCCGGCGCACCGATCCACTTGGCGCCCTGCGGGAGGAGGAGCTAGTGCGCGGGGATCTGCATGTTGTCCTTGTCCTCCGGTGATGCCTTCTGGTCACTCAGTTTCTTCCGGGGAAGGGCGAAGCTGACCAGGAACGCCAGCCCCGTCAGCGCCGCCGCCGTCAGCATCACCGTGTCAATGGACGTGGCGAAGCCCTCGGTGATGGGCCGGGTGAGGGTGCTGTTGGCACTGTGCAGCCAGCTGGTGTCGTTCAGGGAGTCGTTGGAGGCGCCGTTCTTGAAGAAGTCGTACAGCTTGGCGTTGGCCGGATCAGACGCCACGGCGGGGTCCTTCAGGACGGCCAGGTAGGCAGGATCCGTGGCGGCGGACTTCATGCTGTCCGCAATCCGGCTGGCAGCCAGGCTGAAGAGCATGGAGATGAAGACGGCGGTTCCCACGGCGCCGCCCATGGAGCGGAAGAACGCTGCCGAGGACGTTCCCACGCCCATGTCCCGCGGGGGGACCGAGGTCTGCATGGCCAGGGTGAGCGGCTGCATGCAGAAGCCCAGGCCGACGCCGAAGAACACCGCAATCAGGCCCGGAACCCACAGTTCGGTGTCCACTCCCAGGGAGAACCCCATGACCAGGGCGGCCGCGGTCAGGATGCCGGTACCCATGATGGGGAAGATGCGGAACGTGCCGGAGGCCGAGATGGTGCGGCCGGCCGTGATGGAACCGAACAGGATGCCCACCGTGAAGGTGATCATCATCAGGCCGGCCTCGGTGGGAGTGAGCCCCTTCACCAGCTGGAGGTACATCGGCAGCATGGCGATGGCACCGAACATGCCGATGCCGATGATGAAGTTCAGCAGCGAGGACAGCCCGAAGGTCACGTTGTGGAAGAGCCGCAGCGGGATCAGGGCGTAGTCGCCGGCACGCTTTTCTGCCAGCAGGAACCAGGCGATGCCTACCACGCCCAGCCCGTAGCAGAGGAAGGAGTTCACCGAGGTCCAGCCCCAGGTACGGCCCTGTTCAGCCACCAGCAGCAGCGGAACGATGGCAACGGTGATGGCGGCGGCGCCCCAGTAGTCGATCTTCTGCTTCAGGTGCTTGGCAGGCAGGTGCAGGAAAAGGAACACCACGGTCAGTGCGGCCAGGCCGATGGGCAGGTTGATGAAGAACACCCAGCGCCAGCCGTCAAAGCCCAGGATGTTGGCGGAGCCAGCGAACGCGCCGCCCACCACCGGGCCCAGGACGGAAGAGATGCCGAACACGGACATGAAGTAGCCCTGGAACTTTGCGCGGTCCTTGAGCGAGACGATGTCGCCGATGATGGTCAGCGCCAGGGCCAGCAGGCCGCCGGCACCCAGGCCCTGGATGCCGCGGGCGACGGCCAGTTCGGTCATCGAGTGCACGGACCCGGCGTAAAGCGAACCCACCAGGAAGACGGCGATAGCGGTCAGGTACAGCGGCCGGCGTCCGAAGATGTCGCTCAGCTTGCCATAGAGGGGGGTGCTGACGGTGGAGGTGATGAGGTACGCGGTGGTGGCCCACGCCTGCAGGGAAAGCCCGTCCAGGTCGTTGGCGATGGTGTAGATGGACGTGGAGACAATGGTCTGGTCAAGGGATGCCAGGAACATGCCCAGCATCAGGCCCACCATTACGGTGACGATCTGGCGTTGCGTCAGGGCTTCTCCGGCACCGGGCGCGGCAGTGGCTTTGGACATGGGTGCTCCAAGGGGAAAGAAAGGGATATAAGCAGTGATAGTTGCTTTCAGTAACTATCTTACCTGCTCTTTCTATTCCCTTACTGCGAAGTTTTCCCCTACGGCTCCACGAGGATGCCATCCGGGTCGCACCAGATCGTGGCTCCGGGACGGAAGGTCACGCCGTCGATCATGACATCCACGTCCACCTCGCCGGCGCCGGCCTTAAGGCTTTTCCTGGGGTTGCTGCCCAGGGCCTTGACGCCGAGGTTGAGTTCCGCGATCGCCAGGCGGTCGCGGATGGCGCCATTGATGACGACGCCGGCCCAGCCGTTGGCCACGGCGCTTTCGGCGATCATGTCCCCCATGAGGGCAGTCCCCAGCGATCCGCCGCCGTCCACCACCAGTACCGCCCCGTTCCCGGGCGAGCCGAGCGTGGCCTTCACCAGCGCGTTGTCCTGGAAGCAGCGGATGGTACGGACCGGACCGCTGAAATGGGACCGGCCGCCCAGGGACTGGAACTGCAGCGACACGGAGGCCAGTTCGTCACCGCGCTCGTCGTAGAGGTCTGCGGTATTCACCGCTGTACCTTCTGCCGGGACGGGTGCGTTCATCTGGTTCTCCTTGATGGTCAGGCAACGTGGACCGGCCGCCGGGTGCCCCCCGGTAGCCAGGTACCGCCCACGATAGTCTGATTCCACCGCCAACCGGCCGCACCAGGGGGAGCATGCCAATGAGTCTGTCCAACACACCTCCGCCGCCGGGGCGCGCCTTCGCGGAGGAAAGCACGACGGCGGCGCTTGCAGAGCCGGCGCGCAGGGTCACGGCCCGCTGGGTGACCGGCCTGGTGCTGGTGAACGTGGGCATCAACGCCGCGTTCTTTGGCCCCATCAACGTCTTTATTGGCCAGCAGGCGATCAGTATCGACGCGCCCGGCAAGGAATCCATCCTCTCGCTGGTCACGGCCTGCGGCGCGGCTGTTTCACTGGTGGCCAACCCGCTCTTCGGTGCGCTCTCGGACCGGACCACCTCACGCTTCGGCCGGCGCGCCCCATGGGTGCTGGCCGGGGCGGTGCTGGCCACTGCGGCGCTGCTGGCCATGTCCTTCTCGGGCATTGTGGCGCTGATGGTGCTTTTCTGGTGCCTGGTGCAGCTGGGGGCAAACGCCGCCTATGCCGCCATCACGGCCGCAGTCCCGGACCGGGTGCCGGTGGTCCAGCGCGGGCGGGTAGGTGGACTCGCGGCCATGGGCCAGACCCTTGGAATCCTGACCGGGGCTGTCTTCGGCGCGGTGGTGTCAGGCAGTTTCATGGTGGGCTACTGGCTGTGCGCCGGCGCCCTGCTGCTGTCCGTGCTGCCGTACCTGTTCCACCGGAACGACCCCCAGTTGTCCAAGGCACCCCGAGAGGCTTTCCGCGCTGGCGGTTTCCTGAGGGGGTTTTGGATCAGCCCCCGGCGTTATCCGGACTTCGCCTGGGCCTGGCTCACCCGCTTCCTGGTCAACGTGGGCAACCAGCTGACCATCGTCTACCTGCTCTTCTTCCTGCGTGATGCCATCGGTTACGGCGATCCCGCCGCTGGGGTGTTGGTCCTGACGGGCATTTACGCGGTGATGGTGATGGTCACCGCCGTGCTGGCCGGACCCTGGAGTGACCGGGTGGGCAGGCGGAAGCCTTTCGTCATTGGGTCGTCCGCCACCATCGCGATGGCCGGTGCCATCATGGCTTTTTTCCCAGTGTGGCCGGGGGCGCTGGCGGGTGCCGCCGTCCTTGGCGTCGGCTTCGGCGCCTACCTGGCCGTGGACTTCGCGCTGCTGACCCAGGTCCTGCCATCTGCCGCCAGCCGCGGCAAGGACATGGGAGTCATCAACGTGGCCAATTCGCTGCCGCAGGTGGTTGCTCCGCTCCTGGCGCTCCTGGCCGTGACGTACTTGGGCGGCTACCGGACCCTGTTCCTCACGGCGGCGGTCATTGGCCTGCTGGGCGCCGCCTTTGTGGTGAAAATCAAGGGCGTTGATTGAGCCTGCGGGCACCCGGAAGTAAGGCCGCTGACGAATGGCGGCACGTACCTGTGCCGTATAGTTGAAGCGGCTGCAGGGCGGTACGGAAGTGGGGGCGCTCCTGGCCGCAGTCCGTACAACACAACCCCGGAATGCTGATGCCCGAGACTTTTTCAGACCATCCGCCCATGGCCGCACGGCCTTCCGCTCCACGCCAGCGCCTCCGCTACGCGCGGATTCTCGATACTGCTGCTGGGTTTGCCCGCACGGGGCTTGATGCCGTGAAGATCTCCGAGGTCGCAGAAAAAGCAGACGTTCCGCTGGGCACGCTCTACCGCTACTTTCCGTCCCCCACCCACCTGATGCTTGCACTGTACCGGCAGCAGCTGGACGAGCTGCAGGGCAACTCCCGCGGCTCGTCCACCCGCTTCCGGGGCCGGGCCCTCTCCGGACTGCTGATGGAGATCTTCCACATGCGCGTCATGCAGCCCGCGGTGGAGCAGTGCCTCAGCCGCGGCGTGTACCTCCCGGACAAGGACACCACTGAACTCCTGCGCGAGATCGATGCCCTCAGCGAGAAACTCGTAACCGGTGCCTGTGGCGACGCCGTGGGAGCGAGGGTCCTCCTCCTGACGGTCACTGGTCTGGTCCAGTCCGTGCGGAACCGCCGGCTCTCCCTCTTCGAGGCCGAGGAGGACCTTAAAAAGGCGTGCGGAAGGCTCTCCCCCGAGACGGAGTCCGGGTTAACAGTGACCAGATCGGCGTAACTGGTCTAGACCAAAAGAGCCTTAAATCGGCCATAATCCCGTGATGTACGCCACAAAGCGCGGTGCCAAAACGTTTTGGCATCCCCAAAACCTGTCAAGGCGTGCCAGGCCGCAATGCTGACCCTGCCTACCATGGAGGCACCGGAGCGGCAGGGCGGAAACACCCCCGGCGTTCCTTCGGACCCGCCACCCCTGGGTTTCCTGTCGCACTACTTTCCACGCTGGGGCCCGGCCGGGCCCCGGCCCCAGGCGCCGTGCGCCCACGGCAAGCACCAGGAGACAACGACGTGTCCATTGACGCAATCACAGCCACCGACAATTCAGCAGCCGCTACCCTGACCGAAGAAGAAATCTTCGGCGCCCACCAGGGCGGCAAGCTATCCGTCACCAGCACTGTCCCGCTGTCCAACAAGCGGGACCTGTCCATCGCCTACACCCCGGGTGTGGCCGAGGTAAGCCGCGCCATCCACGCCAAGCCGGAACTGGCCCGCACGCTTACCTGGGCCGAACGCCTGGTGGTGGTGGTCAGCGACGGCACGGCCGTCCTGGGCCTGGGTAACATCGGGGCCAGTGCCTCGCTGCCTGTGATGGAAGGCAAGTCCGCCCTCTTCAAGACCTTCGGCAACCTTGACTCGATCCCGTTGGTCCTCAACACCACCGATGTGGACGAAATCGTGGAAACCCTGGTCCGCCTGCGCCCCAGCTTCGGCGCCGTCAACCTTGAGGACATCTCCGCCCCGCGCTGCTTTGAGCTTGAGGAAAAGCTGATCGAAGCCCTGGACTGCCCGGTCATGCACGACGACCAGCACGGAACCGCCGTGGTGGCCTTGGCGGCGCTGACCAACGCCGCCAAGGTGACCGGCCGCGGCCTCGACGACCTGAAAGTGGTGGTCTCCGGCGCAGGCGCGGCGGGCATCGCCGTCGCCGAAATCCTGCTCGCAGCCGGGATCACCGACGTGGTCCTGCTCGACTCCCGGGGCGTCATCAACAGCGGCCGGGCCGACCTCGCCGCCAGCCCCGCGAGCAAGAAGGCTGACATCGCCGGCCGCAGCAACCCCCGCGGTGTTGCCGGCGGTCCTGCCGAAGCGCTGGCCGGTGCGGACGTCTTCATCGGTGTCTCCTCCTCCAAGCTGGACGAGGCCCACCTGGCTACGATGAACCAGGACGCCATTGTGTTCGCCCTGTCCAACCCGGACCCCGAAGTCCTCCCCGAGGTGGCCGTAAAGTACGCCGCGGTAGTGGCCACGGGCCGCAGCGACTTCCCCAACCAGATCAACAATGTCCTGGCGTTCCCGGGCATCTTCCGCGGCGCCCTCGATGCCGGTGCCCGCCGCATCACGCCGGCCATGAAGCTTGCAGCGGCCCGGGCCATCGCCGAACTCGCCGCCGAGGACCTTTCGGCCGACTACATCGTGCCCAGCCCGCTGGACCCGCGCGTGGCCCCCGCAGTGACCGCTGCCGTCGCCGCGGCGGTGGAAGCGGAGTAGGACTCTTCCAGCCGGAAACCACGACGGCGGTGCCTCCTTCGCTGAAGGAGGCACCGCCGTCGGGCGTTGGGACCGCATCCTAGACTGGGGCCATGAGCTCCGAGACCGTGGTGACGATCCTGTGCGGCCTGGCGATCCTGCTTGGGCTGGCCGGTATCATCATTCCCGTCCTGCCCGGCAGCGTGCTGATCGGTGTGAGCCTGCTGGCCTGGGCCATCTGGGGAGGCGTCGGTGCCGCGGGATGGGTTGTCTTTGCGGTAGCCATGGTCTTTGTGGCCGCGGGGATGACGGCCGGTGCTGTCCTCACGGGGAGGAAACTCAAGCAGCATGCCATCCCCGGCCGCAGCATCGTGGCGGGCCTTGTGGGGGGCGTAGCGGGCATGTTCATCATCCCGGTGGTGGGCCTCTTTGTTGGCTTCGCCGCGGGGCTGCTGGTCAGCGAGTTCCTCCGGACACGGGAGTTTTCGACGGCGGCGAGGTCCAGCTGGGCTGCCCTGAAGGCCACCGGCCTGGGCATGCTCGCCGAATTCGGGCTCGCCTGCCTTGCCGCCAGCACCTGGGTGATTGGAGTGTGGATAGCCGCCGCCGGCTGAGCCTAGAGCCCCAGGCCGCCGAGCTTGTCGCCCAGCCCGCCGGGAAGTTTGTCGCCCAGTCCGCCAGGAAGCCTGGAGAGCAGTTCGGCAGGGTTGATGCCGAGTTTGGAGAGCAGGCCTGCGTGCTGTTCGGTGTCCACCTGGTCCGGCAGCTCCGATTCCGCCTGCGCGGCTTTGTCCTGCTCTCCCTGGGACCGCAGGAGCTCGAGGATCTGGTTCTTGTCGATCTGCATGGGTTTCTCCTTGCCGTAATTTGAGTACTAAGGGTGCTTGCCACCCTTCCGGAAAATGAGGGTGGGGACAAGGTCCTGGGCTGATTGCGGGTTCGAATGCCCGGGCCCCGGGCATGGGCTCCCGGTTAGCATGGACAGATGAGCGCCGGGGACACCGCACCGATCTACTGGGACAGCCGCGACCTGACCCCCTTCGGGCAGGCCCAGTTGCGCACCCCTGTCCACGATCTTGCCGGGGGAGTGGGCGGCCTGCTGAGCGGTGTCCTGGGCGGACGCAACCCAGCGCTGCTGTCCATCGACGGCGAGGTGCCGCGGCTCAAGCGCCTGCTCCCCAAACCGGCCAAGGCGGTCCACGAAGCCGTGTTCACCAGCCGCGAACCGGAGCGGCTGATCACCCTGGCGCGCGCCTACCCCGGATGGGCCGGGCTTTGCTACTTGATGGCCGGGTTGCTGGTCTACAAGCACGGCGGCTACCTCCGTGCTTCCGAGCTCCTCCAGCGGGGCCTCACCACCAGGAACGACGACGAAGCCAACAGGTACTCATCCACGTACCTCACCAGCATCGTCACCCGGATCGAACTCGCCGAGCGGGTGGAGATCCCCGTGCTCTTCAGCGAGGAATCGGTGTTCCTCGCCCTGGCCCACTCGTTGCGCGAGACCGGCCGCACGGAAGCCGCGCTCGATGCGCTGTCCGGGCTGCCGCCGTCGCTTCCCATGGCCCTGGCACGCTGCTCCCTGGCCCTCGCCCTGGGTCGAAGCCGCACCGTGATCGACTGGACGGAGGGGCTGCTGAATGCCGATGATCTTTCTGCCGCCCTGCTTCTGGTCCGCGCCCGTGCCCTGCGGAGGGAGGGCCATCTGGATGCGGCGCACCAGGCGATCGCGGAAGTCCTGCGCCGCCGCAAGACACACCTTGCGCTGCGTAATGACGCCCTGACTGACCGGGCTTTGCTGGTGCTGGAATCCGGCCGCCGGTCCCTCAACCCCCGCGACTGGGGGCGCCGGCGCGGGGATCCGGAACCGCAGCGCGAGCTCGAGGGTCCTGCGCCCATCCGCAAGGACGAGGAAATGCGGCGGATCTGGGAGCAGGACTGGAAGGAACTCAGCGGCGACTAGGATCGCCCGGGACTAAGAGCGGATGGCCAGGAAGGGCAGCAACTGTTCGCCGAGCAGGACGGCTCCCAGCGCCACCATGATGATGCCGCTGGCCAGGGTCACTGCCTGTGCGGCGCCGGGCCTGCCCTGCAGCAGCCTGCGCGAGAGCAGGGCCACCACCGTGTAGACCAGGCCAGCCACGGCAACGAACGTTATGCCCAGCAGTCCCGACTGCAGTGGCACGGGCAGCGAGGCGTCGGCGCTGACGAACTGCGGAATGAGCGCCACGTAGAAGAGCAGGCCCTTGGGGTTGATGCCGCTGGTGCCCATGCCCTGCAGGAACGTGCGCAGCTGGGTGACGGGGCCGACGGCGGCATCCGCGCTGAAGGTGGCGCCGCGCCAGGACCTGAGCGTCCCCACCCCAAGCCACAGCAGGTAGCCCGCGCCGGCCAGGGTTATCCAGCCCAGGACGCCGGGCATGCCCGCCAGGACTGCGGCCAGCCCTGCCACCAGCAGGACGGTGTGGAGGACGTAGCCCCCGCAGAGCCCGGCCACAGCCGGCACGAAGCTGCGCTGCCGGAGCCCGGCGGCGATGGTGTAGGCCCAGTCCACTCCCGGCGTACAGGCCAGGGCTGCGGCCACCACGAGGAAGGCCAGGAACAGCTGCGGATTCATCGGGTTCTCCTGTCGAAGTGTTCTCACGAGCAACCATAGGAAGAATCCGGCCAAAAGTGCTGTCTTCTTTTCGCCCGGCCCACCGTACAGGCTGTATGTTTATTGCGTGTTGGATCGAATCGACAGGAATATTTTGCGCCACCTGCAGGAGGACGGACGCATGACTGCCACCGCCCTCGCGGCAAAGGTGGGGCTGACGGTGGCGCCGTGCCACCGGCGGCTGCGGGACCTGGAGCAGTCGGGAGTGATCCGCGGGTACAAGGCGGACGTTGATCCGGCTGCCGTGGGCCTGGGGTTCGAGGCGATTGTGTTCGTCACCCTCCGCCAGGTGGACCGGCCCACCATGGAGATCTTCGAAAACCGGGTGGCGGACAATCCGAACATTGTGGAGGCGCAGCGGCTGTTCGGATCGCCGGACTACTTGTTGAAAGTCATTGCCGAGGACCTGCCGGCCTACCAGCGCTTCTACGATTCGGAGCTGACGTCGCTGCCCGGAGTGGAGCGGTTGACCTCCACCCTGGTGATGAAGAACCTGAAGTCCAACGCCGGGCCGCCTGTGTAGGAGCAGGCTATTCCGGGTTGTCCCCCAGGAGTCCTGTGGTGCGGTACGGTATCACCTCGCGCAGGAACATGCTGGTTGAAGTCCGGACGATGCCCGGGCAGAGCCGGATCTCTTCTGAGACGCGGTAGAGGTCGTCAGGGCTGGAGGCCACCACCCGGATCAGCAGGTCGGTATCCCCGGCGGGCGCATGGCATTCAAGAACCTCGGGGATCTCGCGCAGCGCGGCTATGGCCTCGTTGAGATGGCTCTGGTCCAGTTCTGCGCTCACGGACGCTGCCACGCCCCGCCCCAGCGCCGCGGGAAGGACCCTGCTGCTGTTGGGGCGGAGGGCGCCCGACGCCGTCATGCGCTCCAGGCGGGACTGTACAGTTCCGCGCGCCAGCCCCAGCCGTTGCGCCAGGACCATGATGGGCACGCGGGGATCGTCGTCCAGGGCGGCCAGGATCCGGCGGTCGGTTGTATCGAGTACCTGCAATTTGACTACTCCCTGCGCGCCGGCCTGGCCCCGGTTGGTCAGTTTGACCAGTTGTGCCCCTGCTTGTTGCACCTAATGTAGAGCTTCTGTTGGAATGATGGCAACAAGGGATGCAGGCTACCGCCGCATCCCGCAGGCTACAGGAGCCCCGGCACACCACCCGGTCCCTGGAACAGCCCTCCCGCAAGGAGGCCGCCGCTGATTGACTCTTGTTCACGCATTGTCATTCCGCACCACACGGCAAGAGCCCCTGAGCTACCGACGTCGGCATTCTCCGAAGTCGTCGGTAGCTGAGGGGCTCTTGTGGTGTCCCGTCTAGGGTTGTTTCATGACCTCCGCCGGCCGCTTCGCCCCCAGCCCCTCCGGTGAGCTGCACGTAGGCAACCTGCGCACCGCCATACTTGCCTGGCTCTTCGCCCGGTCCACAGCACGGCGGTTCCTGTTGCGGGTGGAGGACCTGGACCGTGCCCGTGCAGGAGCAGAGGCTGTGCAGCTGCGTGACCTTGCCGCAATCGGCGTGACCTGGGACGGCGGGGTGGTCCGGCAGGCGGGACGTGGCCCGCTCTACGCCCAGGCAATCGCCCGCCTGGAAGAAGCAGGACTCACCTACGAGTGTTTTTGCACGCGCCGGGAGATCCAGGAGGCGCCCACCGCCCCGCATGCCCCGCAGGGAGCCTACCCGGGAACATGCCGCAGCCTGGACCGGGCGGAACTGGAGTACAAACGGTCCACGCGCCCTGCCGCGATCCGGTTGCGCTCGGACGTTGCTGAGTACACCGTGCGGGACGTCCTCCACGGCGACTTCACAGGCGTGGTGGACGACTTTGTGCTGCGCCGCAACGACGGCGTCACTGCCTACAACCTGGCCGTTGTGGTGGACGATGCCGCCCAGGGCATAGACCAGGTGGTCCGCGGCGACGACCTGCTTCCGTCCACGCCACGGCAGGCCTATCTGGCTTCCCTCCTGAATATTCCCGTTCCGGAATATGCCCACGTTCCGTTGGTGGTAAACCATGACGGCGCGCGGCTGGCCAAGCGTGACGGCGCGGTGACGCTGGCGGACCTCGCCGCAGCCGGGGTTTCCGTCGGAGAGGTGCGGGACCGGCTGCTGGCCTCCCTGGGACTTCCGGCCGGACCGCTTGGGCGGGCGCTGGATTCCTTCGACCCGGTTGCCCTGCCGCGGGAACCCTGGGTGTGGAGCGCTGGGGGTGCTGCCGCCAGGTAGCGGGCACGCCGCCGCTGGAATCCCCGGGGTCCTAGCGGATCTGCCCCCAGAGGACCCGTTCCCAGGCATACGGATCATCAATGAGTCGCGGTTCGGTGTCGAAGAGCATGGTGATGCGCCTGTCAAGGTCGTAGCCTGGCCAGCCGGGATCACCGGTCGAGGCAAAGGACACCCAGGCCCTGTGCATGGAATCGGCCAACTCCTGCGGCGGGTTTGGCCCCAGCAACGGTCCGAACAGCCTCGAGTTCTTGTCCAGGGTGTCGAAAACGAACGGCACCTCCACTGCGTGGACAGCTCCGAGCCCGGGTGCTTGCCAGCCAAACTCGTACATATAGGTGCGGGCGGCGGTTGCCAATGCCGCTCCCGCGTGGGCTTCCGCCAGCCTGATCGCTGGAATCCTCACCCACCAGGCCGTTTCCACGGCTGCAAGGAGCTCGCCCGGGGAGTTGGCCGGATAGTGGGACCGGTACTCGCGCAGTGCCACCTCCGCGGGAAGCCCGTAGGCGGACAGGCGCGGAAAGCCTTCCACGCCTTTGTCTTCCGCGAGGTCCTGCGCCGTGACCCTGCCCAGCACGCCCGTAATCGCGAGGAACATCTTCCAGTCCTCGGTATTGGTACCCACCATGACGTCCACGGCCGCGCCGGCGCCCCCGCCGATCCGTTCGAGCGGCCGCCCCGGAACCACATCCCCGTCAATGACTGGCTGCCACAGCATCTGGCTCGCTGCAACATCTTCTCCCCAGAGTTCCGGGTCCGGCCGGGAAATCAGGTCCGTCTTCAGCTCCGCCTGCGCCGCGAGGAGTCGTGGCGTGGAGACCGCGGCGATGGCGTCCCGGGTGGGCGGAACACCGAGCTTCCCGGCAAAGTAGTGGCCGATCTTCTGCGCAGTTCCTGCTGGGATGGCGTGGTGGGCCGCGCCGCTTTGCAGGATGGCGCGCCGGAACAACCCCTCAGCGCGGGGCATGGAGAGCGGGACTCCAATGCTCATGGCACCCGCCGACTGGCCAAAGACGGAGACGTTGCCGGGATCGCCGCCGAAGGCGGCGATGTTGTCCCGCACCCATTCCAGGGCAGCAACCTGGTCCAGGAGGCCGATATTGGAGATGCCGTCGCCCAGGTCAAGGAAACCGTCCGGGCCGAGGCGCCAGTTGATCACCACGCAGACCACGCCGTCCCGGGCGAAGTTTGTCCCGTTGTAGGCCGCGGTTGAGCCGATTTCGAAGGCGCCGCCCTGGATCCAGACCATCACAGGCAGGCCACCGGCCCCAGGATCGGGGGTCCAGACGTTCAGGTTCAGGCAGTCCTCGCCGGCCAGCGCCACATCCCACTCGGAGCCTGCGCTCTCCGGCGGAGCCGGCTGGAAGGGTGACGCGCCGTACTTCGTGGCGTCCCGGACTCCGTCCCAGGGCCCGCGCGGCTGCGGAGGACGGAACCGGTTCCCTTCCACGATGGGCGCCGCGTAGGGGATGCCCAGGAACGTGTGCACGCCGTTGGAGGCGCTGCCCCGGAGCTGGCCCTGGCGGGTGGCGACGTGGCTCACTCAGCAGCCGGCTTCCGGTCAAGGTCGGCCACGAATTCCTCAGCGAACCGCCGGACCCCGTCCCACTCGGTATAGATGTAGTCGCGGCCGGTATCGGTGTCCGGGCTGCCCTGGCCACTGACGATCTTCTTCATCATCATCCGCTTGAGGAACCCGTACTGGGTGTACAGGAGTGCGCCGCCGAACAGTGCCACCTTGGCAGGGTGCCAGCCGGCGCCGTCCTCGAACTCCGTAACGTACGTCTCCGCGTCCTCCGGTTTCCCGTGGGCGGAGAGGCTGACGGAGAACAAGGCGGCCGGCAGGTTCTCCAGGGCGGCCCGGTTCCGGCGGACAAAATCTGCCACGTACCCTTCGCGCTTGCCCGCGTGGATGGAAGCCCCCACGATGACCCCGTCGTAGCCGTCCGGGAGGTCGTGGGCTGCGTGCTTAAGGTCCAAGGTGTCCGCCTGGTGGCCGTGGGCCTGCAGCACATCGGAGATGTAGTCGGCGATCCGCGCGGTCTGGCCCTCGGAGGTTCCGTAAGGGATCAGGATTCTTGCCATGACCACCACTTTGGCGTTCCCCGGGAATCAGGCAAAGGGGCAAAAGTCCCGGTAAGGTCCAACTGCTAGACGCGGCCCAGTGCCTCGATGTCCTCGAGGAAGTCCGCCAGCACCTCGGCGCTCACCGTGGTGCGGGTATCGCCAATGGCGTCGAGGTAGTCCTGGGTGGAGGGCCCTTTCCGGACCGCCTCGCGGACGGAAACTTCGCCTCCGGAGGCCAGCCCGCCGTCGTCGTACACTGCTTTTTCCAGCGCGCGCTGGGAGGCGCTGCGGGCCGCGTACTCGATGTCCGCCGGGGAGAACCCTTCCGTGCGTTCCACCAAAAGCTCCACGTCCACCGAATCCACCACCGCCGCGGGAATGAAACGCTGCCACATCGCCTCGCGCGCCTGCCGGTCAGGCAGCCCGATGGGAATGACGTAGTCGAAGCGGCCGTGGCGCAGGAACGCCGAATCCAGGGCGCGGATGAAGTTCGTGGCGCACACCAGGAGCCTGCCCGGCTGTTCGCGGAACGCCGGAATGATCTTCAACAGCTCGTTGGTGACGCCCTGCAGGGGCGACGGCGGATCCCCGGCACGCTGGGACGCGATCTCCTCCACCTCGTCGATGAACACCACGGCGTGCTCCAACTCGGCGATCTCCAGGAAGGTTTCCCGCAACGCACCCGCGAGGCCCTGGGGATCCCCGGCCAGGCGGGACGGGAACACCTCCACGAACGGCCACTCAAGCCGGGAAGCGATGGCCTTGGCAAAGGTGGTCTTGCCGGTGCCCGGCGGGCCGAAGAGAACGACGGCGCGCGGCGGCACCACGCCGAATTCATCGGCCAGGTCCGCCTCGGCAAGCGGAAGCACCAGGCGCCGTTCCAGCAGTTCCTTTTCCTTGCGCATGCCGGCCACGTTTTCCCACAGGTCGCGTGCCAGGACGCGGCCACCGAGCTGGCCCAAGGCACCGAGCTCCTGGCGCTGGACCGGAATGGTCCGTTCGAAGTAGCGCAGGTTCTTCTTGAGCGCGAAGCCGCGGCTCAGGAAGGCCTCCACCCGGGTTTCGGATTCCGGCATCAGGGCCGAGAGCTTGTTCAGGCCGTGCGGGGCCATCCGGTTTTCGACGGCGGCCAGCAGCGAGGTGCCGATGCCCCTGCCGCGGTACTCGGGAAGGGTGGCCAGGAACACGATCCAGCCCTGGTCGTGCGCGGCGCGTCCCACGGCGGCGCCCACCACCTGCTCGCCCTGCACGGCCACCACGGCATGGTCCTTTTCGCAGGACGCCAGGACCTCGGACAGGGCGTACACGGGTTCGACGTTGTGTGCCTTCAGCGTCTCCCAGAGGTGCAGGATCCCGTCCAGGTCGGCCGAATGGAAATCCCTGATCCGCCAGTTGGTCATGGGTTACTCCTGTTGGTTCGTCGTTGAGCCGGCGTTGCCGCCTCAGCTGAGCATATGCGACCGGAAGCGCAGCTCAGACGCCCAGGGCGTCCATGGTGTTGCGCAGGGTGTCCGCTGAATGGCGCAGGGCAGCCAGCTCGCCGCCGTCCATGGGCGTTTCCAGGACGCGGTGCACGCCGCCGCGCCCCACCACGCTGGGAAGGGACAGTGCCACCCCCGAGATCCCGTAAAGCCCCGACAGCACGGTGGATACGGGAAGGACGGCGTTGTCGTCGCGGAGCAGGGCCTCAACTATGCGCGCTCCGGAGAGGCCGATTGCGTAGTTCGTGGCCCCCTTGCCGGCGATGACCTTGTAGGCGGCCTGGACCACTTCCCGGGCGGTGGTGTCGAGGTATTCGGGCGTGAAGATGCGCTCCCCGTCCACTGTCCAGTCGCGGATGGGGACGGGGCCGATCGTGGCGCCGGACCACAGGGGAAACTCCGTGTCTCCGTGCTCACCCACCATGCTCGCGTGGACGCTGGTGACGGAAACCCCCGCCCGGCGGGCCAGCAGCCAGCGCAGCCGGGACGTATCCAGTACCGTGCCGGACGAGAAAATACGTTCCGGGGGCAGCCCGGAAATGCGCTGGGCGGCCACTGTCAGGACGTCGCAGGGGTTGGTCACCAGGACGTAGACGGCGTCCGGCGCCCGCTCAAGCAGCGGCGGCATCAGCTGTTCCAGGATGCGCACGTTGGTGCCGGCCAGGTCCAGGCGGCTCTGGCCCGGGTTTTGCTTGGCCCCCGCCGTGATGACCACGACGTCGGCGCCTTCGGTTACGGCGATATCCCCGCCGCCGCTGACGGTTGCCGACGCCGCGGCGAACTGGCTGCCGTGGGCAAGGTCCAGTGCTTCTGCCTCCGCCTTCGGCGCGTTGACGTCGAACAATGCAATGTTGCTGGCGGAGCCGCGGATCAGTGCGGCGTACGCCAGCGAGGTGCCGACGCTTCCGGCACCTACCACCACGAGTTTGGATCCTGCCATGGTTTCCGTCCTTCCCGGGGTCGTTGAGAGTGTCCTACCCGAAGAGTAGCGTGGCCCACATCACTCGACCTCCACCTAGGAGCCACCATGCCACATCTCGGACGCCGGCTCGCAGCTGTTACTGCGGCGCTGGCGATGAGCGTCACCACTGGGGCCCTCAGCCCCGCTTCCGCGGATCCGCGGCAAACCGACAAGAACCCCACGGCCACCGGCTACGGCGGTGCGGTGAGCACGGTGGACCCGGAAGCGTCGGCGGCGGCCATCGACGTCCTCAGCAAGGGCGGTAACGCGGTGGACGCTGCCGTCGCCGCGGCAGCCACCCTTGGGGTCACTGAGCCGTACAGCGCCGGAATCGGCGGTGGCGGCTATTTCGTCTATTACGATGCCAAGTCCGGGAAGGTCAGCACCATCGACGGGCGCGAAACGGCGCCGGCAGGAATCAAGCAGGATGCCTTCATCGACCCCGCCACCAAGAAGCCCTATCCGTTCACCCCGGAACTGGTCACCAGCGGCGTTTCAGTGGGTATCCCGGGTACGCCTGCCACATGGGAACGTGCACTGGAACGCTGGGGCAGCATCAGCCTGGGGGACGCGCTGAAGCCCGCCATCAAGGTGGCGGACCGGGGGTTCGTGGTGGATGACACCTTCCGCAACCAGACCAAGGACAACCAGGCGCGGTTCGCGGCATTCACCTCCACCCGGGACTTGTACCTGCAGGGCGGCAAGCTGCCGGAGGTGGGCTCGGTCTTCCAGAACCACGATCTCGCCGACACCTACCGCCTGCTGGCCCGGAAGGGCATGAGCGCGTTCTACACCGGCCCGCTGGCCGAGGAGATCGCCAAGACCGTCCAGAACCCGCCCAAGTCCCCGGACACCAAGCTCCCGGTGCCCGTGGGTTCCATGACCACGGAGGACCTGGCCAACTATGAAGCCCTGGACCAGGACCCCACGCACGTGGACTACCGCGGCTACGACGTCTACGGCATGGCACCCTCCAGCAGCGGCGGCACCACCGTGGGGGAGTCGCTGAACATCCTGGACGTGTTCGACCTTCCTGGCCTTAAGAAGGACCAGCCGGCCGTGCTGCACCACTACCTTGAGGCCAGCGCGCTGGCCTTCGCTGACCGGGGGAAGTACGTGGGTGACCCCGCCTTCGTGGACGTGCCCACCGAGGCCCTGACCGATCCCATCTTCGGCAAGGAACGTGCCTGCGAGCTCGACCCCAACCACGCGGCAGCCAAGCCCGTAAAGCCCGGTAACGTCACCTCCTACGACGGAACCTGCCCGGCGAAACCGGCGGCGCTCGCCGATGAAAAGGACACGGAGAACATCTCCACCACCAACATGACGGTCTCCGACAAGTGGGGCAACGTGGTGGAGTACACGCTGACCATTGAACAGACCGGCGGCTCCGGCATGGTTGTCCCCGGCCGCGGGTTCCTGCTCAACAACGAGCTCACGGACTTCTCCACGGTCTACAGCGCCACGGACCCCAACCGGATCGAGCCGGGCAAGCGGCCGCGGTCGTCCATGTCGCCCACAATCCTGCTGGAGGACGGCAAGCCGTTCCTGGCCCTGGGCTCCCCGGGTGGCTCCACCATCATCACCACTGTCCTGCAGACCATCGTCAACCGCATCGACCTGGGCATGAGCACCCCGGACGCGATTGCGGCACCCCGCGCCTCCCAGCGGAACACTGAGAAGGTGACGGCGGAGCCTGCATTCATCGACAAGTACGGGCCGGCCCTGACGTCCCGCTTCGGCCACAAGCTGACACCGTCGGGCGACTCGTTCACGTCGGCCTCGGAGATCGGGGCGGCCACCGCCATCGAGTTCCTTGAGGACGGGCGGACCCTGGCGGCAGCCGAGCCGGTCAGGCGCGGCGGCGGGTCGGCCATGGTTGTGAAACCGTCAAAGTAGGGCAGGCGGTGCGTTAAACCCCGACGGCGGCGCCCGGGTTCCGGAAATCCAGAACCCAGGTGCCGCCGTCGGACGTTTAAGCCTGTTACTTCTTGAAGGTCTCGGCCGGGGGGTTGGCCACCACCGGCGAAAGGCCGGTGAATCCTTCGCGGGTTTCCGCGATTTCCCGGATCCGTTTGCGGCAGGCGTACCAGCCCAGGACCATGAGGACTGATGCGATGGCGGTGACCAGCATGGTCAGGGGTGAGTCGATGAAGACCATGACCAGGACGCCCACCAGGAAGACCAGGGAGAGGTAACCAGTGTAGGGGGCCCCGAACATGCGGAAGGAGGGGCGCTCCACCCAGCCCTTGTCCGCCCAGCGCTTGAGCTGGATCTGGCACAGCACGATGGTGGCCCAGGTCATGATGATGCCCACGGAAGCGATGTTCAGGACGATCTCGAAGGCGTCGGCGGGGACGAGGTAGTTCAGCGGAACGCCCAGGAGGGACACCACCGCGGTGATGGCGATGCCGCCGTAGGGGACGCCCGCCTTGTTCATGCGGGAGGCGAATTTGGGGGCCGAGCCGTTGACGGACATGGAGCGCAGGATCCGGCCGGTGGAGTAGAGCCCGGCGTTCAGCGAGGACAGGGCGGCGGTGAGCACCACGAGGTTCATGATGACGTCCACGCCCTGTACGCCGATGGAGCCGAAGAACGTCACGAAGGGGCTGACGCCCTTCTGGTAGGACGTGAAGGGCAGCAGCAGGGCCAGCAGGATCACGGAGCCCACGTAGAACACGGCGATGCGGAAGACCACGGAGTTGATGGCCTTGGGCATGATCCTTTCAGGGTTCTCGGTCTCGCCGGCGGCGGTGCCCACCAGTTCGATGGACGCGTAGGCGAACAGGACGCCCTGCATGAGGATGATCATGGGCAGCAGGCCGTTGGGGAAGATGCCGCCGTTGTCTGAAAGCAGGTTGAGGCCCACCTGCTGGCCGTCCACCGGGGTGCCGAAGATGACGAAGTAGGTGCCGATAATGAGGAATGCGACCAGGGCGGCCACCTTGATCAGGGCGAACCAGAATTCCATTTCGCCGAAGACCTTCACGGAGACCAGGTTCAGGGCGAGGACGACGACGAGGGCGGTCAGTGCCCAGGCCCACTGCGGGACGTCGGCCATCCAGGGGACGTAGTTGCCGAAGAAGTGCATGTAGAGGGCCGCGGCGGTGATGTCCACGATGGTGGTGGTGGCCCAGTTGATCCAGTAGAACCAGCCGGAGACGAACGCGGCCTTCTCACCGAAGAATTCACGGGCGTAGGAGACGAACGAGCCCGAGGATGGCCGGTGCAGGACCAGTTCGCCCAGGGCGCGCAGGATCAGGAACGCGAAGAACCCGCACACGGCGTAAGCGATGACCAGGGAGGGGCCGGCCGCGTTCAGCCGGCCGCCGGCGCCCAGGAACAGGCCGGTGCCGATCGCTCCGCCGATCGCGATCATCTGGATCTGCCGGGGCTTGAGGTTCTTGTGGTAGCCCTTGTCCTCGGCGTGCAGGGAGGTCTCGGACGCGTGCGCGTGACCTCCGTCAATAAGGTGGTCTGGAAGGGGGGTATTTGTCATGGGGGTGTCCTTACTTGCTGAGGTTGGCCAGGCGTTCGGGGCTCAGGAGTTCCTGGAGCTGGGCATCGGTGAGGAGCCCGTGTTCGAGGACCAGTTCAGCCACGCCTTTGCCGGTGGCAAGTGCTTCCTGCGCGATGGCGGTGGCGGTGGCATAGCCGAGGTGGGGATTCAATGCGGTGACCAGGCCGATGGACTGCTCCACGGTCCGGCGCAGGTGTTCGGTGTTGGCGGTGATTCCACGGATGCAGCGGGCCGTAAGGGTGCGGCATGCTGCCTCGAGGTGGGAAATGCTCTTGTGGAGGCTGTGGACGATGACCGGTTCGAAGGCGTTGAGCTGCAGCTGTCCGGCTTCGGCGGCCATGGTGATGGTGACGTCGTTGCCGATCACCTCGTAGGCCACCTGGGAGACCACTTCCGGGATCACCGGGTTGATCTTGCCGGGCATGATGGAGGATCCGGATTGGACGGCCGGCAGATTGATTTCGCCGAAGCCGGCGCGCGGCCCTGAGGAGAGCAGGCGGAGGTCGTTGCAGATCTTGGAGAGTTTGACGGCCACGCGCTTGAGGACGCCGGACAGATGCACGAAGGCACCTACGTCCTGGGTGGCTTCGATGAGGTCGACGGCGGTCACGAGGGGCAGTCCGGTGACCTCCGCCAGGTGCCGGCAGGCCGCCTCGGCGTAGCCGGCGGGGGCGTTCAGCCCGGTGCCGATGGCGGTGGCGCCGAGGTTGATCTCATGGATCAGCAGCTCAGCCTCCGCCAGGCGCAGCCGGTCCTCGCCGATGGTGACGGCGTAGCTGCCGAACTCCTGGCCGAGGGTCATGGGGACGGCGTCCTGCAGCTGGGTGCGGCCCATCTTCACCACGGTGCGGAATTCCAGCGCCTTGGCAGCGCAGGCGTCCTCGAGTTCCTTGAGCGCCTCCAGCAGTTCCCTGGCGGCGAAGATGGTGCCCAGCTTGACCGCCGTGGGGTACACGTCGTTGGTTGACTGGCTCAGGTTGACGTGGTCGTTCGGGTGCAGCCGGGCGTAGTCCCCCTTGGGGTGGCCCAGGATTTCCAGCGCCCGGTTGGCGATGACTTCGTTGGCGTTCATGTTCGACGACGTCCCGGCGCCGCCCTGGATGACGTCCACCACGAACTGGTCGGCCAAGCGGCCGGTAAGCACGTCGTGGCATGCCCGCTCGATGGCCCCGGCACGTTCGGCGTCCAGCAGGCCAAGTTCACGGTTGGTGCGTGCGGCGGCCAGTTTCACTGCGGCCAGCCCGCGGACCAGGTGCAGGTTGGAGGACAGCTTCTGCCCGGTAATAGGGAAGTTCTCCACAGCGCGCAGCGTGTGCACGCCCCAGTATGCGTGGGCGGGAATGTCGCGGTCGCCGAGCAGGTCGTGCTCGGAGCGGACCTGTGCGGGTACAGCTGTTTCGACGGTGGTCATGGTGTCCTCACAGGGCTTCGTCGTCGTCGGGCGTGGACAGGTTATTCAAAAAGTCGATGGCCTGCAGCCAGCCCACCTGGTGGCCGCCCCCCAGTACCGGGGCGGTGGCGATGCCGGCGAGCGGCTCGGTGTCCACGCCCAGCGCCTCCAGCAGGCGGACGGCGGCGGGCATCCGGGCGCGGTCGCCGCCGTCGGAAATCTTGACGGCCACGGCACTGCCGTCGGCCAGGCCCACCAGCTGCACGCCCTCGAAGCCGTCCTTGGCCACGGCGCCGGGCAGCAGGCGCATCAGCTCGGTGACGTCACGGCCTTCGCCGGCCACCATCTGCGGGTGCTGCTGCATGGCGAGTCCGACGGCGGCTTCCGGGCTTCCGTCGTCGTCCGCGGCCGCCTGGGCGATCCGGCCGAAGGCGCGGGCCATGCCGCCCAGCGTGAGGGCGGACAGGGGGGTGCCGCAACCGTCGGTGCTCACACTGGCCGGTTCCTCCCCGGCCAGGTCGGTGACGGTCCGGGCCACCAGCTGCTGCAGCGGGTGGGAGGGGTCCAGGTAGCCCTGCACGGGCCAGCCGTTGATTACGCAGGTGGCGGCCATGGCGGCGTGCTTGCCCGAGCAGTTCTGGGTGATCTGGGTGGCAGTGCCGCCGTTGCGCAGCCAGTCCTCCCGCTCGGCCGTGCCATAGGGGAGGTCCGTGCTGTTTTCCAGGTCTGCGGGAGTGAGCCCGTGCAGTTCGAGGATGCGCAGGGCGCCGTCGCGGTGGGCTGCCGCACCCGAATGGCTTGCCGCGGCCAGGGCCAGGAGATCCGCGGGAAGTTCCAGGTCCGCGCGGACCATGGCCACTGCCTGGAGGGGCTTGAGCGCGGACCGGGGATAGAACGGCGCCACGGGATTCCCCGCAGTTGCCGCCACTGAACCGTCAGCCGCAAGGGCAATGGCGGAGCCGTAATGGACGCTCTCTACCAGGCCGTCGCGGATGGCGGCGACCAGCGGGGTGTGCTGCGGCAGGTCCAGCTCGGCCAGGGCAGCGGTGTGGGCAGCGGAAGACACGGGGGATGGCATGGGGTCCTTGGAAGGGTTGGTTGGAGTTGGCTAGCTGTTGAGGATGGAGTCCAGGGCCACGCCCACGGCCTCCAGATGGTGGGCCATGGCGGCGCGGGCCTTTTCGGCGGAGCCGGCCTCGATGGCAGCGAGGATCTGTTGGTGTTCCACGTCGGAGGCGTGCTGGCGGTCTGCCACCATGTTCAGCGTCTCGGATTGGTGTGCCAGCGCGTCCCGGATGTCAGCCACGACACTCGCGAACACTTTGTTGCCGCTGGCGCGTGCTATAGCGGCGTGGAAGCTGGAGTCCAGGGCCACCCAGGATTCCGGATCCGTTTCCGCGGCCATGGCGGAAACCACCGCGCGGAGGACTTCGAGTTCCTCTGGAGTGCGCCGTTCCGCCGCCAGTCCGGCAGCCGGAACCTCGATGTGCGGGCGGGCTTCCGTCAGGTCCCGCGCCGAATACTGCCCAAGAGTGAGGTCGCTGGCAACTTTGCTGGCTTTGACGAACGTGCCCTTGCCGGTCCTGGTGACCGTCAGGCCCAGTGCGGTGCAGGAGCGGAGGGCTTCCCGGATCACTGAGCGGCTGACTCCGTACCGCTGGGAGAGCTCGGCCTCCGAGCTGAGCTTGCTGCCCACCGGAATCGTGCCTGATTCGATGTCCTCACGGATGGCATTGAACACCGCCTCGGCAGCGCTCAGCCGGGCAAGGGGACGGGACACAGGCTGTCCTGCTGTCCGGCTGTCTGACAGGTTCACGCCTTAAATATGGCACTGGTCACAGTGGCTGTCAAACTCCCCCTAGGAGTCGGAGGGGCTGTCCAGCGGTTGGCTGGCAGCGCGCCGCCGCCGCTGCCGCCGCCGTCGTGAGCGGAAGTGCCAGGCGAGGAGTGCCGCCACCGCCACTGCGGCGATGACGACGGCGAGGTCCTGGCCCACTGCCTTCGCGACGGCCTCATAGGAGTTGCCTGCAACGAAGCCCAGCAGGACGAAGCCGACGCCCCAGGTCACGCCGCCGGCGGCGTTGTAGGCGAGGAAGCGGCCATAGGGCATCCGCGACGTCCCGGCGAGGGCGGGCATCACGGCCCGGAAGAAGGCGGTGAAGCGGCCCAGGAAGACGGCAGAGCCACCCTTGCGCCGAAGGAAGTCCTGCGCGTTCTCCAGCCTGCCGGAGTGGCGGGCCAGCATTTTTGTCTTCAGGATTCGGGTGCCCAGGTGCTTGCCGACCTCGTAGCCGACGCTGTCGCCAAGGATGGCGGCGGCCACCACCAGGGCCATCATGGTGGCCAGGTCCACCTCGCCTCGGCTGGCCACCACCCCGCCGAGGACGGCAGCTGTTTCACCCGGAATGACGAAGCCGATAAACAATGCGTCCTCGGCGAACACCAGGCAGAAGACGGCGATGTACGCCGCGAGCGGGCTGACGTTCAGAAGGCCGTCGATGAAGCCCGTCATGACGTGATTCTATGCCTGCCGGACCGTGACCGGTCCGAACTTTGCCAGGAACGGCACCCGGCCCAGCACTGACAGGCCGAAACGGTTCCACAGGCCGGTCAGGAATGCAGCCCCGGTGGCCGCGGTGAGGAAGGACGCCGCGACATCGGTGGGGTAGTGCACGCCGAGATAGACGCGCGAGAAGGCGACGGTAACCGCCACGACGATACCGAGGGTGGCCGCGGGCCGCTGCCACCTGGTGCCACGGGCCAGTAGGAAAACGGCAATGGCCAGCGCGGAGGCCAGTGCGACGTGTCCACTCGGGAAGCTGTCCGTTCCCGGCTCTGGGATCAGCAGGGGTGCGGTGTGGTCATGGCTGAGTTCGGCGTCCACCGACATGTCCGCTGAGGTCAGTGCGGGAATGAACCGCAGGGCCAGGCCAGCCGCCACGATCAACACTGCCGCGATGAGGGGCGCGGCGATCCAATGCCGCAGCTGCGGAAGGACCGCCATGCGGACGGCCGCAGGCTCCGCCGGGGGTGCTGCCTGCGGGGAGCGGTTGGTGGGGGACATCAAGGTTCAGCCTGGTTCTTTCGCCGGTTAAGGTACCTACGAGTATGCCCACGTTCTCCTGAAAAACCCCTGACAGTGCCGACTTTTGTCTGCCAACCGGAATTCGCTGGTTCGCTATAGGCACGTACGTGCCTATAGCGAACCCTTTACCGGTCTGCCCGGGATAGCTAGGCTGGCAATCAACAGAATCGGCACGTTCATTCCTATCTAAGGGGGTCCAGGTCCAGGTGCTGAACGAGTTTCCGGACCGTCTGGCGGCGGACGTCCGCGCCCGGCGCAAATCCCTGCACTTGACCCAGCGTGACCTTGCGGACATTGCGGGCGTATCCGAACGGTTCATCCGTTTCGTGGAGCAGGGAAAGCCCAGCGTCCAGTTGGATTCGCTGCTTTCGGTGCTGGACACGTTGGGGCTCGAACTTCGGATCACGCCGCGGACCAGCACGGCCGTCCGCGCGCTCGCGGGCGCGGACGCCGGAGACGGCGGTGCCGCAGAATGAGGCATCGGATAGCTGACGTCTACAAGGCTGGCGTCCTGGCCGCGAAGCTTGAGAGGCACGATGGCGGGACCAGGTTCAGCTACCTTCCTGCCTACCTGGCGTCCGGGGGACCCGCCGTCGCGAGCTCCCTGCCGCTCACCAGCGAACCCGTCCTGTCCGCCGCCGGTGCTGCCCCGCCTTACTTCACTGGCCTTTTACCGGAGGGTCGCCGGCTCAACGCGCTTCGCCGGTCAATCAAAACCAGCGCCGACGACGATCTCTCGCTGCTCATCGCGGCGGGTGGGAATCCGGTGGGGGACGTGCAGTTAGTTGGCCATGGGGAACCTGTAAACCCGGACGAGCATGCGGTGCACCTCGACTCCGGGCGGCCTGTGGACTTCGAACAGCTCATCGGGGACCCTGACCTGATCGACCCCGTGGCGCTCGCCGGCGTGCAGGACAAGCTGTCCGCCGGGATGATCTCCCTTCCCGTGGCCAACGCAGGCAAGCGGTACATCCTCAAACTCAACGCCCCCGAATTTCCGCATGTGGTGGAGAACGAGTTCGTCATGTTCCGCTACGCAGCTAAGCTGCGGATTCCCCTCAGCAGTGTCCAGCTGATCCGCGATGTTGCAGGGCGGCCCGGGCTGCTGGTGGAACGGTTCGACCGGGTCCCGCTGCCGGGCAGTGGACCGGGCGAAGTACTTTCCCTGGCTGTGGAAGACGGGGCGCAGGTGCTGGGCCTATACCCGGCGGACAAGTACAACGTGGGCTACGGGCAAGTCTGCAACGCGCTGGCGCATCACTGTTCAGCGCCGCTTCCCGCCCTCCGGAACCTCGCCATCCAGGCCGCGTTTGCATGGCTCACGGGCAACGGCGACCTGCACGCCAAAAACGTGTCCATGGTCCAGGATCCACACGGGGAGTGGGGGATCGCCCCGCTTTACGACATTCCCTCAACAGTTGTTTACGGCGACAAGACCCTGGCGCTGACCTTGGGCGGCAAGCGGACCGGCATATCCCACCGCCACTTCGTTGGCTGGGCGGCGGGGCTCGGGCTTCAGGAGCGTGCAGCAGCCAAGGTGGTGGAGTTGGCGCTCAGGGCGTCCGGACCGTTGCTTAGTGACCTTGAGGCAGGGACGGCCTTCGGCGCCGTCGCTCGCTTCGAGGGGAACGACGACGGCGGCTCGCCTTTTCCTGGGATGGTCACCAGGGCGTGGGTCAAGGAGCTGAAGCACCGCCGTCGATTGTTCGAAGGATGATGCGTTCCCAAACTGGGCCTAGAGGTGCTGGATGCCTGCCCGCTGCATCGCATCCCGGTAAGTTTCCACGCTCTTGGCGAGGAGCTCTTCCTGCTTGGTCTCAGAAACGGCAAAGGCCCTGCCGCCGAGCGCGGAGGCCTTATAGATCTTAATCCCGCTGTTCTTGAGTGATGAATGGTAGGTCTTCTCGAACAGGGTCAGGAACGTGGAGGCGTCGGTGCCGTGCGCGATGATCGCCGAAACCCGGGAGTTGATTTTGAGGAACTGGCGGAACGGGCGGAGACCGTCGGTCTTCTCCTGGACACTCAGCGCCGACGGGCTACCGGTCTCCCGGACCCAGGGGTACGCATTCCAGGGCATGACGTAGCGGGGGTTCAGCTCGGCGAGCTCGTAGATCTGGGTGGCGCGGCGGGCCGCTTCATCGTCGTTGTTGTGGGAGACAAATCCGGACTCGGTCCCCTTGCCGGGACTGGCCTGGAGGCTGATGATCCTGCACTCATCTTCGTCATGGACCGGGTCGATGTAGGGGACAGTGGAACCGGGCTTCTTTTCCATCAGTTCTTCGCAAAGCTGGGATACCTTTGCGATATTCGGTTCCTTTAGCAGGGCCTTTTTTTCGTCCCAATCAATCGTCACGATTTCTCCCTTGGCAGCGAGGCGTCCAGAATCGGCGTCCTATGTCACTCTACGCTTCCCCGGGGAGGGGTGGGCACACTGATTCCCTCAGCACCCCTGCCGGTGCCGTGCTGAGGCCGCCTGCCTGACTATTGCCGTCGACGCAGGTGCTGGTTTTGAAGTTCGTCAAGTTGCTCGTCGGTCAGTTCATCGAAGGCGCCGGCTTCCCTCTTGTCGCTGCGTGAGAAGCGGATGAACATGAGGATGATCAATGGCAGGTCCAGTAGTTCGCAGATGAACCACAGCAGGTTTCCCGCAAACTGCTGGTCCTGGAGCGCGTCCCTGAACCACCATTGGGGATTGGGAACTGACATCACGTTGTCGAGCACCTGGCCGTTGAGGCTCAGCAGGATCCCGGGGACCGCGTCGATCAGCAGCTCGATGAAGACGAACATGAATTCCAGGGTGAGGTAGGCGCTGGACCGTTGAAAGTCGGACTCTTCGATGATGGGAAGCGCCATCAGCAGGCCCAGCAGTGGGACGGCCAGGGTGAGGAGTGCACCGGCCACGGGGTCGGTCCGCAGCGTGTAGAAGGCCGGGGTGAGGAAAGTGGAGAAGAGCGCCAGGCCCAGCAAGGGTGCGCCGAATGAATTGCTGACGAAGCGTATCGGCCGGCTGGACAGGACTGCGTCCAGCGCTGCCCTGCCATTGGCCGTCGATGCCGCCCGGGCGAGGGTAAGGGGCTTTCCCAGCCCGATGAGCAGCGGAACAACAAAGAGCAGCAGGGATATCTTGAGGGTGAACGCCCACCGTTGCTGCGGACCGTAGACTCCGGTGAACCCGCACGTCAGGATAACAAACGAGCCCAGGCCGAGAACGTAGAACGCTACCGCCCGCCACGCCGGCCAGCGGTGGCCCGTCCGCGCGGCTGACCTCATTCCCCACCCGTACAGGACCCCGGCCAGCATGACGAACGCAGCGGCTGCCCAGTCAAGTTGCCAGGAGGACATAAGGATCTCAAGGGGTGGCACGCGCCAATGCTAGGCGGTGTTCCTGAGAGCTGCCTGTCCGTGTGCCCGGCAGTGGTGGTGCGGTGGAGTGGTAGGTGTGGCCGGTTGGGGTGGTGGTTGCGACGGTGTGGCGTGGGCCGGGGATGGGTTTTGCGGTCCAGCCGGGTGTTTCTTTGGTGTGGTTGCAGGCTTCGCAGAGGCCTTGGCCGTTGCCGGCGCTGGTGGGTCCGCCGTTGTGCCAGGCGGTGATGTGGTCGTGGTGCCTGATGGGGGCGTCGCAGTACGGGGTCCGGCAGGTATCGTCGCGGATTTGGAGGAAGCGTTTCAGCCCGGCAGGGAAGATCCGGGCTTTGGAATCGATCGCCACCAGCTCTCCGGCGCCGGGTGCGGTGTACAGGCGGCGGACCCACAGTCTGAGTTCTTCAACGGCTGCCGGGCCGGCTGCTGGTGTTCCAAAGTTGCTTGACCCGCCGGTGAGGGCGATGTCCCGTGCCCAGGGTGCCGGGACCGTGCCGTAGCCGGGGAGCCTTGCTGGTTCGGCGTCGGCCTGGAGGAGGGTGCGGTCGGTCATGACGAGCTGGATCTCCACGCCGCTGATCCCGCCCGGAGTGTCGGTGATCCTTTCGACGAGGGTGTCGGCCATGACCTGCCCCCGGGACCGGTCATCCCCTGCCGAGCGGGCGGCATCAGCCTCCTTCCCGAGGGCGGCGTACGCGGCCACACCCTGTGTGACCGGCAGCAGCGCGGTCAGGTAGGTCATGGTGTCAGGGGCAGGGCGCAGACTCACACACCGTTCCGTGACCGCACGTGCGGCCCGCTTAGCGACCGAGGCAGGGTCCCGCCGGTAGGCGGCGGCGCGGACGGTGGCGATGATCGATTTGTCGCCTGCGCCGTCCAGGGTGCCGGTGTCGGCGGCGAGTTCCTCATCGACCCCGGCCCGGTCCTCCACCGAGAGGCAGATGGTTTCCTTCACGATCAGGGTCACCCGCCACTCATTCAGTCGACCGCTCCGGAACGCCGCGAATGTGCGGGGCATCCCGGTGAGGGCCTTGGCCAGCCCCAGCAACCTCGACCCCCGGGCCGGGGACTCCCGACGGGCCAACGCGATCTGCGCCGCGACCCCTGCACCCTGCTCCTCCACCGGCACCCCGGCCGCGGCCTGCTCCCGCCGCTGCTGGACATCCAACGCCACGGCAAGCCGGGCCTGCTGCGCGCCCGCCAGGCACTTCACGTCCTCCCACAGCCGCATCTGGTCGATCATGCCTGCACCATCGGCCGGCACAGGAACGCGGGCGAGCAACCCCAAGACAGCAGCAAGGGACGGCGTAGCAGACGAGCCGCGTAGCGCTGGCTCATCAGCAGCAAGAACAGCAGTCGGGGACTCCGGCGCATCAGCAACGGTGGCAACAGCAGGCGAAGAGCGAGACAAACCAGCAGCAAAGGGCACCTGGGGCTCCGCCCCCACCACTGCCACCGTCCCCAAAACCGCTTCCATAACCAAAGTCTTCCACCGGGGCGAGACAACCACAGCCACCCAAAACCCTTATGTGGAAAACGCAAACGCAGTAGCAGTCGCAGGACGTGCTGTTCAATGGATTATGCAGTTCACCAGGAAGGGCCTGAAGGCCGAGGGTTTCGCTGGCTTCCGGCCGATCCAGGACCTCGAAACCATGAGGATCCCGCAAGGAACAGGCCTCTTCACCGTCTTGGCTCCGGAAGATTTCCAGCCGCGCTTCCTCACGAAGAGCACCGCGGGCGTCTTCAAGAAGAAGGAACCATCCCTCCCCGCAGCCGCGCTGAAAGCCGAGTGGGTGGACGGCGCCGTCGTTCTCTACGTGGGAAAGGCCGGGCCCGGAAGCAAAGGTAACCGGGGACTGCGACGCCAGATCCAGGAGTTTGTGGACTTCGGGCAAGGCAAGCCGCCCGGGCATTGGGACGGGCGGGCAATCTGGCAGCTTGCCGACGCCGGATCGCTGGCCATTGCGTGGAAAGAACTCCCGGCGGAACAACTGAATGAAGCAGAAGCGGCTTGCCATTCCGCCTTCGTGGCGGAATTCGGTCGGTTGCCGTTCGCTAACCTCGTGCAGGCGCGCACCAGGTCCGGCGGGTGACGTCTCCAGCCGCGCTTAAGCCGGCCCCCGCAGGCGCTCCATCTCGCGGCGGTCCTTCTTGGTGGGCCGGCCTGCGCCCCGGTCCCGTTGAGGCAGGCCAAGCGCCGGCAGTACAGGCCGCGGGGGAGTGTGGTCCGAGAAGCAATGGGAAGCCGCCTCGGCCCCCACACGTTTGACGATCAGCCGGCGCACTTCGAGGATGCGCTCGTAGCCGGACATCCGTACCGTCACGGTATCGCCGGTGACGAGGGTTGCAGAGGCCTTGGCCGGGGTGCCGTTGAGGCGTACGTGGCCGGCACGGCAGGCCGCGGTGGCGGCGGAGCGTGTCTTGTAGGCGCGGATGGCCCACAGCCACGCATCAATGCGGGCGCTGGCAGGGGAGGACGGAAGGCTGGTCATGGCTGGCACCGAGTATAGCCCCGCCCCGAAGTGAGCCGTGCTATTCGACCGTGACGCGCACCTGCTGCACCACGTTGTTGCCCATCCCCTGGTAGTTCCAGTTCTGTTCGAGGGGCTGGGTGGCCCCGGTGATGTCCGTGGCGCGGCAGGCCAGGACGTGCTCCCCGGGGTCAGCCACCCATGGCAGGGTCCACCTCCGCCACGCGTAACCGACTGCCGGCTTGTCCAGGTGGGCAGGCAGCCATGAGCCGTCGATTCCCACGTCGACGGCGGTCACGGCGCCTTCCCCTGACCACGCCCTGCCTTCCAGCATGACCGGCCCCGGGCGGAGGAACCGTTGCCGCGTAAAGAAGTCCGGGACACCCGGGGGAACCATCAGCGACCGCACCCTGATCCGCGAAACCGGTGTGCCGGCGTCGTCCGCGGAGTCCTGGTAGCGGTAGGCAACCTGTTGCTGGAACCCTGTGAACGGCGCCTTGACCACATCGATGGACTGCAGCCATTTGACGCTGGCCATCCCGTACCAGCCAGGGACCACCAGCCGCAGCGGGTAGCCGTGTTGGGGCGGCAGGTCGGTGCCGTTCATTTTGTAGGCGAGGACGACGTCGGGACGCAGCGCTTCACGGATCGGCAGGCTCCGCGCGTACTGCTGGGGGACGCCGCCCTGTACCCCGGCATCGGCTCCGGTGAAGACCACCTCCACGGCGTCCGGCTGCACCCCTGCCTTGCCCAGGAGGTAGGCCAGCGGAACCCCGGTCCAATGGGCCGTGCCAACCGCCTCCAGGACCCAGGGCTGGCTGAGTGGCCGGGGCTCCAGGAGGGACCGGCCGTTGCCCGCGCATTCGAGGGTAACGCGCACGGTGATGGCCGGATCCCGGCGGAGGGCTGCCATGCCCAGCTCCAGGGCACGTTCAACCGCCCCTCCGATCCGCAAATGCCAGGACGGACCGTCGAGGTCTGGAATGTCGAAGTGCGTGAGCACGTAGTGGAGCCCCGGCGGCGTGACCTCCCGGCGGAGCGCCTCAAGCGGCATGGAATGGTTGCGGGCGGCGAGCTGGAGCTCCTCCGGGGTGAGCGGGCCGGCCGTAGGCTCAGCGGCCGGCGGCAGCCCCGGCGCCGGTCCCGCGGCTGGCTCCTGTTGGGTGGACTGCTGGTTGCTGTAGTTCATGGCGGTGCGATTCTGATCGGCGGACTGAGGACGCCCCCGCCACAGGTCTACGCCGGGCCCACCCGCCCGTCAACGCTTAAAAGTCCGCGTTACAGAACCGGCCGCGTCAGGAAGTCGGCGAGGCTGATGGGGTCCTGCCCGGTCAAGCCGTGAACGTCCGGTGAAAGCCCGGCCATCTCACCCGCCGCCATCGCCGTATAGGTGCTGACCCACGCGTCCAGCTGCCACTGCGGCGCACCGTAGGAGGCCCGTGATGCGTAAGCTTCCTCCACCGTCTCCGGCTGGTACCTGACGGTCCGCCCCGTGCCGGCGCTCAACACCTCGGCGGCCTGCTTCATGGTCAGTTCCTCCGGGCCGGTCAGGTTGTAGGTGGTGGCCTTGTGGATGGCCGGATCCCTCAGCACGGCATGGGCGCAGCGGGCAATGTCCTCCCGGGCCACTCCCGAGAAAACGCCGTCGCCTGCAGGCCCGCGGATCACGCCGTCGTCTCCGGTCATCAGCGGCAGGAAGTCGAGGTAGAAGTTGTCGCGCAGGAATGTGTATTCCATCCCGGAAGCCTTGATCCGTTCCTCTGTGGCGTAATGGTCCCGGGCCAGGGTGAAGGTGGCATCCGGCGCGGCCCCGTAAAAGGACGTGTACACCACGTGCTCCACCCCTGCGTCCGCAGCGGCGTCAACAAACGCATAGTGCTGCTGCAGCCTGTCTTCGGCCTCCGCGGCGGACACCATGAACAGGACTTTGGCCCCGTCCAGCGCCTGCCGTGACGCCGCGCCGTCCGCGTAGGAACACACCACGGCGTGCGCGCCGTCCAGCTGCGGCGCCCGGGCGGCATCGCGCACCAGCAGGCGCTGGGCGAAACCGGACGCGGCAAGATGCCGCGCCACCATTCCGCCCAGGCCGCCGGTGGATCCAGTGACCGCAAGCTCCGGCAGCTCCGGCACGGCTTACGCTTCCCGGGTAGCCGGCGACTTGGTCTGGGCAGGGTCCCGTTCGGCGAGGCCACCGATGGCGTCGTCGATCCGCTTGAGGACCTCCGCCTCCAGCTTCACGCCTGCCGCCCCCACGCTGTCAGCAATCTGCTCGGGCCGGGAGGCCCCCACGATGGCGGACGCAACATTGGGGTTCTGCAGCACCCACGCAACCGCAAGCTGCGGCATGGACAGCCCCGCCTCCTGGGCAATCGGCTTCAGCTCCTGCACGCCGGCCAGGACGTCGTCGCGCATCCAACGCTGGATCATCTTGGCACCGCCCTTCTCATCCGTGGCCCGGCTGCCCTCGGGAGCCGGCTGCCCGGGCAGGTACTTGCCGCTGAGGACCCCCTGGGCCATGGGCGACCAGACGATCTGGGACACACCCAGCTCTTCCGACGCCGGGACCACATCGGCTTCGATCACGCGCCACAGCATGGAGTACTGCGGCTGGTTGGAGATGAGCTGGAAGCCGAGTTCCCTGGACAGCTTGTGGCCCTCGCGGAGCTGGTCCGCGGTCCACTCGCTCACGCCGATGTACAGCGCCTTGCCCTGCCGGACAATGTCTGCGAAGGCCTGCATGGTTTCTTCCAGGGGCGTTTCGAAGTCGTAGCGGTGGGCCTGGTACAGGTCCACGTAGTCCGTCTGCAGCCTGCGCAGCGAACCGTTGATGGATTCCATGATGTGCTTGCGGGACAGGCCTAGATCGTTCTTGCCCTTGGGCCCGGTGGGGCCGAAGACTTTGGTGAAGATTTCCACGGATTCGCGGCGCTCATCCTTCAGGGCCTGGCCCAGGACGGTTTCCGCGGCCGTGTTGGCGTAGACGTCCGCCGTGTCGAAGGTGCTGATGCCGGCGTCGAGGGCCGCGCGCACGCACTGCGTTGCGACGTCGTTTTCCACCTGCGAGCCGTGCGTCAGCCAGTTGCCGAAGGTGATTTCCGAGATTTTGAAGCCACTGTTTCCGAGGTATCTGAATTCCATGGGTTTCACGCTAACCCAGATGGTTGCTCAGGGTAAGGGCTTAGCCGTTCTCCTTGGCCTGCTCCTTGAGCACCTGCTGCGGCCCGGCCAGGGAAACAAGGGACCCGGTATCCAGCGGCGGCAGGGGATGCAGTGGCTGGGGCTTCTTGAAGGACCTGGGCATTTCGTGCGGCGGCCGGTGATTGTGCAGGGCGGACTCCACCAGCGGAGCTACTTCGGAGACCTTGTCGGCAGGGACGGCCGGGTCCGGAAGATCCCGCACGGACAGTTTGATCTCGGGACGTTCAGCCCGGGCCCTGGCCTGGGCGCGCCTGTCCGCTTCGGCAACGGCAGAGGCCCAGTCTTCGGCGAGGACGCGGGGATCGGGGCGGGCCGCGGCAAGTTTGGGATGGCGTTCGACGGCGGTGCGCAGCGACTTCTTCAGCCGGTTTGGCTTGAGTGCGGCGGCACGTTCACGAAGCAGCTTCCTGCTTCCTGCCTGCTGCGCGGGCGCGCCGGCAAAACGCAGGGAATCCCGCTTGCCGGGACCGCGCCCGAACAAGGCCATCAGCACGACGGCGGTCAGGCGGCCCAGGCCTGCGAGGACCAGGGTGATGACTCCGAGCAGGAAGAGGACAAGGAACATCAGGAGAGCAACACCCATGGTGCCCAGGAAGGTCAGGTTGAGGACGAGAGTGTCCGGGTGCTCCACGTCATCTCTCCTCTCTGCCAACATCCTGGGTTCGGATCCGGTGAACAGCGCCCGGTGCCAAGCTCCTTCTCCACCATACGGATTTTTGCCGTGCCATGCCGCCGTGGGCAGGACACGGGCCAGGTTGTAGCGAAGCTGTTACCCGATATGACAGCATCACCGGGTGACAGAATCGATTGCGTCCGCGAACTGCATGTGCCTGTCAGGCGAGCCGTACGCCGCGTGCTGCGGCCGGTTCCATTCCGGCCGGGCCCAGGCGGCCACGGCGGAACAGTTGATGCGGTCCCGCTACAGCGCGTTTGTCCGGCTGGATGAGGGCTATTTGCTGCGGACCCACCATCCGTCCACCGCGCCGGCTGGCCTGGACCTGGACCCCGCCATGGAATGGCGCCGCCTGGACATCTTGGCCACCGGCGGCGGCGGTCCGTTTGATACTGCTGGGACGGTCGAGTTCAAGGCGTACTACCGGCACGGCAAGGCGCGCGGTGTCCTGCACGAGAACAGCAGGTTCGTGCGGGAGGACGGCCGCTGGCTATATGTAGACGGCGACATCCTAAGCTGACTATTCCTCGTCGTCGTAAAACTCGCTGTCCGGCGTGAAGCCGGCGCGGTCAACCTGCCGGTGGAACCGCATGCCCGCCAGGCCGCCCAGCACTGCGCCGATCAGGGCCACGACGGCAACTACGATCGCGGCGACGATGCTGGTGGTGGTCAGCTGCCCTTCGTTGACGGGGATGCGCGGGAAGCTGTTCAGGTTGGCCAGGACATTGAACTGCTGCCCTGCCACGAGGCCCAGGATGGCTACCACAACGGCCGCGACCAGGGCCCAGAGCCAGACCATGATCCCCTGCCTGGCGCCGTTGAAGCGGGCCATTCGGCCAGCCACGTAGCCGCCGCAGTAATAGGAGAGGAACAGGATCACTAACAGGACGATGATGCCCACCAGCCCAACCGTGCCGCTGTTCTGCGCGGCCTGGTTCACGGCCTCGTTGACGTCGGTGTTGCTGGCAAGCCCCACCGCGGTTCCGGCGGCTGCCACAAGTGCGGTCAGCAGGACCGCCATCCCGGTGGCGGTCAGCCACCCGAAGAAGGCAGAGCCCACTTTGATCCCGCCAAACCGCTCCTTCTGGCGCGCGACGGCGGTTTCCCGGTCCACCAGCGCGGGGTCCACCACGGGTGTCGCGGTGGTGGGGGCAGGCTTGTACTCCCGCTCCGCGGAGGGCGGGGCAGATTCAGGCGACCGCTCCGCGATGGGGGCTGCGGCACGGTCGCGTTCCACCGGACGGGCCGGCGCCTGGTCGAACGAGCGCGTGGCGGCGTCGTCCGCTTCGCCTGCGCGGTAGCTTCCGCTGCGGGTGGTTTCGTCCTCCCGGGCACGGCGGGAAGGCAGGTTCTCTGGTTCCGTTGAGCTGCTCATGTCTCAACTCAACCACTCGCTCCCGGTGATAGCAAGCCTGCTTACTATTTTGTGACCTGCGGTTTTACCGGTATTTCCGGTGCAGGTCCTCCTTCGTGGACGGTCCCGGCGAGGCATCGGCGATCCACGGGCCGGTGCCTTCGGACTGGTCCAGGACCCCCGCCTCCAGCCACGTGTAGTCACCGGCCAGGACCCTGCGTGTCAGTGCATGGTCGGCATCGTCCGTGTTCCGCCACAGCTTGTCGAAGTACTCGTCCACCCGCACCCTGGCCTGCTCGCAGTAGGCGTCGGCGAGCTCGTACGCGCCGGCGGCCTTTTCAGGGGACGTTTTGAGGAGCATTTCCGCGCGCGAGCAGCACGCCGTCATGGCGAAGAGCTCGGCGCCGATGTCCACCACGCGGCCCAGGAACGCCTGCTTGCGCTCCAGCTTGGCCTGCCACCGGCCCATGCCGTAGAAGGTCTGCCGCGCCAGCCGCCGCGACGAGCGTTCAACGAACCGGAGGTGTTTGGCCAGCCTGCCGAACTCAGCATAGGAGCGGGGGTCCATTCCGGCGCCGGCCACCAGCTTTGGCAGCCATTTCGCGTAGAAGCTGGAGGCGCCGACGGCGGCTTTCGCTTTGTCGGCCAGGCTGGCGTCCAGGGACGCAAGATCGCCCGCGGCGGCCAGGTGTGCATCGACCGCTTCCCGGGCAATCAGCAACCGCATGATTTCGGAAGACCCCTCGAAAATCCTGTTGATGCGAAGGTCCCGTACCTGCTGTTCCGCCGGCACCGCACGTTCCCCGCGGGCTGCCAGTGATTCGGCCGTTTCAAAGCCGCGTCCACCCCGGATCTGTACCAGCTCGTCCGCTATCTGGCAGCTGATCTCCGTGGCCCACAGCTTTGCGAGCGCGGCCTCGATGCGGACATCCTTCTGCCCGGCATCGGCAAGTTCGGCGGAAAGTTCAAACACGGCGTCCAGGGCAAAGGCCGAGGCCGCGATGAAGGCGATCTTCTTGCCCACGGCCTCGTGTTCGCCCACGGGCCTGCCCCACTGGGTGCGGGCATTGGACCATTCGCGGGCAATCTTCAGGCTCCAGCGCCCGGATGCCACGCACAGCGCCGGCAGTGCGAGCCGGCCGGTGTTCAGGGTGGTCAGCGCGATCTTCAGGCCCTGGCCTTCACGGCCCAACCGGTTGGCGGCCGGCACCCGCACCTGGTGGAACCGGGTCACGCCGTTCTCGATGCCGCGCAGGCCCATGAAGGCGTTGCGGTTTTCCACCGTGATGCCCGGCGAGTCCATCTCCACCACAAACGCGCTGATGCCGCCCTTGTGCGTGGTGCCGTCCGGATCCGTGTGGGCCGGCACAACCGCCATGACCACCACCAGCTCAGCGATCACCCCGTTGGTGGTCCAAAGCTTCACGCCGTCCAGAAGGTACGCGTCGCCGTCGTCCGTGGGCGTTGCAGTGCTCCCCAGCCGGGCGGGATCGCTGCCCACGTCCGGTTCGGTGAGGAGGAACGCGGTGACGGCGCCGGCAGCGCAGCGCGGCAGGTACTCGCGCTTTTGCCCAGGCGTGCCAAAGACCTTGACCGGCTCCGGAACTCCGATGGACTGGTGGGCGGAGATGAGGGCCCCGAGGCTGGGATGCACGCTGCCGAGCAGTGCAAGGGCCCGCCCGTAATAGACCAGCGAGAGGCCCAGGCCGCCATATTCCTCCGGGATCTTCATGCCGAAGACGCCGAGGTCCGCAAGGCCCCTGATGTACTCGTCCGGGATCTTCGCTTCCCGTTCGATCACCCGCCCGGACATGGTTTGTGCAAACTCCGTGAGCCGGGCCATGAACTCCTCGCCCCGCTCCACGGAGGAGGGGTCGGCAGCAGGCCATGGATGCACCAGGTCCAGGTCGAAACTGCCCAGGTAGAGGCCCTTGGCGAAGCTGGGGCGGTCCCAGCCGGATTCCCGGGCAGCTTCGGCGACGGCCCGGGCATCTTCAGCGGTGGCGCCGGCGCCGATGTGGCCGGCCGGGACGGGGGTTTCTTCAGCCGGGGCGTCTTTGGCCTGGCTGTCAGTTGCGGAGGTCATGGGTTATCTCCTTGGCCGGATTGGCCGGTGTAGCCATGGATCCGCCGGGTTGGAGAACCCTTCAGCTGTCCCTCAAGATTACCCGCGGGTAAGGTTCCCGTGCCAGGGGAAGGCTGGGCCGGGAAATCGCTGGGGAGCTCCACGTCGGAGGCGCGGTGCACCAGCCTGTCCCAGCCGGAATTGATCGCGTGGACAACCGCCATCAGCGTATTCACCACCACCATCCAGGTGAGCTTGCCCGCGCCCAGCACCACCAGGGCAACCAGCCCTGCCGCGAGGACGAACGCCGCCAGAATAGCGCCGAACACCAGTGTCCCGATGAAGACCAAGGTGGCTGTTTCCACTGAGCTTAGATCGAACTGCATGAATCCCCCTGCTGCGACAGTGCTTTGCGAAAGACTTGTGGTGAAGACCAGTAGCAGAAGCGTAGGGGGACAGCGGCGCGGCCAGCCAGACCCGGCGCGGGCACCAGCGCCTGTTGATACGGGATCGAAACACTACCCGCAGGTAGGTCACGGAGCGGTCGCGGCCTCCTGCGTTAACCTTGTAGTTGGCAGTTTTCGGGTCCGTCCCCTCGGACCCCCTGCCCAGCCCCGGAAACAGTCCAACAGCCAACAGCCCAAGGAGAGTGTGTGCCCCGCTCCGCCAGGTCATCCGCTGACGCCATCAGCGCCCGGCTCCGGGACCTCGAACTCCTCACCAAGGGGCCTGCCTGGGCCTTGACGCGTTCGGCGCCGTGGGTGATCGCGGTGCTCCAGGCTTCCTTCACCCGCACCCGGCCCCAGGTGCCGCTTGAGGAATTCCACGCCGACGTCGACTCCTTCCTTGAGGAGCTCCGGCGCCAGGATCCAGGGCTGGGGGGAGGGGCCAACGGAAAGGCTTTTGGCGATGAGTGGACACGGCGGCAGTTCCTGACCCGCCGGAACCAGTCAGGCCAGATCGTTTATGAGGCCACCGAGCCTGCGGCGCGCGTGCTTGCCTTCCTGGACAGCCTCTCCAGTGAGCGGTCCACCCTGAACGGTTCCCGCCTGGGCACCCTGCTGGGGGACGTGGAAAAGCTTGCCAACGAGACCAACCCGGACCAGAGCGCCCGCCTCGAAGCCCTCGAAGAGGAAATCGAAGAGCGGCAGCAGCTGATCCAGGACATCAGTACCGGCGAGTTCGACGGCCTGCTTGAGGACGACGAAGCAGTGGAGGCTGCCGGGAACATCCTGGACCTGGCCGCCAGCCTGCCTGCGGACTACAAGAAGATGCGCGACCGGATCGAGGAACTGGTGGGCGGGCTCCGCAACCAGATCATCGAGGAGTCGCTGACCAAGGGTGCCACCATGGCGCAGGTCCTGGAGGCCGACAAGCGGCTACGCGAAAGTCCGGAGGGCAGGACGTTCCGGTCCTTCACCGCGTTCCTGGAGGACCCGCAGCAGCAGGTGAGGTTCCGGTCCGCGATTGGCGAGGTCCTGAGCCGGCAGTTCGCCGACGACCTCTCGCCCGACGACCGGGAAACGCTGAAGAATCTGGTGGCCGAGCTCCGCCAGCAGCACAGCCAGATCCAGCGCATCTATGGCAAGCTCAGCGAAAGCCTGAACACCTACGTCCAAAGCGACGACTTCCGCCAGTCCGTCCGGCTTCGGCAAGTCCTGCGCGAAGCCGAACAGGCCATCCGGTCCCTCCCCTACGAGCGGGAACGCCCCGGCCTGGTTCCCGGACCGGTCCTATACAACGCCGGCTTCGAGTCACTGTCCATGGTGAAGCTCTTCGACCCCGACGAGTTCGCGGCGCCGCCCCGCCTGGCGGACCCCATCGCCTTCACCGACTCAAACCGGGTGCGCTCGCCGAGGACAGGCAAGGCAAAACCGCAGGTGGTCCGGGCGGCGATGGCCGGGGCCGCCACGCTGGCGGACGCATGGCAGCAGCTGCCGCCCGAAGAGCAGCACATCAACACCATCCGCGCCCTGCTGTCGGAAGCCCTGCACGCCGGTGCAGAGTTCAGCCGCGGAGCCTGGGACGGCCTGGACTTCGAACAGATAGACGGCTCCACCCGCAGGGCCTACCTGCCGGTGGTCACGCTCGCAAAGGATTCAGATGACTGAGGAAAGTACGACGCCGGTAGTTGAGTCGGCGGAAACGCCAGCGGGTGAGCGCATGGACGAGCCGGGGGTTGAGCAGGATGCAACCAGCGCGGCATCGGGCGCTGGGTACCCCGGAGCAGTCTCGCCCCGCGACACCTTCGTCGACGGCGCTGCCCTGTTCCCCGGCGATACCGGAGTCCTGTCCATGAAGGTGCGCCAGGCCCTGGTGAAGCTCCTCAAGGGCCCGTACATCGACGGCGGCCGGGACGAAAAGCTCTGGACGGTACTGCTGGACAACCAGGCGATACTCCGCAGCCGCCTCTCCGAGCTGTTCCTGGCGTTGCAGCTGGACCACGAGCGGAAGATCGCCGTTCTCCGCCCCGTGGACCCCGAGGTGATCGGCGGCAGTACCCGCTCCAGCATTCTGCGCCAGCAGCGTGCCCTCAGCCGGGTGGAAACCATCTTGCTGCTGAGGCTCCGCCTGCTGCTGGATCGGCACGTCACGGCCCAGACAGATCCCACCATCACCCGTGAGGAAATCGCGGACCTGGTGGCGCACTACCAGCCTGCCGGCCAGCAGGACGCCCTCCGCGACGCAGACGTCGTGACCCGTGCCATCACGAAGCTCCTGGCGCGCCAGCTCCTGCTCCCCACCGGACTGGACGACGTCTACACCATCTCCAACGCCCTGCCTCTGGCCCTGCCCTTTGAAAACATCGGCGACATCCCGGCCCACATCGAAGCCCTGGTGGCCGCCTCCACCGACCAGTCAGGAACAGAACCGCTGCTGGACCTGGACGCCGGCGCAGGTGACGGGGACGAGCACGACGACGGTGCTGCACCGTCGTCGTACCAAGCCGCGACCAAGGAAGGAGAAGCCAAGTGACCATCGCGAGCATGCTCCCGCTGGGGGACGTGGCGAACCCGGGGCAGATGCGGCTTGCGTTGGTGCAGGTGGTGAACTGGGGGACGTTCCACGGAGCCCACACGATGCACGTGGACCGGAACGGGACACTGCTGACGGGTAATTCGGGCGTGGGCAAGTCGACGCTGTTCGATGCCATGCTGCGGGTGTTCGATGCGCGGCCGCGGTCAAACGAGGCGGCCGCGCAGCGGTCGGGCGGGGCGGTGGAGGACAAGCGGACCACGTTCACGTACATGCGCGGCAAGGTGGGGGACAAGGCGGTGGGCGAGGGCTCGGCGAGTGCGTTCCAGCGCCCGGGAGCCACGTGGTCCGCCGTCGCCCTGACGTTCGATAACGCCGCGGGTACCCGGGTGACGGTGTCGGCGCTGTTCGACCTGCCTAAGAACGGAACGGAGTCTAGCGTCGGCCGGTTCTACCTGGTCGACAACGTGCCCCTGGACCTGGAGGCCGTTGAGGGCATTGCTGACAAGCGGTTCACCAAGGGTGCGCTGGAGGCGACCTTCCCGCACGCCCAGGTGTTCGACGTCCACAAGGCGTTCGCCGAGCGGTTCCGGCGCCTGCTGGGGATCAGCTCGGACCAGGCCCTGCCCCTGCTGCGCGTGATCCAGGCCGGCAAGGGGCTGGGCGGCAGCGTCAATACCTTCTTCCGCGACCAGGTCCTTGACGCGCCGGCAACGCTGGCCGCGGCGGACGACGTGGTGGAGGAGTTCAGCAACCTGATGTCCATCCGCCAGCGGCTGGAGGACGTCCGGCAGCAGCGCGACCAGCTGGCGCCGGTCCCGAGCCTGAACCGTGAGTATGCGCAGTCACTGCTGGACGCGAACCGGCTCCGGGAACTGGTGGGCGAGGAGTTCGAGGCGTACAGGCAGCAGCTCGCCGTCACCGTCCACCAGAAAACGCTGGTCCGCTTCAGGGAACTGGCCCAGGCAAAAGCCAAGGAGCTCGGCACGGAGCGGGCGGTCCGCGACGGCCTGGCCAAGGAACTGCGGCAGTTGGAGACCGACTACAACAATCAGGGCGGCAACGCGATCTCGGCGATCGAGCAGTCGCTGGAGAACGCTCGGGTTGGCCTGAAGCTGGGCCGGCAGGTTGAGGAGGCTGCGCAGCAGGCGCTGGCCGACGCCGGGCTGCAGCTTGAGTGGAGTGCCGCCGGTTGGGAGCAGGCCCACGAGCAGGCGGCGGCGAGGTCGGCTGAGCTAAGGGATGATTCGCAGGCCCTGCAGGAGCTGCGGTTCGAGGCGTTCGATGCCCACGCCGGCCGGAAACGTGAGCTGGCGGCCGCCGAGCAGGAACTCGTCTCGCTGAAGACGCGCAAGTCCCTGCTGCCGCCGTCGAGCATTGAAAACCGCGCCGCCATTGCCGCCGCCACCGGCATTCCCGAGGACCGGATGCCTTTCGCCGGCGAACTCATGGACCTCGCCGAAGGGGAGGAAAGGTGGCGCCCAGCGGCCGAACGCGCGCTCCGCAACCTGGCCACCACCCTGCTGGTCCCAGGGGAGCACTTCGGTGCCGTGACCCGCTACCTCAACGACCACAACGTCCGCGGCGCGCTGCGGGCGGTGGACGTCTCCAAGCCGCTCGCCGGCGGCGTGCTCGCCGTGGAGGACGCGCGCGCCGGCGACCTGCTCACCAAGCTGGACATCCTCGCCTCCGGTGCGGCTGCGGAAGCCGGCGAATGGGTCCGCGAGCGCATTGCGCTGGACTTCGCCTACCCGTGCGTGGAGGACCCTGACGAACTGGCCGCGCTGGACAGGGGCCTCAGCCTGGGCGGAGTGGTCAAGCGTAACCGGCACACGGTGGAGAAGGACGACCGCTTCACCAGCCGCCAGGACTACGTGCTGGGCTTCGACAACGCCGCCAAGCTGGAACTCGTTGCCGGGCAGGTGGAGGACCTCCGGCAGGAAGTGGCCAAGGCCGCCGAACTGGCGCAGAGCCGCGAGGACTCGCACCAGGGGATGAGCCGGCAGCTCGACGCATTGCGCCGCATCGCGGAAGACGACCGGCCCTGGGAGCAGGTATCCGCTGCGGTGGCCGCCGAGGAGCTCACCCGGATCGAGCAGCGGCTCAAGGACGCCCTGGCTGCACAGGCGGACCTGGAACCGCTGCGTGCCGCCATCGAGGAGGTCCGGCAGAAACACCAGTCCAGCACCGAGTCCGCGGCAGTGCTGCAGAGCGAATACAAGGCACTGGACCGCCAGCTGACGGCTGCCGACACCCTGCTGGAAGCCGCGCGTGACCGCCTGGCCCAGGCACCGCCGTCGGACGCCACCGTCACGGCGCTCGAACCGTACTTCGCGGAATTCGGCGACGTCACGGAGATGCACGAGCTGGACAACCTGGCCAACCGGGTCCGGACCGCCCTGCTGGGCGAGCTGCACACCGCTGAGTCACGGGGACAGGCCACGGCTGAACGGCTCACTCGCATCTTTGAAGGCTTCGTCCGCGAGTGGGGCAGCGCCATCTCGGTGGACCACGGCACCAGCATCGGCGCGGCCAGCGAATTCGAGGCCCGCTACCACGCGATCGTGAACGACGGCCTGCCCGCGCAGGAGGCGGAGTTCCGGCAGTTCTTCAACCAGCGCACGCACGAATCCTTCAGCACCCTGCTGCACCTGCTGGACGAGGAACGCCGCTCCATCACCAGCCGCATCCTGCCCCTGAACGGGATCCTGTCCCAGGTGAACTTCCACGAGGGCAGCTACCTGGAACTGGACATCAAGCAGACACTGCCGCCCACGGCCAAACAGTTCAAGGACGCCATCCAGAACGCCTTGAAGGTGCGGCACGCGCGGTCGGCGAAGGCAGAAGCCGGCCGCGCCGAGGGTCCCGGCGCGGAAAAGGACGACGACGGCGAGCTCACCGCCCGCTACAAGTCCCTGGAGACGCTGGTGAAGAGGCTAGGATCCCAGGCGCCCGAGGACCGCCGGTGGCGGGCCGAGGTACTGGATGTGCGCGGGCACCTGTTCATCCAGTGCAAGGAGCACAGGGAAGTCACCGGTCCCCGCGGCGGCAAGAAGACCGAGGTCTTTATGCATGCGGATACCGGTTCCATGTCCGGCGGCGAGCGGCAGCGGTTCACCGCGTTCATCATGGCAGCGGCCCTGAGCTACCAGCTGGGCATCGCCGAGCAGGGCTTCACCACGTACGGCACCGTGATGATGGACGAGGCCTTTGTGCTCGCCTCCGAGGAGTTCGCCGGTGCCGGGATCAAGGCGCTGCACGAATTCGGTTTCCAGCTGCTGCTGGCGGCCCCAGAAAACGTGATCGACCTGTCCCGGCACCTGGGCTCCGTCACGGAAATCCTCCGTGACCGGCGCACCAACCGCTCCGGCGTGCTCACGGCGCCGGTGATCCGCCCCCGCCCGGGGGAGGAAGGTGCCTGGCGGTCGGAGGCGAACCCGGTGGACATCGTCCTGCGGTAACCGCCGCTGCTTTGACTGCGGTCCTACCTGGACTGCACGCGCCCAAGGAATTGCGCCGCGCGGTCCTGCAGGCCCTGGATTTGGCGTTCCACGACGGCGGCCGGGTCCGGGTTGATCTCGTTGACCGGCGGTTCCTTGCGCACGTTGCCGCAGCACAGGAAATCGGCGCAGATCAGCGTGCCCACGGTATTTCCGTCACGCCCGGACTGGCCGGCCCGCTTGGCGACCCAGAGGAGCACGTCCTCCTTGGAGAACACGTCGCGGCAGAGTTCGCACAGCACCGACCGTTTCTTTTTGGCCCCTCCTTCGGGTGCCCGGAGCATGATCCCGGTGAGGCCCTTGGCCCCGGGAACCACCAGGTAGCCGCGCAGCGGCATCTTCCCGTCCCGCCAGCCCAGGAACTCCAAGCTGTCCCAGTCCAGGGAGTCGAAGTTCTTGGGCAGGGTGAGCTTGGCGGCTTCTGAACGGCTGGCGTTGACGAAGGATGAGCGGATCTGTTGAGGCGTGACTGATTGCATGGCTGAACTTTCGTGAAGGTGGGCAGCCCGGATCCGGGCCGCGGGCAACGGGGAGTCAGTCAGTCCCCGCGGTGCAGGCCAAAGCGGCCGCCCCGCCCTCTATGGCAGCGGCGGCCGAAACGACCTTTTGCGTGCGCATTGTTCCCGTTGTCCTTTTCCTGTTCAGCTGTCCGGTGTCTCTGAAGCCAGACCGGCATGGGCCATCCTGCCAAATGGGACGGGCGCTGTCCATGGAGCAATGCGGAACCGCCAATAAGTCCCACCGCGACGGTACCCAGAAACCTGATGCCAGCCCTGGAGTCGGTAGAACGTTACCTGCCGACGTGCATGCCTACTTGTAGACGCGGACCCAGTCGACTTGCATTTGAGATGGCTTGGTAGCTGAACCATCCGGGAACCAATCCAGCTGCAATGTCTGGTGCATGCCCACCGAGGGTTGATGCGCGGGAGTTGTGTCAGTGAATGTTTTGACCCCGTCCACGTATCCAGTGATACCGGATGGAGTCCACTCCACTGCATAGTTGTGCCACTGGTTGCTGTCAACCGGTGTCGACATGGCAGCCTGATGATCCGCTCCGCTGCAGGCGTAGTGCAGGAAGAACTTCATCATGGTGGAGTCCGAATTGCCTTCCGCATAATCGATTTCGGCGCAGTTCGGAGAGGCGTTGTTGTTGGGCCAGAGGATCAGGACCGGGTGGTACTTCGGATCGCGTGCAGTGCTTCTCATGCGCGTTTCCCAGCGACCGTACTTTTGCTGCGCGAACTTTGCGGACATTCCGCCTGTGGCGCCAACGGCATCGCCGCTTACGGTAGCCACACCGTTCGCGACAGACCAAGCCTGAGGGCTGCGAATGCCGTTGCCTGCGTGCCCTGGCCCGTTATACACGGTCCATTTAGTGGGGTCAGGTGTCCCCGTGTTGGAGAACTCGTCTCCCGCAACGACCGGGCCCCAACCCAAAATCGCAGCTGCCTGCGTACCGTCACCTGTCGTGGCGCCATTCTGATTCGAAGCGGTCGCCGACGCTCCCCCTACAGCCGCGGCGGGGACAGCCTGCGACGGGCTTGGGGGAGCGGCGGCCTTTGTCGGGTGCGAGGCACCCGCGAGGGGAGGCTTAGTGTCGCCGGCACCTTGTGTTTCCGGTGTTGCCACCGTCGAAGGCGCCGCGGACGGTGCAATCGGGGCTGCGCTGGGAGGTATTGACTCGTGACCAGCCATTGTGGCGGCCGCCCCCGTTGGGCTTGGGGCGGCGGTGCACCCGGTCAGGGACAATACGCCCATGGTTACTGTGATGGCCAGTTTTTTTAACACAAGACCCCTCCGGGTTCAGGACTTAGGCAAACGACTGCGGCGACGGGGCGCGGCTATTATGAGCATCTGTGGCGCCTCCGCAACGCGGGCCAGCCACCATAAAATGCATCGGGTCCGACCGGTGTTCTGTTCAGGCACTCTTCAACCCGGACCATCACCGACGTTACCTGATCGTGATCTTTGCCCGCAAATAGGCGGCGAGGAAGTGCGGCGTCAGGCGCGTTCTTGCGGGGGTCGTTCAATTTTGCCTTTTCCAGGGCACGGCCCCGTTACCATCCATTAACCATTGCTTTTCCTTGTCCCGCTACGTTGGGGCGGTGGTGCCTGAATCCTTGCTACCTGACTCCGGGCGGCGGGTGTTTGTCGCGCTGGGGGACTCTTTCACCGAAGGGGTGGGCGACTGGGATGAGCGGCTGCCCAACGGGGTACGGGGGTGGGCCGACCGGGTGGCCGAGAAACTGGCTAAAGCGCAGCCCGGGTGGAAGTACGCCAACCTGGCGATCAGGAGCAAGCGGCTGCGGCACATCATCGACGAACAGTTGGAAGCCGCACTCCGGATGCGGCCAACGCTCGTCACGCTCTATGCCGGCGGCAACGACATCCTGGACCTGAAAACCGATATGCCTGCGCTCATGGCTGACTATGAACAACTGGTGGCCCAACTCGCGGGCACGGGGGCCACGGTGGTCCTCTTCACCGGATTTGACGTGAAGGTTTCGGCGCTGCTGGAGCCGCTGAAGAAACGTAACGCCTACTACAACCAGCGGGTGCGCGAGATCGCAGGGAAGTACGGGGCGGTGCTGGTGGACTACTGGTGCCTGGATGCCTTCCACGACCGCAGAATGTGGGACTCGGACCGGCTCCACATGTCAAAGGCCGGCCACAAGTACCTGGCCGGGCAGGTGCTGGACCAGTTGGCCGTGCCGCACAAGATCAGACCGAAGGACTGGGAACCACCGGCCCCACTCAGCCTGCGCGAATGGGAGCGGCGGCAGCGGCGGTGGGTCCACGACTGGGTCCTGCCGCTCTTTGGCCGCAAGCTCCGCGGCGTCACGCTGGGGGACACGCTCAGCCCGCGCTGGCCCGAGCCCGTGAAAGTACCGCGGAAAGGCGGACTGAAGAAGGTGGCCGCGGAAACGTCCGACGCCGGCCGGGCGCCTTAGGTGGTCTGCGCGGGCGGGGTGTCCAGCAGGTTTTCGAACCCGGGCGCCACCCGGCCTGCGTGGAACTCCAGCACCTCGAAGTCGGCCACCCCGTTGAAGTAGAACGGATCCTGCGCCAGGCTGGCGTCCAAAGTTTCCCGCTCGGCTTGCGACAGCAGCAATCCTCCGGTGCGGGGAATCTTGCGGCCGGCGGCGATGAACACGCCGTTGTCGAAAGCCTTCTGCAGCCAGGCGATGTGGGCGTCATTGTGGAAGTCGACGATCTCCTGGGGCACGCGGTAGGTGAGGGAGACAACATACATGGGGCAAGCCTACGCCGCACAAGCTACTTGAAAGATCAATCGTAGAATGGGGAACATGACCGAACCCCGCTGGCTAAACGCTGACGAACGCCGCGCCTGGCTGGCACTGGTGAGCATCAACACGCTGCTGCCCGCCGCCCTCGACACCAAGTTGCATGCTGCGGGGAAGCTGTCCCTTTTCGACTACACGGTCCTGGCCATGCTGTCCGAAGCCGAAGGCCGGTTCCTGCCCATGAGCGAGCTGGCAGCCCGCAGCAGCGCATCCCTGTCCCGCCTTTCCCACGTGGTGACGAAGCTGCAGAAGCGCGGCTGGGTGGAGCGCCGGCCGCACCCCCACGACGCCCGGGTGACCACGGCGCACCTCACCGAGGAAGGCATGGCGACCATCGTCGGGCTGGCCCCGGCACATGTTGAGGATGTCCGCGACCTGTTCCTCGATGCGCTGACGGAGCAGGATGTGCTGGACTTGGCACGGATCGGTGAAAAGGTCGTGGGACGGCTGGACACGGACCACTGGATCCTGCGCGAGACTGAGGGCTGACCGGCTGATTCGTTGCTTCCGGCAACGGATGGCAAACTAGCCGCATGGAATTCACTTCCCGGTTTGTGGCTCTCGGCGACTCCTTCACCGAAGGCGTTGGTGACGACGACCCCGCCCGTCCCAACGGCGTCCGCGGCTGGGCGGACCGCGTGGCCGAGCAGCTCGGCGCCGCCGACCCGAACTTTGGCTACGCCAACCTGGCCATCCGCGGCCGGAAACTCCGCCAGATCCTGGCTGAGCAGGTGGACGCCGCCGTCGAGCTCAACCCCACCCTGGTAAGCATCTATGCCGGCGCCAACGACATCCTGCGCCCGCGCGTGGACATCGATGACCTGCTGCTGGAGTACAACGACGCGGTGGGGAAGCTCGCTGCCAGCGGCGCCACCGTGGTGATGTTCACGGGTTTCGACGCCCGCGGATCAAAAGTTTTCGGCACCATGCGCGGCCGCACCGCCATCTACAACGAGCTGGTCCGCGGGATTGCGGGAGACCACGGTGCCCTGCTGGTGGATTACTGGCGCTTCAGCGAGTACTACGACTGGGGCATGTGGGCCCACGACCGGATGCACATGTCCGCCGCCGGCCACGCCAACATGGCCAAGCGCGTGCTGGAGGTCCTCAAATATGACCACTCCGTCGACATCCCGCCCATGACGCCGGTGCCGGAGCTGAGCCGGACCGAGGCCCTGCGCGCCAATGCCCAGTGGTTCCGTGAGTACGCGGCCCCTTGGGTTGTCCGCCGCGTCACCGGTAGGTCCTCCGGGGACAACCTGCAGCCCAAGTACGCCCAGCTCACGCGGCTGTAGCTTCTTCTAGGCGGGCTGGAACGCCGGGGTCGCCAGCATCGAGCCGTCCGCGCGGATGGCCAGCACGGCAACGTCCCAATTGTCCGCGGCGCGGTCCAGCATGGGTGTCCCGCCGGACACGATTGCCGTGGCCAGGACGTCCGCGGTGACGATGTCCGCGGCCGCCACGGTGACCTGGACAAATTCGGCGCCGCTTCCCAGCCGCCAAATGTGTTCGCCGCGTTCAGCAGAGCCTGAAGTGGCGATCGCGCTGTGCCGGCTGTGGCCACCCAGCGCGTACCCGGTAATGAGGGTGAGGCGGTCCGCGGGGTCCACGATGCCGGCCTTCCAGGGTGCGGCGCTGCCGGGACGCGGGGAGCCGCTGACCAGCACGTCGCCGCCGGCGTTGAGGCACCAGTCGTGGCGGCCCAGCGCCAGGAGCGACGTTCCTGCCTCGCGGATCGCGTGGCCCTTGATGATCCCCGAAAGGTCCAGCACGCCGTCGGGCCTTTCAGGGGTGAAGGCGCCCTCCGTGCGCAACCGCCATTCATGCGCCTCGGCGTACCGCTCGCGCATCTGGGCCGAGGCGCCCCGCAGCGTCAGTTCGCCACGGGCCAGCCTGCTCGCCTCCGAATCGGCGCGGTAGAGGCTGAAGGTTTCGTCCAGGTCCCGGAAAAGGCGTTCGACGACGGCGGCGGCGGCAGCGAGTTCGTCGAACTTTTGCTGCCCTTCCGCAGGGGAGCCGACGGGCAGCGTCAGGCCGATGACCGTTCCCATGCACTCAAAGGTGCGGGCCTTGAGGGTTGGGTTGCCGGTGGTTGCCAGCCGGGGGTCAGAGGTGGGCTGCATCGATGGCTGCCTGGAGGGAGGTCAGGTAGGCGTCGCTGGTGATGGTGGCGCCGCTGACGGTTTGGACATTTGCCGATTGCGCCGCGAGGACCTTGCTGCGGAGCAGGGGGGCTGCGCGGTTGCTGATCTGGATCGACTTGCCGTCGGTATTGGTCAGCTGGAGGGCCGTGACATCCGTGATCTTCCCCTTCGCCACTGTGATCTGGACCTGCACGGGACCGAACCGGGTCTGCACTGCCGTTCCCTTATAGGTGCCGGAGGCAGAGGTCCCCGTGGACCCTGAAGAGCTTGAGGACCCTGAGGAGCTTGAGGATCCGGTGGAGCCCGAGGTGCCAGAGGTGCCCGACGTGCTGGAGGAACCGGATGTTCCCGTCCCCGTGGTACCCGACCCGGACGAACCTGTGCCGGACGAACCTGTCCCCGTCGAACCCGTGGTGCCTGTCGCCGTCGTACTGGATGCGACGGTGCTGATGCCGCCTACCTGCGTGCCTGTCTGCCAGCCCGCCAGGAGGATCCCGGCAGAGGCCAGGGCCGCCGCGACTGTTCCGCGTATTTTCACCAGTCAAACCTTTCGTGATGGATCTGTTCCTCCCGGACGCCGGCCTTCCCGGCATCCGCTATGACATTGGCTGCCCACGCTGCCGGCCCGCAGACGTAGACGTCCGCATCCGCGATGTCCGGCACGTAGGAGTTAAGGCTGTAACCGTTCCGAACGGCGTCGTCGGGAAGCCAGGTGGAGCGCCCGTGGCCCCGCGGCCCGGTGAGGTGGAAGAGCCGCGCCCCGCGGGCCTGGCAGAGATCGAGGATCTCGCCGCCTAGGTAAATCTCCTGGTCCGTATGGCCGCGCAGCAGGACCGTCGCCTCGCCCGGAGCGAAGGGCGTGGTTTCCAGCAGCGCCCGCAGCGGGGTGATGCCGATGCCCGCGCCGATCATCACCACCTTGTTCTTTGTCCGGGCTGCCGTGCTGAGCAGGCCGTAAGGACCCTCCAATGCCACTTTGGTCCCCTTCCGGAGCCGCAGGAGCTGGGCGGAGCCGCTGCCAAGGTTCCGCACGGTGACCCGCAGCGTCCCCTGGCCCTCCGGGCCGTTGAAGATGGGCTCGGCTGACAGGCTGAACGGATGCGGATGCCACCACATCCCCGGAGCCAGGAAGCGCCAAATGAAGAAGCGTCCGCCCGTTCCCGCCAGCTGATCGAGCTTCCGGCCCCGCATGACTATGTTCACCACGCCCGGCGCCACTGCCTCCACCTTCGCAACGGTGAGCTGGTGCCGAGCCGTGGCCAGCACCGGCTCCAGGATGCGGAAGTACACCAGGGCTGAGCCGGTGTAGATGCAGATGGCCAGCCAGTACCAGCGCTGCCAGGTGCCCGCCGCGAAGAGGCCGCCCACGCTGAACTGGTGCGGGATCGAGGTAGCCACCGCGGCGTACGTCAGGAGGTGCACTACGTACCAGAACTCGTACGGGAAACGGCGCCGGACGGCTACCAGGGATGTCACCACGACCGCGATAAACAACGCCATGGAGACGAAGGCCAGCCACATGTCGGGCACCTGCACCCACAGGTTGATGGACTCGCTGACCGGATCCAGTCCTTCGGCCATGCCGTAACCGATGGCGATCAGGACGCCGTGCGCCAGCAGCAGGTAGAGGGAAGGTTTGCCCAGCTTGCCGTGGAACTCCAAGGCGCGGTCATGGCCGATGGTGCGGTCAATGAAAGGGATCCTTGCGGCCAGGAGCAGCATGAGCAGGACCAGGTCCATGCCCGCCAGCCCGGCGACGATCCCCCCGGCAGTGAACAGCGCGGCGGGTGTTGTGATGTTGGTGGCCCCGCCGTCGGCAAGCCAAAGGGCGACGGCGGCGGCAACGGATGCCCAGGCAATAACAGTCAGGAGGTCCGTCCGCAGCATGCGCTGCCGGTACTGGCGGGCGAACCAGCCGCGGGCGGGTTCCTTCGTAGGTGAAAGCTCCGGGCGGCCGGAGCTGCTTGCGGCCGGTGATGCCGGCAGGAGCTGCGTCTTCATGTTTCCAAGATGCTTGGGGAAGCTATGTCCCTGCTGTGAAAAGGGGCAAGCGGCACCTGTGACCTTCGACTGGCCCTTATACACCCATCGACGCACGATTGGCCTTTAATTGCGCCAACTCGTAGACTTGGTAGGCGCTAAGTGCGCGGAGCGTGCGCAATTGCTCCGGTTGCCCGGTAATTTTCTCCAGGGTGGCCGGTAGTTAGGGGCTCAAGTTGCGTAACTAACCGTTGCCCGTACATTCTGTGGGTCGCACTTGGCAGCATGGTCCAGCAGCAGATATGCGGATCATTACTTTCAATTCTTGAGGAGAAGTCATGGCAGCACACTGCCAAGTGACCGGGGCCGAGCCGGGCTTTGGGCACAGCATTTCGCACTCGCACCGACGCAACAAGCGCCGGTTCGATCCGAACATCCAGAAGAAGCGCTACTGGGTTCCGTCCCTGCGCCGTAACGTCACGCTGCAGGTTTCTGCGCGTGGCATCAAGACCATCGACGTGCGCGGTATCGACGCAGTCGTCGCCGACATTCTGGCTCGTGGGGTGAAGCTCTAGTGGCTAAGGACAAGGACGTACGTCCGATCATCAAGCTCAAGTCGACCGCGGGCACGGGTTACACCTACGTAACCCGCAAGAACCGTCGTAACGACCCGGACCGCATGGTCCTGAAGAAGTACGACCCCAAGATCCGCCAGCACGTCGAATTCCGAGAGGAGCGCTAAACATGGCTAAGAAGTCCAAGATTGCTCGCAACGAGCAGCGCAAGGTCATCGTTGAGCGTTACGCTGCAAAACGCCTCGAGCTGAAGAAGACCCTGGTTGACGAGAACGCAACCGACGAAGCACGAGAAGCAGCCCGCCTGGGCCTGCAGAAGCTGCCCCGCAACGCGTCCCCGATCCGTCTGCGTAACCGCGACATCATCGACGGCCGCCCCCGCGGTACCTTCCAGAAGTTCGGCATCTCCCGTGTCCGTTTCCGCGACATGGCCCACAGGGGCGAACTCCCGGGCATCACCAAGTCTTCCTGGTAGTCAGCACTGCTGATTCCAGCTGCTTGAGAACGGCCGGCAACCTTAGGGTTGCCGGCCGTTCTGCGTTAAGCGCAGTCCTTCCGTGGTTGCGCCGGACGGCTGTGCGGCAGCACACACAACGGAAGTACCACGGCGGGAGGCAGTTTGGGTGCCCGATGCCCCTGCCGGCCGCGGAATTCCGGGGATTTGAGGGGCCCGGAGGAACGGTTTGCGGTGGGCGCCGAGTGCGTGTATTGTTTTCTAAGTCGCCGCGGGGGAGACAGTGAAAAACTGATCACCGGGCGGCCAAAACCCCCAAAAATCAAAGCCAGAATCTGGTTGCTCTTTAGGGCGCTGGAAATGGTTGGGGCGGTCCCTATGCCGGTAAGAATCCTGAAAGATGGATTTGCGCCGGGGCTGGGGATCGGGTAAGTTTGGAAAGTTGCTCCGGAGCGATCCTGGATCCTTGTGGGTTTGGGTGGTGCTGGGTGTGTCTGTTGTTTGAGAACTCAATAGTGTGCCAAGTTTGTTGATACCGATTATGTTATGTG
>NZ_BMFW01000006.1 GCF_014639275.1 Arthrobacter liuii | reverse complement strand
TTCAGCCCGACGAACTCGGGGCCCATCTGGACTTTGGCCTTGATCCACTCCGGTTTGCGTTCCACGGGAACGGCCGAGTTACGCTGCTCCACGCGCAGCAGCTTCCGGCCTTCAGGTGCCAATGTCACAGTAGAGCTCCTTCAGGGCTCGAAACCAATGCTTCTTCATGTTTGCGGAATTCCTCCACGAACCGGTCCACGATGTGGGCCGGTCGGATGTCCTGGCCAGTCTCCAGGGACATGGTGGTCACCCCGGCGTCGGTGATGCCGCACGCGATGATCTGACCGTATGGTGCCAGGTCATTGCTGCAGTTGATGGCGACGCCGTGCATGGTGACGCCGTTCAGGACGCGGATGCCGATGGCGGCAATCTTGCGGTCAGGTCCTTTGGCATCGGCCTTGATCCACACGCCCGCGCGCCCCTTGATGCGTTCAGCCTTGATTCCGTAGTCCGCCATGACGGTGATCATGATCTCTTCGAGGCGCTCCACGTAGTCCCGGATCCCGGCGCGGTTCTTCAGTTTGAGGATGGGGTACGCAATGAGCTGGCCCGGTCCGTGCCAGGTCAGCTTGCCGCCGCGGTCCACCGCGACGACCGGCGTACCGTCGAACGGCCGCTCGTGGTCTTCGGTAAGCTTGCCCGCCGTGTAGACGGCGGAGTGTTCCAGGAGCAGGACTGTGCTGGGGGCAACTCCGCCGACAACCTTGTCATGGAGTTCGCGCTGGGCATCCCAGCCTTCCACGTAATCAACAAAGTCGGGGGCAAGACCCAGTTGTGAAAACTCAAGAGTCATGGGATCCAGCTTAGACCCCGCAGCCGGGTCGGCCCGGTTTAGTGTCCAAGCTCACCGGCGGGACCCTTTGTGACCGGGCCGGGCAGGGGCTGTGGATAACTTCTGCAGCATGGCTGAAACTCGGCTAGACATGGACTATGGACGATGCACAGGCGCCGGATGTTCCCGGTTACGACGTCGGCCGGCTGCTGGGCCGGGGCGGCAGCGCAGACGTGTGGCTGGCCACCGAACAACGGACGGGAAGGGATTATGCGCTCAAGTGTTTCCGCGCCGCGGGCAGCAGGATAGGCGCCGGCGCAACCATCGCTGGGCAGGACGTTCGGCGTGAAATCCGCATCCTGTCGGTCCTGGACCACCAACACCTCATCAAGGCCCACGACGCGGTCCCTGTCGCGGGAGAAGGCGGTGGCACGGCCCTGACCATGGATTATGCTGCCGGGGGTTCGCTGGCCCAGTTGGTGTCGGCCCGTGGCAGGCTCAGCGTGGGGGAGACGGTCACGGTCCTGACGCCCATCGCCCAGGCCCTGGCCTACCTGCACGGCAAAGGGTTCACGCATTCAGACGTCTCGCCGGGGAACGTGCTGTTCACCGGGCAGGGAAAACCAATGCTGTCCGACGTCGGCGTCGCCCGGATGCTGGGCGATCCGGGCCGCGTGGGGACAGTCGGAACGGGCGGGTTCCTTGACCCGGCGCCGGTAGACGCCGTCCGCGCCGGTCTCCAGCCGGAACGCGACGTTTACTCGCTGGCGGCCGTGGGCTGGTTCTGCCTGACGGGTGAAGCGCCGGGACGCACGGCGGACCGCCCGCCGTTGTCTCTCCTGGTGGCCGCCGTCCCCAAGGACCTTGCGGCCGCACTGGAAGCGGGACTGAACGATGAGCGGCGGCTGCGCCCTGACGCGCAGGCGCTGGCCACGGCCGTTTACCGCAGTGCCGAACCGCAGCCGGTGGACCTCGCCGATGCCGTCCATCCCACGGTCCTGCCTGAGCTTGTGACCCGGCGCCACGTTCCCGCTGGATCAAAGGTCAGTGCCCTCCGGATGAAACTCCAGGGCCTGCGCCGCCGGGTGGCGACATCCCGATGGTCCGTACGGCCGTCGTCGGCACCGAACGCAATTCTGACCGGAGCAAAAGCCGCTGCGGCGTCCCGCGGAAAGCATGTGGATGGGCCCGCTGGTGGCGGGGGAGGGCGGGTGCTGCTGCTGGCTGTCCTGCCGGCAGTTGCCGGTGTTGCGGTGGTGGCCTGGTGGCTTTCGGCGGCTGCGGGGGAGGGAATGCGGGCCGGGGCTGCCGCATCCGGGTCGCCACTGGTGTCCGCAGCCCCATCCGGAACCGGCGCAGGCGGCGGGCCGGGAGCTGCTGTCCCTCTTGACGAGGCGCGGCAGCGGGCGGCGGCAACTGATCCCGTGGTGGCTGTGCAGGGGCTGGCGGCGCTGCGTGACCATGCCTTCAGCAGCGGTCGCCTGGAGCTGCTGGCGGACGTGAACGCGCCGGGGTCGTCCGCGGCGGCGGCCGACCAGCGCCTGGCCAGCCAGTTTGCCGCCTCCGGCCGGCGCCTCGACGGGTTCAGCACCATGCTTTCCGAGGTGACCGCGGAGGACGGGGCCACCGAGGACCGCGCCGTGGTGCGGGCAATGTCCGCTACGTCCGGATACCGGATGGTTAATTCAGAGGACATCGTGGTGGCCACGGGGGCACCCAGTCCGCCGCAGCTGCTCCGGCTAGTCCTGGTCTCTGTGAATGGCCGGTGGCAGGTCAGCGACATCCTGCCGGGCCCATGAAGGGCCGGGACTTTGATCTGTCCGGCCCCGGAAGGAGGAAGACGCTTGCCGGATCCCACCGTGGCTAGGCGGTGCCGTCCTTGACTGCCACCCACTGTGAAGCGTCGGCCAAGCGTCCGTGCTGCCATCGGAAGCCGGCGGCTGACAGGACCGCCGGCTCCAACCGCTGGCTGTACAGCAGGAGCTCTTCGCCGAGCCCAGGCATGACGGCGCGCAGCACAGGGGCAGGGACCCGGAGCGCGGCCGGACGGTGCAGGGCGTGGGCCAGTGCCGTGATGATTGTGTTGACGTCTGCCTGCTCCGGTGCGGCCACGTTGACCGGGCCGGAGACCCGGGAGTCGAGGAGGAACAGGAAGGCTGCGGACACATCGGGAAGCGTCACCCAGGGCCAGAACTGCCGACCGTTGCCGAACGGACCGCCAACACCCAGGCGCAGCAGCGGAAGCAGCTTTCCCAGTGCTCCTCCGGAACGGCTGAAGACAACACCAGTGCGGGGCGTCACCACCCGCACCCCCGGTGGCGCCATCAGGGCGGCCTGCTCCCACTCAACGCAGATCTGCGCCAGGGTCCCGTAGCCTGCTGCAGCATCTTCCCGCAGGACGGTGTTGCCGGCATCGCCATAGTAGCCAGAACCTGACTGGCTGATGAAGGTGGCCGGCGGCGTCTCGGCCCGTGCCATGGCCTGCACCAGGGTCCTGGTGGGTCCCAGCCGGGAGCTGAACAGCTCCTCCACGCGCCTCCGCGTCCACGGCCGGTCACCGATGCCGGCACCGGAGAGGTTGATCACGGCGTCCGCGCCGGCAAGCACGTCCGGATCCAGGATGCCCGCCGCCGGGTCCCAGCGCACTTCGGCGGGATTGGCAGGGGGCCGGCGGACCAGGGTTGCCACCGAGTGGCCGGCATTGCGGAGGGCCGCGGACATGGAAGTGCCGATGAGCCCGGAGGCGCCGGCCATGACGATATGCATGGTCCATCACACCACGGCAGCGCGGGTTGTGTACCTCCCGCGGGGCAGGGGAGGGGTTGACTATGATCGAACGATGACCTCTTCGAGCTACTTCCGTTTCCCGCACTTGCACGGCGATCTGGTCACATTCGTGGCCGAGGACGACGTGTGGATTGCGCCCCTGGACGGCGGCCGGGCCTGGCGTGTCTCGTCGCTCCAGCTTCCTGCCCGCAACCCGCGTTTCACGCCTGACGGCAAGCGCTTGGTGTGGACCGTTGTGCAGGGAACGGCTCCGGAAGTGGTGTCGGCCCAGGTCGACGGCGGCGGATACCGGCAGCTCACCTACTTTGGCCACAGCACCACCAGGGTCAAGGGATTCACCGCCGGCGGTTCCGTGGTGGTCACCAGCGCGTTCCGCCAGGCTGAGAGCCGGCACACCCACGCCTACAGCGTTCCCCTTGAGGGTGGTTGGGCCCAGGAGCTCCCGTACGGGCCGGTGGAGTCAGTTGCCTACGGACCCGAAGTGGGCGATGAGCGTCCGGTGGTGCTGGCGAGTGTACTGTCCCGCGAACCGGCGTGGTGGAAGCGGTACCGCGGCGGCACGGCCGGCAAGTTGTGGATCGACCGGGACGGCAACGGTGAGTTCGAGCGCCTGCTGCCGGACCTTGACGGCAACCTCACCGATCCCCTCTGGGTGGACGGCCGGATCGCCTTCCTGTCCGACCACCAGGGCTACGGCAACCTGTACTCGGTCCTTCCCAACGGGAAGGACCGGCGCCGCCATACTGATCACCAGGACTTCTACGTCCGCCATGCCGCCACGGACGGGAAGCGGGTCATCTTCGAATCCGCCGGTGAACTGTGGGTCCTCCAGGACCTTGGCTCGGATGCGGTAAAGCTGGACATCACCCTGGGATCCGCTTCACAGACCAGGCGCCCCGCGCTCCTCGATGCCGTCAGGCACCTGGGGGCGGTGGCCCCGGATGTGGCAGGTGCCGCCAGCGCTGTGGAGTCGCACGGGACCATCCACTGGCTGCGGCACAAGGACGGGCCGTCCCGCATCATCGAGGCCACTCCGGGCGTGCGCGGCCGGTTGCCCCGGCCCCTGGGCGATGGCCGTATCGCCTACATCGCGGACCATGACGGCGTCGAAGCAGTGCACATCAAGGACATCGCAGCGCCCGTTCCACACAGTGCCGGCCAGGCTGCTGCAAGCGGCAGCAGGCCCTCCACAACTTCGGGGATCTCCGCGTTCGAAGCCGATGCCGGGAGCACAGCCCGGCCCGGGGCGGAAGGGCCGGAGACCGTCAGCCTGCCACAGCCGGTGCCGGCGGCCGGCGCAGCGGTGCTGGCGGGAGCCGCTGCCCACGTTCCCGCAGACGACGAGCAGCAGGCGGACGTTGCACCGCCGTCCGCAGCTCCCGCAGCTGACGCCCAGGCATCGGCAACTGAGGCAGCCATCACTGTCGCAACGCCGTCGCGCGCCAGCTCCCTCGAAGCAAGCCCGGACGGCCGCTGGCTTGCCTTGGGAACGTCCTTCGGTGACGTCTACGTGCTGGACACCCTCAGCGGGGACCTCACCCAGGTAGCCAGCATCGGCGAAGGCAGCATTTCGGAACTGGCGTGGTCCGCAGACTCGCGCTGGCTTGCCTGGTCGGAGCCGGTCACGTCCTTCGGTTCGCGCAGCCGGCTTCGCCTGGCCACCGTGGACCAGCTCGACGCCGGGCCCGTGGAGGTTACCGACGGACGCTTCCGCGACGCCTCGCCCGCCTTCACCCCTGACGGCAAATTCCTTGCCTTCCTCTCCAACCGCAGCTTCGACCCGGTGTACGACGGGCATTCGTTCGATCTTTCCTTCCCCAGCCCCATCAAGCCGTACCTGGTGGCACTCGCGGCTGAAACGCCGTCGCCCTTTGGCCCATCGGTGGATCCCGCAGGCGAAGAGCTGGAGGCGGACGGCACCGACGCAGGGGACGCCGGGGAAAGCGCCGTGCCTGCGGTCCACGTGGACGCGGAAGGCCTGGCGCACCGCGTGGTCAGTGTTCCCGTTTCCCAGGGCAACTACAGCTCGCTGCAAGCCGTTGACGGTGCGCTCCTCTGGCTCGACTCCGTCCTGGCCGGCGTGACCGGCGACGGAAAGGCCAGCCAGGATGACAAGGACGCCCGCCCTGGCCTGGTCCGCTATGACATCGCAAGACGCAAGCAGGCCATCCTGGTGGATGCCGTGGACAGCTACCGGCTGTCCGGCGACCGCAGGAACGTGGTGCTGGTTTCGGATAAACAGGTGACCGTGGTTCCGGCGGACGCCAAGGCGGACGAGGAGTCCGGCAAGGTGGTCAAGGTGGACCTGGGCCGGATCCGGGTCCTGATGGACCCGCTCAGCGTCTGGGGACAGGCGTTCGACGAAGCGTGGCGCCTGCAGCGTGACTTCTTCTGGACGGAGGACATGGCCGGGCAGGACTGGGAGTCCATCCATGAACGTTACCGCCCCCTGGTGGACCGCCTTGGCTCACATGATGACCTGGTGGACCTGCTGTGGGAGCTGCACGGCGAACTGGGGACGTCCCACGCCTACGTGCGCCCCGCTCCGGTTACCGAACGCGGCAGCCGGGGACAGGGCAGGCTCGGTGCCGACCTCGCGCACACCGGCCGGGGCTGGGAAATCACCCGCATCCTGGCCGGCGAATCCTCCGACCCGCTGGCCACCTCGCCGCTCACCCGGCCGGGCGTCGGTGCCAAGGCGGGGGACATCCTCCTGGCCGTCGACGGCGTCCCGCTGTCCGAAAGCGTCACCCCTGCCATGCAGCTCGTGGGAGCAGCGGGCCGCCCTGTGGAACTGACCCTCCTCAACGGCTCCGGACACCGTGGTGCTGAAGGCACCCAGCGCCGGGTCGCCGTCGTGCCCGTCAAGGACGAGGAGCGCCTCCGGTACCAGGAATGGGTCGCCGGCAACCGGCGGACCGTCCGGGAGGCCTCCAACGGAACCTTCGGCTACCTGCACATCCCTGACATGATGGCCAACGGCTGGGCACAGCTGCACCGCGACCTCGATACGGAAACAGCACTGGACGGCCTGATCGTCGATGTGCGGCGCAACCGCGGTGGACATACATCCCAGCTGGTCGCGGAACTGATTGGCCGGAAGGTCACCGGTTGGAGCATGCCGCGCGGGGAGAAGCCGCGTACCTACCCGCACCATGCGCCGAGGGGGCCGGTGATCATCCTTGCGGACGAGTTCGCCGGGTCCGACGGCGACATCATCACCCAGGTGTCAAAGCTGCGCGGCATCGGTCCGGTGATCGGCACGCGCACCTGGGGCGGCGTGGTGGGCATCGACAACCGGTTTGCGCTGGCTGACGGCACCGGCGTCACCCAGCCCCGCTACGCCAACTGGTTCAGCGGCGGCGTTGGCTGGAGCGTGGAGAACTACGGCGTCGACCCGGACATCGAGGTGACCTATCCGCCGCACGCTTACGCCGCCGGACGCGATCCCCAACTGGAATACGGCATTGGGGCCCTCAAGGAGATGATCCAGGAACTGCCCACCGACCGGCCGCCGGCACGCTCGGGATACCGCCGGTTGAAGCCCGCACCGCTGCCGGCCCGCCGGCAGGAAAGCTAGCCCCACCGGCAACGGCAAAGGCCCTGCCCTTCCGGAGAATTCCGGAGGGCAGGGCCTTTGCCGTTTTGCGTGGCGGCGCGGCCTAGGACTGGAGCGTGGCGTCGAGGGTGATCTCGATGCCGGTGAGTGCCTGGGACACGGGGCAGCCCTTCTTGGCGGCCTCGGCAATGCGCTGGAAGTCTTCCTCCGAGATGCCGGGGATGCGGGCGTTGAGGGTCAGGTGGCTGCCGGTGATGCCGGTGCCGGGCTGGAAGCCAACCTCTGACTTGGTGTTGATTTCCTCGGGCGTGAAGCCGGCCTGGCTGAGTTCATGGCTGAGGGCCATGGAGAAGCAGGCCGAGTGGGCCGCGGCGATCAGCTCTTCGGGGCTGGTCTTCCCGCCGGCAGCTTCGGTGCGCGCCTTCCAGGTGACATCGAAGGTGCCCAGGCCGGAGCTGTCCAGGGTGGTATTGCCTGAGCCTTCGGTCAGGCTTCCGGTCCATACGGTGTGGGCGTTACGTGTTGTAGCCATGTCTCTCCTCAACGTCGGTTCGATCCGGGTCCGGCAGCCGCTGCCGGGCCCACCGCTTCCCATCCTAGGGACCGGGCACCTCCGGTGCACGGATTGTCCGCTCTCAGAGGATTATGACCGGGTTCCGGATTTATGGGCGGCTACTGCCAGATGGTGGCGATGGCGATGTTGATCAAGGCCAGGCCGCCGACGCCGTGGGCGAGTCCGGTGGATACGGGCTCTCCGTTCTTGACCTTGCGTGTTCCAATAACGGCCAGGACTGCCACCACAATGGCGATCACGAACTTGATGCCGAGCTTGGCGTAGTTGGGGTTCGAGTCCGGCAGGAACGGAAGGATGCCCATCATGGCGATGCCGGTGAGGAGCTGCAGGAAGGCGCCGTCACGCTGGCGCGGGTGCACGGTAGGGGTGCGCATGGTGGCGATCCAGTAGCCCACGATCATGGCGGCCCCCACCACGTGCAGGAAAACCAGGATGTTGAAGAGAATAGTCATGGCTCCAGCTTAGCCAGTCAGTTCTACAGGCCGTAGCAAAGCCACGCGGTCGCCTGCCTGCGGCCACCGGCGGGGCGCTCTTGGTTAAACCGCGACGGCGGCGCCGGCGTTGGGACGTTTCCCGCCCTTGCTGGCACCGCCGACTTTGGACTTCCTGTGGCTACAGTCCCAGGTCCGCTTCGAAGGCGCCTTCTTCAAGGCGTGCCTTCAGGGTCTGGAGGAACCGGCCCGCGTCGGCGCCGTCCACCAGGCGGTGGTCGTACGTCAAAGACAGGTACATCATGGAGCGGATGGCGATCGAGTCGTCACCGTTTTCGTCGGCAACCACAACGGGCCGCTTGACGATGGCGCCGGTACCCAGGATGCCCACCTGCGGCTGGTTGATGATCGGGGTGTCGAACAGGGCCCCTACCGAACCGATGTTGGTGATGCTGAACGTGCCGCCGGACAGTTCGTCCGGACCGATCTTGCCGTCGCGGGTGCGGCTTGCAACGTCGGCGATCTTGCCGGCCAGGCCGGCAAGGTTCAGGTTGCCGGCGTCGGAGATCACCGGAACCAGCAGGCCCTTGTCGGTGTCGACGGCGATCGCCAGGTGCTCGGCGTTGTGGTACGTGATTTCCTGCTTGGCTTCGTCGTACGCAGCATTGAGCTTGGGGTGCTGCTTGAGGGCCTCGGCCACTGCCTTGGCGATGAAGGGAAGGAAGGTCAGCTTGGTGCCGTTCTGGGCCTGGAACGAGTTCTTGGCACGGGCGCGCAGCTTGGCGACCTTGGTCATGTCCACTTCGTGCACCTGGGTCAGCTGGGTGGAGACCTCAAGGGACTCGCGCATGCGCCGGGCAATGACCTGGCGGATGCGGGGAGCCTTCTGGGTGGTGCCGCGCAGCGACGAGGCAGCCGCACCCGAGGCGGCAGGGGCGGAAGCGGAGGGGGCTGCGGCCGGAGCTGCGGCGGGAGCGGCCTTGGCTTCAGCGGCGGCGATGACATCCTGCTTGCGGATGCGGCCGCCAACACCTGTACCGGAGAGCGAGGAGATGTCCACGCCGTGCTGGTTGGCCAGCTTGCGGACCAGGGGAGTGACGTAGCCGGACTCGGAACCTGCGGCCGGTGCGGCTTCCTGTGCTGCCGGAGCGGCGGGTGCCTGTGCGGCGGGGGCAGCCTGCTCGGGGGCCTGCTGGGCGGGAACAGCCTGGGCAGGTGCAGTCTGTGCGGGGGCCGACTCCGCCGGTGCGGGCTTGGGGGCCTCCTGCTGGGGAGCCGGGGCCGGGGCCGGGGCCGCCTGGGGAGCCGGAGCAGCGGCAGCGCCGGACCCAATCACGGCGAGCACGGAACCGACTTCAGCGGTCTCGTCCTCGTTGACGCGGATTTCCTGCAGCGTGCCGGCAACCGGCGACGGGATCTCGGTGTCCACCTTGTCGGTGGAAACTTCCAGCAGCGGCTCATCGACCTCTACGGAGTCGCCTACTGCCTTGAGCCAGCGGGTGACGGTGCCTTCGGTAACGCTCTCGCCGAGCGCGGGGAGGGTGACCTCGTGGCTTTCGCCGCCGCCGGCAGCCGGGGCTTCCTGGGCGGGGGCTTCCTGGGCAGGTGCTGCTTCAGCCGGTGCCGCCTGGGCCGGAGCCTCCTGTGCAGGTGCCTCCTGGGCGGGCGCGGCAGCAGGGGCTTCCTCGGCGGGAGCGGACCCGCCGCCGGAGCCGTCGCCGATGCGCACCAGCGGTGCACCAACCTCGGCGGTCTCGTCTTCGGCGACGAGGATTTCTTCAATCACACCAGCTACCGGAGAGGGGATTTCAGTGTCTACTTTGTCGGTGGAGACTTCGAGCAGCGGCTCGTCCACCTCTACCCGGTCACCTACCTGCTTAAGCCAGCGGGTGACGGTTCCTTCGGTGACACTCTCACCGAGCGCGGGCAAGTTAACGGATTCAGACATGTCGTCCCCGTTCTCCTTATTTATCTTTAGTGCGAATGGTTGCTGCCTTGTTGGAAGCCTAGTGCACCCGGTCTGCGCGACCGGGTGCACCGGGCCTGGTAATGCTGGGGAAAACTAGCCGTGCAGCGGCTTGCCGGCCAGCGCCAGGTGGGCTTCGCCGAGGGCTTCGTTCTGGGTGGGGTGGGCGTGCAGCAGCTGCGCCACATCCTCCGGGTAGGCCTCCCAGTTCACGATCAGCTGGGCCTCGCCCACCTGCTCGCCCATGCGGGCACCGATCATGTGCACGCCCACCACGGGGCCGTCCTTCTGGCGGACCAGCTTGACCAGGCCTGAGGTGCCCAGGATGGAGCTCTTGCCGTTGCCGGCCAGGTTGTATTCCTGGGTCTGCACCTGGTCTTCGCCAAACTTTTCCTTGGCTGCCTTCTCGGTGTAGCCGACAGTGGCGATTTCGGGTTCGGAGTAGGTGACCTTGGGGATGTTGATGTCCTCGACGACAACCGGCTTCAGGCCTGCGATCTCCTCGGCCACGAAGATGCCCTGCTGGTAGCCGCGGTGGGCCAGCTGCACGCCGGGGACGATGTCGCCCACGGCGTAGATGTTGCCGACGCCGGTGTGCAGGCGCTCGTTGGTGATGACGAAGCCGCGGTCGATGGTGATGCCGGCGTCCTCGTAGCCCAGGTTGGCCGTGACGGGGCCGCGGCCGACGGCGACCAGCAGCAGGTCTGCTTCAAACGTCTTGCCGTCCACCAGGGTGACCTTGACGCCGTCGTCATTCTGCTCGACGCCCTGGAAGAAGATGCCCGTGGAGAACTTGATGCCGCGCTTCTTGAAGGCACGCTCGAAGTTCTTGACGATCGTGGCGTCCTCGTTGGGAACGAGGGAAGGCAGGCCTTCGACGATGGTGACGTCCACGCCGAACGACTTCCAGACCGAGGCGAATTCGACGCCGATGACGCCGCCGCCCAGGATGATAGCGCTCTTGGGGATGAAGTCCATGGTCAGGGCCTGGTCGGAGGTGATGACCTTGCCGCCGATTTCCAGGCCTGGAAGGGTGCGCGAGTAGGAGCCGGTGGCCAGGACGATGTTCTTGCCCTTGTAGGCGGTGCCGTTGACCACGACGGTGTCGGTGCCCTGCAGCTTGCCTTCGCCCTCGATGACGGTGATGCCCTTGGACTTGATGAGTCCCTGCAGGCCCTTGTACTTGCCGGCAATGATGCCGTCCTTGTACGCGTTGACGGCGTTGATGTCGATGCCGTCGAGGGTGACGTTCACGCCGTACTTGGCGGAGTCACGGGCGTGGTCGGCCAGCTCTGCGGAGTGCAGCAGCGCCTTGGTGGGGATGCAGCCGTTGTGGAGGCAGGTGCCGCCCAGCTTGCCCTTCTCCACGAGGCCGACGGTGAGGCCGAGCTGTACCGCACGCAGCGCTGCAGCGTATCCGCCGCTGCCGCCACCGAGTACCAGGATGTCGAATTCTTGCGCAGTTGCCTGATCGGCCACTAAAACGCTCCCTCGCGTGAACGATGACGCGTTCAGCGCGCATCATCTGGTCTTGGAACTTGCACTGCCGTGATTATGTCAGCAGGGCAACTCTCTTGCATTTGTGACTACCGTGGTTCACCTTAGCGAACCACCTATCCATGCTCCACCTTGGCACTGCGTTTGTGGAGCGCTTGTGTCCAGTGTCACGCGGCCCTGTGGCACAGGGATCACTGTGCCGCAAAGCCGCGTGGCACTAAGGTGCCTGCCCCCGCTTAGGCGGCAGCCAGAATGTCCTCCACGTACGCAACCAGGGTGCGGACGGTGCATCCGGTGCCCTGCTTGTGGGTGTAGCCATACGCGCTTCCGTTATTAAAGGACGGCCCCGCAATATCGATGTGCGCCCAGGGGATCTGTTCGCCCGCCTTGTCCTTACCCACGAACTCGCGCAGGAACACGGCAGCGGTCATCATGCCGCCGTGCCGTTCACCGATGTTGGCAAGGTCCGCCACCTGGGAATCCAGGCTGGGGCGCAGTTCTTCCGGCAGCGGCATGGGCCACACCAGTTCGCCGGCGCGGTCAGCTGCGGCCTTGAGGGGACCTGTGACGCTGTCGGATCCCATGATTCCGGCGGTGCGGTTGCCCAGTGCGATGAGCTGCGCGCCGGTGAGGGTGGCGACGTCGATGATGGCGTCGGGGTATTCGCGGCTGGCAGCGACGATGCCGTCCGCCATGACCAGCCGGCCCTCGGCGTCCGTATTAAGGACTTCCACCGTCTTGCCGCCGAACATGGTCAAGACGTCGGCAGGGCGCGACGCGCCGCCGCCGGGCATGTTCTCCGCGATGCAGAGCCAGGCGGTCGCCTTCACGGGCAGGCCCAGGCCGGCGAGGGCCAGGACAGTGTTAAGGACGACGGCGGCACCGGCCATGTCGCTCTTCATGTCACCCATGTTCAGGGCCGGCTTAAGGGAGATCCCGCCGGTGTCGAACGTGATGCCCTTGCCGACGAGGGCGACCTTGGCAGTGGCCTTGGCGGGGGAGTACTCGACCTTGACCAGGCGCGGCTGCCGGGTGGAACCCTTGCCCACACCCATGATGCCGCCAAAGCCTTCCTTCTCGAGGCGCTTCTCGTCCCAGACGGTGACTTTGACGGGAAGGCCTTTGGCCAGGTCTTTTGCAGCCTCCGCAAACGATTCCGGGTACAGGTGGCTTGGAGGGGTGTTGACCAGGGACCGGGTGGCGTTAACGGCCTTGGCCACCAGCCCGGCCCGTTTCAGTGCGCCGTCCAGGTTCCCGTTTACTGCCAGCTCGGTAAAGATGACGGCATTGCGGACAGGATCCTTGAGCCCGTCGGCGGAGGACCGGAACTCCGTGAAGGAGTAGGCCCCCAGCGCGGCACCCTCGGCGAGGGCGGCGACATCCTGGACCGTCGCCGTCGGAAATGCCAGGGTGACCGTGGCCAGGCCGGCCAGCTGCCGGACGGCCGATCCGGCAGCGCGGCGGAGCAATTCTCCCGTGGGCTGTCCGCCGGCCGAAACTTTGCCCACGCCGGCGAGCACCAGGATGCCGGCCCCGGTCTCGGGCAGGCCCGGCAGGCGGACCAGCTGGTCTGCGGCGCCAGTGACTCCGAGCGCCTTCAGGGAGTCGGCGACTGCCTCGGCCGACTTCGCCGTCAGCGGGTTGTCCAGCAGGACAGGTCCGTCGGTTCCCTGCCCCACACCGATGACCACTGCATCGCTGGGGTTCTTCTTCAGGTCCCGCGAGACGGTACTAAGGTTGATTTCAGTATTCTTGACCACAGGGATGAGTCCTCGATTCTCGAAACGTTCGGGCAGGGATGCATATTGGGCGCTCTGCCATGGTGGCCCGGATCCGGCCGTTCTGGACAGTGCCCGGGTGCGTGCAAGCCCACCTGGCAGGCCAGTTCCGATCGTAGCCCTTCCTCTGCGCAGCAGGAGAATTTCCTGAGATGTGCGCCACACCGCGCCCCGGAATGCCAGGTGTCCCTGCCGCGTTATGCCTGATGTCCACCCGAACCCTGAAAGGAACATGCCGTGCTTGAACGGATTTCCGGCTCCCTGCTGGACCCCGACGCGCTCTATGCCAGCAACATAGAGCTGTTCCACAGCCCGGAGCTCCAAGGGCTGAACATGGTCATGGGATTCACCGGCTTTGCCGACGCCGGCCACGTGGTGAAGCAGATTAACGCCGAACTGCTGGACACCCTCGATGCCCAGCCTGTTGCGGTCTTCGACGCGGACCAGCTGATTGACTACAGGTCCCGCCGGCCGCACCTGAGCTTCGTGGAAGACCACGTCCAGGACTACCAGGAGCCCCGGCTGGCCCTCTACCGCTTGGTGGACGGCCTGGGGAAGCCCTTCCTCCTGCTGGCCGGCTTCGAGCCTGACCTGCAGTGGGAACGGTTCGCCCGCGCCGTGGTGACAATTGTGGAGAAGCTGGACGTCAACCTGGTCACCTGGATCCACTCAATTCCCATGCCCGTGCCGCACACCCGGCCCGTGGGCGTGACGGTGCACGGAAACCGGCCTGAGCTGATCGAGGGCATCTCGGTGTGGAAGCCCACCGTTGAAGTTCCCGCCGCTGTTGGGCACATCCTGGAACTGCGCCTCGTGGAGGCCGGACGCAATGTTGCCGGATACGTCATCCACGTCCCGCACTACCTTGCTGAAGCGGAGTACCCCACCGCCGCCGTCGCCGGCCTGGAATACCTGGGTGCCGCGACGTCCCTGATGCTGCCCACCGACCGGCTCCGTGAATCGGGCCGGGAGGTCGGCCGCCAGATCGCCGAGCAGATCGAGGCGTCCGAGGAAGTCCGGCAGGTGGTGTCAAGGCTCGAGACCCGCTACGACGAAAAGGCGGACGGCATCGTGCGCCGGTCGCTGCTGGCCAACGAAAATGACGAACTGCCCGACGCCGAGGACCTCGGTGCCGCCGTGGAGGCCTACCTGGCCAGGGAAAACCCGGGGCAGTAGCGCGGCGTCACAGCTGCCGGGGTGCGCGCGCCGGCCGGGCATAATGATGTGGTGACTGCACCCCGCGCCTGGCTTATCTGGACCATTGGAATCTTCGGGTACCTGGTGGCCGTGGCGCAGCGGACGTCCTTTGGCGTAGTGGGACTTGAGGCAACCGAGCGGTTCCACGCCACCGCGTCTGCCATCTCCTTCTTCACGGTCCTGCAGCTGCTGGTCTACGCGGGCCTCCAGATTCCGGTGGGACTGCTGGTGGACAGGTTCGGATCACGGGCCATGGTCGCCGGCGGTGCGGTCCTGATGGGACTCGGCCAGCTGCAGATGGCCTTTGCCGAAAGCATTCCCGGGGGAGTCCTGGGCCGGGTCCTGGTGGGCGCCGGCGATGCGATGACCTTTATCTCGGTGATCCGGCTTATCCCCCTGTGGTTCGCGCCCGCCCGCGTCCCCCTGGTCACGCAGCTGACCGGCATGTCGGGCCAGCTGGGGCAGCTGTTCAGTGTCCTGCCCTTCGCGCTGGTCCTGCACCTGGCTGGCTGGACCCCCGCTTTCCTGATGCTGGCCGGGATGTCCGCGCTCGCCGTCGTACTGGTACTGCTGCTGCTGCAGGATGCTCCGCCGGGGACCGGGCGCCCGCACGCACGGCAGGGGCTCCGGGCCACCGGTGCCTCGCTTGCCCGGGCATGGCGGCAGCCCGGCACCCGGCTGGGGATGTGGAGCCATTTCACCATCCAGTTCAGCGGCACAGTGTTCGCCATGACCTGGGGCTACCCGTTCCTGATCTCCGGCCAGGGCCTGGATGCCGGCACCGTTGCCGCGCTGATGGCGCTGTACGTCGCTGCCGCCATGGCGGTGGGTCCCTTCATCGGCCGTTTCGTTTCGCGCCACCCGCTGCGCCGTTCCACCATGGTGCTGCTGATCGCCGGCGCCACCGCCGTGGCTTGGGCCGCCGTGCTGCTGTTGCCCGGACGGGCTCCGCTGTGGCTGCTGGCCGGCCTGGTGGTGGTGCTGGCCATCGGCGGTCCCGGTTCGATGATCGGTTTCGACTTCGCGCGAACCTTCAACCCTGCGCACCGGATCGGTACTGCCACTGGCATCGTCAACGTTGGCGGTTTCATCGCCGCCCTGGTGTCCATCTTCCTGATCGGCCTGGTGCTCGACGTCCTCAACGCCACCGGGTTCTCGCAGGGGGTGCTGTACGGCCTGGAGCCCTTCCGGCTGGCCCTGAGCGTCCAGTTCGTGCTCCTGGCGTTCGGCGCCGCAGCCATCCTGGCCTCCCGGCGGAAAGTTCGCCGGCAAATGGCAGCCGAGGGAATCGTGGTGCCGCCACTGCGCAGCGCCCTCGCCAGGCAGCGCCGGGAAAGCCTGGCGCGCCGCCAGTCCGCGCCCGTCGACGACTGACTGATCCTCCACAGGCCCGCTCTGACGCGGGTTGGACTGCCTGGCGGCCGACTTGTCCACTTACGACAAGACTCCCCTTATGCGGGGGTGGGTCCGGGCGAATGCTGGAGCCATGACAGCTTCAGAACGATTAACAGTCCGCGGGCCGGAAGACATTCTTGGCTTCATTCCACATTCCCTGGGGTACTGGCCGGCCTCCAGCATGGTGGCCATGACGCTGCACGGCACCAGGCTCGGCGCCACGCTGCGGCTTGACCTGCCGGGGCGGGAGGTGCAGGCCGAACCGGCGGAGTTCGCCCGTGCCGTCCGCCGCTACCTGGAGTCGGACCAGGATGCCGACGGCGCCCTGCTTGCCGTTTTCACCAGCGATGCTGGAATGGCCCCGCCGTCCGCCTACGACCTTCTGATCTCCGTGGTGCAGTCTGCCCTGGACCAGGCCGGGATGCCCGTCCGCAGCGCCTGGTTCGTGGGGGAGGAGTACTGGCGCGACGCTTTATGCGCCGATGCTTCGTGTTGCCCGCTGCCGGGGCGGCCCGTGCACGAGATCAGGGACAGCATGCTGAACACCGAGATGGTGTACCGGGGCAGCAGCGTCGGACCGGCTCCACGGGCCGGCAGCGCGCAGCCATCTCCGGTTCCCGCCATGCACCTGGCCGCCGTCCTTGAGGCGCAGTGCGGCTGGGAGGAGGAGCTTGGCGGGCGGTCCCGAAGCAGGGCGCAGTTCAACGCGGTCCTTGACTTCTGGGAGGCACTGCTGGACCGGTCCCAGGCCGGGCCGTGGATACCGGACGTCGAACGTGACGCCTTCCTCCGCGCCACGCTGCTCGTTCCCACCTGGCGCGACGCAGTGCTGGTCATGGCCGCAGCCGGACGGAACGCTGCAGAGGCCGGCGCCGAAGAGTACGGCGTCCTTGCGGACGGAAGTGGCGACGGCACGGACTTTTCGGTGGTGCCGCTGCCGCTGTTGCCTCCGGCGGCACCAACAGGCCGGCAACCTCGAATTCCGGGAAGTGGCATGGAGGTGGCCGGAGCAGCACGTGGCACACCCAAGGTGCGTGGCGGGAGCTATGGCTGCACTACAGTTTCCGGCTCCGTTCCTGCCGGCTACGGCGAGGTCCTGATGGGCGTGGCACCGGACGTGCCCGACTGGGCCGGCCTTGACGTTCTCGACCGGATTCTCGGGCAGTTGGCTGCGCTGGGAGGGCGTCCGGCCGCTGCGGCGCTGACGCTCCGTGGCTGGGTGGCGTGGTGCCGGGGCCGAGGCTCCTACTCGGCTGCCTATCTGGGCCAGGCCCTGGAACTGGAGCCGGAGTACCGGCTTGCGGAACTCCTGCTGGATCTCGTGGGCAGGGGAACACTCTGTGGCTGGGCCGCGCGGAAGGAAGCGGCCTGGCAGAAGTTCCCGGAGGATCCCACGGGGGAGGGAGGCGCCGTAAGCGGCAGGCCGACACCTTGACGGGCGGCGGTCACGGGATCGTCGGGGGTGGGTAGGCCAGGCAGCCGGAACGGATAGGGGCGGGGGAGGCCGGATCCGGGCAAATCATGAGACAATAGATGCCGAGACCCGGTTGGGTCCGTGTATCGAGTGCTTGTAGCCGTCCCCGCAAGGGAACATTACAGCCGCTCCGGGAGTTGTCTTAAGTGACTCTGCCGGCCGTGGTGGCGCTTGGTTTTCATCACGGACTTGACAGGGTCATAGTGGTGTTGCCCGTATGGTGATTCCACAGACCACCGCTAGAAAGGTTTTCTGTGACCCCGTCTTCCACGAAGAAGGATTCCGCCGCCCAGGATGTCTTGTCCCCTGAGGAGAAGCAGGCCGCGACCAATGCCAAGCGGGCAGCTACGCGGGCAGCCAACAAGGCTTCGGCCGGCGAAGCTGCAGCGGACGGCAAGCGCGAGCCCAAGAAGCGTGGGCCCAAGCCCGGCGCCAAGGCTGCAGGAAAGTCTGCCGCCGGTGACGTTAACCCGGACGAGGCCGAAGAAGTCGAGGAAGACCTCGACGACATCGCCCTTGAAGGCCCGGATGCAGCAGAGGACGCCGACGCCGATACCGCCAAGGGTGCCGCCGGCAGCGGCAAGGGCTTTGTCTACTCCGATGCCGACGACGATGACGCCCCCGTGCAGCAGGTCATGTCTGCCGGTGCCACGGCTGACCCCGTCAAGGACTACCTGAAGCAGATCGGTAAGGTGGCACTGCTCAACGCCGAGCAGGAAGTGGACCTTGCACTCCGGATCGAAGCCGGTCTGTTCGCCGAGGAAAAGATCGCCGCTGACGACGGGTCGATGGATCCGAAGTACAAGCGGGAACTCGAATTCATCATCCACGACGGCAAGCGCGCCAAGAACCACCTGCTGGAGGCCAACCTGCGCCTGGTGGTCTCCCTGGCCAAGCGCTACACCGGCCGCGGCATGCTGTTCCTGGACCTGATCCAGGAAGGCAACCTGGGCCTGATCCGTGCCGTGGAGAAGTTCGACTACACCAAGGGCTTCAAGTTCTCCACCTACGCAACCTGGTGGATCCGGCAGGCCATCACCCGCGCCATGGCCGACCAAGCCCGCACCATCCGTATTCCGGTGCACATGGTTGAGGTCATCAACAAGCTGGCACGCGTCCAGCGCCAGATGCTGCAGGACCTGGGCCGCGAGCCCACGCCCGAAGAACTGGCACTGGAACTGGATATGACCCCGGAAAAGGTCGTCGAGGTCCAGAAGTACGGCCGCGAGCCGATTTCGCTGCACACTCCCCTGGGCGAGGACGGCGATTCCGAGTTCGGTGACCTGATCGAGGACTCGGAGGCCGTCGTTCCGGCTGACGCCGTAAGCTTCACCCTCCTGCAGGAGCAGTTGCACTCTGTGCTGGACACCCTCTCCGAACGCGAGGCCGGCGTGGTCGCCATGCGCTTCGGCCTGACTGACGGACAGCCGAAGACTTTAGACGAAATCGGAAAGGTCTACGGCGTCACCCGTGAGCGGATCCGCCAGATCGAATCGAAGACCATGTCCAAGCTCCGCCACCCCTCCAGGTCGCAGGTGCTGCGGGACTACCTGGACTAGGTCCTCCGCTCCGCGAAACCACGCACGGGACAGGGGCCGTTTCGAATCCACTCAAGGTGGGTCCGGAACGGCCCCTGTTGTCTTTGGCCGCTGGCCGGGCCTGCGTGCGTTCACGTGGGGTGGGCCCGATGACCTGGAGGTCCTTAAACGGCTGCGGGACCCTTCCGTGGTGGAAGGGTCCCGCAGGTTCGCTTACCGATGCCTCATCTAGTCGATTTCCACGACAGCTTTCTCGTGAAGCTTTCCCGTTTCGTCGTGCCAGTCGGAGCTCAACGGCTTCAGCGTTGCCTCGACTGCACGGGCGTGGTGGCCGCAGAACAACAGCTCACCGCCGGAGGACTCGAGTACAACCCGGACATATGCCTGGGCTCCGCACCGGTCGCACCGGTCGAGTGCGTTTAGTGTGCGGTCTGCCACTGCTGTTGTCATATCGGCCTCCTTAGTAGATCAGTACGTCTATATAACCAGCATTCGTATCCAAACCATCGCAAGGATGGGGCAAGTTCGCTGTGCGCGTATCCGCAAGGTTCAGTCAAGAATCGCCAAGTTCCGCCAATCACGGGGCTTGGTGGCGCGCCGCACACCTGCTCAAGGTGTGGCAGACGGCGGTCACCGCCGGCGCCGACTACGCTGGAAGGTGCGGTCCCAGCGCCGCTTCCACGTCCCAGAAGGAGTTCATAACCAGTGGCACCAAGCTCTGAGTACACCGCCCGGCACCTCTCCGTACTGGAAGGCCTCGAAGCCGTCCGCAAGCGCCCGGGCATGTACATCGGCTCAACGGACTCACGTGGTCTGATGCACTGCCTCTGGGAAATCATCGACAACTCCGTGGATGAGGCCCTGGCAGGGTTCGGCCACGACATCCGCATCATCCTCCATGCGGACAACTCAGTGGAGATCCACGACGACGGCCGCGGAATTCCCATCGACAAGGAGCCAAAGACCGGGCTCACCGGCGTCGAAGTGGTGTTCACCAAGCTCCACGCCGGCGGCAAGTTCGGCGGCGGGTCCTACACGGCCTCCGGTGGCCTGCACGGTGTGGGTGCGTCAGTGGTCAACGCGCTGTCCTCCCGGCTGGACGTGGAAGTGGACCGCGGCGGCAAGACCTACAGGATGTCCTTCCGCCGCGGCGAGCCCGGACGGTTCAAGGACACCGGGTCCCGGCTGGACCCGGCAGCGCCGTTCACGCCGTTCGTTTCAGACTCTGTGCTGGACGTCGTGGGCAAAGCCAAGCGCGGCGTCACGGGCACCCGCATCCGGTACTGGGCGGACCGGCAGATCTTCACCCCTGACGCCAAGTTCTCCTACGAGGACCTCGTGGCCCGTGCCCGCCAGACTTCCTTCCTGGTGCCCGGCCTCAAGCTCACCGTGCGGGACGAACGCAAAGTGCCCGGGACCCCGGGCGAGGCGGGCCCGCACGAGGAGGTCTTCCACCATGACGGCGGCATCTCCGAGTTCGCCGAGTTCCTGGCGGCGGATCCGGCCGTCACCGATGTGTGGCGGCTGCACGGCTCCGGGAAGTTCAAGGAGACGGTCCCCGTCCTTGATGAACGGGGGCACAGCCAGCTGGCCGAGGTTGAGCGTGACTGCGAGGTGGACGTGGCACTGCGCTGGGGCATCGGGTACGAGAGCACCGTGCGCAGCTTCGTGAACATCATCGCCACCCCCAAAGGTGGCACGCACCAGTCAGGGTTCGAGCAGGCCCTCGTGAAAACCTTCCGGAAAGCGGTGGAGGTAAACGCCCGGAAGCTCAAAGCCGGCAACGACAAGATCGAAAAGGACGACATCTTTGCCGGCCTGACGGCAGTGCTGACCGTCCGGCTCGCCGAACCGCAGTTCGAAGGCCAGACCAAGGAGATCCTCGGCACCAGCGCCGTCCGCGCCATCGTGGCCCGGGTGGTGGAGCGCGAGATCTCCGCCAAGCTGTCCTCCAGCAACCGGAACGACAAGGCCCAGTCCTCGCTGCTGCTGGAAAAGATCGTCAACGAGATGAAGTCCCGCATCTCGGCCCGCGTGCACAAGGAGACCCAACGGCGCAAGAACGCGCTGGAAACTTCCTCGATGCCCACCAAGCTTGCCGACTGCCGGACGGACGACGTCGAACGCTCCGAACTGTTCATCGTGGAAGGCGACTCCGCGCTGGGCACTGCCAAGCTGGCCCGTTCCTCGGATTTCCAGGCCCTGCTGCCCATCCGTGGCAAGATCCTCAACGTCCAAAAGGCGTCGGTGGGGGACATGCTCTCCAACGCCGAGTGCGCAGCCCTGATCCAGGTGGTGGGCGCCGGCTCCGGGCGCAGCTTCGACATCAGCGCCGCCCGGTACGGCAAGGTGATCCTCATGACTGACGCGGACGTGGACGGTGCCCACATCCGGACCCTGCTGCTGACCCTCTTCTTCCGCTACATGCGGCCCATGATCCTCGAAGGCAGGGTGTTCGCCGCGGTTCCGCCGCTGCACCGGGTGGAGGTCATCAACGCCGGCCAGAAGGCCAACGAGATGATCTACACCTACTCCGAGGCAGAACTCCATGTCCTGCTGGCGCGGCTGGCCGGGGAAGGCAAACGGTACAAGGAACCGATCCAGCGGTACAAGGGCCTGGGGGAGATGGATGCCGAGCAGTTGGCCGAGACCACCATGGATCCGCGGCACCGCACCCTGCGCAAGGTGGGAATAGAAAACGCGCAGCAGGCAGAGGGGATCTTCGATCTGCTGATGGGTTCGGACGTGTCGCCGCGCAAGGACTTCATCATCGCCGGCGCATCGAGCCTGGACCGGGAGCGCATCGACGCCTGACAGGCGGTGGGACGGCGGGTGGGCGTGACGGTGCCGGGGTTTCGACAGGCTTAGCCGCCGCGGGACGCCGCACGACGGCGGCAGCTCAGCCGAGCAGCCCGGGAACCACAAGCAGTGCGGTGGGCAGGGCAAGCAGCAGGACACAGCCGGCCATGACGGCACTGCGGACGGCGGCAGGAAGCTGGGGCTGCGGCGTCAGGAGGCGGCTGACCCGGGATGCTGTGGTCCGGACGGCGTCCGAGCCGGATCCGCCCGATGCTGCCTCCAGCCCGGACAGGGCCAGTGCGGGGTTGGGCGGCCGGAGATCCGCGGCGCCCGCAGCACCCGCCGAACCGCTGGCAACGATGGCGATTGCCTTGATGAGGGTCGCCTTGCTCTCGGTCCGCAGGGCCACGTCGTCGGCAAGCATTTCGATCAGGGAGTTCACTGACTCCTGGGCAAGCCGGGTGGTGGGGAGCCACGGAAGGGCTTGCCGCCAGGCTGCGAAGGCCCAGAGCAGCAGGTGGTGCCGCTGGCTCAGGTGTGCGTTCTCGTGAATCAGGACGGCCCGAAGCTCTGCGGGCTCGAGTGCCGCCATGAGGCCGTCCGAGAGGACGGTTACTGAGCGGGCGCCCCCCGGAAGGCAGTAGGCGACAGGGGAGTCGTGGCTGATGACCAGGGTCCCCGCATCCTGCCCGGATGGCGAGGCCAGCAGCGCGAGCAGTTCGCGGTGCCGGCGCCGCTGCCGCTGGATTTTGTAGTACGTCAGCAGCAGCGTAAAGACCAGGTGGGCGGTCAGCAGGGCGGCAGCGGACAGCGCAAAGATGTGCCAGAACCCCAGTGCCGTGGTTGGGGCGTTGAAAAGCACCATCCCGGCCAGGGACCGGAGTCCGGCGATGAGGTTGTCCCCAACAGGTTCCAGGCCGTAGACCAGCATGGCGCCGATCAGGGACAGTCCACCTGCGAGCGCGATTGCCTGCCATAACAGCATTGCCGTGAACGGCGACCTGGCCGGCCATTGTGCCCGTGACAGGAGGATTGGCACCGGCCAGGCCAGGATTATCGCAAGGACCGCCAGCAGGTATGAGGCCCAGAACATGGTGCGCTAGAGGTGGCCAAGCAGTTTGCGCAGCGTTTCGGCTTCACCTTCGGACACGGACCCGATGAAGCGGGCCAGGACAGCTTCGCGGTCCGGGGCTGAACCGAGGACCTCATGCATGAGTTCGGCTGTATGGTCTGCGCGGCTGGACACTGCCTGGTACCGGTGCGGGCGGGTTCCGCGTTCGCGTTCCACCAAACCCTTCTTCTCCAGGCGGGAAAGTACGGTAAGCACCGTAGTGACGGCCAGTTCCTTGCCTTCGTGGCCCGGTCCGCCCTGTGCTGCAGAAGTGCGCGCCAACTGGTCCCTCAGGGTATTGGCCGTAGCCGCTTCCTGGCCCGCCCAGAGCAGGTCCATCACTGCCCGTTCCAGTTCACCAAGACTAGCCATTTCAGTTTTCCTCTATTTCCCCGCACCGAACGCTTCACAGCGACGATGACTTCACGCGGTTGTTCAACTACAGAATCAAATTTACCTTGAAACCGCTCTACTTTCTACACCGGGTAGAACATGTGGCGCCCCGGGCCGGGACGCGCCATCCTTGGGAGGAGGGAATCAGTTTTTGCCCGGGAAGATGATGTTCTACACTTTGTAGAAGTTACAGTTCTACGGAGCGTAGAAGACTGCATTGGCCAACAGTAGGGACCGCCATGGACGCCTTGGAAATCGCACGCTGGCAATTCGGTATCACCACGGTCTACCACTTCATGATGGTGCCGCTCACCATCGGTCTCGGCCTCGTGGTGGCCGTCATCCAGACCGCCTGGTTCCGCACCGGCAAGCCCGAATACCTGCGCATGACCAAGTTCTGGGGAAAGCTGTTCCTCATCAACTTCATCATGGGCGTCGCCACGGGCATTGTGCAGGAATTCCAGTTCGGCATGGCCTGGAGCGAGTACAGCCGCTTCGTGGGTGACGTTTTCGGTGCGCCGCTGGCCCTTGAGGCCCTGCTGGCTTTCTTTGTGGAATCCACCTTCCTGGGCTTGTGGATCTTCGGCTGGAAGCAGCTCAAGCCCGCCATCCACCTCGCCTGCCTCTGGGTGGCCGTCATAGGGTCGGCGCTCTCTGCCTACTTCATCATCGTGGCCAACAGCTGGATGCAACACCCGGTGGGTGTGGAAATGATCAACGGACGGCCCGTCATGACCGACGCCTGGGCCGTCTTCACCAACAACACCGCGCTTGTGGCCGTCCCGCACACCCTGTTCGGTGCCCTTGCGGTGGCAGGCGGCTTCCTCCTGGGCATCGCGTGGTACCACCTGTGGCGGAGGCGGCACGACGGCGTCGACACCGTGGGTGCCGACGGCAGGGTGATCCCCGGTGAGGACGTGCGCATCCCGGGCCGCGACCGTGCCGACCACAAGGTGTGGATCCGGTCCCTCCGGATCGGGGCCGTGGTGGCGATGATTTCATTCGCCGGCACCGCCGTCACCGGCGACCTCCAGGGCAAACTGATGTTCCAGCAGCAGCCCATGAAGATGGCCGCCGCGGAGGCCGCCTGCCACGACGGCACGGGCTTCTCTGTCCTGAGCGTCGGAAACGTGGGATCCAAGAACTGCGACGACGTGGTGGCCGTGATCGAAGTCCCGGGGATCCTGTCCTTCCTGGCCAAGGGCGACTTCACCACCGAGGTCAAGGGCGTCAACAGCCTGCTGCCCGAGTACAAAGCAAACTACGGTACCAACCTGCCGGACAACCCGATTTATGGCGAGCGCGCCGGCCAGGAAATCCAGTACGTGCCCGTCATGGAAGTCACCTACTGGGGATTCCGGATGATGATCGGCTTCGGCGGCCTCGCCGCACTGGCGGCCCTCGTGGCGCTTTGGCTCGCCCGCAAAGGGACCGTACCGGAGTCCCGGTGGCTCATGCGGCTCGCGGTCTTCGGCATCCTGGCACCCTTTGGCGCGAACGCGGCCGGTTGGATCTTCACCGAGATGGGCCGGCAGCCGTTCGTGGTGGCCCCCAACCCCGATCCCAGTGGCATCGACCAGGTGTTCATGTTCACCGCCGCGGCCGTGTCGCCCGGTGTTTCCGCAGGGGAGCTGATCGCCTCGCTGGTGGCCCTGACGGCCGTGTACGCCGTCTTGCTGGTGGTGGAAGTGAAACTGCTGGTCAAGTACATCCGCGGCGGCGTCGTTTCCGCGATGCCAGAGCTCGGCCATGCCCCGGCTGACGAGAACGAGGACGAAACGCCCGGCACCGGCGGCAACAGGGAAACCAAACCGGCCGACGACGTCCTGGCCTTCGCCTACTAACCGCACCCGGCTCCAAAGACTGAGCAGAGGAAACAAACAATGGAACTGCTTCCCACCATCTGGTTCATCGCCATCGCGGTGCTGTGGACCGGCTATCTCTTCCTGGAGGGCTTCGACCTCGGCGTCGGGATGCTCATGAAGCTCTTCGCCCGCAACAACACGGAGCGCCGCGTGCTGCTGAACACCATTGGACCTGTCTGGGACGGCAACGAGGTGTGGCTGCTCACCGCTGGCGGCGCCACCTTCGCCGCCTTCCCGCTCTGGTACGCGTCGCTGTTCTCCGCGCTCTACCTGCCCCTGCTGGTGGTCCTGCTGGCCCTCATCTTCCGCGCCGTGGCGTTCGAATACCGCGGCAAGGTGGACACGGACAGTTGGCGTAACCGGTGGGACTGGGCCATTGCGCTGGGTTCCTTGTTCGCGGCCTTCGGGGTGGGTGCCGCCCTTGCCCTCACTACCACCGGGCTTCCGCTGAACGCCAACGGCGACCGCGAAGGCGGCCCCATGGCCTGGTTCAGCGGCTACGCGCTGCTGGGCGGCCTCGCAGTGGTGGGTTTCTCGCTGCTGCACGCCCTGGCCTTCCTGGCCCTCAAGACCGACGGGGAGGTCCGGCACCGCGCCCGGCAGTGGTTCGTCCGATTGCCGCGTGGGCCCTCGCCATCCAGTTCATGGAGGGAAAGCCCTGGACCTGGGCCGCCGTCGTCCTGGCCGTCGCTGCTGCCGCCACCGCCTGGCTGCTGGCCCGGAAGGGCTCCGAGGGCAGGGCCTTCCTGGCCCTGGGCGCCTTCCTGGTGCTGGGCACCACCGCCATCTTCGGCGCGGTATTTCCGGTGGTGCTGCCCTCCACCCTTGACAGCGCCTTTGACCTCACCATCTCCAACGCCTCGTCCTCGGACTACACCCTGGGGCTGATGAGCATCGTGGCAGCCTTTGGCCTCCCCCTGGTGATCGCCTACCAGGCGTGGACCTACTGGGTCTTCCGCCGCCGCGTCAGTGCCGCCCACATCCCGGAAGCCCACAGCTTCCTTCCCGCGGTGGCCGTCAAGGCCTTCACCAAGGGCTGACGTGCGGCCAACCTTTCCCGCCGGTCCGGCAACCCGGTCAGCCATCTACTGGCTGGGAGTCCTCGCCGCGCTCAAGGCCCTGTCCCTGGTCCTGATCGGCCAGGCGGTGGCCTCCGTCCTTGCCGGGCTCGTGGCGGGGAACCCCGACTGGACCAACCAGCTCGAGGCCGGACTTGCCGGCGTCGTCCTCCGGTCCCTCACCGTCTGGGGCCAGGCGGTCGCTGCCCGCCGCGCAGCCCTGGGGGTCAAGGAAGAGCTCCGCGCGGAGCTGCTGGAGCGCGCCCTGCGCACCGGCGCCCGCGGCACGGGGCCCGGCGACGGCGGCCTGGCGGTGCTGGCAACCCGGGGCCTGGACGCCCTGGACAGCTACTACACGCAGTTCCTTCCCGCGCTGGTCAACTGCGCCGCCGTTCCGCTGCTGCTGGGGGCACGGATCCTCGTCGCGGACTGGGTGAGCGCGCTGGTCATTGTGCTGACGGTGCCGCTGATTCCGGTGTTCATGGTGCTGATCGGCCGGTACACCGGGGACAACGTGCGGCAGGCACAGGCTTCGCTGGCACGGTTGTCCGCGCACATGCTCGAGCTCGCCAAGGGCCTGCCGGTCCTGGTGGGGCTGGGACGTGCCACCGCCCAGCGCAAGGCCCTGGAGGAAATCTCAGAGGAGTACCGCTCGCGCACCATGGGCACCCTGCGGACCGCGTTCCTGTCCGCCCTGGCCCTGGAACTCATCGCCACCATTTCGGTTGCCGTGGTGGCCGTCTTCATCGGAGTCCGTCTGGTCCACGGCGACATGCCGCTGGAAGCCGGGCTGCTGGCGCTCCTCCTGGCCCCGGACTGCTACCTTCCGCTGCGGGAGCTGGGCACGGCCCACCACGCCAGCGACGACGGCAGGGTGGCGCTCGCGGACACGGCCGCCGTAACCGGTGCGCCCGAGGCAACCCCCTTGCCCGCGGCCAAGGCCGGCCGGCCGGGCGCGCCGCTTGAGGTCACCGGACTCACCGTGACGTACGCAGGGCGCTCCGGTGCCGCCGTCGGGCCCCTCACATTCACAGCACCCCAGGACAGGATCACCGCCCTGGATGGTCCCAGCGGCGCCGGGAAAAGCACCGTGCTGGGCGTACTGGCCGGCACCATCGGCACCGGCGACGGTACCCGCATCACCGGATCCATAAGCGGCCTGGACCGCAGCACAGTGGCCTGGGTGCCGCAGCATCCCGTCATGGTGGCCGGAACCGTCCTGGACGAGGTGCTGCTGTACCTCTCCGCGGAGTCCGGCCATGGCCCGGACCGGTTCGCCGCCGAAGACGCTGCCCGCCGGTGCCTGGCACGCGCCGGAGCCGGGCATCTGGCAGGAAAGCACCAGGCGGAGCTGAGCCCGGGCGAACTGCGCCGCGTGGCACTGGCCCGCGGGCTGGCACGGATCGAGGCCGGCGCCACCCTCCTCCTGCTGGACGAGCCCACCGCCCACCTGGACGACGCCTCGGCAGCCATCGTCGAGGACGCCATCCGCCGGCTTCGAGGCCAGGTCACCTTGATCCTGGTGGCCCACAACCAGCGCACCCGGCAGCTTGCCGACCTGCTGGTGCCCGTGCTGCCTCCGGGCAACGCTGCCACGCCTGCGCAGCACCATGGCAGCGTTGCCGGGCTCCTGCCCGCCAGCGCCAGCACCGGCATCACAGGCGGCCCCGCTGCGGGCAGCGCCGGGACAGCCAGCGACTCCGCGGGCAGCCTCGACACAGAGAGCCCCGCCAACACCAGTTTCACCGAATCCGACCGTCAGCCCGCCGGCGCCGCCCGCCTCCTTGCCGCACTCCTGGCGCCGGTGCGGGGCAAATTCGCGGCCGCGGCCATCTTGGGCACCTTGGCGGCCGTCTTCGCCGTCGCGCTTTCCGGCCTGTCCGGCTGGCTCATCATCCGGGCCAGCGAGCAGCCGCCCATCCTCTACCTCCTGACCGCCATCGTCGGCGTGCGCTTCTTCGGCATTGGCCGGGCGGTGTTCCGGTACTGGGAGCGGCTGCTGCTGCATGATGCCGTCTTCGCCGCCCTCACCCGCCTTCGCGGCCGGCTTTGGGAGTCCCTGAGCCGCAGGGCGCTGTCATTGCGCCGGCTCCTGCAGGGCGGCAACGTGCTGGGCACGGTGATCGACGACGTCGACACGGTCCGTGACCTCCTGCCGCGCGTGGTCCTGCCGCCCGTTACGGCCCTTGCCGTGTCCGCGCTTGCGGTGGCTGCCACCGGCGTCCTGGTGCCGGCTGCCCTTCCAGCAGTGGTTTGCGCAGCCATCAGCGGCCTGCTGCTGGCGCCCACGGCCGCCCTGTGGGGCGACCGCAAGTCCGCCAGCGCCGAACAGTCCCTGCGCTCCGGCGTCCTGCGCCGGATCACCGCGGCCCTCGACGCACGGGCGGAACTGCACGCAAACGGCGTGGCGCCGCGCGTGCTTGAGGCGGTGCTGGCGGAGGACCGGCACGCCACCCGGGCATCCCAGCGCTCAGCCTGGGCCGATGGGCTGGGACACGCCGTCGCCACCGCTGCCTGCGGAACCGCTGCCCTTGCGGCTGCTTGGCTGGCGGGCCCCGAGGTCCTGGCTGCCCGGGTTGCCCCGGCCACCGCGGCGGTGGTGGTCCTCCTCCTGCTGGCGTTGGTGGAACCCTACGCAGCGATGACGACGGCGGTACGGCAGTTCCCGGCGCTGCGTGCCGTCATGCGACGGGTGGGGGAGTCCGGGGCCCTCGAGGGCGGTCCATCACGGACCGGCGAATACGCAGCCGGGACGCCCGGGCATGAGCGTGACCCGCGCGATGGCCTGCAGCCCGTCCCTGCCAGGCCCGGCCGGGCGCCAGGCCTTGAACTGGTGAACCTGGCCGCGGCGTGGCCTGACGGTCCGCTGGTCTTCGCCGGCGTCGACGCGGTGGCAGGGCCCGGGCGCTGGCTGGCGGTTACCGGGCCATCGGGTTCGGGAAAATCCACCCTGCTCTCGGTGCTGCTGGGCTTCCTGCCGCCGGCGGCAGGACAGGCGCAGGTCACCGGCCGGGCGGCGTGGTGTCCGCAGGAGGCCCACCTGTTCGACTCCACCATCCGCGGCAACCTGCTGCTGGGGCGGCCGTCCGCGAATGGCGCACCGGCGCCCGCGGACGATGCGCTGGAAGCCGTCCTCGCCGCCGTCGGACTTTCCGGGTTGGTGCGCCGCCTGCCGTCGGGGCTGGACACCCGGATCGGCCCCGGCGGTGCCTTCCTGAGCGGCGGCGAGCGCCAGCGCCTGGCCGTTGCACGAACCCTGCTGACAGGTGCGGAGGTAATCCTGCTGGACGAGCCCACCGCCCACCTCGACGCGGAATCGGCGGCCGCCATGCTGGCGGACCTGCGCACCGGACTGCGGGACCGCACCGTGGTACTGGTCACCCACAACCCTGCGGACATCCAGGCCCATGATGCCCGGCTGGATCTCCCGGCCTCCTCCGAACAGCCCGCGGGACGACTGGCAACCTTCCGCTAGGTCCGGGAGGGGCTTGGCGGACTGAGGGCTCAGCGGCTTGGGGCGCAGGAAACCGTGCCCTTAGCCGTCGACGTCGTGCAGGTGATGGACGACGTCGTGCAGGAAGTATCGGGAGAGCGTGAGGACGGTGAACTCCGAACCGTTGCTGCGCAGCCCCCTGCGTCCCCAGTCCTCTTCCCGGACCCGGGCGAACGATTCGGCGGCCTCGTGTCCTTCCGCCGCCAGCTCGGGGCCAACCGCCGACGGGTCCGCGTTGGCGTAGTCCTGTTCGATGGCTGTCAGGTCCTGGTCCCAGTCAGCGAAGCGGGCGCCGTCCTCCGTCAGCATCAGGTTCAGCCGCTGGACGAAAAGGGTGAAGACGTCCCGCACGTGGCACGCATACTCCACCGCGGACCACGTCTGGTCGTCCGGGCGATCCGCCGCATCCGGCCGGCGGAGCACGGCGAGCCACCGGGGGATCATGCTTTCGATGCTTCCGGGGACTGTTGAGGGGGTGGCGGTGGAGGAGTCGAAATTGCATTCCGGGCAGGGGCGGGACAGGACCCAGGTCCAGTCCTTTTCATCAGGAACGATAGGCATGGGAGCAGTCTAAGCGGTGCGGGCCAAAAGACTCTGGGACGCACGCAGCCGCCCGGCTAGCCTTTCGGCATGAGCCCGGAAGCCCCAGTGGGAGCGGAAAGCATGGTGCAGCTCGCCGGCGTGACCAAGCAGTTCGGCAGGAACACGGCGCTCGACGGCGTCAGCCTCACCATTGGACCGGGCGAGGTGTTCGGATACCTGGGCCCGAACGGGGCAGGCAAAACCACCACGATACGGCTCCTGATGGGGATGCTCCGGCCCACGTCCGGCACAGCGTCCGTGCTGGGGCTCGACGCGTGGCGGCAGTCCCGCGAAGTCCACCGGGTGGTGGGCTACGTGCCAGGGGAACCGGCACTTTACGACCGCCTCACCGGCCGGCAGCACGTGGCCTACTGCGCCCACCTGCGGCACCGGGACGACGCCAACCGGGCGGCCGAGGTCGCGGCGCGGCTGGACCTGGACCTGGATCGCCCGGCCCGCACGCTGTCGCGCGGGAACCGGCAGAAGCTCGCCGTCGTCCTGGCGGTGATGTCCCGGCCCCGGCTGCTGGTTCTGGACGAGCCGACCAGCGGGATCGACCCGCTGGTCCAGCAGGTCTTCCACTCAATCCTGCGTGAACACACTGCCGACGGCGGCTCGGTGCTGTTCTCTTCCCATGTCCTGGGCGAGGTGGAACGCGTCGCAGACCGGATCGGGGTAGTGCGCGGGGGAAAGCTGGTGGCGGTGGAGCGGTTGCAGGACCTTGCCGCGCGCTCCCTGCACCGGGTCCGGGCACGCTTTGCCGGGGACGTCGCCGCAGAGGATTTCGCAGGCCTGCCCGGGGTGCGGGACCTGCTGGTGGAAGGCCGCACGCTGAGCTGCAACGCACCGCAGTCAGCCCTGGACGCCCTGTTGAAGCTGGTCAGCGCCCGGGAAGTGGAGGACTTCGAATGCTCCGAGGCCCCGCTGGAGGAGACGTTCCTGAGCTACTACGGGATGGACCAGGCCGGCGGCACAGCCCTTAGTGCGGCCGGATCGGCGGCGCAGCATGCTGGCTAGCGTCCTGCTGAAAACGCTGAGGGACCAGGGCCGGTTGCTGCTTGCATGGGCAGTCTCGCTGGCGCTCATCGTGGCCACGTACGCGGCCGTTTGGCCTTCGGTGCAGTCCCAGCCCTCGATCAGTGGCTTCATCGAGCAGATGCCGGAGGCCTTCCGTTCCCTGTTCGCCACCTCCAGCGCCGACATGTCCACTCCCACCGGGTACATCCAGGTGGAGCTCCTGTCCTTCATGGGACCCATTGCGGTGCTGATCTACGCCATCAGCGCCGGCGCGGGGGCCATTGGCGGGGAAGAGGACCGGCACACCATGGACCTGCTGCTTTCCAACCCGGTGGGCCGGGGCAGGGTGGTGGTGGACAAGTTCCTCGCCATGGTGCTGGGCACCTTCGGGCTGGCCGCGGTCATGGGTGTGTCCCTGGTGCTTGAGGGCAGCATGGTGGACCTTGTCCTTCCGCCGGACAAGGTGGCTGCGGCCATGCTGCACCTTGCACTTCTGGGCGTCGTTTTCGGCTCCCTGGCCCTGGCGCTCTCAGCGGCCACCGGCCGGACCGGTCTCAGCCGCGGAGTTCCGGCCGTGCTGGCGGTCCTGGCCTACATCGTCAACGCTCTGGCACCGCTTGTGGACGTCTTCGACCGGATCCAGAAGGTATCGCCGTTCTTCCAGTACATCGCCCACGACCCCCTCAGGCAGGGCGTTGCCTGGGACAGCGTGCTGGTGTCCACAGCCACCATTGCCGTGCTGGTTGCGCTCGCCGTGGCGGGCTTCCGGCGCAGGGACGTAGCTGGCTGAGCACCGGGCGCACTCAAACGCTGTGCCCCCGCCTACGCTGTGCCCCCGCCTACGCTGTTCCCCGGCGCTATTCCGCCGCTGCCGGCCCGTCCGGCCACGCCATGGCCGGACCCACCGCATCCACGGCCTGGGAGAGCGGGACACCGGAGCCGTCGCGCCGGCCATGCTCCTGCGGCAGCGAGCGCGCCACTCCGCCGGCCGACGATGCCTTGGCCGGCCCGTGCCCGGCCCAGGCCAGCAGCAGCATGTCCTCGCCCTTGAGGAACCGGTGCGACCGCACCCCGGCGGTGGCGCGGCCCTTGACGGGATACTCGGCGAACGCGGTTACCTTGGCCGTGCCGGGGGCGGTGCCGGGCAGGGCGCCGTTGGTCCCGGCGATGGTGACGACGACGGCGGACCCGTCGTTCGGCTGGACGGCGCCGAAGAAGATCACCTGGTCACCCGCCGCGAGTTTGATCCCCGCCATGCCGCCGGCAGTGCGCCCCTGGGGGCGGACGGCGGCAGCGGGGAACTTCAGCAGCTGGGCCTCCCGGGTGAGGAACACCAGTTCGGCGTCATCCGCACCGGCAGGAGCGACTCCCACCACGACGTCCTTGTCCTTGAGGGCGATGACTTCCCAGTCCTCCCGGTTCAGCGGGTAGTCCGGCTGGACGCGCTTCACCACGCCCTGGGCGGTGCCGATGGCCAGCACCTCGTCAAGGCGCACGAACGCCACCAGGGTTTCACCCTTCACCAGGGTGAGGAACTCCTTGGCAGGAACGCCGCCCACCAGGTTCGGCAGGCCGGAAACCGGAGGCACCACGGGCATGTCCATGACCTGGAGCCGGAGCATGCGGCCCAGCGAGGTGACCGCCGCGATTTCGGCGCGGGCCGAGGTCTTTACCACCGACAGGTACACGTCATGCTTGCTCCGCGGCCCAGCCTCGGCCAGTGGCTCCTGGTTGCTGGTGCGGGCCACCTGCCCGGACGCGGTGAGGATTGCCCAGCAGGGGTCGTCGGCGATTTCCAGGGACAGGGGCGCGGCCTTGCCCTTCTTGCCGTTCGCCCCCACAAGCTCGGCGGCGGCCACGGTGGGGGACACCGCTTCGGACTCCAGAAGCACGGTGCGGCGGGGGGTGCCGTGTTCCTCGGCAATCGCGCCCAGCTCGTCCGACACCACGGTGCGGAGGAGCTCCTCCGAGTTCAGGATGGCCTCAAGGTCAGCGATCTCACGGCGGAGCTCGTCCTGTTCCTTCTCCAGTTCGATCCGGGAATACTTGGTCAGCTGGCGGAGCCGCAGTTCCAGGATGTAGTTGGCCTGGATCTCGGTGAGGTCGTAGATGGACATCAGCCGTTCACGGGCTGCGGCGGCCTCGTCCGAGGACCGGATGATCTGGATGACCTCGTCGATGTCAACGATGGCGATGAGGAGGCCCTCCACCATGTGCAGGCGGTCCTTCTTCTTGCCAAGCCGGAAGGAGGTCCGGCGCCGCACAACGTTGATGCGGTGGTTGACGTAGACGCTCAACAGGTCCACCAGGCCCAGCGTCTGCGGCTGGCCGTCCACCAGCGTGACGTTGTTGATGCCGAAGGAATCCTCCATCGGCGTGTACCGGTAGAGCTGCTGCAGGACCGCGTTCGGGTTGAAGCCGTTCTTGAGCTCGATCACCAGCCGCAGTCCGTGCTTGCGGTCCGTCAGGTCAACGATGTCGCTGATGCCGGTCAACTTCTTGGCGTTGACTGCATCCTTGATCTTTTCGATCACCTTTTCCGGGCCCACCATGTACGGCAGCTCGGTGACCACCAGGCCGGTGCGGCGCGCGGAGAGCTGTTCGACCTCCACCTTGGCCCGGGTCTTGAAGGATCCCCGGCCAGTGGCGTACGCATCGCGGATGCCGTCCAGGCCCACGATCCGGCCGCCGCTCGGCAGGTCCGGGCCCGGAACGAACCGCATGAGGTCATCCAGCGTTGCGTCGGGGTGCGCGATCAGGTGCCGGGCCGCGGAGATCACTTCCACCAGGTTGTGCGGGGCCATGTTGGTGGCCATGCCGACGGCGATGCCGGTGGCGCCGTTGACCAGCAGGTTGGGGAAGGCGGCGGGCAGGACGTCCGGCTGGGTCAGCTGGTTGTCGTAGTTGGGAACGAAGTCCACCACATCTTCGTCGAGGTGGCTGGTGAGCGTGAGCGCGGCGGGAGCAAGCCTGGCTTCCGTGTACCGCGGTGCTGCCGGGCCGTCGTCGAGCGAGCCGAAGTTGCCGTGCCCGTCAATCAGCGGCAGCCGCAGCGAGAAGTCCTGCGCCATGCGCACCATGGCGTCGTAGATGGCGGCATCACCGTGCGGGTGCAGCTTGCCCATGACCTCGCCCACCACGCGGGCGCTCTTGACGTGGCCGCGGTCCGGGCGCAGGCCCATGTCGCTCATCATGTACAGGATCCGGCGCTGTACCGGCTTGAGTCCGTCCCGGGCATCGGGAAGGGCCCGGGAGTAGATCACCGAGTACGCGTACTCCAGGAAGGAGCCCTGCATTTCGGACGTCACATCGATATCGACGATGTTTTCCGTGTAGCTGTCGTCCACGATGGGCTTTGAACTTTGGCGGCGGGCCATGGGTTTGGTGAATCCTTCGGGGGTTCCTGCGCAGCCTTTGGGGTGTGCTGCGTTAGTTTTTGGCTAGGCTAAGCCTATGGTGGATCAGCCCGGGGACGGCGAATATCCGGAACATTGGGAAGCCGATGTCGTCCTGCGCGACGGCGGAACGGCGCACCTTCGCCCCATCCACCCGTCGGATGCGGACGCTGTCCAGGCCTTCCATACCGGGCAGTCGCAGAATTCAATCTACATGCGCTTTTTCGCGTTCAAGGCCAGGTTGTCCGCCAAGGAGCTCAAGCGCTTCACCGAAGTGGACTACAAGGACCGGGTGGCCTTCGTCATCACCATCCATGGCGAAATCATCGGCATCGGCCGCTACGACCGGCTTGCCGATCCCACCGAGGCAGAGGTGGCCTTCAACATTGCGGACGCCCACCAGGGGAGGGGCATCGGATCCATCCTGCTGGAGCACCTCGCCGCCGCCGCGCACGAAAACGGGATCCGGAAGTTCACGGCAGAGGTGCTGCCGGAGAACCGCAAGATGCTGATGGTCTTCTCCGACGCCGGCTATGACGTCAAACGCCATTTCGATGACGGCGTGGTCAGCCTCGAGTTCAACGTCGACCCCACCGAAAAGTCCCGCGCGGTGATGGAATCCCGCGAACACCGTGCCGAGGCGAGGAGCGTCCGGGACCTGCTGGCGCCGTCGTCCGTTGCCGTGATCGGTGCCAGCCGCAAGTGGGGGACCGTGGGGTACCAGCTGCTGGAGCACATCATCGAGGGCGGTTTCCGCGGCTCGGTCTATGCCATCAACCCCGAGGCGCTGGAGCTGGCGGGCATGATGTCCTACGGCAAGCTCTCGGAGGTTCCCGAGCCCGTCCAGCTGGCTATCATCGCCGTGCCCTACGAAGAGGTTGCCGGCGTGGTGGAAGAGTGCGCGGCGGCAGGCGTCAAAGGCGTGGTGATCGCGTCGGCGGGCTTCGGGGACGACGGCGAACGCGGCCTGCTGCGGCAGCGCGCCCTGGTGCGCCAGGCCAGGGCGAACGGGATGCGGGTGATCGGGCCGGCGTCGCTGGGCATCGCCAACACCCATCCGGACGTATCACTGAACGCCTCCATGGCGCCCACCATGCCGCTGCGCGGCGGCCTTGGCCTGTTCAGCCAGTCCGCGGCTATCGGCGTCTCGCTCTACGCCGCCTCCAGCCGGCGCCGGGTGGGAGTGTCAAGCCTCCTCTCGGCGGGCAACAGGGCGGATGTTTCCGGCAACGACATGATGCAGTACTGGGAGGACGACGCCGACACCTCGGCGGTGGGCCTGTACCTGGAGTCCATCGGCAACCCGCGCAAGTTCTCCCGCATCGCCCGCCGGCTGGCCCGCACCAAGCCGGTCATCGTCGCCAAATCGGACACCATGGGGCTTCGACTCCCCCCGGGACATGCCGTCCGGACCACGCAGGCGCCGGCCGGCGCGCTGGACGCCATGCTGCGCCAGTCAGGCGTGATCCGCGTCGAAACCGTGGAACAGCTGATGGACGTGGCCCAGGTGGTCTCAGGCCAGCCGCTTCCCGCCGGGCACGACGTCGCCATCTTCAGCAACTCCCAGGCGCTGGGCAACGTGGTGGCGGACAGCGCAGCGGCGCACGGCCTGGGAGTGGCGCAGGTGGTTTCCGGACTCGACCTCGACGCAGGCCAGTCCGTGGCGTTGCCCGCACTGCGGAAGGCCCTCCTCGACGCCCTGGCTTCGGACGCAGTGCACGCCGCCGTTGCCGCACTGCTGCCGGCCCGTGGGCTGACCGCCGACGCCGTGGCGCAGGTGCTGGCCGAATGCTCCGCCAGCGCGGGGAAGCCGGTGGTGGCTGCCTTCACCGGCATCCTGGACCCTGCCATCCACGTGGAAGGCCTGGTGGGAACGGACGGCTGCACCGTCCCCTGCTTCTCAAACCCCGGCGCCGCCGTGGCCGCCCTCTCCGCCGTCGTGCGGTACGCCGCGTGGGCAGCGCGCGACCAGGGGCAGTTCGTGGAACCCGCCGGCTGCGACCCCCGGCAGGCAGCGGCAGGGCTCGACGAACTGCTGCGCGACGTCACGGGCGAGCAACTCAAGCAACTGGACCCGGCGGCAACGGCTTCCCTGCTGGGCCATTACGGCATTTCCGTGCTGCCGTCGGCACCGTTTACCACCCCTGATGAGGCGGTGGCAGCGGCAGACGCACTGGGCTGGCCGGTGGTGCTGAAGACCACCGTGCCCTCCCTCCGGCACCGGCTGGACCTCGGCGGGGTGCGGCTTGGCATCGAGGACGCGGAGTCGCTGCGCCTGAACGTGCTGCAGATGCGGCGCGCGCTCGCCGCCTACGGAGACCCGGCGCTCGAAGTGCAGGCCATGGCCCCGGTGGGACAGGCCTGCACGTTCCGGGCCATCGAGGATCCGCTGCTGGGTCCGGTCATCTCCTTCGGACTCGCCGGCGACGCCGTGAACCTCCTGGACGACTGGTCGCACCGGGTTCCCCCGCTCTACGAGGCGGACGTCCACGATTTCATCAGGGCGCCCCGGGCGTCCCGGAAGCTCTTCGGCTACCAGGGCCTGCCCGCCGTCGACGTGGCGGCGCTGGAAGACCTCGCCGGCAGGCTGGCCTGGATGAAGGACAACCACCCGGAAATCGCACTGGTGGAATTCAACCCTGTTTTGTGCGGCCCCGCCGGGGCCACTATCCTCGCCGCTGACGTGCGCATCGGCAATGCCGCCCAACGTACCGACAGTGCCCGCAGGGCAATGCTGGGCTGATGCGGTTAGCAAGTGACCGGACGATCTGTGAAAATGGGGGAATGAGCTTCCAGCCTCCCGCTTCGGCGCCCGAAACACCCGGCAATGAAAACCAGGCAGTCCGACAACACAGCTCACACAACCACGGAGCCCAGGGCCAGAGCCTGGAGGACGCGCTGCAAAAGGCAGGGTTCTACCCGCCCCTGGTCTCGGACGTCGTCGACGACGCACTGGACGGCCGGGACTGCGTGGCCCACCTGGTCCACCTGGAGACCCATTTCGACCGGGCAGAGGTGCGCCGCCACATCACTGTGCTCGTCCTCACCGCGGACATGCTGGTGATCACCCACGTGGACGACCAGCAGCTGGACGAGGCCGGCGAACAGATCGTCGCCCAGATCTCCACCGAGTCCGTTCCCGTGGCACAGATCCGGTCGGTGGTCCTCAGCTACATGTACGCCCAGCCGCAGAACTACAAGCCCTCCGACCCGGTCCGCGAACTCACCCTGTCCATTGCGTGGTCCGGCGGCCAGCGACTGGACATGGGTCCCGCCAGCTGCGGCGACCCGCAGTGTGAAGCGGACCACGGTTACACCGGAACCATCGCGCAGGAAGACATCGTGCTTCGCATCAGCGCCGAGGCGGACGGGCTGCAGGCTGTGCAGGACGCCAAACTGTTCGCCAGGGCCCTGCGGGCGGTCAACACCGGTTCCGCTGCTCCCGCGTCCCACGCCCAGTCCATGGCGCCCCGGCCCCGCTCCGGAGTGTTCGGCAACCGGCTCAGCCGCGGGCACCAGCAGCGCTGAGATGCCGGAAGACCGCCGCCACGCCCTTCAAGCCCCAGCAGCCTCCGGACACCTTCCCGACGTTCCGCCCGCCCCCGCCTACGGGCACCGTTCCATCGCCGAAGTCCTCACCAGTGCAGCGGCCAGCCTGGGCGTGGAGGGGTTCACCAATACCCTGGGATTCCCGGCCGCCTCAAGGGTCTGCGTGGTCCTCGCGGACGGCCTGGGCAGGAACCTCCTGAAGCAAAAGGCTGCGCACACGCCCTTCCTGCGTTCGGTGGTGCAGGCCGGGCAGGGCGGCGTCCCTGTCTGGCTGGACTCCGCTTTCCCCTCCACCACCGCAGCGGCACTGTCCAGCTTTGGCACCGGACTTCCTGCGGGCCAGCACGGCATGGTTGGCTACGACGTCCTGGACCCGGACCAGGACAAGGTGGTCAACCTGTTGGGAAACTGGGATCCAGGCGTTGACCCGTCCACCTGGCAGCCTTTCCCCACGGTGTTTGAGCGGATCGCCGACGAAGTGGACGTAACCACAGTCAGCCTCGCCCAGTTCGACGGCTCTCCCATGACCCGGGCTGCCCTGCGCGGAGGCAGGTTCGTTCCGGGGACAACCGCGCACGCCCGCACTGCGGCGGCTGCCGACGCCATGGCGGCCCCCGGCCCGTCCCTCATGTATTTCTACGTCAACGATCTGGACAAGGCCGGCCACCGCTACGGCTGCCGCTCCGAGCAGTGGGAACACCAGCTCGAAGAGCTCGATGCCACGGTGAAGCGGCTCAACTCCTCCCTTCCCGCAGGCACCACCATCCTGCTTACCGCGGACCACGGCATGCTGGACGTGCCCGAACCGCAGCGGATCGATTTCTCCACCGACCCGGACCTGGTGGCTGGCGTCCGCCACACTGCCGGTGAGCCGCGGATGGTGCACCTCTACCTGGAACCAGCCCAGACGGCGGCCGGCGCAGGTGGCCGGGAACGGCTGCTTGCCGCCTGGAAGGCGCGGTTCGGTGACCGGATCTGGGCCTTCACCCGTGGAGAAGCCATCGCCGCCGGCCTCTTTGGTGACGTCCGGCCCGCTGTTGAGGGCAGGATTGGTGACCTGATGATCGCGGCCCGTGACGCCGTCGCCTTTTATGACGGCCGGCGGATGCGGCCTACTGCCATGGAGGTGGTGGGCCAGCATGGTTCCCTGACGAAGGCCGAGCGGGAGGTCCCCCTGCTCTGCTTCACGGCCGAAGGAAGGAACCGCCGGCATGGCTGAGCTCATCTTTTTCTCCGGCACCATGGACTGCGGAAAGTCCACCCTGGCCCTGCAGATGGACTATAACCACCGGGCCCGCGGGCGCGGTGGGGTGCGGTTCAGCCGCAACGACCGCGCCGGCGAGTCCCGGATCTCCAGCCGCCTGGGCCTGGAGACGGACGCTGTGGAGGTGCTGGACACCACAGACTTCTGGGAGGAGGTCATGCTCCGCCGCACCCAGGGCCGGCGCGTGGACTACCTGATCTGCGACGAGGCCCAGTTCTACACTCCGGAGCAGGTGGAACAGCTGGCCAAGGTGGTGGACGAGATCGACGTTGACGTCTTTGCGTTCGGCATCACCGCCGACTTCCGGACGCGGCTGTTCCCGGGTTCTCAACGGCTTATTGAGCTCGCCGACCGGGTGCAGGTGCTGCAGGTGGAGGCGCTGTGCTGGTGCGGGCGGCGGGCCACGCATAACGCCAGGACGGTCGACGGCGTCATGGTCACCGAGGGCGCGCAGGTGGTGGTGGGCGATGTGGACATGGTGGTGGAGGCCGCCGCTCCGGAGGCAGGACATGTGCCCTTGGTGGGATACGAAACACTGTGCCGGCGCCACTTCATGCGGCGCGTCACGGCGCACGGCGCGAACCTGATGGCCCAGCAGGACCAGCTGCTCCCGTTCGACGTGGATGCCTGCCTGTGGCGGGGGTCAGGCGGACCTGGCGGGGGTCGCGGGGACGGCGGCGAAGGCTGAGCGGTGGAGGGTGCAGCCTATTCCTTATCCCTAGACGTGATTGCACGCCCAAATCCCTGTGCTTACCTACGGATTTGGGGCCGATGGGATATGTGCGAGTACTGCCTACTGGTGCCTAGCAGGAGCGGGTCGCTGACTGCTCTGGACCGGGTCAGGGAGGACGTGGACACAGGCCGCTTTCCGCAATCCCGCAAGCAGAATCCAGCCCCGGAAGAAGCAGGCACGGCGCCTTTACCAAGGACCGTCCTCCTGGCCGGCTGCTGGACGCCGCTGAAATGTCTGTGGATTTCCCTCCATTCCGGCCTGATATTGACCTTGCCTTGGAGCCGGCCTGGGAAGACCGGGAAGTCAGAGGTTCTCCTGCTGCGATCGGCATCCCAGCCACCCACTGACAGACGCTGCCGTGCGGGCAGCCGGCATCCTCGGGTTGGCGGCTGATGGGTAGTTTGGGCAGGGCGAACGATCTTAAACTGGCCGGAACCGATCAAACGTGGGGTAGCCGCGACTATCAGGCTGGCGGGGTGCTTGATCCAGTCGAATAGGCGATGGTCGTAGTTCCATTGACGTCGTTGATGCGGCCGCCCTGGAAGTCCTGTGCTGTTCCATTGGGCACAGAGTAGATCTCGCTGGTCGGGTAGCCAAGGGCGCCCCGCTCAAAACCTGTGGACATCCAGGCCGTGCGGATGGCCCCATATGACTCGTGTGTACCGGAAGCCGGGGAGGACACGATGGCTCCGCCCTGGTAGTTCTGGTAGGAGCCCCCGTTGATCAGGCCGGTGACTACTTCGCTGGTCGGGTATGCCAGGACGCCGCCCTCGAAGCCCAGGGCCTGCCACTCTGACCGGATCGAGCCGAAGGACTCGTGAGGGCCGGTGGCTGGGGTCCAGATAATGGCCCCACCCTCGTAGTTTTGGTACACCCCGCCGTTCACCAGGCCGCCGACCTCGTCTGTAGTCGGATAACCCATCAGGCCGTTTTCGAAGTTGAGCGCTGCCCATTCGCTGCGGATGGCGCCATGGGAGACGAACAGGTTGTGCGTGGGCGCCGAGATTATGGCACCTGACTGGTAGTTGCGGTAATAGCCACCATCACGGATTGCCGCCACGTCGCCGACGGGCGCCCCTAAATTCCATTGAGCGGCCTTGGCATCCATCGCCTGCGCGAGCGTCAGGACTGTGATGGTGGAGGAGGCGGACTCAGTTGAACCAGTGCCGTACGTGGCCGTCAATGTTGCGGTGTAGGTCGCTGCAGCGGAATACGTATGTGTCGGGTCCTGTACGGTGGAGGCCGCCGTGCCGTCGCCAAAGTTCCAGGACCATGAGGTCGGTGTTCCCGTAGAGGTGTCCTTGAATGCCACAGACAGCGGCACTGTGCCGGAGTTTGGGGTAGCAGTAAACGACGCTACGGGGGTGGGGTTGCCGGACGTTAGGGGCTCGTCCGAGAACCAGTAGGATTTGGCGACGTCGTCGCTGGCCAACATGACGATACCTGTTGTGGCATTGACGCCCTGTTTGCTGGTGGTAACGTCATTGATGTTCGAGGAGGACGCTGCCTGCATGATGGGGTTTCCGCGGCCGGCCCCGAAGGTTGGGTTGTCCATGGACGCAGTCTTCTCGTAGATGCTGCCGGCAACCCCGGAGTACGCGCAGCTGCTCACTGAGGTTGGCGGGGCTGTTTGGAAGGCGTGGACGAGGTTGTTTTGGGTGTCCAGCACGATTTGCGGGCGGGTGACGCAGTCACCGGCGGTGGAGATGGTCGATTGGGTGAAGGACCCCGTGCCCGGCTTGAAGACGAGCAGCAAAAGCTGCGGCAGTGTCGGATCCGAGGATATGTCGTTGAGGCTTGTCTTCACAGCGGCAAAAACCCGGCCGCTGGGATCCGACTGCAGGGATTTGACGTTCAGATGGTCATCGGCCTGCCCACTGCCCCTGATGGCCGGCTGAAAGTTCCAGGAAGATGGTGCGGTGGCGGAGGTCCCGTCCGTTCGGGTGGCCCACCAGATGGTGCCGGTGAGCTGGTCACTCCACATCACCCCGATCTTGTTTTTGCCGTAGGACACGACGGCGGCGATGTCGTCGGGAGAGGGGTGCGGGTTGGAGACCGGCAGGACGAACGGCGAAGCCCAGCTGGTGCCCCCGGGTGCCGAGTTGTTCGCGTAAACCGTGTTGGTGAATCCGCTGGTGTTGTCGGCCGCCACCTGCGTCCACGTTGCCCAGATGGCGCCCGTGCTGTCCTCGTCGATGGTCATCGACTCACTGCTGTTGTCCGTGATGACCGTGGGGAACCCAGCGTCCAGCGTGTACTTGCCACCGGAGTAGCTGTACCGGTAGAGGTAAGCGGGCTGGCCGGCAACCGACGGTACAGGGTTGGCGTTGGTCGAGACACCAACAACGTGCGAGGCGATGTAGAGATGTGTCCCATCCCAGAGGGTGTCGGCCAAGGTGCTGCCGCGCGCATCATTCAACACCCCTGTATCCACCCAGCTGTGCGCGGCCCTGTCGAGCCGGTAGATGTGCCAGCCACTTCCGGTGGTCCACATATCCGCCCACCACGACCCGTCATTCCACCACAGCTTGCTCTGCGGTTTATCCGATGTGGGCGGGTTGGAGACACCGGTGTAGGTGAAGCTCTGGGTGCCGTAGACCGGATCGGCCGACGCCGGGGGAGACCAGACCACGCCTCCTGCCACGATAAGAGCGGCAAGCACCGCGGGAGCCAATGTTGTCGCACAACGTTTAATCTTCACGGTAGGGCTGCTGGACACCAGCTCCGGCTGGGCTGTTTTGACTTCCAACTTGAGCTCTCATCCGCCGCCCAGGATAGCGGAATCAACTAGCCCAGACCGTAGACCCCCTTACCAAACCAACACAAGGGTATCCACGGCGTCTTTAGCGAACCTTGAGATTTATTCGGACGCGGATGACCGCCGGCTTACGCCGTGGGTTAATTTCCGTGGCCGCCCTTTGTGCGCCGGCCCTCGCCGTCGCCCTCACCCGCTGTGCCCGCCACTGGCCACGCCATGGCCTCAAAGACACACCAGCAGAACATATCCGTCCAGGCCGCGTCCCCGAGCCCGGAACAGCGGGCGCCAAAACGCATCGTGATCATCGGTGATTCCCTCAGCACGGGGTACGGGACCTCCCCGGAGCAAGCATGGCCGGTGCTTCTTGCTTACGATCTGGGTTCCGGGCAGCAGGGAGTGGAGATTACTAACGCCGCCAAAAACGGGGCCGGTTACCTGGCAACAACGCCGGGATCCGACGGCACCGTGCCGTCGGATCCGAACTCCCGGCCCAATTAGCCCTCGCCCCTTCGCCGCCTGCCAATAACGCCATCAAGGGGAGTCTGGCGTTCCCACTCCGGTCGGCGCGGTCTTGGCTTCCGGCGGCTCTGTCCGGATTTCGGTTCCGGAGATGCCAAATTCTCAGCGTCATAGTGCAAAGCGGACCGACTTGGCCCGGCAGCCCGAACCACACGATAGCGTTTTTCGACCGGTCCTAGTGACGTCGGGCGTCCCCACCGGCGAGGCATGACCTGCCCGTCGGGGACTGGCATGTGATGGCGTCACTGAAGCAGCAGGTGGATTTTGCCTCTTCCCAGCTCGGTGGTGCAGGGGTGCGGGACAGGGATGGAATCCCTGTCCCTACCCAAGGATCAGCGTCCCGAATCCCGGTACTTACCCAGGGATTGGGGGATGCAGGGTAAATGCGAGTACTCGCTACTGGTGCCTGACTCCCGACCACGACCGTAACCTCATTTCTAGAGCCCGGTGCGTGGCGACGGAGCTGGAGGCCAGAGACCAAGCAACCAGGGCATGAGTCAGGAAAAAGCCTTGGAGGTCGGTGGAGAGGTGAAAAACTTGCCCGCGGAAGGCCTCAAGCTCGTCACACGGCTGACGTACGCCCGGCGTCCGTTGCAGCCCGGCACCATACGATCCCGTGCCATGCCGGAGCAATGTTTTGCTGGTCGGTCTGGGGACAGGGAGTGAGATGGACGCTTTACTCAAGTTGAATATCCTTCAGGAGCCACTGCGGTACGCCTTCGACGCGGCGAGTATTCTGGCAATCATCTATCTGGTCTGGCGCCCGATTCTCTTGCCACGTCGGGACCGAAGCGAACGTACGGCTGTTAGCAATCCGGGCCCGGCCTTGCGCGGCTCCCAAACCTTTCGTCGCATGCGGCTCCGTACGAGCCTGCTTGCCTTGGCTGCGGGGGCATGCGTCGGAATACTGGTTTTGGTTATCTGCGAGGGCTGGCTGAACATCTTCGGTATTCCATTGGACGGGGATACCCGAACGTGGGTCATTCTGGCCTTTACCGCCGTCGCATTGGCCTTGGTGAATTTGTGGCGCTCACGATGGTGGCGGAAGATCCTGGCCGTGGTGTCCGTTCCGGTCTTTCTCGCCACGGCCATCCTTGGAGTTAACGCCGACTACAGGCTTAATCCCACCCTTGGTTCCCTCCTCGGGGTCAACACAGGCCGCTTTTTGCAACTCCCCAAGCAGATTCCAGCCCCGGCGGAAGCAGGCACGGCGCCGTTATGGCAAACCTGGAAGCCGCCGTCGGGGATGCCGGCCACGGGGCGGAGCGGGCCCGTTGCAATCCCCGCCACAGTCTCCGGGTTCCAGGCCAGACACGCTTACCTGTATCTTCCCCCGGCAGCCTTGGTCGCCAAGCCACCGCAATTACCCATAATCATCATGATGATGGGCCAGCCTGGAGGGCCGGACCAGAACCAGTACGCCGTCGCCCGCCTGAACGCCATGGCCGCCAAGAACCATGGCCTCGCCCCGCTCCTCCTCACTGTGGACCAGTTGGGCAGTCCCTACCAGAACCCCGTGTGTGTCGATTCTCCAAGCGGCAATGTGTACTCATACGTCACCACCGACGTCGTCAATTTCGTCCGCAGCAGCCTCAACGTCTCACCCAGCCGGGACAGTTGGGCCGTAGCGGGCTACTCAAATGGCGGCGAGTGCGCCCTGTCCTTCGCTGCCAAAAGACCAGAGCTCTTCGGCTCACTTCTTGACATATCCGGTGAGCTCGAACCAGTCAGCGGCAGCGTCCAGGACACCGTCAAGACCATCTTCCGCGGCAACGAAGCCAACTTCAGTGCGGAAGAACCGGCCAACATCCTCAAGGCCCACACATACACCGACCTGGAGGCAATTTTCACGAGCGGCACCCTGGACAACACCTACACGCCGCAGGTAACCGCCGCAGCTGCAGATGCCAAGGCGGCGGGCATGACCACCTACCGCTTCACCGGGGACGCAGTTGGCCACCGCGGGGACGCCGTAGATTACGGGCTGAAGATGGGCCTTCCACTGCTGTTCCAACGCTTCGGCCTTTCCGCGCGATGACTGGTACGCAGGGGTCCACGGGCCGGGATCGCATGCCGGTCTGGGCGTTGCCCGGCCGATACCTGGCCCATTTGCGGTCCTTCGCCGGGTGGCTGGTCCCAAGGCTTCGGACAGCACCTGTCACGCTCGGCTACGTTGCCCTGCTTTGGGCTGTTACGGGCGTGACGCAGGTCCTTCATGTACTTCGCGTGCCCGTCCCGGGCGGCCTCGGGTCGGTAGCAGCAGCCCCGTCGTCACTCTTCTTACGGCCCTGGTCTGTGGCGACCTCAGCCTTTTGGCTGCCAACGCCCCTCTACTATGTCGCCGCGACAGTTGCGGTCCTGCTGGCAGGGCTTCTTTTGGAGCGGCGGCTGGGATCTGCCCGCTTTGCCGGAGCGATGGCTGCCAGCCAGATCATGGGCATCATGGGGGCATCGGCAGCAGTTTGGGCGATGCACTCCACGACGGGCTCTTGGCCGGTGGTCCTGATGCCGGACCGGTACCTGGGTCCCACAGCGGCCCTCTGTGGGGTATCAATGGCTGCGTCCGCGACGATGCCGGTACTGTGGCGGCGCCGCCTGCGGATGGCGGTGTGCACATTGCTGTTGCTTCTCGTGCTATTTGAGGGATCCTATGCCGACCTCGTGAGGATGTTCTCCGCTGCAGCGGGAATGTTCCTGGGTCCATTCTTGCTAGGCCGCCGGCCAGCGTTGGCCTGGCCCCGGGTGTCACGCCGGGAAGTACGGGTTCTGGTGGCACTGGCAGTAGCTGCCTTCGCGATCGGGCCGGTGATCGCCGGGCTGTCGCGGCATGCTCCCGGCCCACTCTCGGTGCTCCATCTCCTGTTCACCGATATTCAGCCGGTCGATCCCCAGGCGCTCAAGAGCGCCTGTACCTCGGGGCCAAGGTCCGCCGAATGCCAAATGATGCTCCTTCAGCTCCGGGCGGGAGCAGGGGGCATATTCATGGCCATTCTTCCCTCCTTTCTGCTGCTGCTCATCGCCGAGGGACTCCGCCGCGGACGCCATTTCGCGTGGTGGTCCGCTCTGGTTGTCTTAGGGAGCACGGCGGTTCTGGCCGCCATGCACGTCGCCGGAGTGGTCTGGCCAGGGGTCCTCGGGACGCTGCAGGACGAAAACATGGACTTCCAAAACCTAAGCCATCTGCACAACAAGTTGGGTCTCGTGGTGCCGCTGCTGCTGCCAGGCGTGATGTTCCTGCTCGTCCTCGGATTCCGCGATCTTTTCCCTGCCCGCGCGACAACGGGCACTTACGCCAGGCTTGGCCGCAGGGTCCTTCTGCTTGGCGCCGTGCTCGCAGCCGTCTACGTTGGAGCCGGGGTGGCATTGTCCGGCGGCTTCACACCGGTTCCCTCGCCGGGTCAGCTCCTGACAGACGTGCCCGATCGATTCCTGCCGCTGGGATACACCCTTGACATCCCGCCTGCGATCTTCCCCCAGAGCACGCCGGCCGTCATGCTTTATGAAGGTATCGGGATCGTCTTTTGGGCGATGACCGGCGCACTTGTGCTCCACTCCTTCCTGCAGACGCCGCCCAGCCCGCACGCCCCGGACCCCTCGAGAGTGCGGAACATACTTCGCTCCGGGACTGGCAACCCCCTCTCCTGGATGACCACCTGGCCGGGGAACCGCTACTGGTTTACACCCGATGGCAAAGGCTATGTCGCCTACCGGGTCAACTCCGGCGTGGCCCTGGCGCTGGGCTCACCCGTGGGCCCGGCAGCCGACTACCGGACGTGCGTGGCAGGGTTCGCCCGCTTCTGTGATGACAACGGCTGGACGCCCTGTTTCTACTCTGCAGACCAGACCCTCCGGGATGAAGCCGCAGCGCAAGGCTGGAGCTCAATTGAAGTCGCCCTCCAGACAATCCTCCCCCTGGCCGCACTCACCTTCGCTGGACGACAATTTCAGCACATCCGCACAAATATGAACCGGGCCCGCAAAGAAGGAATCCACGTCGAATGGGTCAACTACACTGAGGCACCCTTGGAGATCCGGCAACAAATCGACGAGATATCCAAGGAATGGGTAGCCGACAAGAAATTGCCCGAACTGGGCTTCACCCTGGGTGGCCTTACCGAACTGCAGGACCCAGAGGTCCGATGCCTGGTGGCACTGGACGCGGACCGGACGGTGCATGGCATTACTTCCTGGCTCCCGTCGTACTGCAACGGCAAGATCGTTGGCTGGACACTGGATCTCATGCGCCGACGCACGAACGGATTTCCAAACAGTACGGAACTGCTCATCGCCTCCGCCGCCCTGGCACTCAGGGACGAGGGCTACAGCTACGTCAGCCTGTCAGGAGCACCCCTCGCAGGTTCCCTGCAGAATGGCGACGCCGGCTCCTACGATTCGCCTCTGGCACACGTGCTGGACTGGTGTGGAAGCCGGCTGGAACCTGTCTACGGATTCCGCTCGTTACTAACCTTCAAAAACAAGTTCGCTCCACGCTTCGAACCCCTGTTCCTGGTCTACAACGACGCTGCGGCTCTTCCAAGCATTGCCAACGCAATCGCAACAGCCTACCTGGGAGACGTTTCCACAGTGCGGCGGCTTGGCCTTGCGGGACAACTCCTGCTGCCACGCACGCCGGGAGCGGGGCGCGACTAGCCGCCGGCGTGGCTTCCCGCTCTTAGCCCACCCGGCGGTAGCGGATGTGGGTGGCCAGAGGCGAATGCAACACCTCTACAGGTTCGAAGCCGAAAGATGCAATCCCATCGAATATCCGCTCACCGGAACCGAGTAGAACCGGTGCGATGTCCAGGGTGAGCTCGTCGATCACCCCTGCCTTCAACGCCTGCCGGACGGTGGAGGCTCCGCCGGCAATATCGATGCCCTTGTCCCCGGCTGCTTCACGGGCTGCGGCGTAGGCCGCATCGAAACCGTCGGTGACGAAGTGAAAGGTTGTCCCGCCGTCCATCCGGATCGGCTCATGCTCATAGTGGGTCAGGACGAACACGGGCGCGTGATAGGGCGGTTCGGGCCCCCACCAGCCGTTCCACTCCCCATCCCAGCCACCGCGGATGGGCCCAAACATGTTCCTGCCCATCACATAAGCCCCGCGCGGGCGCATGAGCCAGTCGGTTGCGATCCCGTCGACCTCATTGGCCCTCGGATCGCCGATGTGCCAGCCGTGCAGTTCGAGTCCCCGCCTGCCCAGCGGGTTGTCGCGGCTCTGGTCAGGTCCGGCGACGAAGCCGTCCAGTGACATCGACATATGGCAGGTGGTGTCCGGCACGGCGAACCTCCAGGGTTAATTCCAGCTTCAAACCAAGCGATTGCGGGGATACTAGCATGCAGCGGAGATGACAGCGACCCCGGCAGTGGCCGGAGAAACTGCTCCTAATCGCTCCGTGTACCGAAGACGATCTCGTCCCAGGACGGGACGCTGGAACGCTTGGGCCGTGCGGGCCGTTCCGGCGCCTCAGTCTCGGGCAACTGTCCGGTAGAAGGGGTCGGATCGGTCTGCTTGGGTGCGGGGCGGCGGGGGTTTCCGCCAAGCAGTTCGTCCAATCCGGCGCCGCCGGAAGTCCCGGAACCGGCTCCAGGCGTAGCAGCGGAGGGCTTCTGCGGGGACGCCACAATGGTGATTTCCCGTGTGTCGGTGCTGACGCCGTCGTGAAGCCGCAGCGCGTCATCGTGGCCGTCGCGGTGCGGCGGTAGAAGGCTGAGCCGTGAAAGCATGGACGGTCTGGTGTCCCTGCGCCGAATGAAGGAATCCCCTTGGGCTGCCGGCGCCTCCCGCGCGTCATCCTGCGGTTCCGGCTCCTCAGCCTCAGCCTCAGCCACCACCTCGGAAGGGCGTGGGTGGGCAGCGGGCACGCCGTGCGTGAGCAGCAGCGCCAGTGCATCGTCCGAGTCCTCGTCCACACCCAGCCGCTGGCCGCGCCGCGAGCGGAGCATGTCCAGGAGGCCGTCGGATTCCTTGCCGGAATCCTGCGCGGTGCCACCCTGGCCTTGGGGTGAGATCTTTGACGCGTCTGCGTCAGTCTCGAAATCGAAGGGGCGGTCGGAAACCGCTGTGAGCCGGCGTGCGGGAACAGGCCCGTCCAGCGGCTCGAGTTCACTCAGCTGCTGCGCCCAGCGGTTTGTGTTCTGCAGTGATTTGCGTCCGGGGCTGAACGTCCACAACGCGGGCGGCTCTTCTCCGATCCCGGAGGTCCCGCCGGGCTTCGCTTCGAAGCTTGCCGAGACAGTCCAGGTGCCGTCCTGGCGCCGCCACGAGTCCCACTCCACCGTTGCGGGGTCAATGCCGTGGGCGGACAGGCGGTGGGCCACCATGTCGCCCAGGGTTGCCGGATTGTCACCGAATGCGGACCGGTAAATGTCGTGGCCGGGAGAGGGCGCGGCGACTTCGACTTTCCGAGCCTGCTGGGCAACATACTCGCGTTCCGCCAGGACGGGCCCTTCGTAGCGCTCCACCTTTGCCAGCGGCATCCCGGACAACTCCGCGACGTCCGCAGCGGTTGCGCCGGCACGGATGCGGGCCTGGATATCCCTGGGAGACATCGGAACGGCAGGCCGTTCCGCCCTCGATTTCACCGTGGACCGGCTGGCCGTCCTGAGGGCCTCATCGATCGGCAGCTGGAACATCTCGCCGCCGGCCCCGCTCAACAGGAGATGCGTCCCGTCGTCGTGCACGCCTACAAGCCGTAGATCCTGCATACAAATCCTCCACCCTGGCATTACTATCAATCGAAACTCTGCCACCCGGCAGCGCGGAATTCGCTCAAGGAGCAGGGCGCGCCGTGATTTTCCGCTGGATCCGGGCCCGAACGAGGAGTGGCCTGGCCCCGGCACGGGTCGACCAGGGGCGACTGCCGAGCCAAGGCAAAGACTGCGGGCGTTAGCGCCAGGAGTCCCGGCAGTGTCAGTGCCGGGACAGGGCTGCCGTCAGCTTCTCCGGGTGGCGGGTCGAGGCCAGCCAGTAGGGGGTACGGTCCGCCGGGTCTGTGATCTCGACCTTCACCACGGGATCGATCCAGCCGCGGATGCACAGGTAGGCGAGCCCGTTCAGCCGGGTGCCGCGCTCCGCGGTCGCTTCGCCGGACCTGAACTGCTGGACAGCGCCAATAAACCGGCGTTCGATGGTGGCCCTTCCAACGGTGAGGGCGTCCGCCGTCACCGTAACGGTGGGTGTGGAGAGGACCAGGAGGACAGCGATGATGACGAAGAGCACCAGAGCCGCGGTGTAGCCTGCTTCCATGCTGATGGGGGCGAATACCAGGATCCCCGCCGCGGAGACGCCGGCTGCGATGATCCAGATCCAGGCGTTCGGCCACAGCTTCTCCCTGTAAATAACAGGTGCCCCAGCGGAAGGTGTGCTGGGAACGGACTCAGGCGAGCTTGATTCGGGCATAGCCTAAGCTTTCCACCTTTGGCCGGCTATTTCACCTTGGGTCCAGGGGCCCTGATCGGTCCCCTGGACCAGAGCTCCCTAGGACTGATTTGGGGGCGCGGGTTAGAGTGAGTGACTGTGACTGATCATCCCGCCACGGTAGACCTTGTCCCGGACGCAGCCTCACCTGCCGCCGCTGCCTCCACATTGCAGGTGCAGTTGAAGATGCTGGATCCTGAGCTTGAAGCACCGTCCTACGCGCATCCGGGCGACGCCGGTGCCGACCTCCGTGCCCGGGAGGACGTGGTCCTGTTGCCGGGGGAGCGCAAACTGGTCCCCACCGGGGTCGCCATCGCCCTTCCCGAGGGCTTTGTAGCCCTGATCCATCCCCGGTCCGGCCTGGCCACCAAGCACGGCCTCACGATAGTCAACGCCCCCGGCACCGTGGACGCCGGCTACCGGGGCGAGATCTCCGTGACCCTGCTGAATACCGACTCCTCCCGGCCGATAGAGCTGCGCCGCGGCGATAGAATTGCACAAATGGTCATCCAGCGGGTGGAGTATGCCCAATTCGTTCCTGTCAGCGAATTGAGCGGTTCCGTGCGCGGCACGGGAGGGTTCGGGTCAACGGGCGGGTTCAACGTCTCCGGAGCCTGACGCCCGGCTGCACCCGCTGCCACGCCAGCACGTACGACGGCGGGACCTCCATGGGTCCGGCCGGCACCAATTCAGAACTGGCACATTCCAGAATTAAGGAGTCACCCATGGTCTTTGGGCTCGGCAGGAAAGCAAAGAAGGAAGAGCCGGCGGAGCCGGCCGAAGAGCTCACGATTGCGGAGGCCGGCGACGGCGCACCCGCGACCGCGGCACGCCGCCAGGACGGCCCCTTCGACGAGGCCGAAATCAGCAGCCGCGACGCCTTCGTGGACCTGGGTGCGCTGCTGATCACACCGAGCGAGGGCCTTCAACTCCGCCTCGAAGTCGAAGAGGCCACCCAACGGGTAGTGGCAGTCACCCTGGACCTGAACGGCTCCAGCCTCCAGCTCCAGGCCTTCGCTGCCCCTAAGACAGAGACGCTGTGGGACGAGATCCGCGAGCAGATCGGCCAATCGGTGGGCTCGCAGGGCGGCCAGGTTGAAGAGGTGGAAGGCGCTTTCGGCACGGAACTGGTGGCCAAGCTGCCTGCCGGGCTCCCTGACGGCAGCCAAGGCTACCGCGTGGCCCGCTTCATCGGCGTCGACGGCCCCCGCTGGTTCCTGCGAGGCGTCCTGGGCGGACCTGCAGCGCTGGAGCGCCCCGCAGCTGAGCCGCTCGAGGCCCTGTTCCGCCAGGTCGTCGTGGTCCGCGGCGACAGCCCCATGCCGCCGCGCGACCTGCTGCAGCTGAAGCTGCCCAAGGACGCCTCCACCACTCCTCCGCCCGCCGCGCCCACCCTGGAGGAGCCCGAACGTGGTCCCGAAATCACCCAAATCGGCTGAGTCCCCCCATAGCGGGACCGCCACGGCGTCCGGGGGGATCACGCCCCTGCACCAGCTGCCGGACAGGGGTCGCGTCATGTGCCAGGGGCACGTCGAATCAGTGACCTTTGTCCCTGCGGACCGGACCGCTGAATTCATCGCCATTGTTTCCGAGGACGACGCCGAACGTCCCGCCGCCGGTCCGGGGAGCGGCAGGCCGCCAAGGCTCCGCGTCGTGTGGCTGGGCCGCCGCCGGGTGCAGGGCATCGAGGCAGGCGCGCAGATCCGGGTCGAGGGGATGCTGGCCCGCGGCAAGGACATGGCCACCATATTCAATCCCCGCTACGAGATACTGTCCCGCCAGGAGAACGAATGACCGCGCAAGAGCCCGAACAACCATCCGGCACTGCGAACCCCGGCACCGGAGGCCAGCAGCAGGGCAAGCCGCCCGCTGCAGGACAGTCCCCGGTGGCAGGGCTGGCCGCTGAGTATGCTGCCAAGGCCGGGCTCCACCGCACCCACGACGGCAGGGTGGACGTCCTGCGGAGCGCCGGGGGAGTGCAGGGCATTGCCGAAAGCATTGTTCCCGGACTCGTATTCCTGGTCGCCTTCACCATCACCCGCGAACTCACACTGTCACTGGTGGCCGCCTTGGCGTCCGCGGCTGTGTTCACGGTTGTCCGCCTGGTGCAGCGGCGACCCCTGACCCAGGCCCTGGCGGGCGTCGTCGGCGTCGGCATATCGGCCTGGCTGGCCAACACCACCGGCAAGGCGGAAGACTTCTACCTGCCCGGCTTCTTCACCAATGCCGCCTATATCCTGGCGATGGTCCTCTCGATCGTGGTCAAGTGGCCTGTGGCAGGCCTTCTTTTCGGCTTCATCCGCAACGAGGGCGTGGACTGGCGCAAGGAACCGGACCGGGTCAAGGCATACCGCCTGGGCACCTGGATCATCGTGGCGGTACTGGTGCTCCGGCTCATCGTGCAAGTGCCCCTCTACCTCATGGGCACCGACGGTCTGGCCGCACTCGCCACCACCCGCCTCATCATGGGCGCACCCCTGTACATCCTCGGCGTCTGGGTGGCGTGGCTCGTGACCCGGCCGGCTCCGGCCGAAGCGGAAGCCGGCGCAGGCCAAGCCGCCTGACGGACCTAGCCTGACGCCCGGCAAGCCTGACGGACCTAGCCTGACGCCCGGCAAGCCTGACGTCGGCGGTTTTGAGCCCAAGGCGCCGTGACTGTCCTAGCCGTCGAAACCGTCGTCGTCCGCAGCATGTCCATGGCCGCCGGCGGTGGCGGGCTGGCCGTTGCCCTCAGCCTGCTCCCCGGAGTCGGTGCTGCCCGGGGCGGAGGAGAGCAGTTCGCGGAGCCCGTCCTCAGCCGCAATGGTGGTGACGAAGAAGAGCTCGTCGCCGCCGTCGATCACGTCGTCCCGGCTTGGAGTGATCGGTGCCTGGTCCCGCAGGATTGCCACCAGGGTGGCGTCCTCGGGCCAATGGATGTCTCCGACGGTCATGCCGATGACGTGCGAATCATGGGGGACAGTGAATTCCACCAGCGATGCGACGCCGGTCTGCAGCGTCAGCAGCCGGACCAGGTCGCCGATCTCCACCGCCTCCTCCACCAGGGCGGTCATCAGCTGCGGAGTGTTGACGGCCACGTCCACGCCCCATGAGTCGTTGAACATCCAGTCGTTCTTCGGGTTGTTCACCCGGCCCACCGTGCGGCCAACCCCGAACTCGGTTTTTGCCAGCAGCGACACCACCAGGTTGACCTTGTCATCACCCGTCGCGGAGACCACGACGTCGGCGTCCTCCACCTTGGCGCCCTGCAGCGTGGAAAGTTCGCAGGCGTCCCCGACGAGCCAGTGGGCGCCGCGGAGGCCGCTGCGCCCGATCACCTCGGGTTTGAGGTCGATCAGGAGGATCTCGTGCTTATGCGCCAGAAGCTCCCGGGCGATGGACGATCCGACACTGCCTGCACCGACGATAACGACTTTCACTGATACTCCTTGGCGGGGGCTTTGGCGAGGATCTGGGCGATCTGGGCGCTGCGGTCCACCTGCAGCATGGCGTGCACGGTGTCACCGTCCTGGTACGCCGTTCCGGCACCAGGGAGCAGGCCCTCGCCGAAGCGGGTGAGGTAGGCAATGCGGACATCCGCGGCTTTCTCAATGCTGCTGATCCGGTGTCCGATCCAGCCGGCGTCCAGGTCCAGTTCTGCCAGTACCAAGCGTCCGGAAGGTTCACGGAAGTCCCCTGCAAGGTGCTGTTCGGGAAGGATGCGGCGCAGCACCTGGTCGGCGCTCCAGCGGACTGCGGCCACGGTGGGGATGCCCAGGCGCTGGTAGATCTCGGCTCGTCCCGGGTCATAGATCCTGGCGACGACATGCGGGACGTGGAACGTTTCCCGGGCCACCCGGGTGGCCAGGATGTTGGAGTTGTCGCCGCTGGAGACGGCAGCGAAGGCGTAGGCCTCGCCGACGCCTGCCTGCTTGAGGGTGTCCCGGTCAAAGCCCACCCCGGTGACCTTCCGGCCCGTGAAGCCCTGGCGGAGCCGGCGGAAAGCGCGGTCGTCCTGGTCGATAATGGCCACGGAATGCCCGGCATCCTCCAGCGTGTGCGCCAGCGTTGCCCCCACCCGGCCACATCCCATGATCACGAAATGCGCCACCGTATCTCCTCTGTATCTATGTCAGGAACGTGCAGCTAGAACTCTACCGGCATGGCCCCGGTGCGGGCGGGCCGGGGCCCGTCATGACATCGCCCGCGAATCAGACTAGCTTTGTGGGGTGTTGACAATACTGAACGCCGTCAAACGCGTGCTGGTGGGCAGGCCCTTCCGGAATGACCGCCTGGCCCATACGCTGCTCCCCAAAAAGATCGCACTTCCGATCTTCGCGTCCGACGCCCTGTCGTCCGTAGCCTACGCGCCGGACGAAATCCTCCTGACGCTGGCCCTGGCAGGTGTCAGCGCAGTGGCCATTTCGCCCTTGGTAGGCCTGGCAGTGATGGTGGTGCTCCTGACTGTCGTGGCCTCCTACCGGCAGAATGTCCATGCCTATCCGTCAGGCGGCGGTGACTACGAGATCGCCAACGAGAACCTTGGCAAGTATGCCGGCCTGACGGTGGCGTCGGCCCTCCTTGTCGACTATGTCCTGACGGTATCCGTGTCGATGTCCTCGGCCGCCGCGTACCTCACCACGGCTGTACCGTCTCTCCACGGCGAGCAGGCCGTCATAGCTACCATCGGCGTCGTCATCCTTGCCCTGGTGAACCTGCGCGGCATCAAGGAAGCGGGCAGCGTCTTCGCAGTCCCCACGTACATCTTCATGGCGTCCATCCTTGGCATGACGGCGGTGGGCATGTTCCAGGCTGCCACTGGGCAGCTCGGGCAGGCGCCGTCGGCGGCCTTCACCATCGTTCCGACGGAAGGCTTCGACCAGGGCCTGGTGGGCCTGGCCGGTGCTTTCCTGCTGCTCCGGGCCTTCTCGTCGGGCGCCGCTGCGCTGACCGGCGTCGAAGCCATCAGCAATGGCGTCCCAAACTTCCGGCACCCCAAGAGTAAGAACGCTGCCACCACGCTGCTGCTCCTGGGCGTGATCGGCGCCGCCATGCTGGCCGGCATCATCTACCTGGCCAACGCCACCAAGGTCCACATCGTCCTGGACCCTGCAAAGGAATTCCTGCTCAACGGCAACCCACTGCCCGAGGGCTACATCCAGAACCCGGCCATCAGCCAGATCGCCCAGACCATCTTTGGTGCGGGCAGCATTCCCTTCTATGTCGTGGTGGCCGCCACCGGCGTTATCCTGGTGTTCGCGTCCAACACTGCCTTCAACGGCTTCCCGGTCCTGGGTTCCATCCTGGCCCAGGACGGCTACCTGCCCCGCCAGCTCCGGACCCGTGGCGACAGGCTCGCGTTCAGCAACGGCGTGCTGGCCCTGGCCGCCGGTGCCCTGGTGCTCATCATTTCGTTCGACGCGGACGTCACCAAGCTCATCCAGCTCTACATCGTGGGCGTGTTCATCTCGTTCACCCTCAGCCAGCTCGGCATGATCCGGCACTGGGGCCGCGAGCTTAAACTCGCCAAGGACAAGGCCGTCAGGCGCAAGATGATCAAGTCGCGGACCATCAACACCATAGGTTTCGGCATGACCGGACTGGTGCTGGTCATCGTGCTGATCACCAAGTTCCAGCAGGGCGCCTGGATCGCGCTGCTGGCCATGTTCATCCTTTTCCTGATCATGTGGAGCATCCGGGCCCACTACGACAATGTGGCCAAGGAACTCGCGGTGGACGAGGACTCCTCCCCGCGTGCGCTGCCCACCCGGGTGCACGCCGTGCTGCTGGTGTCGCACATCCGCAAGCCCGTGCTGCGCGCATTGGCCTACGCCCGCGCGTCCCGGCCTTCGCGGCTTGATGCCATCACGGTGGACATCGACCCGGAGGAGACGGCGCACACCATTACCGACTGGGAAAAGCTCGAAATCCCGGTCCCGCTGACCGTCCTGGCCAGCCCCTACCGCGAGACGGTCACGCCCATTATGGACTACGTCAAGCAGATGCGCCTGGACTCCCCGCGGGACCTCATTGTCGTCTATATCCCGGAGTACGTGGTGGGCAAGTGGTGGGAGCAGTTGGTGCATAACCAGACGGCCCTGCGCATCAAGACCCGCCTGCACTTCGAGCCGGGAGTCATGGTGGCCAGCGTCCCCTGGCAGCTCAAATCCTCCGAAGAAGCAAAGAACCTCCAGGACGTCCAGTGACCGCCAGAACTTCAACCGCCGCGCGGCCATCAGGAACCCCTTTGCAGGAGACGGACGAACCCGGCCACACGGGCGAAGAGGCTGTGCTCGATGTCGGGCCGGTGGCCCACGGCGGTCATTGTGTGGCGCACCATGAGGGCCGGGTGGTCTTTGTCCGCCACGCCATCCCAGGGGAGAAAGTCCGCGTCCGCCTGACGGACGCCGGGGACAGCGCCAAGTTCTGGCGGGCGGATGTCATCGAGGTGCTGGAAGCGTCACCGGACCGGGTGGAGCACTTCTGGCGCGCGGCCGATTCCCCGCGGGCCTGGAGCCACGGCCATCCGCCGGTGGGCGGTGCCGAGTTCGGGCACATGACGCTGGCCCGGCAGCGCAGCCTGAAGGCGGACGTCCTTGCCGAACAGCTCACCCGGCTTGCCGGCTTCGGGCAGGTACCGTCCGTGTGGACCGGCGGCGTTGAGGCCGTCGGGGAAAAGTACGACGGCGGCACCGGCCTTGGGTGGCGCACGCGGGCCAGCTTTTCGGTCACCCCCGGTGGCAAACTCGGGATGCACGCGCACCGCTCCGGCCACATCGTTCCGGTGCGGGAGATGCCCCTGGCAAGCGAGGCCATCAACGCCCTCCATTTGTGGGACCTGGACCTGCAGGGCGTTGAGCGGGTTGAGGTGGCCGCACCGGCCAACGGTTCCCGCCCCCTGCTGCTCCTGGCCCCGGCGCCCGGCACCAAAGACAAGCGGCTGAGGGCAATCACCGCGCAAATGCCGGGAGATGCTTCCGTCGCGGCCTTCGATCCCCAGGCCGGCACCGTGACGCAGCTCCGGGGGCGTACCTGGGTGCAGGAATCCGCCGTGGGCCACGAATACAGGGTCACCGGCGAAGGCTTCTGGCAGATCCACCGGGACGCGCCCGGAACCCTTGTGGGGGCTGTCACGGAATTCCTGCAGCAGGGGGACTTCCTCCACCCCGGAGCTGTGGTTGCCGATCTCTACGCCGGCGCTGGGCTCTTCACCGCCGTCCTGGCCGACGCCGTGGGGGAGACGGGGTCCGTGCTCTCGGTTGAAGGGTCGCCCGGAACCAGCCGCGACGCGCGCAAGAACCTGCACGCGGCACCGCAGGTGGAGGTGGTCCAGGGCCGCGTGGAAACGGTCCTGCGCCAGAGGCCGCGGAAGCTCGATGCGCTGGTGCTTGACCCGCCCCGGGCCGGAGCCGGGAAAGCGGTCGTCGGCCAGTTGGTTGCATCGCAGCCCCGGGCCATTGCCTATGTGTCCTGCGATCCGGCGTCGTTCGCCCGTGACCTCGGTTACTTCCGCCGCTCCGGGTGGGAGCTCGCCGGGCTCCGGGCCTTCGATCTGTACCCCCACACCCACCACCTCGAGACCGTGGCACTGCTGACTCAAGGTCCCTGATGCCGCCGCGGTTTTGGACTACGATGGCCGTAGTAGTCCCACGTCGCGCCCGTATTCTCGGCCGGCCGTGTGCAATTTTCGGGCCCTGGAACTACTTAGGGCGTCCTAACTAGCAGGCGGTCAACCGCGCGACAAAGATGAAACTGTTGCGAGAGGAGTCCTGCGATGAGCACTGTGGACAGCTTCGGTTCAAAAGGCAAACTTAATGTAGCCGGAACCGAATACGAGATTTTCCGGTTGAACTCCGTTGAAGGTGCAGAAAACCTTCCGTTCAGCCTCAAGGTATTGCTTGAAAACCTGCTGAGGACCGAGGACGGCGCGAACATCACTGCCGATCACGTTCGCGCTTTGGCAGGCTGGGATCCGAATGCGGAGCCCGATACAGAAATCCAGTTCACGCCGGCACGCGTGATCATGCAGGACTTCACCGGCGTTCCCTGCGTGGTCGACCTTGCCACCATGCGCGAAGCGGTCAAGGACCTGGGCGGCGACCCCAAGCGGGTCAACCCGCTGGCACCGGCCGAAATGGTCATCGACCACTCGGTCCAGATCGATGCCTTCGGCAACTCCGGCGCACTGGAGCGCAACATGGAGATCGAGTACCAGCGCAACGGTGAGCGCTACCAGTTCCTGCGCTGGGGCCAGACCGCGTTCGACGACTTCAAGGTGGTCCCCCCGGGAACCGGCATCGTGCACCAGGTCAACATCGAATACCTGGCCCGCACCGTGATGACGCGAGAAGTGGACGGTGCGCTCCGTGCCTACCCTGACACCTGCGTTGGCACCGACTCGCACACCACCATGGTCAACGGCCTGGGCGTGCTGGGCTGGGGCGTGGGCGGCATCGAAGCCGAGGCAGCAATGCTCGGCCAGCCCGTCTCCATGCTCATCCCGCGCGTGGTCGGCTTCAAGCTCAGCGGCAGCATTCCCGCCGGCGCCACTGCCACCGACGTGGTGCTGACCATCACCGAAATGCTGCGCAAGCACGGTGTGGTGGGCAAGTTCGTCGAATTCTATGGCGACGGCGTGGCCGAGGTGCCGCTGGCAAACCGCGCCACCATCGGCAACATGAGCCCGGAGTTCGGCTCCACCGCCGCCATGTTCCCCATCGACGACGTCACCCTGGAGTACCTGCGCCTCACCGGCCGGTCCGAGCAGAACGTGGCCCTGGTGGATGCCTACGCCAAGGAACAGGGCCTGTGGCACGATCCGTCCCGCGACATCAAGTTCTCCGAGTACCTGGAACTGGATCTGTCCACCGTTGTCCCGTCCATCGCAGGCCCCAAGCGCCCGCAGGACCGTATTGAGCTGACCGAGGCAAAGGACGAGTTCCGCCACGACCTGCTCAACTACGTCTCCCACGACGCGAACGCCGGCACCCTGGACGAGTCCCTCGAAGAGACCTTCCCGGCTTCCGACGCCCCGTCCTTCACCAGCGGAGCAACCCACGTCTCCGACACCGACCGCGAACCGCCCAAGTACTCGGCAGCCCACGGCGGCGCCGGGCGGATCTCCCACCCCGTCCCCGTGAAGATGGCTGACGGACGCGAGTTCGAGCTGGACCACGGCGCGGTCACCATCGCGTCCATCACGTCCTGCACCAACACGTCCAACCCCTCGGTCATGCTGGCCGCCGCCGTCCTGGCGCGCAACGCCGTCGAAAAGGGCCTCACCGCCAAGCCGTGGGTCAAGACCTCCGTGGCCCCCGGCTCCAAGGTGGTCACCGACTACTACGAGAAGTCCGGCCTGACTCCCTACCTGGAGAAGCTTGGCTTCTACATCGTGGGCTACGGCTGCGCCACCTGCATCGGCAACTCCGGTCCGCTGGAAACTGAGATCTCCGAGGCCGTCCAGGCCAACGACCTCGCCGTCAGCGCCGTCCTGTCCGGCAACCGCAACTTCGAAGGCCGCATCAACCCGGACGTCAAGATGAACTACCTGGCTTCCCCGCCGCTGGTCATCGCCTACGCCCTGGCCGGTTCCATGGACTTCGACTTCGAGACCGACCCCCTCGGCAAGGACGAGGCCGGCAACGACGTCTTCCTGAAGGACATCTGGCCCAACCCGGTCGAGGTCCAGCAGGTCATCGATTCCTCGATCGACAAGGACATGTTCGCCAAGGGCTACGAAGGCGTCTTCGACGGCGACGACCGCTGGAAGGCACTGGACACCCCGGCGGGCGACACCTTTGCCTGGGATCCGAACTCCACGTACGTCCGCAAGCCCCCGTACTTCGAGGGCATGCAGGCAAAGCCGGAACCGGTCAAGGACATCTCGGGCGCCCGCGTGCTGCTCAAGCTCGGCGATTCCGTCACCACCGACCACATCTCCCCGGCCGGTTCCTTCAAGTCCGACACCCCGGCCGGCCAGTACCTGTTGGCCAACGGCGTGGAGCGCAAGGACTTCAACTCGTACGGCTCGCGCCGTGGTAACCACGAGGTGATGATCCGCGGCACGTTCGCGAACATCCGTATCAAGAACCAGCTCCTGGACGGCGTTGAAGGTGGCTTCACCCGCGACTTCACCCAGGCTGACGGTCCGCAGGCATACGTCTACGACGCCGCGCAGAACTACCAGGCAGCCGGCACCCCGCTGGTGGTCCTGGCAGGCAAGGAGTACGGTTCCGGGTCGTCCCGCGACTGGGCCGCCAAGGGTACCGCCCTGCTGGGCGTCAAGGCCGTCATCGCCGAGAGCTACGAGCGCATCCACCGTTCCAACCTGATCGGCATGGGCGTCCTGCCGCTGCAGTTCCCGGCCGGCGAGAACGCTGCCAGCCTGGGCCTGACCGGCACGGAAGCCTTCTCGGTGGAGGGCGTCACTGCCCTGAACGAGGGCACCACGCCCAAGACCCTGAAGGTCACCGCCACCGCAGAGGACGGCTCCTCGAAGTCGTTCGACGCGGTCCTGCGCATCGATACCCCGGGTGAAGCGGACTACTACCGCAACGGCGGCATCCTGCAGTACGTGCTGCGCCAGATCTCCGCGAACTAGCGGGAACTGCCAAGCAGGCACCATCTCCCCGAAGCCCCGGCCGGTCACCGACCAGCCGGGGCTTCGGCTTTGCATTCAAGCCGAGGCGTTAGAGTTAAACGGCACGTCTACCACCCGAAGGAGGGGTCATTGGGAATCTTGGACACCATCCGGAATCCGCAGGACCTGAACGAGTTGACCGAGGAACAGCTGGAACAGCTGGCCTCGGAGATCAGGGAATTCCTGATCACGAACGTCTCCCAGACGGGCGGCCACCTCGGACCCAACCTCGGCGTCGTGGAACTGACGCTGGCCGTGCACCGCATCTTTGAATCCCCCCGGGACAGCATCGTCTTCGACACGGGTCACCAGTCCTACGTCCACAAGCTGGTCACCGGGCGGCAGGACTTCAGCACGCTCCGCCAGGAAGGCGGTCTCTCTGGTTACCCTGACCGGGCCGAATCGGAACACGACATTGTGGAAAGCTCCCACGCCTCGTCGTCGCTGTCCTGGGCCGACGGCATCTCCCGCGCCCGCCAGCTGACCGACGAAGGCGACCGGCACGTGGTGGCCATCATCGGCGACGGTGCCCTAACCGGTGGCATGGCCTGGGAAGCCATCAACAACATCGCGGCGGACAAGAAGCGCCGCGTGGTCATTGTGGTCAATGACAACGGCCGGTCCTACGCCCCCACCGTGGGCGGCTTCGCCGATTACCTGGCGTCGCTGCGGCCCACCATCGACTCCTTCCGCGCGGCACCCGCCTACGAGGGCGCCCTGGACTGGTGGAAGAAGAAGCTGCAGGACGGCGGCCCGGTGGGCCAGTTCACCTACAAGAGCCTGCACGCCATGAAAAAGGGCATCAAGGACTGGTGGGCCCCGCAGGGCATGTTCGAGGACCTCGGCATGAAATACATCGGCCCCGTGGACGGCCATAACCTCCAGGCCATGGAACACGCACTCTCCACCGCCAAAAACTACGGCGGGCCCGTCATCGTCCACGCCATGACGGAAAAGGGCCACGGCTACGCTCCCGCCCGGGCCCATGAAGCCGACCAGTTCCACGCCGTCGGCATCATCGATCCTGAAACCGGCGAACCAACCGGTACCGGCGGCGCCCAGTCCTGGACCTCCGTGTTCGCGGACGAGATTGCCACCATCGCGGACGAACGCGACGATATCGTCGGCATCACGGGGGCCATGCTGATCCCCGTGGGCCTGCACAAGTTCGCGGCCAAGCACCCCAAGCGGGTCATCGACGTCGGCATCGCCGAACAACACGCGCTCACCGCCGCAGCCGGCATGGCCTTCGGCGGCCTGCATCCCGTTGTCGCCGTCTACGCCACCTTCCTGAACAGGGCCTTCGACCAACTGCTCATGGACGTCGCCCTCCACAAGGCCGGCGTCACCATCGTCCTGGACCGTGCCGGCGTCACCGGCCCGGACGGCGCCAGCCACCACGGCATGTGGGACATGGCCATGGTCCAGATCGTCCCCGGCCTGCACCTGGCCGCGCCCCGCGATGCCACCCGGCTCCGCGAGGAACTGCGCGAGGCCGTGGCCATCAGCGACGCCCCCACCGTGGTCCGCTTCTCCAAGGGATCCGTTGGCCCGGCAGTCGAGGCAATGGAACGGCTCAGCGACGGCGTGGACATCCTTGCCCGCCGCCCGTCCGGCTCCACCGAAAATGACGTGCTGATCGTCAGCGTCGGCGCCATGTCCGAACTGGCCCTCGACGTCTCCAACCGGCTCGGCGCGCAGGGTATCAGCACCACCGTAGTGGATCCACGCTGGGTCCTCCCCGTCCGCCGATCCATCATCGCGCTGGCCTCGCACCACCGCCTGGTGGTCTGCATCGAAGACGGCGTCCGCGCGGGCGGCGTGGGCTCCCGCATCCGGCAGGAGATGCGTGCCGCAGGTGTGGACACCGCCCTGAACGAGGTGGGCCTGCCCGTGGAATTCCTGGAGCATGGCACCCGCAACCAGGTGCTGGAGCGCGTTGGGCTCACTGCCCAGCAGATCACGCACGACGTCGTCGCGCAGGTCCTGGGAACAAAGGTTCCGTTTGCGAGGCTGCTGCCCGGGCAGCAGCACCCCACCACCGGCAGCCTTCCGATCCTGTGAGGGACGAGGATGAACTGAAGTACCCCGGGCCTGCCGGGGAGTCCGGACCGGTCCTGCACACCACCACCACACGCGTTCCCAATGGACTGCAGCCGGGGCAGCTGGTGGTGTCCCGGAACCGGAAATGGAACGGCAAGGCCCACTGGGTGGTGCCCGGGCGGTACCTCGGCGAAGACCAGCACGGGTGGTGGATTTTCCAAGGCACCAACGAATTCTGTTCCGGCCCCGGCGCCGCGTTCTACACGCGTTCGGATGCGGTACTCCTGGTGCCCCGCCAAGGCGACTGGGTGGCAACGTTCTACGACGCCACCCACCCCGGCGGAGTGCGGGTGTACATCGACCTGGCAGTAGGACACGAGTGGACACACATCCGCCCGGCGGTGACGGAGTTCCATGTGATCGACATGGACCTCGACGTCATCCGGACATCCGACCGCGGGGTCTTCATCGACGACCAGGACGAATTCGCGGAGCACAGCGTCTCCATGCGCTATCCCCGGCGCCTGATCGAGGACATCCAGGCCGCTGCGGACGGGCTCTACCACGCCGTGAAGGCGCAGGACGCACCTTTCGACGGCACCGACGTCGAATGGTTTACAAAAGGACGAATATGAGCGGCATTGTCAGGGTCTACAAGCGCGACGACGAGGGTGCCCTGCATTTCCGGGAAGCCTGGTTCGACGAGGAATACTCCCAGTTCGTCATGAATTTCGGCGCAGTGGGGCACCAGAGCAAGACCGAGGAAACCGACGTCCCTGATGCCGATGCCGCCGACAGCCTCCTGGACGCCTTTGCCGCACAGTGCGCGGAGGACGGCTACGCCGAAGTCCCCAACGAGGAACAGTTCTGGGTGGTGGCCCAGTTTTCCCTTAAGACCAGGGAAGGCACGGACCGGGACCGGCGCCTGCAGCAAAAGGCAACTGACGCCCTGATCAGCCACCTCGCGTGGCGCGGCCTGGGCACGGTGGAACGCTCAGAGTTCACCGACTACAAGCTCAACATTTTCTGCCTCTGCCCGGACGTGAACAAAGCCGTCAACGCCATCAAGGTCTGCGCCCGCGGCGAGGACCTGGACTTCACCAAGCTCAGTATCGGCGCTGCCCCCTACAGCGACCCGGACCATTTCAAACTCAAGCATTCAGCCAAGCCCGCCAGCAGCTTCAGCCTTTAGGAGACTCCTTGACCAGTTACCGCCGTATTGGAAAATCAGGCCTGACAGTCTCCACCGTGGGCCTGGGCTGCAACAACCTGGGCAGGGCCAACACGGCCACGGAATCGCAGGAAGCCACTGACGCGGTGGTCCATGCAGCGGTGGACGCCGGCATCACGCTGTTCGACGTGGCAGACAACTACGGGCGGGAGCCGGGCCTCAGCGAAACCATGCTCGGCAAGGCCCTCGGGGCCCGCCGTGCGGACGTGGTCCTTGCCACCAAGTTCGGCATGGATACCAGGGGCGCCAACGGCCAGGACTTCGGCGCCCGCGGCTCCCGGCGGTACATTATCCAGGCGGTGGAGGCTTCGCTGCGGCGGCTGGGCACGGACTGGATCGACCTTTACCAGTTCCACACCCCGGACCCGCTGACCCCCATCGACGAAACCCTGGCGGCGCTGGACACCCTGGTGGGCAGCGGCAAGGTCCGCTACATCGGCCACTCCAACCGGTCCGGCTGGCAGATCGCCCAGGCGGAGTACGTGGCCCGCGAACTGGGCACGGCCCGGTTCATTTCCTCGCAGAACCACTACAACCTGCTGGACCGGCGCGCCGAGCTTGAGGTCACCCCGGCCGCCGAGGAATTCGGGCTGGGCGTGCTCCCGTACTTCCCGCTGGCCAACGGCCTGCTGACCGGCAAGTACTCGCCGGGCCACGCCCCCGAGGGGTCCCGGCTCAGCCACACCCGCACCAACATGGTGGACGACGCCGACTGGGACCAGTTGGGCACGTACAGCGCCTTCGCCAAGGAACGCGGCCTGACGGAGATCGAGGTGGCCTTCTCCTGGCTTGCCGCGCAACCCTCGGTGGCCAGCGTCATCGCCGGCGCCACCAGGCCCGAACAGGTCCGGCAGAACGCGGAAGCAGCAAACTGGGTCCCCACCCCCGAAGACCTCGCGGCCCTGGACGAAATCTTCCCGGCCGTGCCCAAGGTCGCGCTCTTCTAGGCAGCCGTGCCCGCCTACCTCCTGGATGTCGATACCGGCATCGACGATGCCCTGGCCCTGGCCTACCTTGCCGCCCTCCCGGACACGGAGTTCGTGGCGGTCACCGCGACCCCGGGCAATGTGGACGCCGACCAGGTGGCACGCAATACCCTGGCACTGCTGGAACTGTGCGGCCGGCCGGACGTCCAGGTGGCAGTGGGTGCCCGCAAGCCCTTGTCCATCCCGCTGCTCACCACCCCCGAGACGCACGGGCCGCAAGGAATCGGATACGCCGTCATGCCCGAACCCGTCGGGCAACTCAGCCCCCGGAACGCCGTGGACCTCTGGATCGAACATGCCAGGGACAGGCCGGGGGAGCTCACCGCGCTCATTACCGCCCCGCTGACCAACTTCGCGCTGGCGTTGCGGCAGGAACCGCAACTTCCCGACCTCCTGGCCAAGGTGGTGATCATGGGCGGTGCCTTCTACCACCAAGGCAACACCACCCCCACGGCCGAGTGGAACACCCACGTGGACCCGCACGCAGCCAAGGAGGTCTACGCCGCGTACCGGGGCCGGCCACTGGATAAACTGCCCATCGTCTGCTCCCTCGACACCACCGAGCGCATGGAACTGCACCCGGCACACGTCACGGCCCTGGCCCAGGCTGCAGGCGCCGCCGTTCCGGAACGGGTGCTCCCGGAGGACCCCGAAGGCCGCCGCAGCACCTCCGACAACACCCTCGTCAGGCACCTCTCGGACGCGCTGCGCTTCTATTTCGAGTTCCACCGGCGCTACGACCAGGGGTACCTGGCCCACGTCCATGACTTCTTCGCGGCCGGAGTCGCCGCGGGCACGCTTGAGTACACAGCCCGCCCCGCCACCGTCGACGTCGAAACGGACTCACCTCTCCTGGTGGGAACAACGGTGGCCGATTTCCGCGGACTCTGGGGCGCAGCACCGAACGCCCGCATCGTTGCCACCAACAACCCGGAGCAGGCGTTCCGCGAGCTGGTGTCCGCCGTCGGAAGTCTTGCCCGCCGGGTGGCACAGGACCGGTAGAATTGGCCACGGAACCGGCCCGGCGCAGTTGCCGCCGGCTGCTGCCGAGGTGACATAGGCAGCCACACTCCGGCCCGGTATTGCCGGGCCACTGCCTGCACCCCAAAGGAACAGCCCCCATGTCATCGCCCTCTTTGACGCTTCCGTCCCAGGAACGCCCCGCGGCCCGCCGCCGGCTGCTCGAGATCCTCGGCGCCCTGGCCATCGCCGCCACCTACGTCTACCTTGTACTCAACCAGCCGGCGGACATCACCGGAGGTCCGGGCAGCGCCTCAGCCCTGATCGCCCTCACCGGCTTCCTGGCAGGGGCGGTCCTGCTGATCGTCGCCGTCCTGCCCACGCTGCCGGCCTCCACCCTGGTGCTGATCCCCGTTGCGCTGGTCCTGAACATCGTGCTCGGCCAGTTCGTCGGCAGCACGCTGGTTCCCTTCTACCTCGATGCCATCGGCACGGTGCTGATCGCCGTCCTGGCAGGCCCGGCCGCCGGGGCCGCCACCGGCGCGCTCGGCAGCATCGTCTGGTCCTTCTTCAACCCCACCGTGCTGCCGTTTGCTGCAGGCGCCGCACTCATCGGGTGCCTGGCGGGGCTGGCAGCCCGCTACGGCCTCTTCCGCCGCTTCTACCTCGCTCCCGTGGCCGGCTTCGTCACCGGGATCATCGCCGGTGTGGTGTCCGCGCCCGTGGCTGCGTTTGTCTACGGCGGAACGTCAGGCGTGGCCACCGGCGCAATCGTCAGCGCGTTCCGTGCCATGGGGGACACCCTGCTGGCCGCCATCACCAAGCAGGCCCTGATCTCCGACCCCATGGACAAGGCAATCGTGTTCACCATCGTGGCCATCCTGGTCTATGCGCTGCCCCGCCGTGCCCGCCAGCAGTTCCCCTTCATCCGGCGCTACCGGGTACTGGCCGGCAACGGCAAGGCCGCCGACACCCAGGCTGGCGCCGCGGTGGAGGATACGGCCCAGGGTACTGCCCACGGTTCGGCACGGAACGGCTGACCAAAACCCTGTGACTGCATCCTCCGCAGGCCGGACCGGGCAGCCGGCCAGGCGGGAGCGCCTTAACCCGCTGACTTCACTGGCAGCTGCCGCGGCCACGGCGGCAATCACGACGGCGGCCGGCAGCTGGCAGCTGTCCCTCACCGTGATTGCCGCTTGCCTTGGCCTGTCCGTCGCAGGCGGCACGTCCCGCCGCGTGCTGCCGGCAGCTGCGGCGGTCCTGGTCCCGTTCGCCCTGTCACTCCTGGTGCTGCACGGGCTGTTCTTCCCCGAGGGCAGGACCGTCCTGGCAGAGTGGGGGCCTGCCCGGATCACAGCCGAAGGCCTGCACTTCGCCGGGCAGCGGATCCTGCAGCTGGCCGCCGTGGTCCTGGCCCTGCTGCTGTTCTCCTTCAGCGTCAGCGTGCCGGACCTGGTGGCTGCCTTGTCTGCCCGCGGCGTTCAGGGCCGGTTCGCCTTCGTACTGGCGTCCACCCTGACCCTGCTGCCTGCCATCGCCGGCAGGGCGCGGCGGATCCGGCAGGCCCAGGAGTCCCGCGGCCTGGTGATCTCGCGCAACCTGGTGTCCAGGGTTGGCGCATTTCGGTTGCAGGCCGTTCCCCTGGTCCTGTCCCTGATCGAAGATGCCGGCACCCGGGCTGCTGCCCTGGAAGCCCGTGGGCTGGGTAACAGCGGGCCACGGACCAGCTACCGCGAGGTGCCTGATTCCGGCCAGCAGCGGACGGCGCGGGCTGTCCTGGTGCTGGCCGCCCTGGCAGCAGTAGTCCTCCGGGTGGTGCAGCCCGGTGCCTGAATGCATGGCGGCAGCCGGCCTCGCCGTCCCCACGGACGGCCCTGTACTGGCCGCCGGGATCCGCCAGTTCACCTTCCACGACGCGCAGGCCCCCGCCCTGCGAAATGTGGCTGTTTCCTTTGCCCCGGGCTCCTTCACGGCCGTCCTGGGCGCCTCCGGAAGCGGCAAGTCCACCCTGGGCCGCCTCCTGGCCGGCTGGCTGCCGCCGGGCGGCCAGGGAACGCTGGCAGGGTTCCTTGAGTTGTCAGGCGCCCGGCTGGAGTTCGACGGCGGCAGCCGGGACCCGCGGATCGATCCGGCCCAGTGGGGCCGGCAGGTGGGTTACGTACCGCAGGACCCTGCCGCGGTCCTGTCCACGGTCCGGGCCACGGTGGCCGAGGAACTTGCGTTTGGCCTGGAAAATGCCGGCACGGAGCGGGGCGACATGAAAGCCGCCGTGGAGCACACCGCCGGGCTGCTGGGACTTCGCAGCCAGTTGGACCAGGATCCTGCGCGGCTCTCCGGCGGCCAGCTGCGGCGGCTCGCCATTGGCTGCGCGATCATCCCCGGACCTCCGGTGCTGGTCATGGACGAGCCCTTTGCCTCCCTGGACGCGGCAGGGACCACCGAGCTTGCCACCCTGGTCAGGGACCTCCTGAAGCGGGGTACCGCCGTCGTCATCCTCAGCCAGGCGGTGGACCCGCTGCTGATGGAGGCTGATGCGTGGGTGGTGCTGTCGGGCGGGACGGTCGCCGCGGGCGGTTCCCCTGCCGGCGTGGGGCACCACTCCGGGCTGCTGCCCCGGGCCATCCGGCGCCTTGGCGGAGTGGAGGCCGCAGCACCCTCCGTGCCCCGGCCGGCCGAGCGGCAGTCGGGACCGCCGGCACTTCAGCTCCGGGGTGTTTCCTTCGCGTACCCGGCATCGCCAGCCAGCCGCATGAAACGTCGAAAGTCCCCGCAGGCGGGGGAATTGAACGGCCCGGCGTTGGTGCTGCAGGACGTCAGCCTGGCAGTCCATCCGGGGGAAATCGTGGCTGTAACCGGACCCAACGGGGCAGGGAAATCAACCCTCCTGCGGCACTTCAACGGGCTGCTGCGCCCCGCAACAGGCAGCGTGGCCGTCTGCGGCGCTGACATCGCCAAAGCTCCGGTGGGAAAAACTGCGGCCTCCGTGGGCCTGCTCTTCCAGCAGCCACGTGACCAGCTGTTTGAACGGACCGTGCTGCGGGAGGTTCGGTTCGGGCTTGACCGGTTGGTCGGCCCCGCCATGGCAGCCCACCACGCCGCTGCGGCGCTGCGGGCGGTGGGCCTGGGCGATGCAGCCGAAGAGCATCCTGCCGAGTTGCCGGCCTCCGCCCAGCGCCTCCTGGCCCTGGCCACCGTCCTGGCCCGCAGGCCAGCCATCCTGGCCTTGGACGAACCTACCGTGGCGCTGGACGGGGACGGGCTGGCCCTGCTTGATGCCGCTGTACGCTCGGCAGCGGCGGGGGGCGCCGCCGTCGTGCTGGTCACCCACGAGCTGGGCTACGCACGTTCGGCGGCGCACCGCATCCTTGCGCTCGACGGCGGACGGCTCGTGCCGGCCTGAGCGCCGGCGTCGTTACCCTTCGGCGGGACTGGAGGCCGTGCCGGGCGCCAGGAAGCGCCTGCCGTTGACGCGCTCGGATGCGCCCACCCGGTCCAGGTACGGCGTGATGCCGCCCAGGAACATGGGCCAGCCCGCGCCCAGGATCATGCAGAGGTCGATGTCCTCCGGGCCGGCGACGACGCCCTCGTCCAGCATCAGGCCGATCTCTTCGGCCAGCGCATCCTGGACACGTTGCAGCACCTGCCCTGCCGTGGAAGGGCTGGAGCCGAAGGACATCAACTCAAGCGTGGAGTCGGGGATGGCCCGCGAACCATCCGGGGCGGCCTCCCACAGCGCCTTGACGTTGTTGTCGATAAGCTTCTTCAGGTTGTCCGAAACCGGGAAGCGGTCGCCGAAGGCCGCATGCAGGGACTCCTGGACGTGCTGCGCCACGGGCAGGCCCACCATGGCCAGCAGCGTGAAGGGCGTCATGGGCAGTCCCATGGGCCGCAGTGCGTCGTCGGCCACCTCCGCCGGGGTGCCTTCATCGAACGCAGCCGTCACCTCGCCCATGAGCCGGAGCAGGATGCGGTTGACCACGAACGCGGCCGCGTCCTTGACCAGGACGCCCGTCTTCTTCAAGGCCTTGGCCAGCTCAAAGGCGGTGGCCAGCACGGCGTCATCGGTCCTCGGGGCGCGGACAATCTCCAGCAGCGGCATGACGGCCACAGGGTTGAAGAAGTGGAAACCCACCAGCCGCTCCGGGTGCTGCAGGCCAGCGGCCATCTCCGTCACCGAGAGGGACGACGTATTCGTGGCCAGGATGCACTCCGGCGACACGATGCCTTCGAGCTCGGCGAAGACCTGCTTTTTGATGTGCAGTTCCTCGAAGACGGCCTCGATCACGAAGTCAGCGTCCGCGAAGGCTTCCTTTGACACCGACACCGTCACCAGCGCCTTGGTGCGGTTCGCCGCGTCCTGGCTGAGGCGCTTCTTGGCCAGCAGTTTGTCCACCTCGCCGTGGACGTAGGCCACGCCTTTGCCCACGCGGCCCTGGTCAATGTCAGTCAAAACCACGGGCACCTTCAGCTGGCGGGCAAAGAGCAACGCCAATTGGCCGGCCATCAGTCCCGCGCCCACCACTCCCACCTTGGTAACGGGGCGTGCCAGCTTGCGGTCTGGGGCCCCCGCCGGGCGCTTGGCGCGTTTCTGCACCAGGTCAAGGAAGGCGTAGACGGTGGAGCGGAACTCGTCCGTCTGCATCAGCCCGGCCAACGTTTCGCACTCCAGCGCCGCGGATTCCGCACTGGTCATGGTGCGGTTGGCTTCGAGCAGGTCCAGGACCTTGGCCGGGGCGGGGGAGGCGTTGGAGGTCTTGGCCTCGACGAACGTCCGGCCCGCTTCCACGGCCGCGGCCCAGCGGGCTGCAGCGCCAGGGGAGGAGGGATCGACGGCGTTGGGCCGCTCCGGGACCACCGCACCGGAGATGACGCCCGCCGCCCAGGCAAGTGACTGCTCCAGGAAGTCGGCAGGCTCGAAGGCGGCGTCGGCGATGCCCATGCCGAACGCCTGGGCACCGGAAAGGGTCCGGTTGTTGCTGAGGGGGTTCTCGATCATGACCTTGACGGCGTTTTCCGGGCCCACCAGGCGGGGGAGGATGTAGACGCCGCCCCAGCCGGGCACCAGGCCCAGGAACGCTTCCGGAAGCGCCAGGGCGCCTGCGCCGGTGGACACTGTCCGGTACGTGGACTGCAGGGCGATTTCCAGGCCGCCGCCAAGCGCCGCGCCGTTGATGAAGGCGAAGCTGGGGACGCCGAGGTTTGCCAGGGTTGCGTAAACGTCGTGGCCCAGCTGTGCCATCCACAGCCCGTGCTCACGCTTTTCCAGCGACTTCACGGCAGAAAGATCGGCGCCTGCCACCAGGTAATGCGGCTTGCCGGTCACGCCGACGCCCACGATTTCACCGCGGGCCGCCCGGCCCCGCAGGCCCTCCAGGACCGTTCCGAGCTCCACCAGGGTGTTGGGTCCAAGGGTGGTTGGCTTGGAGTGGTCCAGGTCGTTGTCCAGGGTGACCAGGGCAAAGGTGCCGGGGCTTGGCTTCCCCGCGGTGCCCGGCAGGGCGATGTCCTGCACGTAGGAGTGGGTCACAGTTTCGTTGGGGAAAAGGTCCGCCAACTTGCGGAAATCTGCGGCGCTCATGCGATGGCTCCTTCGGAAACGGTATCGGTGACGGCTTCCCCGGAGGGGGTTCCACTGTACTCGGGGTGGTGCGGGTTCTCCCAGATCACGGTGCCGCCCATGCCCAGGCCCACACACATGGTGGTGATTCCGTACCGCACGGAGGGGTCTTCCTCGAACTGGCGGGCCAACTGGATCATCAGCCGGACTCCCGAGGAGGCAAGGGGGTGGCCCACGGCGATGGCGCCGCCGTACCGGTTGACCCGGGGGTCGTCGTCGGCAATGCCGTAGTGGTCAAGGAAGCTCAGGACCTGCACGGCGAAGGCCTCGTTGATCTCGAACAGGCCAATGTCATCGATGGTGAGTCCGGCGTTCTTCAGTGCCTTTTCGGTGGCAGGGACGGGTCCGATGCCCATGACCTCCGGCTCCACCCCTGCATAGGCGTAGCCCACCAGCCGCATCTTCACGGGGAGGCCCAGTTCGGCGGCGGCGTCAGAGGATGCCAGGACTGCGGCGGTTGCGCCATCGTTCAGGCCGGCTGCGTTTCCTGCAGTGACCCTGCCGTGCGCGCGGAACGGGGTGCGGAGGCCGGCGAGGTCGGCCAGGGTGGTGCCGGGGCGGGGTGGTTCGTCCTTGCTGTGGACGGTCCAGCCTTCGCCTGGCTTCCGGGCAGCAACGGGAACCAGGTCCGGTTGGATCCTGCCGTCCTGGTACGCGGCCGCCAGCTTGTCCTGCGAAGCCACCGCATACGCGTCGGTGCGCTGCTTGGTGATGGCAGGGAAGCGGTCATGCAGGTTCTCGGCAGTGTTTCCCATGTTCAGGGCTGCCGGGTCAACCAGCCGTTCCGACATGAACCGGGGGTTGGGGTCGGCGCCGGAGCCCATGGGGTGGTGGCCCATGTGCTCCACGCCGCCGGCAACCACCACGTCGTAGGCGCCAAAGCCGATGCCGCCTGCCGTCGTGGTGACAGCGGTCATGGCGCCGGCGCACATCCGGTCGATGGCGAAGCCGGGGACCGTGCGCGGCAGGCCGGCCAGCAGCGCCGCCGTCCTGCCGAGGGTGAGGCCCTGGTCGCCGGTCTGGGTGGTCGCGGCAATGGCAACCTCATCGATCCGCTCCGCCGGCAGTGACGGGTTGCGGCGCAGCAGGCCGCGGATGCATTTCACGATCAGGTCGTCGGCCCGGGTTCCGGCGTAGATTCCTTTCTCGCCGGCCCTGCCGAAGGGTGTGCGGATGCCGTCAACAAAGACGACGTCGCGGACAGTGCGCGGGGATGCGCCGCTTCCGTGCTGGCTCACGTGTAACTCCTCATCGAGACGTAGCGCGCCGGGTGCATGCCGAAAGGCGGCAGCAGCCTGGCGTCGGTCACACCGATGTTACTCGTGAGTAACTTAGCCTGCAAGGGCTGAAGCTGGCTCGTTACTGGCTGCCCGCGGCTGCGACGGTCCTGGGCTCCTTGGGAGGCAGCGGCTGCGGGTCCAGGAAAGCGCGCGTGATCAGCGGGGCCGCGACTTCCACCTGCCACCTGCGGGCACCGAGTGCCCGCAACTCAGCGGAAATCGAGTCCTCCGTGACTTCTGCGGGCGGGCGCCATGCCACGCGCCGCAGGTAGTCGGGGGTCAACAGGTTTTCCAGCGGCAGGTTCAGCTCCTCGGCCCTTGCCTGGAGCAGTGGCCGGGCCGTGGCCAGCCGTGCGGCAGCGTCCGGATCGCGGTCTGCCCAGACGCGTGGCGGCGGTGGAGCGTTGGTGGCCAGGTGCAGGGGCGGCAGTTCCTCCATGTCCCGGGCCGCTGCGATGCAGCGGAGCCAACGCGGAGCTTCGCGCTGTGCCGCGCGCCCGTGGAACCCCTTGGTGCTGAGCAGCTGCGGGACAGTGGCGGGCATTGCCTTCGCCGCCGCCACGAGCGCCGAGTCCGGAATGAGCCTTCCGGGCGCCACGTCCCGCTTCTGGGCCAGTGAGTCGCGCTCCAACCACAGCTCGCGTACGGCGGCCAGTTGGCGGCGGTCCCGGATCTGGTGCAGGCCCGAGGTCTTACGCCATGGGTCCACACGGGGAGGAGCGACGCCGGCCTCAAGGATGGCGGCAAACTCCTGCTCGGCGTACTCCAGTTTCCCGTCCACCTGCAGCAGCTCGATGAGTTCCTCGCGCAGCTCGGTGAGGACTTCGACGTCCAGGGCGGCATAGCGCAGCCACGGCTCCGGCAGCGGGCGGGTTGACCAGTCCGCCGCGGAGTGCTCCTTGGCAAGTCCGAATCCCAGCAGCTGTTCGATGACCGCGGCCAGGCCCACGCGGGGCAATCCGGCCAGGCGCGCAGCGAGTTCCGTGTCGAAAAGCCTGTCCGGCCACATCCCGAGTTCCGAGAGGCAGGGCAGGTCCTGGCTTGCGGCGTGCAGGATCCATTCGACGCCGCGCAGGGCGTCGTTGATGATGTCCAGGTTCCCAAACGGCTCGGGGTCGATCAGCCAGGTACCGGCGCCCTCGCGGCGGATCTGGACCAGGAAGGCGCGCTGCCCGTAGCGGAAGCCGGACGCGCGCTCGGCGTCCACGCCGGCGGGACCGGTGCCGGCGGCAATCGCAGCCGCGCAGCGCTCCAGGCCGGCCTGGGTTTCGATGACCAGCGGAACGCCCTCGCGGGGAGAGTCAAGGTCGATGATTTGGGGGATGGGGCTGTCAAAGCCCTCCACCGTGATGTGGGGTGCGCCAGCAGCAGCCGGGACGCCGGCTGTGGTGTTTTCCGGAATGTTTGGGGTCATGATGCCCCCAGTTTACCGGGCTGCTCCATGACCGTTCTGCTGGCTTCGGCGCCGGGGCGGGAGTGCGGTGACGCCGTCGGGGAGCGGCGGCAGGCCGGCGAACGTGCACACCATGTCGGACCAGGCTTCGAGGTGGGCCTGGACGTCGGAGGAATCCGGTGTCCATGAGGCACGGAGTTCGATGTCGATCGACCCAGGCCGCCCCGCCAGGGTGCCAAAACTTTCGGAGAGGACGCGGGTGGCGGTGCCGCCGGCTGCCCGGTAGGCAGCCTTGTGGTTCTCCAGCGCCTCCACCAGCCACGTCCACGCCACGGTGCCCAGCATTTGGTCGTTGCCCATCTCCGGTTCCAGCTCGGCCCGGATGTAGGTAACAATGCGGAACTCGCCATCCCACACCGCTGAGCCGTCCGGATCGTGCAGCAGGATGAACCGCCCGGTGGCGAGTTCCGTCTCATCCTGGTCGTCTGTTCCCGAACCCGCTGTTCCGGATGCGGCGGCGAACGCCATCGCCGCAGGTCCGTGCACGGGCGTGGCGGGAGCACCGGCGCCGGGAGCCATCACTTCTGCGCCCAGTGCGACGGCGAAGGGTGCCAGCCGCGCGGGGGCGGGGATCTCCGCGAGGCGCAGTTCCTTTCGGCACCGGGCTTTCCGGAGGGTTCCCAAGGCGTGGAGAAAATCCGGGGGAACCTGGTCAAGTGCGTTCACCATGGCAGATTACGGGGCGGGACGGCGCCGGGCTGGAAGGCTCGCCGTCAGCGGCCGGTCACCCGGCCTGGCCGTCACGGTAATTCCGCAGTTCATGGCGGATCGCGGCAGCGAAGGCATCGACATCCTCCTCGGTGGTGTCAAAGGAGCACATCCAGCGGACTTCGCCGGCTGCCTCGTCCCAGTCGTAAAAACGGAAGGAGTTGCGCAGCGTGTCGGCCACCCCTGGAGGCAGGACAGCGAACACGCCGTTGGATTCGGTCTTCTGGGTGGGCCGGACGCCGTCAATGGTGTCGACGGCGGCACGCAGCCGGGCGGCCATGGCGTTGGCGTGCGAGGCCGAGCGCAGCCACAGGCCGCCTTCCAGCAGGGCGATGAACTGCGCGGACATGAATCGCATTTTCGAGGCAAGCTGCATGTCCATCTTGCGCAGGTAGAGCAGCCCGTGGGCCGCCTCCGGGTTCAGCGCCACCACCACTTCGCCGAAGAGCAGCCCGTTCTTGGTGCCGCCGAAGGACAGGATGTCCACGCCGGCGTCCGTGGTGAAGTCGCGCAGGGGGACGCCCAGGTGGGCAGCCGCATTGGCAAGCCGTGCCCCGTCCATGTGCAGCTTCATTCCCTTGGCGTGCGCGTGGTCGGCGATGGCGCGCACCTCTTCGGGGGTGTAGCAGGTGCCCAGTTCCGTGGTCTGGGTGATGGAGACGGCAAGGGGCTGGGCGCGGTGCTCGTCGCCCCAGCCCCAGGCTTCCCGGTCGATCAGTTCGGGGGTCAGCTTGCCGTCCGGGGCGGGGACATGCAGGAGCTTGAGGCCCCCGATGCGTTCGGGAGCCCCGTTTTCGTCCATGTTGATGTGGGCGGTGGAGGCGCACACCACGGCACCCCAGCGGGGCAGCAGGGACTGCAGTGACAGGACGTTGGCGCCGGTGCCATTGAAGACTGGGAAGCATTCGATGCCCGCGCCGAAGTGTTCCACCATCAATTCCTGCAGCCGCGCGGTGTAGTCGTCCTCGCCGTAGGAGACCTGGTGTCCGTCATTGGCCGCAGTAAGGGCTGCCAGCACCTCGGGGTGGACCCCGGAGTAGTTGTCGGAGGCAAAGCCGCGCACATTGGGATCGTGCAGCCGCAGCGCCGTGCCTGTTTCTGCTGTTGTCGTCATAGGGTTGCTCACGCTTTCAGTTTAGGGACAGTCACGGCGGCGGTCAGTCCGCCAGCCGGAGCCGGGCACCGTTGAGTTCGGCGGACGGAGTGCCGAAAAGCCGTACGACGGCGGCTGCCAGGTCGGCCACGTCGGTGGCACCAGGGAACTTCCGCCCGGGGTGGGCGCGGCGAAGCTCGTCGTCCACCAGGGCCTTGACCACCAGGACGGTGGCGGCGGCCGGCCCTCCGCCGGCCTGGGCAGCCCGGCGGAAGCCGTCCGCCATGGCCATGGTCCAGGCTTCCGCGGCCGCCTTGGCCGCCACGTAGCTCGCTGCCGCTGCAGTTGGCTTCTCCAGGGCTGTCGAGGACACTATGGCAAACCTGCCGCAGGCTGACGCGGCGATGTCATCGAAAAAGACACGTGAGACGTTGCGCAGGGTGGTCACGGCGCCGCGCTCCAGGAAGTCCCAGTCGTCGTCGGACTGGTCCACGATGCCCTTGGCCCCCCGCCAGCCGCCCACCAGGTGGATCACTGCGTCCACCGCCCCGACATCCCCGGACACGTCCTCGCGCAGCTGCCGCACGTCCGCCAAAACTGCGAGGTCGCACGTGAAGGGCGTGGCGCTGTCGCCCGCTTTCTCCGCTGCCGCCCTGATCCTGGCCTGGTCCGATCCCACCATGGACACCCGGTGGCCGGCAGCGGCGAGTGCCTGGGCAACAGCGATGCCTGATGCACCGCTGCCGCCAGTCACCAGGACGTTGAGGGGCCCGCTGCCACCCACGCCGGAACCTGTCACAGTGCGGAGCGGCCGGTGAGGCCGGCCGTGGACTCAATGACGGGGCGCATCTTCTTCTCCAATGCCTCGTAGAACATGGACAGCGGGAATTCGTCGTCCAGCACCTGGTCTGTGAGGCCGCGCGGGGTTCCCGCCAGCGGCAGCGCGTCCGGTCCCTTGGCCCACACGGAGGCCGGGTTGGGGGTGACGGTAGCCGAAACCAGCTGGTACGCCGCCAGCCAGTGTGCGGTCTTGGGCCGGTCGATGGAGCGCCAGTACAGGTCGTCGATGCTGGCTCCCAGTGCGATCACGGCGTCCGCCACCTCGTCCCAGTCGATGGTCAGCCGCGTGTCCGTCCAGTGCAGCACGTGCTGCTGGTGCAGCCACGCGAAGAGGAGCTGGCCGCCAAGGCCATCGTAGTTGCGGATCCGGCTGCCGGTGATGGCGAAGCGGAAGATGCGGTCGAAAATGATGGCGTACTGCACCAGCTTCGCGTGCCGCCGGGCTTCGGGGTCGGCGTCGTCGTCCTTTTCGATCCGGACCGATTCGCGGAACGCGGTGAGGTCGCAGCGCAGTTCCTCGAGCGAGTACAGGAAGTAGGGCATCCGCTGCTTGATCATGAAGGGATCGAACGGCAGGTCGCCGCGCATGTGTGTCCGGTCGTGGATCAGGTCCCACATCACGAAGGTGGCCTCGGTGATGTCCTGGTCCGCGAGCAGTTCAGCGGCGCCGTCCGGCAGCTCCAGCGAGGTGGTCTCCGCGGCGGCCTTCAGGACGCGGCGGAACCGGGCGGCCTCGCGGTCGGCGAAGATGGCGCCCCATGTGAAGGTGGGGGTCTGGCTGACAGCCACCGTCTCGGGGAAGAGGACGGCGGAGTTGGTGTCGTAACCCGGGGTGAAATCGACGAAGCGGATGGGGACGAAAAGCTGGTTCGAGTACTCCCCGGCCTCCAGACCCGCGATGAACTCCGGCCAGATGACCTCCACGAGCACGGCCTCCACTAACCGGTTGCTGCTGCCGTTCTGGGTGTACATGGGGAAGACCACCAGGTGCTGCAGGCCGTCCTCGCGTTGCGCCTGGGGCTGGAACGCCAGCAGCGAAGACAGGAAGTCCGGGACTGCGAAGCCGCCGTCGGCCCAGGCGGCGAAGTCCACGCAGGCGGCTTCCAGGTATCTTGCGTCGTGCGGAAAGGCGGGAGCCAGGGCCTGGATCGCTGCAACGATGGTGTCCACGTGCTGCGCGGCCGCCGCGCGGTTCGCGGGCTCAGGGACGGAGCCGTCCTGGACCTGGAGTTCCTGCAGGGCGGTGGCTGCGCCCTTGAGGCGGAGCCAGTCCTGGTTCTGCGCGGAAATCCCGGTAACGGCGGTGGTCAGGGTCTCTGTCATCGTCGGCTGCCTTTCTGGTTGCTTGCTTCTCTGGCGAGCGTAACAAGCAACCAGCAGGACTTATGCCCAAACCGGTTTCCGGTAAGAGGGTCTTATGCTCGACCGTTTCTCCAGCTCCCTGAGACAGCCCCCTACTGTGGGATCAAGGCTGGGAGGGGGTTTCCTTGGCCACCAGCCGGAGGGACACCGAGTTGATGCAGTAACGCTGGTCAGTAGGGGTACCGTAGCCCTCGCCCTCGAACACGTGCCCCAAGTGCGAGTCACAGGAGGCACACCGCACTTCAATCCTGTCCATTCCCAAGGTGCGGTCATGGATGTAGCGGACGTTCCCCTCAGCCAAAGGAGCCCAGAAGGAAGGCCAGCCACAGTGGGAGTCAAACTTCTCGGTGCTGGTGAACAGTTCAGCGCCACAGGCCCGGCACTGGTACACACCCTCGGTGTGGGTGTCCCAGTATTCGCCGGTGTAGGGCCGTTCGGTCCCGGCCTGCCGCAGGACGTGGTATTCCTCCGGAGTCAGTTCCTCGCGCCACTGGGCATCACTCTTCTGGTCGCCACTGTTTTGCTGTTCGGCCTCGGATGCATCGGAAGCCGGTGCCCCGCCAGCGATGCCTGTTGCCTTATTACCGAAGATGCTGTTTCCAAAGATGCTCATAGCATTCCCAACGCTCAGGAGTCGCCGATAAATCCCGAGCCGGCGTACAAGTGCAGCACGGGGACGCCGAGTTGGTCCTGGGCCTTGTTGGCCCAGTCGGTGTGGAAGGTATCGGCCACGGCGTGGGGCCTGGTGATCACCACGGCCTGGCCGGCACCGGTTTCGCGAACCTTCGCCACCAGGCCGTCCACGGCATTGCCGTCCATAACCTGGCCGGTCACCCCGGACCCCAGCCCGTCCAGCGCTGCGAGCGAGGCCGCAAGGGTTTCGTCCGCGTGCGCCCGCTCGACGGCGGCGTCCGGGTTGCGTGCCCCGAGTTCCCGGAAAGCCTTGGCAACGTCCAGCATGGACAGGTTTTCGAGGAAGTCCACCAGCAGGTGGCGCTCGGTGTTCGCCGGCACCAGGACCAGCAGGCGGCTGTCCGAACCATCCACCAGCCGTTCAATGTTCAGGCGGTCGTCCGCGCCCAGAGGTTCTTCGGTCAGGATGACGATGGGATCACTCATGGCCTTAGCCTAGTCCCGCCGGTGGGCGCCTGCACTGCACTTCCGGCCACCACGCTACGCCGTCCGGCGCCGTGCCGGTCCCGCCTGCGAATGCGGGTATCGGCGGCAACGCCGGTAAGAATAGTTCCATGGCACCTTTCCGGCGAGCGCGCCCTGCAATGACTGCACCCACCAGCGACTCCGGCGGGATGTCGCCGGGGGCCAAGTGGGCCATTGCAGGGGTCATCGCCGGCGGCTCGGTGGCGGCCCTGCTGGGGGCGGGGTCCTCTGCGCTCGCCGTGTACTTTGCCCGCCGCGTGATCACCCCTGCACGGCAACGGGTGGCGGACAAGGAAGTGCTGGCCGTAATCCGGGACGGGCAGACCCAGCAGGTGATCCTGGCCGCCAACGATGACACCACGGTGGACGGTGTCTACGGTTTCTTTTTCGACGGCGGCAAGGGCCATGCGCGGATCGGCCGCATCATTTCCTACTCGCCCGCCGAACGGACGGTCCTGCGCGAGGTCGAAGCCGTCTACAGCGGGGACCTTTCCACGGCCCGCTGGGGATGGTGGAGCGGCGCCACCTACCCGGACCCGGCCGCCGTCGGAATTCCGGCCGAAGACGTACTGATCCCCGTGGAGCGCGGCGAAGCACCCGCCTGGCTGGTCCGCGCCAAGGGAACGGCACGGACCTGGGCCATCATGGTGCACGGACGCGGGGCTACCCGGCAGGAGGCGTTGCGGGCGGTGGGACCGGCCCTGGAACTGGGACTGACCAGCCTCCTCGTGTCCTACCGGAATGACGGGCTGGCGCCATCGGCCGACGACGGACGCTACGGCCTGGGCTCCACGGAGTGGCAGGACATCGACGCCGCCATCGAGTACGCCCTGGCGCATGGTGCCGGGGAAGTTGTCCTGTTCGGCTGGTCCATGGGAGGGGCGATCTGCCTCCAGACGGCAGACCTCTCCCGCCACCGGCACCTGATCCGGGCCATGGTGCTGAACGCGCCGGTCATCGACTGGGTCACGGTGCTGGCGCACCATGCGCAGCTGAACCGGATCCCGTCGCTCGTGGGCCGGTACGGGCAGCTGATGCTTGGCCACCCGCTGGGGCGCAGGCTCACGGGCCTGTCCGCCCCGGTGGACCTTAAAGTCATGGACTGGGTGTCCCGGGCCGTTGAGCTGCGGACGCCCACGCTGATCGTCCACAGTGTCGACGACGAGTACGTACCGTACGAACCCTCCGCACTGCTGGCCGAACGGAACCCGGACATGGTGACGTTCGAAACGTTCAACCATGCCCGGCACACCAAGGAATGGAACGTGGACCCGGAACGCTGGGAGCGGCTGGTGAAGGCCTGGCTCCGGCAGCAGCTTGCTCCGCGCCTGAACCCGGGATCAGGGCTTGATAGGGGATCGCAGCCCGGTCCGGGATCGCCGGCCCGGCACAGCCCGGCGGAAGCCTGACATGGCAGCACGACGCCGGACAGGAACGGTCATTGACCGTGGCCGTGAGCTGGCAGCGGATCTTTCCCAGCTGGTGGCGGCCGCCCCAGGTGGTCCAACCCAGGCCTCGCAGGCCCCCTTCGACGGCACACTTGTGGGCGACGTGCCTGTATGCAGCACGCACGACGTCGATGCCGCCGTCGCCACTGCCCGCTCCGCGCAGCAGCACTGGGCCGGGATGCCCGTCGCTGAACGCCGCGCCGTGATCCGGCGCTTCCGGGAGCTGCTGCTGGGCCGGGAGCAGGACATCCTGGACCTGGTGCAGGCAGAAAGCGGCAAGTCGCGGCTGAGCGCCTTCGAAGAGCTTGCGGACGTTGTCCTCACAGCGGACTATTACGAGCGCACCGCGGAACGGTACCTCCGTCCGAGCCGCCGGAAGGGCGCCGCACCGGTCCTGACCCGCGCCACCGAGTACCGCGTGCCTAAAGGAGTGGTGGGGGTCATCAGCCCCTGGAACTATCCGCTGACCCTTGCGGTCTCCGACGCACTGCCGGCCCTGCTGGCGGGAAACGGCATCGTCCTGAAGCCGGATTCACAAACGCCTTTTACGGCCCTGCTGATGCTCAAGCTGCTTCGGCGGGCCGGCCTTCCTGAGGACCTGTTCCAGATCGTCACCGGGCCCGGCACAGCGATAGGCCCTGCCCTGATTGAGCGGGTCGACTTCCTGATGTTCACTGGATCCTCGAAGACCGGCAAGGCGGTGGCACGGCAGTGCGGCGCGCGGCTGATCGGCTTCTCCGCCGAACTCGGCGGCAAGAACCCCATGCTGGTGCTGGCCGACGCTGACCATGGCAAAGCCGCCAGCGGGGCGGTGCACGCCTGCTTTTCCAACTCCGGGCAGCTGTGCGTCAGCATCGAACGGATCTATGCCCACACTGATGTCTATGACAGCTTCCTGGCGGCATTCGTGGCCGAGGTGAAGGGAATCCGGATCGGCGCTGGCCGGGACTGGGACATCGGCATGGGATCGCTCATCAGCGAAGCCCACGTTGAGCGGGTGGACAACCACGTCCAGGACGCACTCGCCAAAGGCGCGCAGCTGCTGGCCGGCGGACGACGGAGGCCCGACCTGGGGCCGTCGTTCTACGAACCCACCGTCCTGGCGGGAGTCACGGAGGACATGCTCCTTGCCCGGGAGGAGACGTTCGGGCCGGTGGTTGCCGTCTACAGGGCAGTGGACGACGACGAAGCGGTCGCCCTGGCCAACGACTCGGACTTCGGACTGAACGCCAGCGTCTGGTCCGCCCGCCACGGGGAAACGGCCGCCCGAAAGCTCCTGACGGGCACGGTCAACGTCAATGAAGGCTACGCCGCAACCTGGGCATCGCACGACGCGCCGATTGGTGGAATGAAGGACTCCGGCGCGGGCCGCCGCCACGGGCGGGAAGGCATCCTCAAATACACTGAGCCGCAGACCATCGCCGTGCAGCGGCTGCTCCGGGTTGCGCCCGCCGCCGGGATGTCCAACCGTGCCTACGCGCGAATCATGAAAGGGGCCATCACGCTGGTGGGCCGCTTTCCCCGGAGCCGGTAACGGCACCGTTTCTTCCCGGCACAGTTGGTGCCGCCAAAACCAGGAGAACTGAGATGGCCAGAGGAACCCGACTTTCCGGCGCAACAGTGTTGATCACGGGAGGTGGAAGCGGGCTGGGTCGGCGCATGGCGCTTGGTGCCGCCCGGCGCGGAAGCCGGGTAATCATCTGGGATGTGGACGGCGGGCGGGGCGCAGCAGTGCGCGATGAAATCCGGGCCGCCGGAGGGCGGGCCGAGGCCCAGGCAGTGGACGTTGCGGACCGTGATGCGGTAAAGGCTGCGGCGGCCGGGGCGGGGCCCGTGGACGTCCTGGTCAACAACGCGGGGGTGGTCAGCGGCCAACAGCTCCTTGATGCCACGGATGAGGCCATCGAACGGACCATGCAGGTCAACGTCATGGCCTTGTACTGGGTTACGCGCGCCTTCCTTGGTGGGATGGCAAACCGCCGGCGGGGAACGGTGGTCACGGTTGCAAGCGCTGCCGGGCTGGTGGGAGTAGCCCGGCAAACCGATTATTCCGCCAGCAAATTCGCCGCCTTCGGCTTCAACGAGTCACTCCGGGCGGAGGTCCGGGCCGGAAAACTGGGCGTCAACACGCTGGTGGTGTGTCCCTATTACATCGACACAGGCATGTTCGAAGGCGTCCGGACCCGGTGGCCCAGGCTCCTGCCCATCCTCCAGGAAGAGCAAGTGGCAACCAGGGTGCTTGACGCCATCGAGGACGGCCGCCAGGAGCTCGTCCTGCCGTCCCTCGTGAACCTGCTTCCGGTCCTGCGGCTCCTGCCGGTCAGCGTCTTTGACCGGCTCATGGACGTGCTGGGGGTCAACCGGACCATGGACCACTTCACCGGCCGCTCCAGCGAGGTCCCGCCGGCTAAGGCCGCAGGCCCGACGCCAGCGAGCTGATGGGCGCCGCGACTGCGTCCGTCAGCCGGATCAGGTCGGCCGGGGCCAGCTCAATGTCCAAGCCCCGCCTGCCCCCCGATACCAGCAGGGTGGCCAGTGCCAACGCGCTGGAGTCCAGCACCGTGGGGGAAGGCTGGCGCTGGCCGAGCGGGGAGATGCCGCCCAGGACGTAGCCGGTGCGCCGCTGGGCTGCGGCAGGATCCGCCATGGCAGCTTTTTTGGCTCCCAGCGCGCTGGCCATTGCCTTCAGGTCAAGCGTCCCGCTGACCGGTACGATGCCCACCGCGAGCCGGCCCTCCACCTCCACCATCAGGGTCTTGAAAACACGGGACGGTTCGATGCCGAGGGCTTGGGCAGCCTCGGCACCATAGCTGGCCGCAGAGGGATCGTGGGCATAGGGGTGCAGCACATAGGGAACCCCGGCTGCGGTGAGTGCCGCTGTAGCCGGGGTTCCCTGGGAGCTGTTCCTGCGTGCCATTGACGCGCGTCAGGCGTGGGCGCGGGAGGCTGCGGCCACCTTGCGCTTGATCCTTCCCAGCATGGCAGTCATGCCCCTCATGCGCAGCGGCGTGATGGCCCTGGTGAGCCCCAGCAGTTCCGGCATGTCGTCCGGCACGGACAGGATCTCCCCTGCGGACAGGCCGTCCAGGCCCTCATGCAGGACGCCGGCAAAACCGCGTGTTGTGGGAGCCTCCGCGGGGGCTTTGAAGTAGAGACGGACGGCGCCGGCGGGACCGGCGTCGTTCTTCTCCGTCTCAATGGTGAGGAACAGCGGCGACTGGCACTCCACAACCTGCTCAAGGAGTTCGGGGTGGTCCCTGAGCCGGTCCGGGAGCTCAGGCAGTCCTTCCGAGAACTCCAGCAGCAGCTGCAGCCTCTCGGGCTCGGACAGAACCTGGAAGTCGTCCACGATCGCCGCCAGGGCGGAAGGCAAAGCTTGAGTAGTCATCATTCCAAGTCTACGCGGGAGAGCCGCACGTCACGCTCGAACGGCGACGGGAAAGGATCCGCGCTCGGCGCCTTTCACGATCGGCACACGGACGGCATTGCCCCACTCGGTCCACGAACCGTCATAGTTGCGGACGGTCTCGAAGCCCAGGAGGTACTTCAGGGCGAACCAGGTGTGGCTGGACCGTTCGCCGATGCGGCAGTACGCCACCACGTCGTCGCCCTCGGACAGGCCGGCTTCGCCCAGGTAGATGGCCTCCAGCTCTTCCCTGCTCCGGAAGGTCCCGTCGGCCGCGGCCGCGCGGGCCCAGGGGATGGACGCGGCGGTGGGGATGTGGCCGCCGCGCAGGGCGCCCTCCTCCGGGTAGGCAGGCATGTGGGTGCGCTGGCCGGTGTATTCCTCGGGGGAGCGGACATCAATGAGGGGCCTGCCCAGGTGTGCCAGGACGTCGTCCTTGAAGGCGCGGATGGGGGCGTCGTCGCGCTCGACCACCGGGTAGTTGCCGGGAGCGGGGGCCGGCTTGTCCTTGGTCAGTTCCCGGCCTTCGGCAACCCACTTATCCCGGCCGCCGTCGAGCAGCCGGACGTCCCGGTGGCCGAAGAGCGTGAAGACCCAAAGGGCGTAGGCTGCCCACCAGTTGGACTTGTCACCGTAGATGACCACCGTGCTGTCGCGGGAAATGCCCTTGGACGCGGCAAGCCCTGCGAAGGCCGCACCGTCGATGTAATCGCGGGACACTTCGTCATTCAGGTCCGTGTGCCAGTCAATCTTGACCGCGCCGGGAATGTGGCCCGTCTCGTAAAGGAGCACGTCCTCGTCGGATTCCACCACGATGAGCTCGCCGTTTTCCACGGCGCCGCCCTCGATGGCTGCCGCAAGCCACTCCGTGGAAACGAGCCGGTCCGGATGGGCGTAGGCTGCGAACTTCTCATTCTGTTCAACCGGGTAGGGCATAATTTGGCCTTTCAGTAAGAGCACGGGAAACCGCGGAACCGGCATTGGCACCTGTTCCCACCCTAGCCAGCGCCCGAGTCCTTGTCCGTATTCCGTTAACAGGGCGAAATGTTGCCTTCATCACGCTGCAGGGCGTGAGGCAGGCGTGCAGCCGGGTGGGGTCGGCATTGCCGGTATCCTTTCTGGGGACCAACCACCAGCAGAACGGACCACCTTGGTACAGATCGAACAGCTTGCCGCCCGCACTCCGGCAGTTTCGGTGGACGAACTCCTCAAGGGCTTCTACCCATCGCCGCGGTTCGGGGAGGTTTCCTTTTCGAGCTACCGCCCGGACCCCAAGCAGCCCAGCCAGGCCGGGGCCGTGCGTGCCCTCGAGGGATTTGCCGACGGCGTGGGGTCGGGTAACGGGGGTGGCTTGTTCAAGAAGCTGTTCGGCAAGAAGGACGAATCCCGGGCGGGCATTTACCTGGACGGCGGCTTCGGGGTGGGCAAAACCCACCTGCTCGCGTCACTGTGGCATGCAGCGCCGGGGCCCAAGGCCTTCGGCACGTTCGTTGAGTACACCAACCTGGTGGGCGCCCTGTCTTTCCGCAAGACGGTGGAGGCCCTCAGCAGCTACCAACTCGTCTGCATCGATGAGTTCGAACTCGATGATCCGGGCGATACCGTCCTCATGTCCCGGCTGATGCGGGAACTGGCCGACGCCGGCGTCAAGCTTGCGGCAACGTCCAACACACTGCCCGGATCGCTGGGGGACGGCCGTTTCGCCGCCGTTGACTTCCAGCGTGAGATCCAGGTCCTGGCAGACCAGTTCGATGTCGTCCGCATCGACGGCGAGGACTTCCGGCACCGTGGGCTTCCGGCTGCGCCCGCCCCGCTGCGGAACAGTGAACTGTCCACGCACATGAAGGCGGAGTTCGACGGGAAGACCGTGGCCCAGGACGAGTTCTCCACCCTTATCCACCACCTGGCCGGTGTGCACCCCAGCCGCTACCGGCAGCTGATCGACGGCATTGACGGCGTGGTGTGGCGCAACGTGGAAACCATCACCGAGCAGGCTGTGGCCTTGCGGTTCGTGGTGCTGGCAGACAGGCTTTACGACAAGGACGTTCCCATCCTGGCCAGCGGTGTCCCCTTCGACAAGCTGTTCACGGAGGAAATGATGACCGGCGGGTACATGAAGAAGTACTTCCGCGCCGTTTCCCGCCTCACCGCGCTGGCGCGGGAAGGCCAGAACCACGAACCCAGCTAGGGGTTGGCCCAGCTTTCCTGCGCGGTCCAGCCCAAAGAGGGGCACTTTGACACGGACACGCGGCGGCCTTAGTCCGTTTACGGGGTTTCGTCGCCCCAAAGCCGCCCATGACGGCGGCAGTCACCTCGCGTCGAAGCTCTCCGGGCGCTTCCTTCAGCCCTGCACACCGCGGTTATTCAGGACTGACCGCACTACAAGCCCCGGCCAGCAGTGCCCAGAACGCGGACCCGATACCGGCGAAAGCGAGGCCTGAAGCCGCCATGAGGAAAGTAACCGCCGGCGCCCGGCTGACAACCGACACCAGGGCAGCGGAAAAGGCAGCCAAACGGTGCCCCCACGACAGTCCCCGCTCCCGTGACCAGCATCGCCGGCCGCCACGGGGTTTCGTATCCGAAGGACCGCAGGACAGCCACCCCGGGAACATTCTGCGACGCCATGGTCACCACGAACAACGGGACCGCAGTGCCCGCCATGGCCTGCAGGCTGAATGCGGGCGTGGTCCAGGTGAGTGCCGTCATGAGGGCTCCCGGGTCCAGCGACGTCCCGGCCGAGGCCAGGGAAATTCCTATCACTCCCAGTGCCACGAGCAAGGCGCCGGGAACGGCCCACCGCGGAGCGAAGTTCATCATCACCAGCCAGCAGAGGATTACCGGTGCCACGAACGTCGGGACGGTGCCCAAGGCTTTGAACGGGGCCAGGCAGGGCTGCAGCAGGACCCCGGCCAGCATTGCCTGCGCCAGGGAGGCGGGGATGCGCGTCATCAGCCTGCCGAGCGCCGGCACTATGCCGGTCAGGGCCGGCAGCAGGCCCGTCCCAATGAAGGCCCCGACGGCGGCCGGCCACCCGCCGTCGGGGGTTCCCGGTGCAGCGAGCAACGCCGCGCCCGGCGTGGACCGGGCCAGGGTCACCGGAACCCTGGAGCGCCAAGCGAGTACCAGGACGCCAAGTCCGACGGCGAGCGTCAGTGCCAGCAGGCCCGACGCTGCTTGGGCGGGACCGGCACCCACTGCCCTGAGGCCGGCCAGGACCACGGCAAATGATGACGTGAAGCCCATCAGCGCGGTGACGATGCCGGCGACCACGGCACTGGAGTTGGTCCGGGCGGGCCCGGCTTTTGTTGTGTTGGCGGGTGCGGGGGGACTGGGGCATACGGCAGGGTACCGTCGGAGGTTTGGTAACCGGCAATTGGGGCTGCAGGAAACGGTCGCTTAAACGCCAAAGGTGCGGGCGCCGCCTCCCGGCGGGACCCGCACCTCCTTGACGTGCCGGGCAAAGCCCTGGCCAAATCCTTTACGGAGCCCTGTTCACCGGCGGAACCGGATTTCCAGGAGCTGCCGGGGGAACCTGCCCGGCGGCAGGTGCCTGTCCCGGGGTGCCGTTCTTGTCAACGAGCTTGGAAGCGCCATCCTGGATCTTGTCGACGTGGCCTGCGTACTTGCCGCCGGTCCTGGTGTCGACGAAATCGCCGGCCTTGGTGATGCCGTCCTTGATGGTCTGCTCGTTGCCGCGGATGAGACCCTGAGCCTTGCCCTTTAGGTCGTCAATCAAACCCACGGGCACCTCCCTTCTGTCGCGGAGCCAGGTCGCTCCTCGCGCATTCGATCCTATCGGGGCGGGGGAGGCGTGCCAAGGGAATCACGTTCGCCTGCAGCGGATGGGGCGGAACCCGCGGAAACGAAAAAAGCAGCTCCGCAGAGCTGCTGTGCATGTGTGGGCGATACTGGGATCGAACCAGTGACCTCTTCCGTGTCAGGGAAGCGCGCTACCGCTGCGCCAATCGCCCGGGACCGGAAGACCGGCTTATGGGATATAAGAGAGCGGACGACGAGATTCGAACTCGCGACATCCACCTTGGCAAGGTGGTGCTCTACCAGCTGAGCTACGTCCGCATTGTACAGATTGTCCCGGCGATACCGGTGTTACTGCGGGCAAGTTGCCTTGCCAGTGGGCGATACTGGGATCGAACCAGTGACCTCTTCCGTGTCAGGGAAGCGCGCTACCGCTGCGCCAATCGCCCATTGCATCCGGAAAATCCGGAAACCATGGTTTTCACCGAGGTGGGTACGGGATTCGAACCCGTGTATACGGCTTTGCAGGCCGCTGCCTCGCCTCTCGGCCAACCCACCGTGTTAGCGTCCATTCCGAAGAATGTTTGCTGTGACAGTGTCCTGCGAGCGGACGACGAGATTCGAACTCGCGACATCCACCTTGGCAAGGTGGTGCTCTACCAGCTGAGCTACGTCCGCATTTTGGAGGCTTGATTCCTTGCCGTTTCCGGCATTTCCTCGCGTTCCAACGAGTAAAAACAATATAGGAGGTTCCGGGAAACTCCAAATCGCTCCGGCGCATCGAGGTCACGCCGCCCGGGCATCCCTGCAATGGCGCGGATTTAGGAAGTTACAGGCGTGTAATTTCCGGCGCCGCGAAGCCGGCTTTGCGGACTTGGTGCAGCCCGGTGTCGTGCTTACCCGGGCGCTGGCCGGGCACTCGGGTGGGCTGCGGGTACCAGGTCTTTGGCGCGGTGCCGCCGATTTTTGAAATGTGCCGGAGGTGGGCTAGCATTCAAATGCATCGGGGCGATTGGCGCAGTGGTAGCGCGCTTCGTTCACACCGAAGAGGTCACTGGTTCGAACCCAGTATCGCCCACCGCAGAGGTCCGTTTCCGCTCATCCGCAGCGGAAGCGGACCTTTTTTGTGTCCGGCTCCTGCCCCCGGAGATTTTGTCGGCCCCCTGTGAAAGAGTCTTTTGTATGACTGATCCGCTTCTCGCCCACGCCACCGAATACGGCCGGATGTATGCACGGTCAACGTCCGAGCAGTTTTCGGTTCCTTCCATCACCACGGTGATCAGCCAGCAGCCGCACGGCCTCGATGGCTGGTTCGGTTACATGGGGGCGAGCAGCCTGGCCAAGGATCCGCTGCTCTCGGACTGCCTGGGGAGCCCGGCCAAGATCAAACAGGCCATCAACCGTGCGGCAAAGGCTGCCGAAACCTACCGGGACGACGCCGCGCGGCGCGGGGACCGGGTCCACAATTACTGCGAGCAGGTGGCCCTCCGTGCTCTGGGGCGCCCGCACTCCATGAAGGAGGCCCGGGAGGCGTTGGCCGCCAGCGGCGAGGAGGCCTTCGCTGTCCGCTTCGACGAATGGTGGGAACTCTTCCAGGTGGAGCCCATCGCCCCTGAGATCACGGTCTGGAATAACTCCGTGGGGTACGCCGGGACCCTTGACCTGGTGGCCCGCATCAACGGCCGCATTTGCCTGATCGACTACAAGACCAAGGGCACAACGCGGGACGGGCTGGTCAAGCCGCTGGATGACAAGGTAGTGATGCAGCTGGTGGCGGGCATGAAGGCGGAAGAGAGCCTCGTGGATCCGGAGGCTGGAACGTGGGAGCCATGGAAGTACGGGGAGACCCCGGTCCTCCTGGCTGTCGCCATCGGCGAGACCGAGGTCCGCCCCGTCCGCGCCAACCCCGAGGTCCTCAAGCACCACTGGTGGAAGTTCTGCGCCCTGCGCCGGGTCTGGGAACTCTCCGCGGACACCATCAGTGCCGGCACCGCCCTGCTGCCCATCGCGCCCCCGCCCCTGGCGCAGGCCCGCACGGCCTAAGGCACGGATATACCCGTTGAGACTGCACCTAAACTGGATAGGTTCCCTTTGCCGCCAACCGTGAGGACAAACAGCGCATGGCTATTCTGAATATCCGCATCATCGGCGACCCTGTGCTGCGCACAGTTGCCGATCCCGTGACGGAATTCGGACCCGAGCTTGCCAAACTGGTCGCCGACATGACCGAAACGATGGAAGACGTGGACGGCGCCGGGCTGGCCGCTCCCCAAATTGGCATCAGCAAGCGCGTCTTCACCTACCGGATAGACGGCGTCGAAGGGTACATCATCAATCCGGTCCTGGAGAACAGCGCGGACTACCAGCCGGACCACGTGGAAGGCTGCCTGTCCATCCCGGGCCTGGGCTTCCCGGTCCGCCGTTTCCGTGCCACCCGGGTCACAGGTGTGGACATGCACGGCAACCCGGTATCCATCGAGGGCGAGGGAATGCTGGCCCGCTGCTTCCAGCATGAAAATGACCACTTGGACGGCATCCTTTATACCGACCGGCTTGAGGGTGAGGACCGGAAGTCGGCTCTGCGCTCCATCCGCAACGCCAATTACGACGCCGTCACCGAGCGCACCACAGCCAAGCGCGCCAAGAGCGTCGGGTCGAGTTTCGGCGGGGCGAGCTTTGGCGGAACCGGCACCCCGGGCTCCAGCTTCGGCGCAGCCGGGTGAGGGTCCTCTTCGCGGGAACCCCCGCCGTCGCGGTCCCGTCCCTGGACGCGCTTGTAGGTGCCGGGTTCGACGTCGTTGCTGTCCTGACCCGTCCCGACGCGCCGGTGGGCCGGAAGCGGGTGCTCACGCCGTCGCCCGTTGCGCAACGTGCCGCCGAACTGGGCATTGCGGTCATCCATGCCGCACGCATCGATGCAGAGGCCATCGCCAGTATCTCCGCCGTGCAGCCGGACGTGGCGGCCATCGTCGCCTACGGCGGACTAGTTCCCCGTGACGCCCTGGGCATCCCACGACACGGCTGGGTCAACCTGCACTTCTCCCTGCTGCCGGCCTGGCGCGGGGCGGCGCCCGTCCAGAGGTCCGTCATGGCTGGAGACGATGTCACGGGTGCAGTGACCTTCCAGCTCGAGGAAGGACTCGACACCGGTCCCGTGTTCGGCACCCTGACGGAGGCCGTCCATCCCAGCGACACGGCCGGCGATTTGCTTGAGCGGCTGTCCCTCAGCGGTGCAGTCCTGCTGGCGCAGACGCTGTCCGCCATCGACGCAGGAAAGGCATCACCGCAGCCGCAAGCCGGCGATGTCTCGCTCGCCCCAAAACTGACCCTGGAGGATGGCCGCCTTAACTGGGCCCATCCCGCCCTTGCCATCAGCAGGCAGGCGCGTGGCGTCACCCCCGAGCCCGGTGCCTGGACCCTTCTGGACGGGCAACGGGTCAAACTTGAGCCCGTACGGCTCCGCCCGGATATTCCAGGACTAGCCCCGGGCTCGGTGTCAGTCCACGGAAAGAGCGTCCTGGTAGGCACAGGGTCGCACGCGGTGGAACTCACCCGGATCCAGCCTGCCGGGAAAAAGATGATGGCTGCGGCCGACTGGGCGCGCGGCATGGCTTCACTGGAAAGTGTGGTGTTCGAATGAGCGGGTCCGGCGGCGACGCAGGAGGACGGGGAAGCGCCGGGGGACGCAGCAATACCGGGAAGAACGGGCAAGGCGGCAGTGGCGGGGGCCGCGGCAATGGCGGGCCCCGGGATGCCAGCCGGCGGAACGCCAAAGGGCGGGAACGCAACCGGGGGCCGCAAAGGAACTTCACGGAGCAGGCACCGTCGCAGCGGAGCAGGCGAGCCGACCCCGCACGCCTGGTGGCCTTCGAGGTGCTGCGCGCCGTGGCAGAAGAGGACGCTTATGCCAACCTGGTCCTGCCTGCGCGGATACGCCAGCACCACCTGGATAAGCGCGACGCCGGTTTTGCCACCGAACTGAGCTACGGTGCCCTGCGCAGCCAAGGCACCTACGATGCCATCCTGGCGCGCTGCGTGGACCGTCCCCTGGCCCAGCTTGATCCCGCAGTCCTCGACGCCCTCCGTATAGGTGCGCACCAGCTGCTGGCCATGCGGGTCCCGGCCCACGCTGCCCTGGACCAGACCGTGGGCCTTGCCCGCGCCGTCATCGGTGCCGGACCCTCAACGTTGATCAACGCCGTCCTCCGCAAGGTTGCCGCCCACCCCCTCGAGGAATGGTTGGACCTGCTGGTGGCCGGCGAAACGGACGAGACGAAAATTGCCTCGCTCAGGTATGCGCATCCCGAATGGATTGTCCGGGCCATGCGCCAGTCGCTGGTGGCCCACGGCCGCCCCGCAGCCGAAATCGATGAGTTGCTGGAAGCTGACAACGCCGCCCCCGTGGTCAACCTTGTGGCACTGCCCGGGCTCGGCAGCCTTGACGAGGCACTGGAAAACGGCGCAGCCCCCGGGGAGCTCGTGGAAGGCTCTGCCCTTTCCAGCGGCGGGGACCTGGGCCGCCTGGCGTCCGTGCGCGCCGGTACCACCCGGGTGCAGGACGTCGGGTCACAACTGGTGGCCAGGGCGCTGGCCGCTGTGGACCTCGGGCCGGCAAAGGATGGGGATCGCACCGATAGCGCACCGCATGCCGGAGCCCCTGAAGCATGGCTCGATCTCTGCGCCGGCCCTGGCGGAAAAGCGGCCCTCCTGGGCGCGCTGGCGCACCAGCGCGGTGCCACGCTGCTCGCGAACGAACCCGCCCCGCACCGCGCGAAGCTGGTGAGCCAGGCGTTGTCCGCCATTCCGCACGGCAGCTGGCAGGTCCGCACCGGCGACGGGCGGGATGTGGGAGCCGAGCAGCCGGAGCGGTACAACCGCGTACTGGTGGACGTTCCCTGCACCGGCCTGGGAGCCCTGCGCCGCAGGCCGGAGTCCCGGTGGCGGCGCTCACCCAAGGACATTGCGGACCTCGGCCCGCTGCAGCGCGACCTGCTGGCCTCCGCCCTGGCGGCAGTCCGGCCCGGGGGAGTGGTTGCCTATGTGACCTGTTCACCGCATCCTGCCGAGACCACAGCAGTTGTGGCCGACGTCCTCCGGAAACGCACCGACGTGGAACTCCTTGACGCCGGGGCCGCCCTTGACGCAGTCAGCCTGACCGGCAGCCTCGGCGCCGGCCATGAGCTGACAGGGCAGCTCTGGCCGCACATCCATCAAACCGATGCCATGTTTTTGGCCCTCATTAAAAAGAAAGCCTGATCCCTGTGACGCAATGCTGCATCAACCCGAGCATCCTCTCTGCCGACTTCGTCAACCTTGAGGCGGAACTTCAGCGGATCAGCAATGCAGATGCCGTGCACGTGGACGTGATGGACAACCACTTCGTCCCCAACCTGACCCTCGGGCTGCCTGTGGTGCAGCGGATCCAGGCCGTCAGTCCGGTTCCGCTCGACGCCCACCTGATGATCGCCGATGCCGACCGATGGGCGCCCGGGTTCGCCGATGCCGGCCTGGCCTCGGTCACTTTCCACGCCGAGGCGTCCATTGCGCCCATCAAGCTGGCACGGGAGCTGCGCAGCAGGGGATCCCAGGCGGGGATGGCCCTGCGGCCCGCCACTCCGGTGGAACCGTACCTGGACATGCTGGCGGAACTGGACATGCTGCTGATCATGACCGTGGAACCGGGCTTCGGTGGCCAGGCGTTTCTGGATGTCACCCTGCCCAAGATCCGCAGGGCCCGCGCGGCCGTGGAAGGCTCCGGACTTGGTGTGGCCATCCAGGTGGATGGCGGCATTACGGAAGAGACCATCGGCCGCGCCGCTGAGGCCGGTGCCAATGTCTTTGTGGCGGGCTCCGCCGTCTACGGCGCCGACGATCCGGCCGCAGCCATCAACCTGCTGCGCGAAAAAGGCGCCAGGACATTACGCGCGGCGACGGAATAAGCGGACGCCGCTGCCGGTTGTGGCAGAATAACAACACACATACGTGCTCCGGGGTCGGTGTAAGTCCGAACCGGCGGTGACAGTCCGCGACCCGCGAGCCGGCGTTCTCCCAGGGGGATTCCGGCAGACGGTTGAACCGGTGGAATTCCGGTACCGACAGTTAAAGTCTGGATGAGAGAAGCACGTACAGCTGTATCTGCGGGTTTTTGGACCCCGCAGCGTTCTGCTGTCGTATTCCCCGGAGCCATCGCGGTTCGACAGGGAAGGAACGACGCACGGATGAACCCCCAGCGATGGCTCTTTGACGCCGAAAGTCCTGCTGCTTCCGGGGCAGGCAACCACTTCGTAAGGGCAGCCGCATGACGGGCGCCGCAAAACTACAGCCGGCCGCCGGCGTGGTCACTGCCTTCAGCGCCGACGAGACGCGCGCCATGGAGGACGCCCTTCAGGCAGCCCTGCAGGGCCCGCGCGGCGCGAACCCCTTGGTGGGCGCCGTCGTCGTGGGCCCTGACGGCCGGCGGCTCGTCACCGGCCACCACCGCGGTGCCGGCACCCCGCATGCCGAGGCAGACGCCATAACCCAGGCCGCCGCCGTCGGGCTGGACCTTGCCGGCTGCACCATGATGGTCACGCTGGAGCCCTGCAACCACGTGGGCCGCACAGGCCCGTGCACGGAAGCCATCATCGCCGCAGGGATCACCGATGTTGTTTACGCGGTCGACGACCCCCATGACCCCGCGGCAGGGGGCGCGGCAACCCTCCGTGCAGCCGGCGTGCGGGTCCGCAGCGGCCTCGGCGCGGACGAAGCCCTGGACCTGAACCGCCGGTGGTTTGAAGCGGTGGCTGCCAGGCGGCCGTTCGTCACCCTCCACATCGCCCAGACCCTGGACGCGCGGATCGCCGCCGAAGACGGCACCAGCCAGTGGATCTCCAGCCCGGAGTCGCTGGCAGACAACCACGGGATCCGCAGCCGCATCGACGCCATCCTGGTGGGCACCCAGACGGTGCTGGTGGACAACCCCCGGCTGACCGCCCGGGACGCTTCCGGGGACCCCGCACCCAAGCAGCCGGTACGCGCCGTCATGGGGATCCGGGGTATTCCCGACAGCGCGGCAATCCTTGGCGATGACGGACTGGCCGTCCACCTGCCTACCCGCGACCCCCAGGAAGCGCTGTCCATGCTGTACAAAACCGGCATCCGGCACGTGATGGTGGAGGGCGGCTCGAGGATCCTCAGTGCTTTCCTGTCGGCAGGCCTGGTTGATGAACTCATCGTCTACCTGGCCCCGACCCTGCTGGGGTCGGGCACCCCCGCCCTGAACGGGCTGGGCATCACCAGCCTCCCGGATGCCCAGCATTGGGAATGGGACGCGTCCGACGGCGGTGCGGTGCGGACGCTGGGCCGGGACCTCAGGCTTCACCTCAGACCGCAACGGAAAGTTGCACTCGACCACCAACCAACCCGCGGTACCGCGGAACAAGCCCAGGGAGGCTTCTGATGTTCACCGGAATTATTGCCGAACAGGGGCACGTGCTGTCAGTGGAGCGCGACGGGAACACCAGCGCCACCGTCCGCCTGCACGCGCCCGGCTCCACCGAGGGCCTGGCACTGGGCGGCTCCATCGCCGTCAACGGCGTCTGCCTTACCGCCACCGCCATTGAGGGCCAGGAGTTCAGCGTGGATGTCATGGGGGAGACCCTGGTGCGGAGCACCATCGGCGAGCTCGCTGCCGGTGACCCGGTCAACCTGGAGCGGTGTGTCCCTGCAGGCGGCCGCCTGGACGGGCACGTGGTCCAGGGCCACGTGGACGGGGTGGGCGTCCTGCTGGAGCGGGAACCCCAAGGCAACTGGGAGCGGCTGCGTTTCGGCGTCCCCGCCAACCTGGCCCGCTACATCGCCGAGAAGGGCTCCATTGCCATCGACGGCGTTTCGCTCACCGTGACGGCCGTCAGCCCGGCTGCTGAGCAGGACCCCTGGTTCGAAGTAGGCCTGATCCCCACCACCTTGGCCGAAACCGGCCTGGGCACCAAAACCACCGGCAGCCGGGTGAACCTGGAAGTCGATGTCCTGGCCAAGTACACCGAACGGCTGCTTGCCTTCCGTGACACCGGCGCAGCAGCCGGCACCGTGGGCGCCGCCATTGCGGGAGGTGCACTGTGAACGCTGCAGTACGCCTGGAACCCGCCGTCGCCGGTGGCCCGGTTACCGGCGCAGCGTCCTTCACGCCCACCAGCGCACTGGACTCCATCGAGGACGCAGTGCGCGCCATGGCCGCCGGCCGCCCCGTGCTGGTCGTCGACAACGAGGACCGCGAAAACGAAGGCGACATCATCTTCGCTGCCCAGCATGCCACTCCGGCGTTGATCGGCTGGACCATCCGGTACAGCTCCGGCGTGATCTGCGTGCCGCTGACCGGAGGCCGCGCCGACGCCCTGGCGCTGCCGCCCATGACGGCCGTCAACGAGGATGCAAAAGGCACTGCCTACACCGTTTCCTGTGATGCAGCCACCGGCGTCAGCACGGGAATCTCCGCCACGGACCGGGCCCTGACCGCCCGGATCCTGGCAGACCCGTTGGCCGGTCCCGCGTCCGTGACGCGTCCGGGGCATATATTCCCGCTCCGTGCAGTTGACGGTGGTGTGCGGGAACGCCAGGGCCACACCGAGGCCGCGGTGGACCTGTGCCGCCTCGCAGGCCTTGAGCCTGTCGGGGTGATCGCGGAAGTGGTGTACGACGACGGTGAAATGATGCGCCTCGACGGGCTGCGTTCGTTCGCAGCGGAACATGGGTGCCCCCTGATCTCCATCGAGGACCTGGTGGCGTATCTTGAAGCCGGGGCCGGGGGAGCCCCGGATGAGGATGCCCGGGCAATCCCGGGTGAAGAGAAGGAGAAACGATGACGGCAGCGGCAGCCAGCGACGACAGCCGGCAGAACGGTCACCGGAAGTCCCACGCGCTATCCGGCGAGGCGCCCCATCCCGTCAGCGGAGGGCCGGTGGTTCAACTGCCCACCGCTTTTGGCGACTTCGTGGCGCAGGCATGGACGGACCTCGTGACCGGTGTGGAACACCTGGCCGTCAGTTCACCGAACGCTCCCACTGACGGAAAGGCTCCACTGGTCCGGCTGCACTCGGAGTGCCTCACCGGCGATGTCTTTGGTTCCTACCGGTGCGACTGCGGGGAACAACTTGCCTTCGCGCTGGAGCTGATCCGGGACAACGGCGGGACCTTGCTGTACCTCCGTGGCCAGGAAGGCCGCGGCATCGGCCTGGCCAACAAGATCAAGGCCTACGCCCTGCAGGAAGCAGGGTTCGACACCGTTGAAGCCAACGAGCAGTTGGGCCTGCCCGTTGATGCCCGGTGCTACAAAGCGGCAGCCCAGATCCTGGCGGAAATGGGCCTGCACGAGGTGCGGCTGCTGAGCAACAACCCGGACAAGCAGAACAGGCTTGCCAAGGCCGGCGTCAAGGTGGTGGAAATGGTCCCTACCGAGGTACCGTCCCGCGAACAGAACATCCGGTACCTGCGTACCAAGAAGGACCGTATGGAACACCGGCTGCTGCTGGATGCCCAGGCGGTGCCGGTGCCCGTGGCGGCCCCCGAAACCCCCTACGACCACGAACAAGACTGAACGTCTTCACGAACGAACGGAACAGAAGAACTTATGAGCGGACACGGCGCCCCCGACATCGACCTCAGCACCCTCAACCCCGCCGAGACCTCCCAGCTCAAGCTGGCCATCGTGGCGGCCAGCTGGCACACGCAGATCATGGATGGCCTCCTGGACGGCGCCCTCCGGGCCGCCAAGGATGCCGGCATCGCGGAGCCAACCGTCCTCCGGGTTCCGGGCAGCTTCGAGCTGCCGGTCGCTGCCGCGCGGCTGGCACCGCACTTTGACGCTGTCGTTGCCCTCGGCGTCGTCATCCGCGGCGGCACGCCGCACTTTGACTACGTCTGCCAGGCCGCGACGTCGGGACTCACCGACGTCAGCGTGTCCACCGGCGTCCCGGTCGGCTTCGGCGTGCTCACCTGCGACACCGAACAGCAGGGCCTGGACCGCGCCGGCCTGCCCGGCTCGAAGGAAGACAAGGGCCACGAAGCCGTGACCGCGGCGCTGGCCACCGCCGTCGTCCTGAAGCAGTACGGCAACTAGCAGTTGCAGGCGGCGGGCGCGTGTGTGTTCCCTCACATCGCGCCCGTCATGCAACGGCCCGGGAAGCGCCCCTGCGGCCGCAGCAAGTAGGCTGGTGGGCGTGAAGAATTTCGAGACGCTGTTCGCTGAGCTCAGCGAGAAGGCAGCCACCCGCCCGGAAGGCTCCCGCACCGTCGCTGAATTGGAGTCCGGTGTTCACGGCATCGGTAAGAAAGTCGTTGAGGAAGCAGCCGAAGTATGGATGGCTGCCGAATATGAATCCGATGAAGCCGCGGCCGAGGAAATCTCCCAGCTGCTGTACCACCTACAGGTTCTGATGCTCGCCAAAGGCCTGTCCCTGGAAGACGTCTACAAGCATCTGTAGCCACCGGACCGGCGCACTGCCGCCGGGCCCCCTGTGGCCTGCATTGCCTGAACACCAGACCTTCCATCCCAGAAAGAACCTCCCATGCTGCGAGTAGCCGTACCCAACAAAGGCTCCCTGTCCGAAGCCGCCTCCGCCATGCTCTCCGAAGCCGGATACCGCCAGCGGCGCGACAGCCGCGAACTGGTCATGGTGGACCCCGACAACGACATTGAGTTCTTCTTCCTCCGCCCCCGCGACATTGCCGTGTACGTGGGCAGGGGAACCCTCGACGTCGGCATCACCGGACGCGACCTACTCCTGGACGCCGAGGTGGAAGCCGAAGAGCTGCTTCCGCTGGGGTTCGCCGCCTCCACTTTCCGCTTCGCCGGGCCGGTGGGCGACTTCACCTCCGCCGCCGAGCTTGAAGGCAAGCGCCTTGCCACCAGCTACGACGGGCTGCTGCGCAACTACCTGGCCGAACGCGGCATCAACGCCAAGGTGGTCCGGCTCGACGGCGCGGTTGAATCCTCCGTGCGCCTCGGGGTGGCGGACGCCATCGCCGACGTCGTGGAAACCGGTAACACCCTCAAGGCCGCCGGCATGGAAATCTTCGGCGACCCCATCCTCAAGTCCGAAGCCGTCCTGATCCGGCGCACCGGCAATGGTGGCGCCGCCAACGGTACGGCCAAGGAAATCGAAGTCCTCATCCGGCGGCTCCAGGGCGTCCTGGTGGCGCGCCAGTACGTGCTGATGGATTACGACATCCGCAAAGAGCTCGTGGAAAAGGCCGCCAGCCTGACCCCCGGCCTCGAATCGCCCACCGTATCCCCGCTGCGCGATTCCGACTGGGTAGCTGTCCGGTCCATGGTGCCCAAGAAGGAAACGAACCGGATCATGGATGAGCTGTACGACCTCGGCGCACGCGCCATCCTGGTCAGCAGCATCCACGCCTGCCGCATCTAGCACGCACCTCCCACGGCACAGGCCGCCCCGCCAGCATTACCGAATACCAGGAGTTCCCATGGCAGTAGCAGTACGGGTCATTCCCTGCCTTGACGTTGATGCCGGACGCGTCGTCAAGGGCGTCAACTTCGAGGGCCTCCGCGATGCCGGCGACCCCGTGGAACTCGCCCACCGCTACGACAATGCCGGGGCCGACGAGCTGACCTTCCTTGACGTCACCGCGTCGTCGGGCAACCGCGAGACAACGTTCGACGTGGTCCGCCGCACCGCCGAGGAAGTGTTCATCCCGCTCACGGTCGGCGGTGGCGTCCGGGGCGTGGCTGAAGTGGACAAGCTCCTGCGCTACGGCGCGGACAAGGCCTCCATCAACACGGCGGCCGTGGCCCGGCCGGACGTCATCGACGAAATCACCCGGCACTTCGGTTCCCAGGTGCTCGTCCTGTCCGTTGACGCCCGCCGGACCCGCCCCGGCTCGCGGCCCACGCCGTCGGGATTCGAAGTGACCACCCACGGAGGGCGCACCGGCACCGGAATCGACGCCATCGAGTGGGCCAGGGAAGCAGCGGACCGCGGGGTGGGGGAAATCCTGCTCAACTCCATCGACGCGGACGGCACCAAGGACGGCTTCGACCTCGAACTCATCAAACTGGTGCGGGCCGCCGTCAGGGTCCCCATTATCGCTTCCGGCGGGGCCGGGGCGCCCGCGCACTTCCCGCCGGCCGTCGCTGCGGGTGCGGATGCCGTGCTGGCCGCTTCGATTTTCCACTGGGGGCCCGACAACATGATGCACCAGGTCAAGGACGCCATCCGGGAAGCCGGCTACGAGGTCAGGTGATGGGCCCACGCCGTCAGGGTGCGGGTGGGTGGGCCCACGCCCGCAGGGTTCCCGGGCCGAGCTTGCGAGGCTAGGGTGCGGGTGGGTGGGCCCACGCCCGCAGGGTTCCCGGGCCGAGCTTGCGAGGCTAGGGTGCGGGTGGGTGGGCCCACGCCCGCAGGGTTCCCGGGCCGAGCTTGCGAGGCTAGGGTGCGGGTGGGGACTAAAGCCCTACTTCGGCCGACTGGAGGAGGGCGACGGCGTCGGGCTGGCCTTCGAAGGTGACCAGGGCATGGCGGGTGCGGCCGTGGGCGTGCATGAGGAGTTCGCCCGGCTCGCCGACAATCGCCACCGAAACAGGTGCCCGCTTGGCGACATGGCGGGGTCCGGAGGGCCGCACGAGGACAATGCCCAGGTCCACGCCGCGGTAGAGGATGGCAGCGCGTTTGACCAGTTCGTCCCACAATGCATCCGAATAGGCCTCATCCAGTGCCCTGGGCGCCCACCGGTCCACGGCGCGCCGGACGTCCTCCGTGTGCACGAAGTACTCAATCAGGTTGGCGCTCTCGTCCAGCGCGCGGATGCTCATCGGCGAGAGGGCAGGCGGCCCGGCGCGGAAGGTGTTCACCAGCCGGGCGTAGTCCTCATTGCTGGTCAGCTTGGCCGCGAGCTTGGCGGTGGCCTGGTCCGATGCCCTGGCCAGGCGCTTGATGATCAAACCGAGCCCGACGGCCGCCTTCCGCTCTCGCAGGTACAGGTGCGCTGCAAGGTCCCTGGTACGCCAGCCCTTGCAGAGTGTGGGCGCATCAGGGCCGGCCGCAAGCAGGGTTTCGGCCAGGACTTCTCGGGAGGGTTCGACGAAATGCATCACTTGTGAAACTAGCACGACTGGTGTGGAGTTGGGCAGCAGCGCAGCGGTAGGTGGCGCGCCGTTGTTCACAACAGGAGAACGGGTCCGTGAAGGCACTAGACTTGACCCGATGTCTGAGCTGCCAGCCCCCGTCCAAGCCGCAGGATCCGCGGTATTCCAGTCCGTGGAATCCATGCCGCCGTCGCCCGCGGTATCCGGTCCGGCAGCGCCGCCGGCAAGCCCGCTTCCCGAAGCTGTGGCTGCGGCGCTCAAGCGCGACGGCGCAGGCCTGGTAGCTGCAGTGGTGCAGCAGTACGACTCCAACGAAGTCCTCATGCTCGGCTGGATGGATGACGAAGCCCTGTACCGCACCATGACCACCGGCCGGGTGACGTTCTACTCCCGCTCCCGCCAGGAGTACTGGCGCAAGGGTGACACCTCCGGGCACGTCCAGTGGGTCAAATCCGTGGCCATGGACTGCGACGGCGACGCGCTCCTGGTGCGCGTCGACCAGGTGGGTGCCGCCTGCCACACGGGTACCCGCACCTGCTTCGACGGCAGGGCACTCGACGTGGTGGAGGGCTAGGCGGCCTACGTTGCCCGGCCGGCCCACCCACCCGGCCGCGCCCACCCCAGCAAGCACACCCAAGGTGCCCGGCACGGCCGGCCCTTTCGAAGAACAGGCGGACAAGCATAGCCATGCAGGACCTCGGAACCATCAGCCCAAGCCTCGAGGAATTCCGGGAACTCGCCGGCCACAGCCGCGTCATTCCCGTCAGGCTGAAGGTCCTCGCCGACGCCGAAACCCCCATCGGCCTGTACCGGAAGCTGGCCCAGGGCCAGCCGGGTACCTTCCTGATGGAATCCGCCGCGGTGGGCGGAGCCTGGTCCCGCTACTCATTCATCGGCGCCAGGTCCCGCGCCACCCTCACCACCAAGGACGGCCAGGCGCACTGGCTGGGCGAACCGCCCGCAGGCGTGCCGGTCAGCGGCAGCCCGGTGGATGCCATCCGCGACACCATCGAGGCCCTGCGCACCGACCGGTTCGACGGGTTGCCCCCCTTCACCTCCGGCCTGGTGGGCTTCCTCGGCTGGGAAACTGTCCGGCACTGGGAACGGCTTGTCAGCCCGCCGGAGGACGACCTGCAGTTGCCGGAAATGGCCTTGAACCTGGTCACCGACATGGCTGTGCACGACAACGTTGACGGCACTGTCCTGCTCATCGCCAACGCCATCAACTTCGACAACAGTTCCGAGCGCGTGGATGAGGCATGGCATGACGCCGTGGCCCGGGTCAAGGAACTCCTGGCGAAGATCAGCGCCCCCGTGGTGCAGCCGGTGTCCGTCCTGGCGCCGGCGGCCCTGGACTTCGCTTCCAGCGTCCAGGAGCGTTGGGATGAAGCGGAGTACCTTGCCGCGCTGGACCGCGGCAAGGAAGCCATTGTCGACGGCGAGGTCTTCCAGGTGGTGATTTCGCGCCGGTTCGAGATGGAGTGCAAGGCGTCCGCGCTGGATGTGTACCGCGTCCTGCGCAACACCAACCCCAGCCCCTACATGTACATCTTCAGCCTGGCCGACGCCGAGGGCCGGGAATACTCCATCGTGGGGTCCTCGCCGGAGGCGCTGGTGACGGTCACCGGCCAGGAAGTCATTACCCACCCCATCGCCGGCTCCCGGCCCCGGGGGAAAACCGTGGAAGCGGACAAAGCCCTCGCCGAGGAGCTCCTGGCGGACCAGAAGGAACGCGCCGAGCACCTCATGCTCGTGGATCTCTCCCGCAACGACCTCTCCAAGGTCTGCGTGGCCGGCACCGTCGACGTCACCCAGTTCATGGAGGTGGAGCGCTTCAGCCACATCATGCACCTGGTGTCCACCGTGGTGGGCAGGCTGGCGCCGCACGCCAAGGCCTACGACGTCCTGAAGGCCACGTTCCCGGCCGGCACCCTCTCCGGCGCCCCCAAGCCCAGGGCCCTGCGCCTCCTCGATGAGCTCGAACCGCACCGCCGCGGCATCTACGGCGGGGTGGTGGGCTACCTCGACTTCGCAGGTGACATGGACATGGCCATCGCCATCAGGTCCGCCCTGATCCGGGAGGGACGCGCATACGTCCAGGCGGGCGGCGGCATCGTTGCGGACTCGGTGAACCCCACCGAGGCCCTGGAAACCGTCAACAAGGCCGCCGCACCCCTGCGCGCCGTCCACACGGCAGGGTCCCTGCACAACATTTCCGCGGAGTCGCTCCCCGGCGGGACGGATTCCTGATGTCGGATTCCGGAATTGCTGCCGGCTCGACGGGGACCACAGGGAAAGCGCGCAAGGGCAGGAAAGCCTGCACTACGCCGGTGTGGGCGCGCAAATCCACGCTGGTGCTGCTGATTATCCTTTTGGCGCTTGCCGCGTTCGGCACCACCACCCAGACGTGGATCAGCGCCACCCTGGACCCCAATCAGGTGGGTCAGGCCGCGGCTACCCAAAGCGCCATCCAGGTACAGGGCAGCAAGGCTGCCACCACCGTTACCGCCTTGGCCCTGGTGGCCCTCGCCGGCGGTCTCGCTGCGGCCATTGCAGGCAGGATCGCGCGGTGGGTGATCACCGCCATCATCGTCCTTGCCGCTGCCGGCGTGGCGACCGCGGCGGCGACCGTCCTGGCTGACCCGCTCGCGGCGGCGCAGGGCACCATTGCAGGTGCCACGGGTGTCTCCGGCAGCCAGGCGCACGTTGAGGTCACCCTCTTTCCGGTCCTCGCCGTCGTCGCCGGCTGCCTGCTGGCCCTGGCAGCCCTGTTGATCCTCCCCGCGTCCCGGTACTGGAAGACGCGTACGAAATATGACGCGGCCGGCGCCGCGGGGACCGTTGCGGCGGCCGGCCCCGTGGACGAGATCGACAGCTGGGACCGGCTTAGCCGCGGCGAGGATCCCACCTAAGGCCAGGAGCTGCCGGCCGCGGCGCAGGCGTCCAGGCCCGGCGGTACGCGGGGGGCAGCCAAAAAATGGCAGAATGTAAGCAGTATCCATCCTGAGGAGATTTCCATGAGCAAAGCACCTGCGTCCGTTTCCAAGTCAGGCACCCGCACGGTGGCCCCCGGCGCCATTGACCACAGCCAGGAACTGGGCCACGGCAACAGCCCGGCCGCCTGGACCTGCGTCATCGTCATGCTCGTAGGCGCACTCATCGCAGCCATCGCCTTCGTCATCGCCAGCACCCCCATCTTCATCGGCGGCGCCGCTGTGATGGTCGTGGGCCTGATCCTCGGTTACATCATGCGCAAGGCAGGCTACGGCGTCGAGGGCAGCAAGCTGAAGAACTCCGGCCACTGATGGCAACTGTTCTCGATGACATCAACGCCGGTGTCAGGGAGGATCTGGAGGCCAGGAAACGGCTCGTTTCCCTGGCTGAGCTGAAGGACCTGGCCCAGGCCGTGGCACCTGCCCGCGATGCCTGGGCGGCCCTCGGCGGAACCTCCCCAACCCGGGAACAGTTGAAAGTCATTGCCGAAATCAAGCGCCGCAGCCCCTCCAAGGGCGATCTGGCCAGCATCGGGGATCCGGCGTCGCTCGCCCGGCAGTACGCCGACGGCGGTGCCGCCGTCATCAGCGTCCTCACCGAACAGCGCCGCTTCAACGGCTCCCTCGCCGATCTGGATGCCGTGCGCGCCGCCGTCGACATCCCGTTGTTGCGCAAGGACTTCACGCTGGACGAGTACCAGATCTGGGAGGCCCGTGCCCACGGCGCGGACCTGATCCTGCTCATCGTGGCGGCCCTTTCCGACGCCCAGCTCACCGATTTCAGCGCCCTCAGCCGGGAGCTTGGCATGAACGTGCTCGTGGAGACGCACACCGAAGAGGAGATCGAGCGCGCCGTCGCAGCGAAGGCCCGGATCGTCGGCGTCAACGTTCGCAACCTGAAGACGCTCGACGTCGACCGTTCAGTCTTTGCCGCACTGGCGGGGCTCATTCCGGCCGAGGCCGTCGTGGTGGCCGAATCAGGCGTCCGGGACGCCGACGACGTCACGCACTACGCGGCCAGCGGCGCCAACGCCATACTGGTGGGCGAGGCCCTGGTAAGCCACGCCACGCCCCGGGAACGCATTGCCGAATTCACTGCAGCGGGTGCCGCCGCCATCGCCGCCCGCGGCTGACGCACCACACCCTTGCTGTGGGCCGGTACCAGCCGGTCCCACAGCACAGGCCCTTCCGGCCACCCGCCGGAGCAGCACCCTTTTGACCAACCAACCTCGAACAGGACAGGACTGATGGCTGACGCACCCTCAGGAAACGCTGACAACAACACCGCGGAAGCATTCCTGCAGGGCGGATCACTCCGCCACGCCCCGGGGCCGTACTTCGGCAACTACGGCGGCCGATGGATGCCCGAGTCCCTCATCGCCGCCCTGGACGAACTCGAAGAGACGTTCAACAAGGCCAAGGACGATCCCGAATTCCGGGGCCAGATAGCCGACCTGAACAAGAACTACTCCGGCCGTCCGTCCCTGCTGACCGAAGCCAAGCGGTTCTCCCAGCATGCCGGGGGAGTCCGCATCTTCCTCAAGCGCGAGGACCTCAACCACACAGGGTCGCACAAGATCAACAACGTCCTGGGCCAGGCGCTGCTCGCCAAGCGCATGGGCAAGACCCGCATTATCGCCGAAACCGGTGCAGGGCAGCACGGCGTGGCCAGCGCCACCGCCGCGGCACTCATGGGCCTGGAGTGCGTGGTGTACATGGGTGCCGAGGACTGCCGCCGCCAGGCACTGAACGTCGCCCGCATGGAGCTCCTGGGCGCCAAGGTCATTCCGGTGACCAGCGGATCGCAGACCCTCAAGGACGCCATCAACGACGCCCTCCGGGACTGGGTGGCCAACGTGGCCAACACCCACTACCTGCTGGGGACCGCTGCGGGTGCCCACCCGTTCCCCGCCATGGTCCGGTACTTCCACGAGGTCATCGGCGAGGAAGCCCGCGCCCAGATCCTGGAGCAGGAGGGCCGGCTCCCGGACGCTGTCTGTGCCTGCATCGGCGGCGGTTCCAACGCCATCGGCATCTTCCACGGGTTCCTGGACGACCCCTCCGTCAAAATCTACGGCTTCGAAGCCGGCGGCGAAGGTGTGCAGACCGGCCGGCACGCTGCCACCATCACCCTGGGCAAGCCCGGCGTCCTTCACGGCGCCCGCTCCTACCTGATGCAGGACGACGACGGGCAGACCATCGAGTCGCATTCCATTTCCGCCGGCCTGGACTACCCTGGCGTTGGTCCGGAACACTCCTACCTGGCCGACATCGGACGGGTCAGCTACGAACCCATCACGGACGGCGAAGCCATGGATGCCTTCCGCCTCCTGTGCCGCACCGAGGGCATCATCCCCGCCATCGAGTCCTCGCACGCGCTGGCCGGGGCCATCAAGGTGGGCCAGCGGCTGGCCGCCGAAGACCCGGCCTCCGCCACCGAAAAGATCGTCATCGTCAATCTTTCCGGACGCGGAGACAAGGACGTGGCCACCGCAGCCGAATGGTTTGACCTGTTGGACAAGAATTCCGCCGAATCCGAAATCGGCAAAGAGGGGGAGCAGCTGTGAGCAGCGCAGAGACGGCCAGCCAGGCAGGGACGGCCAGCAAGTCGGCAGCCGCCATCGACAGGGCCCGTTCCCAGGGGCGCTCGGCCCTCGTCGGCTACCTGCCGGCCGGCTACCCCAGCGTGGAGGATACCATCGCCGCGGGCATTGCCCTGGCGGAGAATGGCGCCGACCTGATCGAGATCGGCATCCCCTACTCGGACCCCGTCATGGACGGACAGGTCATCCAGGCCGCCACCACCGAGGCCCTGGCCAAGGGCTTCCATGTCAGCCAGGTGTTCGATGTCGTTACAGGCATCACCAGCAAGACCGACGCCGCAGTCCTGGTCATGACCTACTGGAACCCCGTGGTCCGCATGGGCGTGGATGAGTTCTCGCGCCGGCTTGCCGAGGCCGGGGGAGCCGGGCTCATCACACCGGACCTGATCCCGGACGAGGCCGCCGAGTGGATGGAAGCCTCGGACAAGTATGGGCTGGACCGCGTGTTCCTCGTGGCACCATCCTCGACCCCGGAGCGCATGCAGCGGACCGTGGACGCCAGCCGCGGCTTCGTGTACGCCGTGTCCATCATGGGCGTCACCGGTGCCCGGACTTCCGTCAGCACCGCAGCCAAGGACGTTGTGGCGGCTGCGCACGGCGCCGGTGCCGAACGCGTCTGCGTCGGGCTTGGCGTCTCCACCGCGGACCAGGTCCAGGAGATCGCCGCCTATGCTGAAGGCGTCATCGTGGGCACGGCCCTGGTGGCAGCCCTCCGCGACGGGGGAGTGGACGCCGTTGCTGCCCTCACCAAGGACCTCAGTACCGGCTTGACCCGGGAACCGGGCCTGACGCAGGAAACGGAGGCCTAGCCCGTGCAGCCACTCCTTCAGGCAGCAGCCCTGGCCCCCACTTTGCTGCCCGCCAGCATCCCCAGCCCGGACTGGTCAGGGTTCGACATCCCCCTTCCGTGGGGCAGCCTGCGGATCCATGCCTACGCGCTGTGTATCCTGGCCGGAATTGTCGTGGGCCTGTGGCTGACGTCCGTCCGGTGGGCCAAGCGCGGTGCCCCTGAGGGCAGCGTCTGGGACATCGTCATCTGGGCCATCCCCTTCGGCATCATCGGCGGACGGCTCTATCATGTGGTGTCATCACCAGACGCCTACTTCGGTCCCGGCTTTGACGGGACGGGTGACCTCTCACTGATCCCGCAGATCCAGCGCGGCGGGCTGGGAATCTGGGGCGCCGTCGTGCTTGGGGCCGTCGGCGCCTGGATCGGCTGCCGCCGCAGCGGCGTGAAGCTGAGCGCATTCGTCGACGCCGCGGCACCCGGACTTCTCCTGGCACAGGCCATCGGGCGCTGGGGCAACTACTTCAACCAGGAGCTCTTCGGCGGCCCAACCACCCTGCCGTGGGGCCTGCAGATCGACGCCAACAACCCGAACTTTCCCGCCGGCATGCCCGTGGACACCCTGTTCCATCCCACTTTCCTCTACGAGTCGCTGTGGAACCTGGCGGGCGTCCTGATCCTGCTCGTTCTTGACCGGCGGTTCAACTTCCGCCGGGGCAGGCTCTTCTGGCTGTACGCCATGTACTACACGCTGGGCCGCGTCTGGATTGAGGCCATGCGCATCGATGACGCCGAACAGATCAGCATCCTCGGCATCACCGCCCGGCTCAACGTGTGGACCAGCATCTTTGTGTTCCTGGCGGCCCTGGTCGCCTTCATCCTCCTGGGACTCAAAGGCCGTCCGGAACCGGACACCGTCTACCTTGCCGGCCGGGAGCCGGACGGGGCCGTGGCGGCAGGTCCACATTCCGGGACCGTCACAGAGGTCCGTGATCCGGACAATGTTGTCTCAGATAGTGATTCGCGTGGTAATCTCCCTGATAACCACAGCGGTTCCAGGCGTGCTTCCGACCCCACGGAAGAAGCCACGGCAGCACCGGCCGGCTCAAAGACCGGAACGGATGCGGCTGCTGCCGGACACTCCGGCAGCACAGCCACGGGACCCGCATCGGAGGCCGGATCCGGTAAGTAGGGCGCCGGCCACGCAGGGCAGTAGAGCCACCGCTCGAAGGGCCCGCAAACCACAACGTCGTGGCATGGGGCAAGTCCGGACAGCACAGAGCTGAGGTCCGGTGTTGCCTCGGGCAGGGGCCTGCGTAACCGTTAGTTCAGCAGGCCGCGCTGGCCTACAATTTCCAGTAATCAACACTTTGTTGTGCCCTCAACAGCGGCGCCGACGAGTGGGGCCAACGGTGTCCCTTCCATACGCACGATCAGGAGGAAGGACGTCTCCCATGACCCAAACTCTTAACACTCCCAGCTGGTCCGAACCGGACCAGCCTGGGACTGCAATGTCGCCGTTCAAGCGCTTCGCAGCCATGCCGGAAGCCGCCGGGCTGTACAACCCGGAACAGGAGAAGGACGCCTGCGGACTCGCCATCATTGCGACGCTGCGCGGCGAACCCGGGTACGACATCGTCGACGCTGCACTGACCGCGCTGCGCAACCTTGAGCACCGAGGCGCCGTGGGCGCCGACGAAGGGACCGGCGACGGCGCAGGCCTGCTCATGCAGATCCCTGACGAGTTCTTCCGGGCAGTTACCGAGTTCGAGCTGCCCGCACCCGGCCAGTACGTTGCCGGTACAGCGTTCCTTCCCGCCGAGCAGCGTGAAGCCGACGCCGCAAAAGCCGGCATCGAAGGACTGGCCGCCGACGAGGGCCTGAAGGTCCTTGGCTGGCGCGAAGTGCCGGTAGTCGCCGACCTCGTGGGCGCCATGGCCCGGGCCTGCATGCCCTACTTCTCCCAGCCCTTCCTGGCATCCGCCAACGGCGAGGAACTGGACCGCAACGAGCTCGACTCCCGCGCCTGGCGCATCCGCAAGCGCGCCCAGAACAAGTTCGGCGTGTACTTCCCGTCGCTGTCCTCCCGCACCATCGTCTACAAGGGCATGCTCACCACCGCGCAGCTGGAGCCGTTCTACCCGGACCTCTCCGACAAGCGGTTCAAGACCAAGCTCGCGATCGTGCACTCGCGCTTCTCCACCAATACCTTCCCGTCCTGGCCGCTGGCGCAGCCGTTCCGGACCATTGCCCACAACGGTGAAATCAACACCGTCAAGGGCAACCGGAACTGGATGCGGGCCCGCCAGTCCCAGCTCGCCAACCCGCTGCTGGGTGACTCGCCGGAAGAGCTGTACCCCATCTGCACTCCCGGCGCATCGGACTCGGCGTCCTTCGACGAGGTAGCCGAGCTGCTGTGGCTCTCCGGCCGTCCCATCACGCACTCGATCATGATGATGGTCCCTGAGGCCTGGGAAAACCACGCCACCATGGATCCGGCACGCCGCGCCTTCTATGAGTACCACTCCCTGCTGATGGAGCCGTGGGACGGCCCGGCTGCCGTCTCCTTCACCGACGGCAACCTCGTTGGCGCCACCCTTGACCGCAACGGCCTGCGCCCCGGCCGCTTCTGGATCACCGAGGACGGGCTGATCGTCTTCGCCTCCGAGGTGGGTGTGATCGACGTCGAGCCCTCCAAGGTGGTCAAGAAGGGCCGCGTGTCCCCGGGCAAGATGTTTTTGGTGGACACCGAAGCGGGCCGGATCATCGACGACGAAGAGGTCAAGGCCGAGGTCGCTGCCGCCAACCCGTGGGCGGAGTGGGTCAAGGACAACCTGATCGACCTCAACGAACTGCCCGAGCGCGAGCACGTGCTCCACACCGCAGCGTCCGTGAACATCCGCCAGCGCACCTTCGGCTACACCACGGAGGAACTGAAAATCCTGCTCGGCCCCATGGCCCGCACCGGCGCCGAACCGCTGGGCGCCATGGGCTCCGACACCCCGGTGGCCGTGCTGTCCAAGCGCCCCCGCCTGCTCTTCGACTACTTCGTTCAGTCGTTCGCGCAGGTCACCAACCCGCCGCTGGACGCCATCCGCGAAGAGCTGGTCACCTCGCTGACCTGCGCCATCGGCCCCAACGGCAACCTCCTGGACACCAAGCAGGTCCGCCAGTCCCAGGTCCAGCTGCCCTTCCCGGTGATCAACAACGACCAGCTCGCCAAGATCGCCAACATCGAGGACGCCGACGGCAACCGCGTGGCCATGAAGGTCCGCGGCCTGTACCGGCCCGAAGGCGGCGAAAACGCGCTGCGCGCCCGGCTCACGGAAATCTGCGAGCAGGTTTCAGGCGCCATCAACCGCGGCGTCCAGTACGTTGTGCTGTCCGACCGTGACTCCAACGCCCAGTGGGCGCCCATCCCGTCGCTGCTGCTGGTCAGCGCCGTGCACCACCACTTGCTGCGCAGCGCCAACCGGACCAAGACCGCGCTGGTGGTCGAGGCCGGCGATGTCCGCGAAACCCACCACGTGGCCGTCCTGATCGGCTACGGCGCCTCCGCCGTCAACCCGTACCTGGCTATGGAATCCGTGGAGCAGCTCATCGCTGCCGGCGACGTCACCGGTGTCAGCCCGCAGGACGGCGTCTACAACCTCATCAAGGGCCTCGGCAAGGGCGTCTTGAAGATCATGTCCAAGATGGGCATCTCCACGGTGGCCTCCTACACCGGCGCCCAGACCTTCGAGGCACTGGGCCTGGGCCAGGAACTCGTCGACGAATTCTTCGCCGGCACGCACTCCCAGCTGGGCGGCGTGGGCCTGGACGTCATCGCCGCCGAGGTTTCCGCGCGCCACCAGATGGCCTACCCCGAAGGCGGCATCGAACAGCCGCACCGCCCGCTGCTGGGTGGCGGCGAGTACCAGTGGCGCCGCGACGGCGAACCCCACCTGTTCAACCCGGAGACCGTCTTCCGGCTCCAGCACGCCACGCGTGAGCGCCGTTACGACATCTTCAAGGCCTACACCAGGGGAGTGGACGACCAGTCCACGAACCTGATGACCCTCCGCGGCCTCCTCAAGTTCAAGAACGAGCGCCCTTCGGTTCCCCTTGAGGAAGTGGAGCCTGTCTCCAGCATCGTCAAGCGGTTCTCCACCGGAGCCATGAGCTATGGCTCCATCTCCCAGGAGGCCCACGAGACCCTGGCCATCGCCATGAACCAGCTGGGCGGCAAGTCCAACACGGGTGAAGGTGGCGAGGACGTGGATCGCCTGCTCGATCCGAAGCGCCGTTCTGCCGTCAAGCAGATCGCCTCCGGCCGTTTCGGCGTGACCAGCCTCTACCTGACGAACGCTGACGACATCCAGATCAAGATGGCGCAGGGCGCGAAGCCCGGCGAAGGCGGCCAGCTGATGGCGCAGAAGGTCTACCCGTGGGTGGCCCGGACGAGGCACTCGACCCCCGGCGTCGGACTCATTTCTCCGCCGCCGCACCACGACATCTACTCGATCGAGGACCTGGCGCAGCTGATCTACGATGCCAAGCGCGCCAACCCCTCGGCCCGCGTGCACGTCAAGCTTGTTTCCGAAGTGGGGATCGGCACCGTGGCGTCAGGCGTGACCAAGGCGAAGGCCGACGTCGTGCTCGTCTCCGGACACGACGGCGGAACCGGCGCGTCGCCGCTGAACTCGCTCAAGCACGCCGGTGTCCCCTGGGAGCTTGGCCTGGCCGAGACCCAGCAGACGCTGATGCTCAACGGCCTGCGTGACCGCGTGGTGGTCCAGGTGGACGGCCAGCTGAAGACCGGCCGCGACGTTGTCATCGCCGCGCTGCTGGGCGGCGAGGAGTTCGGCTTCGCCACCGCTCCGCTGGTGGTGGAAGGCTGCATCATGATGCGCGTCTGCCACCTGGACACCTGCCCGGTGGGCGTTGCCACCCAGAACCCCGAGCTGCGCGCCCGCTTCAGCGGCAAGCCGGAGTTCGTGGTCAACTTCTTCGAGTTCCTTGCCGAGGAAGTCCGCGAGATCCTGGCCGGGCTTGGCTTCCGGAGCCTCGAGGAGGCCATCGGCCACGCCGAGGTCCTGGACACCCGTGAGGCGATCAACCACTGGAAGGCCGACGGCCTGGACCTGGACCCGATCCTGCACGGCCTGGAGTTCGACGACGACGCGCCGCTGCGCAACATGACCGGCCAGAACCACGAGCTGGACAAGCACTTCGACCAGCGCCTGATCACCATGGCCACCGAAGCGCTGGCGGACCGCAGCCCGGTGAAGATCACCGTGGACGTCATCAACACCGACCGTTCGGTGGGCACCATGCTGGGCCACGTGGTCACCAAGACCTTTGGTACGGACGTCCTGGCCACGGACACCGTCGACGTCACCCTGAACGGCACCGCCGGCCAGTCCCTGGGTGCGTTCCTGCCCGCGGGCATCACGCTGCGGCTGTACGGCGACTCGAACGACTACGTGGGCAAGGGCCTGTCCGGCGGCCGGATCATCGTCCGCCCGGACCGTACCAACGTCTTCAAAGCGGAGACGAACGTCATCGCCGGCAACGTGATCGGCTACGGCGCCACCAGCGGTGAGATGTTCCTGCGCGGCCAGGTGGGCGAACGCTTCCTGGTCCGCAACTCCGGTGCTACCGCCGTCGTCGAAGGCATTGGCGATCACGGCTGCGAGTACATGACCGGCGGCCAGACACTGATCATCGGACGCACCGGCCGCAACTTCGGCGCGGGCATGTCCGGGGGTACCGCATACGTCCTGGACCTGCGGACCACCCGCGTCAACAAGCAGGCGCTGGAGTCCGGGGAGCTGCAGCTCCGCGAGCTGGACTCCGAGGACCGCGACATCGTCCACGGCCTGCTGGTCAAGCACGTGGAAGAAACTGACTCCCAGCTGGCGGCGCGCCTCCTCGAGAACTTCGATGACACCGCTGCCCGCATCACCAAGGTGCTGCCGCGCGATTACGCGGCCGTACTGCAAACCCGTCTCGACGCCATCGAAGAGGGCCTTGACCCCGACGGCGAAGAAGTATGGTCTCGAATCCTGGAGGTTACCGGTGGCTGATCCACGCGGATTTCTGAAAGTACGCCAGCGTGAAACCCAGCCGCGCCGTCCCGTTCCCGTCCGCATCATGGACTGGAAAGAGGTCTACGAGGCCCAGGAAAAGGGCACGCTGAAGGCCCAGGCCGGGCGCTGCATGGACTGCGGCATCCCGTTCTGCCATCAGGGCTGCCCCCTCGGGAACCTCATCCCCGAGTGGAACGACCTCATGTGGCGGGACAAGGGCGAGGAAGCAATCGAGCGCCTGCACGCCACGAACAACTTCCCCGAGTTCACCGGCCGGCTGTGCCCCGCGCCTTGCGAAGCGTCGTGCGTGTTGGGTATCAACCAGCCCGCTGTCACCATCAAGCAGGTGGAAGTTTCCATCATCGACGAGGCCTGGGACAACGGCTGGGTCAGCCCCCTGCCACCCGCGCGCCTGACCGGCAAGACCGTTGCCGTGGTTGGTTCGGGTCCCGCCGGACTGGCCGTCGCCCAGCAGCTCACGCGCGTTGGCCACACTGTTGCCGTCTACGAACGCGATGACAAGATCGGTGGCCTGCTGCGCTACGGCATCCCCGACTTCAAGATGGAAAAGGAGCAGGTGGACCGCCGCGTCGAGCAGATGAAGGCCGAAGGCACCCGCTTCCGGACCGGCGTCTCCGTGGGCACCGACGTGACCTGGGAGCAGCTGCGCAGGCGCTACGACGCCGTCGTGGTTTGCACGGGTGCCACGGTTCCCCGTGACCTGCCCATCCCGGGCCGCGGCCTGGACGGCGTCCACTTCGCCATGGATTACCTGGTGCCCGCCAACCGCGCTGTGGCCGGCGAGACAATCGAAAACCAGATCAATGCCCACGGCAAGCATGTGGTGATCCTGGGCGGCGGCGACACTGGTGCAGACTGCCTGGGCACCGCACACCGCCACGGCGCTGCATCCGTCACCACCCTGGCCATCGGCAAGCAGCCGCCGTCGGAACGTGCCGGCCACCAGCCCTGGCCGACGTTCCCCACCCTGTTCGAGGTGGCCAGCGCGCACGAGGAAGGCGGCGAACGCACCTACCTCGCCTCCACGGTGGAGTTCGTTGGCGAGAACGGCAAGCTCACCGGGGTCAAGGTGGCCGAAACCGAATTCGTGGACGGCAAACGCCTCCCCAAGGCCGGTACCGAACGGATCATCCCTGCCGACCTGGTGCTCCTCTCCCTCGGCTTCGCCGGTGCCGAACCGGGTGGCATCACTGAGCAGGTGCACGCCGAATTCGACGGCCGCGGCAACGTGGCCCGGGACGGTTACTACATGACCAACACCGAGGGTGTCTTCGTTGCCGGCGACGCCGGCCGCGGGCAGTCCCTGATCGTGTGGGCCATCGCCGAGGGGCGTGCCGCCGCTGCCGCAGTGGACAAGTACCTCATGGGAAGCACCATCCTTCCCGCACCGGTTGCGCCGACGGACCGGGCCATCGCCGTCCTCTGACCGCCGTCCCCGGTGATGCATCGAGGGTTCACCTCGCCGACAACTTAACCAATGCAAGAGACCAATAGGGTAGGTATATGAGACGCGCAAAAATTGTGGCTACGTTCGGCCCGGCAATTGCCAGCTACGAAAACACCCTCGCGGTGCTGGAAGCCGGCGTTGACGTCGCCCGCATGAACATGAGCCACGGCGACTACACCGTGCATGACAACACCTACGAGAACGTCCGCAAGGCCGCGTCCGACATTGGCAAGGCCGTGGCCATCATGGCCGACCTGCAGGGCCCCAAAATCCGCCTGGGCCGCTTCGTTGACGGTCCGCACGCCCTTGCCGTGGGTGACATCTTCACCATCACCACCGAGGACGTTCCCGGCACCCAGGAGATCTGCTCCACCACCCTGAAGAGCCTCACCGAGGACGTCAAGGTAGGCGATGCCCTGCTGATCGACGACGGCAAGGTGGCATTGCGCGCCATTGAGGTCGACGACGTCAAGGTGGTCGCAGAGGTGACCGTCGGCGGCATGGTGTCCAACAACAAGGGCATCAACCTTCCCGGCGTGGCGGTCAACGTCCCCGCCCTGAGCGAAAAGGACGAGGACGACCTCCGCTGGGCGATGCGCCGCGGCGTCGACCTCGTGGCACTGTCCTTCGTCCGGGACGCCTCGGACATATCGCGCGTGCACGAGATCATGGACGAAGAAGGCCGACGCGTGCCGGTCATTGCCAAGATCGAAAAGCCCCAGGCCGTGGACCAGTTGCCCGAGATCATCGACGCGTTCGACGCGATCATGGTGGCCCGTGGCGACCTGGGTGTGGAACTGCCGCTCGAAGAAGTGCCGATCGTGCAAAAGCGCGCGGTTGAGCTGGCACGCCGCTGGGCCAAGCCGGTCATCGTGGCCACGCAGGTCCTCGAGTCCATGATCGACAACCCGCGTCCAACCCGTGCAGAGGCTTCTGACTGCGCCAACGCCGTCCTGGACGGAGCCGACGCCGTCATGCTGTCCGGTGAGACCAGTGTGGGCAAGTACCCCATCGAGACGGTCAAGACCATGGCCCGGATCATTGAATCCACCGAGGTCCACGGCCTGGAGCGCGTCCCCCCGCTGGGGACCAAGCCCAGGACCCGTGGCGGCGCCATCACGCGTGCCGCCGTCGAGATTGCCGACCAGCTGGACGCCAAGTACATCTGTGCGTTCACCCAGTCCGGCGACTCCGCCCGCAGGCTTTCCCGCCTGCGCCCCATCAAGCCGGTCTTCGCGTTCACCCCGGTGGAGCAGGTCTGGAACCAGATGGCCCTGACCTGGGGAATCCAGCCGGTGCTGGTGCAGATGGTGGACCACACCGACGCCATGACCGCGCAGGTTGACCGCAGCCTGGAGGAGATGGGCCTGGTCGAGGACGGTGACCTGGTGGTTATCGCTGCCGGTTCGCCTCCCGGAAAGGCCGGCTCTACGAACTCCCTGAAGGTGCACAAGGTAGGCGACCTCGCCGACTCCACCCGCGGGGGAGAGCTGCCCAGCAACAAGGAAAAGCTCGGCCCCTGGCCGGAAAAGAAGAAGAAGGCCTAGTCTTCAGAATGCGAAAGGACCCCTGCCGGTTGGCAGGGGTCCTTCTGCTTTTGGTGACCGGGCCGTTTGGTGACCGGGCCGGCGTCGAAATTCTCCTCAGGGCCCGGTCGGCGGGCTAGTTGACCTGGTTGATGATGGTTTCGGCAACCTCGCGCATGCTGAGGCGGCGGTCCATGGAAGTCTTCTGGATCCAGCGGAAGGCTTCCGGTTCCGTCAGGCCCATCTTGGTGGTGAGGAGGCTCTTGGCGCGTTCCACGAGCTTGCGTGTGGCGAACTGCTCCTGCAGGTCTGAGACCTCGCTTTCGAGGGCCTTGATTTCCTCGTGGCGGGAGAGCGCGATCTCAAGTGCCGGGATGAGGTCGGCGGGCGTGAAGGGCTTCACGACGTAGGCCATGGCGCCGGCGTCGCGGGCACGCTCCACCAGTTCCTTCTGGCTGAATGCGGTCAGCAGCACCACGGGGGCGATGCGGGCCTTGACGATCTTTTCGGCTGCGGAAATGCCATCCATGACGGGCATCTTGACGTCCATCAGGACCAGGTCCGGCTTCAGTTCCTCGGCAAGCTGGACGGCCTTCTCGCCGTTGTCCGCCTCGCCCACAACGTCATAGCCTTCGCCGCGCAGTATCTCGATGATGTCGAGGCGGATGAGGGTTTCATCCTCTGCCACAATGACGCGGCGCGCCGGCTGGGATGTGGGCTTGGACTCCGTCTGTTCAGTCACGGGATCTCCTTGAAAAGGTACGGCGGGACATCACTATCTTAGGTGCCACCGCGGCTGTACTTGGCTTGCAGGGTTCGTTTGCGGCGACGGCGGCGCGATTCTGGAATTCAGCCTATCTGCATGTAGAGTAATTCCGCGTACGTGAAGCGATCGCGTTGCTCACAGTCAGCTGTGGGCGTAGCGGTTTGCTACATGTAATCCGCGCCCGAGTGGCGGAATTGGCAGACGCGCCGCACTCAAAATGCGGTATCGAAAGGTGTGTGGGTTCGAGTCCCACCTCGGGCACAGTGTTTTCGCAGGTCAAGGGCCTGTTGAAGGAATTTGCGTGTACAAAATCCGCCAAAGTGTGTACACGAGCGTACCGTTTTGTGTGTGGCCAGCATCAGTACTCGCACCAAAAAGGACGGTTCGAAGTCCTACATGGTTCGCTGGCGGGACAAGAAGTCCAAGACCGCCCAAGGCCTTACAGTAGCCACTCTTGCAGAGGCGGAAACCCTCAAGCGGCTGTTGGACGCCAACGGCCAGTCCTTTGAGATCGCTCAGCACGCCATCCTGACGAATGAGAAACGTCCCCCCACTGTGGCTGAAGTCATCCAGGAGCACATCGATCTGCTGATCCGACCATCGAGCGGAACCATCAAGACCTATCAGACCATGCTGGATCTCCACATCCGGCCGGTCATCGGTCACGTCCCCGTGGACAAGGTCGACTATCGCGTGATCGCCCACTGGGTGAAGTCAATGATGGCCAAGGAAAAGGCACCGAAAACTATCCACAATATCCATGGCCTGATTTCGGCCTCAATGAATACAGCGGAGATGCTCGGCTACATCACCCGCAACCCCTGTAGGGGTGTGCAGCTTCCTAACATTGAGAAGGCTGAAGATGAGGCCATGTTCCTGACGCATGCCGAGTACAGGCTCATCATGGAGGGGATGGAGGAGCGGTACAAGGCGTTCACGGACTTCCTGGTCATGACCGGCACGCGCTTCGGAGAAGCGACAGCCTTGACCGTGGCTGACGTGGACTTGCTGTCCAAACCGCCCACTGCACGGATCAACAAAGCGTGGAAGCGGGATGGGCAGAACAAGTTCTATGTTGGCGCGACGAAGACTGGGGCCGGTAAGAGGACCATCGGGCTGAACCCGGCCCTGGTGGAGCTGCTGATTCCGCTGGTGGCAAGCAGGCCAGGAAAGGAACTGGTGTTCACGACGCCCAAGGGCGGGCGCATCGTCCACAAACTCTTCTGGGCTGACTACTGGGTCCCTGCCGTTCGCACGGCCCAGGCAATCGGCTTGACTAAGAACCCAAGGATTCACGACCTTCGCCACACCCACGCGTCCTGGCTCATCCAGGACGGCGTGCCCTTGTTCACCATTTCCCGCCGGCTCGGGCACGCATCCACGAAGACGACTGAGCAGGTGTACGGGCACCTGATGCCCGAGGCACTGCAAGTGGGTGCTGACGCCACTGAACGCTCGGTGACGGCCTTCCAGCGGCTTTAGCGAGCCTTCGAGAAGCGGCGCCACCGGCTAGGGAATTCGGTCATGTCGGCCAGTCCTGCCGGGCGCATGTACTGAGAAACGTGCACCTACTCGTGGGAGACGCTGTGGATATCGAATTTTTTGAGCCTGCCGAAGCAGCAGCGCTGATGCGCTGCACCGAGTCTTGGCTGCGTGACGGCGCGACCAGTGGAAGGTTCCCTCACGCCTGCTGGGGCAAGGGAAAGATCATCTTTACGTCAGAGCACATCCGTGAGATTGCAAGATTGAGTGAGATCCTTCCTGGCGGCACCGAGCCCCTGCGAACGACGGAGCAGCCACTGACCAAGCAGCGACTCATAGGGACCCGTTCCAAGGTCCGCTTGGCCACGGCGAACTGATTCAGCCTGACAGGTGCTTTTGGCTCGGTTCTTCCACTTGCTCCGATGTGGCGGGCACGACATGTCCTCGTACCGCTTGTATGAGGTAGCCGAAGTTAGCGTGGAATAACTCCTCGCCGTACGGAAGGGCCGTTCAAATCATTCGCTCAATCGCCCCAGCCTTGACCGCCGCCGCCGCGTTCTTGCTGGTTGGCCCTCTTGCTGGTTGTGACGCTGCCGCCCATGCCATAGAGGGCATGGGGTCTGCTCCGAGCAACTTTGCGGGTCAGCCGACGGTCGCTGGCACCGCCAGTGAAGCATCCAAGGCTCTCGTCCAGCTCGGGAGCATCCCGGTAAAGGGCCTCGCTCCGAAGACGGGCTATACCCGCGATGAGTTTGGACCTGCTTGGGCTGACACAGACCACAACGGCTGCGATACCAGGAACGACATACTCGCCCGCGACTTGACCGGCGAAATATTCAAGCCTGGCACCAACAATTGTGTTGTCGCGTCAGGCACTCTGGCGGACAAGTACACCGGCACCACTATCAACTTCGTCCGGGGGCGGGACAGCAGCTCCGACATCCAGATCGACCACATCGTTCCGCTTAGCGACGCGTGGCAGAAAGGTGCCCAGCAGCTGACCGCGGACCAGCGCAAAGAACTCGCGAACGACCCACTGAACCTCATGGCAGCCGACGGCCCCACGAACAGTGCCAAGGGCGACAAGGATGCCGCCACATGGCTTCCGCCGAATAAAGCGTTTCGATGCGAATACGTAGAAAGACAGACTGCCGTCAAGGCCGAATACAGTCTCTGGGTAACGCCGGCTGAGCATGATGCCATAGTTGACATCTTGAAGGGCTGCCAGTGACACCCTGGAAGGGATGAGCGTGAATCGATCAGGGGCCGAACACGCATGCCCCTGATCTTCTTCGACGGCTCGCAATACCCGCCTGCTATCGGCGGATTAGAGGATGCCGGTTTGGGACGGTATTGCATGTTCATGGTTGCCCGCGGGATTCAGCGGAATTTGAGGCGGTCTAGCTCATATCGTCATGAACACTCACGGTTGATAATTGTTGTTTCCGGTGGGTAAGCGGTGGGTGAAGCGAGGAACTGTCGGGCCCACCGCATATGATTGTCACCGGGCCCAAGACAGGCAGGAGCCCTAGGGGCGACAGGGGAAACGTGGCGTGGGAAGCAGTGACTATCCGTCCATGGACGTAAAGAAGCTCCGGCGCCTCCTCGACAAGCTCGGTTACGTAGCCACTGGTAACGGCAAGGGTAGCCATGAGACACTCGAACATGAGAAGTATCCACCTCTGACGTTCTCCGGACATTCGTCCAAGGAGATTTCCGGAGGATTGGTGAAGAAGATTCTGCGTAAAGATGTAGGGTTGAGCGACGAGCAGGCAAAGGAGGTTCTCCGTGGTAAATTCCGCCCAGATGATAATCACTAGGTGGGGCAAAACCCAATCTGTTTCTTTGTCGAGCCCGCAGCTGCCGGGGATTGTCGCCGCGTTCGATCAGGACCCGAGTCCGGCCGAGATCATGAAGATTGCCATTGCCGCAGGTCTTTCCGAAGACGGCGAATTTCATGTCCACATCGAAGAAACGTTGACGGTGGATGACGTGCAGTACTTTGTCCGAGCTCGTCACGATTTCCGCGCCGAATCTCGTCTAGCGGTGCTTGACCGGGTCCTCCATGAGATCAGGACGAATAAAGAATTCCGAGATCACGCGGCTAAGGACGACTTGGACGACGTTATCTTCATTGCGGCACTGCCGTCAGACACGATTGCTGCGACCATCGAAAGCGCCAGCCCACGGCAACCGGTGAACGTTGCGTCAGTCAGTCCGATCACTGAACACCTTTCCTGCGTTGCGATCATCCGAGAAGCTGTCGAAGTGACGGGCCCTTCCCTTGATGAACTCGGGCTTGGCCCGGATTCTCCTGTCGAAAAGTTACTTCAGATGGAGTCAGACATCCGCCTCTCCCATGACCACGAGCTGATTCAGTACTGCTAATCGTTCAAGCCATGCCACTCTCAAGCGGAGCCAGCCAGCTCTCCGTTGTGACTATTTGGCCGTGCTGGGGGTAAACATGCCAGGTGTTCCAGTGCATCCCCACGGCATCCGCTGTCGTGGTCATAGCAGTGAGCGCCAGGGGATCGCCTTGGAACACGACGACAAGGCCGTTGGGGTGCCCTTGCACGTGCGCCTTGAGCTCCCGAACGCGGGCGGTGAGCCCTTCCCTGCCGTAGGTGTGGACCTTGGCGGTGAACGTGTAGCCGGGCGATGTGATGACTGCGGGCAGGTGGCTGGAGCGGCCTGGCAGGCAGGCTACCGTTTCGCTCCAGTCCCCTACACGCACCTGATGGGATGCACCCAACACGTATAGGTCAACGGCGCCGACGGTGAGCGAGGCTAAGGCGGGGATTTGCCCTAGGCCGAGCTGGTGTGTCAGGTCCGCGGCTGAGGTGTCCACAAAGGGGGCATCTGTGATGTGCATGGTGGCTACCGGCGGGCTGCAGCGCCGATGACCTGGGCGATGCGCAGCAGTCTCCCCTCTGCCTTCTTGCGGTAGATCAGCTGTGAGAGCTTACCGTCCGTCTCCACGGTGACGCCCGGAGTCTGTCCCGCTGCCAAGAGGAAAGCCTGGGCCGCGGGCGTCTCGTTGCTGAGCCGGATAAAGGGCTCCCGGCGAAGCATGATTGGCCTGTAGTTGATTTTGCCGGCGGCCATGTTGGTCAGGGATCCTATTTCTCCTGGGGCCAGCGCCTGCACCGCCTCTGCGAGGTTGACGCATGATTCCGTTGTTTCGATGCCTGCCCGCGCAAGCGCGTTGAGCAGCGGGAACATGGCAGCATCTACTTCCACAGTCTCGCCGCCGGCGGTCGTGAGATCCTTCATCAGGTGCACCTGGCCATGGTTTCGGCAGGTGGGGCAGTCACAGGCGTTTGTCTCCGGAAACAGGACGGCCATGACGTTCAGCAGGTCTGCTGCGACATCCTTGCTGAATATCCGCTGTTCCGATGAGGTGTCGATCCAGTCCTCCGGGTGGATAACGTCGTCGGGCTTCACGAAGTCGGAGAAGTTCAGGGCAGGCTGCGCTTTACCGCTGATGCGTTCCTGCAGGCGACGGTAGGTCTTCTCGCTTATGCCAGTGGGGCGGGCCTTCTTGTACTCGGCCAAGGTGTCGTAGCCCTTGAGGATGTCGAGCTCGCGGCGGAGCATGGCGACTGTACCGGCGCATTCCCTGGCGTGACCGATGTTTACCGGAGCTTTGAATCCCTGGGCCTTAGCAGAGTCGTCAAAGGCGTAGGCGTCGACGCCGAACATGTGGCAGGTGAAGAAGTCCCCGTCCTGGGAGACCTCGCGCCAGTAGCGAGTCAGATTTTCATTCGGGTAGTGGTCGAAGACGTTCTCACGGTCCCGGTTGCTCTCCTTGAACGGGCATTCCTGGCAGGTGGCCTTGCCCGCCGGGGTCCGTTCGCGGTCCGCAAGGTGGGTTCCAGTAAAGTCTTTGGCTTCAGGCTTGGGTGTCATAGGCACCACTTTGGTCCCGCGAGCGTGTTCACGGGTTCCGGCTTTCCGTTTCCGGAAATGATTTAGCTGCTGGCTCTGGGCTGCAAGGATCGGTATCGGTCAACGTCGGACCAAGGGATCCGCAGCGGGGAGTTCGGCCGGCCGCGCCCCGCCTTATACGCGTTAGGGAAGTCGCCGGACCGGGCCATGATCCGGATGGTTTCGGGGTGGTGTCCGAGGTACTCCGCTACCTGATTCACTGTTGCGTCACCGACCCTACGCTCGCTGCTGTCTGCCATGGACCGAAAGCTACAGGGGAGGACGGTGGGAAGCGGTCATTCCCTAGCTTTGGTCGCGCCTCCCCAGTTTTCCCCATGGCAATGGTCCGGACAACATCATGGACGCCGCGGACGACGTGGGCCATACTCATGAAACGACGTCGGCCACGGGGGCCCGAATCGCATTCACTTGGGGGAACAGACATGAATAAGGCCTTGGCGCTTCTTGCGCTGCCCGCCCTGCTGCTGACGGGCTGCTCCGCAGCTCAGACAGCGGCGACACCGCAAACGAGCACAGCGTCGGCCGCGAGCCCTTCCGTGAGCGCCACGCCGGCTGCGGCTGCCGTAGCAGCAACAAAGGCTCCAAGCCGGGAGGATCAGGTGAAGGAGATCTACCTCAACGCCATCTATAAGTCGGAGCCGGCTCTGCGTAATACCGGAGTAGACAACGATCTGGTGGACATCGGTCAGGGCTTCTGCAAAATGTACGACGGCGGCGCCATGGGGTCCGACATCAATAGCTTCATTCTGAAAGCCGGTGGCGTTGCCTACACAGTCAAACAGCTCGTGGCCGTGCATGGTGCCGCGGTGGGCGCCTACTGCCCTCAACACATGGACAAGATGGACAAGTAGAGCGGTCTGCTAACCGATGGTTCTAAGGGCGATGGGCCCGCCAGATCGGCAGCCGTCGAAAATTAGGGATCCCAGCCCCTGCGCGACGGGGAAATCCACCGCTTACCCACCGGAAAGAGGTATTGCCAACTTGGCCACAACCGAAATCTTCATGCGGTCACTTTCGGGTGGCACACCTGAAACAACTGAGGCCTTATGGCTTGATGCCTTCCTCGTGGAGATACAACGGCAGGCTGAACTCGGCAGCCGCTACATCAAGAGAGCCTGGACTAGAGCCATGGCCGAGGGGACCCCCAGCAACGACACCATGGTTTGGGGGGACCTTCAAGCAGCCCTCTTTGCCGCCATCGTCGTACAACGGATACTGCAACCCGGGCCAGTGCGCCAACACCCCAGGGCCACGAAGGAGAGCCGGCAGCAACACGCTGACTACCGCGGTAGTCGGTTGCGTGAGCTTTTACGGGTTGATGACAGCTGGCCTCTGTTCCTTGCGAAGGATGTCCGGGACGCCTGCGAGCATTTCGATGAAAAGCTCGATGCTGTGGTACTGGATGGAATGGTGTCTCTGGTGGACTGGCATATAAGTCACGACGGAAAAATGCTTCAAACGCCGCCGCGGCCCGTGGAGGGGCAGAAGATGGCCGCAGACTTGCGTTGTTTTTATCCACGGGGAGGGCTACTACGGTTTTCCGCTCGCTACACGCTAGACATCTTCAACCTGGATGTCGCCTTCCTTAACTTGCTGGAAGATGACGGCGTGGAGCGGGTAAGGACCGCGCTGAGGGAAGGAATCCAGGGGCCGATGGTCTTTGGATCAACGCAGTACGTTTATCTCATGTCGGAGGAGAACGAGGACCTTCGAGTCAAGGAGTGGATGGATGTAAGGGAGACGGCTGGGGTCCCAGTCCCCAGAACGCTAGGCGAAGTTCGGTTCCGACGGGAGACGTAATCGGAAGTGCCCGGCAGCGGCCAAGCCGTCACCTTAGCTCTCAGTGAAAAGAGCGATCATGGTGGCTACAAACCCTAGCGCTGCGCCTCCAATGCCCAGGATCTTCCCACGCTGCGCCTGCCATGGCGTATCGGGTGTCTCCATGATGATCAGGCCCTCGTTTTCCGGGTCTAAACGGATGCTATGTGGGCTACTCCATATGATGCCGAGAACGGTAAGGACGACGGCAACAACTGCGATGGACAGGAGAACGATGATCTTCACGCGGCCATCCTTACATGCAAGGGCGGCTAGCATCGAACCTGGCAATTTCTGAGTAGTAGCGAGGTATGGGGGCGTCGGGTTGGAACCGTCAGTTTTTTGGACAATGATCGCGGCAATGGCGACCACAGCTTCAGCATGTGTGATTGCCTGGCAGTCCATAGAGACTCGAAAGTCCGCGGGGGAGGCCAAACGGTCAGCCGATGCAAGCGAAGCTGCTGTGAGGTCGGCAAACGATGCTCTTGAACTAACCCGGCAACAAGCGAAACACTCACTACTCATGGCCGCGGAGGCTATCCGTTCCCGCATGGAAGCCAGAGGGCCTGTGGTTACCACCTCCTTTAGTGATACCGACGAAAACGGAAGCCCTCGACCTTACGGGTTTGCAGTGGGTGCATCTTGGGATGAGGAGACTTATCAACAAGTCAAGCCTGGCCACGTATTCTTTGAAACGAGAGATGACGACCAATGGCTTTTTGCTGTGATCCGCGTTGCCTTTACGAATACCAGTCAGCACCCTGTGACTGTGTCGAGTCCGGCTATTCTGCGGCGATTTATGGACGGGACGCTCTCGGGGCCTCTCCGCCGGGTGCGACTACACGGCATTGACAGCACGGCTAATGTGGGCGGGGGATTCTTGCTCGTTGGGGCCCGCATCAGTCAGTGGATCTCGGTAATTCGACACGACCGCAGGGAGCACCAGGTCGGCGCATCAGCTGCGTGGTGGACGGATATCGACGGAGAAGTTGGAGTGCAGATCACCCAGACTGTCAAGATCATGGGGACGCTCTTGGAAAGCGGTGACAAGAAGGGGGAGTGGCGTCTGAGGGGCTTCGGGCCGGACGTGAATTACCCGTCGTCTTTAGTGCTGGAGCCCCAGAAGCGGCACTACGTTGTCGGTTTGGATTCCAACGGCCATAGGCACGAACTGCCACCACTCGAGCCGGACGAGTTGGCGTTCGATGCCACGTAACTGGGCAGACAGCCCCGGCGCGACACGTTGGGGCCGTCCGCAGGTGAAGTTCTACATGTCTGCTAAGGCAAGGTTCTGAGGTCGAAAGGCCTAACAGTGACCAACAGCGTCAGTTTCTCGTCCTTGAAGCAAGGATCCATCGCTCGACGCACCGGTCCTCTGGCCGTCGGTAGTAAATAACGTTCCCGGCGTCGGCTATGATTTCCGCCCTCTCGTTCAGAGGCGGGAATTGTATAGAGGCGTGCGGGATACCCCCGGCTGATTTTGGGGCTGAAGGTCGCGTTTACTGTCGGTAGTAAGAAGGGGCGGAATCGGGTTTCGGAACTGGTGATCGCGGTGGGCTGCTCCACGATGGGCGCCAAGATAGGAGGTGCTTGCGACTCCAATTCCTATATTCCACCGCATTGCGGACACGTACACCCATCTGAAGTTACAAGACAATTCGCAAAATATCGGCAGGACATGGCTGGGCCGGTTTCTGTTCACGAGGAGGCCACACGCTTGAGTGGGACCCCCATATCGATATGTCTGAAGCTTCAGTGGGTGGGTATCAGATCTCGGTAGCTGGACATTGGAACTTGGCGGATAACTCCCGAAACTGCCGCTCAACCTGGTCCACTTGAGCGGTAAATGTTCCCGCCTCCGACCTGACAACGCCTGCGCCGCGCAGCAGGGCCATCTGGCGACGGACGGTCGACTGCGACAGTCCCAGGGCACGGGAGACTTCCCCGCAAGAGGCTGGGCCATGCGCGACCAGGAAGCTAAGGAGTCGGCTTCGCGTCCGGTTCATCAAGATGTCTTCTACCAAGGGGAGACCACCACCGAATAGCGTTTTGGGGAGGGCTGGACTAGCTGTAGACGGGTCTACAGGAGAACGATACGCTCATCCATAGGGCGATGGAAGCGTCCGGCAGGTGTTATTGCAGGCGGCGGTCGCCAGAGGAATACTGGGCACCAGAGTTGGCGTAACCATTGCACCAGGAGGGAGGCGGGTCTTGTCTTCTGACCAAGAGGCGTTCAATGCTGAATTGTCGCCACAGGCAGAGTTGGCGCGACGCCTGAACCTTCTGCTTGATGTTGTGGTTGCCGAGCGAGGTCAGCCGGTCACGTTCCGTGAGGTTCAGCAGAAGCTGCAGAGCAGGGGAATCAAGCTTTCCAGAGCCCGCTGGTTCTACATGAAGGACGGCACGGGGAGACTCGTCAGTGACCCGGCGTTGCTGGGAGGTCTGTGTGAAATCTTCAATGTCGACCCTGGGTATCTGCAGGGAGACGACGCCGCTGACCTGCCCGAGCGCATTGATTCACAGCTTGAGTTTGTGAAGTCCCTGCGCGCAGCTCGTGTGAAGACGTTTGCGGCCAGGACTCTTGGTGATGTGTCCCCGGAGACGCTTCGTGTCATCACCGAGTATTTGAACAGGGACATCAGCCGGCGGCCGGAAGGTGAGCAAGCAGCGGCGGGTTCATCGTCAGACGCGCGTGAAGCAGCGGAGTAGATCGAACAGGCGCTACCGCCGTCGCAAACGTTGCCGCTACTTCTCGAGCAGGTAGCCTAGGTGCGCGTCGAGCAGTTCCTTTATTCGGGCTGCGTTGGCAGAGTACCGGGGCGAGCGCCCGTGCCGGCGCCCAGGTTCGACGTCGACTATCACCACGCCCGCGTCCTCCAGGGCCGTGAGGTGCTTGGCTACACTCGGTTCGCCGGCGCTGACGGCGGCGACAATGTCGCCGCGCGTGGCCGGTCCATTCGCCGTAAGGAAACGGAGAATTTCGTTCCGCGACCGGTTGCCAAAAGTAGCGACGGCAGCCTCAACGTCGGCCGACCAGGCGGCGTCGTGTGGCTGGGTAATCCGTGGCATAGCCACATTCTTCCCGAAGGTCGACGAAAAAGTAAGAACCGCACCCTTGACGATACTATAAGTATCTTCGACAATAATTTCTGTAGCTTCTACTGATCGTTGCTGGATCTGCGTATCCACGTCCGCGAGTGGCCTCTTCCCGCGACTCTGCTAACTACTCGATCTGAACAAAGTGGTGAAGTCGTGGAAATCGACGCTAAGCCAAATCAAAACAGCTCGGAACCATCCAAAACCGTCACTGTCGACGTCTCATTGCTGAACCCTCCCGCGGCAGGGGAGTGCAACATGCCGCTCGACCAAATCATGAGCGCGGTGAACAGCGTGCAGGGTTACGTCGTCTCGCGCCTGGCGCGGATTGGACGCACCTGCGATGTGGACGACCTTATGCAGGACATTCGGGTCGCGGTATGGGACGGGGTAACGAAGGGGCGCTACCGGGAGTTGCCGGGAATTCCGTTCGAAGCTTGGGTCCAGGGCGTTTGCAACAAAATCTGCGCGGCACACGTACGGCGCGAACTTAGTCATCGGACTTTGCCCCTGCTCATGGATTTCACGACGGCGGAACCCTCACCTGAAGTGCTTGCTGTCGTCAGCGCCGGGTTGGGTTGGGACAGCACAGAGAAGTATGTCGATCACGCCTGGGCTCAGGCCATGCTTGGCCTGGTGCAAAGAAACGTGAGGGAGGATATCTGGCAATTGGCTGTCTCAAGCCTAGTCGGGCCAAGGCATTACGGGCCGCCCTCGCCAAGGGACAGGAGGCGCTGGCATGCCGTTACCGTCGTGCGGCAGACCGCCATGACTATCAATGCTGCTTTGAACTGCCACCCGGAGCCGGGGGTCAGCATGGAAGGTCTTTGCCGGTGCGCTGCGGATTGCCTTCCTACGGCTGTTCTGAGAAGAGTCGCGGAGACCATAGTCCGTCCAGGGTTGCGCGGCCTGCCTAGGTCTGTGCAGATGGCGGCGCTGGCGACGGAGCTTGGTGTCACTGAGCGGTATGTCGCCGTGAATATCGGTTTCGCGCGGCAGTTGTACCGGACAGCTTGGCGTGTGCTCCAGCACGAGGCCAACAGGCAGACTGCATAAGTCATGGTTGGCGGGGGGACGGGGAGCCGGGGACTGCGTGCACTCCTTGCGGTGGGCCGTCAGCGCTCGTTCGTTGCCGGACTCTTCGTTGTGTTGCTGATAGGCGGCCTTGTTGTCATGTTCTGGCGGGGCGATAGGCCGGGTACGTCGTCGGTCACTAGCCCGACACCAAGCACGCCTCTGGCGTCAGCATCTTCCGGGACGCCCTCGGCAACGGGCGCGCCCTCTGCTCTCCCTGGCGAAACCAATGTGGCCGCACTGGCCTCGCCTGTTGATCTTTCGCCAACGCGCGACTTCCGTGCGCTCGCTGTAGAGGCAGCAAGGGGAATCTACACCTGGGACAGCCGCTCGTCGTCGTATTCGGATGTGTATGCACGGGTGCGCTCGTGGTGGGAGTTGCTTCCCGATGGATCCAACCCTTTATCGGTGTTGGTCAAAGAGTTCGAGGCCACTGGAGTGACTGCCACTTCCTTCGCGAGTCTTGGACAGCAGGCGGCGCGCCGGACCGGCACCGCGCAATCTGTTCGCTGCGATCTTGAGTTGGCCAAAGTTCAGGAATTCCCACCTCCCTGGGCAGGCCTTCATGTGTGCACTGTGATCGTGCAAGTGGTCGATGAGACCAGCAGGGATCGAAACACTTATTCAACACCTATAACGGTGATGCTGAACTGCCCGCCCGCGGTTACAGCCCCTGCGGACCACTGCGTCATGGTTGGCTTCTATGCGACCGCAGACCGGATCGTCTACTGATGATCGGTCTTGTGGCAGCGGCGAGTCTGGTCAGGCGACGGGCACTGCTGAAGGGTGTCGCTGCCGCTGTGACTGTCCTTGTGCTTCTCGGCCTGATGGCGTTCGTCGCGGGTGTGGCTCTAGTTGCCGGTCTGAAGGCCGAGCCCACTGTCGCTTGTGCTCCGGCTGATGCTGCATCTACCAGCACGGGTACGTGGACTGCCGAGGGTCTGGAGGTCCGCGATGGCAGCCAGGTGCTATACGAGCTGAACTCGCGACAGGAAAGCGTGGCTCGCGCGTACATTAGGGTCGGGAAACAGCTTGGCGTACCCCGTTCGGGACAGATCATTGCCATCATGATGGCGATGCAGGAGTCGAGTTTGCGCGTACTCGCAAACCCCAGGGTGCCGGCTTCCATGGGCTTTCCGAATGACGGCGTTGGGAGCGACCACGACTCGATAGGCTCGGCTCAACAACGTCCCACGGCGGGGTGGGGGAGCGTTGAGCAGCTTATGGACGTTTTCTACAACGCCCGCGCCTTCTACGGCGGCCCTTTGGGTCCCAACCGAGGACGTCCTCGAGGGCTTCTCGACGTACCGGGGTGGCAGGCGATGGACAAAGACCTGGCTGCTCAGGCAGTCCAGGTATCTGCTTTTCCCGAGCTTTACGCGCGTTGGGAGCGTGCGGCGACAGCAGTCGTTGCCGCGTTGGAACCGGACACATCGCCAGGTCCTTGCTCATCTTCGGCGCCCAAAGTGGGGCCTGCGGCCTCTTGGAAAAACCTGAGTCAGCTCCGCCAGGACATCCTGCGGTTCACGCAGGAAGGCCTAGGTGGACGGTATGTGTGGGGTGGCACTGCATTCAAAGCCTGGGACTGTTCGGGCTACGTGCAATGGATCTATCGGCAGGCTGGAATCGAACTGCCGCGGGTGGAGCAGTGGCGTGGTGGGGTACGGACCGACGACCCGCAGCCGGGGGACCTGGTGGTTCAGAATCCCCAAGGACCGGATAACTGGGGGCACGTTGGCATCTACGCGGGCAACGGCATGATGTGGAGCGCCTTGAACCCCGCCGCTGGTACATTACTGCATCCAATTAGCTGGAATTCTGGCACCGCCTATTTTGATCTGCTTCCGCGCTGACAGGGTCATGTCGCGGGCAGTGGGCATCTCGGCCATAGGCGCGTCAGCGCATAAGCCACGTCCCGTTGGGAGACCCACCTCGCCGCGGTGAGTGGGGACAACTATTTGGACTGGGGTGGGTCTATGGACCCAAAGAATCTCCTGGTTCGTGAATATCTTCGCGTATCAAAGGACCGTTCCGGCAGGGGTAAGAGCCCTGACCAGCAGCATGATGAGAATGCTGCAGCCATCGCGCACCGGGGATGGGACACCCACCCTGAGCCACAGTTCGACGACATGAGTATCGAGCCGGACCTTGTCTAGGATCCCCTCCAGCTCCACGCTGCGGTCCAGATGCCAGGACAAATCAGGACTCCCAGCCTCGTGTCGGTGCCGCAGCCTCTTCTGAACGGTGCCGATGGTTGGTTTCAGGCGGACCAGGGACAGCTCACGGCCGCCGAGAGACTGACGGTAGCGCTCAACATCGGCTGCGTGTTCGATGACGCCGGCCACAATAATCCTTCCCACCCCTGCATGGCGGTAATTTCCGGCGACCGCCTGGAGGTTTCGTAGTACAAGCTCCTGGTTGAACCGGTCGTTCGGGGGAGCCGGCCATGCGCGCCGGAGTTGGTCCAGGTCCACGACGGCGCTGCTGATTCCGTCGTCGATCAGAATCCGGTGCAGGGCTTCGGCCGTCGTCGTCTTTCCGGACCCGACTGTGCCGTTGAGGAACAGACTCCGAATATCACCCGCCATCCCAGGAGCTTAGCCCGGGCTGCGCGACATCTGTTGTTGGGGCTTGCCGGCCCGACCGGGGAGATACTGTCGACCCATGGCAAAGGACTCCCTCAATAATTGGGCCGGCTTGGGCGGCCCGTACGCCCGCAGTTTCCCCCACCTGTGCGCCGGGGCCGTTGAGCCGTTGTTGGACGCGGCAGAAGCAGTGGTCGGCAGCTTCACCGGGCGCCGTGTGGCTGACATTGGATGCGGCACCGGCAACGTCACAGCCCTGGCCCTAAGCCGCGGAGCAGAGGTGACGGGCGTGGATCCGGACGCCAGGATGCTCTCGCTGGCCCTTGCGGCGGCGCCGCAGGCTGAACTCCTGGTCGGCCGACTTCCGGAGCTACCGTTCGCAGCGGATACTTTTGACGCAGTCGTGTCACCTTCGTTGTGAACCATGTCGGGGATCCCCGCGCAGCGGTGACTGAGCTGATGCGCGTCTGCCGGCCGGACGGAGCTGTCTCCGTGACGATCTGGCCATCTGAACTCTCCGCCATCAACAAGCTGTGGGCCGACGTGGTGGAAGCCAGCGGGGCAGTGGTGCCGGACCAACAGAGGCTTCCAGCCGATAAGGACTTTGACCGCACGGAGGCTGGGCTCCATGAACTGTTGGTGCGGGCCGGCCTCGATTCAGTGCAGACAGACACCCTCGACTGGGACTTCACCATCGATGCTGAAGATCTGTGGGCAGGCCCGGCAGGCGGCGTCGGCGGAATCGGCATGATCGTCACCAGCCAAACGCCGGAAATGCAGTCGGCAATGCGGCAGGAGTACCTGCGTTTGGTGGCTCCCTTGATTCAGGGTGGCAAGGTGGTTCTACTCGCCGTCGCTCTCCTTGGGGTCGGGAAAGCGCCTGAGTCAGGAGTTCCTGACGCGGCGTGACTTCACGCGCCCCTCGGCGATCGAGCCGCGCTCCTAGACTCAGTTCATGCCACTCGATACAGAAGCCAGAGCAGCCCAGCTTCGTGAATATTTAAGCGATGCCCGCGAAGCAATCCTGTGGAAGTGTGAGGGCTTGAGTGATGCCCAGGCACGTACTCCACTGACTCGGACGGGCACGCATGTCATGGGCTTGCTGCTCCACCTGGCCGTCACCGAGTCCCAGTACTTCATTTCATGTCTTGGACGGGACATTGAGAACCCCGTTGTCCGGGGCGTCATCGCATCCGGGGACCCCCAGGCAGACTTCCTCGCGCCGCCGACTATGACGCTGGCTGAGGCGGTCATGATGTACCGGCAGACAACGGTGGCAGCCGATGCCGTGCTCGACGAACTGGAGCTTGATGCACCCGCCGTGGTGCCATGGTGGACAAGACACCGCCACACTACGGTGGAACGCCTTCTGGTGCACATGATCGCCGAGTCCCACCGACATGCCGGACACCTGGACATCGTGCGCGAGCAGTTGGACGGTTTCATCGGTCTGCGCCCATCCGCGCCGAACATTCCAGACCTCACGCCCGAGCAGTGGGAAGAGCGGCGTCTGCGGATGCAAGAGCTGGCCGACGGCGCTTAGGACGTTGCCAGTCTTTTGGTCTATCCGCTTGTTTGGGCCTGTAAATGGCCACTCTTTAGGGACTCTCCGTGTGCCCCCTCCTTCTACCCCAACCCGTCTCTGGCCATTGACGATCCCGGAGCATGAGCAGATACTCCCCGTATGAGCGACACGGGAAGCGGTTCCGCTCAGAGCGGCGGCTCGGCCCGCAGCAAATGGTGGTCGTTAGGCACGATCGCCGGCGTCTGTACCGTTCTCGCTCTTTTGGTCGCCGCTGGCCAATGGGCCTTCCCGCGGGCCGCGCCCGACGTGCTTGCCGAGTGCCGCAAGAACCATCCTGATGCGGACGGCAAACCGGTCCTGCAGGAACGGAAGGCTGACGCCGACATCTTCCTCGTAAAGGGTTGCAGGGACCCCGGCCTTTCAGGGGTGGCAAAAGACGGACTGTGGGAAGCCAAGCTCGCCAGGTATGGCGCCGATACCGTCTACCAAAGCCCCATCAATACCGTTGAGGCCTTCACAACGGATTGCCCCGCCCTAGGCCTGATTTTCCGTTTCTCAAATATGGGAAACACCAACAACTACCGGATTGTCGTCCCCGACGAGAGCACCGTTTTGGGTAATTCTGATCGCCCGGAGGACATCTATGGCCTCACCTCAGTCCCTCCTCAGGCCCCAGAGGCCGTGAAAGATATGACCGGTGAAGCCCTCCTGGTGTTTCACGGACCAAGTACGTCGCTTCAGGCAGTCAGCTGTGAGGACCTTGCGGCTGTGACGCCGCGCCGCGCACTACGGTGACCATCCCGGGCCCTGTTCCAGTGGCGGCACCTGCACTCCTATGACTCCATTTGCGCTAATGGCTGCGCCAGCCAAGGCTTCCTTGCAGCGACAGGGTCATGGCGAGGTGCTCAGCCCCTCCACGGGCACCGTCCTGGCCAAAAGGAAGGGCCTGAGTGCCTCCGGCTCCAGAAGAAGGTCTTTCTTCGTCGCCTGGTTTACGTTCAAACCACCGATCTGGTCATGGATCGAAACCCTGGCCAGGGACACCTGCGTGGAGCACAGCGCGTAAGCATCATTGATTGCGTCATAAAGGGCGCGCTGCTTCCACCGGGAAGAGCCCAGAGGTCCGAGAACCTCTTTCTCATCGGAGCCTCCGAACAAGCGGTCTGAGGAGGAATTGGCCCACTTTCCGCCGTGTCCGCCGGCATTCAGGCACATCCCTTCCATCCCCGTGGAGTAGGCACGGTACGTCGCGGACCAGGGAAGCTCAGCAGACCATGGTGTGGCGAGTGAAAAGGCCCGGTACCTGTTGAAATGCAGGTCCTCGTCAAACTCAATGAGGACCTGGTCAGCCTGCATGTCCCATCCGCCGGGTGCCAGGGCTGCGTGGTGGGCCGGCACGCCGCCCAGTTCCCGGAAAATGACCAACAGTGTGTCCGCAGCCGTGGCGGGAAGCGCCTCGATAGTCGCCCAGGGAACCAGGCCTTCTTTGGCTTCCACACCACGCTGTATCCGGCGGCCTCCAAGGACTTCTTGAAGGACGTGGCTCGGCTTTCACTGTTCCCCATGCTGCATACTATTCACGGTCGGAAAGTCTTCAATTTCGCATCAGTCCCGGACCCGGCCTAAGGAGAAACCCGGACGGCATATGCGAGAGTAGTGGACGATCACCTAAGGGAGATATGACGATGCCGGCTGTGCCCGACGACCTGCAAAGAAGATTCAAGAACTGGAATGCAGAGGGCCGGCCGTCGAAGGTCCCTTTGAATGGAAGAAGAAGAGCTGGGCAAAGTACCTCGGCGACTACAGCGTTCTCGAATCACTGCCGAATCGTATAGGCCGCGCAGGCGTCCTGGACTCGTTCAAGCTCATCCGGGACCCTAACTCTGCTCTGGATGCTTACATCGCCAGCTATGTCTGGGGCTATGCAGGGACGGGTTTCGGTCCATACCGGGCTGAGCGGGTCATCAGGGTCACACGGACCCGGCAAACAGCAAGCACTTCAACGCCGAGCTGTTCACGCTCGCGCAGATCGCTATGACCAGCGGCGGGAACGCCGCGTTCGAGCACGTCGTTGACCGGCGGCGGAGTGACAGGAAGTTCTCGCCTGGTGGGGGCCGGCGTTGGTCACTAAATACATCAGCTTTTCCACCAAGGCCTCCGAGCAAGTAGCCACGACCCCGATCCTGGACAGCATTGTGGCACGCTGGTTCAGGAAGAACTGCAACGAAATCGGCCCGCTCTGGCTCAACTGGAACAGCGCCGACAGCTACCGTCGGTACACCAGCTGTATGGCCGAATGGGCGGAAGAGCTTGGCATCGAACCCGAACAGATAGAGCAGCTGATCTTCAAGCAGGGCTAAGCACGGCCCACCGATGAACAGATCCTTGGCCCTTTCCCAGTCCATCCCTGCGACATATTCGGGACGCTATAACGGGGAAGGCGGTGGCCCACTACGCTTAGCGCAAGCGGATCACGCCGCGCTGCTTAGAAGGACGTAAAAAGTGGGGGATTTGGGCAATGTTGCCGAGCTGGAGCGAGCCGCGCGGCGGTTTGCGGTCTGGGCATGGATCCACGTCGGCATTGCCGTCGTGGGTGGTCTCGTGACTCTCGCCTCTTACAACGCGGCCTCGGCTGGGGGCTCATATGTGGCCTTCAAAGGTGCGATTGTCCTTGGCCCAATCTTCGCCATCATCAACGCCGTCAGGTACTTCCGGACGCGTTCCAAGATCGATGCGTTCAAGACGGCAGCCTGGTCATCCAGTACCGCTGCTCACGGCGTGTCAACACAGGCAACGGCACGTCCTGCTGCTGCGGGCTCGCAGCAGCGTCTCCAAGTCTTCAATCCTCCACCCGGCTGGCCGCGGCCGGCAGAGGGGTGGAGGCCCGGCCCGGACTGGAGACCGGACCCCTCTTGGCCGGCGCGTCCGCAGGGTTGGAATCTACTGGTGGACCCGGAGTTGATCATGACGCCTGTGGACCTCAGCGGGGAGCTGCATCTGGGACCACCTGCCGCAGTATCCAAAAAGCGGCTCAACGAAGTCTGTGAAGGTGCTGCCGACGCCATCGCCTGGCACGTCTGCACAATCGCAGCCGCGAGGAACGAGAACCCGCTGACCACGGTGGGGCATGCCCGAGAGCACGTGCGGACAGCCGTTGAAAAGGCCAAGGAACGAATCTTCGCGAAGCTCCTGGCTGACGCCAACTCCTGGGTCCAGGAATCGCAGGGGAGCCTCCATCAGTGGGAGGCAGCCCTTCAGCACACACGGATGATTATGGAGAAGCGCGAGGTCTTTGATGTGCGCGCCCACAAGAGGATCAACACCGTCATCTCCGCAGCAGTTTCCCCGCCACTACGGCCGCCGGCGCCGTCTCCTACAAGACAGCCAACGCAGCCCGCTACAGCGTACAACCCTCCACGCAAAAAAGAAGGATACGGCGGTCTCATTGCCGTCATCGCCGCATTGGTGGTCATTGGTGTCGGCATATTCGCCATCGGAGTATCACAGCCCGGGTCGTTAACCTCAGCATCCGACGCTGCAGCGACAGTGGCACCCGGCGCCGACCCGGCTGTCGTCAAGGAGCTGGAACGGCAAGGAGACTGGGCTCAGAACGGCTCCTTTTACCTAAAGTGGGTCGCGCACGACCAGTACACCTGCACTACAGGGGCAGCGTGCACCGAAGTATGGCTATGGACGCCACTTTATGCTGGCTGCAAGTCGGCTGAAGCCATGGTGGATCTGCTCCAGAAAGGAAAGACCATAGGCACCGCCAGCGGCACGGTGAGCAATCTGACGAAAGACAGTCCTAAGCGAGTGCACATTGAAGCCCGCTCAGGACTCAATCCCGACCAAGTGCAGATCAACCATGTGATCTGTAAGAACTAGCACAGGGGCATGTGGCGGGAGGTGGCCGGCCAGCTGCGTGCCATAGTTGAAGCCACAGGAGATGAAGGGTGCTTTTCAACAACCGGGCCGCGGCTGAGTGAGCGGAGACCGTAGAGGAATTTCACGCTGATCTCGAACCCGACCGGGCCGCTCAGCTAGGCCGCAGCCTCCTTCGCAGTCATGTCCCCGGCGTCGAATCCGGATTCCATCACTGCCCCGTTTAGTTGATGAGCATTCGCCAGGACACGGGCCGACCGCCTAGTAGTCGGCATAGCCGCCAAATTCTGACCCGTACTCCGCCCGCATCTCGGCTTCGAAATCGGCCCGCATCTCGGCTTCGAACTCACGTCTCTCGGCGAGAAAATCCTCCTGCGCCTCGCTATACGCCCACAGCACGTCGATGCCGGCAGAAACCATGTTGTATGTGTCCTCAAGGCACTTGTTGAGTGCGGGGAAGTCGATGAAGTCCTGGGTGTCCGGGAGCCCGCCGGCGTAACGGAAGGTCTGGCCGTTCGGATCCGCATCGATAAACCAGGAGAGTGTCCTGTTCGTTTCCTGCGGCATCTTAGGCAGGTCGAGCTCAGCGAAATGCGCGGCCAACGACGTGGCCAGCTCCCTCATGCTGTGCGTTCGATTTAGCCAGCCTCGCAGCTTCTCGGGATCGAGCGACTCGTCCTCCTCACCGTTGGCGCGCCGGAGCCTGGCTGCCAGCTTGATCTGCTGTTTCAGTGAAAGTTCGACCGCATGCCGCCACAGATACATGAACGGCAGGAGAATCGTGTCATCGATCGGTTGGCCCTGGAATGAAGCGGCGAGTCGCTTCGCTGCCTCGGCGTACCCGTACTCAAGGTCTGAGTCATCCTGATAGGGATACCTGACGATAAGGCTCTGGCGATCGGTGCTTTTGAAAACTCTGAACAGATGTGGGCTTCTCGCCGGCTTCTTCCCCATGGAGGAAGCATAGGTGGCGCGGCGGACAGCTGCCATTCAGGGCGGTGACATCTTGGGGAGGCGTGGGGCTATGACTCTTGCTACTTCGCCAAGTCAGGGTCCCAGCCATCCTTGGGACCACGCTTATCCAGCGTCTCAATCAACGGGTCGAAACCACTATCACCAGTAGCTTCCCTAATGCCGCGCAGCTGATCCGAGACTTTCTTCCAGGCTGGTTGGATCCAGACCTGGGGATCCGTGCCGTGTTCATTGAGGAAGGCATCCAGCGCAGACTTGCGGTACACCAGCCGGCTCCCGCGCTTCTCGACTATCGGGCCGGCGTCGAGGTAGCGAAGTCCCCGGACGAGCTTCGCGCTGAGGGTGTAGCCCACAGGGCCGCTGAGGTAAGCGGCAGCTTCATTCGACGACATTTCCATGTCGCCGGCGTCCAGTTCAGATTCCATGATCCTGCTGGCTTCCTACCGCTCCAGCTCGGGAAATCTCTTTGAGCGGAGTCCAATGGCATCTCTGGTGGCGCTGTGGTTAGTTGCATCCGGATAAGACGGGCGGTCCTTGGCAGGAATATAGGCGCCTTTGTGGCGGCCTGGTCGACTGGGCCGGACGGCTGCCACGATAACCCTTACGGGGACAGCTGCTACCACGGCAACTAAAACGATCAGGAAGCTACTCTCCATGCTGACACTCTAAGCATCAGGGGCCTGGAGCCCGGCTGTTGCACTACGCCGGTACAGGCGTGTCAGGCGCCCGGTACCAGCGGCGGCAACGGCGTCGAAGTGTACTGTGCCTTCGATGAGAGCTGATTCGCCAATCTGTCTGCCTGGTCAAGAACATTCAGGGTTGCCTGGTATTCAGCCTCATTTCCTGCCTCACGCCACAGCGTTGCGTGCGTTACCAGCGGGCCGTTGGCGTCCATGACATCATCCCAATCATCGAGCGCGGCCGGTGTGGGTGCCTCACCGTACAGATCGCTGGCGTCGGAGTAGGCCCTCTGTGAGAGTGACACGAATCTGCCGTGACCATGAACCATGTCCGTCATCAGCAGCCAGAAAGTATCGAGGGCCTCCGTGTTTTTGGTGACCGCGTAGCCGTGGGCTTCGGCCATCCGCTGGCGATACACATCAGCGGTCTTTTTCAGGATGAGTGCTGCGTTCATATCCCGGTCGGGGTCAGCCGTCGGAGACGGCGTGGCACTGGCGCTTGCGCTTGCGCTGATCTGAGTGGGTTGGGAGACATCGGCGGTCTTCGCAGGAGCAGCGCAGCCGGACAGCAGGAGAGCGGCCGCCGCAGCGGCGACGGAAAGCTTGGTCAGGAGATTCACTGCACCATTAGACTCGGTCCGGCACGCAGGCAACAAAAGAGACCTCAAAGTACTTGTAACCACACGTCTGCGTGGCCCACACCGACTACCTCTCCAACCCCCAGGGCCAAAAATGGTGTGCGCCCGGCGTAGTAGCGTCGGCACCCACGCATGATTTTTAGGGTCTTGTTCTGGGGTGCGCCGGGAGTCGCGGGGCCGGCCGGTAGTCTGAGACACGACATCATCAATCTGGGGGAACGATGAAACGCCTCGCTGCCGTACTGATTGCCACGCCGCTGTTGCTGACTGGCTGTGTTGTGCCCTACGGCGGGGCCACGCCCTCCGCCACAAGCAGCCCACCTCCGGCCGGTGCCAAAATCTACTCGAAGTTGGACGAGCCCGGGATCAAGGACATCAAAGCATCGAAGTTCGTGCTCCTGGACATGGAGAAAGGGCGGCTGACGAAGGAGAGTGTCGGTCTTGAGGACGGCTCCAGCCAAGCCCCGGACGTCCACACCGACAAGCCCATCGAGATCATCATCGAGGCGCCCTATACGGCCATCACGGCACGCTCGGACCGCATCCGGCTGAACGGCATGAACAGCGGCCCCGACTTCAGTGAGGTCACTTACTTCCTCACCGCCAAGTCTCTGGACGAGCTCTCCACGCTGATCCGTGAGGGTGTTGACCGGTACGGCATCCCCAGCGACCCCGCCGAAGGGTGGATCCGCGACGTCTCCGCCAAGCCGGATCAGAAGAGCGACTTCGCCATCACCCCGGGCACCTCGACCGGTGTCCAGGTCACCTACGACCTCCGCTACGACGGTTCCAAGGACACCCAAGTCATCATTGTGCACGTCAACCCCTTGTAGATACAGGCATCCCGAAGGATTCTCGATAGGGACTTCTAAGGCAAAATACCGGAATGGCCAGGTCGGGTTCGGTGCTCTAGGCGATGTGTTGCACAAGCGCAACAAGCCGGTGACGAAAGTCCGCCTCAAGCGCGTGAAGGCCGAAGACTGGAAGGGTAGCGGCCCGGCTATAACGCTGCGCGGCGTCATAGTGTTCGCTCAGCTGACTCACACGGCCAGCCGCTGACACCGGCTACGCTGCCCGACTTAGCCGCGACTGTGGCCTCTCCCCGAAGGGTGGCGGACCGACGACCGCACCATCACACGGATAGGCTTGATTTCATGGGGGAAAAGACGAAAAACGAAGCCTTACAGCGCGCCATCAACCGTCCGTTCTACTACGGATACGCCGCGGCTGGTACAACCATCTATGCCTACACCAAGGAGGAGTGGGGTATTGGGGCCAGCTCCGGTGGCGGTGACCACAACCTGATTCGATCCTTCAACTTCAGCCTGTTCATGATGATGCTCATGGTGCCGGCCTCGCTGGCGTGCCTGGGCTTTGGAGTACTTGCATTGTTCAGCCTGTCCCCGTCATGGCACTGGTGATGATGTTTTTCGCGGTCCTGTTCGGTCTTGCGGTCATTCAGTGCTGGGTCAATGTCCATGAGTGGCTGGGCCGGAAGGCCCGGAAGCTCAATGGCCTGCCCAAGCCTTGGTGGGAGGCATCCGACGACGAAGCCTACAAATGGTTCCTCCGCTACCCGGATCACCGCATCCAGATGACCCTGGACTTCTTCCCATATTCGGTCAGGATTCGGAAGCAGGAATCAGTGTCATGACGCGATCGACAGACGGTGGCCGTGCATCCGGGCCACGAAAGGATGACCATGGTTTACGACCGTGAACGGTTTGCCCGTGAAGACGCCGTCTACGCCGAACACAAGAAGGCAGTGGCCGCCGGCGAGAAGCGCGTCCTGCGCAAGACCAGCACCGGCGAGCTGCACAGCTACCCGGCTGATGAGATTGGGTTCACCCCAGGCAGCGGCCACGCCCAGGTCAGCACTTGGTGGGGCATGGGGATCCTCATGGTGGTCATGGTTCTCGGCCTGGCCACCGGCGTGTGGCTGTTCCAGCGCCCGCTCTGGGACGGAAATCCCCCGGAGTGGGGTGCTCTGTGGCTGATCGGCTTCGCCGGGCTCATGACCCTCTACACGTTCAACCTCGCCCGCGACGAGTACCGGGCCACCAAACTGCGGAAACTGCGCGGATCACCAAAGCCGAGCAGCAGCGGCAGCGTGGACATCAACCTCCTGGAGCTGGGGCAGAAACGTCCGAATCAGCCGGACGCGTCCTCTTCGTAGGCAGACGTTAGGCAGCCTCATCGCATCTGACTGCGAGCGATCAGGACCACCTCCTGCGCCATATTTGTCTGGGGCCAATGCAAGTCTGGTCGTCGTCGTGTCCGATAGGCGTGTTCGATGTTCAGGTCATGTCGTTCCATACTTCACCTCCCATGAACGTGTGAGCTCATCTGCTCACTCCATGGAATACGACGGACGGAGCACCCATGTTTCTGGCAGCGGTGGACCCAGGAATCACGCCGAACGCGAGTTTCCCCTTCCTTGAATCGCTCAAACAAATTGGCGGCGGCATCCTGGTCGGCGCTTTCATCATCATCGCCATCGTGGCGATCATCGGCGCAGCCCTGCTGCTGGCCGGCAAGCTGAGCCAATCGTCGCGCCTGGCTTCCAGCGGAGGCGTGATCCTCCTCTGGACAGGGCCCGTGGCTGCCATCCTTGGCGGCATCAACGGCTACATCCTCTGGTCGCAGACCGCATTCCCTCTCGGGTTCTAGGTCATGCCCGTTGAGTGCGATCTCAATGGATGGTGGCCGCCCGGATGCGGCTTGGTGTCACAGGCAAACGACAACGCCCTTGGCGCGGTCACGTCACTGTTCGCAAACATTCTGCAGAACATGGCGTCGTGGCTGTGGGCCTTCATCACGGGTGCCTTCACTGTGTCGAACGTCGACGACTCCCAGTGGCTGTCCATCGAGGGACTCACGAGCTGGTGGGTGGTTGTAATGCTGACTCCACTCGCCGTCGTAATGATTATGCAGCTGCTCTCGGGGCTTATCAGCCAGCAACCCAGACGCATTGGAAGGGCGATGATAGGCGGGGCCGTCGCCATCCCACTGGTGGGCGCCGCCGTTTACCTTGTCCGTCAGTTGACGCGGGCAACGGACCTGGCATCCGCCGCCCTGCTCCAATCGATTGGTTCCGACCCCTATCTCGTCTTCATGCGGCTCTTCGGCTTTGAACGAGCGCCTCAGGGAAGTGGCCGGGAATGGAACCTGGTCTCGTTGGCTCCAGGAAACACCGGCGGCCCTGCAGGCGCGGCGGTGGTAACCATGATGGCCGTAGTAGTCGTGTGGATACTCGCCTTCATCCTGATGTGCTCGATGATCTTCCGCTCGTTTGCCGTCGTTGTACTCGCCGCCGTCGCGCCAGTGGCCCTCATGCTGCTGCCCTGGGACAAGACAAAATCCTGGGCTCGTCGCTGGTGTGAGGTCGTCATCGCATTGGTTGTGGCCAAGCCCTTGGCTGCAACAGTTTTGGCCGTCGCCGTAAAGCTCTTTGCCGATTCCAAGTCCTTCGCGGGCTTGGCAGCCGGAACCGTAGGCATGGCCCTCGCATGTGGGGCACCCATGATGGCCCTGCGCCTCGTGAGCTTCGCTGGAGGGGAACTGGCTGCAGCCGCGCAAACGGCTGGCGGCGGCCACGTTCTGTCGCGAAGCACCAGTGTTGCGGCCCGGCAAATCAGTCGGCAGGCAGGCGGCCGACTGACTCTCGCGAACATGGTGAGTCGTTCCGCCATGACACGGCCCATCAGTTCGAGCCGTAACGTCTTCCCGACACAGGTGTCAGCTCCTCCTGTGCCCGCCGGGTTGACCTCACCGGGCCCCGATGGAGGACAGAGAGCCTTGAAGACAGGATCGTCAACCGGATCACCGGGTGCAGCGCAGTCCGCGGAACCCACAGGGTTCGTGCGTGAGAGTCCGAGAAGCCAAGGCGGCGCTGCTCCAGCGCCAGCCCGGCAGAGCACACCTACAGAACCGGGACCGCGAGGGCGGCCTCCCGCTAACACCCCCGGACCGTCGAGCCCGCAACCTCCGAAACCCCAGCCACCAAGAATTGACCCTCCGAAGGGAGGCACCCCTCATGTCTGAAGACGGGCGCGCGTTGGAAGCCGTCAAATTCCCAAGGTACGAACGCCGAGGCTTCTTCCTCGGGCTCAAGTGGTACCAGTTGCTCATCGTCGCCGGGGGAGTTGCCGTCGCCATCGTTGCCTCGGCGAGCCACGGTCCAGTCGGGTTGTTCACCACTGGGCCCATCTGGCTTGCGCTCATTCTGCTCGGTATCCTGCAGTACTCCCGTGTCCCATATCCAGTCTGGGCACAACAGATCGCGACGTTCTTTTATCGCGCAGCTGCGGGCCAGACGAGGTTTCTCGCAAAGCCTGAAGCTCCACGCCTCGCCGGCCGACTTGCCCTTCCGGGTGGGTTGGGCAGTCTGGAGATTCGAACGACCGCCCGTGGGGAATGCTTCCTGGTCGATGGACACGGCAAGGAGGTAATCGCGGTGCTGCGGTGCAGTACGCGGTCGTTCGCTCTCCTGGATGCTGACGATAAAGCGTGGGCAGTCCAGGCTTGGTCACGCGTTCAGGCCGGCATGGCCCAACGGCAAAGCGTTGCCCGCATCGCCATCCAGGACTACACGGTGCCCTACCCGTCATCGGCCCTCTGGGACTTCTACAGGGAGAATGCCCTGCCGGCGCGAGACAAGGAAGACTCTGGATGGGGTCAACGTGCATACGAGGACTTACTGGGGGCCGCCGGCTCGGCTATGAGCCATGAGCTGGTCGTCGCGGTTGTCCTGGACACGAGTAAGGCGCGACGGCGGATCAGGGAGTCGGGCGGGGGCGTCACCGGCCTTGAACACGTCCTACGGCTCGAAGTCGATGCGATACGAACGTCGCTGGGTACTCACAACGTCAAGGTCGAGGAATGGTTCGGCGAGGCGGGGTTGCTTGCCATCATTCGCGGCGCTTTCGATCCTGCCCTTTTGCCCGCCGGCAAAGCGATGGCCGCGACAGCTTCGGCGTCGAGTGCACCAGCAGCAGAGTCTACAGATGAGCTCATGAGGCAAGGCCCGATGGGTGTAGAGGAGCACTGGACCTACCTGCGGACAGATTCCGGCTTCCACCAGACCTTTTGGATTGCTGAATGGCCGCGGCAGAAAGTCTTCCCGGGCTTCCTCCACCCTCTGATCTATGTGGGCGAATTCCGCCACACCTTCACCGAGGTTATTCGGGCGGTACCGACCGCTGAAGCTCTGCGCGACATCCGTTCAGCCCAGGAAGCCCACGAGACCCGTCGCCGTATCAATGCCCGCTTCGACAGGCCGCTCACGCGTGAGCAAAGGGCCGAGGAAGAAGAAGTGACACAGAGGGAAGAAGAGATTGTCGCCGGCCACGGTGACGTCCGTCCGGCCTCTTATATGACCGTCACAGCGACCTCACTGGAGGACTTGGCACGACACCGCCAGGAGCTTGAGTCCGCGGCAGCGGGAGCTTTCGTTGAGCTGCGGCTTCTCTACGGACAGCAATGGGCGGCTTTCGTTGCGAGCGCCATGCCCTTGGGAAGAGGACTGCGATGAACAAGACGAATGGCAGCTTCGAGTACCTTCCGTCGGGGGTAAGTCGGGGGGATCAGAAAGCACGACGGCGGTCCGCACCTTGGGCGTCCAAGCGGGCGAGTGCTCCGTCGGAGGATGAACAGCCGGGACTTCAGAAGCTTCGCTTCACGGGAGATTGGGGGAGCAAGGAGCCGAACTCGCTCCGGGGCCCACACCGGTTGCGTCCGGCACCGCACCGCGCCTCGACCATGACATTCGCGGCCGCCTACCCGTTCCTCACAGAGTCCGGGCTGGGGCATGAAGGCACCTACATCGGAACCGATGTCTTCGGGTCAGGAGCCTTCTCCTACGATCCCTGGATCCTTTACGACAAAGGGATCATCAGCGGCCCATCCATCGTCGTTATCGGAACCGTCGGCACAGGCAAGTCGATGTGCGGCAAGTCGCTCGTCGCGCGGTCCATCACATTGGGCAGGAAAGCCGCCGTCGCCTCCGATCCCAAGGGTGAGTGGGTTGCCGTCGCCAAAGCTGTAGGCGGAAAGGTCATTTCCGTCGGACCAGGCCGTCCCGCACGAGTAAATCCACTGGACGCCGGGCCACGGTCAAGCGCCCTCACTGAAGCACAGTGGCAGGCTGTTGTTCGCCAGCGGCGCCGGTATCTCCTGGTGGCACTTGTCTCCCTCATGCGTCAAGGAATGCCGCTCCGACCCGTCGAGCACACGGCCTTGGATATCGCCCTCATGGAAACAATGGCGGAAAACTCCAACCCCACGCTGCCCATGGTGCTTGACCATTTGCTGCGACCGTCGAAGGAGATGGTGGCTCTCGTCGGGGTCGAGGGCGGAACCGCCGTCAGCCATTCCCTTAGACGCACGGTGTCCGGTGATCTCGAAGGCATGTTTGATGCTCCGTCCACCGTAGCCTTCGACGCGGACGCCCCAATGATGGTGATGGACACTTCGGCGCTCATTGGGGCTTCGGAGCAAGCCCTGTCATTAGCGGCCGCTTGCGGCGCTACCTGGCTGGAGGCGGCGATCACCAATCCCGACGGCGGCAAGCGCCTTGTCGTCTACGACGAAGGTTGGCGGATGCTCGCTGATCCTTACATGCTGGCGAAGATGAGCGAACAGTGGCGTTTGGCCAGAACTTACGGCATCGCCAACCTGCTGATCATGCATAAAGTCGCTGACCTCAACGAGATCGGTGACAGCACCAGCGGACATCGGCAGAAAGCCCTGGGTCTCCTCACCGAAGCCGACACCAGGATCATCTACCGCCAGAAGCACGACGCAATGCGGCTTACCAAGGAAGCGCTGGGCCTTACCGAAGCCGAGTGCGAGCACGTTGAGAATCTCCCGAAGGGCGTCGGTCTCTGGAAGGTCGGCAACCGCTCCTTCATCGTTGCCAACCGGGTGACAACGGACGAGTTGGACGTTTTCGGGACTGACGGCAGGATGCTGTGAGACAGCCAGTGAGTTCCCGGGCTGCCAGCGACAATCCGCTCTGCACCGCTGCTCTCGTTGGAGCGGCGGCTTACGTATGTCTCTGCGCGTTGGTGCAGGCCGCGGCGCAGCTCGCGACCTCTTGGCACTGCGGCGCCTTGCCGCCGTCGCCCTTCAACCCGGGTGCCGTCGTCGGACTTTTGGCCAACAGGATGGACTGGATAGTCATCCGCAGTGGGGACTGCGCAGTCGGCACGGACAGCGTTTGGTGGATCTTGGCTCCGGCCCTGCTGCTGGTCGGAGCGCTCGCCGTGGCTGCGCTGGTTGCGTGGAGGCGGTGGAAGCAATCGGGGGCATGGCTCCGGCAGGACATCCTGAACCGGGACGGCGTTGCCCGTCGCGCCGAAATCGTCCACGACTTTGGGGCGAGGGCGGTGCAGAAGCGGGGGAAGTTCACGCGCCCGGGACTGGTGAAGCCTTCGGTGCAGGATCTGTCCTGGACCCTGGGTCGATCCCGCGGCGTCACGGTCCACGTTTCCACTGAAGAATCGATGGTGATCCAGGGTGCTCCCCGGTCCGGCAAGGGCCTCTACGTGGTCATCAACGCGATCCTCGACGCGCCCGGTGCCGTCGTAACGACGTCTACGCGGGCTGACAACCTTGTAGTGACCATGAAGGCAAGGGCTTCTGACGGGCGCCCGGTGACGGTGTTCGATCCCCAAGGCATGTCAGGCTTGCCGTCGTCCCTCCGCTGGTCACCGGTGCGGGGATGTGAGGACCCGGACGTTGCCACCCGGCGAGCGCTGGTCATTACCGCGGACACGGAGATGAAGGGCGAAAACGCTGCGTGGCAGAAGCGCTCGCTGATCGTCCTCCAATGCCTGCTCCATGCTGCTGCCCTGTCCGGCGAGGGAGTGGCTGCATTCCGACGCTGGTCCTCCAGCCCTGTGCTTGCCCGGGAAGCGCTGGAAGTCCTGGGCACGCCAGGCGCGGCGCTTGGTTGGCAGTCAGACCTGATGGGAATCCTGGAAGACGACCCGCGGAATACCTCGAACTCCTGGATCGGTGTCTCGGCAGCGGTTGCCCCGCTGTCTTCACCGAAGGTTTTGGCTGCACTGAACCCGCAGGATGAGTCCGAGGAGTTTGATCCGAAGGCGTTCATTCGGGAACGGGGCACGCTCTATTTGATCGGCACGCGCGCAGGCGCGGCTGCTGCCGGTCCATACCTGTCCGCCCTGATCGACGACATTGACAGCGCGGCACGCGAAATGGCGTTCGTTTCGCCAGGCGGCAGGCTTGAGCCGCCGCTGTCCCTCATACTCGATGAGATCGCCAACCTGGCTCCCTGGCCGGGCCTCCCCGTGGCGCTGGCTGATGGCGGCGGCATCGGCATCTCCACCCTCGTCGTCCTCCAATCCCTTTCTCAGGCCCGTTCGGGCTGGTCCATCGATGAAGCGTCAACAATATGGGACTCCGCCATCATTAAGGTGATTTTCGGAGGCGGATCTGACGAACACGACCTCCGATCGCTCGCCGGTCTGCTCGGCGAGCGCAGCTTGACGCTCACCACGCGTTCCTGGTCGTCACAGGGCCGGCAGGACGGCGAACAGCTTCGCGACCGTCCGGTGATCGCCTTGGACGAGATTCGACGCCTCCCAGCTGGCACCGCACTCATGCTGGGTCGGCGCACGCGGCCTATTCTGTTGGATCTCCTGGAATGGCACAAGCGCAAGGACGCCGGGGAACTGCGCCGCCTGAAGGCTGAGATGGAGCGCCTGTTGGCCGACGGGCACAAGCAGCGTCAACAGAAGACCGAAGGGGCTCCTGATGCATAGCCGTGACAACGTCGACGAGTTTGATGTTCCCTCCTCGGGTTCCTTTGGGGACGACGAGATTACTGCACAACTTTTCAGGTCGGCATTTGCCGGACAGGCTGGGCCCAAGTCCGTGACCCGCCGCTGGCGGGAGATGACGACCGAGCAATCACAGGAGGCATGGCGATCGCTATTTGCGTGGGTGCGATGGCTCGTGGCCACCTACCAACTGACGACGTCGGTCGTCCCGGACTGCTGGTGGCGTCACCCTGAGATCGTGGCTGAGTTGTACGCGCTTCACCGCGCGGAGTTGGCCTCCTACACAACGGACGATCCTGGCTTCGGGCCGCTCGCCTTCCATGAAAGGCTCCCACACGCAGTCGAACGTCTTAGGACGCACACCCGGGCGGCCGGATGCGTAGGACTGCAGGCACACAAGGATCCCGCACCGCGCATGCTTGCGAACGACGATCCGGCCTTCCTCGACTGGTGCAAGGCGGCCCATCAATTGGTTCCCGAATTCTGAGTCATGTCGCTCCAATGACCTGGTCGCCATGAACTGGTGTCTGCGCAGCTGAGCTGCGGTCCAAGAAACAGAAGGGTGGCTGTCGTGGCCGCTGCACCCGAAGTTCCGTCAAGCCCCTCCGCTGGCCCGAACTCCCCGTTGGAGCCTCAGCGACTGGCGCCCGAGGAACGTGTTGCTGCCTTGATGGACGGACTGCACTCGATTCTTGAAAAGGCTGTCGAGTCGCCATCACATTGGCAGGTTCTCCTTGACGCTTCCGCCAGCCTGTGGCGCTATTCCGGCGGGAACGTTGCCCTGCTGATGATGCAGATGGCACAGCGCGGTACCGACGAGCCCACGCTCGTGGCGGGCTTCAAGGAATGGGAGCGGCACGGGCGGAATGTTCTTCGTGGTGAGCATGCCTTGTGGGTGATTGCGCCAAGGACGGCCCGCGTTCAACAGGTGCTCTTGCCGGACGGCACGCGTCACCGCATCCCTGTTGGCGACAAGGCTCCCAACGGCGCCGTTGACGAGGGGAAGAAGACGCTCATCACTGGCTGGCGGGGCCAGGCTGTCTTCGACGTCTCCCAGACCGAGGGTACCCCGCTGCTGGTTCCTCGATCAGCTGGGCTCACGTCAGTCGAGGTGCCGCGGCTGTGGGAGTCGCTGGCTGGAGTTGCCCGCGCTCACGGCTTCTCAGTGCAAGTCACGGACTCGCAGTTCGGGCTCACAAGCGGCTTCACGGACTTTGCCCAGCATCGCGTTCAGGTGGGTGGCTGGCTGAACTCAGAGGAACGCGCAGCGGTGCTCGCGCATGAGCTCGGGCACGTTTTGCTCCACGGCCCGAACGACAATGTGGGCAAGTTGTATGGAAGCAGCGTGGACCACCGCGGGCTGGCCGAAGTCGAGGCGGAGTCAGTGGCCTACACGGTGCTTAAGGCGCACGGAATTGATAGAGGGCCTCAATCAGCAAGCTATCTGTCGGGCTGGGCTGATGCAGTTATCGAAGCGGAGCAGTCAGCAGCCGGAGCTACGTCGCGGAAGCCCGCCTCACGCGTGGATATTGCCAAATCAGTGCTTGGCCGGGTGACGGCCGCAAGTAAGGAAATTCTCGAAGTGACCGATCCGCCAGGACTGGGCGGGAAGGTTCCGGCTGCGGAAGCCTCCCTGCGGGTTGAAGGCCAGCAAACATTCGCGGGCGTGAAGCCGGCAGAGGGACCGCCGCAGGGCTTGGAAATGTCTGGCCCGTGAGGCCAGTCGATAAAGCGTTGGATGGGAAAGCCCCGTCCGCGAAGGAAGGACGCACGATATGAGCACCAAGATACCGATCAATATCGCCGGCAACCTCGTGGCAGATCCGGATCTGACCTACGGTGAGTCGGGGGTAGCCCACGCCAAGCTCCGCGTTGCGGTGAACCAGCGGGTCCAAGGTCCAGACGGATCCTGGCATGACGGGGAACCTGTTTTTCACAACGTCTCCGCGTTCCGGGCGCTCGCCGAGAATGCCTCCAATTCGCTGAAGAAGGGCGACCCCGTCACCGTTTCGGGTGAGCTGGAATTCCGTTCCTTTGAAAAGGATGGGGAGCGGCGTGAGGCTCGTCGGATCGTAGCCGAGACCATTGGCCCGGACCTTCGCTTTGGTACCGCTGCATACCAACGTTCTGCGCGTGCTGCTGGGCCTGGCGCTTCAACAGAGGCGGGCCTGCAAGCGGCGCCGGAGCCGACGTACAACATCGCAACCAAGGGGCCGGTGTCGGTATCCCCTTTCGGCGAGCCGGCGCGGAATGAGGTTAGTCTCTGACCCTGCGCCGTTGGGAGGGCCTGCTGAGCTTGCCCCCTAGCGAGACATGGCAATGGCCTGGTCTTTCCGCCGAGGACCAGGCCATTGTCGTCCTGTCTCGCTGATGGGCCGCGGTGCCCGCTATAACCGCGAACTGCCCTTCCATTCGTCCGGTTCCACCCGCTTGATGCTCGAAGAGTGGGCCCATCCCATGTGGTACTTCCCGGAGGAATCCATCCATTCGATAAGACCGTACTTGTGGGTCCAGCCAACGGCCTTGCCATAGATTCCGCCGACGTACACTAACGGCCGGGCATACTTCGGGAAGTCCCGAATAGGCGCCGGATCATCGATCGGACGGCTGGACTCAGCGTCCATCCGGGCCGTCATGCGCTCGAGGTCTTCTGGCGAGCCGGACTTGATCACGCAACAACTATAGAACATATGTTCGAATGCGGTTTGCGGGGTACCGGTCAGTGAGAGGAGCTTTAAGTATGAGGTGCATTCAGTGCAGTAGCCCTTACAGCACCCACCGGGCGCCCTTCGGCAGGAGCCCAGGCCAAACAATCGACCGCCTGAATGAAGTACGTGTCCGGCCATGGCGCGCCAGGCATAACCTGGGCTGGGTCCGGGGAGATGAGCAGGACAGATCCGGGCCAGATCGGTTCCGGAAGCGACTCCAGCCAGGCCCGCTGAGTGTGGTTGAAGCGATTCCATCTGATCGTGACCCAGGAGCCGGTGGGCTGCACTGCGTTAACGCTAACCAGCGTCACCTCCGCTGTTGTGCCGCCAAGCGCTTTGGCATTGCTGAACGATCTCCACTGTTCCGTCGCCTGTTCCTGCCAGGCCCGGCGTTGCCTAGTCCGTCGCCACCATTGCCATCCAGTAAGTAGTACAGCAGCGAACAGCGTGGCGCAGCCTCCTAACTTTGCGGAGAAGGGAACGCCGGCGGAGAGAAGGAGAACCAGAGAGAGGGCAGCTGCGGATAAAACAACCGCGCTGGCCAGTACCAACCCGGCTGTCGCAACTCTCGGTTTCACCGCTGGGTTCACGACCAATGTTCTGCCTCTATATCAGCTTAGATCTGCCAGCCTGAACTAATAAGGACGACTTGCTGGGATCGATGCATATCGGGTGGACTCATCTCTGGGTGAGGGGCAGCCCGACGTCCTCGGGCGCTTTCAGTTGCTTCCTGGATTTCTTCCCACTGCTGCAACTGTTCCCACTCATAGTCCGCCGGGGGAGCTCCCAATGGCAGGTGGGAATCGTGGATTCCCCATCTATCCCTGAACAGGGCAACATCGCGAATCAGCCCGCCCAAGGATTCTGTCGCACCCACGGCGGCAGCCAGCTCGTCCTTCCACGGAGCATCCTGCGTCAGGCAGGCCCAGGTGACGGATTCCATCCTTTGCCGGATGCGTTCGCGGACCTGGACGATCATGTCTGCCAACTCGGGTCCAAGCACAGGGAACGATTCGCGCAAAGGGTCTATCGCCGTCGTCGGTGTTCCTCTTGTGCAGCGACGAAGCCGCGCGCTAAGGAGGGCCACCGGGTCGTGCACTGAATGGCTGTCCTGCACGGTCCGCTCCATGACGCGCTCTGCGCCGTGACGGCCGACCGCCGTAGCTTTTCGCCAGGCGGCAACTGCGGCGCCCCACGACGGTGACGCGCTTAGTTCCTGCACTGCGAGCGGGGCACGCGTTCCCAGACAGCGTCTGAGGTCCTCCCCGGCAGCAATCTGCGCGAGGTAATCGTACTCGGCATACAGCCGTTCAAGGCTGTCAGCCTTCCTCCTCTCTGCCTCGCGGACCTCGTGTGCAGCCCGCTCCGCCCCCTCTGCGGCGAGCACCTCGCCGAGGATGCTGCGCCACGACAGCTGCTGCGAAGGATCAACGGCCTGGTGGTCAGTGTCGTTGCCTTGGCTGACGTATGCGAAGTTGCCGGACCGGCCGCGGGTCATGCTCACGTAGAGTAGCTCGCGGGTTAACCGACCTTGTGTGATCACTGTGTGCCCGGTATCGACCGTGAGGCCTTGGGACCGGTGGGCGGTAGTCGCATAGCCCAGCTCGACTGACGTCTCAAGATAGGTCCGGGGGAGTACGACGCTTGCTCCAGTCTCCCGCCGCACTGCGGCAACCGAGCCATCGTGCTTGTTGACGGCCCTGACATCGAACAACGTGCCGTTTCGGACAAATTCGCCTTCGCTGTCAATGAGCCGGCGATTGTTGCCGCGGGCGATGATGGTGTCACCGGAACCGGCCTGCAAGCCGTCGGCGAGTTGAGCTGCCAGCTCAGCATCCACAACTCCCTGGGCCACCAGGTCTGCTCGGGCCCGCTCGTTGAGCATGCTGACCGTCTCGTTGTCTGCGGCAATCAGGATAGACGACTTACCAGCGTGCCTGTCGGCCCGCCACGCAAGGTACGCCTGGTCCAGCATGCTTAGGTAGGAGCCGTGCCGGATCCGCCGATGCTGCTCGTAGTCCTCAATCGCTGAGTTGTCTCCCGCCCGCAGCTTGAGGGACGATGAGCGCTCCCACTCCTCATGGAACCTCCAGATAGTCCTGAGGCGCGTCGCTAATCCCTGGCGGTCCAGCCAGCCGAGGACGCCGCCAGCGTCGATTGCGTCCAACTGGCCTGGGTCTCCCACTAGGAGGATTTTGGCCCCGGCTTCCTTTGCTTGTTGCACAAGTGCAGCAAGCTGAAAGGTGGACACCATTGACGCTTCGTCAATGATGACGAGTTGATTCGGGTGGAAGCACCAGCGCTGTTGGGTTGCGGCCAGCTGGGCAGCTTCCTGGGCGAATGTGATGCTCCGGCGGTCGCTGCAATTGGATGCCCCCAGGAGTTCCTGAATGTGGAAGAAACGCTCACCCCTCGTAGCTGCACTCTGACCCATTGACTCGTGCAGCCACTTGGCGACGTTCTCGGTGGTTATGCGCAGTTCGTGGCTCAGCACCGCTGCGCTCGCCGCAGCTGGAGCGAGCCCAATGACGCTCCCAGCCCCGTGCTCTGCTTCCCAAACAGCCTTCACGGCGCCCAACGTGGTGGTTTTTCCCGTTCCGGCCGGGCCGACGATGGCGTCCAGCCGGTTTCCGCTAAGGACGACGTCCGCAACTGCCGCGCGCTGATCGGCATGTAGCCTCGGCACTTGCAGACGGCGGCCGCTGTCCAGCGAGTCCATGACGACTGATGGGCGAACAGCCGGTCCGCCGTTGTCCTTCCTTGCCGTCATGATGGCGTCCTCGCAGGCGAGTGTTGAAGCGTCGGTGTAGAGGCGTGACCCAGGGAAGTCGAAAACGCTCCGCTGGTTGAGCTGCAGGTCCGGGCCAGCGTTCGGTGGAAGGGAGTAGCGGTACTCGGTCAGGGGCGCTGATTGTTGTTCGGCGGCGGTGGCGACTGCATCTATCAGAGCGGCCCGGTCTGATGAGGTACTGCAGCGGATTTGGGCGCAGACCCTCTCCGCTTCTGCTAGTAGGTTCCAGCGGTTCCAGGTTGAGCGTTTTCCGGCAACCCGTTCCCGGGCGATGGTCGCGACGGCGGATGTCCAGTCGGGAGTGAAGTCCAGGAAGGTAAAAGGGGCGACGCGGGAGCGGTTGATGGCGTGGGCGAGGACGTCAGATGGCTGGAAACCTTTGGCAATTGCTCGAGTCTGCCATTGTTCAGAGAGCTGGTGCAGTGGTGTGGGACTCTCGGGCTTCGGGGCGCGCGTAGCCAGGGTTGCCTGCTGGCGGAGTTTGATGGTGGTCGTAGCCGAGGGAGTCTGGCCGTGATCCTTGGTCCAAGCTGCCACAAGACGATCAGTTTCCAAGTCGATGAGGCGGGAGCGATTGGAGAATTCGCGGATGAGTTCTTCATCGATCCCGGTGAGCTGTTGGCTGGGGTTGTGCGTTGTGGTGAGGGGAGCGCGGATCTCGGAGTCGCACCCAAGGTCCCGTTGGAGAGCGTCGAACAGCAGGCCGTTGTAGTGTTCGCTCGCCGCGACCGCTGCTTTGTACAGAGCCCGGGAGTCGAGGGTGACCCAGGCTCCGTCGGTGACACGTTGTGTGCGGTTGGCGATAACAAGGTGGGTGTGGAGCTGCGGATCCCCGGTTCGTGACTCCCAATGGTCGAACGCGGCGGCAACAGCTCCTTGGGTGCCGATATGGGCGACGCCGTTACGGCCGGCCCTTGTGTGGATGACGTTCTTTTCCAGCCACGCAAGGGTCGCCTCGACCGCTTCGTGGTGGGTTCGCAGGATCTGCTGCTGCTTGCTGTGTGGGCTCATCGCCCAGAGTACGGACACCGACTTTGGCACGCTGAACGTCAGGTCGAAGCCAATGACCGCATGCCGTTGAGCTGATTGGCCGGCCTTGTTCTCGACAGCGGCAGATTGGGCGTGCGGCCTGCCCAGGGGAGTGCCGGTCAGCGGATGCATCGCCATGTCAAATACCGCTCTTGCGTCGGTTTCCGTGACGGCGTCACCCAGCGTCTTACTGATGCCGTTTAGTCCGCCGCCAATCCAACGCCCCTGGGGTGTGCCCGCCTTCATGTAGTACGTGGTGGGGTCCGGGGGAGAACCGGAAAAGTCATCCATCATCGTTGTCTTGAACAGGTAGCGCAGACCCGACCGGGCAGACAGACGTGCGATAGACATGGTCACAGTCGGGGTGCCCCTCCCTGCTGTTTGCTTGGATCCCAACCCCGCCGGCGGAGGATGTCCAAGGTTCGGACGTCAAGAGCCACTCCCTTGGCACGGGAGATTGAGACAACCAAGGCCGCGGTGTGCGCCAGGTCCTGAACATTAGTCCGTTGAGCTCGTTTAAGGCGTGCGACCTCCGACTGGAGGAGGTTGATGCTCAGCCGCTGTTCCGCACTCTCGGCTTCGAACCGGTCGATCTCTGCGGCTTGAGAGCGGAGCTTGGACTGAACCACTTGGCGTTGGCGCTCGCAGGATATCCTCTCGGACTCCAGGCGACGCTTCGTAGCCTGCAACTGCGCTTTGAGGTGCGGCGAGCTCAAAGTTGTTGCCGGCACTATAGAAGGTCGAATTGTGGCTCGGTGGCGACGACTCCGGTGCCTGTTCGCGCAACGTTGGGAGCAGAACCGGTGGCTCCTCCGCGTCGCTTCGAATGTGGTACGGCACTCTTCGCAATTCTTCTGGTTCACGTTGATTCATCAGCGAGGCTCAGCGGGGCGACATGACGGGCCGTGACAGCATCTAACGCTGGCGCCTTGGATGCCAGAGGTGTGAGGGCTGGATTCTAACGAGGAAGGTGGGGCGTGGAGCGGCTCTCGAGTAAGAGCTCGGCGCGTTCGACTACCGACAAGTGGTGTTCGTTGAGGCGCTCGCGGGCTAGGGGACTCGCCAATTCACAGTCTAGGATTTCGACTAGATGCCGGTGAAGCTGGGCTTCCGCGTGGCGGGAGAAGAACACGAGTAAAGCGGGGCGGTGGTCCTGCAGGACCAGCTCACGCTGGCAACTTGTAACGTCATTCCAAATTGGCTTGATCTGCATGAGAAGTAGCCTTGCCCGCAGCGCGAAGATGCCCTGCCGGAGGCGTCCCGCCATGCGGGGGAGAAGTAGTCCAAGACTGACCAGGAGCACAGCAGCCGTCTCTCCGATCCAGTAGAAGCCTGTCAGTGCGGCAGCTGTTTGACTGTCGGCGCCTTCAGCTGCAATCACAGCGCCGTAGATCAGCCGGTCCAGCAGGACAAGTGCGAAGAGGACGCATCCCCCTGCGATGAGGGAAAAAGCCGACCGGAAGGCCGGTGCGTGCATGTGCGGGACGTTGCTGCGGCACACTCGGGCTATGTCGAGGCAGACCCACATGATGAAAGCGGAGCCTGTCCAGAGGAAGACTGCCATCCCGGGCTGGTCAGCGTAGGTCAGCGGCAAGTTGGGATCGGTGCCATCCACGCGGCTGGCGAGAAACCCGGCCGTCACTGTGGTGCACACGGCGGCAGCAGCGAATCTGCCCAAGACGAGCTGCCGCCGTCGCACTTCTGTATCTGTAACCGCTGCCAGCAGAATCGCCGTGCGAAACTGCCAGAACCCCAGGAGCAAAGACAAGAGGGTAACCAGCCCCACGCGGTTGTGTCCGCCAAGTAATGGATCGACGGTGTAGTAGACCGCTGGGACATAAAGGGTACAGGCGATCGCAGCGAGGATAGTCGCGCGGAAGACGCTTCCACGGTGAGCATCGAGCGCTGTTGGAAGCCTGAGAACGGTCAGGACCCAGAGTGCGGCGGCAGGGACCGCTTCCATCAGCCGAATACTTGTCGAAATGCCAAGGGCTCGGGCATGGCATCGACGTCGCTGTTGATGATCCGAGTAGCGAGTTGGTCGGCCAAAACTTCAGCCATGAGTTCTGCGCCGTCTGTGTAGCTGCTGCGTCCGAGCACGCGGAGTACGTCCTGGCTCAGGTCAGGCAAGAAGGTCGCGGCAAGGTCTGCGCTACTTTGTTCGAGGTCATGACAGAGAATCATATGGCTGAACTCGTGAAGGACGATCTGCTGCCGGTGCCAGGCCGACTTCACGGGGGCATGCAACACGATGTCCCGGTCAGCGCAGATGAGCCAGACCCCGCAGAGTTCCGATCCGGATAGGCCGGGTAGTTCGTCGACAATGATGGGGCGGCTTCTTTGACGTTCCAGTTTGTCCTGAATGAGCTGGAGCGTTGGCGCCTTGGGCAACCCAAAGCCTTGCTCGGCCTTGCGGGCTACTTTTCGAGCTTCACGATAGTTCATTGCTTTGGAAGGTTGACGGGTCAGGGACCTTGACGGGGCCGATTTGATCGAGCGAGTAGCCGCCCGGGTACAAAGACGAGCCGGCCTTTCCTGGCGTGAAATGAGGCTTTCGCTGCAACGGCAGCCGGCGGTGGAGGGCGTTGCGGACTGCCAGAATAATTCCCAGGGTGGCTCGGGAGCCTCGGCCGCTGCGGGGGAGCCCGAGGGCGCCAACGAGCCGGTCATCAGCGAGCATTACACTGATCATTCTTGCAGCGAAGGGTCGTAGAGGAAGCGGCAGACGGCTCTGAAAGACCTGAACTGTCGCGTGCATCAGCTTTTGGCCTTCAATCGATGCAGAGACATGGGTTGCCTCGTATTGGTCGAAGAAACGCTCCGCTTCGGCATAGGTCTCCGGCATACCCTGTACGTTCATCCGGGATCCCAACTCTGCGAAAAAACGGGCTGCAGCGGTTAGTTCTGCTCCTGTGGGCGGGCGCCACGCATGGTGCTGGACCCACCGAATCGGGACAACCAGCAGGGTGAGGAGGACGTAGAGGTAATCGTCAGGGCTACCGGGGACGTTGCGGTGAGCGCGATTGAGTAGGGCGACCATGCTCTGTCCGCGGTCGCTCTCGAGGCCGCTTGCGATGAGCTCGTAGATGACGATTGCAGTGTCGTAGGAGCGCTTCATGGGACGCTCTTGGATTTCGCCGTTCCGGTAGAGAGTGGCTGCGATGCTTGGGATGGCAAAATTCCGGTAGTACGAGAGGAAGAAGCCAAGTTCCATGTCTGCCGCCAGATCGTAGAGGACCATGGTGCGGAAGGTGGTTTCCCAGTCGTTCGAGGAAGAGCTCTCCTGGCGCCGGAGGCTGTCAGCGAGGGTGGGATGAATCTTCATCGTGGCCCCCATTCATAGTGCTTGCTACTGCACACTCGAACTGTCGGCTGCGAAGGCTCCCCAGCTCGGCTAACTTGTTTACATCCTAGAACTGTTGTCCTCAGCTGGCTAGGTGAATGTAGACGGGTCTACGCAGGTTTCTTGGCGCGGTTGTTGGCCAGTTCTCGCTGCAAGCCCTTTTCCCCCTGCCGCATCATCAGGGCATGTGCTGCTAGGAATGCGGGAGCGGCAACCGGTGTCAGTAAGTTCATCCAGCGCTGGGTAGGCCGCACGCGCCACTCTATGTCCATACGGGTTGTCTGGCCGCGTTCCTGGGGGACGAGGCTTACCCGCCCGATCCCCTGCAAGTGCCCGCCGGCGTCGAACTCTATCTCACGAGGCATGGCGACCTTCGTGGGATGAATGGTGATGGTGAGCGTGTAACCGAGGAACGCCTTGAAGTTCAGGTGGGCCGTGGTGGCCAGCAGGATATCCTCCTGCGCGTTGCTTGCGGCTTGGGTTCGCTCCAAGGGCGTAGCGAAGGAGCAGTGCGGCCACCACTGGGGCCAACTCATGTCGGTGTCTGCGATGACGGCCCAGACCTCGGTGGGCGAGGCGGGGAACTGCCAGGTGGAGTTGAGGTCGAAGAGGCGAGACTTCATATCAATATATTGGCACCAACTCCAGCACGCCCTGCTCCAGCGGCTCCGCGAGGCAACCAAGGAAGGCATTTTCGACGTCTCCAGCCCTGTTGAGCATAACTCTGTGCATCGGGCTGCCGTCGTGGGCGCCTCCGAGCTGGTTGTCAGGTAGGACTCTAAGACTCAACAGTGGGCATGTGCAGGAACTGCCTTTCGGACCCTACTCTGACGCGCTTTTCGCCGCTGCTTGACGTCAGGTTGGGCTGTACCTAGCCGCAGAGACTAGTGGCGGTCCGATCCCCCAGTGGCAGCATACTGCTGGGCCAGCGGTCTAAGACCGTGTGACTATGTCAGCCTTTTTTGGCCCCGGCAGGACGGCGTCTTACCGGGTCCATCCAGACCGTGAGTAACCAAAAGCCGGGGCAGCCCCAATTATCCCAAGGCGCACCCGGCGAGGCGACAGACCACACCCACATTCCGCTGCCGAACCGCCCGTGACCTGTAGTGGTGCTGCCGCCAACCAGGCGCCTGACCCGCACAATGCTCATCCCGGCAACACAACAGGGTGGGACTCGGAAGAGTCCGCGGTTAGTTAACAACGCTCATCCCCGGTTAGAACGATCCCATGTGTTCGCGAGCCAGGAGGACGACAGTCGGACCGGGCGCGTGTTCAGGCGTCGTGTCTGGTGAAGCCTTGGTTGTCGATCAGCTGTTGCATGCGTTCGCGCAGGTAGCGTTGTCCGGCTTCGGTTGGGTGATCGCCGTCGGGCCCGATGAGCTCGTCAACCTGACCGGATATCCAGGACTCGGAGATGGGATCCACGAACTGGGCGTCCGTGTCACGCGCGGCCGCTTGTATCTCGTGGCGCACGTTCAGCCGTTCAGGCTCAGGGTCGGGAGTGTAAGAGGGCGGCCCGACGACGATGAAACGGGTATTGGGGGCGGTTGCCTCGGCGGCGGTGAGCGTGGCCTTCGCGGCGTCATGCACAGCATTGGGGGCGTAGCCCATGTCATTTTCGGAGCCGAAGAAAACAACAATGTCGGTATCGGGTGTCACGAAGCTGCTGACCTGTGTGCCGAATGTCCCGTCGAAGTCTCCTTGGCTGACGTAGCCGCTACCGTTCACCGCAGCGTTAATAACATTGACGTTGCCCTTGAAACGCGGGTCGGCGCTGAGCAGTGCAGGCCAGGCGAGCTGCGGCGACGTACCGTAACCGGTGCTTAGGGAGTCGCCGACGACAACGATCCGAACAGGCGGGACACCCGCCCTGGCCGGGTGTGGCGGGACAGCTCCGGCCGCCATCAGCACGAGAACCGAAAGACTCGCCGCGGCAAGCTGGCGGAGCGCGCGTCGTGACATGTTGTTGATAATCACGCGTACCTTCTCCCGTCCTGATTTCCTTTGGCTCGTGTTCCATCTTCCCTGATAAGTGTTTCGCCACTGTTTCGAACGCCCCGACCCGCGGAGTCCGGCGGCCGACGCCCGTGGAGACCATCGTTGCACTGGATATGACCATCTCCATGAAGATGTATCTGCTGTCAGGAAACGAGCCATTGACCCAACCCGAACGTCCAGCTCGTAAGAGAAGCGATTTCCCTGGGTTTCCGCGGGTGCAGCAAGGCGGCTGGACTTTTGTGGGTACTCCGGGGGGTTGCTTGTGCTTTTACTTGCCGCAGTACTTTGGAGCCTCTTTGAGCAGCACGGCCTCTTGGGCGGCCGTGAATCCGTAGGCACTTAATTCTTCAGTTGACTTCGATTCGTCACGGTTACGGCACACCCGCTCGGCGTTATCCAGGATCTCTCGGTCGTAGAACCATTTCCCGCCTGCCGTTTTGCGCATCGCCTGCAACAACGGGCCTGGATTCCTGGCCTGATCGACCCCGCTGGCGCATGCCGTTAGCGTCAGGACGACCAAGAGTGGCAGTGCCCGTTCCCTAATCACCTTGATGGCAAGCTTCATGCGGGCACCACCACGGCGGCGGATTTTCGAGTGGTTGTCCGGTGATGCAGTGAGGACGCTAGTGCTGGTTCGTCCATACGCTGAAGATATCGTAGCCATTTGATATGAGCGATGGTTGTTAGCGAATCAGCGAGCTGAGGGCAGAGTTCAGCAGGCAGGATGCTCCCGGGCCGAAAAGTCGAGGAACGTGCGAAATGCGCGAAGAATGCCTATGGCGGCCCGGGACAGGATCCCGAAGTGGAGGAAAAAATTACGCAACAGGCACGTGTTGTTATTACACTTAGGCCTGCCTTACCTTGCTCCCACTGGCGGGGATGGCATCCCCGAAATTCCAGAAAGGTCCTCCCTGTGAGCTTCCGCTTTAGAACCCCTGCCGCCCCTCTCGCTGCCGGGGCAGCCGTGCTGTTAACGCTGTCCGCTTGCGGTGCCTCCACTCCCGGTCCCGGCACCTCGGATTCCGGCACGTCCGGTGGAGAGGGGATAGTTGTGTACAACGCCCAGCATGAGAACCTCACCGGCGCCTGGGTGGACGCCTTTACCAAGGAAACGGGGATCAAGGTCACGCTCCGCAACGGTGACGACCTGGAAATGAGTAACCAGCTCACCGAGGAGGGGAAGAACTCACCGGCGGACGTCTTCCTGACGGAAAACTCCCCGGCCATGATCCGCGCCGCCGGGGCAGGCCTGCTCGCCCCCGTGGACGCGGGAACCCTGGCCCAGGTCCCGGCGCAGTACCGGCCCTCCACCGGCGACTGGACGGGTATCGCGGCACGATCCACCGTCCTGGCGTATAACAAGAACAAGCTCACCCCCGACCAGTTGCCTAAGTCCTTGATGGACCTCGCGGACCCGGCCTGGAAGGGACGCATCGGCGCATCCACTGAGGGGGCGGATTTCCAGGCCATCATCAGTGCCATGCTTGAGCTCAAGGGAGAAGACGCCACCCGGACCTGGCTGGAAGCTGCAAAAACGAATTTCAAGGCCTACAAGGATGACACCCCGGTCCTCGCGGCCGTGAACTCCGGCGAGGTCGACGCAGGCGTCCTTTACCATTACTACTCCTTCGTGGACCAGGCCCAGACCGGAGAGAACAGCAAGAACGTTGAGCTGCACTACTTCAAGAACCAGGACCCCGGGGCGTTCGTCAGCGTCTCCGGAGGCGCCGTCCTCGCCTCCAGCAAAAAGCAAGCCCAGGCCCAGCAGTTCCTGAAGTTCATCACCGGCAAAACCGGCCAACAGGTCCTGCAGACCGGCGACTCCTTTGAATACACCGTTGGCTCCGACGTGCCAGCCAACCCCAAACTCGTCCCCCTGAACCAGCTTCAGGCCCCGGCCATCGACCCCGCGAAACTCAATAGCACCAAAGTCACAGACCTCATGACCGAAGCCGGACTCCTCTAACCCATCCTCTAACCCACGGGCAAGCCCACGGCGGTGCGCGCGGAACTCAACCGGCAACCGACGCGAACCCATCGGCGGGCAAAATCCCATGGCGCACACGAGTTCAGCCTCGCCGGAGGCCTGAAACGTTGTAGTGAGCGCTGACAGTAATGATGGAATTGGCTCGTGCTGCGGTGTGACTCTGGGTTCTGACTGACGCCCTCGCGAAGGGTTTGTCTTGTGAATGATCTGCCCACCGTGGCACGAGCTGCAGGAAACGCGGCGGCCAGGTGGACATGACCTAATAGCGCCTGTTCGAATAAGTCCCATTACTGTCTTGTCTGCCCACCCGGCCGGCGTGCCCCGATTCGTCCCAACCGCACGCAACGGAAAGGCCAGGGCAGTTTCATCATGGCAAAGCACTTTCTGAAAGTCATCGCCGGGATCGACACCCACTCCGACACGCACCATGTCGCTGTTATCAGCGACACCGGCGAGCACCTCGCGGACAAGGAATTCCTCGCTGTCGGATCCGGTTACCGGAAGATCGTCGAATTCATCACCTCGTTCGGCACCGTCCTGGCCATTGGGGTCGAGGGCACTGGCACCTATGGTGCCGAGCTGGCCCGGGTCCTGACCGGCGAAGGATTGCAGGTCCTGGAGGTCATGCGGCCTAACCGGCAGTACCGGCGCCTCCACGGCAAATCGGACCCATTGGACGCCTACCAGGCAGCCGAAGCCGCCCTGGCGGGCTCCGGGACATCGCTGCCGAAAGCGCGTAACGGTGCCGTTGAGGCCATGCGTGTAGTGCGTGCCGAGAGGTCCACCGCGATGCGGGCCAGGGTAGCTGTCATCACCCAGATCAAAAGCATCCTTGTCTCCGCCCCGGACACCTTGCGTTCCCGCTACCGGGGCATGACCGGCACGGCGATAATCGCCGCGCCGGAAAAATCACGCCCTGGCGGGGATCTGAAGGATCCGTTGAACACCACCGCGATCGTGCTCAAACGTCTCGCCCGCCGCTACCGCGCGCTGGCGCAGGAACTGGCACTGATCGACACCGAACTCGATGCGCTCGTCACCGCCCACGCGCCCATGCTCCGGGACCTGCGCGGGGTCGGAACCGATACCGCCAGCCAGCTACTGGTCACCGTTGGAGACAATCCCGAAAGAATTACCACCGAGGCGAAGTTCGCAGCCCTCGTCGCCGTCGCGCCGATCCCGGCCTCGTCAGGGAAGACTACCCGCCACCGCCTTAGTCGCAGCGGAGACCGGCAGGCCAACAAAGCGATCCACCACATCGCACTCGTCCGCATGAGCTGTGACGCGCGCACTAAAACCTACGTCAGCAAACGCCGGCAAGAAGGCAAAACCAGCAAAGAAATCATCCGCTGCCTCAAACGCTACATCGCCCGCGAGATCTACGATCAACTGCTCCACCCGCACCCCGCGCCCGCAGCCGGGGAACTCCGGGCCCTGCGCACAGCCAAGAACATCACCCTCCAGAGAGCCGCCGACACCCTTCACATCTGGCCCTCAACACTGTCCAGATTCGAGCGCGGACTCACCCGCGACGACCACTTCTTCCAACGCTACTCAGACTGGCTCAACACCAACTGACAGCTATAGGAGCATCATTCAACCCACAACTGGCTCAGTTTTCGACCGTCATTGGCAGTCATTCGCTAGGATTGCGGGCTGTCGGGGACTGTCCGTTTTTCGGTGGATCCGCCGTTGGCGTTTTAGTTGATTCTTCCGTCGAAGCTGATGGCGAAGGCGTTCAGTGCCGGCTTCCATCGTGTGGCCCATCGTGCCCTGCCTTTGCCGGTCG
>NZ_BMFW01000005.1 GCF_014639275.1 Arthrobacter liuii | reverse complement strand
TCCCCGACCAAATCCGCCAATTCATCCCCAACGAATACGCCACCCTCGGCGCCGACGGCTTCGGCTTCTCCGACACCCGCGCAGCAGCCCGCCGCTACTTCAAAAACGACACCCACTCCATCGTGGTCCGTGCCCTGGAAATGCTGGCGCGCCGCGGCGAGGTGGATGTTGATGCCCCGGTCAAGGCGATTGAGAAGTACAAGCTGCTCAACGTCAATGCCGGCACCACCGGCAACGCCGGAGGCGAAGCCTAACCCCCTCATAAAAGAGTTACTGGGCAGCTACGAGGACTTCCGACGCCCGGAAACCCTCATATCTGCCCACAAGCTCCAATGAAGGCAGCATCACACGACGGCGGCCCCCACCCACAAGGTGGGGGCCGCCGTCGTTCGCTGCACAGGCGCAGGGACGCTGTGACGCAGCGCAAAGCTGATTGTAGCCTTCGCACAAATGGAGCTTGCGGGGCGGTGGCCGTATGCTCAAAGAATGCCAGCACCAGCCAGCCCGTCCTCGAAGCGGAAACCAGCCGCGCCGAAGGTGACGCCGGAGAAGTCCGAAACCCTCAAGCAGCTCCGCGCCAACGTGGGCCAGCTCTCCACCACCACCATGCGCAAGCTTGAGCAGTCGCTGCCCTGGTACAGCCGGCTCAGTGCGGATGAGCGCTCGGCGTTGGGAATGGTGGCGCAGAACGGAATAGCTGCCTTCGTTACCTGGTATGAGCGCCCGAGCTCGCCTTCCTGGATCCTCAGCGACGTCTTTGGGACAGCCCCCACGGAACTGACCCGTTCGATCAGCCTGCAGAAGGCGTTGCAGCTGATCAGGATCGTGGTGGAGGTGGTGGAGGACCAGGCTCCCGTGATCGCACCTGAGGCGGACCAGCCATCCCTCCGTGAAGCTGTGCTGCGGTACTCCCGCGAAGTGGCTTTTGCCGCCGCGGACGTCTACGCCCGTGCCGCCGAGTCCCGCGGTTCCTGGGACACCCGGCTCGAAGCCCTCATTGTGGATGCGATCCTGCGCGGCGAGAACACCGATGCCCTGCGCTCACGCATAGCAGCGCTGGGCTGGAAGGCGCAGGAGCGCTTCACTGTGATGGTGGGGAATTCGCCGTCCGAACCCAGCGCAAGCTACGTCAGCGAATTGCGCCGGATGGCCGGGCGTTTTGCCGAGGACGCACTGGTGGGCATCCAGGGAGACCGGCTGATCCTCATCCTTGGCGGGGTGCAGGACCGCGAAACCGCCTACGTGAAGCTGAGCGACATGTTCGCGCCCGGGCCGGTGGTCTACGGCCCCGAGGCCAGTTCGCTGCTGGAGGCCAGCGGCTCCGCTCAATCCGCATTTGCGGGGTTGACGGCGGCCCGCGCTTGGCCCTCCGCGCCCCGCCCCGTCGCCGCCGACGACCTGCTGCCTGAGCGGGTCATCTCAGGCGACGACGCCGCACGCCGCTCACTGGTGAAGAACATCTACCGGCCACTCCTCGCGGCCTCGAATGGCCTGGTGGAGACGCTGGGGACCTACCTGGAGCTGGGCCACTCGCTGGAGGCAACGGCCCGGGAACTTTTCGTCCACGCCAACACGGTGCGCTACCGGTTGAAGCGCGTCTGTGACGTCACGGGCTGGGACCCGCTGCTGCCCCGGGAGGCGTTCGTGCTGCAGGCCGCGCTGGTGGTGGGCCGCCTTTCGGCCCCGCCCAAGCCCGCCACGGAGCGGCAGGTGTCCCGGAACCAGGCATGAGGCATTGTAGACTTCCTACAACCTGACCCCGTGAGCTTGGTGCGGAGAAACACCGCTGGATCACACAGTAATTTGGAAAGCTGGTTACGTGCTTGCAATAGTCTGCCCTGGACAGGGCTCACAGACCCCGGGTTTTCTGGCCCCATGGCTGGAACTTCCCTCGGTGGCAGGCCAGCTGGCCTCCTTGAGTGACATCGCAGGCATTGACCTGATAGCCCACGGGACCACCTCCGACGAGGAAACCATCAAGGACACTGCCGTAGCGCAGCCCCTGATCGTTGCCGCGGGGCTGGTCACCGCCGCCTCCCTTTTCGATGTCGAACTCAGCTCACTCCCGGTAATCCTTGCCGGCCACTCAGTGGGTGAGATCACCGCATCCGCCCTCGCCGGCGTGCTGACGGAGCAGGAAGCCATGACGTTCGTCCGGGAGCGCGCCAACAGCATGGCCGCCGCGGCCGCAGTCACGCCCACCGGCATGAGCGCCGTCGTGGGCGGCGACCCTGCCCAGGTGCTGGGCGCCATTGAGGCGGCCGGGGCTTCCCCTGCCAATGTCAACGGTGCGGGCCAGACGGTGGCAGCAGGAACCTTCGAGCAGCTGAAGGCCTTGGCAGACAACCCGCCCGCCAAGGCGCGCGTTATCCCGCTGAAGGTGGCCGGTGCTTTCCACACCAGCCACATGTCGCCGGCAGTCAGCGCGCTCAAGGCGCTGGAACCCCGGCTCAATCCGGTGGCCCCGAAGGTGCCCCTGCTGTCGAATTACGACGGCGGCGAGGTCACCGACGGCGGTGCCGCCGTCGAAAGCCTGATCGCCCAAGTGTCGCGTCCGGTCCGCTGGGACCTCTGCATGGAAACCATGGTGAAGCGCGGTGTCACCGGCGTGATCGAACTCGCACCCGCCGGAACGCTGGCCGGGCTCGCCAAGCGCGGCATGCCCGGCGTCAAAACCGTTGCCGTCAAGACCCCCGATGACCTGTCCGCCGCACTGGCGCTTTTCGCAGAACTGGAGGGCAACGCATGAGCGTTCCCACGCTGAAACAGGCTCCCATCCAGGAGCACACGCGCATCCTCGGCCTTGGGGCCTACCGGCCTGACGTCATTGTCACCAATGAGGATGTCTGCCAGTGGATCGATTCCTCGGACGAGTGGATCCGTCAGCGCACCGGCATCGTCACCCGCCACCGCGCGGCTGCGGACGTCAGCGTGATCGATATGGCAGAGGGCGCTGCCCGCGAAGCCATGGACAAGGCCGGCATTGAGGCATCGGAGCTTGGGGCAGTCATCGTCTCAACCGTGACCCACCCCTACGCCACTCCCTCCGCCGCTGCCAGCCTGGCCGACCGGATTGGCGCCACTCCGGCTCCTGCCTTCGATATTTCCGCCGCCTGCGCGGGTTACTGCTACGGCATTGCACAAGCCGACGCCCTGGTCCGTTCCGGCGCCGCCAAGTACGTCCTGGTGGTCGGCGCGGAGAAGCTGTCCGACGTCATCGACAACCGGGAACGCACCATCTCCTTCCTCCTCGGCGACGGTGCCGGCGCCGTCGTCATCGGGCCTTCCGAAACCCCGGGCATCGCACCGTCGGTGTGGGGCTCGGACGGCAGCAAGTGGGATGCCATCGGCATGACCCGTTCCCTGCTTGACGTCCGGGACCTCGGCCTTGCAGCCCGTCAGTCCGACTCCACAGGGGACCTTGCGCTCCTGGAAGAAGCGCAGGAGCTGTACCCCACCCTCCGCCAGGACGGCCAAACGGTGTTCCGCTGGGCAGTGTGGGAAATGGCCAAGGTAGCGCAGCAGGCACTTGACGCCGCGGGCATCGAGGCAGAAGACCTGGTTGCGTTCATCCCCCACCAGGCCAACATGCGCATCATCGACGAGATGGTGAAGAAGCTGAAGCTGCCCGAGACGGTTACAGTGGCACGGGACATTGCCGAGGCCGGCAACACGTCCGCTGCCTCCATCCCGCTGGCAACGCACCGGCTCCTGCAGGAGCACCCCGGGCTGAGCGGCGGCCTGGCCCTGCAGATTGGTTTCGGTGCCGGGCTGGTCTTCGGCGCGCAGGTAGTTGTCCTTCCCTAGATACGCCCAAGGGTCGCAACCGCGGCCCGGACCGTTTCCGGCAGCCCCTGCCGGCAATACAAGAAAAGGAGCCACCAATGGCTAGCAACGAAGAGATCCTGGCCGGCTTGGCTGAAATCGTCAACGAAGAGACCGGCCTGGCCCCGGAGGCCGTCGAGCTGGACAAGTCCTTCACGGAGGACCTTGACATCGACTCCATCTCAATGATGACCATCGTGGTCAACGCCGAGGAAAAGTTCGGCGTCCGCATCCCGGACGAAGAGGTCAAGAACCTCAAGACTGTTGGCGACGCTGTCAGCTTCATCGCCGGGGCACAGGCCTAGTCACAGGCTTTTCGCCGTCTCACGGCTTGGCGGGGCTGCCGGTCCGGACTGACCGGACCGGCAGCCCGCCGCTTTTATCCGGCGCAGAACCCCGACCGGGACTGGCCGATCATCAAAATGTGCGGGATCCTGCGACAGTCGCAGGCGGATTCCCCACCGACGAAAGAGTGATCCCATGACGCGCAAAGTAGTCATTACCGGTCTGGGTGCCACCACGCCCATCGGCGGCGATGTCCCCACGATGTGGAACAACGCCCTCAAGGGGGTCTCCGGTGCCCGCACCCTGGAGGACGACTGGGTAGCCAAGTACGAACTCCCCGTCCACTTCGCCGCCCGGTGCAGCACGCCGGCACTGGACGTGCTCAGCCGCGTCGAAGCCAAACGGATGGACCCGTCCACCCAGTTCGGCGTCATCGCCGCCCGGGAGGCCTGGGCCGACTCCGGCATCACGGAAATCGACCAGGACAGGCTGGCTGTCGCCTTCGCCACCGGCATTGGTGGCGTCTGGACGCTGCTGGACGCCTGGGACACCCTGAAGGAAAAGGGCCCTCGCCGGGTCCTGCCCATGACTGTTCCGATGCTGATGCCCAACGGTGTCGCCGCCGCCGTGAGCCTCGACCTTGGCGCCCGCGCCGGTGCCCACACCCCCGTCTCTGCCTGCGCCTCCGGCACGGAGGCCATGCACCTTGGCCTGGAGCTCATCCGCTCCGGCAAGGCAGACGTGGTGATGTGCGGCGGCGCCGAAGCTGCCATCCACCCCATGCCGCTGGCAGCATTTGCCTCGATGCAGGCGCTCTCCCGCCGGAACGATGCCCCTGAGCGCGCCTCCCGCCCGTATGACACCGCACGCGACGGATTTGTCATGGGTGAAGGCGCCGGCGCCCTGGTCCTCGAAGCCGAGGAGCACGCCCTGGCCCGCGGAGCACGCATCTACGCCGAACTCGCCGGTACGTCCGTCACCGCGGACGCCTACCACATCACGGCCCCGGACCCTGAAGGGCTCGGAGCTACCCGCGCGCTGAAGGCGGCGATGTTCGACGGGCGGATCCAGCCTGAAGACGTGGTGCACGTCAACGCGCACGCCACCTCGACCCCCGTCGGCGACAAGCCCGAGTATACGGCCCTGCGTGCCGCCTTAGGCACCCATGTGGATAACGTGGCCGTCTCCGCCACCAAGTCCCAGATGGGCCACCTCCTGGGCGCTTCCGGCGCGGTTGAGGCTGTCCTCACGGTGCTGGCCGTCCATGAGCGGAAGGCGCCGGTCACCATCAACCTTGAAAACCAGGACCCGGAGATCCCGCTCGACGTGGTCACCTCCGCCCGTGACCTGCCTGCCGGGAACATCGTGGCGCTGAGCAATTCGTTTGGTTTCGGCGGCCACAACGCAGTCGTGGCCATCCGTAGCGTATAGGAGTTGTCCGGGGCATGCGCCCCGGGCTGCAAAAGGAGGCCCGCCGGTTGGCGGGCCTCCTTTTTTGCTATGGAAGTGTTGCGGTTCGGTCGAGGCACTAACGGACGACGGCGGTCAGCCCACCTGGTGGAGCCAGCGCACGGGAGCGCCCTCGGCAGCGTGGCGGAAGGGTTCAAGTTCCTCGTCCCACGCCTCACCCAAGGCAAGCGAGAGTTCGTGGTAGACGGCTGCGGGGTCGCCGGCGCCGGATTCGTAGGCGTAGCGGATACGGTCCTCGGACACCATGATGTTGCCGTGGACGTCAGTGACGGCATGGAAGATCCCCAGTTCGGGGGTGTGCGACCAACGGCCGCCATCCACACCCTGGCTGGGCTCCTCCGTTACCTCATAGCGGAGATGCGCCCAGCCGCGGAGGCAGGACGCCAGTTTGGATCCCGTGCCGGGGGCACCGGTCCAGGACAACTCGGCCCGGAACATGCCGGGCGCGGCAGGCTGCGGGGTCCACTCAAGATCCGTCCGCTTGTCCACCACGGCACCGACTGCCCACTCAACGTGAGGGCAGAGCGCCGTAGGGGCCGAGTGAACGAACAGCACACCACGGGTCATTGCAACAGACATTCCATCCTCCATAGCTCTAGGTACGTCTTCCCCAACGACCTCTGCCTGGATGGAACTGCCGTGCCCTGCACTGCGGCGGTGGTTCCCTGCGTGTATTCAGATGTATCAGATTGAGCTGTGTCCGGGCTTGCCGCGCCGCACGAAGCTCAGGGAGCTTCAAGCGGCACTTGAAAGTTGCCGGACGTGACTCTTATTGTGCCGTACCCTGCCGAATTACGCCAGTGCGATTAGCCGCACCGCTTAAGCCCTGGGATGCGCCTGTTGATAGCTCTTCCGAAGCCGGTCAACTGAGACATGGGTGTAGATCTGCGTGGTGGCAAGGCTGCTGTGGCCAAGGATCTCCTGCACCGCGCGGAGGTCGGCGCCCCCGTCCAGCAGGTGCGTGGCTGCCGTGTGCCGCAGCGCGTGGGGCCCGGACGCGGAGGTATCCCCCAGCGCCGCGAACAGGGCGTTTACCAGGGCACGGACCTGGCGTTGATCAACCCGTCCCCCGCGGGCCCCGAGGAAAAGCGCAGGCCCACTGTTGTCCTTCGCCAATGCCGGGCGGCCGCAACGAAGCCAGTCGTCGATGGCCACGGCAGCGGGCACGCCAAACGGGACCGTGCGTTCCTTATTGCCCTTGCCGATGACCCGCAGAGTCCGGCGGTCCGGGTCCAGGTCATCGACATCGAGCCCGGTGAGTTCGCCCACCCGGATGCCTGTGGCGTACAGGAGTTCCACCATGGCGCGGTTCCGCACTGCCAGTGGTTCGCCCTCCGTGGCCGGTCCTACCAGTCCCTCGAATATGCGCGTGAGCTGTGACGCCTGCAGGACCCCCGGCAGGGACCCCTCCCGCTTGGGTGCCTTCAGGCGAAGGGCGGGGTCCGCGTCGATGAGTTCTTCCCGGAGCGCCCATGCGGTGAACGCCCGTGCGGTGGCGGACCGGCGTGCAAGGGTTGCCCGCGAGGCACCCGCCGAACTTTGGCTTCCGAGCCAGCGGCGGAATGTTCCCAGTTCAAGGTCCTTCAGCCCTGCCACGCCCTCCGATGCAGCATGTCCCAGGAGGCTGCGCAGGTCGCCCAGGTAGGCGCGCCTGGTGTGGGCCGACACTGCCCGTTCCCCCGACAGGTAGCCGGCGAACGAGTCCAGCGCGTTGCCGAATTCCCTTGGCAATTCTTCATGTTCCACTCCTCTACTTTCCCAGTTGCGTGGCCCGTACCTCAGGCGGACACGGTCATGCCTTGCCGCGTTTCCAACCGCCCCGCTCCGACACGGCAAGTCCCAGCAGGCCAAGCCTGCCAAGTCCTGCCCGCACCGAGTCCTGCCCCAACCCGGCCACGGCCGAGAGTTTTTCCACGGAAGCGGTGGAGCGAAGCGGCAACGCGTCCAGCAGGATCAGGTCCTCGAGGGTCAGTCCGTCCTGCACTGCCGCTTCGGCCGTGCGCTGGTCAGGCAGGGCTGTTCCGCTGGGTGAGGCCAGCTCAGCCACTTCCGCGGCGTCAGTAACGCACACTGCTCCTCCGTCCCGGAGGAGGCGGTGGCAGCCGGCAGAGTTGGCGCTGTGGACCGATCCGGGAACGGCGCCGACCGCGCGGCCCAGGGTCTCAGCATGGTGGGCCGTATTGAGTGCCCCTGAGCGCCACCTCGCCTCCACCACCACAGTCACCGAGGAGAGGGCGGCAATAAGGCGGTTGCGCTGCAGGAAGCGGTAGCGGGTGGGAGCCGATCCCGGTGGGACCTCGGCCAGTACGGCGCCCTGGTTGGCCACGGCGCGCAGCAGGTCATCATTGCCTGACGGATAGAACCGGTCCACTCCCCCGGCCATTACGGCGATGGTGGGGACAGCGGAGGATCCGCCGGCGAGGGCTGCACGGTGCGCATGGGCGTCAATCCCATAGGCTCCGCCCGAGACCACCGTGAAGCCACGCTGCCCCAGCGCGTAAGCTAGGTCCCCTGTGACCGCCGCACCATAACTGGTGCTGTCCCGGGACCCCACCAGGGCGATGGATTTGTCCGCTCCCGGCAGTTGCTGTTCCTGGCCCCGCCACCAGAGGCAGATTGGTTCCTGGATTCCCAGGTCCGCCAGCTGCGCAGGCCACAGTTCATCGCCGGGGATGATGAGTCTCCCGCCCAGCCGGGCCATGGTGGCAAGGTCGCGTTCGGGCGCAAGGTCAGGGAGCCTTGGCTGCCAGCGCTTCAAGGCGGCGGCCAGTCCGGCCCAGCCGGCGGAACCGCTGTCTGCCAGCAGCCCGGTAATACCCCGCTCCAGCTCAGGTCCGGCCGCCACCTGGCCGGTAGCGATGCGCAGGGCATCCGTTGCCCCCGCAAGCTGCACGAGGGCGAGGCCAGCCGCGTCCTGTGGCTCCATCAGCCGTGAAAGGGCGGCACGGGCCAACCGTTCCGTATCCATGTCCAGTTCCTTCTCCACCCGCAAATCCGCCAGTTCGTTCTGTACGTTCTGTTCCTTGAGGTTTGTCATACCGCGGCCGCCGCAGCCTGCCGCAGGCCCAGTGCCTGTCCGATGTCGTTTGTGTCCGGCACCTCCCGGTGCCCCAGGTCCGCGAGGGTCCAGGCCAGCCGTAAGACGCGGTCGTACCCTCGGGCGGTAAGCACCCCCCGCTCCAGGGACTGGTCCAGGATCCTGGTTGCGGCCGGGACCAGCCGCAATTCGCCGCGCAGGATGCGCCCCGGCACCTGCGAGTTCGTTTCGAGGCCAAAGCACTGCAGGCGTTCCACCTGCCGCGCACGGGCGTCCCGCACCCTGCGCGCCACCGAAGCCGTGTCCTCCTCGGCGCCCGCCTGGCCGAAATCAGCCAAGGACACCCGCTCCACCTGCAGCTGGATGTCCACCCGGTCCAGCAGGGGTCCTGACATCCTGGCGAGGTAACGGCGCCGCATCATGGGCGTGCACGTGCAGTCGAGCCCCTTGCCCGATGCCTTGCCGCAGGGGCACGGGTTGGCTGCGAGCACCAGTTGGAACCGGGCCGGGTAGGCCGCAGTCCCGGCCGAGCGGTGAATCACCAGTTCCCCGCTCTCCAGTGGCTGCCGCAGCGCGTCCAGGACGCGCCGTTCGTACTCGGGCGCCTCGTCAAGGAAGAGCACTCCCCGGTGGGCGCGGGACGCCGCGCCCGGCCTTGGCAGGCCCGAACCGCCGCCGACAATGGCCGCTGCGGTGGCTGAGTGATGCGGATTCTCGAAAGGGGGCCGGCGCAGGAGCTGCACAGCGGACGACGGCAGGCCGCACAGCGAATGGATGGCCGTGACCTCCATCGACTCATGGTCGCCAAGGTCGGGCAAGAGACCGGGCAGCCGCTCTGCCAGCATGGTCTTGCCAGCCCCCGGGGGCCCGGTGAGCAGCAGATGGTGGGCGCCTGCGGCCGCCACCTCCAGAGCCCTGCGGGCGTCGCCCTGGCCGGAGACATCCGACATGTCCGGGCACGGGCCCGGAATGGCGGGTCCGTTGCTGGCTTCATCCGTGTCATCGGGTTCGAAGTCCAGGGCGAGTTCCTGCGGATCGGCGCCGAAGTCGAGGGCCAGCCGCGCAAGCGTGCGGTAGCCACGGACCGTGGCGCCCGGCACCAGGGAGGCCTCAGCCAGGTTGGCCTGTGCCACCACGACCTCGGGGTATCCGGCCTGCACCGAGGCCATGACGGCCGGCAGGATTCCCCGCACGGGCCGCAGCCTGCCGTCGAGCCCCAGCTCGGCGATGAAGACGGTGCGCCCGGTGGGCTTGATGTCATTCGCCGCCCGGAGGACGGCCATGGTCACTGCAAGGTCGAAGCCGGAGCCGCGCTTGGGCAGTGACGCCGGAATGAGGTTGGCGGTGATCTTCCTGCGGCTGAGCGGGATCCCGGAGTTCTTGGCGGCTGAGCGGATGCGCTCTTTGGCTTCGTTCAGTGCGGCATCGGGCAACCCGAGGATGACGAAGGCCGGGAGCGTCTGGCCGATGTCCGCCTCGACTTCGACAATGTAGCCGTTCAGCCCCACGAGGGCGATGGAGTAGGTGCGGCCGAGCGCCATCACCCCACCCCCTTGAGGTGCTCCACCAAGGGTTCCCCACCGCCGTCGTCCACCACGGCGATGACGTCCACGCGGCGCAACGGCATCCGCAGCTCCCGGTCGCGGCACCATGCGGCACCCAGGCGGTGCAGCCGCGCAAGTTTTTCCGGGCCCACCGCCTCAAACGGGTGGCCGTAGTCCAGGGAACGGCGGGTTTTGACTTCGGCGATGACCAGCGCATCCCCGTCCAGGGCGACGATGTCGATCTCGCCCTCGGCGCAGCGCCAGTTGCGCTCCACCACCAGCATGCCCAGCGCTTCAAGGTAGCCCGCAGCGAGGTCTTCGCCGCGCCTGCCCAACAGGTCCTTCGATTTCATCTCTACCTCCGCCACCAGCCTGGCGCCGGACGGATGCGGACAACAGAAGGCCCCTGTCCTATGTGGACGGGGGCCTGTGTGGAGGGGAAGTCGGGGTTCCTAGTTCCCCAGGTCCACGTCCTTCGGCAGCGCCAACTCCTCGTTGCGGGGCAGTTCCTCGACGTTGACGTCCTTGAACGTCAGGACCCTGACGCTCTTGACGAACCGGGCCGAACGGTAGACATCCCATACCCAGGCGTCCTGGAGGGTCAGGTCGAAGTAGACCTCGCCGTCCGCGCTGCGGGCCTGGAGGTCCACGTGGTTGGCAAGGTAGAAGCGCCGCTCGGTCTCGACAACGTAGCTGAACAGGCCGACGACGTCGCGGTATTCACGATAGAGCTGAAGCTCCATGTCGGTTTCATAGTTCTCAAGATCTTCAGCACTCATGCTTCCATCTTGCACCATGTCCGGCGGCGCCGGCGCCGGAGGCGGGACTCAGGCTTGGTCCTGCGCTTCTTCGTCAGGGGATTCGGTGCCCTGCAGTTCGCCGCCAAGGAGCCGCCAACTGACCCTGTGGTGGGGAGTCGGTCCGGCTGCGCGCAGGACGTTCCGGTGCGCCGCTGTGGCGTACCCCTTGTTAATGTCCCAGCCGTAATCGGGATACTCGGTGTGAAGTTCGCGCATCATCCGGTCACGCTCCACTTTGGCGATGACGCTCGCTGCGGCCACACTGAGGCATTGCATGTCCGCTTTGACCTTGGTGTGGACCGGGGCCTCACACGCAGCCTCCAGTACGGGCTGGTCGAACAGGGACAGTTGCTCCGCCGGGGAAAGCCAGTTGTGGCTTCCATCCAGCAGGACAGCTTCGGGGATGACGCCTGCACCGAGGATACTGCCCCAGGCCCGGGTTCCGGCCAACCGCAGGGCCGCGATGATGCCGAGCGAATCGATTTCACCTGCGGTGGCATGGCCAACCGCTGAAGCGACGCTCCAGCGCCGCACCAGGGGGTCCAGCCGTTCGCGCTCGGCCGGGCTGAGGAGTTTGCTGTCCCGGACGCCTGCCAGCGGCTTTTGGCGCTCAAGGTCCACGACGGCGATGCCCACGCTTACAGGTCCGGCGAGGGCGCCGCGGCCCACCTCGTCGACGCCGGCCAGCAGTCGGATTCCCTGGGCCTTGAAGGTGCGCTCATGCTTCAGGGTTGGCGCCTTGGTTCCGCGGGAAGCGGGTTTGGTTGCCGGACGGGCTTTGGCGTCCGGGGACGCCTGCACTGCGGAGGACACGGTCAGCGGGCCGCAGGGACGTTCTTGAACACGTCCGGGTAGTTGTCCAGGGTCTTGATCCTGTTCAGCGGCCACGCGATGACCGCCGCCTTGCCTTCCAGGTCTTTGAGGTCCACGAATCCACCATCGGTTTCCATATGGGCACGAGAATCCGCGGAGTGGTTCCGGTTGTCACCCATCACCCACACCTTGCCTTCCGGAACGGTGACGTCAAAGTTGCGGACCTGCGGGACTTCGGCAGAGTTGATGTACGCCTCGTCGACGGCAGTGCCATTAATTGTCAGTTTACCGCCCGCGTCACAGCAGACCACGTGGTCCCCCGGCAGGCCGATGACCCGCTTGACCAGGTGCTGCTCGGAGTTGTCCGGCAGGAGCCCAACGAACGTCAGGCCGTCCTGGACCCACGTGAACGGACCCTGCGTCTTGGGCGGTGCCGGCGGCAGCCAGCCCTTGGTGTCACGGAACACCACAACGTCCCCGCGGCTGAGCGCAAATGGCTCCGGAACCAGGAGGTTGACGAAAATCCGGTCGTCCACGTCCAGGGTGTTCACCATGGATTCGGACGGGATGAAGAAGGCCCGGAACAGAAAGGTCTTGATGAGGAAGGACAGCACCACCGCGATGACCACCACCGTGGCGATTTCCTTCAGCCACCCCAGGAGGGGGTTGCCTGCGGACCTTCCGGCTTTCGAAGTTTGCCGGTTCCGCCTGTGGACGGGTTCTGCCGGCTCCGGCCCTTCACCAGGCCCGGCGGAAGCTGGAACGGCCGGTGTCTCTGAAGCGCCGTCGTGGCGCGGTTCAGGTTTCCGCGCGTGGTTCTCGGGCATTTACCGTCCGTTCTGTGTTGTCGGCCCCGCTGCGGGCCGTGCTACTGGAGCAAATCTATCAAGCGGCCAAAGGATCTGGACCGGCCGGCCGATCACCCTGTCCATCGGAACAAGTCCGCCCCCAGGGGCGCCAAGGAGACTGCGGGAATCGGCTGACACCGATCGGTGGTCCCCCAGCAGCCAGAGCCTGCCCTCGGGGACTACGGCGCTAAACTTCTGCGTGCTGGGCGCGTCGCCGGGGAAAACGTAGGGTTCATCCAATGCGGCCCCGTTGACAGTGACCTTCCCGCCCGCGTCGCAGCAGACCACTGTATCGCCGGGAAGGCCGATCACCCTTTTGACGTAGGTTGTGTCGCTGCCGATCAGACCCAGCCATTGCATCGCGGCTGCTGCCGAGTCCACCACCGGTCCTTTGCCGCTGTTCAGGGCCGCGAAGCTTCCGCGTCCGTCGAAGACAACCACGTCCCCGCGCCGGATGGGTTCGGCCTGGAAGTCGGTGCGGGACACCAGGATCCGGTCCCCGCCTTCCAGGAGCGGTTCCATGGACCCGGAAGGAATGTAATACACATCCAGCCACAGGGACCGCACCAGTCCGCTGATGGCGATGGCAAGGAGCAGGGCCGGAAAAACAAAACGCCAGCCCATTTTGCGGGGCTGGCGTTTTGTCTGGTGCATGGTCCGTATCCTGGCGCTGGTGCATTGCTCCGGGCGCTTGCCGGTTACGGCCGCGCTCCAGCCTGGCGGTAAGTCCGGTGGGGACTTACTTGGCGGTGCTGAAGTCGCGCTTTTCCTTGATCTTGGCTGCCTTGCCGCGCAGTGCACGCATGTAGTACAGCTTGGCGCGGCGGACGTCACCCTTGGTGACAACCTCGATCTTTTCGATGATCGGGGAGTGAACCGGGAAGGTACGCTCCACGCCGACACCGAAGGAGACCTTGCGGACCGTGAAGGTTTCGCGCACGCCGTCGCCCTGGCGGCCCAGGACAAAGCCCTGGAAGACCTGGACACGGGTGTTCTTGCCTTCGATGATGTTCACGTGCACCTTGAGGGTGTCACCCGCGCGGAAGGCGGGAACATCGTTGCGCAGCGAGGCTGCATCGACGGAATCGAGAATATGCATGATTGCACTCCTGGTGAACGCCACAGGTCATTCACTTTGGGTCACGGCAGGCAAGTCCGGCTACTGGAATGCAAGCCGGGGTCTCGCCGCCGAAGTAAAGTGTCCGGCCGCTTCAAGGGTTGATGGGGCCGGTTGTCAGGCTGTTGGCCGCGCTCCCCCTGTGGCAGGTGCGGACCCAGCAGACACAAGGGTTAATTTTGCCACAGCAGCAGGGTTACGCCAATTCGGACGGCCCTAGTCCCGCCGTTCGGGTGCCGTCCCCGGGCGGCGGGCAAGCCGGCCGTCCACGACGTCGTAGCCCAGGTTGTGCAGCTCGGTGCGGTCCGCACGCGGAAGGCTGCCGGCGTCGAACCCCTCCAGCAGGTCCGGACGGCGCTCCGACGTGCGGCGGTACTGCTCATGGCGGCGCCACTGTGCGATCTTTCCGTGGTTGCCGCTGAGGAGCACAGGGGGCACTTCCCGGTCACGCCAGACGGAGGGCTTGGTGTATACCGGGTACTCAAGCAGCCCATCGGAGTGGGACTCCTCCACCAGGGACTCCGGGTTGCCCACCACGCCGGGCAGAAGGCGGCCAATGGCCTCCACCATGGCCAGGACTGCCACTTCCCCGCCATTAAGCACGTAGTCGCCCAGGCTGACCGGCCGGACGGTGAAATGTTCCTGGGCCCACTCGATGACGCGTTCGTCGATGCCTTCGTACCGACCGCAGGCAAACGCCAGGTGCTGCTCTTCCGCCAGTTCGTAAGCGAGTGCCTGCGTGAACCGCTCGCCGGCGGGCGAGGGAACGATCAGGACCGGCTTTCCGTCCGGGTCCGGCCGCCCCTCAGCCACTGCGGAAAGGGCCTGGGCCCAGGGCTCGGGCTTCATGACCATTCCGGCGCCCCCGCCATACGGGGTGTCATCGACGGAACGGTGCTTGTCCGTGGTGAAGCTGCGCAGGTCGTGGACGCGCAGGTCAAGGATGCCGTCCTGGCGGGCCTTGCCGATCAGTGAGAGTTCGAGCGGGGCGAGGTATTCGGGGAAGATGCTGACGACATCGATCCGCATCTATTCCTTGCCTTCCGCTTCCAGGGCGGCGGCTTCGTCCGCGTTGATTTCGAAGAGGCCATCCGGCGGAGTGAGGAGGATGAAGCCTTCGCCAGGGTTTACTTCGGGCACGATCTGCTCCACGAACGGGATAAGGATCTCATCGCCCTTCGGGGTGGTGACCACCAGCAGGTCCTGCACCGGCATGGTATTCAGTGCCGTCACCTTGCCCACCACCTTGGACCCGACCCGGGCTTCCAGGCCGACCAGTTCGTGCTCGTACCAGCCCTCGTCGTCGTCGTCCTCATCCAGCTCTTCGGTTTCGATGAAAAGCTTGGCTCCGCGGAGGGTTTCGGCCTGGTTCCGGTCCGCTACCTCCTCGAAACCGAGCAGCAGGATGTCCTTGTTCCAGCGCGCACTGCTCACGGTCAGGGGACCGGACGCGGCAGGCTCAACCACGAACTCCGTGCCGGGAACGAACCTGTCCTCGGGGGCGTCGGTCAGCACCTGGACGGTGACTTCCCCGCGAATGCCGTGCGGCTTGCCAATCCGTGCCACCTGCAGCTGCATCTTTTCCTCTGTTCCGGGTTGTGGTGTTTGTGCTCAAAGCACTGTGCTGTGAAAGAACTCCGGCCCCTCCACCTGATGGTGGAGGGGCCGGAGCAAAACTGAATATTGCCGAACGCTCAGCGGCGACGGTCGGTGTCGACGACGTCGACCCTCACCGGATCGCCGCCGGCCAGCGCTGCCACCACGGTGCGCAGTGCGCGTGCGGTGCGGCCCTGGCGGCCGATCACCCGTCCGAGGTCGTCCTGGTGCACGCGCACCTCGAGGGTATCCCCGCGGCGGTTGTTCTTGGAACTGACCTTGACGTCATCCGGGGAATCAACGATTCCGCGGACCAGGTGCTCCAGCGCTTCTGCCAGCAATCTACTCAGCCTCGGTGGTCTCAGCTTCGGCGTCGGCCGGGGCCTCGGCAGCGTCAGACTTGGAGGCCTTCTTGGTGATGGCTTCCGGGATGATGACCGAGCCCTTCTCCGGAGCAACGAAAGCTTCCTTCGCGACCTTGGTCTTGAGGGTGCCTTCCTGGCCCGGCAGGCCCTTGAACTTCTGCCAGTCACCGGTGATCTTCAGGATCGCGGCAACCTGCTCGGACGGCTGGGCGCCGACGGAGAGCCAGTACTGTGCACGCTCGGAGTTGACCTCGATGAACGAGGGCTCTTCGGTGGGGTGGTACTTGCCGATCTCCTCGATGGCACGGCCGTCACGCTTGGTGCGTGAGTCCGCAACGACGATGCGGTAGTACGGGGCGCGCATCTTGCCGAAGCGCTTAAGGCGAATCTTTACGGCCACTTTTGTGGTCACTCCTGTTTCAGAAAAAGGGGTGAACCCGGCGTTCTGCACCCGTGGGGCGGGCCATACTTGCGGGTTCGAAGGACAGGATCCGGACGCGGAGAGAGGGGCCACGCAGATCGAGTACCTGTTTATTGTGCCAGATGAGCGCTGTTATTTCGACTTGGCGCTCCCGCGTGTGGCGTTGTGGCGCCGCCGGCGGCCTGAAGGCCACGGCAGGCTGCTGACAGGCCGTGCCGGCTTGCCACGAACGGGCGGGGACGTCTCATGCGGACCAGACGTAAAGTCCGGTTCGTTCCGAATCGTTGATTCCGGCGGCAATTTCCGCCAACTGCTTCACATAGGTCCGCGCCTGGGCGGCGCCAAAGGGCATGTCCTCCTGGCTGGCCCACTGCTCGGCGACGTCATCGAGGACGTTGCCCTCGCCTTCGGTTTCGTAGGTGAGCAGGTCTGCCAGGGCGCGGACCATGGCCGGTGGAACGGCAAGGAGGGAGTCGCTGGCCACGTCCACCATGGTCAGCTCATAATCGGCCCCTCCGGCATGGACGGCAGTTCCGGCAAGATCGCCGAGCTGCTCCACCTCGAAGTCGCTGATTCCCTGGATCCGCACCGCCTGGCCCACCGGAGCGCCCTCCGCGGAGGAGCTGTTTGCTTGGTCAAGGATGCCGGCGCGCTTCAGCGCGGCGTCATGGGTGGCGGCAAAGATCTCGGTGAAGCCCATGGCTGGTGCCCTTCTTCCGTTGGCGGAACTGCGCGCCGGGTGCTGCCTGCCGCCCGGCCGTACGGAATCAGCCTAGTAGTTGCGGACCAGCCGGCGCACGCGCGACCCGCTTCGCGCGGCATGCCGTGGAAGCGGGGGTGATCAGCGGGCGGCTACCCGGATCCGGTTGCGCCACGGGTCCTCGAAGCGAAGCTCCGCGCCGGTGTGGTGAGCGGGCACTCCGGCCACCTTCAGGCGGTCAGCCAGCGCGCCGACGTCGTCCCCGGAAGGAACTTCGATGAGCACCTCGCCCAGCCCCAGGGTGTCCTTGCGCGGACCGGCGCCGCGGCTGTTCCAGACGTTCATCGCCATGTGGTGGTGGTACCGGCCCGCGGACACGAACAAGGCCTGCCCGTGCCAGCCCGCCGTCTTTTCGAAGCCAAGGGTTCCCACGTAGAAGTCCCGGGCGGTCTGGACATCGCCCACCTGGAGGTGGACGTGGCCCACGCCGGCGGCTGTTTGCCGCTGGCCTTCGAGGGACTCCTCGGTGAGGTACTGCTCCAAGTAGCGCTGCGGCGGCAGTGCCAGGCTGTCCATGACCACGTCGGTCCCGTTCCAGGACCAGTTGCTGCGGGGGCGGTCCCAGTACAGTTCGATGCCGTTGCCTTCGGGATCGGTGAAGTAGAAGGCTTCGCTTACCAGGTGGTCGGCGCTGCCGGTGAAGGCCCGGGGCTCGTACTGGGCGGCCGTGGCGACGGTGGCAGCAAGGGATGCCTGGTCCTCGAACAGCAATGCCGTGTGGAACAGGCCCGCCTCTCCCCTGCCGGGAAGGTGCAGCCCGGGGGCCGGCGCAAGGTGGACCAGCGGCCTGCCGAGCCGGCCCAGATAGAGCCCGCCGTCCTGCTCAGCCACCATCTCAAGGCCCAGGGCGCGCTGGTAGTAGTCGGTCATGACCTTCATGTCACCCACTTTGAGCATCACGGTGCCCATGGCGAGGTCGGCAGGAAGAAGATCCTGGCTGCTGGCTGATGCGGTCATTGAAGGCTCCTTGCATTGGCGGCCGTCCCGTTGGCGGCCTGTCACATATTAAAATTACTTGAAGCTTCAATTTATTCCAAGTCCCCGGCAGCCATTCCGTCAACGGATGATGCGGCCGCCCAGCACTAGATGGTCCAGCGACGTGATCGTTCCCGGTACGGCCCGCGGGTCTTCCCGGCATACGACGACGTCGGCGCGGGCACCCTCCTCCAGCCCGTCCGCTCCCAGCCACGCACGGGCTGCCCAGCAGGCGGAGTCCAGCGCCGCGGCCACGGGCAGGCCGGCGCCGTGCAGGGCGAGGATCTCGTCTGCGATCCTGCCGTGACGGATCACGCTGCCGGCGTCGGTCCCGGCGAAGATACGCACACCCGCCGCATGGGCCTCCGCCACCCGTTCCAGCCTGCGCTCCCAGAGGGCACGCATGTGGGCGGCGTAGCGCGGGAACTTGGGGTCCGCCTGTGCCGCTATTTCTGGGAACGTGGCGATGTTGATGAGGGTAGGCACGATTGGTACGCCTTGTTCGGCGAACCGGGGCAGGTGCCGGGGCAGGAGGCCGGTGGCGTGCTCGATGCAGTCGATTCCGGCATCGAGCATCTGGTCCAGGGTGTCCTCGGCGAAGCAGTGCGCCGTCACCCTTGCGCCCTCGTCATGGGCGGCCTGGACAGCGTCACGGACGACGGCGGCGGGAAAGGAGGGTGCCAGGTCGCCGGCGCTTCGGTCAATCCAGTCCCCCACCAGCTTGACCCAGCCGTCGCCGTCGCGCGCCTGCTTGCGCACGGCTTCCACGAGGCCGTCCGGCTCCACCTCCTCAGCGAAGCCCCGAAGGTAGCGGCGCGTCCGGGCGATATGGCGCCCGGCCCGGATGAGCACCGGGAAGTCCCGGCCGCCCTGCATCCAGCGGGTGTCGGCCGGTGAGCCTGCGTCGCGGACCAGGAGGGTTCCGGCGTTGAGGTCGGCCGCTGCCTGCTCCTGGGCCGTGCCGGAATCGACGGGACCGGACGGGCCCAGCCCGATGTGGCAGTGGGCATCCACGAAGCCGGGCAGGACCCAGCCGGCCAGGACGCGGCCTGGAGGCGTTGCAGGCCTGCTGAACGTCAGCCGGCCGTCTACCGACCAGGCTCCGCGCTCCACCGTCTGCGGTCCGGTCAAAACGGGACCGCTGAACTCGATTACTTCTGCCACCCTGGCTCCTTCCAATGCCCGGACAGGCTAGCACCACAGAATGTGACGGGGTTCTTCCGGGTAGCTGTGGTAGCTTCGTTCCTGACCACACGGGTGCCCCTGCAGGGGCTGAGATCGGGCTGAGGCAGCCTGCGACCGTTGAACCTGTCCGGGTAATGCCGGCGAAGGAAGTGAGTATTCCCTTGAGTACGCAAAACACCCAGTTGGACCCTGCCGACATGCCGTCCGCACCCGCGGAAGACGAAGCCGCACAACAGGGCACCCAGTCCCTGAAGTCGCATTCACTGGCATTCGTCGAAGATGCCGGAAACGGGATCAGGGTACCGGTAACGGAAATCGCCCTGGAGACCTCCCCCAACGGCCAGCCGAATGCACCCTTCCGGACCTACCGGACCGCAGGGCCCGGCAGTGACCCGGTCCGGGGCCTGCAGCCGCTCCGCTCGCAGTGGATCGCGGCACGCGGGGACACCGAGGCCTACAGCGGCAGGGAGCGCAACCTGCTCGACGACGGGCGGTCGGCGGTGCGCCGTGGCGCCGCCTCGGCGGAGTGGAAAGGTGCGCAGCCGGTGCCCCGCCGCGCCGTCGACGGCAGGACGGTGACCCAGATGCACTATGCCCGGCAGGGAACCATCACGCAGGAGATGCGGTTCGTGGCGCTGCGCGAAAACTGCGACGTGGAACTGGTCAGGAGCGAACTGGCTGCCGGCCGCGCGATCGTTCCCAGCAACATCAACCATCCGGAATCCGAGCCGATGATCATCGGCAAGGCCTTCCTGGTGAAGATCAACGCCAATATCGGCAACTCTGCCGTGACGAGTTCCATCGAGGAGGAGGTGGACAAGTTGCAGTGGGCCACCCAGTGGGGCGCAGACACTGTCATGGACCTCTCCACCGGCGACGATATCCACACCACCCGCGAATGGATCATCCGCAACTCCCCCGTCCCGATCGGCACCGTTCCGATCTACCAGGCGCTGGAAAAAGTCAACGGCGAGGCCAACGCGCTGACATGGGAAATCTTCCGGGACACGGTCATTGAGCAGTGTGAGCAGGGCGTGGACTACATGACCATCCACGCCGGGGTGTTGCTGCGGTATGTCCCGCTCACCGCCAACCGGGTGACGGGCATTGTGTCGCGCGGCGGCTCCATCATGGCCGGTTGGTGCCTGGCCCACCACCAGGAGAACTTCCTGTACACGCACTTCGATGAGCTGTGTGAAATCTTCGCCAAGTACGACGTCGCGTTCTCCCTGGGTGACGGTTTGCGCCCCGGTTCCACGGCCGATGCCAACGATGCCGCCCAGTTCGCGGAGCTGGACACGCTTGCCGAGCTCACGCAGCGCGCCTGGCAGTATGACGTGCAGGTGATGGTGGAGGGGCCCGGCCACGTTCCCTTCCACCTGGTCAGGGAAAACGTTGAGCGGCAGCAGGAGCTGTGCAAGGGTGCGCCTTTCTACACCCTTGGACCGCTGGTGACGGATATCGCCCCCGGTTATGACCACATCACGTCAGCAATCGGCGCCACCGAGATTGCCCGGTACGGCACTGCCATGCTCTGCTACGTCACCCCGAAGGAACACCTGGGCCTGCCCAACAAGGACGACGTGAAGAGCGGTGTGATCACCTACAAGATCGCTGCGCATGCGGCGGACCTGGCCAAAAGGCACCCCGGGGCGCACGAACGGGATGACGCGCTGTCCAAGGCGCGGTTCGAATTCCGTTGGCGGGACCAGTTCGCGCTGTCGCTGGACCCTGTGACGGCAGAGGCGTTCCACGACGAGACCCTCCCGGCCGAGCCGGCCAAGACGGCGCATTTCTGTTCGATGTGCGGGCCCAAGTTTTGCTCCATGCGGATCAGCCAGGACATCCGTGATGAATTTGGGTCCGCGGAGGCGCAGGCAGCGCTGGCTGGCGCGGCATCGGGGATGCGGGAAAAGAGCGCGGAGTTCCTGGCGGCCGGCGGCAAGGTCTACCTGCCTGAGCTGCGGATTCCCGCGGAAGGCTAGGACGCCCGGGCGGGCTGGCTCCGGCTGGCCTCGCTGATGAACTGCCGGATGGCCCGGTCCCCGTCCGGGGAGTCGTGGGGCCGGTGCCCTCCCGCGGCAACGCGGTGCAGGGCGCCGGTCTCCCGAAGGTACCCGGCAATCTCCTCGTAGAGTGGTTCCCACCCGCCGGTCAGGACAAGTGTGGGGACGCCGGGAACAATGTGGAGCGGCGCGTCCCACGATGGAGCTTGGAGCCGCAGCCTGCGGGCGGACCTTTTTTCCTCGGTGGTGGCGGGCTGCTGGAGGTCCGTGGCGTAGATCCGCCGGACGAATTCGCGCTGGAAGTCTTCGTCGCTGAGCTGCTGGCGCACGTCGAAGAGGGGCTGCATCAGGCTGATGTGCGCAGCCGTGGCCGGAAGTTCCGCTGTAAGGGAGAGACAGGCCGGCTCCACCAGCGTCAGCGAAAAGACCAGGTCCGGGCGTTCGACGGCGGCCATCATGGCAGCGATTGCCCCCTGGGCATGGGCCACCACGTGCCCTCCGGCGGCGCCGCGGCCGTCGTCGGCCAGGGACCGCAGGATGATTGCGGTGTCTTCCGCGAAGGAGGACTCCAGCGGCTCCGCGACGGCATCGTACCCGTGCCGGCGGAGGAACAGGGCGTCAAAGGACAGTGCCATGCCGTGCTGGCGGGGCCATGCGGCGGCGCCAAATGCTCCGGCGCCGTGCACGAACACTACCCTCTGCTTGAACATGTCCCAACCCTATTCCACGGCACCGACATCCCAAGTAAGTAGCGCCAAGTGTCGTTTTGAACCGTCAATCCGACACTTGGCGCTACTCAGTTGGGTTTGCTACTTGCCCAGGAACTTGTCGAAGCCCTTGGGAAGGTTCAGCTGGGACGGATCGAAGTCGCCGCCCTGCTGGCCGAAGGCAGCGCCGGTGGGCAGTGCCTTCGCAGCGTTGGCACGGCGGGCTTCCGCCTCCTTGCGCTCCTGTGCCGCCTTGGCCGGGTTGCCGGACTTTGCCTTCTTCTTGGGCGCGTTCTTGGCGTTCTTCCGGGCGCCGCCGGCACCGGGCATGCCGGGCATCCCCGGCATGCCAGGCATGCCGCCCTGGGCCATCTTCTTCATCATCTTCTGGGCCTGGGCGAAACGCTCCAGCAGGCCGTTGACCTCGGAGACGTGGACGCCGGAACCGCGTGCGATGCGGGCACGCCGTGAGCCGTTGATGATCTTCGGCGCGAGGCGCTCGTGCGGGGTCATGGACCGGACGATCGCCTCAACGCGGTCGATCTCGCGTTCGTCGAACTGTTCCAGCTGCTGCCGGATGTTCTGCGCGCCCGGCATCATCATGAGCATCTTCTTCATGGAGCCCATGTTGCGGATCTGCTGCATCTGGGCCAGGAAGTCTTCGAGGGTGAAGTCTTCCTGGTCGGCGAACTTCTTCGCCATCCGGGCAGCTTCGTCCTTGTCCCAGGCCTTCTCGGCCTGTTCGATGAGCGTGAGGACGTCGCCCAGGTCAAGGATGCGCGAGGCCATCCGGTCCGGGTGGAAGAGCTCGAAGTCGTCCAGGCCTTCGCCGGTGGAGGCGAACATGACGGGCTTGCCGGTGACCGACGCGACCGAAAGCGCGGCACCACCGCGGGCGTCGCCGTCGAGCTTGGACAACACGATGCCGGTGAAGTTGACGCCTTCATCGAATGCCATGGCAGTGTTGACCGCGTCCTGGCCGATCATCGAGTCGATGACGAACAGGACTTCGTTCGGAACGATGGCGCGGCGGATCTGGCGGGCCTGCTCCATCATGCCGGCGTCCACGCCCAGGCGGCCGGCGGTGTCAACGATGACCACATCGTGCAGCTTCTGGCGCGCTTCCTCGACGCCGGCACGTGCGACGGCGACCGGGTCACCGGCGGGCTGGTCCAGCTCGGTGGAGGTGGCTCCCGGATGCGGGGCAAAGACGGGCACGTTGGCGCGCTGGCCCACCACCTGGAGCTGGGTGACTGCGTTGGGGCGCTGCAGGTCACAGGCCACCAGGATGGGGCTGTGGCCCTGGGCCTTGAGCCACTTGGACAGCTTGCCGGCCAGGGTGGTCTTGCCCGCGCCCTGGAGGCCTGCGAGCATGATGACGGTGGGGCCGTTCTTTGCCAGCCGGATCCGTCGCGTTTCGCCGCCGAGGATCTCCACGAGTTCCTCGTTGACGATCTTGACGATCTGCTGGCCGGGGTTCAGTGCGGCCGAGACCTCGGCGCCCAGCGCACGTTCGCGGACCCGGCCCGTGAATTCACGGACCACCGGAACGGCGACGTCGGCGTCCAAAAGGGCACGGCGGATCTCGCGGACGGTGGCATCGACATCGGCCTCCGTCAGGCGGCCCTTGCCGCGGAGATTCTTGAAGGTTGCTGTCAACCGGTCAGAGAGTGAATTGAACACGCGCCGTGAACTTCTTTCAGGAGATGATCGGGACTCGACTATCTAGGGTATCAAGTCAGGCACGTCAGATGGCATGCTGGCAAAATGACGAGCCAAACAACTGTGAAAACCCTGCTCATCCTCGATGCCTCGGGCGACCTCACCGGCCGGCTCCTCCTGCCGGGCCTCGCCCGGCTTGTTGCGGCAGGCCGCGCGGAAGGCCTCAACCTGGTGGGTGCCGGCTCCGATCCCTGGACACCGGAACAATGGCGGGAGCGCGTCCGGTCATCGTTCGCCGCCGCTGCCGGTGCAGCAGATGAACCGGGGAAAGACGCCCTCGAACTGCTGCAAAAGGAGACGGCGTACCACCAGGTGGACGTCACGGCCAAGGGCGCCCTCGCAGCCCTGCTCGCGGGACTGGAAGGCCCGGTGGCCGTCTATTTTGCACTGCCGCCCCGGATCAGCCAGCTTGCATGCGAGACGCTCCAGCCGGCCGAGGTCCCGGAAGGCACCCGGCTGGTGATGGAGAAGCCGTTCGGATCCAGCGAGGAGTCGGCGCGCTCCCTCAACCTGACCCTGGGGCGGCTGGTCCCGGAAGACCACATCCACCGGGTGGACCATTTCCTGGGCAAGGCCACCGTCCTGAACATCCTGGGCCTGCGGTTCGCCAACAACTTCCTGGAGCCGGTATGGAACCGGCAGCATGTGGAGAAGGTGGAGATCTTCTTCGACGAGGACTTGGCCTTGGAAGGCCGCGCCCGCTACTACGACGGCGCCGGCGCGCTGCGTGACATGATCCAGAGCCACCTCCTGGAGGTCATGGCGATCATGGCCATCGAACCTCCCGCCACCATCGGCGAGCGGGACCTCCGCGATGCTGCATCCGCCGTCCTTCGTGCCAGCAGCGTCAGTGCCCCGTTCACCGGGTCAACACACAGGGCCCGCTACACGGCGGGCACCGTGGCCGGCAAGGACGTGCCCGACTATGCCAGGGAGGAGGGCGTGGATCCGGGCAGGGGAACCGAGACCCTGGCCGAGATCCAGGTGGACATCGACACCTGGCGCTGGCAGGGTGTCCCCTTCATCCTGCGCTCGGGCAAGGCCTTGGGCGACAAGCGCAAAGAAGCGGTGGTCACGTTCCTTCCGGTGCCCCACCTCCCCAAGGGCTTTACCGGGGTGGACTCCCCCAACCAGCTGCGGATCGGTTTCGGTCCGGACACGCTGGCGTTCGACGTCGATGTCAATGGTCCCGGTAACATCTTCAGCCTGGGCCGGGTCACCCTGGAGGCAGAACTGAGCGCCTCAGACCTCCTGCCCTACGGCGAAGTGCTGGAAGGCGTGTTGGCCGGGGACCCGTTGCTGTCCGTACGGGGCGACACTGCGGAGGACTGCTGGCGGATTGTTGAGCCGGTGCTCAAGGCGTGGGAGCGCGGGGACGTCCCGCTTGAAGATTACGACGCCGGCTCGGCAGGCCCCGCGTCCTGGCCCACCAACCGAGCACCCACCCAGGAGACATCCGGCGCAGACAGCGGGGACTAGCGGGCGCCTTTGGGATGGCGCGGAGCATTTTCCAGAGGAAAAAGCAGGGCGGGCGGGAACCTTTCGATTCCCGCCCGCCCTGCTTTTGTGGTTCGGGCCCGTCCGGATGCCTTAGATGGCGGCCACGCCGCGCTCCCCGGTCCGGACGCGCACTGCTTCATGGACGTCCATGGTCCAGACCTTGCCGTCCCCGGCCCTGCCGGTATTGGAACTGGCGATGATCACGTCCAGGATGTCGTCAGCCTGCTCGTCCGTGGCCAGGACTTCCACCCGGATCTTGGGCAGGAGGTCCACGTTGTATTCCGCTCCGCGGTAGACCTCGGTGTAGCCGCGCTGCCGGCCGTATCCGCTGGCTGCGCTGACGGTCAGGCCCTGGACGCCGTAGGCTTCCAGGCCTTCCCGGACGGCTTCGAGTTTCTCCGGCCTGACGATTGCAGTGATCAGTTTCATGCCCCCACGCTTTCCTTACCTGTTGTTGCCTGTGCTTTCTGCGCCCCGGATGCCGCCTGGCCCGATTCGCCCTGGCCCTTGCCGGTGATCATGTCATGCAGCGGCTGGAAGCTGCCCCCGTGGCCGCTGAGGCCGAACTCGTAGGCAGTCTCGGCGTGCAGGCTGAGGTCCACACCCACCGTTTCCTGTTCCTGCGAGACGCGGAAGCCCATGGTCTTGTGGATGGCCAGCGCAATGATGGACGTAAGGACCGCGGAGTAGGCGATGGCGGTGCCGGCCGCTGCGAGCTGTGCCCAGAGCTGGGTGAAGCCGCCACCGTAGAAGAGGCCGCCGCCCACACCGTCGGTGGGCAGTGCGATGAAGCCCAGGGCCACGGTGCCGATGATGCCGGAGACGAGGTGGACGCCGACGACGTCCAGCGAGTCATCGAAGCCCCAGCGGAACTTCAGGCCGACTGCGAGGGCGGAGGCCACACCGGCCACGACGCCCAGGCCCAGGGCGCCGACGGGGCTGACGTTGGCGCAGGCCGGGGTGATGGCAACGAGGCCTGCCACTACGCCGGATGCGGCGCCGAGCGAGGTGGGGTGTCCGTCGCGGACGCGCTCAGTGACGAGCCAGCCGAGCATGGCAGCCGCCGGGGCTGCGAGGGTGTTGATCCAGATCAGGCCGCCCTGTTCTGCAGTGGTGGCTGCACCGCCGTTGAAGCCGAACCAGCCGAACCAGAGGATCGCGGCCCCGAGCATGACGAACGGGATATTGTGCGGGCGGTGGTTGGGGTCCTTGCCGAAGCCCTTGCGGTTGCCGATGATCAGGACGAGGATCAGTGCGGCCACACCTGCGTTGATGTGGACCACGGTGCCGCCGGCGAAGTCGATGGCGGGGCCGAGTGCCTTGCCGATGGCGCCTTCGGGGCCGAATAGACCGCCGCCCCACACCATGTAGGCCAGCGGGCAGTACACCAGCGTGACCCACACGGGAACAAAGACGGACCAGGCGCCGAACTTGGCGCGGTCGGCGATGGCGCCGCTGATCAGTGCCACGGTGATGATGGCGAAGGTGGCCGCGTAGCCCACCTTGATCAAACCGTCGGGGGTGTTGATGCCCTCCAGGCCGAACGTGGCGAACGGGTTGCCCACGATCTCCAGGAATCCTTCACCGGAGCTCATGGAGGCGCCCCACAGCACCCAGACAACGCCCACCATGCCGATGGAAATGAAGCTCATCATCATCATGTTCAGTGCTGCCTTGGCGCGGGTCATGCCGCCGTAGAAAAATGCCAGACCGGGTGTCATGAACAGCACGAGGGCTGCCGCCACCATGACCCAAACGTGACCTGCGGTAAGTTCCATGGTGCACGTCCTCTCTCATCGAATCTTGCGGAGTACTCCGCCTGCCAACGCCTTTTGCGTCCTGTAAAGAGTTTGTGGGCGGCGTGTTTCGCCCGCGGAGGATTTAGATTGCGGGCCTGTTACAACAACCTCTAGGAAGTAAATGGTGCATATCCGCCTTGTTACGGTTATGTTTCCGCACCCGCGCAGCCACCCGGCTCCCTTTCCAGCAAGGACTTCCGCACCATGACGGCACCACCCCGCGTAACCGGCGCCACTTCGAGGTTTTTGGCCCGGCTGAGGCCGCAGCGGGAAAAGCTTCCACGCGACATCAAGGTGATGCTGGCCGCGGCGTTCCTTATCGCCCTTGGATTCGGACTTGTTGCGCCGGTATTGCCCCAGTTCGCAACAACCTTTGGGGTGGGGAACACTGAGGCCGCCGTCATCGTGGCGATCTTTGCATTCATGCGGCTGGCTTTCGCCCCGGCCGGCGGCGCGCTGATCGGCAAGCGCGGGGAACGCCCCATCTACGTCGCCGGGCTGTTGATCGTGGCGCTGTCCACGGCGGCCTGCGCCTTTGCGCAGAACTACTGGCAGCTGCTGCTCTTCCGCGGCCTGGGCGGGGCCGGCTCGGTGATGTTCACGGTGGCGTCGATGGCCCTGGTGGTCCGGCTGGCGCCGCCCACGAGCCGGGGCAGGGTCTCGGGAGCCTATGCCTCGGCCTTCCTGATCGGGAACGTTTGCGGGCCGATTGTGGGCGGGCTGCTGGCCGGGCTGGGCCTGCGGGTCCCGTTCCTTGCCTACGCTGCCGCCCTGCTGGTGGCAGCATTCGTGGTCCAGACCCAGCTCAGCCACCAACGCCGGGAAGGGGGCGAAGCACAGAACCGGGCACCGGACATGCGTTTTGGGGAAGCGCTGGGTGCCGGCACCTACCGGTCGGCCCTCGCCTCCAGCTTCGCCAACGGCTGGGCAACCTTTGGCGTGCGGATGGCAACCGTGCCGTTGTTCGCGGCGGCCGCCTTCGGAGCAGGCCCGCAGGCGGCCGGCCTTGCACTGGCCGTGTTCGCTGCCGGCAACGCCGCCGCGTTGACGTTCTCGGGGCGCCTGGCGGACTCCGTGGGGCGCAAGCCCATGATGATCACGGGCCTGGTGGTCGCAGCCCTGTCCACCGCGGCGATCGGCATCACCTCAGACCTGCCCTGGTTCCTTGTGGCATCGACACTCGCGGGCGTCGGCTCCGGCCTTTTTGGCCCCGCCCAGCAGGCCGCCGTCGCCGATGTCATTGGCAACGCACGCTCCGGCGGCAAGGTGCTGGCCGTGTACCAGATGACCTCCGACGTCGGGGCGATCGTTGGGCCCCTCGTGGCAGGCCTGCTCGCAGACCGGCTGGGCTTCGGCTGGGCTTTCGGCGTGACCGGCGGCATCATGCTCCTGGCCGCCGTTGGGTGGCTGCCCACCCGCGAAACGCTTCGGACAGCCGCCTCCTAGGTCGCCAGGTCAGTTCAGCAAGGCGTCAACAAAGCCTTCGGCGTCAAAGGGGGCCAGGTCGTCGGCGCCTTCGCCCAGGCCGATGAGCTTGACGGGAACACCGAGCGTTTTCTGGATGGCGACGACGATGCCGCCCTTGGCGGTACCGTCCAGCTTGGTCAGGACGATGCCGGTGATGTTGACCACCTCCGAAAATACCCGTGCCTGGTTCAGGCCGTTCTGGCCCGTGGTGGCGTCCAGCACCAGCAGGACCTCGTCCACTTCGGCCAGCTTTTCCACAACCCGCTTGACCTTGCCCAGCTCGTCCATCAGGCCCACCTTGTTCTGCAGGCGCCCGGCGGTGTCGATCATGACCACGTCCACTTCCTGCTCAATGCCTGCCTTCACGGCCTCGTAGGCGACCGAGGCGGGGTCAGCGCCGTCGATGTCCGACTTCACGGTGGGGACGCCAACGCGCTGCCCCCACGTGGCCAACTGCTCCGCAGCGGCGGCGCGGAAAGTGTCAGCAGCCCCGAGCAGGACGTCCTTGTCCTCGGCCACCAGCACGCGGGCCAGCTTGCCGACGGTGGTGGTCTTGCCCACGCCGTTCACGCCCACCACCATCATCACGGCGGGCCTGTCGGCATGCCGCTGGACGTTGAGGCTCCGGTCCATCGCGGGATCCACAAGCTTGATGAGCTCTTCGCGGAGCATGGTCTTGACGTGTTCGGGGGTCCGGGTGCCCAGCACCGTGACCCGCTCCCGCAGGGCATCCACCAGCTGCATGGTGGGTTCGGTTCCCAGGTCTGCGAGCAGGAGGGTTTCCTCCACCTCGTCCCAGACGCTCTCGTCGATCCGGTCGCTGGACAGCAGCGCCAGGAGGCCCTTGCCCATGATGTTGTTGGAGCGGACCAGCCGCTCACGGAGGCGGGTGAGGCGCCCAGCGACAGGCAGCGGGGTTTCCACGGGAATGGTTTCCAGCCCTGCGGCATTGTCCGGAACCGTTGTGGTGTCCAGCCCTTCGAGGTCCACGCCCGCGGGCGCCTTGCGCTCGATGGTTCCGTCGCGGTCCGCCACGGCAGTACTGCCTCCGGAGCCGATCTCCGGATCGTTGGCATCCCGGGTGCCTGGGTAGCGGGTGATGTTCCTCCGCGTCTTGAGCAGCACCGGAATCAGGCCGCCGATGACCACCAGCGCAACAAGAATGGACAGGACAATGGGAAGGATGTCATTCACTCCCCTAGCTTCTCACAAACGTCCCGGCGGGTTCGGGCCCCCGCAACGGCCCTGACCTGCCCGTTTGCGCGTCCGCCTGCGCTGCACTTCCGCGCTGCCTGCGCGCTGCCGTCATACCTCCGAAACGAGGCGCTGGCTGATGACTGTCGAGACGCCGTCGCCCCTCATGGTCACGCCGTACAGCGCGTCCGCCACCTCCATGGTGCGCTTCTGGTGCGTGATGACGATGAGCTGGCTGGACTCCCGCAGTTCCTCAAAGATGGTGATGAGCCGGCCCAGGTTGGTGTCATCCAGGGCAGCTTCCACCTCATCCATGACGTAGAACGGCGAAGGCCGCGCCTTGAAGATGGCTACCAGCAGCGCCACCGCCGTCAGGGACCGCTCACCGCCCGAGAGCAGGGACAGCCGCTTGATCTTCTTGCCTGCGGGACGGGCCTCCACTTCGATGCCTGTGGTGAGCATGTCCGCTGGATCGGTGAGGACCAGGCGGCCCTCGCCGCCGGGAAAGAGCCGCTCGAAAACCCTGGTGAACTGGGCCCGGGTGTCCTCGAATGCTTCGGCGAAGACGCGCTGGACCCGGTCGTCCACTTCCTTGATAATGTCCAGCAGGTCCCGGCGGCTGGCCTTCAGGTCCTCGAGCTGGGTGCTGAGGAACTGGTGGCGCTCCTCCAGGGCCGCGAACTCCTCCAGTGCCAGGGGGTTTACCTTGCCCAGGCTGGCGAGGTCGCGCTCGGCCTTCCGCAGCCGCTTTTCCTGCTCCTGCCTGACGTAGGGCTTACCGTCCCGGATCTCTTCCCCGTCCCCATCAACAGGGGCCCGCAGGGCCGCCCACTTGTCGCCGGATTCCTCCGCCGGAACGGGAACCGGAACATGCGGCCCGAACTCGGTGACCAGCGCTTCCGGGGTGATGCCCAGTTCGTCCACGGACCGGGTTTCCACCGCCTCAATCCTGGCCCGCTGCTGGGCCCGGGCCAGCTCGTCCCGGTGCACGTTGTCGGTGAGTTGGGCCAGTTTACGGGCCAGGGCATCGTTCGCTTCCCGGACGTCCCGCAGCCCCCGTTCCCGCAGCTCGCGGTTCTCTTCGGCCAGGTCGCGTTCGTGCCGGGCAACGTCCACGGAGACATCCACGTAGCCCAGCCCTATTTCAACCCCCGCGGACACGGCGGCTGCCCGCCTGGCCTGGAGGCGCCGCCGCCGGGCGCGCTGCGCCGCCTCCTCGCGGGCGCGGCGTTCGGTGGCGGCGGCGCGTTCCAGGGAGGCCACCCTGTTGCGCGTGGCCGTCAGCTGCTCTTCGGCACTGCGCAGGGACAACCGCGCCTCCACCTCGGCTGCACGGGCGGCAGATGCGGCGCGGGCCAGGGCGTCCCGCTGCTCCGTGGAGGGCTCCACTTCGACGGGTGCTTCCTGTGCCGCCGCAAGTCGGGCGGTGACGGCGGCGAGCGCTTCCTCCTCCGCAGCAACGTTGCCTTCGGCCCTGGCCAGGGACGCTGCCAGCCGTTCGCTCTCGCCAACGGCGCTGCGCAGGACCGAGTTCAGGTGGCCCAGGCGTTCGGCCACGGCGGCGAGGCGGGCATCGGATTCGTGCAGCTTGTCCAGGGCGGCGTCCGCTTCCTCCTGCGCGCCGGCGCGCCGGGCCTCCGCGGCGGCTAGGGCGAACCTGTTCCGCTCCAGGTCGGCCGTGACGGCCGAAAGTCCCCTGTCGGCGTCGTCCACTGCCGCCTGCACCTCAATGAGCGAGGGCGCCTTGGCAGTGCCCCCGGCAGCGGAGACGGCGGTGAACACGTCCCCCTCACGGGTGACGGCCGTGAGCGCGGGCAGCGAGGCCACCAGCGCGGTCGCCGCATCGATGCCTGTGACGACGGCGGTTCCGGACAGCAGGTGCCGGACCAGGGAGAGGTGCCCCGCAGGTCCGTCGACGAGGTCGGCGGCCCATTGTGCGCCGTCGGGCAGCCCCTCCTGGCTGTCCCCCTGGTGAACCGCCGTGGCCGAGGCGAGGAGCAGGGACGCCCGCCCGGCGTCGTCATCCTTAAGCCGCCGCAGCACCGCGCCCGCTGTGGCCTCGTCCTGGACCAGCACTGCCTCGGACGCTTCCCCCAGGGCAGTGGCGATCGCTGCCTCGTAACCGGCCTGGACGCTGATCCCGGCAGCGAGGCTTCCCTGCACGCCCGGGAGCCCCGACTCCAGTACGTGCCTGGCGCCATCCTTGCGGTCAAGGCCGAGCTTCAGTGCGTCAAGGCGTGCGGCCAGGGCATCCCGTTTGCGGACCCCCTCATTGACGGCGGCTTTGAGCTCCGCAATCTCCTGGAGAACCGCGTCAAGGACTTCGCTGGCAGCCTCATAATCCGCGTCAAGGGATTCTTCCCCCTCCTCCACGCCGGCCACTTGGTTCTCCAGTGCGGTGAACTCGGCCTGGGCACGGGCGCGGCGTTCCGTGCCGGCGGCAAGGGATTCCCGCAGCCGTCCCAGTTCCGCCTGCGCGGACTCCACCCGGGACCTGGCAGCCGCTACTTGTCCGGCCAGCCGCGCCAGGCCCTCGCGCCGGTCGGCTGCCGCGCGGAGCTGCGCCGTGAGCCGCTGGTCCTCGGCCGATGCAGCCTGCTCCGCTTCCGCCTTAGCGGCGCTGGCCACGTCCAGGGTGCTGCGCCTCGCCTGGATGTCCTGTTCAACCTCGGCCAGTTCCTGCCGTACCCTGGCTGCCTGGCGCTCGAGCTGCTCGGGGTCCCTGCCGGAGGACGGCGCAGCGTCGTCGGAACCCAGCAGCCGGCTGCGTTCGGTGGCCAGCGAGCCCAGCGACCGGAGCCGCTCCCGCGCAGTTGAGAGCCGGTACCAGGTGTCCCTGGCCGCATTTAGCCGGGGGGTGGCCTCGGCCGCCAGTTGCTCCAGCGATGCCTGCTGCCTGCGCCCGGCTTCAAGTTCCCGCTCGACGGCGGTCCGCCGGGCCTTGAGCGCCGCTTCGTCCGCCACGTCCTGCTCCAGCGCCTGCTGCAGCTGGACGAGGTCATCGGCAAGCAGGCGGGCCCGGGCGTCCCGGACGTCGAACTGGACACGCTGGGCGCGGCGCGCCACCTCCGCCTGCTTGCCCAGGGGCGTGAGCTGGCGGCGGATCTCCCCGGTGAGGTCGGTGAGGCGCTGGAGGTTGGCCTGCATGGCCTCCAGCTTCCGGACCGTCCTTTCCTTGCGGCGGCGGTGCTTGAGGATCCCGGCTGCTTCCTCGATGAAGCCGCGCCGGTCCTCAGGGGTGGCGTGCAGCACGCGGTCCAGCTGGCCCTGGCCCACGATGACGTGCATTTCCCGGCCCAGCCCGGAGTCGGAGAGCAGTTCCTGGATATCAAGCAGCCGGCAGCCGGCACCGTTGATGGCGTACTCGGAGCCGCCGGTCCGGAACAGTGTCCGGGAAATGGTCACTTCGCTGTACTCGATGGGGAGGGCGCCATCGGTGTTGTCGATGGTCAAGGAAACGTGGGCTCGCCCCAGCGGCGGGCGCCCTGACGTCCCGGCGAAAATGACATCTTCCATCTTGCCGCCGCGGAGGGTCTTTGCCCCTTGTTCCCCCATGACCCAGGCCAGGGCGTCCACCACGTTGGACTTGCCGGATCCGTTGGGACCCACGACGGCGGTGACGCCGGGTTCGAAGTCAAAGGTGGTGGCTGACGCAAAGGACTTGAACCCCCGGACGGTGAGGCTTTTGAGGTGCAAGGCTTTTCTGGTCTCCTGGAGCGTGTGGGGCACATTGCTGGATCCGGCTCACTACAATCTACTGCTCAGGGGTGACATTTCCCGGCAGCAGCACCCGGGAATCGAGGCCGGTGCCACGCATGGATATGCATGTTCCAGCCCTACAAAGGCATAGTTAAGCTCTTGAGCCTGCGTTTTTGTGGGTACGGTCACCGCATGAATGCGGGACGGAAACGAAGAGGGGCTTGAATTGGCAGGTAATGCAACCTTCCGCCACAGCAACACCGCGCTGCTCTCGGTGAGCAGCGTCGAGGCTCCAAGGATTGTAAGTTCCACGGACTTCGACCGCCGGCTGGCGTCAACCCTGCAGCGGCTGAAGTTTCCGCCGCGGCTGCTTGAGCGCGTTGCGGGCATCACGCACCGCCGCTGGTGGGCTCCCGGAACATCGTTCGACGACGCTGCCGTGGAAGCGGGCGCCAAGGCCCTGGCCGAGGCGGGCATCGAGGCCTCGGACGTCGGCCTGCTGATCAACACCTCGGTCACCCGGCGCAACCTCGAGCCGTCCGTGGCCGTGAAGATCCACCACGGCCTCAGCCTGCCGTCGTCGGCCATGAACTTCGACCTTGCCAACGCCTGCCTGGGGTTCGTGAACGCCCTGACCCTGGCAGCCAACATGATCGACTCCGGGCAGATCAGGTATGCCGTGATCGTCAACGGCGAGGACGCCCAACTGACCCAGGAGGCCACCCTGGCCCGGCTGCAGCGGCCCGAAACAACACGGGACGACTTCAACCGGGAGTTCGCCACGCTGACCCTTGGCTCCGGGGCTGCGGCTGCCGTCCTGGGACCCGCTGATGAGCACCCCGGCGCGCACCGGGTGATGGGCGGGGTGATGCGTGCCGGCACCGAGCACCACGAATTGTGCGTAGGCGGCATCGACGGAATGAACACTGACACGAGAGGACTGCTCGACGGCGGCCTCCGGCTGGTCGTCGACGCCTGGCACGAGGCCCAGCCCGAGTGGGACTGGGCGGCGATGGACCGCTACGTCACCCACCAGGTAAGCAACGCCTACACGCAGGCCATCATCGATGCGATCGACCTGGACCCGGACAAGGTGCCCATCACGTTCCCGCACTGGGGCAACGTGGGGCCGGCATCGCTTCCCATGACGCTCGCCGCCGAGGCGCAGTCCCTGGGAACAGGGGACCGCGTCCTGTGCATGGGTGTGGGCTCCGGCCTGAACACCGCCATGCTGGAAATCGTTTGGTGATCGCGGACTGGCCGGGTGTCGACGCCCGATGGTCGCGCGAAGTCGATGTCACTTCCACTTCGGGCACGGATGCACCGGGCACGCTGCGCCGCTGGCATCTGTTGGACAACGGGCCCGAACTCACCCGCCGCGGCATGGTGCCCGCCGGAACACTGCTGTGCGTCCACGGCAACCCCACCTGGTCCTACCTGTGGCGGAGCCTGCTGGCCGCCGGATCCGATCCCACGCACCCGTGGCGGGTGGTGGCCGTGGACCAGCTGGACATGGGCCTCTCGGAGCGCACCGGGACCTTCCGGCGGCTGGCCGACAGGATCAACGACCTGGGCGACCTCACCGACGCACTGGCCCTGGACGGGCCGGTCGTCTCGGTGGGCCACGATTGGGGCGGGGTAGTCAGCCTGGGCTGGGCGCTGGCCCATCAACACCAACTGGCCGGCGTGGTGCTGACCAACACCGCCGTCCACCAGCCGGCGCACTCCCCCATTCCGCCGGCGCTGCGCCTTGCCCTGCATCCCGCCGTGCACCAGTGGGGAACCACCACCTCTGACGCTTTCCTCCGGGTGACGCATTCGCTGGCACACCCACCGCTGCCCCCAGACGTCCGGAACGCGTATATGGCGCCCTACCGCGGAGCTTCCCGCCGGGCCGGGGTGGGCAACTTTGTCGCGGATATCCCCACTGACGCTTCGCATCCAAGCTTTGCAGCCCTTGACGGTGTCGCCGAAGGTTTGCGCGGACTGGATGTCCCTGCCCTGATGCTTTGGGGCCCGCGGGACCCGATCTTTTCCGACCGCTACCTGAAGGACCTCATCACCCGCCTCCCCCACGCGGACGTCCACCGTTACGAGGGCGCGGGACACTTGGTGGCGGAAGACCGGAACATCGCGCCCGCGGTTTTCCACTGGCTTGCCACGCGCATCACGGACGGCCGGGGCCATGCCCCCGGGGCCCGGACGTCGGGGGAAACTGCCGGCTTCAAGCCCCTCTGGGCGCCCCTTGGGGACCTGGCTGAGGGACCCTCCGCGGGCGGGACGGCCGTCGTCGAAATGGCACCGGACGGCAGCGCAGCGCGCTCGCTGACGTGGAAGCAGCTGGCACAGGACGTCGACCATCTCGCCGCGGGCCTGCGGGAGGCAGGGGTCGGGCCCGGCAGCCGGGTGAGCCTGATGGTTCCCCCAGGGGTGGACCTGACCGTAGCCCTGTATGCCTGCCTCCGGCTGGGAGCGGTGGTGGTTGTAGCCGATGCCGGCCTTGGCACCAAGGGGCTGAGCCGGGCAGTCAAGGGGGCCACCCCCGACTTCCTGATCGGGATCGACAAGGCCCTGGCGGCTGCCCGTGCCCTGGGATGGGCAGCGAGGCTCATCAGCGTACGCGACCTGCCGGCGGCCCGCCGCCAACTGCTCGGCGTGGAAACGTCCCTCGCCGCCCTGGCCAGGGCCGGCGCGGGGCTGGGTGACGGCGGGCAGGGCGTATGGTCCAGGGACGCGAATGCCTTCAGCCCGGACCCGGACCCGGACTCCGCAGCCGCCGTGCTGTTTACCTCCGGTTCCACCGGTCCTGCCAAAGGCGTGCTGTACACACACCGGCAGCTTGCCGCGATGCGGGACACCGTGGCCGAAACCTTCGGAATCCAACCGGGCCACCGGCTGGTGGCGGGATTCGCTCCCTTCGCCTTGCTGGGGCCGGCACTGGGAACCGTGTCCGTGACGCCGGCCATGGATGTCACGGCACCCCGCACCCTGACGGCGCGCGCCCTCGCGGACGCCGCTGCAGCGATCGACGCCACGGTGGTCTTCGCCTCACCTGCCGCCCTGCGCAATGTCGTTGCCACCCGCAGCGCCCTCAGCGCTGAGGGCACTGAAGCACTCGGACGCATCAAGCTGCTGCTCTCTGCCGGAGCACCCGTCCCGGAACCGCTCCTTGCCGAAGTGCAGCAACTGTTGCCTGCCGCCTCGCTGCATACCCCCTACGGAATGACCGAGGCCCTGCCTGTCACCGATATCAGCCTCGAACAAATCCAGGCCGCCGCGGCCGACGCCGAATCCGGAACGATGCCCGGGGCCGGCAACGGTGTCTGCGTAGGCTGGCCCGTCCACGGCGCCCGCATAGCTGTCATCCCCCTGGCACCGGACGGCACGGCGCCGGGCGCCACGCCGGTGACGGAGGCCGGGACAACGGGAGAGATCCTGGTCAGCGCGCCGCACGTCAAGGAGGCTTACGACCGGCTATGGCTGACAGACCAGGTAAGCGCCGGCCCGGCCGGATGGCACCGCACAGGCGACGTGGGGCACTTCGACGTCGACGGCCGGCTCTGGGTGGAAGGGCGCCTTGCGCACGTCGTTACGGCGCCGGACGCGCTGGTGACCCCGGTAGGCGCCGAACAGGCCATTGAACGCCTGGACTGTATCCGCATGGCCGCCGTCGTAGGGGTGGGTCCGGCAGGCACGCAGGCCGTCGCCGCCGTCGTCGAAACCGACCCGCCCACCCGCAAAGCCGGGCCGGCCGGCATGCAACTCGCCGGGAAGGTGCGGGACGCCGCCCGCAGCGCAGGCGTGTCGGTGGCGGCAGTCCTGGTTGTTCCCGCGCAGCCCACCGACATCCGCCACAATGCCAAGATCGACAGGACACGCCTTTCCCGCTGGGCCTCGTCGGTACTGGCCGGCGGCCGCCCGGGAACGCCGTGAAAGTCCTCGTCACCGGTGCCAGCGGCCTGCTGGGCCGGGAAGTCGCCGGACTCCTGGTGCGCAGGGGCCATGCCGTCACCACCTTCCAGCGACGTCCCTCGGGGGTCGACGGCGCAGCGGACCACTGCGGCTCCCTCACGGATGATGCGGCGGTCAGGGCTGCGGTCAGGGATGCTGAGGCAGTCATCCACCTGGCCGCCAAAGTCTCCTTTACCGGCCGCGCCGCGGAGTTTGACGAGGTCAATGTCCAGGGCACCCGGCGGCTGCTCCTCGCCGCCCGCAAAGCCGGGGTACGGGACCTGGTCTTTGTCTCTTCCCCGTCCGTGGCCAACTCGGGCGCCGCCATCGCAGGACGTGGCGCCGGGCCTGCTGACCCGGAGCATGCCCATGGCGATTACTCCCGCACCAAGGCCAAGGCGGAACAGCTGGCCCTTGAAGCCGATGCCCCGGGCTTCCGGGTGGGTGCCGTGCGGCCCCACGTGGTCTGGGGTCCCGGTGACACCCAATTGGTGGAACGGGTGCTGGCACGGGCGGCCCGCAACCGCCTGCCGCTGCTGGATGCGGGCGCTGCGCTGATCGACACCACGTACGTGGACAACGCGGCGGCAGCGATCGTGGCCGGATTGGAGCGCATCGGCCACATCCACGGCAGGGCGCTGGTTGTCAGCAACGGGGAGCCGCGGCCGGTAGGCGAACTGATTGCAGGGATCTGCGCTTCCGGCGGCGTGCCCGCTCCGTCGTGGTCCGTGCCGGGAACCCTTGCCCGGATTGCGGGCTCGGTGGTGGAGAAGGCGTGGCTCACGCTTGGGAAGCAGGACGAACCGCCCATGACGAAGTTCCTTGCCGAGCAGCTGTCCACGGCGCACTGGTTCGACCAGCGGGAGACCCGGAAGCTTCTTGACTGGGCCCCGGCTGTGTCGATCGACGAAGGCCTGGCAAAGCTGGCCGAACACTACGGCCGCCGCTAACGGACGACGGCGGGCGACCAGGCGTGCTCGATAAAGAGTTGCGGTGCCGCGTCGGCAGCGATGGAAAGGGACCAGACATCGCTGTCCTTGCCGGCGTCATTCCGTGGAATGCCGTACAGGATGGTGGCGTTGTCCAGCCACTCAATCTGGTCGTCCAGGTCGCGCCGCTCCCCGAGGACCGTGACGTTTCCGGTAGCGAGGTCCAGGACGGCGGGTTCCCTGCTTCCGGCCAGTGTTCCGGAGGTACTCTTCTTGAATGCGATCCGCTGCCCGTCAGGTGAGATCGAAGGGCATTCCACGCCGGTGGCCGCAACGGAGAGCGTTCGCGCGGTAATGTCTCCATGCACCAGCCAGATGTTGCCCTGGGAAGATGCGGTGGCGTAGAACTCGTTAGGCTTGCCCGGGCTGAACGTCACGCCCCAGATATTACGGTCGGAGGCCTTGATCCGTGCGCCGTTGTCGATCAGTGAATAGTCTTCCAGGTTGGTGTGCGCGCTGCCATCCGCGGGGCTGATGACCGTCTGAGTGGAGAATCCTGACGACGCGTAGGAGTGGCCCGCTACAAAGACTGTGGTGGCCACCAGGGAGCCGTCAGTGCTGACCCGTGTCCTGTTGGGGATTCCGCCAAGCGCCCACCCCGCCTGCTGTTGGAGTGAGCCGTTATACGTGGCTGCCTCGAAGGTGGTGGGTATTCCGTTCTTTGTTGACAGGCAGCTGATCAGGTTCCGGGCCGCGTAGACCCGGTCGCAGGACGTCCCAAGCAGGGTTCGCTGGCCGTTTGGTTCTGCCAGGCTTGCCGTGGCTGCTTGGCCGAAGCCGTGGCCTTCCGCCGTGTTCCTGAAGATCACGAACGGCGCGGCGGGCAGTGCGCCGGCAAAGGCGACCTCTACCTCCGGAGCCGCCGCCTGGCTGGCGTTCGATTGTTGGAAGGCAGTATATGCCTGGGCCCCGGCGGCGGTGAGCGTGGCCACCACAACCGCCAGCAGCAGGAGCAGCCGTTTCCTCATGGCGCGGCCACGAGGGCGGTGCGGCGAAGCAGGGTTGCTGCGACTGCAACGGCCGCCGCCAGCAGGCCGGAGACGATGGCGACGGCGGTGCCCGGGCCGGTTGCGTACCAAAGCACGCCAAATCCGGACGCGGCCGCCATCCGGCTCACGGCGACGACCGTCTGCGCCGTGCCAAGGGCCGTGCCAAGGTTTTCCGGCCGGGCCAGTTGGCTGACCAGTGCGGCCAGAACCCCGTCGGTGGCGGCGTAGAACAGGCCCAGGAGCAGAAGGCACCCTGCGGTGGCGACGGTCCCGGTGAAGGGCAGCCCGGCCAGCAAGCAGCAGGCCAGGAGGGAGACGTGGCCGGCCAGGAAGACCGGTATCCGGCCCCACCGGTCGGCCATCCTGCCGACCGGCACGGCGAACATCAGGAACGCCGCATTGGTTCCGACGAACAGGAGGGGAAACCATTGGATGCCGAATGACTCGCGGTCCCGGAGCAGGAGGTAGATGAAGCCGTCGCCGATAGTGAGGGCGCCCAGCAGACCGGCCGTAAACATGAGGCGCCCGAGGCCAGGCTCAGTGAGTCGCGACCAGCGGAACTGCGACCAGCGAAAAGCCCGACGGGACGTGCTGCGTTCCCGCCGCGCCGGGCTGATCCGGTCCGGCACCACCAGGAGCAGTACCGCGACGCCGATGACGGCGAAGGCCAATGAAACCCCAAAAACGGTGCTGAAGCCGTTGGGGATCAGCGTCAGGACCAGGAAGGCGATGAGCGGGCCGGCGGCGGCGCCGATGTTGTCAAGCATCCGGTGGACGCCGAAGGACCGCGCAAGGTACTCCGGCTGGGCTTCGGCGGAAATCAGCGCGTCGCGGGGCGCTGTGCGGATCCCTTTGCCGATCCTGTCGCCGGTGACAATCCCGGCGATGGCCCAGAAGCCGCCGGCTGCCAGGAACCCGATCCGGGCCAGCATGGACAACCCATAACCGGCCACAGCCACGTATTTCGGGTGCCCGGTGCGGTCCGAGACCCAGCCGGCGCCGATCCTGACGATGGCGCTGGCCCCTTGGTTAATACCGTCGATGACTCCGAACGCGATGGTGGTCAATCCGAGGTACCCGGTGATGTACAGCGGGAGTACGGCAGCAACCGACTCGGAGGATATGTCCGTCATCATGCTCACCAGGCCGAGCCAAATGATCACCGGCGACAACCGGAAGGCCGGCCGTACGGCGGCGGGACCTGTAGTTGGCTGGTCTTGCCGGCCGCCTTTGCGGTCCGAGATCGATATGTACAAGGGCTGACCGTCCTGCTCGGCGGCGGGCAGGCGGTGCACTTGCAGCAGGCTCCACCCGACGTTCTGTTGCGGTCAGTCTTGCAGTGTGGCCCATACCGGCGGAACCGAAGAATCCGCAGACCTTTTGTGGAAACCTACCAGCGGCCGTTGCGTGGCCGCGGCTGGCACACCGGGCAGGTATGGGACGAACGGTTCATGAACTGCTCGCGGCGGATGATCGCCTGGATTCCTGCTGCCGCGCAACGCTTGCACGGTTCGCCCTGGCGGCCGTAGGCGTTGAGGGAGCGGTCGAAGTAGCCTGAGGCGCCGTTGACGTTGACGTACAGCGAATCGAAGCTGGTTCCTCCGGCCGCCAGGGCGTCCAGCATCACCTCGCGGGAGCTGTCGAGGACGCGCTGGGCCTCACTCCGGCGGAGGGTATCGGTGGGCCGGGCGTAATGCAGCCGGGCGCGCCAGAGCGCTTCGTCGGCATAGATGTTTCCGATTCCCGAGACCAGCCCCTGGTCCAGCAGTGCCCGTTTCAGCCCGGTCTTGCGCTTTCGAAGGCGCTGGTAAAAGAGGTCGAAGGAGAAGGAAGGGTCCAGGGGGTCGCGCGCAATATGTGCTGCTTCGCCGGCGATCAGCGGAAGGGGCGATTCCGCGAGGCCGCCCGGGCCGCCGTCGTCCGTGGGAACCAAGGCGGTGACGAAGAGGCCTCCGAAGATCCGCTGGTCCACGAACCGCAGCTGGTCCGGCATGCCCTCCCGGGGACTGAGCCGGATACGGACTTTGATGTGCTTCTCATCGGGAACGCCGGGGTCCTGCATCAGCAGCTGGCCGCTCATGCCCAAATGCGCCATGAGTGCCACTTCGGGCACGGGGGCGGCGTGCTGGTTGTCCGGCGCGTAAGCGGCGCCGTCCACCAACGGCATCCAGAGGAATTTGCCGCGGCGCACGACGTCGGAGACAGCGGCGCCCTGGAGGTTGCCGATGAAGTCCCCGGCTCCGAGGGCATGGCGCCGGACGGAACGTGGATCGAGGACTTCGACGGCGCTGATGGTCCTGCCGCGGACCCAGTTCACCAGGCCGCGGCGCACCACTTCGACCTCGGGCAGTTCAGGCATGGACCACTACTTGGCGGCTACGGAGGCTGCGGAAGTGCTGGCGGCACCCTGGGTGTCGGCCCCGGAAAGCACCCGCCAGGCGTCCGCCGCGGCTTCCTGCTCCGCTTCCTTTTTCGAGTGCCCGGAGCCCTTGCCGTACGCCGTGCCGCCGATGTTGAGGACGGCCGTGAAGGTGCGGGCATGGTCCGGACCTGCCCCGTCCACCGCGTAGTGGATGCTGCCCAGCTGCCGGCTGGCCGCGAGTTCCTGGATGCTGGTCTTCCAGTCGGTGCCGGCGCCCAGGACGGCGGCGTCCTTCAGCAGCGGCCCGACCAGTCGCATGACCAGCTGGCGCGCGGTCTCGATGTCGTTGGAGACGTAGGTTGCCCCGATCAGGGCCTCCATGGTGTCCGCGAGGATGGAGGCCTTGTTTTTCCCGTGGGTGAGCTTTTCGCCCTGGCCCAGGTAGATGAACTCACCAATGCCCAGGCTGCGCCCGATGCCGGCCAGCGCCCTGGTGCTGACGACGGCGGACCGGCGCTTGGCGAGCTCGCCCTCGGGCAGCTCCGGGTTGTCCCGGTAGAGGGCGTCGGTTACGGAGAATCCAAGGATGGAGTCCCCGAGGAACTCGAGCCGCTCATTGGTGGGTATGCCGCCGTTCTCGTAGGCATACGAGCGGTGGGTGAGCGCAAGACGAAGCGTCCCGGCGTCAATAGAGACACCGAGACGCTTCAGAAGCTCTTCAGTTGAAGACATCAGTCAGCCTGTTGGGCCGATTAGACGTCAGCGACCTTGCGGCCCTTGTACTCAAGGAACAGCGCAGTGCCAGCAGAGTCGGTAACGACCTTTGCCTGGTGCGGCAGGCTGTAGGTGACCTGGCCGTTCTCAACGGTCTTCACCAGGTGGGGGGCGGTCGCCTTCCACTGCGAGCGGCGGGCGCGGGTATTCGAGCGAGACATTTTCCGCTTGGGAACAGCCACGGCTAACTCATTTCTCTCTAGACAAACACGTACAAATCAATTTTGCCGGTCAGGCTTAGCCATATCAGCTAGGGCAGCCCAGCGAGGATCCAGGACCTCGTGGTGGTGCTCCGGCTCGTCTTCCAGGCGAACTCCGCATTCGGAGCAAAGGCCCTGGCAGTCTTCCCGGCACACCGGCTGGAACGGCAGATTGGTGACAACCGCGTCCCGCAACACCGGTTCAAGATCGATTACATCGTGCTCGACTCGACGTTGCTCTTCATCTTCTTCTCCGTCCGAGAACTCAGCGCCCTCGTAGAAGAAAAGTTCTTGCACATTGACCTCAAGGTCATACGCAAGGGGATCCAGGCATCGGCCGCACTCGCCGGTTACTTCGGCGATAACGGTTCCTGATACCAGAATTCCTTCGTGTACGGCCTCCAGCCTCAGGTCCAGCTCGACATCCGAGCCTTCCTGAACACCAATGAGCGCCACACCAAGATCATCCGGTGCGGGTACATGTTCCTTCAGCGTCCGCATGCTTCCCGGGCTGCGCCCGAGGTCCCTGACGTCGAACGCCAGGGGCGAACCAGCATCTCTGTTAATGAGAACTCCTGTTGAACATATGACCGACGTACCATCTTAGCCTGAAGAGCCTTGGGGACTCAAACCGGCAGGAGGCAGCGCCGAAGTACCGATCCAGCCTACCGTCTTGGCTGCTGATTCGGCGAAGGCTCGCCGGCAACCATGCGCCGGTGCACGGACCGGGGCACATAGTCCGAGACGTTGCCGCCCAGGACCGCCACTTCCTTGATCAGGGTGGACGACAGGTGGAGGTAGCTCGCCTCGGCCGGAAGGAAGACCGTCTCCACCCCGCTCAACTGCCGGTTCATGGTGGCCATGGGCAGCTCGTAGTCAAAGTCCGACGACGACCGGAGCCCCTTGACGATGGCGGACACGCCGCGCTGGCGGCAGTATTCCGCCAGGAGCCCCTCGCCCACGGGTTCCACCACGATGCCCTGGAGCGACGCCAGGGTTTCGCGCGCCATCTCCAGCCGCTCTTCGAGGCTGAACATGTACTTCTTGGCGTAGTTGGTGGAGATGGCCACGATGACCTCGTCGAAGAGACCGGCAGCCCTTGCAATGACTTCGAGATGGCCGTTGTGGATGGGGTCGAAGGATCCGGGGCACACAGCGCGTCTCATGCTCCGAACATACCTCATGGAAAGGCCGGGATACCATGGCTGGATGCATCCACCACGGGAACTTTCCACGCCCCTGGCACCTGCTCCCTGGCAACGCACCGCGCTCGGAGCCAACCTCCTGGCGCCGGACGGCGGACTGGGAGTCACCATCTTCGAAGAGATGACCACCCTGGCGGTCCAGACCGGCGCCATCAACTTGGGACAGGGCTTCCCCGATGAGGACGGGCCGGCCGAAATCAGGGAGGCAGCCCGGGCAGCCATCGCTGCCGGCGCCAACCAGTACGCCCCGGGCAAGGGCCTCCCCGAACTGCGGGACGCGGTGGCCGCGCACCAGGAACGCTTTTACGGTCTGGCACCGGACCCCGCAACCGAGGTCATCATCACCACGGGGGCAACCGAAGGCATCGCCGCCTCCCTGCTGGCCTTCGCCGGGCCGGGCGACGAGGTCCTGACGTTCGAGCCGTTCTATGACTCTTATGGAGCGGTCATTGGGCTCTCCGGCGCCTCGCACGTCACCGTGCCCCTCGCCGCCCCGGACTTCATGCCGGACCCTGCGGCACTGGCGGCGGCCTTCAGTGAACGGACTCGGGTGGTGCTGCTGAACAACCCGCACAATCCCACCGGCGCCGTTTTTCCGCCCGCCGTCCTGCAGCGCGTGGTGGACCTTGCAGAAAAGCACGGCAGCATCATCATCACCGACGAGGTGTACGAGCACCTCACCTTCGGTGTGCGCCATACTCCCGTGGCCACCCTTCCGGGCGCCTCTGGCAGGACCATCACGATTTCCTCGGCCGGCAAGACGTTTTCCCTGACCGGCTGGAAAATCGGCTGGCTGACCGGCCCCGAGGAGTTGGTCTCCGCCGTCCGAACGGTAAAGCAGTTCCTCACCTACAGCTCAGGCACTCCCTTCCAGGCGGCGATCGCCACGGGCCTGGCCCTGCCGGACGATTTCTATACCGGCATCGCCACTGCCCTGGAGCAGAAGCGCGACATCCTCAGTGCCGGACTGCGGGCTGCCGGCTTTGAGGTGTTCACGCCGCAGGGAACCTACTTCGTCAACGTGGACACCGCGCCGCTGGGCATCACCGACGCGCTGGACCTCGCCCGGCGCCTGCCGGCACTGGTGGGGGTCGCGGCCATCCCGGTTCCGGTTTTCTGCCATGCGGAAGGCGCGGAACGGACCCGAAGCCTGCTCCGGTTTGCGTTCTGCAAAAAGACGGAAGTCCTGGAGGAGGCTGCCGCGCGGCTGGCAACCCTGCGCGGCAGGCTCTGATGTCCGGCAGCAGCGGTGGAACTGCAAGCCGCTTCCTGCGGACCACGGGCCGGCACGCCACCATCGAGGCCGATGCGTTTACTGACGGGGGCTACGTGCTCAGCATCGGCGGAGCCGAACAGTCCCACGTGAACCTGGACCGCCCGGAGGAGATTTTTTACGAGTACCTTCGCCGGATCGGGCACCTGGTGGATCTCGTGGCACCGCCCGGCGAACCGATCAAGGCCTTGCATCTCGGAGCAGGGGCGCTGACTCTGGCACGGTACATCCAGGCCACCCGCCCCGGCTCAACTCAATACGCGGTTGAACTGGAACGCGAGCTGCTGGACTTTGTCCTCCGGAACCTTCCCATGCCCAAGGGAACAGACCTGACCACCATCATCGGCGACGCCCGTGAAGCGCTCGGCGCGCTTGAGCCCGGCCTAACGTTCGACGTCGTGATCCTTGACATCTTCTCCGGGCCGGACGCGCCGGCCCATATTGCTACCGCCGGCTTCTACCGTGAGGCCAGGGAACGCCTGGGGCCGGGCGGGCTGCTGATCGTCAATGTAGGCGACGAACCGGCCCTCACGCTGGTCCGGAGCCAGGTCGCTGCGATGCGGGCGGCCATGGCGGATGTGGCCGCTTTCGCGGAAGAAGGCATGTTCGAGGGCAGGTATCCGGGCAATATCATCCTGGCGGGGACCCAGGGCCCCTGGCAGGAATCATGGACAGTTGAACTGGCTGCGCGGGGCCCCCACCCGGCGCGGGTGGTGGCCGGAATGGATCTGGACCCCTTCTCGGACTAATCCCCCTGGGAACCGGGCGCGTCAGCTTCCGGAAGGTCGTCGGCGGCGATCGCATCGGGCACGAACGGCTCGGCGAACCACAACCGCGTCTCCCCGTACTTCTTCTCCGCGAACCTCGTCATCCCGTCCGGCCACCCCGGCTCCGGGGAGCGCGAGGAGCGTTCCACCACCACTACGGACCCCGGGGCCAGGTGCGCGGCAAGCTTCTGCAGTACGGAGGAAACGCCCGGCTCTTCCAGCGGATAGGGCGGGTCCAGGAACACCAGGTCCCAGGCTGCGGTTTCGGCGGCCCGGTCAAGGAACGGCTCTACCCTCGAGCGGTGCACCGTGACCGTCTTGCGGCCCAGGATCCCGTTGATGAGGTCGGCGTTGCGCTGGCAGACCCCGCTGGCCTTCGCATCTGATTCCACCAGGTCCACTGCCTGGGCTCCCCTGCTGCCGCTTTCCACCCCCAGTGAACCCGAACCCGCATAGAGGTCCAGCACCCGGGCTCCGGCAATTACGTCAAAGGCGTCGAGGCGGGAGAACAGTGCTTCCTTCACCCGGTCGGTGGTGGGCCTGGTCAAGGACCCCGGGACCGCCGTCAACGGCGTGCCCCCGCCGGCGCCTGCGATAATCCGTGTCACGGCACCCACCGGAATCCGCAGGTGCCCCGTGCGTTCTCGTTGCTATCCGCGTTCAAGGAACGCCTCCTTCTCGGGATTAAGGTACTTCTCGATGGCATCAGCGAGTTCCGGATGGCCGGAGAGGAGCGGGTCCCCGGCAACGATTGCCTGGGCGTCCTCCCTGGCCCGGGCAATCACGTCTTCGTGTTCAAGGACCCGCAGCAGCTTCAGGGTGGACCGGCCGCCGGACTGGGAAGCGCCAAGGATATCGCCCTCCCGCCGGAGCTTGAGGTCCTCCTGCGAGAGGACAAAACCGTCCGTGGTTGCTGCCACGGCGTCCAAACGCCGCCGGCTGGGGTGGCCGGGTTCGAGGGCCGTGACCAGGAGGCAGGTCCCGGGCAGCCCGCCGCGGCCCACGCGGCCGCGGAGCTGGTGAAGCTGGGAGATCCCGAACCTGTCGGCATCCAGGATGACCATGAGGGTGGCGTTGTGCACGTCCACCCCCACCTCGATCACCGTGGTGGAGACAAGCAGTTTGATGCTGTTGGCGGTGAACCCGGCCATGGTGTCCGTCTTCAGGTCCGGGTCCTGGCGCCCGTGGAGGGGGGCCAGCGGGACCCCTGCCAGCGAGGGCTCAGCCAGCAGATGGTCCACGACGCCGGTGACTGACGCGAGCTCCCGGGCCTCCTCTGCCTCCACGCCCGGAGGTGCGGCCTCCCCGGGGCTGAAGTCGCCGTCGTCGTCCGTTCCAATCTTGGGGCAGACCACGTACACCTGGTGGCCGGCGTCAATCTCCTCCCGGGCGCGCGCCCAGATCCGCCCCGCCCAGGCAGGGTTCTCGGCAAGGCCAACGAGGTGGGTGGTGATCGGTGCCCGGCCCTTGGGCAGTTCGTCGAGGGTGGAGGTCTCCAGGTCACCGAAGACGGTCATGGCCACGGTGCGCGGAATCGGCGTGGCGGTCATGACCAGCAGGTGTGGCGGCTTGCGGGCCTTGGCCCGCAGGGCATCGCGCTGTTCCACGCCGAAGCGGTGCTGCTCGTCCACCACGATCAGGCCGAGGTCGTAGAAGGATACATTGTCGCTGAGCAGCGCATGGGTGCCGATGACGATTCCTGCCGTCCCTGACGCGGCGTCCACCATGGCCTGTTTCCGTGCCGCCGTGGGCATGGATCCCGTCAGCAGCGTGACCTGGACGGAAGGTCCGTTGCCCCCGGCCAGGCCGCCCAGGAGTCCGTCGCTGGAGAGCGGGCCCAGGGTGCGGCGGATGGAATCGTAGTGCTGGGCGGCGAGCACTTCGGTGGGCGCCAGGAGCGCGGCCTGCCCTCCGGAGTCCACCACCTGGAGCATGGCCCGCAGCGCCACGACGGTCTTTCCGGAGCCCACTTCGCCCTGCAACAGCCGGTTCATGGGTGTATCCTCAGCCAGTTCCGCCGCGAGGGTCCTGCCGACGGCGGCCTGCCCGGCAGTGAGCGTGAAGGGCAGGTTTTGGTCGAAGAAGGCCAGGACACCTCCAGGGACCGGGCGCCGGGCGGTGGTTTCCTCCGCGGCGAGCTGCGCCCGCCGTCTGGCGAGCGCGGACTGCAGCACCAGGGCTTCCTGGTAACGGAACCGGTCCCGGGCACGTTTCCAGTCCGCGGTTGTCTGGGGCGCATGGATGAGCCGGTAGGCGTCCGCCGCGGGCAGGAAGCCTTCCCTCGCTGCGACTGCCGTTGGAACCGGGTCCGGCACCGAACCGAGGTCCGCGGTTTCAAGCAGGGTGGCGATCACCTTCTGGATCTTCCAGCTGGGCAGCTTGGCCGTGGCCGGATAGACCGGGATGGGCATGGCCGCCAGTTTCTCCGGATCCTGGCCGGCTTCGCTGAACGGATCTTCGTCCAGGAGCTGGAAATCGGGGTTGGTGAGGCCAAGCTTTCCTTTGAAGCTGGTAACTTTTCCCGAAAACAAGGCCCGGCGGCCCTGCAGGAGTTCGTTCTTTGCCTTGAACCCGTTGAAGAAGCTGATTTTGAGGGTCCCGGGCACCTTGCCGCGGTAGTCCCGGCCTCCTACCAGCCGAAGCCCTTGCTGCCCGTCGTCGTCGGAAACTATGACGTCTGTGATCGTCCCGCGACGTGCCTGCATGTGCCGGGTACTGCTGGACAGCACTCGGGCAATAAGGGTGACTTCCTCGTTGAGCGGGAGCTCGCTGATGGGTGTCAGCTCACCCCGCATGAGGTAGCGGCGGGGAAAGTAGGTAAGGAGGCCTTCGACGGTGGTGATGCCGAGGTGTTTCTCGATGACCGCCGCCGAACGCTTCCCGATCCGCCGCTCCAGGGCCAGTTCCAGCTCAGCGTTCATGCCCGCCGGTGTTCACCGCATCCGGGTCCCGCGGCAGTGACAGTTCGCTGATGCTGATCTGGGACGGTTCGCCCAGGGACCGGATGATCCCTACGGCCGGGCCGGCATCCGGGACGTGCACGTGGACCCGCCACCGGTAGTTGCCTTCGGCGTCCGGTCCGTTGCCCACCTGGCTCATGATGACGGACTCACCGATCTCATCCAGCCGCTGCCGCAGGGTGGCGGCGTTCAACGGCGAAAGACTGATGGTGCACATGACTTCCACGCCGTCGTCATCGGGCATGGAGGCGTGGATGTGGGGATCGGAGACGTCGTAGCCGTGCAGGCCGTCGAGGAGTTCGCTCTGCAGTTCCTCGCCCAGGACGGCGGAGCGGAGGCAGTCGAGGATGAGCAGCATGCCCACGCCTCCTGCATCCACCACGTGTGCGGACTGCAGCGCGTCGAGTTGCTCCTCCGTGTGGATCACAGCGGCCAGCGCAGCCTCAACCGCTGCGTCCAGGGCCAGGCCCAGCGCATGGTTGCTGTCATCGCCGTCCTGGCCGGCGTCCACGGCGGCAGCAGCACGGGCCGCAGCTTCCATGACCGAAAGCATGGTTCCGGGAACAGGGTCACTCAGCGCAGACCAGGCGCGGATCTGGGCACGGTTCAGTGCTGCCGACAGGAGGGTGGACGTCAACCGGGTGTGTCCGGCCAGTGGCTCGGCCGCGGCGCACAGGAACACCGAAAAGAGGGTGCCGGAGTTTCCCCTGGCTTCCTCCATGGCTGCCTGCCCGGCCATGGAGAGGACTTCTCCGACGTCTACCGGGGCCGGCTGGTCCTCGCGGAGCACCAGCGAACGGGCTGCTGCGCGGACGGTGAGGTAGAGGTTGGTACCGGTATCGCCGTCAGCCACCGGGAAGATGTTGATGGCGTTGAGCCGGTCGCTGTGGTTTCCCAGGGCCGTTTCAGCCTTGCCCAGCCACCTCTTCATCGCCAGCGCGTTGGCGGCAACCTTAGTGTGCAAAGTGATCCCATCCCCCGGCGTCCGCGGGCCGGCCCGCTATCAGGACACCCGGGCCGTCGTCGGCACCGAGTGCATGTACCGAGCCTATCGCAGTGAATCCGGGTGGCAGCTGAACGCCCGCAGGGAATGTGGCCAGCAGCCCATGGTCCTCACCGCCGGCCAGCACCCATTGCGCGGCATCTGCGCCCAGCAGTGCCGCCGCCGGGCGCAGGAGATCCGCCAGTTGGGTCAGCAGCGCTGGATCGAGGGCCACGGCGACATTGCTGGCCGTGGCAAGCCGTTGGCCGTCGCGCAGGAGTCCGTCCGAAATATCGAGCATCGCCGTTGCACCCGCAGCACGGGCTGCCGGCCCCGCAGCCAATGGCGGACGCGGGCGGCACTGCAGGTCAACGAAGGCACGCCCCGCGGGGCTAAGGGTCTCCACGGCAATGCCGGATTCAAGCAGGGCCAGGCCCGCCGCGGCGTGGCCGGCTGTTCCGGCCAATGCGATGATGTCCCCCGGCCGGGCGCCGGACCGCAGGACCGGGCTGCCGCCGTCGAGCGTTCCCAGGACCGCCACCGTCACCGAAATCTCGTGGCCGCGCCCCAAATCACCGCCGGCCACGGAGCAGTGGCTTGCCCCGAGCTCCCGGATGCCGGCTGTCAGCCCGTCCGCCAGGTCCTCCACCCAGCTGACCGGCGTGTCGACGGGGAGGGTGAGGCTGACCACCATCGACGTGGCACGTGCGCCCATCGCATTGATGTCGCTGAGGTTTTGCGCCGCAGCCTTCCATCCGACGTCGAACCCGGTGGTGCGGTAGCCGTTGGGCCACAGGAGCCGGAAATCCTGGTCCTGGACCTGCGTATCGATGCTGATGACGGCCTTACCGTCCGGGGCTGCGACGATGGCGGCGTCGTCGCCGGGCCCCAGCAGCGTGTTTGAGGTGTGGGAGTCCTCCATCCGAAGGCGCGGGAAGATCCGGGCCAGCAGGTCTGCTTCGGAAAGGCCGGCGACAGTAGGCTGGCGGACAACGCGGTTACGGAGGTCTTCAGGCACGCCACTACGCTACCGCGCCTGGCCGACATCGTGTCCGGGTGGGGATGCCGGCGGCGATAGGCTGGAACCATGCACCATCCCCAGCTGCCCCTGTCCGCCCGTGCCGCCAGGATGGCAGTGGTTGGGGGAATTGCCGCCCTTTCCTTGACTGCCTGTTCCCCTGCAGTGGACGTCACCGCCGCCAAGGACGCGGCCAACCCTGCGTGTGCGCCCATGATGGTGGCCCTGCCGGACGCCATCGGCGATTCGCAACTGCGGAAGACCAACAGCCAGGCCACCGCCGCCTGGGGCGATCCCTCGCTTGTCATTCTTCGCTGCGGCGTCAATGTGCCGGGGCCTACGACGGACCGGTGTGTCACCGTCAACGGCGTCGACTGGGTCATCAAGGAAGGCGACCCGGTGTGGACGCTGACCACCTATGGCCGTGAACCGGCAACTGAAATCCTGATGGACCCGGACAAGATCAGCTCCGCAACAGTCCTCGCGGACCTGGCGGCAGCGGCCGGAAAGATCCCGCCGTCGCGCAGCTGCGTGGGCCAGGAAGACCTGCAGTACCTGCCGAAGAGCCAGTAGCTTCGGCAGATTCCGCCGGTGCCGGTGGAGGGCCCACGCCGGCAGGGTTCCCTGGCGGAGAGAAGGTTAGGGTGCCGGTGGATGGGCCCACGCCGGCAGGGTTCCCCGGCCGAGCGAAGCGAGGTTAGGGTGCCGGTGGGGCTAGCGAAGGCCGGTTTTGCGGTTCAGGGCCAGGTGGATGAGTTCGTCGATCAGGTCGGCGTAGCCCAGTCCCGAGGCTGCCCACATCTGCGGATACATGCTCTTGGGCGTAAAGCCGGGCATGGTGTTGATCTCGTTGATGATCAGCTCACCCTCTGGGGTGTAGAAGAAGTCCACGCGGCTCAGTCCCTCGGCACCCACGGCGTCGAATGCGGTGGCAGCCAGCTCGCGGACCCGGGAGATCGCTTCCGCGGGGATGTTGGCGGGACAGCTCAGGGCTGCTGCATCGTCCTCGACGTATTTGGCATTGAAGTCGTAGAACTCGTGTGTTCCTCCTGCTACCGAGATTTCGCCCGGCATCGAGGTCCGGGGGGCGTCGGTGCCCCTGCCTTCCAGGACCGCGCACTCGATTTCGCGTCCGACGATCCCGGCTTCGATCACGAGCTTAAGGTCGTGGCGGCGGGCTTCTTCAATGGCTGCGTCCAGGTCCTCGAGGGAATCGACCTTGGAGATACCCATCGACGAGCCTGCACGTGCCGGCTTGACAAAGACGGGGAACCCCAGCCGGTCCACCTGTTTCCGGACGGCCTCGGGGTCCTTGCGCCACTGCCTGTCGGTCACGGCCACATAGGGTCCAACGTGCAGCCCGGCAGCTTCAAAGACCACCTTCATATAGTGCTTGTCCATGCCCACGGCTGACGCGAGGACTCCGGCGCCGACGTACCGGGTGTCCGAGAGCTCAAGGAGCCCCTGGATGGTGCCGTCCTCGCCAAAGGGGCCATGCAGCAGCGGAAAGACCACGTCGACGGTGCCCAGTTCCTGCGGTACCTCGTTGGGCGATGCCACGATCAGCTGGTGCTCGCCGCCGATCTCGGCCAGCGTGACGGTCCGGGACGAAGGCACTACTTCGGGGAGGGCTGACGCCGCGAGTGACCACTGGGCCGTTTCAGCCGGCGCGAGGACCCACTGGCCGGTCTTGGCAATCCCGATGGGGATCACCTCGTACTTGTCCTTGTCGATGGCCCCCAGCACGCCTGCTGCCGTTACGCAGCTCACGGCATGCTCGCTGGAGCGGCCGCCGAAAAGCACGGCGACCCGCGGTTTCCTGGTGTTGGCGGTTTCCCCTGTGGTGGGTGTGTCTTGGGACATGGTCAGTAATCGCCTTCAGGTTTCAATTCCCGGGACAGCAGAACCGGCCCCAGTTGGTCAACGGACAGCTTGCCTGACAGCACCGCGACGACGGCGGCAGTGATGGGCATCTCGACGCCGAGCTTACCGGCAAGTTCATGGACGGCCTGGCCGGATTTGATGCCTTCGGCGGTCTGGGTCATCTTCCGGCCCACTTCGTCCAGCGTCAGGCCCTGGCCGAGCAGCCTGCCGGCGGTGTGGTTCCGGGACAGCGCGGAGGAACAGGTCGCCACGAGGTCGCCGAGCCCGGCGAGCCCGGCCATGGTCTTCGCCTCGCCGCCAAGCGCCAGTGCGAGGCGCGACGTTTCCGCCAGGCCACGGGTGATCACCGAGGCTTTGGTGTTGTCCCCCATCTGCTTGCCCTCGCAAATGCCCACGGCCAGCGCGATCACGTTCTTGACGATGCCGCCGATCTCGACGCCGACGACATCCGCCGTGGTGTACGGGCGGAAGTAGGGGGCGGTGCACGTCCTGGCGAGCCAGCCGGCCACGGCGGGATCGGTGCATGCCACAACTGATGCCGTGGGCTCCTCCCGCGCAATCTCCATGGCCAGGTTGGGCCCGGAGACGACAGCGATACGCTCCAGCGGCAGATCCAGTTCCTGGCTGATGACCTCACTCATCCGGGCGTCCGTCCCCAGCTCCAGGCCCTTCATCAGGGACACCACAACAGCGCCGGGGGCAATCATGTCCTTCCATTCCCGCAGCTGCGGGCGCAGGGACTGGGCCGGGACGGCCACCACTACGAGCTCAGCTCCTGCCAGTACGTCGCGGACGTCGGTGGACGCGGTGATGTTCCCCGGCAGGACGATGTCCTTGAGGTAGTCGCTGTTGCGGTGGCTGCTGTTGATCTCTTCCACCACTTCGGCGCGGCGGCCCCACAACCTGATTTCCCGCGGCGTGCCCCCTGCGATGGCGGCGTCTGCGAGGATCTTCGCGAACGTGGTCCCCCATGAGCCGGCGCCCAGCACTGCGACGCCCACGGCTGAAGTGGCGGAGCCCGTACCTGGCAGCTCCGCTGTCACGTGGCATCTTCCGCGGGGCCGTCGCCACGTTCAACGAAGCGCCCGTGCGTGGACTGGTTGTGCGCCGCGGGATCCCATCGAACCAGCGGCGGCTGTTCGCCGCGCAGGGTCACGAGCAGTTCCGTGATGGCATCCATGATGACGTTTGTCGCTTCGGCCAGTGTGGCCCGGTCCAGCGGCCGCCCGGAAAAGGCGCTCAAATCCACCGGATCCCCTACGATCACGCGCGATGTCTTCCGGGGGAAGACGTGGAACCGCTTGGCGTAGCGCGGAAAGACTTCGTGCGCTCCCCAGTGGGCCATCGGGACCACCGGGATGCCGCTTTCCAGCGCCATCCTGGCCGCGCCGGTGTGTCCCTTCATGGGCCATAGGTCCGGATCCCGGGTGAGCGTTCCCTCGGGATAAATGATGATTGCACCGCCTTCATTCACGACTTCCTTGGCGACCTGGAGCGAGTGGTTCGCGCCCGCCGTCGACCGTTCCACTGGAATCTGCTTGGTGTTGCGGAGCACCGAACGAAGGACCGGCACCTTGAACAGGCTGCCCTTGGCCAGGAAGTGCGGCATCCGCTTCTGGTTGTAGAGCATGTGCCCGAACACCAGCGGATCGATCTCGGTGCAGTGGTTGGGTGCCGCGATGAAGCCGCCGGCGGGGAGCTTTTCCAAGCCCAGCCACTTCTTGTTCATCAGCAGATTCATCGCAGGCCGGACGACTGAAGCCACGATGACAAAGGTGGCGTGGCTCTTGGCCGTTTCCTTCACGGTTCCGCTCTACTTCGCGGTGGTGATGTCGAAGTCGGCGCCGAGGCCAGCAAGCTTTTCCGTGAACCGCTCGTAGCCCCGGTTGATGATGTCGATGCCGGTGACGCGCGAGGTGCCGGTGGCGGCCAGGGCGGCAATCAAGTGGCTGAATCCGCCGCGCAGGTCCGGAACGTCGATATCCGTTCCCTTGAGCTGGGTGGGGCCGGAAATCACCGCGGAATGCAGGAAGTTGCGCTGGCCGAACCGGCACGGAACGCTGCCCAGGCACTCCCGGTGCACCTGGATGCTGGCGCCCATGCGGATCAGGGCGTCGGTGAAGCCGAAGCGGTTCTCGTACACCGTTTCGTGGACGATTGAGACGCCTTCGGCCTGGGTCAGCGCCACCACGAGCGGCTGCTGCCAGTCCGTCATGAATCCTGGGTGGACATCCGTTTCAAGGACCAGCGGGTTCAGCTTTCCGCCCTTGTGGTAGAACCGGATGCCGTCCTCGCCGATGTCCATTCCGCCACCCACCTTCCGGTAGGTGTTCAGGAAGGTCATCATGTCGCGTTGCGACGCGCCCTCAACGAAGATGTCACCGCGGGTAACCAGCGCGGCCGACGCCCAGGACGCCGATTCGTTGCGGTCCGAAAGGGCGCGGTGGTTGTAGCCGCCCAGGTCGCGGACACCCTCGATGCGGATGGTCCGGTCGGTCTGGACGCTGATGATGGCGCCCATCTTCTGCAGAACGGCGATCAGGTCAACGATTTCAGGTTCCGTTGCGGCCCCGGAAAGCTCCGTGATGCCGTCGGCGCGGGTGGCGCTCAGCAGGACCTGCTCTGTAGCTCCCACGGACGGGTACGGCAGCGAGATCTTGGCGCCGTGCAGGCCCTTGGGTGCCGAGATGTGGATGCCGCCGGGGCGTTTCTCCACGACGGCGCCGAACTGGCGCAGGACATCCAGGTGGTAGTCGATGGGACGGTCGCCGATCTTGCAGCCGCCCAGGTCCGGAATGAAGGCTTCACCGATCGCGTGGATCAGCGGCCCGCACAGCAGGATGGGAATCCGGGAGTCACCGGCGTGGGCATCGATGGCGGTGCTCGACGCCGTCTTTGCAGCCTTGGGATCGAGGGTGAGGTCACCGGTGGCAGGGTCCTTCTCCACAGTCACGCCATGCAGCTGAAGCAGGGAGGTGACTACCTCCACGTCCTTGATCTCCGGCACGTTCCGCAACACCGAGGGTTCGTTGCCCAGCAACGCCGCCACCATTGCCTTGGGGACAAGATTCTTTGCCCCCCGGACGCTGACGCGGCCTGTAAGCGGGACTCCGCCGCGGATTGTCAGAACACTACTCATATACCGGTTTCCTCACGATCACTAGCCCCCAAAACCTTGCAAAGGCTCCAACCAAGCATAGGAGGTCGCGTTACCGAACCGAAATAAGGGGCGACGGCGGCGGGGCGTGGCGGGACCGGCGCCCGCCGCCGGAATGATGGCCCCTGGGCTAGGAAAGCTTTGCCGGCAGGGTCTTGGGCTTGAAGCTGGGACGGGTCGCCTCGTAGGCCGTGATGTCGGATTCGTGCTGCAGGGTCAGCCCGATGTCGTCCAGGCCCTCCAGGAGCCTCCAGCGGGTGTAGTCGTCGATCTCGAACGGCGCCACGATGTTGCCGCAGACCACGGTCTTGGACTCGAGGTCCACCGTGACCTGGGTGCCCGGCGCGTTCTCGAGTTCCTTCCAGATGAGCTCGATGTCATCCTGGGCCACCTGCGCGGCCAACAGTCCCTGCTTTCCGGAGTTGCCCCGGAAGATATCGGCGAACCGGGAGGAGAGCACGGCCTTGAAACCGTAGTCCTTCAGGGCCCACACCGCGTGCTCGCGGGAGGATCCGGTACCGAAGTCCGGGCCGGCCACGAGCACGGAACCGGCGTTGAACGGTTCCTGGTTCAGGATGAAGGAGGGGTCCTTGCGCCAGGCGGAGAACAGGGCGTCCTCGAAGCCGGTCCGGGTGATGCGCTTGAGGTACACCGCGGGGATGATCTGGTCGGTGTCGACGTTGCTCTGGCGCAGCGGGACGCCAACGCCGGTGTGCTTGGTGAACTTTTCCATGGTGTTGTCCTAGGCTGCGTGGCTGGCGGAAGGGGTTTCGACAGGTTCAACCACCGGCTCGGGAGCCGGTTCAAGGTCCGACGGCGAGCTGAGCGTGCCGCGCACTGCAGTGGCTGCCGCCACCACCGGGGAAACGAGGTGGGTCCGGCCGCCCTTGCCCTGGCGTCCTTCGAAGTTGCGGTTTGAGGTGGAAGCGCACCGCTCTCCCGGTTCCAGCTGGTCCGGGTTCATGCCCAGGCACATCGAGCAGCCGGCAAACCGCCATTCGGCGCCGAAATCCTTGAATACACGGTCCAGCCCCTCCGCCTCGGCCTCGAGCCGGACGCGGGCCGAGCCGGGCACCACCAGCATGCGGACCTGCGGGTCCTTTTCCCGGCCGCGGATGATGTCCGCCGCCGCGCGCAGGTCCTCAATCCGGGAGTTGGTGCAGGAACCGAGGAAAACGGTGTCAACGCGGATGTCCTTCATCGGCGTGCCGGCCTCGAGGCCCATGTACTGCAGGGCACGCTCGGCCGCGGCCTTGGCGTTTTCGTCACCGAAGTCCTCGGGGGACGGCACGGACTGGGACAGGGATACGCCCTGGCCGGGGTTGGTGCCCCAGGTGACGAACGGCTCCAGCGTGTCCGCGTCCAGGTCCACCTCGACGTCGAAGGTGGCGTCTTCGTCGGTCTTCAGCGTGTTCCAGTATTCGACGGCGGCGTCCCACTCAGCGCCCTCCGGCGCGTGCGGGCGCCCCTCCATGTAGTCGTAGGTGGTCTGGTCCGGCGCCACCATGCCGGCACGGGCGCCGGCTTCGATGGACATGTTGCAGATGGTCATCCGCGCTTCCATCGACAGTGCCCGGATGGCGGAGCCGCGGTATTCCAGGACGTAGCCCTGGCCGCCGCCGGTGCCGATCTTGGCAATCACGGCGAGGATAATGTCCTTGGCGGTGACCCCGGGGCGAAGGGTGCCCTCGACGTTGATGGCCATGGTCTTGAACGGCTTCAGCGACAGGGTCTGGGTGGCCATGACATGTTCCACCTCGGAGGTGCCAATGCCCATGGCCAAGGCCCCGAAAGCGCCGTGGGTGGAGGTGTGCGAGTCGCCGCACACAACGGTCATGCCCGGCTGGGTGAGGCCCAGCTGTGGACCCACAACGTGGACAATCCCCTGCTCGGCGTCGCCCAGGCTGTGCAGGCGGACACCGAACTCCGCGCAGTTGTTGCGCAGGGTCTGGATCTGGGTACGGCTGGTGAGGTCGGCAATGGGCTTGTCGATGTCCAGGGTGGGAGTGTTGTGGTCCTCGGTGGCGATGGTCAAGTCCGGCCGGCGGAGCTTTCGCCCGGCCAGCCGCAGGCCTTCGAACGCCTGCGGGGACGTGACTTCGTGGACCAGGTGGAGGTCGATGAACAGAAGGTCTGGCTGGGCGTTGGCACCATCGCCGTCACCTTTGCGCACCACGTGTGCGTCCCAGACTTTCTCGGCCAATGTCTTTGCCATGGCCATCTCCCTTCACTGCTGTGTGGCTGATGAGTCCAACTGAATCAGGACGGCTCCGCACTGCGCCAGCCGAAAGATTTGCATCTCAGATATTGAGACGGCAATATCATTACATGGACAATTCTAGTGGAGTCGGTGTCATTGACAAAGCGGCCCAGGTACTCGATGCCCTTGAGGCGGGACCCACCACGCTGGCGCAGCTGGTGGCCGCTACAGGCCTGGCCCGGCCAACTGTCCACCGCCTCGCCCTGGCACTGGTCCACCACCGGCTGGTCAGCCGCGACATCCAGGGCCGGTTCGTGCTTGGCAGCAGGCTCGTTGAACTCGCCTCTGCCGCCGGCGAGGACCGACTGATCGCCTCCGCAGGGCCCGTCCTCATGCAGCTGCGCGACGCCACCGGCGAAAGCGCCCAGATCTTCCGGCGCCAGGGCGACTGGCGCGTGTGCGTCGCGTCGGCTGAGCGCCCCATTGGCCTGCGCGACACCATCCCCGTGGGCACGCAGCTGTCCATGAAGGCAGGCTCCGCTGCCCAGGTCCTGCTCGCCTGGGAGGACCACGACCGGCTCCTTGAGGGCCTGCAGTCCGCCCGCTTCACGCCCACCGTCCTGGCAGGAGTACGACGCCGGGGCTGGGGACAGAGCCTGGGCGAACGTGAGCCGGGGGTCGCGTCAGTCTCGGCACCCGTGCGTGGTCCGTCCGGCAGGGTGATTGCCGCCGTCTCCATTTCCGGTCCCATCGAGCGCCTGACCCGCCAGCCGGGACGCCTGCACGCGGAAGTGGTCTGCAATGCAGGACGCATCCTGACCGAGGCGCTGCGCAAGAACAACGACTAGGGTTTTCCGGCCGGCGGCTGCCCAGGCCGCTAGGCTGTGCCCATGGGCAGCTATGCAGTGTTCCTCCGCGGCATCAATGTGGGCGGAATCAATATCAAAATGGCGGACCTTCGGGACGCGCTGAAGAGCTGCGGTTTCCTGGACGCGACAACCCTGTTGGCCAGTGGGAACGTGGTGCTCTCCAGCAGCCTGGACGCGGCAGGCGTCAAGCAGGAGTGCGAAAAGTGCCTCCGCGCAGCCTTCGGCTACGAGGCATGGGTGGTGGTCCTGGAGGCCGGGAGGGTGGCCGGCCTGGTGGATGCCTGTCCCTACCCTGAAGACAATAAGGCCACCCACACCTACATCACCCTCTCCTCGGACACCGCTGTCCTTGATGAACTGGAGGCGGCCGGGGCAGCCCTGGAACGCCAGGACCAGCAGCGGCTGGGGCCGGAGGCGCTTGCCTGGCTGGCCCCCGTGGGCGGAACCCTGGACAGTCCGTTCAGCAAGATCAGTGCCAAGGCGAAGTTCAAAGCCGCCACCACCACCCGCAACCTGCGCACGTTAATAAAGGTCGGCGACGCCGCGCGGGCCCTGGCAGCGGGCTGATCGACAGCCCTTTATGCCGGACCAGCTTTCTTCAGTGCTTTGTTGAATGCCCCCAGCCTGGCAATCTCCCGCTCCACGGGTTCCACCACCAGCTCCTGCTGCAATGAAGCGCCCGCCGCGGCGAGTCGGCAAGAGCTGGAAATTCCCCCGCGGGGAGCCAACTCCCCGCGTAACGATGAGGGGTTCTGTCCATTCAGCGGGGAGATTCCAGAAACTGAGAAAACAAAAATGGCCCCGGGCTGTTGCCCGGGACCATTTCGATGGTGACCCCAGCGGGATTCGAACCCGCGTTACCGCCGTGAGAGGGCAGCGTACTAGGCCGCTATACGATGGGGCCGTGTACTTCGAGCAGCGTTTCCGCTGCGCAAGCTCAGTGAGTATTTCACACACTCTGCTGTGGTTTCAAATCGGATAACCGAGTCGACACCTGCTGGTTTGCGGCTGAATTCAACCTTCAAACCAGAGCTGGGATACCAGGACTCGAACCTAGAATGACGGTACCAGAAACCGTAGTGTTGCCAATTACACCATATCCCAATGGTACTTTCGGGCCGGTTTTCAGGGCATTTTCCCTGCTCCGTGCGCCTCAGCACGAGAAATTACTTTACCCGAGACTTTCGGCTCGCACAAATCGGGATCGGTGGAGGCGCGGGCCAGTCGCACGGACCAATCCGCCCAAACCCTTGCCCACCTTCCAGTCATGTGGTTACTCTCGAGTAAGTTACCCATCAGTAACAATCTCCCTGTCCCGCCCATGCGGGCACCCACGAGGAAATGGGAACGCCTTACCACCCACGGTTTTCGCCCCCGGGCAGCGTCGTCCGGCGGAAAGTTAGGAAGTGTCAGCGTTGACAACCCGCACAGCAGCCACGCCCAGACCCCGGTCCCAGTCCATAGCAATCATTGCCCTGTCCCTGTTACTGACCCTTTTCCTTGCCTTTTACACCTACCTCACGGGCCAGATCTCCAATGGCGCCGCCCAGTTGATGGACGGAGCCGAACAGGCCGCTGCCGGTGCTGCCCAGCTCAAGGACGGCTCGGGTCAGCTCGCCACGGGTGCCGGCGCAGCGAACAAGGGCGCGGTGCAGGTGAAGGACGGCGCGGTCAAGGTCAAGGACGGCAGCTCTGAACTGAATGCCGGGGCCACGGCCCTGCAGTCCGGCGCCGGCAGGATCTTCTCCGGAGTGCGCGACCAGCTCGCGCCAGGAGTGGACAAGCTGCATGCCGGTACCAGCAAGCTGCAGAATGACGTCCTGAACAAACTCGTCCCGGGCGTTTACCAAGTGGATGACGGCGCCCGGAAGCTTCAGGCGGGCGCCGTCGCTCTTTCCGCGGCCCTGACCCCTACGGCTTCCGGAACCGCGCCGGATAACCTAGCCGACGGCGCGGGGCAGCTTGCAGCAGGGACAGGCCAACTGGCTGCCGGCGCCGGGCAACTCGACGCAGGCGCCACTGCCCTGAGCGCCGGGACTACGGCCTTGAAGAATGGAACAGGCCAGTTGAAGGGTTACCCCGGCGCAGGCAACGATCCCACCAAGGGCGACGGGCTCGCCGCGCTCAGCCAGGGGTTGGACCAGCTTGAAGCGGCGGCGAACGGACCCCAGGGGCTGGTTCCACTCACCGTGATCAAGGACCAGATTGCCAAGCTGGCCGACGGCGGCCGCCGGGCCTACGCAGGGGCAGCGCAGCTCGACGCGGGAGCGGCAAAGCTGAACGACGGCGCGGGGCAGTTGAAGGCCGGGACCGGCAAGCTGAACACGGGAGCCGGCCAGCTGGATGACGGCGCGGGGCGGCTGAAGGCAGGGTTCGCCACCTTGGCACAAAAGCTCAACTCAACGGACCCGCAGAACCCCGGCGTGGTGCTGGGCACTTCCATGCTGGCTGAGGGCACCGCGAAAATCCGGGTGGGAATGGACGGTGTGCCGGGCGACCCGGACCACCCCGGCCTGATCTACGCAGCCAACAACCTCCAGGACGGCACCACCAGGCTCAGCGCCGGCATCAACGGCGACGGCGATCCGGCGAACCCAGGCCTGCTGGCCGGAACGCAGGCGCTCTCGGACGGCACCGTCAGGCTCACCGGCGGAACCGGCCAGCTGCAGTCAGGGTCCGCCCAGCTCGCTGACGGCACCGGACAGCTGGCTGAGGGAAACGGCAAGCTGGACAATGGTTCGGGCAGACTGGCCGACGGCGCCGGCAAACTGGCGGACGGCAACGCCAGGATCGCCGCCGGGACGGAAGAGCTGCACACGAAGGTGGCGGCCGTGTCGCCGTCGTCCTGGCTGGACAACCCCCTAATCGCACTGCTGCTGGTGGCACTGCTGGTTTCCGCCGCCGTCGCTGCCTACCTGGTCCTCCGCCGGCGTGCCCTGCGTCCCGTAGCGGCCTGACGCGGGAGCACCGGCGTCCACTCGGTGACCGCGGTCCTCAAAGGAGGGCCGCGGCCACTGCGGGGTGGTTCCTACTGCAGCAGTTCCTCCAGGGAAGCCACCATGCCGCCCTCGAAACCTTCCACGACCTCACCCACCCGGTTGAGCCAAACGCCCACCAGGCCCGCCGCCGTCGAACCCTCCGCATCCAGCAGCCGGTTGTCGCCCACATAGAGCGTTTCCCCGGGGGCAGTGCCCAGGAGCCTGACGCCTTCGAGGTACATGGCAGGGTCTGGCTTGGCCACGCCAAGCGTGTCGGTGCCCACCAGGTGGGTGATGCGGTCCAGCCCGGCGCCGTCGAGCTTGGCACGCTGGTAGTCATGGACGTTGTTGCTCACTGCGCCATAGGGGATGCCTGCAGTGTCCAGGAGGTCCAGCAGTGGCAGCACGTCGGGAAATGGCTTCACGTAAGCGGGCTGCTTCTCCATGTAGGCCGCCAGCCACCGGCGGGACTCTTCGCCGTCGGCCAGTTCAACCCCGAAGTGCCCCAGGGCTGCCCGTCCCCTGAGCAGGCGCTGTTCGTTGAACGTCAGCTCGCCAGCCAGGTAGCGGTCGTAGTAGTGCGTGGTTTCGTGGGTGAAGATGCGCCCGAACCGTTCCCAGCCGGTCTGGTCCAGGCTGGGCAGGAGGTGTTCGCTGACCTCGCGCAGGGCGGTGGTCATCGAATATTCGAGGTCAACCAGGGTGTCGTCGATGTCGAACAGGATGCCCCGGACCAGTCCGAAAGGCGTCTTCAGCCCGCCGGCGCGTGCCGCTTCGCTGGGAGCCGTCATCAGCCGCGGAAGGCGCGGAGCCGGCGCAGGGAGGACTCCTTGCCCAGGATCACCATGGACTCAAACAGCGGCGGCGAAACCCGTCGCCCGGAAACAGCCGTCCGCACAGGGCCGAAGGCGAGCCGCGGCTTGATGCCCATGTCTTCCACGAGTGCCTGCTTAAGTGCAGCCTGGATGCCCTCCGCCGTCCAATCGTCCAGTGGTTCCAGGGCGGCAAGGGCGGCGTCCAGCACCTCGGTGAGGTTGGCCGGAAGGCCCTTGCGCGCGTCATCGGCAATATCGACGGCGTCGTCCGCCTTGAACAGGAACGCCAACATGTCGGGCGCTTCGCCCAGAAGGGTGATGCGCTCCTGGACCAGGGGGGCGGCTTCGGTGAGGATCTCCTCCTCGCGGTCGGTCAGGATCTCCCCCACCAGGCCGGCTTCGCGCAGGTAGTGGGCCACCCGGTCCCGGAACACCGTGGGCTTGAGCATCCGGACATGGGTGCCGTTGATGGCCTCGGCCTTCTTGAGGTCGAAGCGCGCCGGGTTGCCCAGGACGTCGTGGATGTCGAAATGCTCCACGAGCTGATCAACGGTGAAGATGTCCTCATCGGCGCTGAGCGACCAGCCCAGCAGGGACAGGTAGTTCAGCAGCCCTTCCGGAATGAAGCCCCGCTCGCGGTGGAGGAAGAGGCTGGACTCCGGGTCCCGCTTGGAAAGCTTCTTGTTGCCCTGGCCCATGACGTAGGGCAGGTGGCCGAACTCCGGCATGTACTCGGCGACGCCGATGGCGTACAGCGCACGGTACAGGGCCACCTGGCGCGGCGTGGAACTGAGGAGGTCCTCGCCGCGAAGCACGTGCGTGATGCCCATCAGCGCGTCGTCCACGGGGTTGACCAGCGTGTACAGCGGCGCTCCGTTGGCCCGGACCACGGCAAAGTCGGGGACGGAGCCGGCCTTGAAGGTGATGTCGCCACGGACCAGGTCGGTGAAGGTGATGTCCTCGTCCGGCATGCGCAAGCGGAGGACGGCCTGCCGGCCCTCTGCCCGGTACTGTGCCAGCTGCTCATCCGTCAGGTGCCGGTCAAAGCCGTCGTAGCCAAGCTTCGGGTCGCGGCCGGCGGCACGGTGGCGTGCCTCGATCTCCTCCGGGGTGGAGAAGGATTCGTAGATGAATCCGGCCTCATGCAGCCGCTTGATCACGTCCTGGTAGATGTCGCCGCGCTGGGACTGCCGGTAGGGTTCGTGCGGGCCGCCAACCTCCACGCCCTCGTCCCAGTCGATGCCCAGCCACTTCAGCGCGTCCAGCAGCTGGTGGTAGCTTTCCTCGCTGTCACGCGCCGCGTCCGTGTCCTCGATCCGGAACACCAGCGTGCCCTTGGTGTGCCGCGCGTAGGCCCAGTTGAACAGGGCCGTCCGGATCAGCCCGACGTGCGGGGTGCCCGTGGGTGAGGGGCAAAAACGGACCCTGACGGGCGTTTCGGCGGTAACGGGCGGGATGGCGGCGGCGGGTGACGAAGAAGCGATACTCATAGTGGCTTCAACTTTACCCGCCCCGCCGGGTCAGGCCTCCCGCCGGGCGGGGGCGGCCTAGCGGCGGACGATGGGGTTGGAGAGCCGTCCGATGCCCTCGATTTCCACCTCGAAGCGGTCACCTTCCGTGACCAGGCCGACGCCGGCGGGCGTACCGGTCATGATGACATCACCGGGCAGCAGGGTGAACGCCTGCGACACCACGGACACCAGTTCGCGCACGCCGCGGATCATCTGGCTGGTGCTTCCGTCCTGGCGCACCTCCCCGTTGAGTCTGCCGGTGATCTGGAGGTCTTCCGTGTCCAGCTCGGTTTCGATCCAGGGCCCAAGCGGCGCCGAGGTGTCGAAGCCCTTGGCCCGGGTCCACTGCAGGTCTGTCTTCTGGACGTCGCGGGCGGTGAGGTCGTTGCCGCAGGTGTACCCGAAGATGACGTCGTCCACGCGGTCTTCCGGGACGTCCTTGCAGATGCGGCCGATCACCACGCAGAGTTCAGCTTCGAAGGAAACCTCTTCGGAGAATTCCGGCAGCACCACGGGATCATTGGGACCCACGACGGCGGTGTTCGGCTTCAGGAAGAGCAGCGGCTGGGCAGGCACCTCGTTGCCCAACTCATGGGCATGCTCCACAAAGTTCCGGCCTACGCCGATCACCTTGCTCCGGGGAATGATGGGCGCCAGCAGCCGGACGTCCTCCAGCTTGTGGCGCACGGAGGTACGCTCCACACCATTAAAGAAGGGGTCGCCGTGGATGACAGTGATTTCCTCACTGCCCGGTGCACCTTCCACAACGCCGTACAGGGGATCGGAAGCGACGACAAACCTGGCAATACGCATGGCTCCTACCCTACCGTCCCGCCGGCGCCGCCTGCCCTTCGCCCCCGCCGCCGCGCAGGTAGGAAAGCTGCGCGGCCACGGAGAGTTCGGCGGCGCGCCGGACGGAAGGGCCGACGTCGGCATAGACGGCGTCGGCAACCTCGCCTACGGAGGGGTCCCGACCCAAAAGGGCAAGCGCGGCACGGACCTGCGCCAGGCGTTCCTCCCGGTGTGTCCGGTAGTCACGGGCGATGGCTTCCAGCGAAGGCAGCACCGGACCGTGGGCCGGCAGGACGGTTGCAGGGCCGAGCAACTCCAGCCTGTCCAGGGACGCGAGGTAGTCGCCCAAGGTCCCGTCCGGATAATCCAGGACGGTGGTGCCCCGGCCGAGCACCGTGTCGCCCGTCAGCACCGAACCGTGCGGGCCATCCGCCGGCAGGTGGAAGCAGACGGAGTCGGAGGTGTGGCCCGGAGTGGCCAGCACTGTGATGTCCAGGCCCGCTGCCCGGACAACTTCCCCGTCGGCCAGGGGTTCTCCGCCGCCGTGGCAGTGGCTGGGGTTGGCGGCGCGAACCGGCGCGCCGGTAAGCCCGTGCAGCCGGGCGGAACCCGCCGTGTGGTCCGCGTGCCGGTGGGTCACCAGGATCAGCTCGACGGCGCCTGCACCCGCCAGTGCCTCCAGGTGCGTTTCATCCTGCGGGCCTGGGTCAACAATCACCACGGAGGCGTGCCCGGGGGCACGCAGGAGATAGGAGTTGGTGCCGTCCAGGCTCATGGGACCGGGATTGGGCGCAAGGATGAACTGCGTGAGCCCGCTGCTGCGCTGCAGGCCGGGGCCGGAAACTGAGGTCACACACCCATCCTTGCATCCAGCCCGGTCCCTCCCCCAGCGCGCCAGCGGAATAGAACAGCGCCGGCCGGGGGTTGGCACCCAGTGACAGCAGAACGATCCCCACCAGGAAGCCGGATACCGCCCATGAGCACACCATCACTCGCAGACCTTCTCGCCCAGGCGGACACGGACGGCCACGACCACTCGGCGACCGAAAAGGCCACCGGCCTCCTGCACATCCACAACCACGCGACCGGCACCGTCATCTGGTTTCCCACGTGGAAGAAGTTCCGTGAAACCACGGACTGGACGGACGCCGTCAACGGAATCGCGGCGGAACTGGCCGCCGCCCCTGCGCCCGCGGACCAAGCCGGCGCCGCACTGATCGCCTCGGACCTGGAAACCCTGCTGGACCAGGCCTCCCGCTCCGGTGACGCCGCTGTCTTCGTGCAGGAGAACCTCACCCGCCACCTGACGCGGACCTGGGCCGTGGGCGACGCCGTGGCGAAGGCAGACGGCAAGGACCTGTTCAGCGGCGGTACCACGCCTTCCGTCTTCGCCGGCTACCCCTATGACGTCTACGCCCAGGACGGCGGCGCCTTTGCCACCACACTGTGGAACGACATCATCGACGCCCGCCGCAACCGTGCGCTGGCGGAGGAAGCTGCCCGCAAGGCACTCAAGCCCGTCTCGCGCAAAGCCATGAAGAATGCCGCCCGCAAGGCAGCCCGCCGCTGACCATCCGCCGTCGGCCCGGAACACAGGACGGCGCCTGCCGGACCAAAGTCCGGCAGGCGCCGTCGTACATTCTGAAAGTGGTGGCCTACGCCAGCCGGGTCAGCCAGCCGTGGGTGTCGGGTTCGGCGCCCGTCTGGATGCCCAGGAGCCTTTCCCGGATAGCCATGGTGGCCTCCCCGGCCTTGGCGTCCTCGGAACCGATGAACTCGGTGGCGTCCTTGAGGACTCCGATGGGGGTGATGACGGCTGCGGTGCCGCAGGCGAACACCTCGGCGATGTCGCCGGAGGCAACGCCGTCACGCCACTCGTCCAGCGTGATCCGGCGCTCGGCAACCTCGCGCCCCATGTCCTTTGCCACCTGGATCACGGACATCCTGGTGACGCCCTCGAGGATGGTGCCGGTCAGCGCGGGCGTGGCCAGCGAGCCGTCCTTCATGACGAAGAACACGTTCATGCCGCCCAGCTCTTCCACGGCGTTGTCGTTGGCCTGGTCGAGGAACAGCACCTGCTTGCAGCCATTGGCCTCCGCCTCCTGCTGCGCGATCAGCGACGCGGCGTAGTTGCCGCCGCACTTGGCATCACCGGTGCCGCCGCGGCCGGCGCGGGCGTACTGGCGTGAAATCCAGATGGAGACGGGCTTGAGCTCGCCGCCGAAGTAGTTGCCGGCGGGTGAGGCGATCACCCGGAAGGAGACTTCACGGGCAGCCCGGACGCCCAGGAAAGCCTCCGTGGCGATCATGAAGGGCCGCAGGTACAGGGCTTCGCCGTCGCCGGAGGGCACCCATTCCTTGTCTGCAGCCACCAGCTCGCGGATGGCGCCGAGGAAATATTCAGCAGGCAGTTCAGGCAGCGCCAGCCTGCGGGCGGACTTGTTCAGGCGCGCCGCGTTGGCCTCGGGACGGAACGTCCAGACGGAACCGTCCGCGTGCCGGTAGGCCTTGAGCCCTTCGAAGATCTCCTGGCCGTAGTGGAAGACGGCAGCCGAGGGGTCCAGGACGATCGGACCGTACGGTTCGATCCGGGCATTGTGCCAGCCGCCGTTGCCGTCCGCGTCCACCCTGTAGTCGACGATGGCGGTGTGGTCGGTGAAGTAGTTGCCGAATCCCGGGTTTGCCAGGATGGCTGCACGCTCTTCGGCAGACTTCGGGTTGGCCGAGGGCTGCCGGGTGAATTCGACGCCATGGGCGGTCTGAGTCATGGTTCCTCCACGATCGGCCGCCCGGGGTTCAGCGCTGAACAGCAAGGCGGCATTTGGTGATTCGAGACAAGCTTACGCCCGATGCCGGAGCCCCCGGCGCGGGTCAGAGGCCGGCAGCGATGGCGTCGCCAACGGCGCTGGTGGTGCGTGCGCTGCCGTCCCGCTTTTCGACGTCGGCAACCACCGCTGCTTCGATCCTGCCGGCGGCTGCCGCGTAGCCCAGGTGCTCCAGCAGGAGGGCCGCGGAGAGGATGGCAGCGGTGGGGTCTGCCTTGCCCTGGCCGGCGATGTCCGGAGCGGAACCGTGGACGGGCTCGAACATGGACGGTGCGGCGCGGTCCATGTTGATGTTGCCTGATGCCGCCAGGCCGATGCCGCCGGTGATGGCCGCGGCCAGGTCGGTGATGATGTCGCCGAACAGGTTGTCAGTGACGATCACGTCGAACCGGGAAGGGTCCGTGACCATGAAGATGGTGGCGGCGTCCACGTGCAGGTAGTCGTGGGTAACCCCGGGAAATTCCTGGGCAACCGCTTCGACGGTGCGCTTCCACAGGTGCCCGGCGAAGACCAGGACGTTGTGCTTGTGGACCAGGGTGACGTGCTTGCGTTCGCGGAGGCTGGCGCGGCGGAAGGCGTCCCGGACCACGCGCTCCACACCGTGGGCGGTGTTGAGGGATACCTCGGTGGCTACCTCGTGCGGGGTGCCTTCGCGCAGGGTGCCGCCGTTGCCGACGTAGGGCCCCTCAGTTCCTTCGCGCACAACGATGAAGTCCACCGTGCCGGGGTTTGCCAGTGGGCTGCCGACCGTGCCGTAGAGCCTGGAGGGCCGCAGGTTGACGTAGTGGTCCAGGCTGAAGCGGAGCTTGAGGAGCAACTCCCGCTCGATGATCCCGGACGGGATGCGGGTATCGCCGGGGGCGGCACCCACCGCACCGAAGAGGATGGCATCGCGCGTCTTCAGGTCTTCCAGGACCTGGTCCGGCAGGGTTTCCCCGGTGGCCAGCCAGTGCTCTGCGCCGAGTTCGTAGTGCGTCGGCTTGAGCTCGACCCCCTCCGCGGCAACAGCCTTTTCCAGGACTTTGAGGGCCTCGGCAATGACTTCTGGGCCGATCCCGTCGCCGGGAATAACTGCAAGATCGATGGAGGATGCGCTCATGTTTTCAGGGTAGCCAAGACATCCATATGGTGGTCAAACCGTCTCAGCATTTGAACAGGAGCGCATCCCCCACGGCTTTGCGGAGGGTGGTCCTACTCCATGGGTTCCTCAAATTTGGGGAATACGGGGGTGGGAGCGGGCAGTGCGGTGCCGGCCACGATGGGCGTGGTGATCGCGGCGAACTGCCGGGCATCGCCGTCGGCCTGGCCCAGCGCGTCCAGGAGCTTGGCGGTGGCGTTCGGCATGACGGGCTGGGCCAGGATCGAAACGATCCGCAGCACCTCCAGCGTCACGTACAGCACGGTGTTCATGCGTTCGACGTCGGTCTTCCGCAGCACCCAGGGGGCCTGCTCGGCAAAGTAGGCATTGGTGTCGCCCAGGACGTGCCAGACGGCTTCCAGCGCGCGGCTGAACTCCTGCTTGTCGAAGGCGGCACGTGCGGCGTCGAGCAGGCCGTTCGCCTGTGCCAGGATTGCGTTGTCCTCGGCAGTGAACTCCCCGGGCACGGGGACGGCTGCGCCGCAGTTCTTTGCCACCATGGACAGGGAGCGCTGGGCCAGGTTGCCGAAGTTGTTGGCCAGGTCCGAGTTCATCCGGCCCACAATGGCCTCGTGGTTGTAGCTGCCGTCCGCACCGAACGGAACCTCGCGCAGGAAGAAGAACCGGACCTGGTCCAGACCGTAGCGGGCAACGAAGTCCGCCGGTGCCACCACGTTGCCCAGGGATTTGGACATCTTGACCCCGTTGTTATTCAGGAATCCGTGGATCATGACGCGCTTGGGCAGTTCCAGTCCGGCGCTCATCAGGAAAGCCGGCCAGTAGATGGCGTGGAACCGGGAAATGTCCTTGCCGATGATGTGGACGTCCGCCGGCCAGAACTTACGGAATTTCTCCGACTCGGTGTCCGGGTAGCCCACTCCCGTGAGGTAATTGGTCAGCGCGTCAACCCAGACGTACATGACGTGCTTGTGATTGCCGGGCACGGGAACGCCCCAGTCGAAGGTGGTCCGGCTGATGGACAGGTCCTCCAGGCCGCGCTTGACGAAGCTGATGACCTCATTGAACCGGTACTGCGGCGCGCCGAACTCGGGATGGGACTCGTACAGCGCCAGCAGCTTGTCCTGGTAGGCGGACAACCGGAAGAAGTAGCTCTCCTCCGCCGTCCACGTCACTTCGGTGTCCGTCTCTTTCGAGTAGCGCACGCCGTCGTCCTTGACCACGGTGTCGTCCTCGCCGTAGAAGGCCTCGTCCCGGACGGAATACCAGCCTTCGTATTTGGAAAGGTAGATGTCGCCGTTGGCCTCCATCTTCTTCCAGATTGCCTGCGAGGCCGCGTAGTGGTCCTCGTCGGTGGTCCGGATGAAGCGGTCGTAGCTGATCCCCAGGGCGGAGTGCGCCGCCTTGTAGATGTCCGCGTTGCGGTTCACCAGTTCCTTGGGGGAAATCCCTTCCTTCTCCGCGGCCTGGGCGATCTTCATGCCGTGCTCGTCCGTGCCGGTCAGGAACATCACGTCATAGCCGTCCAGGCGCTTGAAGCGTGCCATGGCGTCGGTGGCTATGTACTCGTAGGCGTGGCCGATGTGCGGCACGCCGTTGGGGTAGGTGATGGCCGTGGTGATGTAGAACGGCGTTTTCTCTGGAGCAGTCACGGTGCGGACGGTTACCTTCGGTGCGTAAGCGGGCGGGCTAGATCAGTTCTGTCAGGGTATCGCTCAGCCGGACCAGTTCGTGGTCGTGCGATGCCACCAGCACGGCGATGCCGTCCGAGGTGGTGTCCTTCAGGATGCTGATAATGCGGTTGGCGGACGCGCGGTCCAGGCTGGCGGTGGGCTCATCCACCACCAGGACCCTGGTGCCCAGGATCAGTGCGCGGGCGATCGCCACGCGCTGCCGTTCACCGCCGGACAGCTGGGCGGGGCGGTGCCGCATGCGGCGGCCCAGCCCCACCAGGTCCAGCAGGTCCTTGGCCATGTCGCGCCGCTGGTCCACCTCGCCGTCGGGAACGGCGGGCAGGAGGACGTTCTCGAGGGCGCTCATGCCGTCAATCAGGGCGCCGCCCTGGTCGACGTATCCGATCAGTGCACGACGGCGGTCGGCGATTTCGTCGTCGCCCATGCTTTCCAGGGAATCGCCTTCCCAGAAAACGCGGCCCGACGTCGGCAGGGTGAGTCCGGCGCCGACCGTCAGGATGGACGTCTTGCCGGAGCCGCTTCGGCCGGCCACGCAGTGCATCTCGCCGGCGTGCAGCGTCAGGTCGAAGCCTTCCACTACGCTCACTGTCTCGGCGCCGCCTTTTCCGCCGCCGTAGCGGATGTTGATGTCGCGCATCTCCAGCGGGGTGGCATGGTCGGCCGACCTGACGATGGTGCTGGCCCGGGTCTGCAGGGGGACCTCGTTGGAGCCGCCCCTGCGGCTGCGCTGGACGTTCGTCGGGTTTGTCATCGGACTACTTTCGTTGCAATCGGTATCCAGCAAATTACACCCACCAGCCCGGCCACGGCGGCCCAGATGGCCGCGTAGGGGGCCAGCAGCAGGCCGATGCCCAGGGCGCCCAACACGCCCAGGGGCAGGGCCACGGTTCCCACCAGCGCGTTTTCAAACAACCGGACCTGGCGGAGCATGTCCGGGTTCCAGCCCATGGCCTGCAGGATGCCCAGGTACTGGCGCTTGGCGTTGAGCTCGAAGCGTCCCGTCACCAGGGTGAGCACCAGCCCCACGGCCACGCCCGCAAGGGCCAGCAGGATGCTCGGCAGCGTCACGGCTGCCGCGGCCAGGCCGCTGAGCGCACTGGCCCCCGCCGCCCTCGGAATGTCGATCAGCAGCGCGACCAGGCCACCCACGGCGGCGCCGAAGACCCCGACGGCAACAGCGAGGGACAGCGTATTGAACTTGTTGGTGCTCAGCTGCCGGTTGGCAAAGGTCAGCGGGGAATCGACCTGGATGAGCCGTTCGTCATGCTGCGGCTCCTGGTCGATCACGTCGCGGTGGCGGAGCTGCTGCGCCGCGAACAGTGCGGCACCGCAATACAGCACCAGGACGGCGAGGCACACCAGTGCGGTGGCAAGGCTCCAGCTCAGCAGGCTGAGCACGATGCCCGCGGCTGCCAGGAGCACGGCTCCGACGCCGAATTCCTCAAGCACCCAGCTGCGGATCCGCCGCTGGGTCCAGCCCATGGCGCGCAGTGTGCCGGCCTCGCTGCGGCGTTTGCGGATGTAGCTCACCGTGGACGCGCCGGTCAGCAGCGCCGCACCGCACAGCGTCAGGAACAGAAGGGTGATGTTGGTTCCGGAGAGCGATCCGGCCACCGCCTCCGCCGCGTTCTGCCGGACCCATGACTGCTTGACCGTGCCCAGCGCAGACTCCTTGCCGGCTCCGTCCTTGGAGTAGCCGGGCACGAAGATGCTGGTGTCCTCGCGGGCTGACCCTGCCACCACGGTGGCGTCCAGGCCCATGGCCCGGATTTCGGCGGCGAGCTTCTCCACCTCGGGCTGGGCTTCCTTCCAGCTGCCCGGCGCCTTGGCGCGGACGCGGACGGCGTCGATGACGGCGGCATTCTGCTTGTAGCCGCGGGCAGCGGCAAGTCCGTAGTAGTCCGTGATGGCACCGGCGGACTGGCTGGCCAGTCCGGTGGCGCTCAGCGACGGCTTGAGCTCAGCGGCCGGAACGTCCTTGCCGGCGGCATCCTTGGACAGGGTGAACGGGGTGGGGTCGTAGCCGCCGAGGGGAAGCTTGTTGACGTCTCCGGAGGCTGCCTCCACCGCGGCGGGGTCGAATGTTCCGTAGACCATGGGCAGCGGCGTCGCTGCCTGCTGCTGGCCCTTGGAAAGGTTGTCCCGGTAGGATCGCTCGTCCACGGGGTTGCGCTGGGTCTGGTCCACGGGCGCGCCGTTGGAGGCCTTGTCCGGCAGTCGGTTTACGGTGACCCATTCGCCGGGCACCGCGGTCTTGTCCACGGCACCGTTGGACGCGGTGTCGCCATCGGTGTACTTGGGGGCACCGGCGAAATCGGTGCTCCACTTGGCAGGTGTGTAGAGGCCCGGGTTGAAGTTGCCGTTGCTGCCCAGCAGCGACGAGTGGTCCGTGGAGCCAGGCCAGGACAGCACGAAAGGGTCCTTCGAAACGAAAGGCAGGTAATCCTTGCCCAAGGACTTCGAAACGGTACCGACGTCCTTCACGACCTTGCCGGCGTCGTCAATTTCTTCAATCTTGACGTTGTACTTCAGGTCCAGTGACGTGCCTGAGCGCACGATCAGCGGCACGGCCTGGGAGCCGCTGGTCAGTTGGCCTGTGCGCTTGGCCTGCTGGTACTGGGTCATCAAGGGAGCCCAGTACTTGAGTTTGACGCCCAGGAAATCCGGTCCTTCCTTGAGCTGGTCCATGCTGATGCCGTTGGTAAACAGGCCTTCCAGGTAACGGCCGACGGCGCCCGCGTCACGTGCGTCAGCCGGCGGTGCCTTCTCAAGCGGGGCCAGGAAGTCACCGGCCGAACCGAGCAGGGCCCGTTCGGCGGCGGGGTCCACGGCCACTACGGATTCGGTGACTTCGGGGGCCATCGGCAGTCCCACGGAGAGGTTGAAGAGGTTGTGCTCCGAGCCGCCGGCGGGGGCGGGGAACTTGATGCCGGTCTCCCCTGCCGGTGCGGCGATGCGGATGCTGCTGCCGCCCTGTGCCTTTTCCTCCACCAGGCGGGCCTTGCCCAGCGTGCCCTCGGCGGTGGTCTTGAACAGGGTCTGCTCGGAGTTGCCGTCAGAGCTGACGGCACTGGCGGTCAGCCGGTACTTCTTGGCGGTGTCCGTGAGCACGGATTCAGCTGCGGGCCACTTGTCCGGGGCGGTGGCGCCTGCTGCCTGGTCCGCCGTGGCCGTACCTGCCAGCCCGGCGTTGTAGCCGAGGTAGTCCATGGCATCGAGGCGGGGCGTCTCAAGGTTCTGGGTGACCCGCGAAACCAGGCTGATGGGAGCTGCCACGGAGGTGCCGGAGAGCTTCTTGATGGAGTCCAGCTGGTCGAAACCGATGCCCCCGGCGCCGTTGGCGATCTCGGGCTGCAGCAGCGCCCCGGACGGTGCCTTGGCCTGCACCAGGATGTCGTAGAGCCCCCTGGAATTTTCATCAACCGTCCGGTTGAGCGCGGCCTGTGACTGGCTTTGGACGACGACCGACAAGCACATGGCTGCGATCAGGATGGCCGCGGTCAACAGCAGCACCCTGCTTCTGATGAACCTCTGGACGGCGTTCATGGAACTCCCTGGAACCTGGATTGCGTGCGCACACTGACATCCGCCCGGGCAGATGTGGACAGTGGCGGACGGATGTGCAAAAGGTATTGGCCGGTCTGCCGGCTACGGTCCTGAATCAGGACCAAGCCATTGTAAGCAGACCGGCCAATCAGATGTGGCCTCGCCCGGCGCGTCGCCGGGCAGCGGTGGCGGCGTTTCCCCGCCGCCTGCCTTTGTTAGGCTTCCAGGTCCACTTCCCGGACCATCTCTGCGCCGATGCCGGCCTTGATGGCGTCGAGTACCTGCTGCGGCACGGAGCTGTCAATGGTCAGCAGGGCAAGGACCTGGCCGCCTTCGGTGGAGCGGGCCACCTGCATGCCGGCGATGTTGATGTTGTTCATGCCCAGGATGTGGCCGATGGTTCCGATGACGCCGGGGCGGTCGGTGTAGGCAACCACCACGAGGTGTTCGCTGATGGGGATTTCAACTTCGAAGCCGTTGATGCCCACCAGCTTCTCGACCTGCTTGGGCCCGGTCAGCGTGCCGGCCACGGAGATCTGGCTGCCGTCGCTCAGGGCACCGCGCAAGGTCAGGACGTTGCGGTAGGACTCGGTGTCCGGGGTGGTGATGAGGCGGACATTGATGCCGCGCTGCTCGGCGATGACCGGCGCGTTGACGTAGGACACCTGCTCGGTCACCACGTCGGCGAAGATGCCCTTCAGCGCCGCAAGCTCCAACACCTTGACGTCGAGGGACGAGATTTCGCCGGCCACTTCGACGTCGAACTGGGTCAGGGAAGCGTGGGTCAGCGCGGTGAAGATCCGGCCCAGCTTTTCGATCAGCGGGATGCCCGGGCGGACGTCGGGGGCAATGACGCCGCCGGCAACGTTGACGGCGTCGGGCACCAGTTCGCCGGCGAGGGCCAGGCGGACGGACTTGGCCACGGAGACGCCGGCCTTTTCCTGGGCTTCATCGGTCGAGGCGCCCAGGTGCGGGGTCACCACCACGTTGTCGAGCTTGAAGAACGGCAGATCGGTGCTGGGTTCCTTGGCGAAGACGTCGACGCCGGCTCCGGCGATCTCGCCGTCCTGCAGGGCCGTGAAGAGGGCTTCCTCGTCCACGAGGCCACCGCGGGCGACGTTGACCACGTAGGCGGTGCTCTTCATCTTCTTGAAGGCGTCCGCGCCGAGCATGCCCACGGTCTCCGGCGTCTTGGGCATGTGGATGGTGATGAAGTCGGACTGGGCAAGGAGCTCATCCAGGGTGACCAGCTGCACGCCAAGCTGCGCCGCGCGGGCGGACGTGATGTAGGGGTCGTAGGCAAGGATCTTGGTGTCGAAGCCCTTGAGGCGGGCTGCCACGAGGGCGCCGATCCGGCCGAGGCCGATGATGCCGATCTTCTTCTCGAACAGCTCGATGCCGGTGTACTTGGAGCGCTTCCACTCGCCATCCTTGAGGGCGGCGCTGGCCTGCGGGATGTGGCGGGCCAGGCTGAGGATGTGGCCCACGGTCAGCTCTGCGGCGGACACGATGTTGGACGTGGGGGCGTTGACCACCATGACGCCGGCCTGGGTGGCCGCCTTGATGTCGACGTTGTCCAGGCCCACGCCGGCACGGGCGATGACTTTCAGGTTCTTGGCGGCGGCGATGGCTTCGGCGTCAACCTGGGTGGCGGAGCGGACCAGGATGGCGTCTACGTCACTGATCGCCGAGAGCAGCTGGGAACGGTCTGCGCCGTCAGTCTGGCGGATTTCAAAGTCCGGGCCGAGGGCCTCGACAGTGGCGGGGGAAAGTTCTTCGGCGAGCAGTACTACGGGTTTTGACACGGCTGATCCTCTGCGTTGCAGTCCTGGGGATGAAACAAGTCTAGGCCGACGGAAAGGCCGGGCTCACATTGTTAAGTGTGAACCCGGCCTCACCGCTGCGGTCTGCGTGGTTGGGCTGGCACGCCTTAGCGTGCTGCGGAGCCTTCCACGTAGTCAACGTCCTGCTGCTGCCAGGAGAACAGGGAGCGCAGTTCGCGGCCCACGGCCTCGATGGGGTGCTGTTCGGCCTTGGCGCGCAGTTCCTTGAACTCGACGCCGCCGTTGTCCTGGTCCTCGATGAAGCGCTTGGCGAAGGCGCCGGACTGGATGTCGGCCAGGACAGCCTTCATGTTTTCCTTCACCTCGGGGGTGATGACGCGCGGGCCGGAGACGTAGTCGCCGTACTCTGCGGTGTCGGAGACGCTCCAGCGCTGCTTGGCGATGCCGCCTTCCCACATGAGGTCGACGATGAGCTTGAGCTCGTGCAGCACCTCGAAATAGGCGATCTGCGGCTGGTAGCCGGCTTCGGTCAGGGTTTCAAAACCGTACTGGATCAGCTGGGAAACACCGCCGCACAGGACCGCCTGCTCACCGAAGAGGTCGGTTTCGGTCTCTTCGGTGAAGGTGGTCTTGATGACGCCGGCGCGGGTGCCGCCAATGGCCTTGGCGTAGGACTTTGCCAGCTCCCAGGCGTTGCCGGATGCGTCCTGCTCAACGGCGATGATGTCCGGGATGCCGCGGCCGGCTTCGAACTCGCGGCGGACGGTGTGGCCCGGCGCCTTGGGGGCAACCAGGATGACGTCGACGCCTTCCGGTGCCTGGATGTAGCCGAAGCGGATGTTGAAGCCGTGGGCGAAGGCCAGTGCCTTGCCGGGGGTCAGCTTGCCCTTGATTGAGTCGTTGTAGATCGCGCGCTGGTGCTGGTCCGGCGCCAGGATCATGATGACGTCCGCCCATTCGGCGGCGTCGGCAACGTTCTTGACAGTGAAGCCTGCATCCTCGGCCTTGGCGGTCGACTTGGAGCCTTCCTTCAGGGCGATGACGACCTCGACGCCGGAATCGCGCAGGTTGAGCGCGTGGGCGTGGCCCTGGGAACCATAACCGACGATGGCAACCTTGCGGCCCTGGATGATCGACAGGTCGGCGTCGTCGTCGTAGAACATTTCAGTCACTTGCGTAACTCCTCTTGAGTGGTTGTAGATAGTGGTCTTACGGTGCTGCGGTTGCGGGCGCGGCGTCCCGCCTTTGGCGTGTGCCTAGGCGGAGCGGAGTGCCCGGTCACTCATGGAGCGGGATCCCCGTCCAACGGCCAGGGTGCCTGACTGCACAATTTCGCGGATGCCGAAGGGCTCCAGCACTGAGAGGAGGGCTGTGAGCTTTTCCGGGTGGCCGGTGGCTTCAATGACGACGGAGTCGGTGGAGACGTCGACCACTGAGGCACGGAACAGGTCTGCGGCCTGGGTTACCTGCAGGCGTGTTGCGGCATCCGCACGTACCTTGACCAGGATGTGGTCGCGCTGTACGGAAGATTCTGGGGTCAGCTCAACGATCTTGATCACGTTGACCAGTTTGTTGAGCTGCTTGGTGACCTGCTCGATGAGGTCGCCGTCGGCGTCGACCACCACCGTCATGCGGGAGACACCCGGCACTTCGGTGGGGCCAACGGCCAGGGAGTTGATGTTGAAGGCGCGGCGGGCGAAGAGGCTGGCGACGCGGGTCAGGACGCCGGGCTTGTCCTCAACCAGGACGGAGAGTGTGTGGCGGCTCATGCTCAGTCTTCCTCTTCCCATTCCGGGGTCATGTTGCGGGCAACCTGGATCTGGTCGTTGTTTACGCCGGCGGGCACCATCGGCCACACCATGGAGTTGGGGCTCACTACGAAGTCGATGACCACGGGGCGGTCGTTGATCTCGAGGGCCTTCTGGATGGTGGCGTCAATGTCCTCTTCGCGTTCGACGCGGAACGAGGCACAGCCGTAGGCCTCCCCCAGCTTGACGAAGTCCGGGATGCGGACGGTGTCGTGGCCGGTGTTGAGGTCGGTGTTGGAGTAGCGGCCCTCGTAGAAGAGGGTCTGCCACTGCCGCACCATGCCCAGCGAGGAGTTGTTGATGACGGCGACCTTGATGGGGATCTTGTTGATGGCGCAGGTGGCCAGTTCCTGGTTGGTCATCTGGAAACAGCCGTCGCCGTCGATGGCCCAGACAACGCGGTCCGGCTCACCGACCTTGGCGCCCATGGCGGCCGGTACGGCATAGCCCATGGTTCCGGCGCCGCCGGAGTTCAGCCAGGCATGCGGGCGTTCGTACTTGATGAACTGGGCAGCCCACATCTGGTGCTGGCCCACGCCCGCCACGTAGATCCCTTCGGGACCGGTCAGCGCGCCGATCCGCTGGATGACCTTCTGCGGGGCGATGAGGCCGTCGTCCGGTTCCGTCCAGCCCAGCGGGTACGTTTCCTTGAGGTTGTTCAGGAACGCCCACCAGGTGGTCAGGTCCGGGGTTCCCGAGGCCTCGAACTGGCTGCGCACGGCCTCGGTCAGTTCCGGGATGATCTCCTTGACGGACCCCACGATGGGCACATCGGCGGCGCGGTTCTTGGAGATTTCCGCGGGATCGATGTCCGCGTGGATGACCTTGGCATTGGGCGCGAACGTCTTCAGTACGCCGGTGACGCGGTCGTCGAAGCGCGCGCCGAGCGTGATCAGCAGGTCTGACTGCTGCAGTGCCGTGACGGCGGAAACGGTGCCATGCATACCCGGCATGCCCACGTGTTGCGGGTGCGAGTCCGGGAAGGCGCCCTTGGCCATGAGGGTGGTCACCACAGGCGCCCCGGTTGCTTCGGCGAGGGCGCGCAGTTCGGCCGAGGCGTGGGCCTTGACCACGCCTCCGCCCACGTACAGGACCGGCTTGGTGGAAGCGGCAATGAGCTTTGCCGCCTCACGCACCTGCTTGTTGTGGCCCCGGGTGACCGGCCGGTAGCCCGGCAGGTCGATCTTCGGAGGCCAGGAAAAGGTCATCTGCCCCACCTGGGCGTCCTTCGCGACGTCCACCAGCACCGGGCCGGGACGGCCGGTGGAAGCCAGGTGGAAGGCCTCGGCCATGACGTGCGGGATGTCGTTGGGGTCGGTGACCAGGAAGGAGTGCTTGGTGATGGGCATGGTGATGCCCACAATGTCGGCTTCCTGGAAAGCATCGGTGCCGATCACGCCGCTGGATACCTGGCCGGTGATGGCCACCAGGGGCACGGAGTCCATGTGGGCATCCATGATGGCGGTAACGAGGTTGGTGGCGCCGGGGCCTGAGGTGGCGATGCAGACACCCACCCGCCCGGTGACCATGGCGTAGCCTTGCGCGGCGTGGCCGGCTCCCTGTTCGTGACGGACCAGCACGTGGTTCATGGTGGAGGCCATCAAGGGGTCGTAGGTGGGCAGGATCGCGCCACCAGGCAAACCGAAAATATCGTCCACGCCGAGTTCTTCGAGCGAGCGGACGATTGCTTGCGAGCCGGTCATCACCGTCGGGGGTACGACGTTGTTCGGCCCAAGGACAGGAGAGACGGCAGCAAGGTCGGCGACGACGGCGGCGTGGTCAGCCGTCCGGTCGGCGCGTTCCGGAGCCTTGGCGGCTCCAGCGGACTTGGTAGCCATCAGCGAGGGGCTGATGGGCGATCCTTTGCTCATCGGACTCTTCCTTGTGGATCTTCTCTGGTTCTGGAACTGGTTTGGAACGGTGGAAATAAAAAAACCCCTCGGCCTGGCGGCTTTTGAGGGGTTTGCGCGTGACGGCTCGTTACCAGGGCTAAGGTGCCACGCGCTTGGTAAGTACGACGACGACGATGCCGACGGTAACGAAAGTCATGCGTTTAGTTTTCCCTCTTGGCAAGATACGTGTCAACGAGCGACAACCCAATCTCACCATGTGGACCTCATTGTCCACCCTTCGATCCTATCCCGGTCAAACCACCCCGAAGCCCAACAGCGTTAGGCGGCAGGCGGACGCTCCTCCCCCAAGCGCACGGCGCGGACGCCGAACACTTGGGGCCCCTCGGAGCTTCCTTATTAAGCCGCGGCACCTGGGCGCTAGGGCTTGCTAACCGGTCCAGGCTCCCTGGCTCGCGCTGTGGACCAGCCTGGCGTACTTGGCGAGGACGCCCTTGGTGTACCTGGCCGGCAGCGGCTCCCAGCCCACCCTGCGGGCCTCGAGTTCAGCCTCCTCCACCAGCAGGTCGAAGGTGCGCGCCGCGATGTCCACGCGGATCCGGTCGCCGTCCTTCACGAAGGCGATAGGACCGCCGTCGACCGCTTCCGGGGCAACGTGGCCGATGCACAGGCCGGTGGTACCGCCGGAGAAGCGGCCGTCAGTCAGCAGCAGGACATCCTTGCCCAGGCCTGCACCCTTGATGGCGCCGGTGATGGCAAGCATTTCGCGCATGCCCGGCCCGCCCTTGGGGCCTTCATAGCGGATGACCACGACGTCGCCCGCGTGGATGCGGCCGTTGTCCAACGCATCCAGTGCGCCCTGCTCACGCTCGAAAACGCGGGCGGTGCCTTCGAAGACGTCGGCATCGAAGCCGGCGCTCTTTACCACGGCGCCTTCGGGAGCCATGGTCCCGTGCAGGATGGTGATGCCGCCGGTCTTGTGGATCGGGTTGTCCAGCGCGCGCAGGATCTTGCCGTCCACGTCCGGCGGGTTGATGGCCTCGAGGTTCTCCGCGACGGTCTTGCCCGTAACAGTGAGGCAGTCGCCGTGCAGCAGGCCGGCGTCGAGCAGTGCCTTCATGATGACCGGCACTCCGCCGATCCTGTCGACGTCGGTCATGACGTACCGGCCGAAGGGCTTGAGGTCGCCCAGGTGCGGGATTCTGTCGCCGATGCGGTTGAAGTCGTCAAGGGTCAGTTCAACTTCCGCCTCGCGGGCGATGGCCAGCAGGTGCAGGACGGCGTTGGTGGAGCCACCGAACGCCATGGTGACGGCGATGGCGTTCTCGAAGGCCTTTTTGGTCATGATGTCGCGGGCGGTGATGCCGTGGCGCAGCAGGTTGACCACCGCTTCGCCGGACTTGCGGGCAAATTCGTCCCGACGGCGGTCTGCCGAGGGCGGGGCTGCGGAGCCCGGGAGGGACATGCCCAGGGCTTCGCCGATGCAGGCCATGGTGTTGGCCGTGTACATGCCGCCGCAGGCACCTTCGCCGGGGCAGATGGCCTTTTCGATGCGGGTGAGGTCCTCCATGCTCATCTTGCCTGCGGCGCAGGCACCGACGGCTTCGAAGGCGTCGATGAGGGTGACTTCCTTTTCGGAGCCGTCCTCAAGCTTCACCCAGCCCGGCATGATGGACCCCGCATAAAGGAACACGCTGGCCAGGTCCAGGCGGGCAGCCGCCATAAGCATGCCCGGCAGGGACTTGTCACAGCCGGCCAGCAGGACGGAACCGTCGATCCGCTCGGCCTGCATGACGGTCTCAACGGAGTCGGCGATGACTTCGCGCGAGACCAGGGAGAAGTGCATGCCTTCGTGGCCCATGGAGATGCCGTCGGACACAGAGATGGTGCCGAACTGCATGGGGAAACCGCCGCCAGCGTGCACGCCCTCCTTGGCGCCCTGCGCGAGCCGGTTCAGCGAGAGGTTGCAGGGGGTGATCTCGTTCCATGAACTCGCCACGCCTACCTGCGGCTTGGCGAAGTCGTCATCCCCCATTCCGACGGCCCGGAACATGCCGCGCGCCGGCGCCGCATGGATGCCATCGGTTACCACGCGGCTGCGGGGCTTGATGTCAGGCTGGTTCTCGGTTGCGGTCTGGGCGTCACTCATAGGGGAAAGTCTAGGGCTCGGACACTGGCGAAACGACCGCCGGGAGCGGGCCGAACGGAAAACCTCCGAAATTCCTTTCGGATAGTGGACTTCCATCCCATCCTTTGAGACGCGACCGGATGCCGGAGCTTCTCTGGACAGCAGTGGTGACCCCACGTAGCGTCAGGGACAGGACACCCATCCACCTGGACAGAAGGGCTTGCCATGGACATTGTTTTCTGGATCATTCTCGTAGTCGTCGCCGCCATCATCATCTGGTGGCTGCTGAACCGCAACAAAGCCGCCAACCCTCCCGGCGGGTCGTCGGCCGGAGCCCGGACTGACGGAACGCGGACCGACGGAGCCCTGGCGGGCGGCAGCGCCGCCGCGTCCGCCCAGGCTGCAGGGACGACCGGCATCCCCACGGCAGCAGGATTCGGGAAACCCGCCGAACCAGCCGTCCCTTCCGCGGCTGAGGAGCCGGCGGACTCGGCAGCCACCCCCACGCCAGCGGCACACCCTTCCGACAGCGGCACTGAACAGGAGGAACGCCGGCGGCAGGACCAGGTCGCAGACCAGGCCGAATGGGAAACCCAGTGGTCCGAGGCCGGACCCGGCTCCAGGTCAGGCTCCTCCGCCACGGGCGCGGCTGCAGGTTCCACGGGAATGGAGCCACAGGCCGGCGCCAGCCCTGACACGCCTTCCGGGCAAGCTTCGGCCGCGGAAAGCCGCCCCGTGCACCACGACGAGTACACCGCACCTCATGCCCCCACCCTCCCCGGGGCCGAAACAGCTGCGGTGGAGAGCGTGGACGACGGCGGCATGGAGACAGGCGGCCAGGCGCCCCAGCACCGGGCGGACAGCGCCGGAGCAATAAGTCACCAGGAACCGGCCGCGCCGGTCTCCTCCGGCATCCAAGGCGACGCCGGCAGGGCCGAAACGCTGGACCGGACCCAGTCGTCCGCCCTTGTGGAAAACGGGGCGGACCACCAACAGCCATCCGGGCAGGCGGGCGCAGCTGCCGCCGAGCCAACCGGCCACCTCGCAGCCAATGAGCCCTACGGCGCCGGTTCGGCCGCACCGGGCCCTGATGGCAGCGGACCAGCGGACTACACGGTAAAGGGCGATGCCGCCGCGATGGTCTTCTACGAAGAAGGACATCCCGACTATGAGCAGACCCGGGCGGAAGTCTGGTTTGAATCCGCCGCGCATGCGGAGGCCGCGGGCTTCCGCGCTCCGCGCCGCAGACGGCTCTAACAGGATGAAGGCCCGCCGCTTTGCGGCGGGCCTCCCCTATTTGGCCTTATACCTGGTGCTCACCGCCTGCACAGGCACCTCGGGCCCGCCCCCACAAAGCACAAGCCCGGGCAGCTCCGGCACCTCCCCAGCTCCCGCCGTCGCCGTCCCTGCGCCATCCGCCTCTGCGTCCGCCGTTCCTGTTCCGACTGTGCAGGAACGCTCGGACCTGCAGCTGGATATCCCCTGGGCAGCAGTGTTCCTTCCGGACGGCACCGCCATCATCTCCGAGCGTGACAGCGCCCTGCTGAAGACAGTCCGGGATGGAAAAGCCACCACACTGGGCAAAGTCCCGGGCGTGGTGCCCGCCGGAGAGGGAGGACTGCTGGGCCTGGCACTATCACCCCACTTTGACGCCGACCGTTACCTCTATGCCTACTTGACCGCGCAGCAGGACAACCGGGTGGTTCGGCTGACGGTCGAAGGCAACGCCGGTGGTTCCCTGGCAATCGGCCAGCCCCAGACCGTGTTTACCGGAATCCCGAAGGCCGGCACGCACAACGGCGGCAGGATCCGCTTTGGCCCGGACGGTTTCCTGTACGTGGGCACCGGCGACGCACGCGCCGCGAGCAGCCCCAGGACGCCAACGCACTGGGCGGCAAGATCCTTCGGCTCCCTCCCGACGGCAGCCCCGCCCCCGCCAACCCGTTCGGCAACGCCGTCTACAGCCTGGGGCACCGGAACGTCCAGGGACTGGCCTGGGATGAATCCGGCCGGTTGTGGACCAGCGAGTTCGGGCCCGACGTGGACGACGAGCTGAACCTGATCCTGCCCGGCGGCAACTACGGCTGGCCGCTGGTCACCGAGCGCCGCACCGCGCGGAGTTCCAGGACGCAAAAGTCGTATGGCCCTCCACGCGCGACTCCTCGCCCAGCGGACTGGAGATTTTCGGCGGTATTGCCTATTTGGGCGCACTCCGCGGCGAACGGTTATGGGCGGTACCCTTGCACGGAAGTGACGCGGGTGCGCCTGTGGCCTATTTCACAGGAAAGTACGGTCGCATCAGGGACGTGGTCCGAACCCCGGGCGGAAGATTATGGCTGCTGACGAACAACGAAAACCCTGATTTTGTGCTGGTTTTGAGCGCCTTCCAGTGAACCCGGTCCCACCATCGGCGCCGATTTCACTTGCATCAAAAGTTCGTGTAGAGTTTCATGTCGTTGCGGAGATCAACGGGAAAGAAAAAGCCCGGGGATGGAAGCAAAAAAGATGCACCTCTAGCTCAATTGGCAGAGCAATTGACTCTTAATCAATGGGTTCCGGGTTCAAGTCCCGGGGGGTGCACAACTGGGAAAACAGCCTCCGGTTTGTGGAAACACGAGCCGGGGGCTGTTTTGTTTTCCTGGCCACGTCATCGATTGCTCCGTAGATGTCCTTTTCGGGAGTCAAAACGGCAGTTACGGGGCAATCGATGGGGGCGGGGAAAGTCCGACGGCGGCCCGGCGGCCGGGCACAAAAAAGCGCGGCTCCGGTTCCTCCGAACCAGGCCGCGCTTCCCTTATGCGGTCAGCGGCACCAGCAGCTACTTGGCAGCGTTCTCCACCAGTGCCGCGGCGTTGCTGGGCGTCGTGGAGAACTGGCTGGCCAGTTCACGGACCACGGCTTTGAGTTCCTGGCGCAGCAGTTCGGGATCAATCGACGCCGATGCCAGCACCGAACGCTCCATCTCCACCGCCTGGGCAACGGCTTCCTTGCCCTGCTCTGTCAGCGACACCACGTGGCTCCTGCGGTCCGACGTGCTGCGCACCCGGGCGATGTGGCCGTGGGACTCAAGCCGGCTGAGTGTCTTGCCCATTGTCTGGGCCTGGACGCGGACGTACTGGGCGAGTTGGGCCTGGGTCATGGGCCCTTGCGCGGCAAGGACCTCGATGGCGATAACACCGGCGTGGGTGAGTCCGATGGCGCCAAGTTTTTCGTTCCACGAGTGTTCAACGAGACGCGCAGCAGTGGACAGGAGGCGCCCTGTGGGCCAGTGATCCATATCAGGCATAGCAGCCAGTATAACCAAGTGCCGATTAGCACTCGCTCAACCGGCTTACTAGGCTGTTGTGTCCCGCCCGCGACAAGGAGAAAAACAATGGCTGAAAGACTCGTTACCGGCGACAAGGCACCTGCTTTCACCTTGCAGGATTCAACCGGCAAGGACGTCAGCCTGGCGCCCCGGCCCGGCCGCTCCACCATCGTCTACTTCTACCCGGCCGCCTCCACTCCAGGGTGCACCAAGGAAGCCTGTGATTTCAGGGACAGCCTTGCCTCACTCCAGGCCTCCGGCTACGACGTCCTGGGCATCTCGCCCGACCCCGTCGAAAAACTGGCAAAGTTCGCTGCCAAGGAGTCGCTGACGTTTCCGTTGCTTTCGGACGCGGACCACGCCGTGGCCGAGGCCTACGGCGCGTGGGGCGAGAAGAAGAATTACGGCAAGACGTACCAGGGCCTTATCCGCTCCACGATCGTGGTGGACCCGTCCGGCAACGTTTCCCTGGCCCAGTACAACGTCCGGGCCACCGGCCACGTAGCCAAACTGCGGCGGGACCTGGACCTGGACGCCTGACCGGGCCCGCGCGTTCCCGGGCACCCGCCCGGGGCAACGCTACAATGGACACTGGCATCCGGCGTCGAACGATTCAGCGTTCACGCCAGGAAGCCGCGCGCGAGTGGTGAAATTGGCAGACACGCAGGATTTAGGTTCCTGTGCCTTCGGGCGTGGGGGTTCAAGTCCCCCCTTGCGCACATGGCGAATCCCCCGGCTCCGGCCGGGGGATTCCTTCGTTAATCACCTGCAGTCGTGGTGCCGGAACGCTGCCACGAACAGAAAAACTCCATGGATCCACCCATCCGCTGCTGCCCACCGGCCGAATAGCCATTGAGACACCAGCCAAGCGCAGGTGCCTACCTCAAGGCAGACGGCACGCCCCGAACACAGAGTCCGGAGCGGCAGCCACACGATCCAAGGAGAATTGAAATGCAGACCCTCAAGCGCACCACTTTCACCGTCGCAGGCGTTGCAGCGGCCGCTCTGCTCAGCCTCACCGCCTGTGGCGGTTCGGGCAGCACCTCCGGCTCCTCGGCGTCCTCGGCGCCGATGGCCTCCTCGCCCAGCTCCAGCATGGCGTCGCCGTCCGCGAGCGCCTCGGCCAGTTCCTCGGCAGGCAAAATGGCCCCGGCGGCAAACCTGGTTGGCCCAGGCTGCGCCGCCTACGCCAAGCAGGTTCCCACCGGTGCCGGCTCGGTGGAGGGCATGGCCCTGGACCCGGTGGCCGTCGCCGCGTCCAACAACCCCATCCTCACCACCCTCACCGCGGCGGTTTCCGGCAAGCTGAACCCCAAGGTCAACCTGGTTGACACCCTCAACGGCGGCGAATTCACCGTCTTCGCGCCGGTGGACGACGCCTTCAAGAAGATCGACCCCGCCACGATCGAGACCCTGAAGACGGACGATGCGCTGTTGAGCAAGATCCTGACCTACCACGTGGTTCCGGGCCAGATCACCCCCGACAAGATCGCCGGCACGCACGCCACGGTCCAGGGTGGTTCGGTGACTGTGACCGGCAGCGGCGACAACCTTAAGGTGGACAACGCCAATGTCATCTGTGGCGGCGTCAAGACCAAGAACGCAACCGTCTACCTGGTCGATTCGGTCCTCATGCCCAAGTAGGTCCTCCAGGGCCCCGACAGGGCCGGGTCAGCTGGCAGCCAGCGGACCCGGCCCTGTCACGTGAAGCTCAAACCTGGGACCGGCTCCAGGTCCTGTCCTCTAGACTGGACCCCGGCCCGCAAGCGGCGGATCCGGCAGCATCCAGAGGTGATAAACGAGTGCCCAGCAGTACATCGCGGCGGACGGTCATCAAGGCCGGCGCCGTCATCATGGCGCTGGGCTTGACGTCGTGCACGGGCATGCCGTCCCCCTCCCCCACATCCGGCCCGCCCAGTTCCCCGCCGGCGGAGCCCGCTGCCACCTTCAATTTCGGCACCGCCGCCCAGCCCCTGGGACTGGACCCGGCGCTGTCCAACGACGTTGAGTCCCAGAGAATCACCCGGCAGATCCTGGAAGGCCTGGTGGGTGTGGACCAGACCACCGGCAAGCCCACCCCGCTGCTGGCCACCGAATGGAACGAGTCCAACGAAGGCCGGACCTACACCTTCAAGCTCCGCACCGGGGTCACATTCCAGGACGGCACCCCCTTCAACGCCGACGCCGTCTGCACGAATTTCAACCGTTGGTTCGCTTTTTCCCCCGAGTTGCGGAAGCAGGCACCGGGCAGCTCCTTCAAGGGCGTGTTCAAGGCGCACTCGGACGAGCCCGGGTTGTCCATCTTCAAGAGCTGCACCGCGCTGGGCGCCGACTCGGTACAGATCGACCTCACCCAGCGCTTCACGGCGTTCCTCCAGGCGCTGACCCTCCCGGCCTTCGCCATCGCGTCCCCTGCAGCCCTTGCCTCAGGAAAGGCCGACGTCCTGGATCAGAACCGTGGCGGCCAGGCGATGTCCGCGTTCGCCACGAACCCCGTCGGAACCGGGCCCTTCACCCTGGCGGCCTGGGACGGCGACAACGTCACCTTGTCCAGCAACAAGGCCTACTGGGGTGACCGCGGCCAGATCGCCACGATCAACTTCCTGGCCTACAACCACCCGCAGATCCGGCTCCAGGCCCTGCTGGACGGCAAGATCGACGGCTACGACGCGGTGACCGTGGGGAATTTCGACCAGCTGGTGAAACGGGGCAAGCAGATCGTGCAACGCGACCCGTTCTCGGTGATGTACGTGGGCATGAACCAGGACGTCCCCGTGCTCCAGAACCAGAAGATCCGGCAGGCGGTGGAGCTCGCTATCGACAAGGAAACCCTGATCCGCAAGTTCTTCATCGACAACACCGCCAAGGCCACCCAGTTTGTCCCGCCCAAGATCAGCGGCTTCAACAACGACGCGCCCGCACTGGGGCATGATCCTGCGAAGGCCAAGGATTACCTCAAGGAGGGTGGCTACGCGGGCGAGGAACTGAAGTTCTACTACCCCCTGAACGTCACGCGGCCCTACCTGCCCACGCCCGAGAAGGTTTACGCAGAGCTCAGCCGCCAACTCACCGCCGTCGGCTTCAACATCCGGCCCGTGCCGGTTGACTGGTCGGACGGCTATCTCCAGAAGGTCCAGTCCACCGGGGACCACGCACTCCACATCCTCGGCTGGAACGGCTCCTACTCCGATGCTGACAACTTTGTGGGCCCGCTGTTCGGGGAGAAGAACGGCGAGTTCGGGTACCAGGATCCGCAGGTGTTCTCGAAGATCAACCGGGCACGGGGACTGCCGGACGGCAAGGAGCGTGATGAGCTTTATCACACCATCAATACCCAGATCGCCGCGACCGTGCCGGCGGTTCCCGTCGCCTTCCCCATCTCCGCGCTTGCCCTTTCAGACCGCGTGCTGAGCTACCCGGCATCACCGGTCTTAAACGAAGTTTTCACGAAGGTCCAGCTAAAGCCTTGACGGGCCGGGCCAATTTCAGTATGAGGGCCGCGCGGGGATATTCTGTGACAGCCAGAGCCGCTGCAATCGGAGACTGATCGTGACCTTCATTTCCAAGACCCCACACGCCGACGTTGTCCTGATCGGCGGCGGCATCATGAGCGCCACGCTGGGGGCATTCCTCAAGCAGTTGGAGCCGGACTGGACCATCTCCCTGTTCGAACGGCTGGACCAGCCGGGGCTCGAAAGTTCCGATCCCTGGAACAACGCAGGAACGGGCCACGCCGCCCTCTGCGAACTCAACTACTCCCCCGCAGCCAAGGACGGCACGGTCAATCCCGCCAAGGCGCTGGTCATCAACGAACAGTTCCAGCTGTCCCGCCAGTTCTGGTCCCACCTGGTGGACAACAACCTGATTGGCACGCCCAAGGGCTTCATTAACACCGTCCCGCACATGAGCTTCGTGATCGGCGAGGACCACACCCGGTTCCTGAAGACCCGGTACGAGGCACTGAAGCCGCACCCCCTGTTCCGGAGCATGGAATACTCCGAGGACCACGCCCAGATCGCCAAGTGGGCGCCCCTGATCGTCAAGGGGCGCGACCCCAAGCAGCGCATTGCCGCCACCCGCGCCGCCGAGGGCACCGACGTCGACTTCGGCGCACTGACCCGGGAGCTGACCACCTACCTCGGGAACAACGGCGTCGAAATCAACTACCGCCACGACGTCACCGGAATTTCCCGCGCGTCCGACGGCGGCTGGGACCTTACGCTGAAGTACCCCCGGTCCGGGGAACACGGCAAGATCCACGCCAAGTTCGTCTTTGTCGGCGCCGGCGGCGGGGCCCTGCACCTGCTGCAGGCCTCCGGCATCCCCGAAAGCAAGGGCTACGGCGGCTTCCCGGTGTCGGGCCAGTTCTTCCGTTGCACTGACGAGGCCATCGCCGCCCAGCACAGCGCCAAGGTCTACGGCCAGGCCTCCGTGGGCGCTCCCCCGATGTCCGTCCCGCACCTGGACACCCGTTACGTCAACGGGAAGCGTTCGCTCCTGTTCGGACCCTACGCAGGCTTCTCCACCAACTTCCTGAAGAACGGCTCCTACCTGGACCTGCCCCTCTCCATCCGCCCGGGCAACATCATCCCGATGCTCGCCGTGGCCAAGGACAACATGGACCTCACCGCCTACCTGGTCAAGGAAGTTGTCAAGAAGCACGGCCAGAAGGTCGAGGCGCTGCGCGAGTACTACCCCGAGGCAAAGGGCGGGGACTGGGAACTCATCACCGCCGGCCAGCGTGTACAGATCATCAAGAAAGACCCGCAAAAGGGCGGCATCCTCCAGTTCGGAACCGAAGTGATCGCCGGCCGGGACGGCTCCATCGGCGCGCTCCTGGGCGCTTCGCCCGGAGCCTCTACCGCTGTTCCCATCATGATCGAACTGCTCCAGAAGACGTTCCCCAAGAACTTCAAGGGCTGGCAGTCCAAGCTCAAGGACATGATGCCCGGCTACGGGGTCAAGCTGGATGAGAGTCCGGACCTTGCCGCGGAGCTGGAGCGCGCCACGGCCAAGTCCCTCCAGCTGGAGAGCGTTTCCGCCAGCCACTGACCCTGCGGGGCCAGCGGCTGGCACCCCAGGGCATTACCAGTCACTTAGACCCCCAGGAGACCACCCATGTTCCGGTTGGCGCACTTATCCCTGGCGAACAGGGCCCTGATCGCGCTGATCACCGTCTTCGCCTCGGTCTTCGGCGTGATCACCATGTCATCGCTGAAGCAGGAGCTCATTCCTTCCATTGAGTTCCCGCAGATCACGGTGCTCACCGCCATGCCTGGCGCGTCGCCCGAAGTGGTGGACAAGCAGGTCAGCGGTCCGCTGGAGAAGGCGCTGAATGGCGTGGAGGGGCTGGAATCCACGTCGTCCACGTCGCGGACCGGGGTCTCCCAGATCACCATGGTGTTCACCTACGGATCGAACCTGGACCGGGCCAGGAACCAGATCGACCGGGCCATCTCCAACGCCAAGCGGACCCTGCCCAGCGACGTCCAGCCGCAGGCCATCGCCGGAAGCATCAGCGATTTCCCCATCGTGTTCCTCGCAGTGTCCTCGGACAAGCCGCTCAGCGACCTGAACGCCGACCTTCAGCGCCTGAGCGTGCCCCGGCTGCAGAAGCTCGACGGCGTCCGCAGCGCCGATGTGACCGGCGGCGCCTCCCAGCACATCGAGATCCTTCCCCGGACAGACGCCATGGCGGCCGCGGGAGTGAGCCTCTCGGCAATCAAGGACGCCCTGTCCAACAACGGCGCCCTGGTCCCGGCCGGAACACTGCAGGACCAGGGCAAGACCCTCTCGCTGCAGATCGGCAGCCCGGTCGACTCCCTCGACGCCATAAAGGCGCTGCCGCTGGCAGGCGCCAAAAACGCAGCCACCATTGGTTCGGTGGCCGACGTCTCGCTCAAGGATGACGAACGCACCTCCATCACCCGCACCAACGGGGCCGAGACGCTGGCCATCTCCGTGACCAAAAAACCTGAGGGCGACACGGTGGCCATCTCGCACGCCGTGCGGGACTCCCTGAACGACCTCCAGGCGGAGCTGGGCTCGAACGCAAAGTTCACCCCCGTCTTCGACCAGGCGCCGTTCATTGAAAAGTCCATCAAGGACCTCACCACGGAAGGCCTGCTGGGGCTGGGGTTTGCGGTAGCCGTCATCCTGCTCTTCCTGATGTCCGCCCGTTCCACGCTGGTCACTGCGGTGTCGATTCCGCTGTCCCTGCTGATCACGTTCATCGGCCTGTCAGCCACCGGCTACTCGCTGAACATCCTGACGCTCGGCGCGCTCACCATCGCGATCGGGCGGGTGGTGGACGACTCCATCGTTGTCATCGAAAACATCAAGCGGCACCTCAGTTACGGCGAGGAAAAGTCGACGGCGATCCTCACCGCCATCAGGGAGGTGGCCGGCGCCATTACCGCCTCCACCCTGACCACGGTGGCGGTGTTCCTGCCCATCGCCTTCGTGGGTGAACTGGCCGGTGAACTGTTCCGGCCGTTCGCCCTGACCGTCACCATGGCGCTGCTGGCATCGCTGCTGGTGTCCCTCACCATCGTCCCGGTGCTCGCCTACTGGTTCCTCAAGAACCCGAAGGACGCACCGGGCGGGGCGCCTGCAGGCTCTTCGGAGGCGCAACGCATGGCCGGCGAGGCCAAGGCGAAGGCCCACGACGCCGAGCAGCGCAGCCGCCTGCAGCGCGGCTACCTTCCCATCCTCCGGTCCACGCAGAAACATCCCGTCATTACCCTGGTGGCCGCCGTCCTGGTGCTCGGCGCGACCGGCGCCATGACACCGCTGCTGGCCACGAACCTCCTGGGGAACTCGGGGCAGAACAGCCTGACCGTGAAACAGGTGCTGCCGGCCGGGACCAGCTTGGCGGACACCAGTGCCGCCGCCATCCGCCTCGAAGAGGTGCTGCGCGGCATCGACGGCATCAAGGACGTCCAGGTGACCTCCGGCAACGCCCAGGCCGGCTTCGCCGCGCTCACCTCCACCGGATCCTCCAACTCCACCTTCACGGTGGTTACGGATGAAAAAGCCAACCAGGAACGGCTCCAGGACACCGTGCGCTCGGAGCTCGCGAAGGTCCCTGATTCCGGCAAGGTCTCTGTGGGCACCCAGCAGGGCGGCTTCGGCACCTCATCCACCGTGGACATCACCCTGAAGGCTGCCACCAGTGCCGACCTGCAGGCCGCCAGCGACACCATGGTGGCCGCAATGGCGGGCGTGCCCGGCACCAGCGAAGTGGCCAGCAACCTGGCCGCCAGCCAGCCCGTGGTGCAGGTCAAGGTGGACAGGGCCAAGGCCGTAGCCGCCGGACTGAACGAGCAGCAGGTGGCCGGGGTCCTGGCGTCCACCATCAGCCCCATCCCTGCCGGCACTGTCCGCATCGACACCAACGATTTCCCCGTCCGTATCGGCCAGGGCACCAAGTTCACCAGCATCGACGCCGTCCGGAACATCCCGCTGCCGGCGGGCGGCCGGCCGGTGACGCTGGGAAGCATCGCCACCGTGGAGCTGGTGGACACCCCCGTCTCAATCACCGCCAGCAACGGTGAGCGCACCGCCAAGGTGTCCATCACGCCGTCGGGCTCCAACCTGGGCGCAGTGAACACCGAAGTCCAGAAGCGCCTGGCCGATGTCCAGTTGCCGCCCGGGGTCACCGCCACCATCGGCGGCGCCACGACCCAGCAGGCCGAATCCTTCCGGCAGTTGGGGCTGGCGCTGCTGGCCGCCATCGCCATCGTGTACGTGATCATGGTGGCCACGTTCAAGTCCCTCGTCCAGCCGTTGATCCTGCTGGTGTCGGTTCCCTTCGCGGCAACCGGCGCCGTGGCCCTGCTGCTGCTCACCGGAGTGCCACTGGGCCTGCCGTCGCTCATTGGCATGCTGATGCTGGTGGGCATCGTGGTCACCAACGCGATCGTGCTGATCGACCTGATCAACCAGTACCGGCAGCCGCGCGACGGCCGCCCCGGCATGAACGTGGCAGACGCCATCACCAACGGCGCACGCCAGCGCCTCCGGCCCATCCTGATGACCGCGCTTGCCACGGTCTTTGCCCTGACCCCCATGGCACTGGGGCTTACCGGCGGCGGCGGCTTCATCTCGCAGCCGCTGGCCGTGGTGGTGATCGGCGGGCTGGTGTCCTCCACCGCGCTGACCCTGATCCTCGTTCCGGTGCTGTACCGGCTGGTGGAGGGACGCCGCGAGAAGAAGGCGCTGCTGCGGGACATGCAGGCGCGCCCGCGGACCGGTCCGGGCTCCGACATCGACGCCGAGTTCAGGGACTGGACCACCGGCCAGGTGCCTAAGGTCAGCGGCCGGCGCGCCGCTCCCGGCGCCGAATAAGGCACTGCTCCCCCGCGATGCCCCGCACCACTGCATGGTGCGGGCATCGCTGCGTCCGGGGCCGGTCCCGCGCTGGCCAGGGCGTGGGAATAACCCGGACACCTGGGTGTTGAAGGTAGCATTAGATGCAAATGCATCTAATTTGGTCTACACTGGAAACCAAGCCCAGCAAGTCCAGGAACGGAAAGGCACATCATGCAGATCGGTGTATTCAGCGTCAGCGACATCACCACGGACCCGACCACCGGCCGTACTCCCACCGAACATGAGCGCATCAAGGCCTCGGTGGCCATCGCCAAAAAGGTCGAGGAAATCGGCATGGATGTCTACGCCATCGGCGAGCACCACAACCGGCCTTTCTTCTCCTCCTCCCCCACCACCACCCTGGCCTACATCGCCGCCCAGACCGAACGCATCATCCTCTCCACGGCCACCACGCTGATCACCACCAATGACCCGGTGAAGATCGCCGAGGACTTCGCCATGCTCCAGCACCTGGCCGACGGCCGCGTGGACCTGGTCCTTGGTCGCGGCAACACCGCCCCCGTGTACCCGTGGTTCGGCAAGAACATCCAGGACGGCGTGGAGCTGGCCATCGAGAACTACAGCCTCCTGCGCAAGCTGTGGGACGAGGACACCGTGAACTGGTCCGGCAAGTTCCGCACCCCTCTGCAGAACTTCACCTCCACCCCCCGCCCGCTGGACGGTGTCGCCCCCTTCGTGTGGCACGGCTCCATCCGCACCCCCCAAATCGCCGAGGTGGCCGCGTACTTCGGTGACGGCTTCTTTGCCAACAACATCTTCTGGCCCAAGGAGCACTACCAGCAGCTGATCGGCCTCTACCGCGAACGGTACGAGCACTACGGCCACGGCACTGCGGACCAGGCAGTCGTTGGACTCGGTGGCCAGTTCTTCATGCGGAAGAACTCCCAGGAAGCGGTAAAGGAGTTCCGCCCCTACTTCGACAACGCCCCTGTCTACGGCCACGGGCCGTCCCTGGAGGACTTCACCTCACAGACCCCGCTGACCGTGGGCAGCCCCCAGGAAGTCATCGAAAAGACCCTGACCTTCCGCGAGCACTTCGGGGACTACCAGCGCCAGCTGTTCCTGATTGACCACGCGGGCCTGCCGCTGAAGACCGTGCTTGAGCAGCTGGACCTGTTTGGCGAGGAAGTCCTGCCGGTCCTTCGCAAGGAGTACGCGGCCCTCAAGCCCGCGCACGTTCCGGAGCCGCCCACCCACGCCGGCCGCGTGGCCGCCCTGCTGGCGTCACAGCAGGCCGAAAACGCCGCCTCGGAGGCGTGATGGCCGCGCGAGGATCGGAATCGCCGGTGCGGCTGGCTGCCGAAACCTGGGAGTCGCTGTTCCGGGCCCAGGTTGCCGTGATGCGGAAGCTGCAGTCCGGGCCGGCATTCCGGAAGCTGGCCGTGAATGAATACGACGTCCTCTTCACGCTCTCCCGCTGCCCGTCCGGCTGGCTCCGGCTCAACGAGCTCAACGACAACGTCCTGTTGAGCCAGTCCAGCCTCAGCAGGCTGGTGGAGCGGCTGGAAAAGCGGGGGCTCGTGGCCCGGATGCCGGCACCCCAGGACGGCCGCGGCGTGCTGTTAAAGCTGACGGACGAAGGGCGGGAGCTGCAGAAGGAGATTGGCCGCGAGCACGTACGGGATATCTCGGCCCTGGTGGGACCGGCACTGACCGCTGCGGAGCAAAAGGAACTGATGCGGCTCACTGACAAGCTGAGGAACTCGCTGGGTAAGCGTTAACCCAGCCGGAATCAGCCCAGCTGCACCAGCCGGGAGGAATCCTCGCGGGGCAGGTCCCCGTTGACTACTGCGGTAACGCGCAGCTGGTTCAGCACCAGGCTTCCGCCCACCGTGGAGAGGAACGCCGTGTCCGACGAATCCCGGCCGGCAGTGATGCGCAGCATCGACTCCCGCGGGGCGAGCCCTGTGGGGTCGATGACGTGCCAGGCTCCTTCCACGTAGGCTTCCGCCACGGCGTGGAAATCCATGGGGCTCAGGCCGGGGGCGTAGACAGCCGCCAGGCGGGCGGGGATGTCCTTGGACCGGAGCAGGGCGATGGCCAGGTGCGCGAAGTCCCGGCAGACGCCCCGCCTGCTGAGCAGGGTCTCCACGGCGCCGTCCGTGCCCCGGGAGGAGCCGCTGATGTAGCGCAGCTCGCCGTTGACCCAGTTGCGGACGGCGTGGACCAGGTCCGCGCCCTGGACCCCCTCGAACTCGGCGTAGGCCGTGGGCAGCAGCCGGTCCGACTCGGCATACCGGCTGGGACGTACGTAGCGGATCCGCTCGGCAAGGCCGGCGTCTTCCGGCACTGCCCGTCCGGCCACAGTGGCCGCATATTCCACGGTGACGTCAGTGGGCTCGGCGAACTCCATGTAGTGGAACCGGCCGCCATGGTGGTCGGAAACCTCCGTGAGTGGGACCTCCGCTTCGCCGGCCATGACGGACAGGGATTCCCCAAAGGATGAGTAGCCGCTGTTCCTCGCTACGGCGATGGCCATGGCTACCTTGGTATTGGCGATGGTCCTGAAGGCCAGGCGTGCGGAAACAGAGCGTTCCATGTCTCTCCGGGGATGTTGGGGTGGACGGAAGTCGCGTACCCCGGCACCTGGTGAGTGCGGGCAGCGGGACTAGTTTTTGACCTTTAGCGACATTAGCATCCGCTGCACGTTGGCGAAGTCAGGGCTCTCCCTGACGTACTGGGCCGCCTGGCCAAGCGTGTCGAACGCCTTCGCCGGAGCGACCTTCTCATCGGGCGCAAAGGCCTTGAGGGCCACCAGGTCGCCGAACGAGTAGTCCCCCGTGCCCGCCGGACCACGCACTACGTTGCGCAGCTCGCACGCCTGCCCGTCCGTCCCGCCCACCAGGTTGGTGATGCCGTAGGAACCGAAATAGCGGTACCCCTGGATCACCCGGTAAACCATCCGCGGCGGGATGGTTCCGTCCCCGCCCTGCGCGGCCAGCTCAAACGGGACGCTGCTGATCACCGTGTACGGGTGCCGTGCACCTTCGGGGCAGTCAGCGGACGACGGCGGCAGACCTGTGCGGAGCGCGGCCACGAAGGTGCCGTCGGGCTTCTTCACGTCAACCTTGAGTCCGCCGGGCAGGGTACCTGCCTCTGGCGCTACCGACTGGGCGATCCAGTCCGCGGGCAGGTCGAAACTGACCGTCTTGGCGGGGTCGGAGAATGTCTTCCAGGAAGCCGCGGTGGCCACGCTTTGGGCTTCCGTGGAGGTCGCGGAGGCTGACTCCGGGGCAGAGCCTGAAGTGGCCGGAGAGGCTGCAGCGGTCCCGGACGTTGAGGAACCCGGTGTGGATGAACCCGTTGCCGTCCCGGATGGGGCAGGCTGGGCCGTCCAGCCAGGGCTGCCTGCCTGCGGCCCGGAACACCCCGCCAGCAGGACCGCGGCGGCCATCAGGGACACTCCGGGAACAATGCGCCATACTGCCTTGCCTCTCATGGGAGCCAGCCTAGCCGCGCCAGGCCCCCTGCACCGGCCGGGGAAGGGGTGTTTCGCACCCAAGGCAGGGCCCCTTAGCCAGCCCCTCAGCCAGCCCCCACCCGGCGCCCGCCCGGCGTGTCGCCGTCGGACGCTTCCCGCCCCGGCCTGCGACTAGGGTGGAGGTTATGGCGGAAGAGCAGCACGGCGCAGCCGAAGACAACCCCGCGGACATTTCCGCCCTGGACATCGCCGACTGGCGGCTGCGTACCTTTTCGCTTTACGCCCAAGTCCGCAGGATCTCTGCCGAAAGCCCGTCGGAAGCACACTCCTACTGGCGGCACCAGCGGGACCTGATGTTCGCCACCCACCCCGCGTCCGCGCTGACCGCGGCGGACAAGGCGCGCTTCTCCGGGCTGAAGACTGCCGACTACGATCCCATCTACCGATTCCACGTGCCCTTGACCAAGGAAGGCGCGGGCCGCGAAATGAGCGTGGACACCGGGACCGACGGCGTGGTCCACTTCGTGCGGCTGGGCACGTTCGACCTGCCCGAGATGGGGCAGCTCGGGGTCTGGAAGATCCACGGGTACGGCGGCGGCATCTTTGTCCCGTTCCGCGACGCCACGGCCGGACAGCCAGGCGGGAGCTACGGAGCCGGCCGGTACCTGCTGGACACCATCAAGGGCGCATTCCACGGCGTCAACGGCACCGGGCCCGGCGCCACGTTCGTCCTGGACTTCAACTTTGCCTACAACCCCTCCTGCGCCTACAACGAGGCGTGGGCATGCCCCCTGCCGGGGCCCTCCAACCGGCTGGCAGTGGACATCCCCGTGGGCGAGCTGTACTGACGTATGGCGGGTCTTCGCAGCTGCCCCGTGCACATCCCGTTCCTGTCCCCTGCCCACGGTGCTGAGCGTGCTGCCGGTGCCACCGCGTGAGGGAGGGACCGTCCGCACCCGCAGTGCCAGAGACCACTGCCCGTCGCTTTCCCGCTACCAGGCACTACCGGGGAGTCCTGCGCTTTCCGGTCATCAGGCAGCTGCTCCGTTTCTCCGGCGTCGGTGTTATCTGCACGGCGGCGTCGCTGGGGCTTTACGCGCTGCTCCGGCCGTGGCTTGGTGCCCAGCTGGCCAACGCGGTGGCGCTGGTCCTCACGTCCCTGTTGAACACGGCCCTGAACCGCCGGCTGACTTTCAAGATCGCGGGCCAGCAACGCCGCACGCGTGACCACCTCAACGGCCTGGTGGTGATCGCGGTGGCGCTGGTGATCACCGGCAGCAGCCTGGGCGTGCTGCACTGGTTCAATCCCCGCGCCACGGTGGGGGACGAACTGATGGCCACCACGCTGTCCGGCTTCCTGGCCACAGCCGTGCGCTTCAGCATGCTGCGGCACTGGATCTTCCGCCGCGCGCGCCACCGCTAGGGGTCTACCGGGGCCCGGCTAACGGTCCTGGCCCGCGCCCAGGCTTTTGATACTGGCGACGGCGGCACGGACGGCAGCCGCCGCAGCGTCCAGGTCCGCCTGCGCCACCGAGGCGTCGAAACTGAACCGGACCGCCGTCTGTGCCACCTCGGCGGAAATCCCCAAAGCGGTGAGCACGGTGGAGGGCTCATCCGAGCCGGCTGCGCAGGCCGAACCGCTGGAGCAGACCACGCCATGCCGTTCCAGCTCCAGGAGCACAGCCTCACCGCTGGTTCCAGGGAAACAGAATGATGCCACCGACGGCAGCCGTTCCCTGGCATGGCCGGTGAGCACGGCCTCCGGCACCCCCGCCAGCACCGCACCGATGAACCGGTCGCGCAGGGCGGCCACCCTTGCGTACTGCTCTGCCTGGCGGCCCTGCGCGAGCGTGAGGGCAGCGGCCAGGCCCACCGCCCCGGCAACGTTTTCCGTTCCCGACCGGCGGCCCCGCTCCTGGCCGCCGCCGTGGATGAGCGGTTCCAGCCGGACGCGGCTGCGGACGAACAGCATGCCGCAGCCCTTGGGCGCGCCCAGCTTGTGCCCGGAGATGCTCATGGCATCCACGCCCAGCGCCCTGGTGTCCAGTGGCAGCCAGCCGGCGGCCTGGACGGCGTCGGTGTGGAACAGGATGCCGCGGGCGTGGGCCATTTCCGCCAGTGCCGCGATGGGCTGGATAGTGCCCACCTCGTTGTTGGCGTACATGATGCTCACCAAGGCGGTCTCCGGACGCAGCACGTGGGCCAGGGCCGCCGGCGTGACGCGGCCGGTTGGATCGACGGGCACCACATCAACGGCAAAGCCGTGGAAGCGCTCCAGGTAGCGCGCGGACTCCTCCACGGCAGGGTGTTCGACGGCGCTGATCACCACGCGGTCCAGCTGCGGGTTCGCTGCCTGCCGGGCCAGGGCAATGCCCTTGACGGCCAGGTTGTCCGCTTCCGTTCCCCCTGACGTGAATACCACTTCCCCCGGCCGGCAACCAAGGACGCCGGCCACCGCCGAGCGCGCCGCCGCGAGCGCAGCGGCTGCCCCTTCACCGAGCGTGTGGTGGCTGGAGGGGTTACCAAATCCGCCCGTAAGGTAGGGCCACATGGCGTCCAGCACTTCACGGCGGACCGGGGTGGCGGCGGCGGCGTCAAGGAAGATCACGGCAGGCTCACGCGGCGGTCAGTTCGACGTCGAGGCCCAGGTCCAGGGCTGCCACGGTATGGGTGAGTGCGCCCACGGAGATGACGTCCACACCGGCGGCGGCGATGGCCGCGACCGTGCCCGCATTCACATTTCCGCTCGCTTCCACCCGGGCCCGTCCAGCCACCAGGGCCACCCCTGCCTTCAACTCCTCGACAGTGAAGTTGTCCAGCATGATGGTGTCCACTCCGGCGGCCAGCACCGGTTCGATCTGCTCCTTGCTGTCCACTTCCACTTCGAAGTGGGTGGTGTGCCCCAGCTGTGCCTTGGCGGCCAGCAGGAGCGCGGTGAGCTGTGCGGGGTCTCCGCCGGTCATCACGGCGAGGTGGTTGTCCTTGGCCAGGACGGCGTCGGAGAGGCTGTACCGGTGGTTGAAGCCGCCGCCGCACCGCACTGCAAAGCGTTCCAGGATGCGCAGGCCGGGGGTAGTTTTGCGCGTGTCCGTGATGCGGGCCCGCGTTCCCTCGGCAAGGCGCACGAATTCGGCTGTCTTCGTGGCGATGGCGGACATCCGCTGGACCAGGTTGAGGGCCACGCGTTCAGCCATCAGCACGGAGCGCGCGGTGCCGCTGACCCGCGCGAGGTGGGTGCCGGCGTCGAACGTGTCCCCGTCCGCCAGGAGCAGCTCCACGTGGGTGCCCGGGTCCACCAGCTGCATCGCATCGCGGAACACGGTGGCGCCGCTGAGGACACCGGGCACGCGGGCGTTCAGGACGGCAGTGGCCCGGGCATGGGCGGGAATGAGCAGCTGGGAGGTGATGTCCCCGGAGGGCGCGTCCTCGGCGAAGGCGCGTTCCAGGATCTCCCGGACGGGTGCCGGCGGAAGTGTGAGATCCAGTGCCGGGTGCAGGGGTGCTGCCTGGTCGATCACGGCGGGTTCAGTCACGGAGGAGGCTCGCTTTCGGGCGCGGAGGGTATGTGGTTTCGGTCTGCAGGGGTTCGTCACTGCGGTAGTGCGCCCCCAGCGATTCACGGCGGTTGAGGGCGGCAGTGACCAGCAGCTGCGCGGCGAGCAGAAGGTTCCGGTCCTCGCAGGCGACAGGGTCAGCAGCGCATTCCAGATCAGGACGGACGACGGCGGCCCAGGACTCAAGCGTCCGGCCAGCCTTGAGCAACAGCTCCCCAGTGCGCAGCACCCCGGCATTGGCAGTCATCAACCGCCGGAGCGCCTCCCGCGAAAACGGCTCCCCGGCCTCTCCTCCCCCGCCGAAGCTGGACGGCCAACTCCCCCCGGACCCGCCTTGCCAATCCGCCGCGCCTTCTAAAGCAGCAGGGACGGTGACGTGCGCACTTGCGTTTCGCGGCAGGGGTGCGGAAGCGAGCGTCAAGGGGAGGCCGCCCGCGGCCGAGACAGCGAGCGGAGCATCGCTGACGCGGGACGCGTCCCAGCTCGGCCCACGGGAGAGGAAGTCTTCAACGGCGCGGCGGCCGAAAACGAGCCCCTCAAGGAGGGAGTTGCTGGCCAGCCGGTTTGCCCCTTGGACCCCTGTGCACGCAACTTCACCGGCGGCATAGAGCCCGGGGACGGTGGTGCGGGCGGAGAGGTCGGTGGTGACGCCACCCATCCAGTAGTGGGCGGCGGGGGCGACGGGGACCAGTTCGCGGGTCCAGTCGATGCCGGCGTCGAGGGTCTTGCGGGTGAGGGTGGGGAACCGCCGGCGGAGGAAGCCGCCGCCCCTGGCCTGCTCGATTCCGCGTGCGTCGAGGTAGACGTGGCCGTTGGGGTCGCCGAGTTTGGCCAGGTGGAGTGCGATGCTGCGTGAGACGACGTCGCGGGGTGCCAGTTCGGCGTCGGGGTGGTACGCCTTCATGAAGCGCCGGCCATTGGAGTCCAGCAGGAGTGCGCCCTCGCCGCGGACCGCCTCGGAGATCAGCAGCGGTCGGTCCAGCCGGGCCGGGTGCGCGGTGGCGGAGCTGACCAGGCAGGTGGGGTGGAACTGGAAGAATTCGAGGTCCGCGGTGGCTGCCCCGGCGCGGACGGCGAGCGCCAGTCCGTCGGCGGTGGCCACGGCGGGGTTGGTAGTTTGGGCGAACAGCTGGCCGGCTCCCCCGCTGGCGAGCAGGACGGCGTCAGCGTCCAGGCTGGTCTGCCGTCCGTCCTGGAGGTACTCGACTCCTGCCACGCACCCTTCGCGGACCACCAGCGAGGTAACGTGCGCTTCGCTGAGCACGGTGAGCTTCCCCTCGTCCCGGCAGGCGAGGACGGCCTGGATCAGCGCGCCCGCGACGCGCGCCCCCGTGGCGTCGCCTCCGGCGTGCAGGATCCGCGGGGCACTGTGTGCCGCTTCAAGCCCAAGGGCCGGGCCGGCGTCGTGCGGTGCCCCAGCTTGGCCTGCGTCGGCCTGCCCTGAGCCCCCGGGCCCCGTATCGAAGGCGACCCCATAGCGCTGGAGGCCCGCGATGTCCCGCCGCGCCTCCGTGCACATCAGCCGGACCGCGGCCTCGTTGCAGTGGCCCGCGCCCGCCCGCAGGGTGTCGGCGACATGCGCGGCAACGGTGTCCCCGGGCGCTGGTTCGGCGAGTACGGCCGAGATGCCGCCCTGCGCGTACCAGGTGTTGCTGTGGTCCAGCGCGCCTTTGGTCAGCAGCGCCACGTCAGCGCCCGCATCGGCGGCGAGCAGCGCAGCGTAAAGGCCCGCGATGCCGCTTCCGACGACGGCGAGGCGTCGGGTCATCACGGCCTCGCAGCGAGCATGCGCTCGAGCGCCGTCCTGGCGTTGGCCTGCACATTGTCGTCCACGGTGATGCGGTTGACGACGCGGCCGGCCACCAGTTCTTCCAGCACCCACGCCACGTAGCCGGGGTGGATCCGGTACATGGTGGAGCAGGGGCAGATCACCGGGTCCAGGCAGAAGATGGTGTGCTGCGGGTACTCGGCGGCAAGCCGGTTGACCATGTTGATCTCGGTGCCGATGGCGAACGTGGTGGGCTCCGTGGCGGCTGCGATGGCCTTCCTGATGAAGTCGGTGGAGCCGGCGGAATCCGCGGCGTCCACCACTTCCATGGGGCACTCCGGGTGCACGATGACCTGGACACCGGGGAAGTCCGCACGGGCCTTCTCGATCTGGGCCACGTTGAAGCGCTTGTGCACGGAGCAGAACCCGTGCCAGAGGATGACGCGGGAGTCCAGGAGTGCTTGTTCGTCATTGCCGCCCAGATCCTTGCGCGGGTTCCACATGGGCATCTGCTCCAGGGGCACGCCCAGGGCCTTGGCGGTGTTGCGGCCAAGGTGCTGGTCGGGGAAGAACAGCACCCGCTGCCCCCGCTGGAACGCCCACTCCAGGACCGTCCTGGCGTTGGAGGACGTGCAGACGATGCCGCCGTTTTCGCCGCAGAACGCCTTCAGGGCTGCGGAGGAATTCATGTAGGTGACCGGGATGACCGGAACGCGGCCGTCGGCGTCGGGCTCGGTGCCGAAGATCCCGGCGAGCTGTTCCCAGCATTCCTCCACGGAGTCCGCGTCCGCCATGTCGGCCATGGAGCAGCCCGCCGCAAGGTTGGGCAGGATCACGGCCTGCTCAGGGGTGGAGAGGATGTCAGCGGTTTCGGCCATGAAGTGGACGCCGCAGAAGATGATCGCCTCGGCCTCCGGCCTGGTGAGCGCTGCGTTGGCCAGCTGGAAGGAGTCTCCCACGAAATCGGCGTACTGGATCACCTCGTCGCGCTGGTAGAAATGGCCCAGGATCACTGCCCGCCCGCCCAGGGCGGCCTTGGCGGCTTTGATCCGCTCCCCGAGTTCGGCGTCGCTGGCCAGCTTGTACTCCTCGGGCAGCTGGCCCTGGCGCGGCGTGGCGGCCGGCGCAGGATCCGCACTTGACGCACCCGGCCCGTAGGCGGGTACGCCGGCCAGCGCCTCGGCCAGGTCGTAGTCCCACGGGCCCCTGGCCAGCGCCGGGCTGCAGGTGCTGCGTTCAGCTGCTGCGCCTTTTTCGGCTTGTTCGCGCGTGATCAGCTGGATTGCCGTGTTGACGCTGCTCATGGTGTGCTCCTGTTGTCTGGGTCAAGGCCTGGCCGGCCGGTAAAGCGGTAGAGGCGTGGCGGGCGGTGTTTGCCGCCCTGGAGGTATTCCCCGGTTTCCTCGATCTCCGGAGTGGATTTGAGTTGCCGCCGGAAGTTGGCGGGATCCAACTGGCGGTCCAGGACGGCTTCATAGACTTCGCGGACCTGGGCCAGGGTGAAGTATTCGCCCAGGAGGTGGTACGCCACCGAGCCGTAGGCCAGCTTGTTGCGCAGGCGCCAGAGCGCATACTCAACGATTGCGTGGTGGTCGAAGGCCAGCTCACCCAGGCGGTCAGCCCGGAACCACCTGACGTTCTCGGACTCGTCAGCCAGGGCGGCCTCGGTGGGCTGGACCAGCGCCCAGTAGACGATGGAAACCACACGCTGCGTCGGTGAGCGGTGCAGGCCGCCGAAGGCGTACAGCTGCTCAAGGTAGCTGGGCGCCAGGCCAGTGGTTTCCCGCAGGTTCCTGGCCGCGGCGTCCTGAAGGGACTCGTCATGGCTGAGGGGTCCGCCCGGCAGCGCCCACAACCCCTTGAAAGGTTCCCTGATGCGGCGCACCAGGGGAAGCCAGATCGTGGGCCGGCCGGAGGTGGCGCTGGGCCGGAGGGCGAAAATCACCGTGGAAATGGCCAGCGACGGCGGCGCCGCCTGCCTCTCGGACACATTTGCCGAGCTGTAGTACACCGCCCCACCGCCTTCCCTCATCCTTGAGCCACCCGGCTTGTTCGTAGTTATGGTCAACTTGACCAAAACTAATTCTACGACCAGCCGCGCCGCATTGGGAAATGTTTCTGCCGACGTCCGTGACCGTCGCCTGGGCGGGCCAACGAGCAGCCGGGCGCGGTAGCCGGCGGTCCGGCTCCCCGCACCGTTTTTGGGCCCGTCCGGTATGCCGGTAAATTCGAGAGGTCCCACAAGGACTCCCGGAGACAACAGACCGGACCCGAACCAGCCCCCAGAAGGTGCATTGCCCATGACGACGAAGTCTGCCCCCACCACATCCGCACCACCGCTGCGCAAGGCTCCGGCCGTCCACAGCATGAAGCCGCGCCAGCTCACCATGATGGGGCTGGGCAGCGCCATCGGGGCGGGTCTGTTCCTGGGATCGGGCGCCGGCATCCAGGCAGCCGGCCTGGCGGTCCTCATTTCCTACCTCGTTGCCGGAACGCTGATCATCCTGGTGATGTGGGCCCTGGGCGAGATGGCGGCCGCAAATCCAAACAGCGGAGCTTTTTCCGTCTATGCGGAGCGGGCAATGGGCCGGACCGCCGGGGCCACCATCGGCTGGCTGTGGTGGCTGCAACTGGTGGTGGTGATCGCAGCCGAAGCACTCGGTGCAGCCGGATTGCTGTTCTCCGTCTGGCCGGTGGTCCCGGTCTGGGCGCTCGCGCTGCTGTTCATGCTGGTGTTCACCGGCATCAACCTGGCCGGGGTCCGGAATTTCGGTGAGTTCGAGTTCTGGTTCGCCATCCTCAAGGTGGCCGTCATCGTCCTGTTCCTTGCCGTTGGTGCCGCCCTGCTCCTGGGCCTTCTGCCCGGCGTCGAATCCCCCGGCGCGGAAAACCTCACCGCCAACTTTGCTCCCCAGGGCCTGGGCGGGGTTGCTGCCGCCCTGTTCGTGGTGATCTTCGCGTTCGGCGGAACGGAAATCGTCTCCGTGGCCGCAGCCGAAACCGAGGATCCTGAACGAAGTGTAGGCAAGGCCATCCGGACCGTGGTGTGGCGCATCCTGGTGTTCTACATCGGCTCCGTCTTTGTCATTGCCGCCGTCCTTCCCGCCACGTCCACAAGCCTTGCCTCGCCCTTCGCCGGGGTCCTGGACGCGGCCAGGATCCCCGGTGCCTCCACCGCCTTCACCCTTGTTGCCGTCGTCGCACTCCTCTCGGCCCTGAACGCCAACCTCTACGGCGCGTCGCGCATGGCCTACTCCCTGGCGCAACGGGGCGAGGCGCCGCGTTTCCTGACCCGCCTCAACGGCGCCGGTGTGCCCCTGCCCGCGGTGGCGGCATCGGTGGCTTTCGGCTTCATCGCCACGGTCCTGGAACTGTTGTTCCCGGACAGGATCCTTCCGGCGTTGTTCCAGCTGGTGGGATCCACCTGCCTGGTGGTCTGGGGCAGCGCCCTGGTCTCCCAGCTGATCCTGGGCCGACGGGCCGACCGAAACGGCGTCCCGCTCCCGCTGCGGATGAAGGGCTTTCCCGGACTGACCGTCCTGGGCCTGGTCCTGCTGGGGTTGATTTTCGCGGTCGGCTTCAGCGCGGAGGGAAGCCGCGTGCAGCTCTTGAGCACCTTCGCGCTGATCGCCGGGATCACGCTGGCGTGTGCCGCCGGGGCCCGGATTTCTGCCCGCTCCCGGCGGGTAGAGTAATTCCAAAGCACGACGCACCGAAGCGCCGGGTCAGCCCTGGCGCCGTACCTGATGAGGACCCACACCATGAGCGGCAGGCATACAGGACAGCAGCAGGCCCACACCGTCGAAGGCACCGACCCGCAGCTGTATGTGGCGGTCCATGACCCCGCGGACGACGCAGGCCTGCGGCCGGTCCTGTTGCTGCACGGCTTTTCCTCCTCCTCCAAGCTCAACTGGCAGGACACCGGCTGGGTGTCGGCCCTGCTCGATGCCGGCCGCAGGGTCATCACCGTGGACCTTCCTGGCCACGGCCGCAGCGGCGCGCCGGAGGACCGGGACTCCTACTCCCCCAGCAGGATCAGGGCGGACCTGCTCCAGGCGGCGTTCGACGCCGGCGCGCGCCCCCTCCAGGACGGGGAGCCTTCCAGCGGGCTGGACGTGGTGGGCTATTCGCTGGGATCGCGGCTCGCCTGGGAATTCGCCGCAACCCAGCCGGAACTGGTCCACCGCCTGGTGCTGGGGGGTCCCAACGACTCGGACCCCCTGGCCGCGTTCGACCTGCCGGCCGCCCAGGACTACCTGGCAGACGGCACGCCGATCAGCGACGAGTCCACGGCCCAGCTCTTGAAGATGGCACTCCTGCTGCCGAGCAACAACATCTTCGCGCTGCTGTCCTTGGTGGAGGCCATCAAGGCGGAGCCCTACGACCCCGCTGAAGCAGTCCCGCATGTGCCGATGCTGCTGGTTGCCGGCGACAAGGACGAACGGGCCGCCACCCTGCCCAAGCTCGCCGAGTTGGCCCGCGGGGCCGGCTCCATGGCGGAACAGCTGGTCCTCCCGGGCCGGAACCACACCAACGCCATCACCAGCAGGGCCTTCAAGCAGGCAGCCATTTCGTTCCTGGCCGTCTGAGCGGCGTCTTGCCGCTGCCGGAATCGGGCCGGCACTACCAGCGGTACGCTGCGGGCAGGCCGCAGCGCCGGGAGGAAACATGGGTACGCGTTTCGAAGACCGAACGGAGGCAGGCCAGCGCCTGGCCGCCGCGCTGATCCAGTTCCAGGACAGGCCGGACTGCGTGGTCCTGGGCCTGGCGCGGGGAGGCATCCCCGTCGCGGCGGCCGCCGCAACGGTCCTTGGCCTGCCGCTTGGCACCGTCCTGGTGCGGAAGCTGGGGATTCCCGGGCACGAGGAAACCGCGTACGGCGCCCTGGCCTGGGCGAACGGCAGCACGGTCCGGCTGATCAATAAACCCCTGCTGAGGCGGCTACTCGAACACGGCGTGCGGCAGGAATTGCTGGCTGACGTGGAGGAGCGTGAACGCGCCGAGCTGCTCCGCCGGGCGCAACTGTACCCGGGAACCGCCGTTGACGTGGCGGGCAAGACTGTCATCCTGGTGGATGACGGACTGGCTACCGGTGCCACCATGCGTGCCGCCGTCGAAGCCGTGCGCGGAGGCGGCGCCGCTGCCGTTGTTGCCGCCGCTCCCGTGGGTTCCGTTGAAGCAGGAGCCTCGCTTGAGCGGGTTTGCGATGCCGTGGTCTGCCTGCACCTTCCGGGTAAGTTCCGGGCCGTGGGGAGCCACTACCGGCACTTTGGGCAGTTGAGCGACGAGGACGCAGTCGCGCTGCTGGCACGCTGACCGGACATGGACAACAGCAGGCCCGGACCATGCGGTCCGGGCCTGCTGTTGTTGTGGATCAGTGGTGGCTGCTGACGCCCAGCGGCCGGCCCTTGGTTTCCTTGGCCAGAACCACGCCGACAGCGGAGATCACGCAAAGGACCATGATGTAGATGCCAATCGAACCGGTCCATTTAGTGGACTGCAGCAGCGATTCGGCAATGGTTGCCGCGAAAGCCCCGCCCAGGATGGCACCGAAGGCGTAGCCGATGGAGATACCGGAGTACCTGACGTTGGCGGGGAACATCTCGGCGTACATGGCGGACATGGGGCCGTACGACAGGCCCAGGCCGATGGTCAGGACGAACAGGGCAACGCCGTAAAGCATGATGTCCTTGGTGTCGATCAGGGCAAACATGGGGATCATCCAGGCAAAGACGATGGCGTAGCCGAGCAGGAAGGTCTTGACGCGGCCAATGCGGTCAGACAGCCAGCCGCCAACCAGGGTGAAGATCAGCCAGCCAAAGGACGCCAGCGTCGTGGCCAGGAGAATCTGGGGAGTGGGCATCTTCAGGGTCTTGGTGGCGTAGGAGATGAAGAACGCAATCAGCAGGTAACCCGCCGCGTTGTTGCCGATGAAGATCAAGGTCGAATACAGGACGGGAAGCTTGTGGTTCCGGACCAGCTCACCCAGCGGCGCCTTGCTCTCCTCCTTGCGCAGGGCCATCTCCTGGAACACCGGGCTCTCGGCCACTGCGCGGCGGATCAGGTAGCCCACCACGATCAGGACGATGGAAAGGAGGAACGGCACCCGCCAGCCCCAGGCCGCGAAGTCTTCCTTGGACATGCTGGTATTGAGGAAGAACAGCAGGCCGGTGGCCAGGATCATGCCCACGGGGACACCGATCTGCGGGTAGGCGCCGAAGAGTCCGCGCCGGTTGATCGGCGCATGCTCCACGGCCATCAGGGCGGCACCGCCCCACTCACCGCCGGCCGAGAAGCCCTGGATGACCCGCAGGAGGATGAGGAGCACCGGGGCCCAGGCACCGATCTGCGCGTAGGTGGGCAGGACGCCGATCAATGCGGTCGCCGCACCCATCATCACCAGGGTGAAGACCAGCATGGCCTTCCGCCCCAGGCGGTCGCCCAGGTGTCCTGCGATCACTCCGCCCAGGGGACGGAACAGGAAGCTGATGCCGATGAGGGCAAAGGAGAGGATCTGCGCCAGGCCCGGGTTGGACTCATTCAGGGGTGCCAGGAACAGCGGGGACAGCAGCGTTGCGGTCAGCTGGGCAAAGATGAAGAAGTCATACCACTCGATGGTGGTGCCGACCAGGGTGCCGGCGAGGACCTTGCGTTCTTCCCTCCGGCTGCTGGGACCAGAAAGGGTGTCCACCTTGGAAGGTGTGGTCATTGAAACTCCATTGTTTATCGGGCGGCAGTGCCACCCGGACACCTTCAGGATTACCGACAGAACGGTCAGTTAGTTATTAGGGTACTACGGAAATTGTGATGCGGGACACGGAATGGGGATATTTGAGGCGATTCACACGGGAAGAAACGAGTTCTATATTTGAACTGTAAGTTCGTATACAGGACAATACCGTTTGCCCCGGAATGAGACAAGGCTCACGGCAGGGCGACCCGGCCCACCTAGGATGGACATCATGACTTCTCCCGCTGCAGCGGCGGCGCCGCAGGCTTCGCCGTCCCAGACCCTTTCGCGTGGCATCCGCGCCCTTGAGATCCTGGCAGCCGCTCCGGGCCCGCTGACCATCGCCGAACTGGCCGATGCCATGGGCGTCCACCGTTCGGTGGCCTACCGGATCCTGCGCACCCTGGAGGACCATTCGCTTCTGGTGCGCGACGACGCAGGCCGCGTCCAGCCGGGCCCCGGCCTCGCGGTCCTGGCGCGCGGCGTGTCGCGAAACCTGCAGAGCGCCGCACTCCCGGAGCTCACCCAGCTGGCGAACTCTTTGGATATGACGGCGTTCGTGGCGGTGTGGGACCACCATGACTGCATAACGCTCGTCACGGTCGAGCCGCGGCATTCGGGGGCGACCGTGGCCCAGCACCCGGGCACCCGCCACCCCATCAATGCCGGCGCGCCGGGTATTGCCATTCAGTCCGCCCTCTCCGAAGTGGAGTGGGACCGGCTGGACACCGGCATTCCTTACCGGCCGGAGGCGTCAGAGGCGCGGAAGAGGGGGTATTCGGCCAGCCATGATGAAGTCATTGCCGGCGTCTCCTCGCTGGCAGCCCCTGTCCGGGTGCCCGGCGGGCGGCCGGCCGCACTCGCCGTCGTCTATATCCGTTCCACCCATGATCCCGAGGCGCTAGGGGCCGCCATCGCCGAAAGCGCGGCCAGGATCGAGGGCCAGCTGGCGTAACAGCGGTAGCAGCCGGGGCCGGTCCGAAGACCTGCGCCCTGTCAGGCCCTCCGTCGGAGCACGACGGCGGCCCCCGCGCCGAGCAGTGCAAGCGCCGCTCCCGCACAGGCCGGGACAAGGAACGCGGCCGCAGGCCCGTGGAGCTGGGCCAGCTGTCCTCCCGCCACGGACCCAATGGCGGTTCCGGCGACGATGCCGCTGGCCAGCGCGGTCATGACCGTGCCAAGCCGGCCGGCGGGAGCAAACGTGCCGCCCACTGCGAAGACCGTGACCATGACCGGGCCCACCGGAAGTCCCAGGACGAACAGGACTGCCGCCATCGTGGGCAGTGACGACGGTACCAGCAGCAGGAGCGCCAGTCCCGCCATCAGGACAGCGCAAGCCACCCAGCGCAGCGCCAGGCCGGCCCGCCGCGGCCAGTAAGCAACTGACAGTGCCGCGGCCGCGGAACTGAGGCCCATGACGGCATACAGCAGCCCCGCGATTTCTGCGCCCGCAAGCCGTGCAGAGAACGCGCTGAGGGCCGCTTGGGTGGAACCAAAGAATGTGCCCATGCAGACCATGGCAAAGACGGGCAGGGCCACGGCCCACGGCAGCTTCGCAGCGTCGGTAGCACCCTTGCGCCTCCTGGCTGCGGGACGCTTCGTGGCGGGCACCGCCTGGTGGGTGGGGTGCACGGCGAAGGCCGGGACAAGCGTGATGGTCATGGCTGCTGCCAAAGCCAATGGAAGCCAGGGCGACACGAGGCTGGCAAGGATTCCCACCAGGGCCGGTCCCAGGACGAAGGTCACCTCATCGGCCGTACTCTCAAAGGAGAGTGCCGTGTCCAGGTCCCGGGCAGGGTCGCACGGCCCGGCCGTCTTTCCGGCGTTGGCTGTCAGTGCCATCCACCTGACCCGGGCCAGTGGTCCCACCTGCGGACACGTGGCTCCGGCTGCTAGGGCGATCGCCAGGACAGCGGGCGCGAAATCCCCCACATCAATGGCATTGGCGGCGAGGACAAGGGCAAGCACGGCCACCGTATTGAGCACTGCGGACACCAACAGAACGGGCCGCTGTCCGTGCCTGTCCGCCAGGGACCCCAGCACCGGAGCGCCCAGTGCGGAGCCGATACCCACCGCGCCTGCTGCCGTCCCGCCGACTGCAAAGGAGCCACTGACGGAAGTGACCAGGGTAAGAGTGCCCATGGTCAGCATGGCCAGGGGAAGCCGCGCAAAGAGTCCAAGCGGAATAAAGGCCGGGCCAGCCAGTTGGGGAAGCCTCGAAAAGCGTCCCCGCACTGCGCCCGCCACGGAATCCCGGCCGGTCCTTTCCTGGCCAAGGATTTCCTGGCCAAGGTCTTCCTGGCCTGGGCTTTCCCGGCCCGTCAGGGCCCGGGCAGTGGTGTTGCGGGTGTTTGAAGGGGTAGTTTGTGGTGTCAATTCCGGGCTCGTTCAGTAAGGTGCGCATCGTCCCTCCTCCCGATGCGCAAAACCCGGTAACGCGCCCCAGTATATCGGCCTGGGTCAGAGGAGCGAGTCCATGCTTTCGGAGATCCGCAGCCTCGAGCCGTTGCGGTTCTTGAGTACCTGCAACTGGGTGCCGATCCGCTGTTTCATCTCCGCCACGTGGCTCACGAGTCCCACCACCCTGCCGCCGTCGCGGAGTCCTTCGAGGGCATCCATGACCTGCTCCAGGGACTGTTCATCGAGGCTCCCGAAGCCCTCGTCCACGAATAGGGTCTCAATCTCCACCCCTCCGGATTCCTGCTGGACCACGTCCGCGAGCCCCAGGGCCAGCGAGAGCGACGCCATGAAGGACTCGCCTCCTGACAGGGTGGAGGTGTCCCGGCGGAAGCCCGTCCACTGGTCCACCACTTCAAGTCCCAGGCCTGACTTTGCACCGCGCGCCGCTTTGGCGTCAGTGTGCTGCAGCAGGTAGCGGCCATCACTCATGGCCACCAGGCGCTCGGACGCGGCGAGCGCCACCTGCTCCAGGCGCGCGGCCAGGACATAGCTGTTGAGGCTCATCCGGTAGGTGTTCTCGCCGCGGCCGGCTGCGGCGTCAGCCAAACCGGCAAGCATCTGCGCCCGCTCCGCCGGTTCCCGCGAGGAACACACCAGGGCCTCGTATTCGGCGGCGATGGACTTCAGGGAAGCCAGGCAGCGGGAGGCCAGGCCGGCAGCCAGGTCAGCTTCCCGCGCGTCGTTTTGGGCGGCTTCCGCCTCGAGGCGCAACGCTGCCAGCCGCTCCCCATCCGCAACGAAGCCTCCTGCGGCTTCGGCCAGAGCGAGCACAATGTCCTCCGACTCGAACAATCCTGCTACGCGGGCGGCTTCGTCCTGGGCAGCGCGGACTGCCGCTTCCACTGCTGCCGCTTCAGCTGCTGCGAGAAGCTGGCCACGGACATCGTCCGGCGTGGCGAAGCCCGCACCGGGCAGCGCGAGTTCCAGGTGTTCCTGCGCTTCGGCGGCCTGCAGCCGGGCACTGTCGAGGCGCCCCTGCGCCTCGACGGCCTTATCCAGTACCGCTACTGCTTCCTCAAGTGCCCGCAGCCGGCGGTTCAAGCTGCGGTGGTTGCCCCGCAGGCCTTCAAGTGCCTTGTCCAGCGCAGCAGCCTGTTCGGCCAGATCGGCCAGGGACGCCTCGGTGTGGGACAGCTCAGCCTCCGTTTCGGACAGCTTGGCGCGGACCTGCTCGATGTCGGCGTCCAGTGCTTCCAGCCGGTGCCGCCTGTCCTGGAGTTCCTCTGCGGCCTGTTCGGCGTCCGCTGCCGCCGCGAGTGCGCTGTCCGCGCCGGAGCGTGCATCCTCAAGCGGGGTGTTTCCGCCCTGTCCGGCGAGGACGGCCACTGCCTGTTCTGCCCCGGCAAGTTCCGCGGCCACCAGGGCGTGGGTGGCCTCGGCAGCCTCGTAGACGCCGTGGGCCTCCTCCTCGTCCTGGGCCAGGCCAGGTCCTCCCGTGCCTGCATCTGCGGGACCGGGGTGATGCCCGCTTCCGCAGACAGGGCAGGGTTCTCCGGCAACCAGCCCGGCGGCCAGCTCGGATGCGGCATTGACGAGACGTTCCTCCCGCAGGTCCAGCCAGCGGCGTTTGGCCTCCAACAGCTCCTCCCGCGAGTCTTCATGGCGGATCCTGACCAGGTTCCTGCCCTTGACAGCAGTCCCGTGCCGATTGACCACGTCCAGGAGCTCCGCGGCGGCGGCAGCTTCCTTGCGGCGCAGTGCGGCTTCCACCGAACGGGCCTCAAGCCGGTCCATGCCGCCGGCCAGTTGCTCCCGTTCCGCCAGCAGGTGCGCCGCACGATGGCCCAGCAGCTCCACGGCCGACTGCAGCTGGTCCTGCTTGCCGGCCAGCCCATGGCTCCGTTTCCGCAGGTCCTGGAGCCTGTCCTCGTCCGGCAGCCGTGCCTCGACGACGGCCAGCAGCGAACGCAGGCGGCCCAGTTCCTCCACAGCCCCGGGCACGCCTCCATCTGCAGCGCCAGGGATCCCAAGGATGGCGGCGGCTCCCGGGGTGCCGGCAGCCTCCCCTGCCGTTCCCATACCAAGCTGGGCCAGTTCGCTGTGGTCCCCGGCGGCCAGGCGGAGCAACGTCATGGCGGATTCGGCGGCGGCAGCGGCGCCGTGGACTTTGGCAGCGGCGGCGTCCGCAGCCTGCAGCTGCCCTTGCAGGACCTCGGCCCGGCGGTGCCTGGTGAGCCGGGAGGAGCGTTCTTCCTGCTGCGGCGCCTCTTCCTCCAGTGCTTTTTGCCGGGCGGCGGCCGCCTGGAGTTTCCGGTGCCGCTCATGCCGCACGGCCTCCAGTTCCACCGCAGCGCGACGGTCGTGGCTGACCGTTCCAGCGGTTGTGGCCTGCTGCACCAGGTCCCCGAGGCGCCGTGCAACGGAATCCTGCAGCCATCCAAGCCGGCCTGGGATGTCGTCCGCCGGCGGGGCCCCGCTGTCCGGAAGCTGCAGCGGGGCGGCTTCGGTTTCGGCGCGCGCGGCAAGGAGCCCGAGTTGCCCGGAGAGGACCGCGACGTCCTCCCGGGCAGCGGCGGCCTGCCGGGACAGTTCCTGTTCCAGGGCCTCGAAACGCTGGGTGCCGAAGAGCTTCTGCAGCAGGTCGAGGCGGTCAGCAGCCTTGGAGCGGAGGAAGGCAGCAAAATCACCCTGCGGCAGCATCACCACCCGGGTGAACTGTTCGCGGTCCATTCCCAGCAGGGCCATGATTTCCGCGCCCGCTTCATCATTGCGGGCGGATTTCTCCACCCAGGCGCCGCCCACCCGTTCACGGAGCAGCGTTTTGGCCTGCTGGACCGTGAAGCCGTGTTTCCCCCGGGCACTGGGTTTCTCCCACGCCGGGGACCGGGTTACCTCAAAGCGGCGGCCCTGCGCGGAGAACTCACACGTGACGGCTGGTTCCTGCCCTGGCTCCGCGTGGTCGCTGCGCAGCCGCTTGCCGTCCTGCCGGGCACCGGGAACGGAGCCGTACAGGGCAAAGCAGATGGCATCCAGCACGCTGGTCTTGCCGGCACCGGTGGGCCCGTTGAGCAGGAACAGGCCGTGGGCGCTGAGGCGGTCAAAGTCGATGTCTTCGGTTCCGGCAAATGGTCCGAACCCGGAAATGCGCAGATGATGGATCCTCACCGTGACGCCTCCAGGAGCCTGACATTCTCCAGTGCGGCGGCGAGCGCGGCTTCTTCCGCCTGGTCCGCGCTGCGTCCGCGCACGTGTTCCAGGAAGCCGCAGCATACGGCGAGGTCATCCGGCGCTCCTGCGAGCCTGCTGCTGTAGCTGGCCTGCGCGGCGGAAGCAGCGCCCTGAGGATCGAACGCCAGGACCAGCGTGTCCGGGAACCTGGCGCGGAGCCGTTCCATGGCACGGGCGGGACGCTGGGCATCAGTCAGCGTGACCTGGCAATAGGCGGTTTCAGCCCAGGCGTGACCGGGTTCCACCAGCAGATCCTCCAACGGACCACGCAGCACGGCCAGGGGACGCGGCGCCTCCCACAGGACCTCCTCCACGGAGGTCACTCCCTCCGGACCGATATCCACGAGCCAGGCCCCCTTCTGATGGGTGGACTCGGAAAACGAGTAGGCCAGTGGCGAACCCGAATACCGGACCGAGTCAGACAGCTTTTGCCGCCCGTGCAGGTGGCCCAGCGCCGTGTAGCTGAAACCGTCGAACAGATCCAGCGGAACTGCGCCCACTCCGCCGATGCTGAGGTCCCGTTCGCTGTCGGAACTGATGCCTCCGCTGGCGAAGGTGTGGGCCAGGACCACGGAGTGGACGGTGGCCGAAGCCGCGCGCCGGGCGATGTCCTCCCGGATCAGGCCGGTTGCCGCGCGCGTGACCTCGAAGTGGCTTGCCGTTTCCGCGCCGAGCTGTTCGGCGACCAATCGCGGTTCAAGCCAGGGAATTCCGTAGAGCGCCAGTATGGCGTCCTTTCCGGCAGCATCCGTTCCCAGCGGCAGCAGGAGCGGATGGGCGAGGTCCTCCACCCTTGTGCGCAGGTGCACTCCCCCGCGCGCCAGGAGGCGGGAGGCGAACCCCAGGCGGATGGCGGAGTCGTGGTTCCCGCTGGTGAGCACCACCTTTGCGCCCGCGGCAGTGAGCCGTACCAGTGCGTCGTCGAGCAGGTGGACCACGTCCACGCCCGGAAGCGCCCGGTCATAGACATCACCGGCGATCAGGACAACGTCGACGCTGTCCCGCTCCACCGCCGCCACCACCTGGTCCACAAAAGCGCGCTGGTGGTCCAGCATGCCAACGCCGTGGAAGGAACGGCCCAGATGCCAGTCCGAGGTATGAAGTAACCGCATGTCCCTAAGCTATCGGCAGCCACTGACAGTGAAGAAAAACGCCGCGGCGAAAAGCGGTCAGGACCGTTTGCCGTCGAAGAACTCCTGGGCCTCGCTGACCCCGCTTGTCTTTTCCTGGCGGGCCGCCGCAGCGGGCACGATGTCATCCGCGCCATCAGCCTCGATGCCGTCCTCAACGCCAACAGCATCCGCTTCCACAACATCCCCGTCCACGGCGCCCCGGTCTGTTCCGTTCGCACGGGCCGTGCCGCCGTCGGAAGCCCGACTGGCGGCACCGGGCGCAGCCGGCCCAGCCACCCCTGCGATCCTGAATACCAACCCCGCGATGGCGCCGCCGGCCAGCGGCGCCACCAGGAAGACCCACAGCTGCTCCACGGCCCAGCCGGAACTGAAAACGGCTGAAGCGACCGCGCGGGCGGGGTTGAACGGCAGGTTCCCCACCGACTGCCCCAGCTGCAGCAGGGCCGCGAAGGACAGGCCGACGGCAACGGGCGCGGCAGAACGGCCGGCGCCTTCACGGCCGGCGCCAAGGAAGACAGCCACGATGATCGCGGCCCCCAGCAGTTCCAGGAGCACGACGGCGGCGAGGGGTGCCTGGATGATCGAGTGTTCCCCGAAGCCGGCGGCCACGGTATCGAAGGCAGTGCGGCTGTCCGGGATGCTGGGCAGGGTGCGCAGGATGCCGAACAAGGCAAGCGCACCCACCAGCGCCCCCACCACCTGGGCGGCGGCATACGCTGCGGCAGCGCCGGCCCGGATCCGTCCGGCCAGGAGGTGTCCCAGGGTGATGGCCGGATTGAAATGGCCGCCGGAGATATGTCCGAAGGCGAGCATTGCCGCTGTGATGGCCAGGCCGGCAGCAAGGGCAGCGGGAACCGGGCTGGACTGCGGAATGCTGAACAGCGGCACGCCCAGCCCGGCCACCGCCAGGAAGAGGCTGCCGAAAGCCTCGGCCACCAGGCGGGGCAACAGACCGCTGTGCGCGGGAGCCGTGCCGCCGGACTGCTGTGCGTCGCGGGCGGGGACTGGGGTGCTCATGGTGGGACCTTTGCTTTTGGGGGTCTGGTGCTTGCGGGGTTCAGGGCTGCTGCGGTTCGGGGCCTTGCACTCGCCCAGTGCTGGACGTGCAGCAGTGGCGGAACAGTCCAGCAGCGGCGGCGCGGGGCAACCCGAGCAGTATTCCAGCACAGGCTGTGCGTTTGCTGGGCAGCGGCTGTCCGCGGTGGACCGGGGCCGGGGTACGCCGGGCCCGGTCCATGGACGGTAAATTTACTCCATGAGCTCTGACCCAGGCATCCCCGTGCCCACCCTCAAGTCCCGGATCCACGGTTCCCTGCTGGGAGGAGCGCTGGGAGATGCGCTGGGCTACGCCGTGGAGTTCGATTCCATCGCCGAGATCCGGCAGCGCTTCGGAGCACAGGGTTTGACGGGCTTGGAGGACCTGTCCGGCCCGTGCCACTTTTCCGACGACACCCAACTGACCCTGTACACCGTGGACGGACTGGTGGAGGCACTGGAGTGGGCCAACTCCGGCGTGGGCGCCGACGTGAACGCGTGCCTTTGGCTGGCCTACCTCCGCTGGCTGGCGACTCAGGGCGAAGAGGGCGCACCGTCCGCGCCGGCGCCCCAGCCCCGCTGGATCGACGGCAACGAGGTGCTCCGGCAGCGCAGGCATCCCGAGAAGGACTGCATCACCGGGCTCGCCACCGGAGAAATGGGAACCGCCGCGCGGCCTGTTAACGCCGGGGCGAAGGGTGCCGGCACGGTGATGCGTTCGGCGCCGTTCGGGCTGGTTCCGCACATTGCTCCCGACGCCGCCTACAAGCTGAGTGCCGACGCCGCCGCCCTGACGCACGGACACCCCGCCGCGCGCCAGAGTGCGGGCATCTTCAGCCTGCTGGTCCATAGGCTGGTGAGCGGCGAGGGGCTGCGGGAGGCTGCTGCCGCCGTCACCAAACAGGCGGCCGCACTGCCCGACGTGGCGCCCGAACTGCCGGCACGGCTTGAGGCCGCGGTCCGCCTGGCGGACAGGGGTGTCGCCAGCCCCGAGGAACTGGTCCGGGTGCTGGGGGAAGGCTGGATGGCGGAGGAAGCACTCGCCGTCGCGCTTTATGCGGTCCTTGCCACATTGCCGGCCGACGGCGCTGCCGTGCAGCCGGCCCGGCATTTCCGGGAAGCCGTGGCGCTGGCCGTGAACCACGGGGGCGGAAGCGATACCGCAGGCTCGCTGGCGGGAAACATTTTGGGGGCCTTGTACGGGGAGGACTGCCTCCCGGCGCAGTGGCTAGGGGCCCTGGAAGCACCGGAGGTAGTCCAGGGCATGGCCGATCAGCTGGTAAGGGTTACGACCGGCGAAGGCTGATGTTGTTGCAGGCCTCGCAGACGTCCTCGGGGATCACCCCGCGGCGCTGCAGGAACCCGAAGATCGTGCACCCCAGGCAAAACCCGGCGAAGGCCTCCAGCGACGCCGCAACCACCAGGATGCCAAGGAGCGCCCAGGCTGCCGGTGCCGCACCGGCAGCAAACAGCAGCAGGGCGGCGGTGGACACCGCGGCGCCGATCCCCTGGGCAAAGCGCTTCGGCGGCCCGGGGACCAGCTTCACCTTTCCCAGCCTGGGGGTGATCACCTTCACCGACAGCAGCGCCAGGGGGGAAATCCGCGGGCCAAAGAGCAGCCTCAGCCAGAAACCGATGGTGATGGCAGCCAGCCCCCAAACGGAACCTGCCACGGCCGTGACGACGGCGAGCAGCACCACGAGCGCTGCCGTGACGCGGGCGGCGTATTCATTGACGGGATTGGGGAAAGCGAACAGGGAGGCCATGACGCAAGCGTAAGGAGGCTGCCCCCGGGCGACCAAGCTTTGTTGCGCCGCATGACCGTTCGCCCCCTCCAGCGCCGGAAAGTCAGGCGCTGACGGCAGGCGCGTAGGCGCCATCGAAAGAATCGCCGGCACCCGGGCCCGGGCTTTCGGGAACGTCCCCGCTGCCCACCATTTGCAGGAACTCGCCCTCGGACAACACTTCGATGGCCTGTCCCCGCTCATGGAGTTCCAGGACACGGCGGGCCTTGCCGGTGAGCCTGCCCGAGCGCAGGTCCGAGGCGACGAACCCATCCCCCACCACCAGGACGGTGGTCCGACCGGTGACGCGGCTTTCTGTCCGCGCGCCGCACCGGGCGGAGCGCACCTTTGCTTCAGGTCTGTTAATAGAGAGTTGCCCGGTGAACACCACCGTCTGGGCGTACAACGGGTGGCCGGGCTCGGCGTCCAGGTTGGGTTCCGGGTTCAACCCTTCCTCCGGCCAGCCGGACTGGAACCGGCGGACCAGGGCGGCCCCGTTGCCCGAGGCGCCTGCCATGGCCGCCAGGCTGGGCTTTGACAGGTCGCCGGTGGCGGGATCGAAGGCCTGCTGGCGGGGCATCGCCAGCCCCAGGGACAGATAGAGTTCGGCGATGCTGTTGGCACCGTTGCGCGCGGCGATGTCGATGAGGATGCCGGCGCAGGCACGGGCGTCCTCCGCTGCGTCGTGGTGGTTGACCAGCGGCACGCCCGCTTCCTCGGCGGCAAAGGGAAGGGAATTGGAGACGAGCGAGTAGCAGCGCCGGGAGAGCATGACGGTGCAGACGTAGTCGTAGGCGGGACCGGGCAGGCCGGATACTTCCAGTGCGGAGCGGATGACGCCCAGGTCGAACGCTGCGTTGTGGGCGGCCAGCACGTCGTCCCCGATGAAGGCGCCGATTTCCGGGAACAGCTCGCCAAAGCGGCGCGTGCCCGCAACGTCCGTGGCCGTAATGCCGTGGATCCGGACGTTGTTGTGGTCAAAGTGGTCGTAGCCCGGCGGCGGGCGCATCAGCCAGGAGGCTTCCGCCACGATCCTGCCGCCCCTGACCTTCGTCAGCCCCACCGAGCACGGGGAGCCGCGGAAGCCGTTCGCTGTTTCGAAGTCGATCGCCGTAAAATCCAAACCCACGGCCCTTACCTTACCTGCCGCGTACGCCCCACCCGGGGAGACACAGCCCCGTCAAGTACCCTTGAGGGGTGAACTTTCCTGTGATGAATGACCTCGCTGTGTCCATGCTGGGCGGTGCGGGACCGGTCCAGCCGAAAATGGCTTCCTTCCTGCCCGATTGGCTGAACCCCCAGGTCTTCCTGGCCGATCCCGCGCTCGCCCCCTGGGTGGTCCTGCTGGTGTGCGGGATCGTCTTTGCCGAGACCGGCCTGCTGGTGGGATTCTTCCTGCCCGGCGACTCCATGCTGTTCACCGCAGGCCTGCTGGTGGCCACGGACACCATCAAGTTCAACATCTGGCTCCTGGCCCTGCTGATCGTGGTCTCAGCCATCATCGGCAACCAGACGGGATACCTCATCGGGTCCAAGGCCGGCCCAACCCTCTTCAACAAGCCCAACTCGCGGCTCTTCAAGCGTGAAAACATCGAGAATGCCCACGCCTTCTTTGAAAAGCACGGCGGCAAGGCCCTGATCCTGGCACGCTTCGTTCCCATCATCCGGACCTTCGTTCCGGTCATCGTGGGTGTTGCGCAAATGAGCCGGCGGAAGTTCTTCATCTACAACGTCATCGGCGCAGTGCTGTGGGGCGGCGGCGTTACGCTGCTGGGCTACCTGCTGGGCGACAAGGTCCCCTGGGTCCGCGACAACCTGGACATCATCTTCATCGCCATCGTGCTGGTCTCGGTGGTTCCCATCGGCATCGAACTCCTGCGCGGGCTGTCCGCCAAACGCCAGGCAAAGGCCTATGGCACTGACACCGTTGATGAATTCATCGAGGAACACGAACCGAAAGACGAGCAGAAGACTCCCCGCAACATCCACGGCGGCCGCCCGGAGCAGAAGACTCCCCGCAACATCCACGGCGGCCGCCCGGAGCAGAAGACTCCCCGCAACATCCACGGCGGCCGGCCGGAGCAGTAGCCTTCCGACCCCTTTTGAACGTCCAAAAAGGTGCGCACCCCGCCGGGGTGCGCACCTTTTTGTGGGTCTTCCTACCCCGCAGCTTCCAGCGCAGCCACGATGGACGGCAGCAGCGCCCGGAAGGCCTTGCCGCGGTGGCTGATGGCGTTCTTCTCCTCGGCGGACAGTTCGGCGCAGCTGCGGTCCTCCCCGGCCGGCTGCAGCACGGGGTCATAGCCAAAACCGCCTGCCCCCCGCGGTTCGCGCAGCAGGATGCCCTCCAGCTGCCCGTACTCCACGACCTCGCGCCCCGGACCTTGCGCATCCGAGGGCACCGCCAGTGCTGCGGCGCAGACGAACGCGGCGCCGCGGTGCTCGTCCGGAACGTCGGACAGCTGGTTCAGCAGGAGTTCGAGGTTGGCTGCGTCGTCACCATGCCGTCCTGCCCAGCGGGCAGAGAAGATGCCGGGGGCGCCGCCCATGACGTCCACGGCGAGCCCGGAGTCATCGGCGATCGCCACCAGGCCGGTGGCGCCGGCCACCGCGCGTGCCTTGAGCAGCGAGTTCTCGGCGAACGTCACGCCGTTTTCGACGACGTCCGGCGCACCCGCCGCCGCGGCGTCCACAACCTGGGTGTCGACGTCGAGCCCGGGCACCTGGCCGCGCAGCAGCTCACGGAGTTCGCGGAGCTTGCCTTTGTTGTGCGTGGCGAGCACCAACCGGGGCGCCGCACCGCTCACAGGGTGTCCGCCAGCGTCTCGCGCTGGATGGCAGCCAACTGGGCGGTCCCCAGCAGCGCCAGGTCCAGGAGCTGGTTCAGCTCGTCCCGGTCGAACGGGGCACCCTCTGCGGTTCCCTGCACCTCCACGAACTTGCCGGAGCCGGTGACCACCACGTTCATGTCGGTTTCGGCCCGGACGTCCTCCACGTACGGCAGGTCCAGCATGGGAACGCCGTCGATGATGCCCACGGACACGGCCGCGATGGTGTCCAGGAGGGGTTGGGCGTTCTTGGCGATGAGCTTGGTGTCGCGGGCAAAGCGGATGGAGTCGGCCAGGGCCACGTAGGCGCCGGTGATGGCAGCGGTGCGGGTGCCGCCGTCGGCCTGGAGCACGTCGCAGTCCAGCACGATGGTGTTCTCGCCCAGGGCCTTGGTGTCGATGATGGAGCGCAGCGAGCGGCCGATCAGGCGCGAAATCTCGTGCGTGCGGCCGCCGATCTTTCCCTTGACGGACTCGCGGTCCGAGCGCGTGTTGGTGGCGCGCGGCAGCATCGCGTACTCCGCCGTAACCCAGCCGCGGCCCTCGCCCTTGAGCCATCGCGGGACACCGGCGGTCAGCGAGGCCGTGCACAGCACCCTGGTGTTGCCGAATTCGATCAGCGCGGATCCCTCAGCCTGGTTGGACCATCCGCGGGTGATGCTGATGGGCCGGAGCTGGTCGGGGGCACGGCCGTCGGCTCGCACAATGGGTACTGCAGTTGCTTCAGATGTCATGCCTTTAGCTTATCGAGTGCGGCCACCGCTAAATGGTGTAGTGCACGCCCGCCACAGCAACGGCCACGTCGCCAGGGAACACCGGCCGGGCTTCGGCCAGCACGGTGGTCTGGGACGTCCACACCGGGATGTGGGTCAGCAGGAGCCGCCGGGCGCCGGCTGCCGCCGCAGCCTCCCCCGCCCGTTTGCCCGTGAGGTGCACGTCGTTGATGCCGTCGTCGCGGCCCTCTTCGAAGGCTGCCTCGCACAGGAACAAATCGGCGTCCTTGGCAGCTTCCTCAAGCCCTGCGCAGGAATCGGTATCCCCGGAGTAGGTCAGGATCCGGGACACCGGAGTGCCGTCCCTGCCCGGCTCAAGCACCTCCACCCGGAGGGCATAGGCCTCCTCGATGGGGTGGTTTACGGCGAAGGGGGTGATGGTGAACGGCCCCACAGTCACTGGTTCGCGTTCGGTCCAGTTGGTGAAGTCGAACTCATCATGCATGCCGGGGTCCAGGTCCAGCCCGTACGCGGTGGCCATCCTGTCAGCGGTTGCGGCGGGGCCCCATACGGGGACCCGGCCGCGGCCCCAGCCGCCGGGCTTCCAGCGGATGGCAACGTGCAGGCCGCACAGGTCCATGCAGTGGTCCGGGTGCAAATGGGTGAGGAAGATCGCGTCGATGTCCTCCAGGTCCGTGTATCGCTGGATGGCCCCCAGCGCTCCGCTGCCAAGGTCCATCACCACCTTCCACGTCCGTTCACCGTCGGTGGCGGTCAGGAGGTAGCACGACGCCGGGGAGCCGGGCCCCGGGAACGAACCCGTGCATCCCACGATGGTCAGCTTCACAGCGCGCGCCCTCCGCCGCGGCGCGCCCCGGCGAACCCGCCGCCCACGAAGTTCGAGATCCTGGGGCGGTTGCGCGCGCTTTGCGCGGCAGCAATCATCTCGGGGGTGATCCGGGCCAGGCTGCCCGTGGGGTACTGCGCAGCCACATGGTCTACGTGGCGGACGGACAGTACTTCCGGACCCAGGAACCGGCGGGCGAGCGACTCGAACTGCCCGGCATCACCGGTGGCCACGAAATGGTGCTCGGGCGGGGCCTCGGAGGTGCGCTGCAAATTGTGGGTGGCCAGGGCACGGTAGACGTCCTTGGCGGTTTCCTCGGCGCTTGAGACCAGGGTGACATCCGCGCCCATGACGTAGGAGATGACGCCTGTCAGCAGCGGGTAGTGCGTGCAGCCGAGGACCACGGTGTCCACCCCGGCTGCCTTCAGCGGTGCCAGGTATTCCTCGGCTACGGCGAGCAGGGCGGGGCCTGTGGTGATTCCGGCCTCAACGTAGCTCACGAACTCGGGGCACGCCGCGGACGTGATGTCCAGGTCAGGCGCCGCGGCGAAGGTGTCGTCGTAGGCGCGGGAGCCCACGGTCGCGGAGGTGCCGATCACGCCCACCCTTCCGCTGCGGGTGGCGGCCACGGCCCGCCGGACCGCCGGCTGGATGACCTCGATGACCGGGATGCCGTATTTGGCGGTGTACCGCTCACGGGCGTCCCGCAGGACAGCGGCCGACGCCGAGTTGCAGGCAATGGTGAGCAGCTTGACGCCGGAGTCCACGAGTTCGTCCATCACGCCCAGGGCGTTGGCCCGCACCTCCGCGATGGGGAGCGGCCCGTACGGCCCGTGGGCGGTATCCCCCACGTAGAGGATCGACTCGTTGGGAAGCTGGTCGATGATGGAGCGGGCCACGGTGAGCCCGCCGACGCCCGAATCGAAGACGCCGATGGGGCGGGCTTCCGGGGCAGCGGCCGGAAGACCGCTTTCGCCGGGCGCGGGCTGTGTTTCCGCCGGTGGTTCCATGCTCGGGGCTGTTGTCATGATTATTCGAGGATAGGGGGTCCCGGAAGCGTCAGCCATCATCTTGTGTCCGGAGACTCATGTCTGCTGTGTCACAGCGGACGGCCTCCCCCTGGCCGCCGCGGCTCACCGGCGGGACTCCATGGACTGCAGCATGGCCTGGACCAGGGACTCCTGGAGCCAGGTGGTGAAGTTGTACACAAGCGCCAGGTAGCTCTCCACATCCTCGGCCTGGGACCAGTCCTGCATGCGGTGGACGTGCTCGGCGTCGGCCTCGTCCCGGATGTCCAGCCGTTCGGCCAGGACCAGCCGCACATCGTTCAGCGCCATGGACCAGTGCCGTGCCCCTTCGGGCGTCAGCACGATCTCGTCCTTGTCCAGGTCCAGGGCAGCCGCGCGCAGGGCGCCGATCTTTGTTTCCCGCAGCGAACGCTCGGTGAGCTGGCGGAACTCAAGGGAGGCGGCGCCGTCGTCCTTGACTGCATTGGGAAGCAACCGCCTGACGGCGCGGTCCGTTGGTTCGGCCACGTCCATGTCCAGGCCGATCAGTGCTGCCAACGGGTCCTGCCCCGTGCGGTCCTCCGGCTGGAGCATGGAAATGACGTCGTCGATGAGGCTGCGCAGCAGGTCGCGTTCGGCCGGCTCCAGGTAGCCCGTGATGCCTTTGAGTCCGTATTTGAATGCCTTAGCCACGCTTCCCCTTACCCTGGCCCGGACCGCCGGACTTGCCTGACTTCCTGGAATCCCCGTCGTTTCCGCCGCTGGCCTTCTCCACCGTGGCCCAGAGCCCGAAACCGTGCATGGCCACTGCGTGCCGCTCCACCTGTTCCTTGCTGCCCGCGGCGACGATCGAGCGGCCCTTCTTGTGGACTTCCATCATCAGCTTGTTGGCTTTGCTCTCGGAATAGCCAAAGTAGCTTTGGAATACGTAGCTGACGTAGCTCATGAGGTTGACGGGATCGTTCCAGATCACCAGGTTCCAGGGGATGTCCGGTGCGGTCAGGGAGTCGGTGGACTCTGCCGTGCCGGTCCGGATGCCCTCCTGTGTATCAGGGCCGGGCGCAACGCTAATGGTCATCTGTCCATTCTATGGGGACGCCCGATAGAGTGATTTTCGTGAGCACCTCAGCCGGCTGGGACCAACCCCGCACGTCCTTCTACACCGACCACTACGAGCTGACCATGCTGCAGGCGTCCCTCCACTCGGGGGCAGCGCACCGCAGGTCCGTGTTCGAGGCGTTTGCGCGGCGCCTCCCTGATGGCCGGCGCTACGGGATTGTTGCGGGCACGGGACGCCTCCTGGAGGGCATCGCGAACTTCCGCTTCGGCCAGGCCGAGCTGGATTTCCTGGAGCGTACGCGGGTGGTCAACCGGGAGACCCTGGAATACCTGGCCAACTACAAATTCTCCGGCGACATCTGGGGCTACGCCGAGGGCGAAGCGTACTTTCCCAACTCCCCGATCCTGATCGTGGAGGCCTCGTTCGCCGAAGCGTGCATGCTGGAGACCTACCTGCTGTCCGTCCTCAACCACGACACCGCCATCGCCTCCGCGGCTTCCCGGATGGTCAGTGCCGCCGGCGGCCGGCCCTGCATCGAAATGGGCTCCCGGCGCACCCACGAGGAAGCCGCAACCGCGTCCGCGCGCGCCGCGATCATTGCCGGCTTTGACAGCACCTCCAACCTTGAGGCGGGGATCCGCTACGGCGTGAAGACGGTGGGCACGGCCGCCCACTCGTTCACGCTGCTGCACGATACCGAGCGGGAGGCCTTCGAGGCCCAGATTGCCTCGCTGGGCGAGGGCACGTCCCTGCTGGTGGATACGTACGACGTCGAAAAGGCCGTCCGCGCGGCCGTGGAGCTTGCGGGTCCGCGCCTTGGTGCCGTCCGGCTGGACTCCGGCGACCTCGTGGCCCAGGCGCAGTGGGTGCGCCGGCTGCTGGACGACCTCGGCAACGAACACACCAAAATCGTGGTGACCTCGGACCTGGACGAATACGCCATCGCTGCCCTGCGGTCTGCCCCCGTGGACTCGTACGGCGTGGGCACGTCGCTGGTCACCGGTTCAGGCGCCCCCACTGCCAGCATGGTCTACAAGCTGGTCAGCCGCACGGACGACGCCGGCAACTTCGTGTCTGTGGCCAAGGCGGCCAAGAACAAGGCCAGCGTGGGAGGGCGCAAGTATGCGTTGCGGAAGCTGGACGAACGCGGCACCGCCACCGGAGAGGTGGTGGGGGTGGGCCACCGGCCGGAGGACGACGGCAACGACCGGCCGCTGCTGCAGCAGTTCATGAAGAACGGCGAACTGCTGCCGGGCTGGACCGGACACGAAGGCGTCCTCCGCGCACGGCAGCGCCACGCCGACTCCATGGCGGAGCTCCCGTCGGTGGTCAACCGCCTGCAGCGTGGCGAGCCCGCGATCCCCACCACCTACGAGGAGCACTGATGTCCCGCGCTTTGATCATCGTGGACGTCCAGAACGATTTCTGCGAGGGCGGCTCTCTCGCCGTTCCCGGCGGAGCTGCCGTGGCCGCTGCCATCAGCGAGTACCTGGACGCCCACAACAGCGAATTCGACCACGTGGTGGCCACCCAGGACTGGCACATCGATCCCGGCAGCCACTTTTCCGAGACTCCCGATTACAAGGACAGCTGGCCGCGGCACTGCGTTGCGGGCACCCGCGGCGCGGATCTCCACCCGGATCTGGACACCGAGTACATCGACGCATACTTCCGGAAAGGCCAGTTCGCCGCCGCCTACTCAGGTTTCGAAGGGCTGCTGGCCCCGGAGGACGCCGTCCCCACCGGGGAACGCCAAGCGGGCGGCCTGCCCGGCACCCCTTCGCTGGAACCCGATGAGGACGCCATCGGCCTCGATGACTGGCTGCAGAGCCACGACGTGGAGGATGTGGTGGTGGTCGGCATCGCCACCGACTACTGCGTCAAGGCCACCGCGCTCGACGCTGTCCAGGCCGGCTACGGCGTCACCGTGGTGCGGTCGCTGACCGCCGGCATCGCCGAGGACCTGGAAGACACTGTTGCCGAGATGGAACTCGGCGGGGCAGACATCGCCTGAACCGCTATTTGCGGCCCACAAACCAATCCTGGAGCTTGCGCAGGCGGGACTTCAGCTGCTCCTCGTTGGCCTGTGCCACCGGAGGGCCGCCGCAGACCGTACGCAGCTTGGTGTGCACCACGCCGTGCGGGGTGCCGGTCCGGGCAGACCAGGCGGCCACGTTCTTGGCCAGCTCGTTGCGCAGATCCATCAGCATCCGGTGGTCTGGAACCGCCGGGGCCTGGCTTTGGGCCGCAGCGGCCGGCGCTTTCCGGTTCTTGCGGTTCAGCTGCTCGTGCTGGCGCTGGCGCAGCAGCGTCCCCACCTGTTCCGCGTCAAGCAGGCCCGGGATCCCCAGGAAGTCCAGCTCGTCGTCGGAACCGACCTCACCGCCGGTGCCGAACTCGCCGCCGTCGAACAACACGCGGTCAAAGGACGCCTGGGAGTCCAGGGCTTCGAATTTGCCCTTGGTGAGGCTGTCCGAGGCTTTCTCCTCGCGGTTGGCCTCCTCCATCAGGGACTCCTCGGGGTTGAAGAGCCCGTCCCCGTCCTCCTTTTCCGGCCGGTCCAGCGCGTGGTCCCGTTCCATTTCCATGGAGTTGGCCAGCGCCATCAGCTGCGGGACGGAGGGCAGGAAGACCGACGCCGTTTCTCCCCTTTTGCGGGCACGCACGAAGCGCCCCACGGCCTGCGCGAAGAACAGCGGGGTGGAGGTGGAGGTGGCGTACACGCCCACGGAAAGACGCGGAACGTCCACTCCTTCGGACACCATGCGGACCGCCACCATCCAGCGCCTGTCCCCGGCAGAAAACTCCTCGATCTTGCTGGAGGCCTTGGCGTCGTCGGACAGGATGACGGTGGGCGACTCACCGGTGATCCTCTTCAGCTGCCCGGCGTAGGCCCTGGCATCCTCGTGGTCCGTGGCGATGACCAGGCCACCGGCGTCCGGTACGGTCCGGCGCACTTCGCTGAGCCGCTTGTCCGCGCCGGCCAGGACCGCGGGAATCCACTCCCCCGCCGGGTTCAGTGCCGTTCGCCACGCGTGCGAGGTGATGTCCTTGGTCACCGCGGCCTCGCCAAGGGAGGCTGCCATTTCCTCGCCCGCGCTGGTGCGCCAGCGCATCTGGCCCGAATAGGCCATGAACATCACCGGCCGGACCACGTGGTCACGGAGGGCGTTGCCGTAGCCGTAGGTGTAGTCGGCCTTGGAGCGCCGGATGCCGTCGCGGTCCTCGGCGTACTCCACGAACGGGATGGGCGAGGTGTCCGAGCGGAACGGGGTACCGGTCAGGGACAGCCGGCGCACCGCCGGATCGAACGCTTCCCGCAGGCCGTCACCCCAGGACAGGGCCTCGCCGCCGTGGTGGATCTCGTCCAGGATCACCAGGGTCCGGGCTGCCTCGGTCTTTGCGCGGTGCAGCAGGGGCTTGCTGGCCACCTGCGCGTAGGTGACGGCGACGCCGATGAAGCCGCGGCCGTGCTGGCCGTCGGAGTTCTTGAAGTTGGGGTCGATCGCGATCCCAACCTTGGCAGCGGCATCCGCCCACTGGCGCTTCAGGTGGTCCGTGGGCGCAACGATGGTCACCCGGTTGACGGCACCTGAGTCGATCAGCGTGGAAGCGATCCGCAGCGCGAAGGTGGTCTTACCGGCACCCGGGGTTGCCACCGCCAGGAAATCGCGCGGAGTGTTCGCCAGATAGAGGTCAAGGGCTTCCTGCTGCCAGGCACGGAGTTTCGGGGCGGTTCCCCAGGCTGCACGTTCCGGATAGGCCGGAGGCAGCGTGGGGCCGCCAAAGAGCGTCTCCGTCACTACTTGTTGCTGCCCGAGTCCCCTCCGGGACCCTTGCCGCCGTCGTTGCCCGGCCGGAGGCCTTCATAGACCTCCTTGCACGTGGGGCAGATTGGGAACTTCTTTGGGTCCCGGCCCGGCGTCCAGACTTTGCCGCACAGTGCGATGACGGGTTCCCCGGTCATCGCGGACTCCATGATCTTTTCCTTCCGCACATAGTGCGAGAAGCGCTCCCGGTCGCCCGGCTCCACTTCCTGGCGCAGTTCCTCGCGCTCAATGGTGGCCGTGGACGTTCCAGCCCCGGAAAGCTCGCGCATCGGGTCGTTTTCGAGAGGGTCCGTCATGCTAGTCATGGCATCCATCTTAGCCTTTCCACCGGACGCGCGTTCGACGGCGGCACGCCCGCGCCGGGGTCCGGCACCGGCCGCCGTCGTACTTTTCCGGCCCGCCGCGCACCCACCGCTGAGGCTGCTACAGTCCCTGCCAGGCAGGCTTGTTGTCATAGGTGTGGCGGTAAAAATCCGCGAGGCTCAGAGCCGAGGCGGCAGCCTCGTCCACCAGCACCGTGGCGTGGGGATGGAACTGCAGCACGGAGGCGGGGCAGATGGCGGCCACCGGTCCTTCCACGAAGTCGCGGACGGCCTGCGCCTTTTGCGCACCCTTGGCCAGGAGGACCACATGCCGCGCCGCCATGATGGTGCCCAATCCCTGCGTGATGACGTGGTGCGGCACCTCGGCCAGCCTCTTGAAGAACCTGGCGTTGTCCCGCCGCGTCTGCTCGACCAGGCTCTTGATCCGGGTCCGCGATGCCAAGGAGGAGCCCGGTTCGTTGAAGGCAATGTGGCCGTCAGTGCCCACGCCCAGCAGTTGCAGGTCGATGCCGCCGGCATCGGCAATGGCCTGCTCGTAGGCCTCGCAGGCGGCAGGAATGTCAGGCGCGGTTCCATCGGGGCCGTGGACGTTCTCCGGCGCGATGTTCACCCGGTTGGTGAATTCCCGGCGGATCACCTCGCGGTAGGACTCGGGGTGCCCGGCCGGCAGGCCCACATATTCGTCCAGCGCAAACGCGGAGGCCCTGCTGAAGTCCAGGCCCCGTTCATGCCGCGCCGCAAGCTCGTCATAGAGGGGCAGCGGAGAGGATCCTGTGGCCAGGCCGAGGACGGCGTCGGGCTTGCGCCGGATCAGTTGCTCAATGGCGTCTGCGGCGAGTTCTCCGATCTGCCTGCTGCTGCCAAGGATAACGATTTCCATGTTGTTCCTTTCCCTGGAACTGTCAGCGGTTGACGGTAACCTGCGCCAGGAGTTCCGGGCCGCGGGCATCGAGCCACCTGCCGCCCAGGCGCACACCGGCCAGGAACAGGCCCAGGCCCAGAAGGGTTCCCACGGCGAGGTTGAGCCAGCCGAACATGACGTTGCCCGTGGCCGCCTGGACAACCAGCAGTGCGGCCTCGGGCAGGACCAGGACCATCAGGACCAGCATTCCAATGAACTGCACGGCCAGGGTCTGGCCCACGTTGCCTGGCGGCTTCTTGAACGGGCTGTCCCCGGGCAATGGGACGGTCACCGTATAGCGGGCCGACACCACCGAGGACAGTCCCAGTCCCGTGAAGAGGATCCCCAGGCTGAACCCCAACTGGCCCGGCAGCGCGCTCCAGTTACGGGTGAATGCCGCGTAACCGGTCGAGAACACCAGCACCACGGGCAGGGCGAAGGTCATGCACGCCAGGGCCCGGCCAAGGCGGTCCGCCGCGCCGCGGACCCCTGTGGCCAGGTGCAGCGCAAACGCGGTGTTGTCGTACGAGACGTCCGCGGAAATGGACCAGGCCAGGATGAAGGCGGACACCGGGGCAAGGAAGGCCAGGCTGCCGTAGCTGCCGGTCTGCGCCCCCTGGAACGCCAGCACCACCGGAAGCAGCGGGATCACCACCAGGGAGCCCGAGTACCGCGGGTCCCGGAGCCAGTAGGTGAGCGACCGGGCCATCACGGCGCCGGCCGGGGTGGCCGGCAAAACGCCGAACAGTCCCAGCCTGCCGCCCCGGCGCTTCCCGGCACCGGCGTACGGCGGGGTAACCAGTGCCCGCTCGAGCAGCAGGTTCCAGCACCAGGCCAGGGCGCCGAGGACCGCCACCGAAACCAGCAGCTTCACAACGGCTTGCCCGGGCCGCCCGGACGCGATGTCGCCGCCGAGAGCCCAGGGCGCCCCGAGCGGCGTCCAGGACAACGTCCCGGCGAACTCCGGCAGGAATCCCGTGGATGCTGAGATGCCGCGGCCAACCCCTGCCACGATCGGCCCGAGCAGGACCAGGGGAACCATGAACGCGATGGCGCTGATGTCCTTGAAGCGCCGGGAAGCGGCCAGGCTGGCAGTGGCAGTGGTGACCACCTTGGCCAGCACGATGCAGGTCATGACCCCCAGGCACGCGCCCACCAGGGCTGCGAGCGCGGGAAGCACGCCCCGGGACCAGGTCACGACGGTGGACAGGGCCACGACGACGGTGGCAAGGCCGGGGATGCCAATCAGCCCGCCAAGGGCAAGGCCGGCGAGCATCTGCCTCCTGGGAATGGCAAAGGTGGTGAAGCGGGCAGGATCGAGGGTCATGTCCGTGGCCGAGGCCACCACCGGAATCACTCCCCAGCCGAGCACGGCGGCTGACCCGCCCAGGACCACTGCCGTATGGGCGGTGACGGGACTTGCGTTGCGCAGCAGGACAAGGGCAATGATCAGGGTTGCCACTACTCCGAGCGCATAGAGTGCGGCGATGGCCATGCCCACCAGCTGCCAGGGGCTGCGCCGCAGTCCATTGCGGAGCAGCGTGAGCTTGAGCCTTAGAAGGTGCGCAACCATTCCAGGCCTTCCGTGTGGCTGTGGCCCCCGACCAGCTGCACGAACCGGTCCTCCAGGGAGGCGCCGGCGCGCACCTCATCCACGGTCCCCGCGGCCAGCAGCCTGCCACGGGCCACCACCGCAACGTGGTCGCACATGCGCTGCACCAGGTCCATCACGTGGCTGGACACGATGACGGTTCCGCCGGAGGCCACGTACCGGTCCAGGATGGAGCGGATGTTTGCTGCCGACACGGGATCAACGGCTTCGAAGGGCTCGTCCAGCACCAAGAGCCGGGGTGCGTGGATCAGGGCCGAGGCCAGGGCAATCTTCTTGGTCATCCCGGCCGAGTAGTCCACCACCAGCATGCCCGCGTCCTGGGTAAGGTCCATGGCTGCCAGCAGCTCCCCCACCCGCGAAGCCACCACTGCCTTGTCCATGCCGCGCAGCAGCCCGGCATACGTAATCAACTGCGCACCGGTAAGCCGGTCGAAAAGCCGAACGCCGTCGGGCAGGATCCCCATGAGGCGTTTGGCTTCCAACGGGTGCTGCCAGACATCCACGCCGTGCACCACCGCAGTACCGAAGTCCGGGCGCAGGAGGCCGGTGGTCATGGAGAGCGTGGTTGTCTTGCCCGCGCCGTTGGGTCCCACGATGCCGAAAAACGAACCCGCGGGGACCTCCAGGTTGATGCCGTCCACCGCGATTTTCCCGCCAAACCGCTTGGCCAGCCCGCGGATGGAAAGGGCGGCCACGGGCCCTGGGTTCGACGCCTGGTCAGGTATCGGAGCAGTCATGATGCCAGCCTAGTCCGGGGCCGGTGCTTGCGGGGGTGCGAGACTAACCTCATGGACATCGCGTTGGGCCTGCTGGTGATCGTTGCCGTGGTGTGCGCCGGCAGCGCCGTAGGCCGCAGACTCAATATCCCGGTTCCCCTGCTGCTGGTCCTGGCCGGGGTGGCGGGATCGTTCCTGCCGTTCATTCCGCCGGTCGAGCTGAACCCCGAACTGGTGCTGGTTGGCCTGTTGCCGCCCCTGCTCTACGCTGCCGCGTTCCGCACATCGCTGTTCGACTTCAAATCCAACCGCCGCTCCATCGGACTGCTGTCCGTGGGCTACGTCATTTTCGGCACGCTGGGGGTTGGGGTGGTGGTGTGGTGGCTCTTCCCGGAGATCCCGCTGGCCGCAGCCATCGCCCTGGGCGCAGTGGTGGCACCCCCGGATGCCGTGGCAGCCACGGCCATCGCACGGAGAGTGGGCATGCCCCGCCGGATCGTCAACATTCTTGAAGGCGAATCGCTGGTCAATGACGCCACGGCATTGGTGTGCCTGCGTGCCGCGGTGGCTGCCATCGCCGGTTCCGTCTCGGCGCTGGACCTGGCCGGCGGCTTCGTGGTGGCGGCCGGCGGCGGACTGGTGGTGGGCCTCGCTGCAGCGTTCGTCCTCACCGAAATCCGGAAGCGCATCAGCAACGTGGCCATCAATACGTCAACATCGCTGATGGCCCCGTTTGTTGCCTTCCTCCCGGCCGAGGCCATCCACGGGTCCGGCGTTCTCGCCGTCGTCGTCACCGGCCTGGTGATGGGCACCAAGGCGCCGTCCATGCCCAACGGCGCTGCGCGGCAAAGCGCCCGCAGCAACTGGGACACAGTCCAGTTCCTGCTGGAAAATTCCGTATTCCTGCTGATCGGCCTGCAGGTACGGACCATCATTGACAGCGTCCAGGACGATTCGCTGGGGGCTGGCCGGGTGTGGCTCGGCTGCGCCGTGATCCTGCTGGCCGTGCTGGTGCTGCGCCCCATCTGGGTCTTTCCCTCAACGTATCTGCCCCGGCTGATTCCTTCCGTGCAGCGGAAGGACCCTGCGCCGCCGTGGCAGTTTCCAGCCATCGTGTCCTGGGCGGGCATGCGCGGCGTGGTCACCCTGGCCGCCGTCCTGACCCTGCCCGATGACCTGGAGCACCGCAACGTGCTGGTCCTGGCCGCCATGGTGGTGGTGGCCGGCACCCTGGTGCTGCAGGGGTTCACGCTGCCGGCCCTGGTCCGGGCCCTTGGCGTGCCGGGGCCGGACCGGCGCGAGGATGCGCTGAACCAGGCCTCATTGATGCAGCTGGCCACCGCTGCGGGGATGGAGCGGCTGGAGCAGCTGCGGCGCGAGAGCGATCCGCCGGAGGTCATGGACATGCTGCGGCGGCGGACCCAGGAGCGGGGGCTGGCGGCCTGGGAGCGCCTGGGCAGGCCCGCAGCAGAAGCGGCCACCCCCAGCCAGCGGTACGCACAGCTGCGGATGGCCATGCTGGAGGCCGAACGGGAGAAGGTGCTGGAGCTCAGGCGCGGCGGGGACTTCGCCCATGAAGTCCTCAGCGAGGTCCTGGAACGGCTGGATGTCGAGGAGTCCATGCTGGATGCTTCCCTCAACGAGCTTGACTCCGCTGCCGAGGGTGGTGGCGGCGAGGGGCTGTCCCAGCCGGGCGGCGTCTGCGACCACCTGACGGCAGCGATGCCGTTGCCGCTTCCCGACAATCCCGCGTGTGCCGGCTGCCAGCGGGAGGGCACCACACCGGTGCACCTGCGCATGTGCCTTGCGTGCGGACACATCGGCTGCTGCGACTCCTCCGCGGGCCGGCACGCCAGCCGCCACTTCAAGGAAACGGGCCACCCTGTCATGCGCAGCATTGAGCCCGGCGAAGAGTGGCGCTGGTGCTACGTGGACGACCTGCTGGGCTGACAGGCGGCCGTGGCCGTCAGGGCGCCTTGCGGATCCGGATCGGGCCCCTCGCCGCGGCGGGATCAACCACGGAACCACCCTGGGTGATGTGGACCTGCCCGGCATCAACCAGCCGCCGTGCGGCCTCGCGGGCAGGCTCCATGAGGTGGCGCCAGTCATCACCGCCCACCGCCCGGGCGGCATCAGACGGGCAGATGGTGGACGTCGCAGCCCGGGAAGCAAGGAGTTCCAGGATCTTCGCTTCCAGTTGCCGGTCAACAGGGGTTTGCGGTTCCTTCCTTTCCGGGCGGGCCATGGCGGACTCCGTGGTCAGAAGCTGCGCCGCGGGACAGCGCGCTCGTATTGCGGCGGCCAGGCGATGTCGTAGCCCAGTTCGAAGGCGGCGCGGAGCCACCAATGGGGGTCACGCAGCGCCGCCCTTGCAATGAAGACGCCATCGGCCTGGCCAGTGGCAATGGCATGCTCGGCCTGGCCGGGAGTGGTTACCAGGCCCACGGTGCCGGTGGCGATTCCCGCCTCCTCACGGATGGCAGCGGAGAATCCGGTCTGGTAGCCCAGTCCCGGCTTGATCCGCTGGTGGGCCACGGCCCCGCCGCTGGAGACATCCACCAGGTCCACACCGTGTACGGCCGCCTCGCGTGCCAGCCGGACGGATGCGGCCTGGTCCACGCCCCCCGGTGCCCAGTCACTGGCCGAGATCCGGAGCAGCAGGGGCATGGAATCGGGAATCACGGCACGGACGGCGTCAACCACGGCCAGCATCAGCCGGTTCCGTCCGGCTTCGTCCCCGCCCCACTCATCGTCGCGCTGGTTGATCAGGGGGCTTTGGAACTGGTGCAGGAGATAGCCATGCGCCCCGTGGATCTCCATGGTGTCAAAGCCGGCGTCCACTGCGCGTACAGCGGCGGCGGCAAAATCGGCGATGACGCCCTGGATGTGTTCCACGGTCATCGCGGCAGGCGCCGCATATCCCTCGAAAGAAGTTGTGGACGGTCCCAGCGTGTCCCAGCCGCCCTCGGACGGCGGAACACTGCCGTGCTTGCCGGAAAACGGCCAATACGTGGACGCCTTCCGGCCTGCGTGGGCCAGCTGCACACCGATCTTGGCGCCGGCGGCACCGTGCCGGTGGACAAAGGAAATGATCCGCTGCCAGGCCGCCGCCTGCTCGTCGTTGTAGAGGCCTGCGTCGCGCGGGCTGATCCGGCCCTCGGCGTTCACCGCCGAGGCCTCCGTGAGGATCATCGCCGCACCGCCGGCGGCGAACCCGCCCAGGTGAACCAGGTGCCAGTCGTTCGGAACCCCTGGTGCGTCATCGGGATCACAGCTGTACTGGCACATCGGCGAAACCCAGCCCCGGTGCTGCAGCTCCATGGAGCGCAGTGTCAGCGGCTGGAACAGGGCCGGCACTAGAACAGCACCCGTGCCAGCGCCTGGCGCGCCTTTGCCACACGCTCGTCACCGGCGCCCACCACGTCGAACAGTTCCAGCAGCCGTACCCGTGCGGTTTCGCGCTCCGGGCCGAAGTTCCTGCCGATGAACGCCACCAGGCGGTTCAGGGCATCCTCCACGTGGCCGCCGGCCACGTCAAGGTCCGCCACTGCAAGCTGCGCGTCAAGGTTGTCCGGCTCGTTTGCCGCCCGGGCGCGGAGGGCCTCGCTGTCCTGGGCGGACAACGGCTGCAGCCGGTCCATCAGCTCCACCTGCGCCAGCCCGGCTTTGGCCTCGTGGTCCGACGGCATTTCCTTCAGCGCCTGGCGGTAGGCTTCGGCGGCCGCGGCATAGTCGCCGGCTTCAATGGCATCGAAGGCGGCCTGGTGCAGCGGCGGCAGCGGGGCAGGTTCCTGTTCAGCGGCTGTACCGGCGTCCAGGCTTCCGGTGACCCCGTTGGCTGCGGCCACCTTGAGGAGTTCGTCGAAGAGGCTGCGCACCTGCTGTTCGTCGGCCCCGCCTTGGAAGAGCGGTACCGGCTGCCCCTTGAGGACAGCGACGGCGGTGGGGACAGCCTGCACCTGGAAGGCCTGGGCAAGCTGCGGAAAGGCCTCGATGTCGGCGGCGCCAAGGACCAGGCGGCCGCCGTAACTGGCAACCACCCGGTCGAGGGTCTCCACCATGCTGCTCGACTCCGGAGAGTACGGGGCCCACAGGGCGAACACCACCGGAACCTGCGCGGACAATTCCACCAACTGTTGGAAGTTTCCTTCGGTGACGTTGACCTTGAGCTCAGGTCCACCGCCGGGACCGGCCGTCTGGGGCCCCTGGGCGGCGTCGGCTGCGGGGCCGGACGGAGCTGCACCCGAGGGAGTTGCGGGGCGCTTCAGCGAGGAAAGGTCGACGGCGCCGCGCAGGTTAAGCGGGTTGGCAGCGGCAGGAGGGACTGGGCGGGAAGCTGGCGAACTCATGATTCCCACTCTAGCCACTCCGGCCGCTGCCGGTGGTAACACGCGAAGGCCCTACTTGAAGCTGGCCCCCACCAGGCCGCGGGTGGCGGCAACGAGCTTCATCGGGTCCGTCGATCCTGCCGGCGGCACGTAGACCGCCATGGACTCGGCGAAGCTCAGGACCATGCCCGTGGAGGTTTCCTTGCCACCGGCCAGGGCTGCGGCATCGTCGCCGATGCTGAGCTTGTCGCCTGCGGCCTTCGGGGTGCCCTCGAAGCCGAAGTTGATGCGGCCCAGGACCAGGGCGCCGCCGTCCGAGGTGCGGAACACCACGGTGCTTTCGGGAACCACCTTGTGGGTGAAGGAGAAGTTACCGTTTTCGCCGGCCTTTACCACCTCAGCCTGATAGGACAGGGTATCGGCGATGTACGGCGAGGACGCGCCCTCGACGAGCTTGTCCTTGAAGGGCGAGTCTGCGGACGTGAGCCTGTCGGCGAGGCCGGACATTGCTTCCTCACCGCTGTAAAGCAGCCCGGACTTCGCCGACGCGGCCATGGTTTCAGTGCCCCCGCGGCTGATGTTCGGGAAGGTGGTGCCCGGCTGCAGGGGCGTGGTTTCCATCAGCTTGTAGTTCTCGCGCGGCGACTGCTGGACCAACGTCAGGATCTGCGGGACCACGTTGCCTTCACCCTGCGTCACGGCCAGCACCGAACGCGGCCAGTCACGGCCGCTGGTGACCACCGTGGTCAGCAGCTTGGTGGAGCGCACGGGCATACGCGGCTCGTAGGAACCCACCTGGGAGCGGATCTTGTAGTTCTGGGTGCGGACTTCCAGCTCGGGGCCGCCCACGCGGCCCGCGAGCTTGGACGCGTCCTTGGCGGCGTCCCCGGCATCGGTGGCGCTGGAGACCTGTTCCAGGATCCGGCGGAACTGGGCGTCCAGCAGGACGGGAGAACCGGTTGCTTCCTTGGCCGGCGACGAGGCGCTGCTCGATGGCTGCGGGCTGGGGCTGGCCGCCTGGGCCGCCGTGCCGGATCCTGACAGCACAGCTGCTGCCACGCCGGCTGCAATCATCGTCACCTTGGAGGAGGACGACGACGGGGCCTGGTTCTGCGACTTGGCATTCCGTGCACGGGCGCGGCGGGCGTAGCCGCTGTCGCCTTCGCCGTCGCCCTTGCCGTTCTTCCTGCGGGCGGAGAGCAGCGCCAGGACGATTCCGCCCACGATCAGCAGGCCGCCAAGGACCATCAACGGAACAGCCCACGGGGTGGAAGTGTCATTCGGGAACGTCATGGACACGGTGGCCGGTGCCGGCTTGGTGCCGTCGGAGGCGAGCAGGAGGCTCCAGTCGCCGTCGGCGGGCGGGGTCCAGGTGTACTCAAGCTCGCCGCTGGCGTTCTCGTTGGACGCCCAGAGATCGGAACCGGCCGGGTTGGGGGCGGTACCTTCGCCATCGGCGTGGTCAACCTGGAGGGACTTCCCGTCCTCGGAAACCCCGGTGATGGTGTTGTGGGCAGTCTGGCCGACCCAGGCGCTGACGTCATCGGGCCTGCCGGACGCCAGCACGAAGTTTCCGTCGCCCTGGATGTTGATCTTGACGGTTCCGTCGTGCTGGGTGCGCAGCTTTTGGTCGATGACGGTCAGCGGAGCGGCGGCAGCATCGGCTGGCAGCGACGCGGTCACCGTCTCGGATGGAGCCCAGATGGTTCTCTGGCCGATGCCGGCCAAAAGTGTCAGGAGGCCGAGCAGCACAAGTGCGGCTGCAGTCTTTAAACGCAAGGGAAACACCTATCATCAGCGGGGGTTTGCCTTCAATAGTAGCCTTTTTGTTACCACGGCCCCCTTTTTGGCCACCCTGCTCCGGACATTGCCGGCCCCGCGCGGCAATGTTGGCTCATGGTGACAAGCCTGCTGATAGTGTTTGCGATGATCATCACACCGGCCCGCGAAGGCGGTGCCACGCACGGAACAGGCCCCTAAAACCAGTGACTGACAACACGGACCCGTCCTCGGCTGCAGCCGGAAATCCAGGGGATCCCGGGGGCCCTGTCCCTGCCGCCGTGCCTCCACTGGGCATGGCGGCACGCCGCGGAGGCTCTGCCGCTGCAGCCCTTGGCCACGTGGTCCGCCGGCTCCGCCAGCCGTTGCCCGGCGCGCAGCCCAGGCTGCGGTTCGAGATGCCGCCCGAATACACCGGACAGGGCCCGGAGGCGGACAACGATGGTGACGAGGAGCCGCAGTTCGGACACCCCGGACCGCGGATGTCCCCCCAGCATCCGCTGTACATGGGGTTCATGGGCACCGTAGGCGTGGGACTGGCGCTGTTGGTCTACTGGATCGGATCCCACACAACGCAACTGCTGTTGTGGATCGTGGCGGCGCTGTTCATTGCCTTGGGCCTGGAACCCGTGGTGGGCTGGCTCGAAAACCGGACGATCCCCAGGCCCGCCGGCATCCTGGTCTCGGTGACTATCCTGATGGGCATCGTCGTCGGATTTTTTGCCACCCTGATTCCCACGATTGTGGAGCAGGTATCCGAGATCGTGCGGCAGGCACCGGAATGGGTGCGCAATTTCATGGATTCGGATTTCTTCCGCAGCCTCGACGACCAGTTTGGCGTCCGCGACCGGGTCACCGAGGAACTGCAGAAGTTCGTCAACGACCCCGCTGCCATGGGCGGCATATTCGGCGGCGTGGTCGGATTCGGATCCACCGTGGCCAACGGCCTTTTTGGCGCCCTTATCGTCCTGGTACTGAGCCTGTACTTCCTGGCGGCACTCCCGGCAATGAAGAAGTGGGCCTACCGGCTGGCGCCACGCTCCCGCCGGAAGCGCGTGGCCGCCCTGTCCGAGGAAATCACCCGGTCAGTGGGGAACTACGTGATAGGGCAGGCCTGTGTGGCGATCCTTAACGCCATCTTCGCGTTCGTCGTGATGACCATAGTGGGCATCCCCTTCGCCCTGCTCCTGGCGTTCGTGGTGGTCCTGCTCGCCTTCATTCCCCTGGTGGGCGGCGTCATCGCAGGAATCGTGGTGATCCTCGTGTCCCTCACCCAGGGGTGGCAGGCCGCTGCCATTTACGCCGTCTGCTATTTCGCCTACCTGCAGTTCGAGGCGTACTTCATCTCACCGCGCATCATGCAGAAGGCAGTTGCCGTCCCCGGTGCGGTGGCGGTGATTTCCGTCATTGCCGGCGGCAGCCTGCTGGGCGTGCTCGGGGCCCTTATCGCCATTCCAACGGCGGCCGCCGTCCTGCTCCTGGTGCGCGAGATTTATATCGTCCGGCAGGACCAGCACTGAACGCACCGCCCCCAAGGCTCCGCCCCTAGGCGCCGGCAGTCGCCGTCGGCCCGTCCCATTCCCGCGGCAGTTCCACTCCGGCGCGGTCGGGGCTGACCTGCGCCACAATGTCGTTCAGGACCCGGGCGGCATACTTCTCCCCGACCCACAGGTGTTTGGCCCCTGCAACTCCCACCACGCGGGCCTGCGGCACCAGGCTGAAGCGGCCGGCTGCCTCGGCCGGCTGCAGGAAGTCGTCATGCTCGGGCACCAGGACTGTGAGGGGCTTGCCCGATTCCGCCCACAGCTGCAGATGCTTGTCCGTGGCGCGGTGCAGCGGGGGCGAGAGCAGCACCGCTCCCTCGATCTGCCCGGCCACCGGCTCCACCGCCCCGTACATCAGCGCGAGCTCGGTGCCGAAGGACCAGCCCACCAGCCAACGGTTGGGCAGGCCCCGTTCGACGGCGAAGCGGACGGCTGCCTCCACGTCGTGGCGCTCCCCCAACCCTTCCTCGAAGGCGCCGCTGCTGGTGCCGCGCGGCGAGGCGGTGCCCCTGGTGTTGAAGCGCAGCACCGCGATGCCTGCCAGCGCCGGCAGCCGGTAGGAGGCCTTCCGGTAGACGTGGGAATCCATGAAGCCGCCGTGCGTGGGCAGCGGGTGGAGCGTAATCAGCGTCGCCTTGACCGGACCGGATTCAGGCAATGCCAGCTCCCCCACCAGCGTGTGGCCGTCCTCCGTCTGCAGCTCGATATTCTCCCGCCGGGCAGGCAAAACAGTGGAGGCACGGATGGGCGTGGGGCCCTGGGCCTGGGTGAATTCGTACGACGCCGGATCAAAAGTCATGCCTGCCAGCTTAGCGACCGCGGGGGTTCTTCCACGCCCGCGCATGTCAGCGGTACCGGTAGCTGCGCGTCGTCCAGCAGTTCGTGTGCCAGTGCCGCCGCTCGGCCAGTCCGGCGGCGGCGCCAAAGAGGTGGTCGTCCTTCCACACCACCAGGTGTGCGACGCCGGGCAGCACGGCCGTGGAGCACTCGGGGCAGATGTAGGTCTTCTCGGCGTTCTTCGCGGTCATGGTACGGACCATCCACTGGCCGTCGGGCGCGCTTTCCCGGCGGGCAATTCCTGCCCGGGCACGTTCCAGGTCCAACTCGGGGACATCCCCGTTACTCTTTCCTCCTGCGCCCCTGCCGGAAGCGGAACCCTTGCCGGAAACAGGACGGCGGGGACGGTTGGAACGCGGCATATATCCATTCTGCCCCAGGCCGCCCACTCCCCCGGCCCCGCACCTTGCCGCCCCTTCCGGTGCATCGTGCGTCCCGCCGTCGGACACGGCCTGCGGAGCCCACGCGATAGTCTGTACGGCGTGCGACTTGTCATAGCCCATTGCTCCGTTGATTACGTGGGGCGGCTCAAAGCCCATCTCCCCCTCGCCACCCGGCTCCTGCTGGTCAAGGCAGACGGCTCCGTGCTGGTCCATTCCGACGGCGGTTCCTACAAGCCGCTGAACTGGATGAGCCCTCCAGCCACGCTCCGGGTTTCATCCCCTGACGAGGTGGACCTGGAACTTGGCGTCGTGGAGCAATGGACTGTGCAGTCGGCCAAGACCGATGACCGGCTCATCATCAACATCCACGACAAGATCAGCGAGTCCTCGCACGACCTCGGCGTGGACCCCGGACTGATCAAGGACGGGGTCGAAGCCGACCTGCAAAGGCTGCTCGCCGAACAGATTGAAACGCTGGGCCAGGGCTACTCCCTGATCAGGCGCGAGTACTTCACAGCAATCGGCCCCGTGGATATCCTGGCCCGGGACGCAGACGGGGCCACGGTGGCCATTGAACTCAAGCGCCGGGGAGACATCGACGGCGTTGAGCAGCTGACCAGGTACCTGGAGCTGCTCAACCGCGACCCCCTGCTGGCACCGGTACGGGGCATCTTCGCGGCCCAGCAAATCAAGCCGCAGGCCAAGGTGCTGGCCAACGACCGGGGAATCGACTGCGTTACTTTGGATTACGACGCCATGCGCGGCGTCGATGACATTGAGTCCCGGCTCTTCTAGGTTTTTCCTTTGTTGCTTCGGGCACCTAATTGGCCGGTTTCTCTGCCGCCTTCTGCGTCATCTGGTTTTTACCCAAATTTTTTCCTTTTTGCTGTTCGAGCCGTTGACCTGCGGGAACGGGCATGAAATTCTTATGTCAGTCTTTGTGTAGGTGTTTTTCATGCTCGCAAGACATGTTGCGAGCGCGAAGCTCCTGCAGCGCCGGACCTTTTTTCGGACAAGGCAACCCAGGATTCTTCTCGCGGAGTGACCAAGGCCGGCACGAGGTGTGCCGGTCTTAAAAAGTTCCACAATGAGGAGAAATAAATGGCACAGGGAACCGTCAAGTGGTTCAACGCTGAAAAGGGCTTCGGCTTCATCACCCCGGACGACTCCGATGGCGATGTCTTCGTTCACTACTCCGAGATCCAGACCGGCGGCTTCAAGACCCTCGACGAGAACCAGCGCGTTCAGTTCGAAATTGGCCAGGGCGCCAAGGGTCCCCAGGCTACCGGCGTAACGCTGGTCTAGTATCCCGCCCGGCCGCTTACCGCGGCCGTCGGCAAAACAATTGGTCCCCGGCAGAATTGCCGGGGACCAATTGTTTTATCCGATTCTGCATGGGAAATCCGACTTTTCTGGTTGGCGTTCCCCACCCGCGGTCCGGAACGCTCCATCACCTCCTGCAACAAACCCCTCAACGCTCCATCACTTGTGGGCAGCGGAAGGTTCCGGACGAAGCCCTGCCTCCGCGCCGCCGTCGGACTTCAAAAAAGATCTGATGGAGCGTCGAGGAAAAAGCTGCAGAACGTGATGGAGCGTTGGTTCGGCTGTCGGTGGTGTGGTGTTGCCGCGTCAGGTCACCAATTTCCGGACCAGCCGCGCACCCTGGGCCAGGGACAACCCGGGGAGGTAGGCCCTGGTCAGGGCCCTGCCGATGGCAGGCAGGTGCAAAGGGTCCTGGTAGTACAGATACAGCGCGCGGTACTCCGGCTTGAAGCGGGATTTGAAGGCCGCCAGGGAGCGGAAGCCATAGACCGGCTCAAGCGCGTGTCCCACCAGGTCCAGGATCCTGACCAGGTTCTGCGCGCCCTCATCGGTGGCACCTGGCTCTTCCCGGTCTTCATCCACCGCGGGTGGGCTGTCGTCGCCCGTGCCACTTGTGTCCGCATCCCGGTCGGGCTGCAGGTCGGGACGGCTGGCCAGCGGGGAACCTGACAGGGAGATCACGTCCACCGAATCCCGCAGCTCCAGCACAGCCGAGGCAATCAGGAATTCCATCACCCCCGGGAATCCCTCGCTTCCCCGGCGCATGACGTCCAGTGTCCGGCTGACCAGCCGCCCGCCGTCGTACACCGGAAGCCAGCTGGTGACGCCGTGGACCGCGCCGTTGCCGTCCACTGCCAGGCAGCAGAGGACCTCCTCGTCATCAAGCTCGTCCACTCCCCCGAGCGTGAAGCCCATTTCCGGAACAGACTTCCCGGCCGCCCACTCCTCGGACACTTCGTTCAGCCTCGACCGGAGCGCTGCCGGCAGCGAATGGTAGGAGCCCCAGACCGCGTGGACCCCCAGCTTCGCGGCACGGTTCAGGGCTGTCCTCACGTTCTGCCATTCCTTGCCCTTGAACTCGAGTTCGTCCAACGCCAGCCGGGTCTCCTGGGCCACAGCCACCCGGGAAAAGCCCCGTTCCCTGAGCACCGGCCACATGGTGTCGTCGCAGGAATACAGCGCGGGGATCAATGCCTGGCTGCGGCAGTAGTCCAGGAATCCTTCTGTCACACGCTGCTCGGCCCCGCGGTCACCGAACGCACCGCCCAAAGTCAGGGCCACGGTCCCGTGCTGCTGGAACGCCATGGCACCCGCCCCGTCCGGGCTGAACCAGTACGTGTTGGGCTCCCACAGTGCCATCCAGGACAGCGGGCCACCGCCCTGGTGGAGCAACCGCCGGGCACGGTTCCTGTCCTGCCGCCCGAAGTTCAGGCCGTGGTGCCGGCCCACGAGCACCCACCATACGGCCACCAGCGCGACAACCCAGAACACGGGACCTGAGTAGGCGAACAGCAGCGCTTCGGCACTGTCCCGCTCCGGGAAGACCCGGCGGAAATGCTGCGGAATGGGCACCGGAACATACTGCCGGGCCAACTCGGCGAAAAGGCCCAGAAGCCCGCCGTCACGGGACAGCCCACCGGACCAGAACCAGGCAACGGTATAGGAAGTGGCCAGGACAAGCCACGTCCCGCAGACCACCACTCCGAGCACCCGCCGGGCGCCCGGGCGGGTCTGCACGCGGAACTGGCGCCGGTTGAGCCACAGGATGATGGCCAGCAGCAGTGGGACAACCACCAGTGGAAGCACATGGGCGAACGCCGAGGACAGTGGCGTTGCATGCGTGCCCTGAAGGCGCGATGGAACAAGGGCGAACAGGGCAAGGTAGACGGCCGCCAACGCCGTGACAGCCAATTGGATGGCGAGGGCAATATTGAGGGCCAGCCGGCGGCCCCGGCGCATGCCGTCCGCGCAGATCAGCAGCAGGATGACCGGCACCACAGCCAGCGCCAGGCCAAACGGTCCGGCAAACCCTCCCCTTCCCGTTTCCAGGCAGGAGGCGTCAACAGTGGCACCGCAGTTGAAGACCAGCTGGCTCAGCGTGGGCATCGGACTCAGCACGACGTCGCGCAGCAGGGCCAGCGGACCGGTGGGGGCGCGCGTGATTCCGGTCAGGATGGGACCCACGGCAAACACGGCAACCGTGAGGGCCAAGAGGTTCCTGGTCTCCCGGCCGGTGGACCGGTGCCGGTGGAGGCGCCCCTGGTCCCCCTGGATCCACCAACCCACCAGGAGGCCAAGGAGGGCGCCGATGAGGCCGATCACCGTCTCGGCATGCCCTACGTAGAGGACCAGCAGGATCGAGATGGACAGCACCACGGTGCGGAGCCGGCGCTGCCACAGCAGGGTGATCCGGGCACTGGCGGCCAGGCCTGCGGTCAGCACCGGGGCGTAGGGGCCGATAAGGCTGTCATTAGCCATGCGGTCCAGCCAGCCGTCGGCCACATACACTGCAAGCTGGGTTACCAGGAGGAATATGGTGACGGCCGCGAACTGCCCTCCGAAGAACAGGCCGACGGCGGCCCGGCGGCCAAGTTTGCGCTCTGCGAGGCCCAGCAGCATGACGATCATCAGCGACGCGGTGACGTAGGCGAGCGGGTTCGTGGCGAAGAAGAGGCTTGTGAACATTGACCACCACTGTCCCTCGCGCAGGCCGGGGCCGCTGACCGAGGCCAGTCCAAGGAGCTGCTCGGGCGGTCCGGCCAGGAAGCTTCCGGTCAGGGCAGCGGTTGCCAGGAAGGCAACAACCACACCCAGGGTGAAGGGCATTGATTTCAATGCACTCAGTCCCTGATGGACTGCAGGGCGTCCGACGGCGGCCCACATCAGGGCGACGGTGCGGTCCGGTTTCCTGGCGCTTACCACTGCAGTCCCCATTGCTTACCCAGGAACTGCAGTGCGTCCGCGAAGCGCTTGGACGAGGTATCCCAGGAGTGGCCGGTGTGCTCCACCTCGTGCGCCTGGACGGTGAAGCCCGCATTTTCTGCTGCAGCAGCCAGCGTATGGACGTTCCCCACGAACTCCGGATCGTTTTGGCCGGCAGTCAAGTACATGCCGCTGGACTCGAACCGTTGGTGTTTCATGATCTCCAGTGGAGTCTGCTTGAGGAATTCATCCGGATGGCCCGGGAAGGCGGCGTCAACGGTCTTTTGCCGTTCCTTGGCGATGGCGGGTTCAGCTTCGCTGGAAAACGCGAGCACGTCCGCGTAAATGTCCGGGTGCCTGGTTCCCATCTGCACCGCGCACGTCCCCCCGAATGAGAAGCCACCAATGGCCCAGTGCTTGTGGTCGGTATCGACGGCCAGGGTGGTGCTGATCCATCGGGGCACGTCCCGGGAAAGGTACGTATCGGCCTTGGCAATTTTACTGTCCATACACATGGTATTCGCGGATTGCGACCCATTGGGATCCGGGATGACCACCACGGGGGCTACGCCGCCGTGGCCTGCAGCGAACGAATCCATGTGGCCGCGGATTGCGCCGCCGGTTAGCCAGTCGGCCGGGCCACCCGGTTGCCCTGCCACCAGGACCATTACCGGCAGCGCGGGCCGGTTGGCGGCAAAATACGCCGGCGGAAGGTAAATGTAGGCGTCGCGGGTGTTCATCCCGGAATCCGTCCCGGGAATCGATGCCTTACGGAGGACGCCGCCGGCCGGCAAATCGCCGTTTGGCTTCCAGCCTTGAAGGGGCACGCCGTCGGACTCTCCCGGGTGCCGCATCAGGTCCTGTTCCAGCACCGGAATCCGGGCCAGAGCGGTGCCCAGCAGATCACTGACCGTGCGGTTCAGGCCAAAGTAGGCGTTGATTTGGATCGCGGATAACAACACCACCAGCAGCGCGGCGAGGACCCCTCCCCAGTAATGGGCCCAATCGGTGCGCGGCAATCTGAGAATTCCCACGATGACGGCCGCAACACCGGGGACGAACCATAGCAAAACTGGGTCCGGGACCAACTCCGGAAAAACGGTAAGGACGTTAATCATTACCCAGTGGACGGTTGCCACCAGCGCGAACGCTGCGGCTAGGGCGAGAAGGATGCGGATTGCCCACGCCCGGATCCGAAGGGCAGCGGTTTCGGAGGCGCGCCAGGGTGGCACCAGAAGATAGGCAGCTCCGCCCACTCCCAATACCAGGACAGTCCAGTACAACGGACCGTCCGTAAGCCGGATGTCTAAAAGCCAGTCCACGTCCGCTAGCGCCAGGTCCCCACACCGATGACCGGACCCGCTTCCAGCCACGATGAAAGACCCGTATATGCGTCGAACTTCATGGCGAGGTACAAGTCCTGCCCCTCGTACCGGAGTTCGACAATCACCACGTCCGGCTGGACCTTGACGGCCTCAGCTTCTGTGGGCTTCCGTCGCCCCAGCAGCTCAAGGGAACTGCGCCTGAACGTGTACTTGGGGCGGACACTCAGCGAGATGAGCCTGAACCATTCAAGGTCGTTGTCCTGATAACGACAAACCCCCATCTGCCAGCTGTTTCCAGCAACGCAAATGGAGGCGTCCACTGTGCCTAGGGCACGCCGCAGGTTGAAGCGGCGTGCCCCCGAAAGGCACAGTGCAAAAATCAGCAGTCCGAACGCAACTGCCAGTGCGATGAACGAAATACCCGGAGCGTCCATCAAGGTCGTGCTAGCGAATCCCAGCGGTAGCCGAGCCGCCCAGCTGGGCGTTGTCAGCAACGATCACCACACGGTTGTTGTCAACGGAGAAGAATCCACCGTCCACATCCACCGCAATACGGTCGCCGGACACTGGCTGGATGGCCAGTTCACCCTCGGCCAGGATCGCCAGCAGGGGCGAGTGGCCGGGCAGGATTCCGATCTCACCATCGCTGGTGCGGGCCTTGACCATCTTGGCCGCTCCGGACCACACGAAGTGGTCCGCTGCGACAATCTCAACCTCAAGCTCAGCCATATTACTTGGTCTGTTCCTGGATCTTGGCCCACTGGCGCTCAACGTCATCGAGGCCACCGACGTTGAAGAACGCCTGCTCCGCGATGTGGTCGAGCTCGCCGTCGCAGATGGCAGAGAAGCCTTCAACGGTGTCCTTGATGGAAACCGTGGAGCCTTCGACGCCGGTGAACTGCTTGGCGGTGTAGGTGTTCTGCGACAGGAACTGCTGGATGCGGCGTGCACGCGACACGACGATCTTGTCTTCCTCGGAGAGTTCATCGACACCGAGGATGGCGATGATGTCCTGGAGTTCCTTGTTCTTCTGCAGGATCTGCTTCACACGGACAGCCGTATTGTAGTGGTCCTTGCCGATGTACTGGGGATCCAGGATGCGGGAGGTGGACGTCAGCGGGTCAACGGCCGGGTACAGACCACGGGATGCAATTTCACGGGAAAGTTCCGTGGTTGCGTCGAGGTGTGCGAAGGTCGTTGCCGGAGCCGGGTCGGTGTAGTCATCCGCGGGGACGTAGATGGCCTGCATCGAGGTGATGGAGTGGCCCTTGGTGGACGTGATGCGCTCCTGCAGGAGGCCCATCTCATCCGCCAGGTTGGGCTGGTAGCCCACGGCCGAAGGCATGCGGCCCAGCAGCGTGGAAACCTCGGAGCCGGCCTGGGTGAAGCGGAAGATGTTGTCGATGAAGAGCAGCACGTCCTGGTTCTGCACATCGCGGAAGTACTCCGCCATGGTCAGAGCGGACAGTGCGACGCGCAGGCGCGTTCCCGGCGGCTCATCCATCTGGCCGAATACAAGGGCAGTGTCCTTCAGGACGCCTGCCTCTTCCATTTCCACCCAGAGGTCGTTGCCCTCACGGGTACGCTCGCCAACACCGGCAAAGACGGAGGTACCACCGAAGTTGCGGGCAACACGGGTGATCATTTCCTGGATCAGCACGGTCTTGCCCACGCCGGCGCCGCCGAAGAGGCCGATCTTTCCACCCTTGATGTACGGGGTGAGAAGGTCGATGACCTTGATGCCGGTCTCCAGCATCTCGGTGGAGCCTTCGAGCGAGGCGAAGCTGGGGGCCTTGCGGTGGATCGGCCAGCGTTCGCTGATCTGCAGCTCCGACTCGGCAACGTCCAGGGGCTGGCCCAGCACGTTGAAGATGTGGCCCTTGACGCCGTCTCCGACGGGAACGGAAATTGCCGCCCCGGTGTCCACAACAGAGGTGCCGCGGACAAGGCCGTCGGTTGCCTGCAGGGAGATGGCGCGCACGAGGTTGTCGCCAAGGTGCTGGGAGGTCTCGAACGTGATGGTCTTGGTCTCACCGTTGAGAGTGATCTCGGTGGTGAGGGCGTTGTAGATCGACGGGATTGCGTCAGCCGGGAATTCGACGTCGACAACCGGGCCGATTACGCGCGCAATACGGCCGGTTGCACCGGACGTTGCGGCTACGTGTTCGGTAGCAGTGGCAGTCATCTCTCTCACTTCATTCAGTAGATGGCGTGGGGTTAAGTCTATCTGTGGTGGTGCTGGTTCCGCGGAACCGAGGCGATGGCAGCTACGACGCGAGGGCGTCGGCACCTGCGACAATCTCGGAGAGCTCCTGCGTGATTTCGGCCTGGCGGGCCGTGTTGCGAAGGCGCGTGTACTTCTTGATCAGGTCCGTTGCATTGTCACCTGCGGACTTCATCGCCCGCTGGCGGGCTGCGAGCTCGGACGCTGCTGCCTGCAGCATGGCTGCGAAGATACGCGATTCGATGTAGCGCGGCAGCAGGGCGTCAAGGACACGCTCGGCTTCCGGCTCGAACTCGTAAAGCGGCAGGAGGTCCGTTTCGGAGGCGGCCTGCTCTTCCACTACCTCAAGCGGGAGCAGGCGGATGACCGTCGGCTCCTGGGTGACCATGGACTTGAAGCGGGTGTAGACAACGTGGATTTCGTCCACGCCACCCTCTTCGAACTCCGTTGCAAAATCGGCCAGCAGAGCTTCGCCAATTTCACGGGCTGTGCTGAACTCGGGGGCGTCGGTTCCTCCGGTCCAGACCCGCGCGTACTCGCGGTTCCGGAAATCGAAGTAGGCCTGGGCCTTCCGGCCCACGAGGTAGGTCTTGACTTCCTTGCCTTCGGCGTGGAGCAGCTCGTTGAGACCTTCCGCCTGCTTGAGAACACCGGCGGAGTAGGAACCTGCCAGGCCACGGTCCGAGGTGATTACCAGGACGGCGGCACGGCGGATCTGCTCCGGCTCAGTGGTCAGCGGGTGGTCGATTTCGCTTTGGCTGGCGACAGCAGAAACGGCGCGCGTGATCGCGTTCGCGTAAGGCAGTGAAGCTGCTACGCGCGCACGGGCCTTCCCGATGCGCGAGGTAGCGATCAGTTCCATCGCCTTGAAGATCTTGCGCATCGACGTGGTCGAGCTGATCTTCTGGCGGTAGACCCGGATCTGGGCTCCCATACTTATCCTTTCCTAACATTCCGTAGCCGGGTGTGCCGGACCGTTGGTCCGGCACACCCGGCGCTGCGGAACTAGCGCTTCTGCTTGACGATCTTTTCCTGGTCGACTTCGCCCTCGGAGATAGCGTCGTACTCCTCGTGGCCGGCGCCTACCAAACGGTTGTCACCCTCGCCGAAGAAGCCCTTCTTGAAGTCCACGATCGAGGACTTCAAGGCTGCAACGGTGTCGTCGTCCAGCACGTTGGTCTGGGCCAGCGTGGTCAGGATGGAGGACTTGTGGCGCAGGTGCTCCAGGAACTCAGCCTCAAAGCGGCTGATGTCCTCCACCGGAACGTCATCCAGGTAGCCGTTGGTGCCGGCCCAGATCGAGACGACCTGGTCCTCGACCGGGAACGGCGAGTACTGGCCCTGCTTGAGCAGTTCCATCAGGCGGGCACCACGGGTCAACTGCTGGCGGGATGCTGCGTCCAGGTCGGAGGCAAACATCGCGAACGCCTGCATGTCGCGGTACTGGGCGAGGTCCAGCTTCAAGGTACCGGAGACCTTCTTCATGGACTTCACCTGGGCGGCACCGCCGACGCGGGACACCGAGACACCCACGTCAACAGCGGGGCGCTGGTTGGCGTTGAAGAGGTCGGACTGCAGGAAGATCTGGCCGTCCGTGATGGAGATGACGTTGGTCGGGATGTAGGCGGAAACGTCGTTCGCCTTGGTCTCGATCAGCGGCAGGCCCGTCATGGAGCCGGCTCCGAGCTCGTCGGAGAGCTTTGCGCAACGCTCCAGCAGGCGGGAGTGCAGGTAGAAGACGTCGCCCGGGTAGGCTTCGCGTCCCGGCGGGCGGCGCAGCAGCAGCGACACGGCGCGGTAGGCTTCGGCCTGCTTGGACAGGTCATCGAACACGATCAGGACATGCTTGCCGCCGTACATCCAGTGCTGGCCGATGGCCGAGCCTGCGTACGGTGCCAGGTACTTGAAGCCTGCGGGGTCGGAGGCGGGTGACGCCACGATGGTGGTGTACTCCAGCGCGCCGTTGTCCTCGAGGGTCTGGCGGATGGCGGCAATCGTGGACGCCTTCTGGCCAATGGCGACGTAGATGCAGCGGACCTGCTTGTTGACATCGCCGGAAGCCCAGTTGGCCTTCTGGTTGATGATGGTGTCGATCGCGATGGCCGACTTGCCGGTCTGGCGGTCACCAATGATCAGCTGGCGCTGGCCGCGGCCGATCGGGATCATCGCGTCGATGGCCTTGAGGCCGGTCTGCATCGGCTCGTGGACCGACTTGCGCTGGGTCACGCCCGGCGCCTGCAGCTCCAGTGCGCGGGTGGTCTCGGCCTTGATCTCGCCGAGGTCGTCGATGGGCACGCCCAGCGGGTCAACGACGCGGCCAAGGAAGGCGTCGCCAACGGGAACGGACAGAACCTGTCCGGTCCGGTGGACTTCCTGGCCTTCTTCGATGCCGGTGAAGTCGCCGAGGACGATGACGCCGATCTCGCGGACGTCAAGGTTCTGGGCCAGGCCCAGGGTGCCGTCCTCGAAACGCAGCAGCTCGTTCGCCATGACCGAGGGAAGGCCCTCAACACGGGCGATGCCGTCACTAGCGGTGGTTACGCGGCCGACCTCTACGCGCTCTGCGTTCCCGGGTTCGTAGGACGCCGCGAACTCGTTCAGCGCATTACGGACGTCGTCGGCGTTGATGGTCAATTCGGCCATCTGCAGTCCCTGCTCTCCTGTTTGTGATCACCGCAAACGGTGACCGGGGTTTCTATCAGTTTGGTTGTGCTTGTCCGGCTAGCCGGCCAGCTGGCGCTGCAGCTCGCCCAGTTTGGTGAGGACCGAAGCGTCAAGCACTTCATCACCAATCTGGACGCGGATGCCGCCAATGAGTGCCGGGTCAACATTTACGTTGACCTTCAGTTCCCGTCCGTACAGGGCATTCAGGCCCGCCTGGAGGCGTGCCAGCTGCGTCTGGGTCAAAGGACGGGTCACGCTGACCGTTGCAATCCAGCGCTGTTGCCGCTTAGCTGCCAGCTCGGCGAACCGCTGCACCAGCCGGGTGGGCTTGATGCCGCGGGGCTGGGTCACAGCCTGGGCAATGAGGACTTTTGCTTCCTCACTGGCGCCGGGCACAAGCTTCTCCGCAAGTGCAACCTTGGCTGCACTGCTGGCCTGTGGTTCGGACAGAGCACGTTGTACCTCGTGGCTGGAGGCAACAGCCTGGTTGAAGGAGAACAGGTCGTTCTCCAGTTCTTCCAGGCCAGTGATTCCGGAGGCAGAAACGGCCGACTTGTTTTCAGCAACGGAAATGACCACCGTTGCGGCAAGAGTCTCGAGTGCATCGCCGATATCACGGGCGTTTGCCCAGCGTGAGCTGGCCAGTCCGCCTGCGATGTCCGCAGCATCAGCGGAGACTTTTCCGCCAACCAGCTGCTTGACCAGCGCTGACTTTTCGTCACCGTTGCGGGACGGGTCAGTCAGGGCGCGGCGCAAGCCAGCCGAGCTGTCCACCATTCCCAGAATTCCGAAGAGTTCCTTTGCCAGCTGAAGCGACGCCGTCGGAAGCTTTGCTTCCAACTCTGCCAGCGCTGTTGCCAGCGATTCGCTCGATACGCCTGCCATTACTTAGCTGCACCTGCGTTCTGGGACTCCAGATCTGCCAGGAAGCGGTCCACTACCCGCGCTGCGCGTGCGTCGTCGTCGAGCGATTCGCCCACGATGCGTCCGGCAAGGGTGGTGGCCAGGGTGCCGACCTCGGAGCGCAGGGACACAACGGCCGCCTGGCGCTCGGATTCGATCTGTACGTGGGCCTGCGCGGTGATGCGGGCAGACTCTGCTGCCGCCTTCTCCTTGAGATCCGCGAGGATCTGGGCACCTTCGGCGCGGGCTTCCTCACGGATGCGGTTGGCTTCGGTGCGGGCGTCGGTCAGCTGCTGCTTGTACTCTTCGAGTGCAGCAGACGCCTCAGCCTGGGCCTTTTCAGCCTTGGCGATGCCGCCTTCAATGGCCTCGGCACGCTCGGCGAAGGTCTTCTCGAACATCGGGACAACATACTTGACCACGATGAAGAAGAGGATGGCAAAGCCCACGAAAACAACCAGCATTTCCCAGCCATTGGGAACAAGGGGGTTGACGTCGCCTTCAGCGGCGGCTGAGATGATCAGCTGATGCATATTTCACCCGTCCTTATCTACTCGGTTCTGAATGTTCGCTGAAGTTCTGAAGGTTTACTTGAGAACGAAAGCGAAGACGAGACCCAGGATGGCGAGTGCTTCGGTCAGCGCCAGGCCAAGGAATGCGATCGGCTGCAGGACGCGCTGGGCTTCCGGCTGGCGGGCAACGCCGTTGATGTAGGCAGCGAACACGAGACCCACACCGATACCACCGCCGATAGCCGAGAGGCCATAGCCGATGAGGTTGAGGGAGCCGTTGATGGAGCCTTCCATTTTTTTTCCTTTCAAGATGCCATCTGTGTGGCAGGTTGTTTGGGTTGCTTCATCCCCGCGAGGGGAAGACTGTAGTTTGCCGTCGGAGCGCAGCGTCCGGGGCGGCGTGCCTAGTGGCTGTCGGCGTGCAGGGCGCCTTCGATGTAGATCGCAGTCAGCAGCGTAAAGACGTAGGCCTGCAGGACCATGATCAGGGCTTCGAGCATGTACATGGCGATGGCACCGGCCAGGACCAGGACGGACGTTCCCTTCAGCAGCACGTTCTCCTGCATGATGAGGTACTCAATGCCTGAACCGGCGATCATCACGATCAGGTGGCCGGCGAGCATGGTCGCGAACAGACGGAGGCTGTGTGTGACGGGGCGGACCGCAAAGTTGGAAATGATCTCGATCGGGATGACGATCGGAAGGATGTACCACGGAACACCGGAGGGTACGGTAGCCAGCTTGAAGTAGCGAAGGCCGTTCTTCTTGATGCCGATGGAGATCCAGGTGATGTAGACCAGCCCGGCCAGAACGTAGGCTCCACCCACGTGCGAAAACGTGGGGAGCTGGAACAGCGGGATGGCGCCGTAGATGTTGTTGACCAGGATGAAGAAGAACAGGCTGAACAGCAGCGGGACGTACTTCATGAAGTCCCTGCCGCCGATGATGTCCTTGGCGATGCCGTTGCGGACGAAGCCGTAGGCGGCCTCGCCGGCGAACTGGAGCCTGCCGGGTACCAGCTGCTGCTTCCGTGCGGCCAGCACGAAGAAGACGGCGATAAAGACGACAGAGAGGAGGACCAGCAGCATCTGCTTGGAGAATCCCTCTGCGGCACCCCACGGCAGGATTGCCGGCAAATGCATTTCGTTAATACCAGGAGGAGTGAACTCTCCTGAATCTTGGGCCGGGAGCGCAAGCGCGATCAACGCGTTTCCTCTCTGCAGTGTCCATCATTGGGCGTTGGGCGGGGTCCGGCAGCCTGACAGCCTGCTGTTCCCCCTGTGAAATTATTTGGCATTATCTTCTCCGTCCTGGGACGGTGCGCTGGGAGCATGGCGCCCATCAGCCTTTGTGCGGGAACTGGTGAGGCCGTGCATGTGGGAAATGTAGAAACCTCCGGCGGCTCCGAGCAGAGCGCCTGCGAGCACGATCCAGCGCGTTCCCCACAGATAATCCAGTCCCCACCCTATCAAACTCCAGACGATGATTCCGCCAATGATGTAGCTGAACACAGCCATTCCAGCGTTGTAACCGCCGTCCGTCGAAGCCTCGGAATCAACGGGCGCGGAGCCGCTCGACCGGCGCTTGGCATTTGCGGCAGCGTCGGATTTCTTCGGGTTACGCATCGGTTGGTCCCTTCTCTTCTGGATCGTTGTAGATCTGGAGGCGGGCTTTGCTGAAGCTATGGATCTCAGCGGCCTGCCAGAGGACGACGGCCACCACAGCGCCGATGACGAACCAGCGGCCGTGGAGCCAGGCCGGAGCGCCGACGACGAACAGGACGACGGCGAAGCCAACCACCTTGATGAAGTAGGTGGCTACGAAGACACCAATCGCGCCGGACGGGTTGTTGCGCCCCACGAAGTGCCCAATCAGCAGGCTGATCCCAAAGAACAGCATCACCAGCAGGCCACCAAGGAAACTGGATACCGCCCCGCTTACTCCGTTGAGTAGGGCGGCGGGGACCGCGCACAGGACAAGCCCGGCGGCAGCCGCGATCGAGCTGCGCTTGAGCAGGTTCAGCCACAGCGAACGGCTGGGGCCGGAGGTGCCAACGCGTGAACTGCCGGACGCGGGTCCGGAGTCGGCGTTGGAGCTCATTCGATCCCAATCGTCGGCATCACATAGCGGATCGCCAGGATGTAAGGGTGGAGGAGCAGCTTGGGCTGCCCCTAAATTCTACACGAGATAGAACATTGCTAGGTCACCGGCAGGCGTGTGACCTTGGACCTGCGCCGGCGCCTGCGGATCAGGTCCGGGCTGGCCAGGTACAAAGCGAGTACCAGCACGGCAACCACAACGCAGAGGGCCGCCACCGGCAAGGAAGCGGTGGCGGCAACAAAGCCAAGAATGATCACGGCAATCGTGCACAGCGTTACGGCACCGGCCGACTGGAGGTGCGAGAAGCCAACGTCCGTAAGCCGCTGGTAGACGTGTTCGCGGTGGGAAGCGTACCAGCGCTCACCCGCCTTGATCCGGCGCAGCAGCGTGTAGCCGGTGTCCGCGGCGTACACCAGGATCGGCGAAAGGACGTATTCCACGTAGACCCCGCCGAGGAAGCCGGCAACCGCCAGGGCGGCGATAGACGCGCCCAGCAGGTAACTGCCCACGTCGCCCAGGAAGACCGAGCCCCGGCCGAGGTTCCAGGGCAGGAAGCCGAGGAAGGACATCGCCAGCACGGCGCCTCCGGCAGTCAGCCACGGCTGCTCCGCCAACATTCCGGCCACGGCGTAGGCGGTGCCGGCTGTGACCCCATGCAGGCCCGAGATGCCATTGACCCCATCCATGAAGTTGGCAATGTTGACGTACGCTGCGATTGCGACGGCAGCGAGCGGCAGCCACCAGAATGATTGCCCCGTCAGCACTATCAGCAGTGCCGAGCCTGCTGCGCCAATACCAAGCTGGGCGCCGGCGCGTCCGCCGATGGACAGTCCGCGCAGGTCTTCAATCCAGCCGACGGCGGCGCACGCGGCAATGATGCAGAGCACCACCGCTGACACCGAGCGGTCCACCGTAACTACGCCCAGCAGCACCGCTGCCGCGTAGCCGATCACCGTGGCGAGCGCAGCGGCAACGCCCATGCCGCGGATGGTTGCCGTGACGTGCGATGAGCGGGCGGAGGGGACGTCCACGACGCCCATCCGCACCAGCCACGGCTTCACGGCAAAGGGAAGCAACAGACTGGCCAGCAGGGTTATCCCGGCTACCGCGACCAGCGGCATCATGACGCTACCCGGATCTCGCCCACATCATCGGCCTCGTCATCGGGAATGTCGCCGATGCTGATGCCCTGTTCCGCCTCGCAGCGGGCCAGCCAGACATTGAGGTCGAGCTTGTCCGGATCCTGCTCGGCTGCCCTGGTGTGTGAGATTTTCGGATGCAGGGGACGCTGGTCCAGTTCCCCGGTTCCCACCAGCTCCTCGTGCAGCTTCTCTCCCGGACGCAGCCCGGTGTAGATGATTTCCACGTCCTTGCCGGACATGGCGATCATCCGCTGGGCCACGTCAAGGATCCGGACAGGTTCTCCCATGTCCAGGATCAGGACGTCGCCGCCGGCGCCGATCGCGCCGGCCTGGATGACCAGCTGGCACGCCTCCGGGATTGTCATGAAGAAACGGGTGACGTCGGGGTCGGTGACCGTAACGGGTCCGCCGACGCGGATCTGTTCGGTAAAGAGCGGCAGCATGGACCCGCGGCTGCCCATGACATTGCCGAACCGGACAGAGACGAACGTGCGCTGGGTTTGGCCGGCCATCCAGGCGGTCAGCTTTTCGGCAACCCGCTTGGAGTGGCCAAGGGCGGTGGTGGGGTTGGCAGCCTTGTCGGTGGAGATGTTGACGAAGTGCGAAACGCCCGCCCGGCGTGCGGCGCGCAGCACGTTCAGGGTGCCGCAGACATTGGTTTTCCAGGCCTCCACGGGATACTGCTGGAGCAATGGCGCATGCTTGAGGGCTGCCGCGTGGAACACGACCTCGGGCCGCCGGTCGGCAAAGATGTCCTGCAGGGCTTCACCGTCGCGGATGTTGGCCAGCACGGTGTCGCGTCCAGCCAACAGGCCACGGCCGGTGATCGATATCTGGGTTTGCTGCAGGCCGGTCTCGTCGTGGTCCAGCATTATCAGTTCAGCAGGGCTGAACTGCACGATCTGGCGGCAAAGCTCGGAACCGATCGATCCGCCCGCCCCGGTGACCAGCACCCGCTTACCGGTGATGTAACCGGCAATTTCATCGACCTTGATATCAACGGGCCGGCGTCCGATCAGGTCTTCGACTGCCACGTCCCGGAAGTCGGAGAAGCCTGCGGGAGTGCCGCTGCCGAGCATGTCCCGCAAGGGCGGCAGCACCAGGACGCGGATGTTGAGCCCTGCCACGGCATCGGAGATGCGCCGGACCACGCCGGCCTCGACGTTGGCGAAGGCCAGGACCAGGACCTTTGCCCGGGTGCGGCGGATGATCGCCGGTAGGTCATCGCCGCGGCCCTGCACCTGGACGCCCGAGAGGCGCAGGTGCTTCTTGGCGGGGTCGTCATCGACCAGCCCGACCGGGTAGTACGGCGAGTCGGAGTCCTGCAGCATTCGCGTGACCAGCGAGTTGCCCAGGAACCCGGCGCCATAGACCAGCGTGTTCTGTGCCCCGTCCGCGGGCCGGGTCCTGCTTTCCGCGTATAGGCGTTTGGCGTAGCGGGCAGCGCCCATGAAAAGGCAGGCAAACGGGAAGGCGATCAGGCCCACGCTGCGGCCGATGTTGATGGCCTCGTAAAGCACCAGCAGGCTGGCCGTTATGGAAGCTGCCACGATGACGGTGACAAAGACGAGTGCCCTGGCCTCCTGGAAGCTGCCAAACGGGTAGCGGCCCCGGTACAGGGCCAGGGAGTAGCCGGCCAGTATTTGCACGACGACGGCTATCGCGGCGATGGCGAACGCGCCGGCGAACTGTTCGACCCGGATGCCCATCTCATAGCGCAGCAGCAGCGCCAGGACGATGGCCACCACCCAGGACATGGAGTCCAGGAAGAGCTGGATCCAGATCCAGAGGGCGGGCTTGTCGTCCCGTACTGCGGCGGGTGCGCGCGTTTCAGATTTCGTACTCAACAGAAAATGCAACCGACTTCCACTACCACGGCGGCCAGCGCCTTTTTCAAAATCCCCGCCGCAAAAACCGTCGGACGGCGTCGGGGCCTAGAACGATACTAATCTCTTCAGCGTCCGCTTCCCGGATGCGCGGGCAGCGGGGGCATGGGTTTCCACTCCGTGTCCGCGAGGATGGTGCGTGATTCACGCCATCCGTGCCACAGTGCTCCGGAGCCCTTGAGGGTCCGCTCGACCAGGACCAGCCGGACAAGTTCCTTGAGGAAGGTCAAGGCGGTCCCGGCTGCAAAACCGGCACGGTTGTATTTGCCGTAGGCCTGCAGGTAGTGCGCGACGTGTCCGCGGTTGCGCATCACGTAGTGGCGGCTGAGGTCGGACGAGTCATTGAGGTGGCGCAATCCCAAGTCCACTTGCCGCTGCGCGCGGACCTTCCTGATGACGAACGCGTTGACGTAGACCACAGGGGTCCGCTGCGCAGCGAGCCATCCGTAGACCAGGTCATCCCAGGTGATGAAGAAGCGCGGATCCGGCAGGCCGATGTCCCGGACCACCGAGGCCTTGACCAGCATGCCCTCGAAGTTCCCCACATTGGTTCGGAACACGTCTGAATGTTTGAACACGTCCCGCGAGACCGGCAGGAAGACGCCCAGGGCCTCCACGAAGTGATGCTGCCAAAAGAACGGCTTGCCGTTGGCGTCATACCGTCGGCCGATGATGCAGGAGTAGTCCGTCGTGAACCTGTCCAGTGCCTCCACGGCGCTCGGAAGCACTTCGACGTCGTCGTCCATCAGCCACAGCCACCCGGCGCCGGCCTCCAGTGCCAGTTCCACTCCGCGGGAGAACCCGCCGGCCCCGCCGACGTTCCGGTCCAGCCGCTCGTACTGGACGGGCGTCCCGTTGCCGGAAATCGCCTCCGCGACGACGTCGGCGGTGTGGTCCGTGCTGGCATTGTCCACCACGACGATCCCCGCCGGCGGGGTGTCCAGCCGGGCGAAGGAACCCAGCAGGTTGCGCAGGAAATCTGCGCGGTTGTAAGTGACGACGACGGCGTAAAGGTTCTCCACGCCGGCTAGTTCCCGCCGGACATCAGTTCCGCCGGCGAGCCGAAGCCCTTGCCGCGGAAGCCGGTGGAATAGGCGCCGAACCAGTGGGCCAGGCCCTTGAAGTCGCCGGTCTTCAGGAAGTAGTAGGGGAAACCAACGATGTCCGCGCTGAACCACCGCAGGTTCCGGTACTTGCGGGTCAGGTAACCGCGGTTGCGGAAGTAGCAGTAGCGCTTGAACTCGCCTTCTGGGATGACGGGGGTGATGAACCCGCCGAACACCGGTTTCATCTCGGTCCACGTGGCGGGGTGCTGCACCGCGACGGTGGCGAGCGTGCCGTACTTGAGCCCCGCTTTTTTCACCCGGGATAGGAAGTCCACTTCATCCCCGCGGATAAAGAACTTCACGTCCGGAATACCGATTTTGTAGAAGACCTCGGTCCGGATCAGTGCACCGTTGAAGAAATGGACCATGTCAGGGAGGTAGCCCATGGGCGCAAGGCGCGACCTGTCGTTGGTCAGGAGTCCGTTGATGCGGAAGTTGAAGGAGAGCCGGTTGGGGTCCGCCGTAGCCGCCACCAGCGGACTGATGATGTCGAGCTGGTGCTCCTCTGCGGTGCGGAGCAGCTCGGCCAGGCAGCTGGCGTCCTCAGGATGGCCGTCGTCGTCCATCATCCAGATCCATTCGGCTCCGCTGGCCATGGCCGCGAGGATCGCGTAGGCAAAACCGCCGGCGCCGCCGAGGTTTGCTTCGGAACGCAAGTAGTTGATGTTGTCCGCTCCCACGGCGTTGACGACGCCGGTGGCGGGGACGGCACCGGAGTCCACCAGGGCGATGGAATGGATGGGAGCGGTTTGGGCGGCCAGGCCTTTCAGGAGCAGGGCCAGTTCCTCGTGGCGGTCGAATGTTACGGCCGCAACGGCCACTTTGGGATGCACGTCAGTTCCCCGGAACGTTGTCGGCATCGGTTACGGCGCTGCTGCCTGAACCGGGCGCAGCCTCAACCCCGGCTGCCTCCGGCGATCCCTGTGCTTCCGGTGACGCCAGTGGCTCCGGTTCTTCGGCTGCCATGGGAATCTCGCCCAGGCCCAGGACGCCCGGGACGTGTTCGCGCAACCGGTCCAGGCTCACGGCTCCGTTACGGACCACGCGCAGGATGGGCCCGGTGGCGTCCACGATGGTTGACGGCACCCCGGCTTCGCCTTCCAGCGGGCGCGGGCCGCCTTCCAGGTACACCTCGACGGAATCCGCCAACTGTTCGCGGGCCGCTGCCGCGGTTTGGGCCGGAGCCTGGCCGGTACGGTTGGCGGAGGAAACCGCCAGCGGGCCGGTCAGGGTCAGCAGCTCCAGTGCGACTTCGTCTGCAGGCATCCGCAGCGCAACGGTTCCCTTGGTTTCGCCGAGGTCCCAGTCCAGCGACGGCTGCGCGTGCAGGATCAAGGTGAGTCCGCCGGGCCAGAAGGCTTCCGCGAGCTTGCGGGCGTCGGCTGACACCTCGGTGGCCAGGCCGTCCAGTGCGTTGATGCGTGGAATCAGGACGGGCGGCGGCATGGTGCGGCTGCGTCCCTTGGATACCAGCAGCATGGTGACAGCCTGCGGCGAAAACGCATCCGCGCCGATCCCGTAAACCGTATCCGTGGGGAGCACGACGCATTTCTTCTCCCCGATGGCACGCTGGGCGTCCTCGAGGCCCCTGGCCCGCTCGTCATCGATGGTGCAGTCATAAGTTGTGGTCACTGGCCCATTCTTTCATTCCGTGTGGTGGGGTCTGCGAGCACGGCGCTGGTGGCGCGCTCCTTGCCGTTAAGGTCCAGGTGTGTCCTGATGCCTGTCCATGTGCCGGTCCGACCGAGCATGGCGGCGATCCAGCCTGACTGGACTTCCGCGTGTTCCATGACAAAGTAGCCCCCAGAGCGCAGGAGGCGGGCAGCGGAGGCCGCTGCCGCCGTCGGAAGTTCCATGCCGTCCGCTCCCCCACCGTACAGGGCCTCGGGGGGATCGTGCAGGGCTACTTCGGGTTCGTTGGGGATGGCTTCGGCCGGGATGTACGGCGGGTTTGAAACCACGACGTCGACGCTCCCGTTGAGTTCCGGAAAGGCGTCACGCAGGTCCCCCAGGACAAGGTTGACCCCCAGGGGTGCCAGGTTTTTCGCCGCCCAGGCGTGCGCGAACGGGCTGAACTCGACGGCGTGCACCTCGGCTCCGGGAACCTCGGAGGCCAGGGAACCGGCGATAGCGCCCGATCCCGTGCCGAGGTCGACAATCCGGGGGGTGGCCACGCCGCGGACGTGGTCGATGGCCAGCTGGACCACGGATTCGGTTTCCGGACGCGGAATGAACACTCCCGGCCCCACGGCCAGTTCGAGGTAGCGGAAATGCGCAACCCCGGTGATGTGCTGCAGCGGGATGCGGCGTGCGCGTTCGGCGACAAGTTCGGCATACCCACGGGGCGCGGGAGTATCGCCCAGCATCAGGGAGCGGAGGCGCCCCAGCCCGACGTTCAGGAGATGGTCCGCCAGGAGCTCGGCATCGGCCCGGGGGCTGGGAACGCCGGCCTCAGCCAGGAGTGCCGCGGCCTCACGGACCGCTGCGGCCAAAGACTGGGCAGGCGCCATGTGGGTGGGCTCGGTCATGGTGGCAGTTTCCGGTCAGTCGCCGATGGCGTCCAGCCGCGCCTGCTCATCCATCTCGATCGCGGACTGGATGACCGGCTCCAGGTCCCCGTTCATGACCTGGTCCAGGTTGTAGGCCTTGTACCCGGTGCGGTGGTCAGCGATCCGGTTCTCCGGGTAGTTATAGGTGCGGATGCGCTCGGAACGGTCCATGGTGCGGATCTGCGACTTGCGCTGGGCCGAGTTCTCGGCGTCGATCTGCTCCTGCTGGTGCGCCAGGATGCGTGCGCGCAGGACGCGCATGCCGGCTTCGCGGTTCTGCAGCTGGGATTTCTCGTTCTGCATGGCCACCACGATGCCGGTGGGAAGGTGCGTGATGCGGACGGCGGAGTCCGTGGTGTTCACGGACTGCCCGCCCGGGCCTGAAGACCGGTAGACGTCGATCTTGAGGTCGTTCTGGTTGATTTCGAGCTCTTCGGGCTCATCAACCTCGGGGAGGACCAGCACGCCGGCGGCGGAGGTGTGGATGCGGCCCTGGGATTCGGTCACCGGCACGCGCTGGACGCGGTGCACGCCGCCTTCGAACTTGAGCCGGGCATAAACGCCCTCGGCGGGGTCGTTCGAGTTTCCTTTGACGGCCACCTGGACATCCTTGTAGCCGCCGAGGTCAGACTCGGTGGCGGAAATGATTTCAGTCTTCCACCCGCGGGACTCCGCGTACCGGGTGTACATGCGCAGCAGGTCACCGGCGAACAGTGCAGCCTCGTCGCCGCCTTCACCGCCCTTGACTTCGAGGATCACGTTGCGGGCGTCGTCAGGATCGCGGGGAATAAGCAGGCGCCGGAGCTTGGCCGCGGCTACTTCCAGCGCAGCCTCCAGTTCAGGCACTTCGGCGGCGAACTCGGGATCCTCGGCAGCCATTTCCTTGGCGGCGGCCAGATCGTCCCGGATGCCTTCCCACCTGTGGTAGGCCTCGACAATGCCATTAAGCTGAGCCGACCGCCGCCCCAGCTTCCGGGCAAGCCGCTGGTCAGCATAGACAGCAGGATCCCCCAGCTGCGCCTGGATGGAGTCATGCTCATCAAGCAGGCCCTGTACGGACTCAAACATGTTTCAAAACCTTTCGACGCGCTGGGAAACAGTCTAGTTTCGCCGAGCGACTGGTGAGACAACAGCGTGGCGTTCGGATTTTGCCGCCCCGGGAGTGGCATCGGGCCTGCCGGAGCTGGGAGGCTGACGATCGAAGATCGAAAGCCTCCCAGCGGAGGGGCGGGGGCGGCAAAATCCGAACGACAAAGGGGCGGGAGCGGAACATCCGCGCGGCACCCACCGCACGAACGCTCCAGCGCCCGCCCCGAACTCAGCTACTTGTCGTTATCCGACTTCGCACCAAGCGTCGTCTTCTGGACCTGCATGAGGAACTCGACGTTGCTCTGGGTTTCCCGGATCTTGTTGGTGAGCAGTTCAAGGCTCTGCTGGGTTTCGAGTCCGGAGAGGACGCGGCGCAGCTTCCACATGATCTTGACTTCCTCGGGCGAGAGGAGGTTCTCCTCGCGCCGGGTGCCGGAGGCGTTGACGTCCACGGCGGGGAAGATGCGCTTGTCGGCCAGCTGGCGGGACAGGCGGAGCTCCATGTTTCCGGTGCCCTTGAACTCTTCGAAGATGACCTCGTCCATCTTGGAGCCGGTCTCGACGAGGGCGGTGGCCAGAATGGTGAGCGAGCCGCCGTTTTCGATGTTGCGGGCGGCACCGAAGAAGCGCTTGGGCGGGTAGAGGGCTGCGGAGTCCACACCACCGGACAGGATGCGGCCGGAGGCCGGTGCTGCCAGGTTGTAGGCACGGCCCAGGCGGGTCATGGAGTCCAGCAGGACCACCACGTCCATGCCCATTTCCACCAGGCGCTTGGCGCGTTCGATGGAGAGTTCGGCCACGGTGGTGTGGTCGTCGGCGGGACGGTCGAAGGTGGAGGCAATGACCTCGCCCTTGACGGTGCGCTGCATGTCCGTGACTTCTTCGGGGCGTTCGTCAACCAGCACCATCATGAGGTGGACCTCAGGGTTGTTGGTGGTGATCGCGTTGGCGATGGACTGCAGGATGAGCGTCTTGCCGGCCTTTGGCGGGGAGACAATCAGGCCACGCTGGCCCTTGCCGATCGGAGCCACGAGGTCGATGACGCGGGGACCGATCTTCTTGGGGTCGGTCTCCAGGCGCAGGCGCTCGGACGGGTACAGCGGAACCAGCTTGGCGAACTCGACGCGGTCCTTGAGTTCTTCGGCGGTCTTGCCGTTCACGGACGTGACGCGGACCAGGGCGTTGAACTTCTGGCGGTTTGACTGCTGGTTGCGGTCCTCGCCCTCGCGGGGTGCACGGATTGCGCCGACAACGGCGTCACCCTTGCGCAGGTTGTACTTCTTGACCTGGGCCAGGGACACGTAGACGTCGTTGGGGCCGGGCAGGTAGCCGGAGGTGCGAATGAACGCGTAGTTTTCCAGGACGTCCAGGATGCCGGCGACCGGCAGCAGCACGTCGTCCTCGGTGACCTCGACGTCGTCCACGTCCGGGCCCTGGTTGCGGCCGCGGCGGCGGTCGTTGCGGTCGCGGAAGCGATCGTTGCGGGAGTTGTCCCGGTCCTGGCCGCCGGAACGGTCGTTCCGGTCATTCCGGTCGCGGCGGTTCCGGCGGTTGCGGCGGCTTCCGCCGTCCGTGTCCTCGCCGTCGCGGGTGTCCCGGCCGCCTTCCCGCTGGCCTGCCTCGCGACTGCCGGCGTTGTCGCGGCCATCGGATTCGCGGGAGTCGCGGCCACGCGTGCGGCCGCCTTCACGGCGCTCGGTGCGCTGGCCGCCGTCGCCCGTTTCAGCTGCAGGGGCTTCGGCGCGCTGCTCGCCTGAACGCTGTTCCGCGGCCGGCTGCTCTGCCGGGGTTTCCACCGGTGCTTCCTGGACGGAGGCGGCAGCGGCTTCGCTGCGGCGGCGGTCGCGGGTGCGGGGCTGGCGGCGCTCGGGGGCGCCTTCCGTTGCTTCTGCGGCTTCCGCAGGGGCGGCCGACGGCGCCTCGACAGTTGCGGCGGCAGGCGCGGCAGCTGTTTCCACAACGGGAGCTTCGGCTGCCGGCGCAACGACGCCGTCACTGACGGCCCGGCGGCTGCGTCCGCGTCCGCGGGCACGGGTGCCTTCCGCGGCGGCTTCCGGGACGGAGGCTGGTGCCGCTGCGGCCGGGGCCACAGTGTTTTCCGAAGCCCTTTCCGTTGCCTTCGCGGGGGCTTTTGCAGTGAGGGTCCCTGCACGATGGGCGGAGATGGCCGAGACCAGGTCCCCCTTGCGCATGCGGGAGCCACCGGAGATGCCGAGCTGGCTGGCGAGGGCCTGCAGCTGGGCGAGCTTCAGGCCGGCGAGGCCGCTGCTCTTGGCGGGTGCGGCCGGTGATTCGGCAGCAGAAGTTGTGTGTTCCACAGCTGGCGACAGCTCAGTGGTTTCGGTCACGAAGGATCCTTCCCCCTCGACGGCGTCCAGACTGGGAGCTGGACGCGATGATTTGATCTGGGCTGCAGTTCAGATCTGCAGCCGGGATTTCGGCCTTGCCGGTTGGATTTCGGCCAGCAGGGCCGGATACTGATTCACCTTGCGCTGCGCCCATGGCGCGGCGCCGGACTGACGGTTCAGGGGCAGTTGTATGCTGCAGATTCCTGCGACAGACCAAGCAGGCGGCACCGGAATACATTCACAGTGGTAGATCAAATCGCAACTGAATGCAGGAGCAGATCAGATAAGCGGAATTACCGCCGGTGCAAGTCAACCTTAGCACCTTCAACGTCCACTGCGAGCTTCAGGACGCGCCAGCCGATGTCCGGCGTGTTCTCCGCCGTAAAGGCTTCAATGAAGGCCAGTGCATTACTGGCCTGGGCTTCACCGTTTGCCAGCACCAGGACGGTTGGCCCGGCCCCGGAAACCACTGCCGCGTAGCCCGCTTTACGGAGTGCGCCGATCAGCGCGGCACTGGGCCGCATGGCCTCCGCCCGGTAGCTCTGGTGCAGGTAGTCCTCGGTGCCCGGCAGCAGGAATTCAGGCTTCTGCGTCAGCGCGTGGATTAGCAGTGCCGCACGGCCGGAGTTCATTGCGGCTGCGTGGTGGCCCACCGATGCCGGCAGCAGGGCGCGGGCGGCTTCGGTGGACAGTTCGAAGTCGGGCACCGCCACAATGGGGATGACAGAGGCGGCAACGGCGGCACTGGTGCTGCTGTACTGCTCACTGTCCTGCCATGACAGCGCCAGTCCGCCGAAAATCGCGGGTGCCACGTTGTCCGGATGGCCTTCCAGTTCGCTGGTGAGCTGGAGGATCCATTCCTTTCCACGCCGGCTTTCAGCGGGCACCATGGCGTTGGCGGCCGAGACCGCTGCGACCACGGCGGACGCGGAGGAGCCCAGCCCGCGGCCGTGCGGGTTTACGTTTTCGGCAACCACCTTCAGGCCGCCGTGTCGGTAGCCCAGCCTTTCGAAGGCCAGGTCCATTGCGCGGACCACCAGGTGGCTGGCGTCCCGCGGCAGGGTGTCGGATCCCTCGCCGCGGAGCTCGAACACGAGTTCGTCCGTGTCCAGGCTTTCCACGGTGAGGGTGTCGTGCAGGGCCAGCGCGAGGCCCAGGCTGTCGTAGCCGGGACCGAGGTTGGCCGTGGTGGCGGGGACTCGGACGGTGACGCGCTGGCCCGGCTCGATCAGGTGCAGTCCGACGGCGGCCTGCGAGGTGGTGTCCAAGGCTATTTTTCTTCCAGTCCCAGCTCAGCGGCAACGGTGACCACGTCGTTCGGAACCTTGATCGGCTGGACATCGCTGCCGTCCTCGGTACGCAGGGCCCATTGGGGGTCCTTGAGTCCGTGCCCGGTGACGGTGATGACGATGGTCTTCCCGCTGGGGACCTCGCCGGCGGCGTGCTTCTTGAGCAGCCCGGCCACGCCTGCTGCGGAACCGGGTTCCACGAAGACGCCTTCCTTTGATGAGAGCCAGCGGTGCGCGTTCAGGATTTCCTCATCCGTGACGGCCTCGATGAGGCCGCCGGATTCGTCGCGTGCGCCCACAGCGCCGTCCCAGGATGCGGGGTTGCCAATGCGGATGGCCGTGGCGATGGTGTCAGGCTCGCTGATGGGGTGGCCCGCAACGAAAGGTGCGGCCCCGGCAGCCTGGAAGCCCCACATCGCAGGAGTCTTGGTGGACACCGCGGGCAGGGTGCCGGCAGTGTCGGATTCGAAGGGCGCGGAGTATTCCTTGTAGCCCTTCCAGTAGGCGGTGATGTTGCCGGCGTTGCCCACGGGCAGGACGTGGATGTCCGGTGCATCGCCCAGGGCGTCGACCACTTCGAAGGCGCCGGTCTTCTGGCCCTGGATGCGTGCGGGGTTGACGGAGTTGACCAGGAAGACGGGGTAGGACTCCCCCAGCTTGCGGGCGATGTCCAGGCAGTTGTCGAAGTTGCCGTCCACCTGGAGCAGGGTGGCACCGTGGGCGATGGCCTGGCTGAGCTTGCCCATGGAAATCTTGCCTTCGGGCACCAGGACGGCGCACTGCAGGCCGGCGGCCGTTGCATACGCCGCGGCGGAAGCGGACGTGTTGCCGGTGGAAGCGCACACAACGGCCTTGGCACCGGAGGCCACCGCAGCCGTCATGGCCATCGTCATGCCACGGTCCTTGAAGGAGCCGGTGGGGTTCATCCCCTCCACCTTCAGGTAGACCTCGGAACCGGTGAGTTCGGAAAGCTTCTGCGCGTGCACCAGCGGAGTGCCGCCCTCACCGAGGGTGATGACCTTGGTGGACTCCGTCACGGGCAGACGGTCAGCGTATTCGCGGATGACGCCGCGCCATTGGTGAGCCACTTAGACTCCTTCTACCCGCAGAACGGATGTAACTGAATTGATGACGTCCAGGCCCTTGACGGCCTCGACGGTGGCTGCGAGGGCAGCCTCTGACGCGCGGTGGGTGACAATCCGCAGTTCGGCCGACTCCACGTTGGACTCCGCGTCGCGGTGGATGGTCTGCCGCATGATTTCAATGGAGACGCCGTGCTCGGCGAACAGCTGGGCGATCTTGGCCAGAACACCGGGCTGGTCGGCAACGTCGAGGCCGATGTAGTAACTCGTGGTGGCCGCATCGATGGGCAGCGCTGGAACGTGCCCCGTGGTGGTTTCGGTGCGTCCGGGACCGCCCAGGACCAAGCGGCGCGCTGCCGAGACGAGGTCACCCAGTACGGCCGAGGCCGTGGGGGTTCCGCCGGCGCCCTGGCCGTAGAACATCAGTTCGCCCGCGTTCTCCGCTTCGATGAAGACGGCGTTGAAGGCACCGCGGACGGCGGCCAGCGGGTGTTCGCGCGGAAGGAGGGTGGGGTGTACGCGGACTGACACGCCTTCCTTGCCGTTGGCGTCAGTCAGTTTCTCGGCGATGGCCAGCAGCTTGATGACGAAGCCGGCCTCCTTGGCGGCGGCGATGTCCGACGCGCTCACGGACGTGATGCCCTCGCAGTGGACATCGTCCAGGGCAAAGCGGGTGTGGAAGGACAGCGAGGCAAGGATGGCGGCCTTCGCTGCGGCGTCGTGGCCTTGGACGTCGGCGGTGGGGTCCGCTTCGGCGTAGCCAAGGCGCTGGGCTTCGGCGAGGGCGTCCGCGAACTGGGCGCCGGTGGTGTCCATCTGGTCAAGGATGAAGTTGGTGGTGCCGTTGACGATGCCCAGCACGCGAGTGATCCGGTCGCCGGAGAGGCTGTCGCGGATGGGGCGCAGGATGGGGATGGCTCCGGCCACTGCAGCCTCGTAGGAGAGCTGGACGCCTGCTTTGTCGGCCTCTTCGTAGAGGGTGGGCCCGTCCTGCGCCAGGAGCGCCTTGTTGCCGGTGACCACGCACGCGCCGTTGCTCAGGGCTGAGAGGATCAGCGTGCGGGCGGGTTCGATGCCGCCCATCAGTTCGATGACAAGGTCTGCGTCCTTGACCAGGGTTTCGGCGTCGGTGGTGAAGAGCTCCTGCGGCAGGTCCACGTCGCGGGGGGCGTTGACGTTGCGCACGGCGATGCCGCTGAGCTGCAGGCGGGCACCGGTACGGGCGGCAAGGGCGTCGGCGTCCTCAATAAGGATCCGCGCAACCTGGGCCCCAACGTTGCCACAGCCCAGCAGGGCCACTTTCAGCGTTCGCATTTCCGTCATTCAGGCTCCCATGTCGCGGTTCAGCAGATCTTCTTCGGTTTCCCCGCGGACAATCAGCCGGGCAGATCCGTCGCGCACCGCGACAACGCCCGGCCGGGCCAGATAGTTGTAGTTGCTCGAGAGGGCCCAGCAGTAGGCGCCGGTTCCCGGTACAGCAAGCAGATCACCGGCTGCCACGTCCCCGGGCAGATATACATCTCTAACAACTATGTCGCCGCTCTCGCAATGTTTGCCCACCACGCGGGACAGCTGCCCGGCCGCGCTTGATGTACGGGAGGCCAGGACGGCCGAATAATCCGCGTCGTACAGCACCGGGCGGGCGTTGTCGCTCATGCCGCCGTCCACCGAAACATAGCGGCGCGGATACGTAACGTTGTTGTCCGCGTCACGGCCGCCGGAAACGGCCGGCGCGTCCACGCGGACCGTTTTGAGCGTGCCCACCTCGTAGAGGGTGAAGGTGGTGCTGCCCACGATGGCGCGGCCCGGTTCTATGGAGATGCGCGGCGAGTCGATGCCCAGCTCGGCGGAGGTGGAACGCACGACGTCGGCCATCGCCGCCGCGATCTCCGCTGCGGGGCGGGGGGTGTCCACCGGAGTGTAGGCGATCCCGTACCCGCCGCCGAGGTCCAGTTCCGGCATGGTGATGGAGTATTTTTCCTGCATCGCGGCCAGGAAGCGCAGCAGCTTCTCGGCAGCCAGGGCAAAACCGTCCGGTTCGAAGATCTGCGAGCCGATGTGGCAGTGCAGGCCCAGCAACTCGATGCCGGGGTGCGCGGCGGCAGCCGCGACGGCTTCCTCCGCGGCCGACAGACCGGCCTGGCCAGTGGTGTCGCCGGCCATGGAGAGGCCGAACTTCTGGTCTTCGTGGGCGGTGGCGATGAACTCATGGGTGTGGGCGTGCACGCCGGGCGTGAGCCGCAGCATGACCTTGGCCTGTTCACCGCGGGCTTCAGCGAGGGCACCGACCCGGACCAGTTCGTCGAGGCTGTCCACCACAATCCGCCCCAGTTTCATGTCCAGGGCCCGGGTGACTTCGGCGTCGGACTTGTTGTTGCCGTGCAGCGCCACCCGCTCCCCCGCAATTCCGGCGCGCGCCGCAACGGCAAGTTCGCCGCCGGAGGCAGTGTCCAGGCGCAGCCCTTCCTCTTCCACCCACTTCACCACTGCGGTGCAGAGGAACGACTTCCCGGCGTAGTACACATCCACGCCGCCGCAGATATCGGCGAAAGCGGCGTCGAAGGAGTCCTTGAAAGCCCGTGCCCTGGCGCGGAAGTCCGCCTCGTCCAAGACGAACAGGGGGGTGCCGAACTGTTCCTTCAGGGCGGCAACGGAAACTCCCCCGACGGCCAGCCCGCCGTCGTCGTTCCGCTCAACCGTCTTGGCCCACAGGGGTTCCTGGAGGGCATTCAGGTCCTTGGGTACCGAAAGCCATTCCGGGGCCAGCGGTGAAGCGTTGGTGGTGTCCTGCGCAGTCACGGGGCTACATCCGTTCCGGCGCGGACACGCCGAGCAAGTCAAGGCCGTTGGCCAGCACCTGGCTCGTGGCGTCGTTGAGCCAGAGCCGGGTGCGGTTGAGGTCGGTGACGGGTTCTTCCCCCATGGGGGCAATACGGCAGGCGTCGTACCAGCGGTGGTAGGCGCCCGCGATGGCCTCAAGGTGCCGGGCCACGCGGTGCGGTTCGCGCAGTTCCGCAGCCTTGGCCACAATCGACGGGTAGCTGCCCAGGTAGGACAACAGCTCGTTTTCTGTGGCGTGGTCCAGCAGGGACGCGTCGAAGCTGTCCTGCCCATCCACGCGGCGCTCAACGCCGGCATCAACCGCATTGCGCGCTGCGCCGCGGGAACGCGCGTGGGCGTACTGCACGTAGAAGACCGGGTTCTCGTTGCTGTGCTTCTTCAGCAGCTCGGGGTCCAGCGTCAGTGGTGAATCGGCGGGGAACCGGGCCAGCGAGTAGCGGACAGCGTCCTTGCCCAGCCAGTCGATCAGGTCCTTGAGCTCGATGATGTTGCCGGCCCGCTTGGACAGCTTGGCACCGTTGACGGACACCAGCTGGCCGATGAGCACCTCGATGTTCACTTCGGGATCGTCACCGGCCGCGGCAGCGATGGCCTTGAGCCGGTTGATGTAGCCGTGGTGGTCGGCGCCCAGGAGGTAGATCTTTTCGGTGAAGCCGCGATCCTTCTTGGAGAGGTAGTAGGCAGCATCGGCAGCGAAGTAGGTGGGCTCGCCATTGGCGCGGACCATCACCCGGTCCTTGTCGTCGCCAAAGTCCGTGGTGCGCAGCCAGACCGCACCGCCGTCGTCGAACACGTGGCCCTGTTCGCGAAGGCGCGCAACGGCACTTTCGATGGCGCCGGCGTCGTGCAGTTCCTGCTCGGAGAAAAAGACGTCGAACTCAACGCCGAAGTCCGCCAGGGTGTCCTGGATGTCCTTCATCTGGACTTCGTAGGCGGCGGCACGGATGACCGGCAGGGCGGCGACTTCGGTGAGCTCGCGGATGTCCGGATGCGCGGTAAGGACCTCATGCCCAAGGTCGGAAATGTACTGTCCCGGGTACCCGCCGTCGGGCACGGGAAGCCCGTGCAGGCGGGAGTACACGGAGGTGGCGAAGGTGTTCATCTGCGAGCCGGCGTCGTTGATGTAGTACTCGGCCGTGACATCCGCGCCGGAAGCGCGCAGCACGCGCGCAATGGAGTCCCCCAGTGCAGCCCAGCGGGTGTGGCCAATGTGCAGTGGCCCGGTGGGATTCGCGGACACGAACTCCATGTTGACGGTGTGCCCGGCGAGCGCGGTGTTGGTGCCGTATTCCTTGCCGGCCTCGACGATGGCCTTTGCCAGGGCACCGGCGGCTGCGGCGTCCACGGTGATGTTCAGGAATCCCGGGCCGGCGATGTCGACGGCGGAGACACCGTCTATGGACTTCAGCCGACTGCTGAGGACGGCGGCGAATTCGCGCGGGTTGGTGCCCGCCTGCTTGGCGAGCTGGAGGGCGATGTTGGTGGCCCAGTCGCCGTGGTCCCGGTTCTTGGGTCGCTCCACGCGCACCTCAGCCGGAATGGCTGATGCCGCAAGGGCAATATCGCCGGCGGCGACGGCGTCCCTGAGGCAGGCGGATATGGCGAGGGAAAGTTCTTCGGGAGTCACCCCTCTAGCCTACCGGGGGCCAGTGACAGCAAAGAATTTGAGGCCGGCCGGAGCCCCCGGGTGAACCTTTCGGGCAGATCCGGCGTTGTCCAGGGCGAAGCCACTGCCGCACGGCATGATCTCCGAGTGAAACGAGAGCCTTCATGAGACCCTCCACCCGCAAAAGCCCGCCCGTACCCGCAGGTCCCCCGGCACCGGGCGGCGCCCTCCGCCGGACCCTCTACGCCGGAATCGCCGGCTTATCACTGGCCGGAACCGTGGCGGGCTGCGCACCCTCGGCGAAGAGCTCCGGGATTCCGGCATCCGTGTACTGGTTCGGCTGGCGGACGGCTCCGAGCCGCCTTCCGGGCTGGGCTCCGCTTCCGCCAGTAGCGCCGGTGCCGAGCGCCGGCTGGATGGGCCGACGCTGGCGCGGATCGTGCCCGACATTGCCAGCCGGGACGCCTACATCTCCGGCTCCCCGGCCAGCGTTGCCACCCTCCGGCGCGCTGCCAAAAGAGCCGGTGCGCGGCGGGTCCACATCGATTCGTTCTCTGGTTACTGAGGTGCTAAGCTCTAGGACGTCCCGCCGGGAACGGCCGGATACCCTGATTGCCCTCGTAGCTCAGGGGATAGAGCGTCTGCCTCCGGAGCAGAAGGTCGTAGGTTCGAATCCTATCGAGGGCACAAGAAAAACCCCCGCCGCTTCAAGGAATCGGCGGGGGTTTTGGATTTCCGTGTGGATCAGACCGTTCCCGGCCCTCCATCACTACCCGCAATAAATCCCGGCACGCTCCATCACTTCCCGCACCGAATCCCGGAACGCTCCATCAGTTGTTACTCCGAACGCAGCGGGCCCCACGTTTCACGCGGCAGCACCGCCGTCGAACGTCACCAGGAAGTGATGGAGCGATGCCGCAAAAGCCGCAACAGCTGATAGAGCGTTGGCGGTGCGGGGCCGGCAAGAAGACAAAAGCATGCAAAGGCGTCAAAACCGAAGGGCCGCCTCGTCCAGGGTTGCAAGGGTCAGCACGGCTTCCTCCACCGTTTCGTGGTCCTCCAACTCGCGCTCGATCCGGCGCAAAGCCACCGCCACCTCGTGCTCCGGGTGGTCCCCCTGCAGATCCACCGCCGCCACCAGGTACAGCTTGCGCGGGCCAACGAATTCCAGGTGCAGGTAGGTCAGCCGGGCGATGTCGCGGTGCTCCAGGACCCGCCGCGCCATGGAGTGTTCGATATCAGGCGTTACGCCCTGGCCAACCAGGAAGCGCCTGTTGCGGTCGATCAGGACAACGGCGACGACGGCGAGCAGCACGCCGACCACTATCGAACCGGTCGCATCGGGCAGCGGCGATCCGGTGACCTGGTGCAGGAACACACCCACGAACGCCACCACCAGGCCGATCAGCGCGGCCGCATCCTCCGCGAACACGGCCCGCAGGCTGGGATCGGAGCTGATGAGGACCTGCTCGAGCGTGTGCCGGTCCAGCTCGTGGGCCGCCTTCCGGGTTTGCCGGAACGCCTGGACGAACGAGATTCCTTCGAAGGCAAAGGCCACGGCCAGGACCACGTAGGCCACCACGAAGTCGGTCGCCGGCTCCGGCGCAAAGATCTGCTGGACGCCGTGCATGATGGACACCACCGCCCCGGCGGTAAAGAGGCCGAAAGCGGCAAACATCGACCAGACGTAGGCTTCCCGGCCGTATCCCATGGGGTGGCTCGCGTCCCGGGGCCGGGCAGACCGACGCTCCGCGAAGAACAGGAACACCTGGTTTCCGGTATCCGCCCAGGAATGCGCTGCCTCCGCAGTCATCGAGGCCGAGCCGGAAAGGACGGCAGCCACCGATTTCGCTGCCGCCACGAGCACATTGGCCACGAAGGCGATGATCACCGTCAGCAGGGTGGAGCTGGACTTGGTTTGCTTTTCGGTTTCGGCCATGCATTTACCGTACCCACGTGGGCCGGCTACAGCGCTTGGGAGCGCTACTGAATTCGTCGCGGCGGCATTCCGGTGATTGTCGGTGGCTCCTCGTAGTCTGAAAACCCCTAGCTGAGGGGGTACGCCATGCACGTTCCATTCTGTTCAATCGTTCCGCCGTACTTGTTGCGGCGGCTGGCGCTACAAGATGCGCCGGAATTCTCTTCCGCCGCAAACGCCGCCAGGAATGCCCTCGGCCACGTCGAATCATTCCAGGCTGCGCGTGCGCGGGCTGTGCCGGCCCTTCCGCCCGGCCTCCGCCAAGTGAAGCCCGGGCCGGTCAACCGAACCGTCTTCGATGCCGGCGACGAAGAAACCCTGCCGGGCAGGATGGTGCGGGAAGAAGGCGGACCGGCCACCGGCGATGCCGCGGCCAATGAAGCCTACGACGGCCTGGGACACACGCACCGGCTTTACGCCGACGCCTTCGGACGGGATTCTGTTGACGGCCGCGGACTGAAGCTTGACGCCACCGTGCATTTCGGCAGGCTCTACGACAATGCTTTCTGGAACGGCACCCAGATGGTTTTCGGTGATGGCGACGGTGACGTCTTTGAACGGTTCACGAAGTCCGTGAGCGTCATCGGACACGAACTGGCGCACGGCGTCACCCAATACTCCGCCGGGCTTGCCTACCGGAACCAGGCCGGTGCCCTGAACGAATCGATGTCCGACGTCTTCGGCGCGCTCGTTGAGCAGTTCGTGAAGAACCAGTCCGCAGGCCAAGCAAGCTGGCTGATCGGGGAAGGACTCTTCACACCCAAAGTCCAGGGGCTGGCCCTGCGGTCAATGAAGGCTCCCGGGACGGCGTACGACGACGACGTGCTGGGCAAGGACCCGCAGCCGGATTCCATGGACTCCTATGTGCGGACCAGCACGGACAATGGCGGCGTCCACATCAACTCCGGCATCCCCAACCGCGCCTTTTACCTGGTGGCGGCAGCCCTGGGCGGCCGCGCCTGGGAAGCGCCCGGCCGGATTTGGTACGAGACACTCACCAACGGTTCGTTGCCGTCCGCCGCCACGTTCACCGTCTTTGCCCGGGCAACGATACGTGTTGCCGCCGACCTGTTCGGCCCGGAGACCCGGGAGCATGACGCTGTACGGGCGGCGTGGGAAACTGTAAAGGTCAAGGTTTAGCCACTGCCCCGGATGCCCGCTTACCGGTGCGGGGCCATATGGAAGCCCAGGGGCCAGGCGATGAAGATCAAGGTGGAGCGCACCGGCGGAATCGCGGCTATGACAAGGGTGTGGACCGTGGACGCCCAAACGGACAGGGACCTTAGCCATTGGCAGCCCATTGTCGAAGCCTGCCCTTGGGATGCGGTGCCCAACACCCTGCGGGCAGCAGCTGTGGCCTTCGAGGCGCCACAGCCGGACCGTTTCATCTACTCCATCACGGCAGGGCAGCGCAGGGCTGCCCTGCCCGAACAGGCCCTCACCGGCCCGTGGCGCATTCTGGTTGACTCCGCACGGGCGGCCGCCGAGGAATCTTCCGGTGGCGGCGCCAGTCCCGGGGCGGATGCTAACGGTCCTGCCTGAGCGTGGGCTGCCGCAAGCCGCGCAGGAGGGGCCGTTCCCAACGGCAGTAGACTGTCTGCAGCCATGACTTTTCATATCTCCTATCCCGCCGAGCTGCCGGTTTCCGAGCGCCGCGAGGACCTGATGGCCGCCATCGCCGCCAACCAGGTGACCATCATCGCCGGCGAGACCGGCTCCGGAAAGACAACCCAGATTCCCAAAATGTGCCTGGAACTGGGCCTGGGCGAGAAGGGCCTGATCGGACACACGCAGCCCCGGCGGCTGGCGGCCCGGACGGTGGCCGAGCGCATTGCGGAGGAACTGGGCGTGGAGATCGGCCAGGAAGTGGGCTTCCAGGTCCGCTTCACAGGCGAGGTGAGCAAGGCGACCAAGGTCAAGCTGATGACCGACGGCATCCTGCTCGCCGAGATCCAGCGCGACAAGCTGCTGCGCAAATACAGCACCATCATCATCGACGAGGCCCACGAGCGCAGCCTCAACATCGACTTCATCCTGGGCTACCTCAAACGCATCCTGCCCCAGCGGCCGGACCTGAAGGTCATCATCACCTCGGCCACCATCGATCCGGAACGGTTCGCCAACCACTTCGGCACCCCCGAAGACCCTGCCCCCATCGTTGAGGTGTCCGGCCGGACATACCCCGTGGAAATCCGCTACCGCCCGCTCTCCCAGCCGAAGGAGGATGAGGAGGACGCCTCGGACGATGAACTCGAAGAAGACCGCGATCCCCTGGACGCCGTCTGCGATGCCGTGGACGAACTGGCGGCGGAGGCGCCCGGTGACATCCTCGTGTTCTTCTCCGGCGAGCGCGAGATCCGCGATGCCGCGGAGGCCCTGCAGTCCCGCATCCAGTCCAGCCGCAGGCTCGCCAACACCGAGATACTGCCCCTGTTCGCCCGCCTGAGCCTGCAGGAGCAGCACAAGGTGTTCCATCCGGGCAGCAAGCGACGGATCGTGCTGGCCACCAACGTGGCGGAAACATCGCTGACGGTTCCGGGCATCAAATACGTCATCGATACCGGAACGGCCCGCATTTCCCGGTATTCGCACCGGACCAAGGTCCAACGGCTGCCCATCGAGCGCGTCTCGCAGGCATCAGCCAACCAGCGGTCGGGCCGCTGCGGCCGCGTGTCCGACGGCATCGCCATCCGCCTGTATTCCGAGGAGGACTTCGAGTCCCGGCCCCGGTTCACCGATCCGGAAATCCTGCGGACCAACCTGGCCGCCGTCATCCTCCAGATGACCGCCATGGGCGTGGCAAAGGGCCACAAGGGCGTTGAGGACTTCCCGTTCGTCGAACCGCCGGAAACACGGGCCATCAACGACGGCGTCACCCTCCTTCGCGAGCTTGGCGCCCTGGCCCCTCCACGTCCCCAGGGCAAGGGCGGCAAGCCCGAAGCAGCCGGCGCGCGGGATGAGTCGAGGGGCGGCGGCCTCACCGCCGTCGGGCAACAACTTGCCCAGCTGCCCGTGGATCCCCGCCTGGGCCGGATGATCGTGGAAGCGGGAAAGCGCGGCTGCGTCCGGGAAGTCATGGTCCTGGCAGCCGCCCTCACCATCCAGGATCCGCGCGAACGGCCCACCGACAAGCAGCAGCTGGCCGCGGAAAAGCACAACCGCTTCCGGGACGAGAACTCGGACTTCACCGGCTACCTCAACCTCTGGAACTACCTGCAGGAGAAGCAGCAGGAGCTGTCCTCGTCGGCCTTCCGCCGGCTGTGCCGCGCCGAATTCATCAACTACCTCCGGGTGCGGGAATGGCAGGACCTCTTCGCCCAGCTGCGCCAGCTCGCCCGGCCGCTGGGGATCGCCCTCGACAACAAACGCCTTGCGGACCCCGTGGGCAACCATGACGGAATCCACATCAGCCTGCTCTCCGGGCTCCTGAGCCACATCGGCATCCTGGACGAGCGCAAGCGCGAGTACGCCGGTGCCCGCGGCAGCCGTTTCGCGATTTTCCCCGGGTCCGCGCTGTTCAAGAAGTCCCCCACGTTCGTCATGGCAGCGGAGTTGGTGGAAACCAGCCGGCTGTGGGCCAGGGTGGCCGCCCGCTTCGACCCCCTGTGGGCGGAGCAGGTGGCGCCGGATTTGGTGAAGCGCAGCTACAGCGAACCGCACTGGTCCACCAAGCAAGGCGCCGTGATGGCCTACGAAAAGGTGACCCTTTACGGCGTCCCGATTATCGCGCAGCGGCGGATCAACTACGGCCGGGTGGACCCCGTGGTGGCCCGTGAACTGTTCATCAGGCATGCCCTGGTGGAAGGCGACTGGCGTACCCACCACAAGTTCTTCCACCGTAACCGGGCGCTCCTGCATGAGGTGGAGGAACTCGAGGCCCGTATGCGCCGCCGCGACCTGCTGGTGGACGATGAGACGCTCTTCGAGTTCTACGATGCCAGGATCGGACCCGATGTGGTCTCCGAGCGGCATTTCGACAAGTGGTGGAAGGAAGCCCGGGCGGAGAACCCGGACCTCCTGGACTACGACAAGTCGCTGCTCCTCAGCGATGACGCCGATGACCTGGACGAATCCGCGTACCCGAAGACCTGGCTGCACAAGGGCTTCGAACTCCCCCTGGCCTACGAGTTCCATCCGGTGGCGCCGGGGTCTGCGCCAGACCCGTCCGACGGCGTCACGGCCGAAGTTCCGGTCCTGTTCCTCAACCAGCTCGACGACGGGCCGTTCCGGTGGCTGATCCCCGGCCAGCGTGTGGAGCTGGTGACCGCCCTGATCAAGTCGCTGCCCAAGCAGGTCCGCAAGAACTTCGTCCCCGCGCCCGACGTTGCCCGGCAGGCGGTGGCCATCCTCGAGTCGGATTTTGATCCTGCGACCGATGAGCTGGAACCTTCGCTGGAGCTCGCGCTGCGGCGGATCCGCGGTGCGGTCATCCCGCCCGGCTCGTGGAACTGGGACGCCGTCCCGCCACACCTGCGCGTGAGTTTCAAGGTGGTGGACAGCAAGGGCAAGGTCCTGGGCGATGGCAAGGACCTTGCTGATCTCCAGGAACAGCTGGCCCCTGCCACCCGGCGCGCCATTGCCGAATCGCTTGGCGCCACGCCCGCGTCCGCTGTCCGCGGAGCGGACGGTAAGGGGCAGCGCGGGAACGGCAAAGTGTCCGACGGCGGGTCGCCGGCACGGGGGCAGGCGGCCGGAGTGCCGGGAACCCCCGCCGCGGCCGGGTTCGTGGAGCAGGACGGGCTGACGGAATGGACCTTCGGCACCATCGAGCGCCAGGTGAGCAGCATGGTCAAGGGCCACACGGTCACCGGTTATCCGGCGCTGGTGGACCAGGGCAAGTCCGTGTCCCTGCGCGTGTTCCAGACGGCCGACGAACAGCTCGATGCGATGCGCGGCGGCGTGATCCGGCTGCTGGCCCTGCGCGTTCCGGCGCCGGACCGCTACGTCCTGGAGCACCTGAGCAACACCGAAAAGCTCACCTTCAGCCAGAACCCGCACGGTTCGGTAACCGCCCTCATCGCCGACTGCGCGCTGGCTGCCATCGACAAGCTCACGCCCCCGGAACTGCCGTGGGACCGCAAGGGGTTTGACGGGCTTTACGAGCTGGTGCGCGCCGAACTGATCGACACGGTCTTCACGGTCACAGCCGTTGTGGAGCGCATCCTGGCCAGTACCCGGCGGATCGAGAAGCAGCTCAAGGGCACCACCAGCCTGGCCCTGATCAGCGCGCTGAACGACATCAAGAGCCAGCTGGAACAACTGGTGTATCCGGGTTTCGTAGCACGCACGGGCTACGCCCAGCTCAGCCAGCTCCCGCGGTACCTGGCGGCGATCGAAAAGCGGCTGGAACGCCTGCCCGGAAATGTGCAGCGGGATGCCTTGAACATGGCGGCGGTCCAGCGGTTGGAGGACGACTATGACGACGCCGTCTCGGCGCTGCTGCCGGGACGGCGCGCCGGACGGGAGTTAACCCAGGTGCGCTGGATGCTCGAGGAGCTTCGGGTGAGCCTGTTCGCCGTCGAACTTGGTACCGCCTACTCGGTGTCCGAGAAGCGCATCCGGGCCGTACTCAACAAGGCACTTGCCCCGGCCTGAAATCCGGCATGACGTCCGGCCTGGATGCCGGGCCGCGCGGGGCGGGCATCCAGGCGGAACCAAGCTGCTATGCCGTGGGGACGAACTCCCCGTAGCCGGCGGCGCGGAGGCCTTCGCGCAGTTTCCCGGCGTTGGCGTCCAGGACGTTCGGGTCCGGGTTCTGGTCGGCCGAGCCGAAGTCGAAGTCGGCCATGCTTCGGGACGGCCACACGTGGACGTGCAGGTGGTTGATCTCGTAGCCAGCCACGATCAGGCCTGCGCGCCGGGCCCCGAAAATGTCCACCTGGACGGCACCGATGCGCCGTGCCACCTCCATGACCCTGGCAAGGGTCTCCGGCGCGGCATCCGTCCAGCGGTCCACCTCTTCGGTGGGAACCACCAGCGTGTGGCCGTCGGCGAGCGGACCGGTGGTGAGGAACGCCGCAACGTCGTCCTCGCGCCACACGAACCGGCCAGGGATCTCACCCTTCAGGATTTTCGTGAAAAGCGTGCTCATGCGTCTGCCTCCTCGGCGGGTGCCTGCAGGGTGCTGGTGTCCAGCACGAACCGGTATTTTACGTCGCCGGCGACCATGCGGTCGTAGGCCTCATTCAGCTGGGCGGCGGTCACCAACTCGATGTCGGCCACCACACCGTGTTCGGCGCAGAAGTCCAGCATTTCCTGGGTTTCGCCGATGCCCCCAATCAGCGATCCGGCATAGGCGATCCTGCGCCGGATCAGGGCGCCGGGACTGACAGGCGGCATGGCCTCGGCCGGCAGCCCCAGCTGGAACAGTGCCCCGTCCACGCGCAGGGTGCGGAAGAAGGGGTTCAGGTCGTGCGGGGCCGCAACCGTATCGATGATGAGGTCGACCGTGCGGTCTGCGGCGGCCATGGCCGCCGCGTCCCGCGACAGGACAACCCGGTCGGCACCCAGCTCCAGCGCGGCCGGGACCTTCGACTCCGACGTGGTGAACACCACCACCTCCGCACCCATGGCCTTGGCCAGCTTGACGGCCATGTGGCCCAGGCCCCCCAGTCCCACCACGCCTACAACGTCGCCGTCCTCGACACCAAAGTGCCGCAGCGGAGAGAAAGTGGTGACCCCGGCGCACAGCAGGGGCGCGACGGCGGCCGGGTCCAGTGACTCCGGTACCCGGAGGACGTAGCGGCGGTCCACCACGATCGACGAGGAGTAGCCGCCCTGGGTGATGGCGTCGCCGTTCCGGCGGTCCTTCGCACCGTAGGTGCCTGTCATCCCGTTTTCGCAGTACTGCTCAAGGCCGTCAAGGCAGCTGCCGCATGCGCGGCAGGAGTCCACCATGCAGCCCACGCCAACCCGGTCGCCGACGGCAAAGTCGGTGACGTCAGACCCGGTCCTGCTGACCGTTCCCACGATTTCGTGCCCGGGAACCAGGGGGTACGCCTGGCCGCCCCATTCGCCGCGGGTGGCATGCACGTCCGAGTGGCAGAGCCCGCAAAATTCGATGGCGATCTCGACGTCGTCCGGCTTGGGAGCGCGCCGGGCTACTGTCAGCGGCACCAGGCCGCTGTCCCCGGACACGGCACCATAGGCAGGGGCGCGCACGCCGGTGCCTTCCCCTGCGGCCCCTGTCGGCATGGCGTCAGGGACGGGGGCAATGGGTTTTGCAGGGGGCGGTGGTACGGGGCGTCCTGGTGTCATAGTGCGACGGTACCCCCGGCTCCTGCGGACTTTCCAGCCGGGGTTCCCCCGTCTCCGGGTTCCTCCCCCGTGGCCACCGGCAGTTCCGGGCGGTTGGACCACTCCGAGAATGAGCCGGGGTACAGCGCCGCGGAGAACCCGGCGAGTTCAAGGGCAGCCACCTCGTGGGCGGCTGTGACGCCGGACCCGCAATAGACAGCCACGGGCCGGCCGTCCTGGACGCCCAGGGATTCGAACCTCCGCCGCAGTTCCGCCGGCTGCAGGAAGCGACCGGCGCCGTCCACGTTCACGGTGGTAGGAGCGCTGACCGCTCCCGGGATATGGCCGGCGCGGGGATCAACAGGCTCAACCTCGCCCCGGTACCTCTCCCCTGCCCTTGCGTCGAGCAACAGGCCGCTGGCCGCCCAGGCGGCGGCAGCACCGGCGTCGGCCACGGGCATTTGTCCACTGCCCAGCTCCACGTCGCCGCGGGCTGGATGGAAAGGGCCGGCTTCAAGAGGCAGGCCGGCGGCACGCCAGGCGCCCAGGCCGCCGTCGAGCAGGTAGACGTCGGTGAGGCCTGCATCGCGCAGCATCCACCACAGCCTGGCCGCCGCCATGTTTGCGCTGTCATCATAGGCCACCACAACGTCGCCGTTGCTGACGCCCCAGCGCCGGGCCGACTCCTGGAACTGCCCGGCGGAGGGCAGCGGGTGCCGCCCCCGGTCCGGAACTCCCGGATCCGCAAGCTCCGTGGCGAGGTCCACGAACACCGCGCCCGGCAGGTGTTCTGCGAGATAGTGTTCATGGCCGTGCGGATCGCCCAGCGCCCACCGCACATCAAGCAGCACCGTCCGTTGCCCGGCGGCAAGCCTGGCTTCAAGGCCGGGGACGTCGATCAACGGCTTCATGGTGCTCCTTATGCAGGGTACGGGCCACATCGGCTGGCGCAGCCAACGGTCACTCCCACTCTAAACGGGCAGCTCCTGTGGCCGCGGGTAGGCTGGTCCGGTGATGATCAAGGGCAACGCCGGCAAGGACAGCGGCGGGACGGACCGGGCGTGGGCGGACCAGGCCATCCACACCATCAAAGCGGAAAACAACCGCTCGGCCGACACCCACCTATACTCCGTGCCGCTGCCGGAGCACTGGGGCATCCAGCTGTACCTCAAGGACGAATCCACGCACCGCTCGGGCAGCCTCAAGCACCGGCTGGCCAGGTCCCTGTTCCTGTTCGGGCTGGTCAACGGGTGGATCCGCCAGGACACCACCATCGTCGAAGCCTCGAGCGGCAGCACGGCGGTATCGGAAGCGTACTTCGCCCAATTGTTGGGCCTCCCCTTTATCGCGGTCATGGCGCGCACCACCAGCCCGGAAAAGATCGCGCTCATCGAACAGTTCGGCGGCTCCTGCCTGCTGGTGGAGAACGCTTCCGACGTGTACGCGGCCGCGGAAGATGTTGCCGCCACCTGCAACGGGCACTACATGGACCAGTTCACCTACGCGGAACGGGCAACGGACTGGCGCGGCAACAACAACATCGCCGAATCGATCTTCGGCCAGCTCAGCCTGGAGCCGCACCCGGTACCGGACTGGATCGTGGTGGGCGCCGGCACCGGCGGAACCAGCGCCACCATCGGCAGGTACCTGCGCTATCACAGCCATCCCACCAGGCTGCTGGTGGTGGATCCCGAAAACTCTGCGTTCTACCCCGGATGGCTGGGGGAAGCGGCCGGACAGCCCACCGGCCTGCCGTCACGGATCGAAGGCATCGGCCGCGCCCGCATGGAGCCGAGTTTCATCACCACGGTGATCGACCGGATGGTGCAGGTGCCGGATGCTGCCTCGGTCGCCGCGATGCGCCACCTCCACTCGTTCGCCGGCCTGCACGCCGGCCCGTCCACCGGCACCAACCTCTGGGGAGTTTGGCAGACAGTTGCGCAGATGCTGTCAGAGGGCCGCCAGGGCAGCGTCGTTTCCTTGATGTGCGACGGCGGCGAACGCTATGCGGGCAACTACTGGAACCAGGAATGGCTGGCTTCCCAAGGGCTGGATCCGGCGCCGTACCAAGCGGTGGTTTCGCGCTTCCTGGACACCGGCGCGTGGACCGGAACGGTGGCCTAAACCTCCACGGACTCCCGCGCGGCCAGGTGCCTGTAGTCCGTGCCGTACTTGGCCGCGATCCGCTTGACGTGCCCTTCAACGATGCCCAGGCCGTTGTCGTTCAGCAGCCCGTCGTGGATCTGGAACGCACGCGGCGCCCGCACCCCGATCACAAAATCCACCACCTCCGCGGATTTGCTCCAGGGAGCGTGCAGCGGAACCAGGAGCGTTTGGACCTTGATGCCGTCCGGGATGATGAATGAGTCCCCCGGGTGGTACACGTTTTGGTCCACCAGGAAACCGATGTTGGCCACCAGGGGGATCTGGGGGTGGATCAGGGCATGCTGGCCGCCAAAGCTGCGGATCTCGAAGCCCGCGGCCTGGAACGACGATCCCGGCTCGACGGTGTGGATGCGTTCAGCTGCGCCGGTCGCCTCCCCGCGCAGCTGGCTTGCCACGCCCTCCGGAGCATAAAGAACCAGGTCCTTGTCGCCTTCCAGGGCTCCCACCACGGCCTTGGTATCGAGATGGTCTGCGTGTTCATGGGTCACCAGCACTGCCTGCGCCCCCGACAGTGCCTCTGCTGTTTCGGAGAACATGCCGGGATCGAGGACCAGGACCCCGCCTTCCTTCTCGAGCCGGACGCAGGCATGGGTGTATTTGGTCAGCTTCATGGCGCCAGCCTAGGGCCAGTCCCGGAACCCTGTCCACGAAGCTCCGGCTGGTAATCTTGATGTTTGCCCCCCACGGAAGCGAGTTCGTCCATGCCGATCGGCGTCAAGGCTGATTCCGCCGCCCCATCCCCGGCAGGAGGCGGCAAGGAGCAGCGGGTTACCAAGCAGCGCAAAGCCGTCAGTGCGGCGCTGGACCGCCTGGACGACTTCGTCAGCACGCAGGAGCTCTACCGGATCCTGCAGAACCAGGGCGTGTCCGTTTCACTCGCCACCGCCTACCGGATCCTGCAGTCGCTCGCCGACGAAGGCCTGGTTGACGTGCTGCGCAACGGCGACGGCGAGGCCGTGTACCGGCGCTGTGCGGTGACCGGCCACCACCATCACCTGTTGTGCAGGAACTGCGGCAAGGCAGTGGAGGTGGAAGCCCCCGCCGTCGAAACGTGGGCCGTGCGCACGGCTGCCGAGCATGGGTTCACCGAGGTGGACCATACGGTGGAAATTTTCGGGCTGTGCCCGGACTGCACCGCCCTTAAGGCTGCCGGGAAACTGTAACCACCCGGCCGTTGTAGCCACGGGCTGCGCGTACGGATCCGATGGCACGGCACACCACGTAAATCAGGAACGACAGCGTGGTGACATAGGGGCTGATGGGGATCCGGCCGCCCAGGGCCAGCAGGATTCCGCCCACCGTTGCGGTCACCGCGAAGACTACGCTCAGGACCACCGCCGCCACCGGCGAGGAGGTAACCCGCAGCGCCGCGGCCGCAGGAGTGATCAGCAGGGCGAGGACCAGCAGGGCGCCCACCACCTGGATGGACAGGGCAACGCTGACGCCCAGGACCACCATGAACACGATGGCCAAGGTGCGGACAGGGACTCCCCGCGCCTCGGCGAGCTCGGGGTCGATGCTGGCGAAGTTGAGTGGGCGCCAAATGGCCAGCAGCACAAACATCACGACGGCGGCAGTGCCGGCGAGCGCCTGGAGCTGGACGGTGTCCACGGAGACGATCTGCCCGGTCAGCAGTCCGAACTTGTTCGCGGCACGGCCCTGGTAGAGGGACAGGAACAGGATGCCGAGTCCCAGCCCGAACGGCATGATGACCCCGATGATCGAGTTCTTGTCCCGTGCGCGGACGCCCATTACGCCCAGCAGCAGGGCGGCGGCCACCGACCCGATGAGCGAGCCAAAGACCACGTCCGCCCCGACCAGCAGGGCAAAGGCTGCGCCTGCGAAGGACAGCTCGGAGATGCCGTGGACGGCGAAGGCGAGGTCGCGCTTCATGACGAACGTGCCCACGAGGCCGCCCAGGAGGCCCAGGATGGCGCCCGCCCAGATGGAGTTCTGGACCAGGACCAGCAGTTCGGCGTAGTTGTCGAAGTTGAAGATGGCGCCCAGGATGCTGTCCGCGTCCATCAAGCCACCTCCCCGGCCATGGTCTCCGCCTCGTGATGGTGGTGTGTGGTGGCGTCGGGCAGGCCGACCACGACGATCCGGCCGTTGGCCCGGATCACTTCCACATGGCTGCCGTAAAGGTCGGAGAGCACTTCCGTGGTCATCACCTCTTCCGGCGCCCCCACCCGGAAACGTCCCCCGGCCAAGTAAAGGACACGGTCCACGTAGTCGATGATCGGGTTGATTTCGTGGGTGACGAAGACAACCGCGCTGTTGTGTTCGTGGCTCTGCTTGTTGATCAGGGCGCTGACCGCCTGCTGGTGGTGCAGGTCCAGGGACAGCAACGGCTCGTCGCAGAGCAGGACCTGCGGATCGGTCGCCAGGGCCTGGGCCACCCGGAGCCGCTGCTGCTCTCCGCCGGACAGCTGGCCCACCGGGACTTTGGCGTAGTCGGAGGCTCCTACCATTTCCAGCAGCTGGTCCACCTTCCGGTTCGTTTTGCCGGATGAGAGCCGGACCCCCCACCGGTGGCCGTCCACTCCCAGGGCCACCAGGTCACGGGCCCGCATGGGCGTATCCGGCGGAAAGGACTTCTGCTGGGGAATGTAGCCGATCAGGCTGCTGCCGCGTTCCACGGGTCGTCCACCCAACATTGCCTGGCCCGAGTGCAGCTTCTGCAGGCCCAGCAGGACTTTCAGGAAGCTGGTCTTGCCGCTGCCATTGGGGCCCAGCACGGCGAAGAATTCGCCGGGCCTGATATCCAGGTCCAGGTCCTCCCAAAGCGTGCGCTGGCCGAATTTGAGGCACGCCCCCCTGAGGCTGACAACGGATTTCACCTGTTTGTCTCCAGAACCTTGCCGATGTTGTTCACATTCTCCGTCATCCACTGCAGGTAGGTCTTGCCTTCGGGCAGGGTTTCGGTGAATTCCACCACGGGTACTCCGGCCTCCTCGGCCGCCTTCTTCAGCGCCTCCGTTTGCGGGCCTTCCGTCTGGGCGTTGTAGGCCAGCAGACGCACTGACTTCGAAGCCACCAGGTCGGTGGCCTCCTTCAGGGCGGCAGGAGGAACGTCTGCACCCTCTTCGATCGCCGCGGTGTATTGCGCCGGCGTGGAGTTCACCAGGCCGGCATCTTCGAGCAGGTAGAGCGGGACCGGCTCAGTGACTGCAACCCTGCCGCCGGACGCGATGCCTTTCATGGCGTCAAGTTTGCCGTGCAGTGCCGAAAGGGAGGACTTGAAGGCGTCCGCATTGGCGGTGAATGCAGCGGCTGAGCCGGGGTCCAGGCTGGCGAGCTTGCCCGCGACACTGTCGGCCATCCGCTCCATCGCAGGCAGGCTGTACCAGACGTGCTCATTGAGGTCGCCGTGGTCGTGCCCCTCGGTGGCGGCTGTGGCCCCCTTTGTCGCTTCACCTGTCGGGTTAGACGTGGACTCTTGCGGGTGGGCTAGGCCGGAGAGTTCGACGGCGGTCAGCACCGAAGCGCTGTCCAGCTTGCTGCCTGCCACGAGTGTGTGAAGGAAGTCGTCGTAGCCACCGCCGTTCTCGATGACGAGTTGGGCCTTGGACACGGCCAGACGGTCCTGGGCGGTGGCCTCGTATGAGTGCGGATCCTGGCTCGGGTTGTTGATGATGGCAGTCACCTTGACCTTGTCACCGCCGATGGTGCGGGCGATGTCGCCGTAGACGTTTGTTGAGGCCACTACGTTGATCCCCTGCGCGGGGTTCGCGGTTTGCGACGGCTGGGGGCTACATGCACTGAGTAGCAGGCCAAGGCCGGCAAGGGCGGCAAGGAGGGAGCTGGCAGCGGCTGTACGGCGCACGAAAAACCTCGGTTCACACGGATGGGGAGGGCAACACAGCCAGCCTATACCTAAATGCGAATGATTCCTATTTAGGCGTCACCCTCCGTTGGCCTGGCCCAGCCGGCGGATGCCGGTGGCCTGGGTCGCGTCCCGGATTTCCCCGACGAGCTGCTCAATGACGTCCTCAAGGAAGAGGACCCCCCGCGTGTTGCCATCGGGGCCGATCACACGGGCGAGGTGCGACCCCGTGCGCTGCATGACGGACATGGCTTTTTCGATCTCGTCCCCCAGGGCCAGGTTGGCCAGCGACCGGACCCGGCTCTCCGCGATTGGCAGCTCATAGGCGGACTCCGGGATGGACAGGACGTCCTTCACATGGAGGTACCCGTAGAGCATGTCATCGTCATCCAGCATGGGGAACCGGGAGAAACCCGTCCGGCTGACCGCCTTTTCAAACTCCACCGGGGTGGTGGGGGCGCCCAGCATAACGAGGTTTTCCAGCGGCACCATGATGTCCTCAGCGGTGTGTTCCGAGAACTCGAGCACGCCGGTAATGAGCCCGGCGTCGTCGTCCACCAGGCCGTGGCGGGTGGACTCCTGGACGATCGACTGCACCTCCTCCAGCGTGAAGGAGGACGTCACCTCGTCCTTGGGCTCGATCCGCATCAGTTTGAGGATGTGGTTGGCCGACCAGTTGAGCACCGAAATCACTGGATGGACCAACCGGGCGACAAACAGCAGGGGCGGGGCAAGGAACAGTGCGGCCTTGTCCGCCACGGAGACCGAAATGTTCTTCGGCACCATCTCACCGAACGTGACGTGCAGGAAGGTGACCAGCATCAGGGCCACCGCGAACGCCGCCACATCAGCCACTTCCGCCGGCAGGCCCACGGTCTCGATGGGGACGGCCAGCAGGTGGTGGATCGCCGGCTCGGCCACCAGCAGGATCAGCAGCGAACACACCGTGATGCCCAGCTGCGCACACGCCAGCATCAGGGAGACGTTTTCCATGGCACGCAGGGTGGTTTGGGCCCGTTTGGAACCGGCGTCGGCCCGCGGCTCGATCTGGCTGCGGCGCGCCGACATGATGGCGAATTCAGCTGCCACGAAAAAGGCGTTGCCCAGCAGGAGGACGCCCAGCCACAGTATTCCGGCCCAGTCGCTCAAGGTTTACTCCTGCCATTGGCGTCCTGCGCGGCCGGCTCCTCCACGGGGTGGAAGCAGATTCGGTCGATCCTGCGGCCATCCATCCGGGTCACGCTGAGCGTTCCACCGTTAACGGGTACGGTATCCCCCACGGCTGCGATCCTGCCGAGCTTGCTCATGACGTAGCCGCCCACGGTTTCGTAGGCCGCTTCGTCCGGAACGCTGAGCCCGGGAATTTGCTCGGACAGCTCGTCGGGACGGAGGAGGCCCGGGAAGTACCAGTCCCCGGAGGCGCTTTGCAGGAGCCCGGGGCGGACCTTGTCGTGTTCGTCCGCCACCTCGCCCACGATTTCCTCCACCAGGTCCTCCAAGGTGGCAATGCCGGCGGTTCCACCGTATTCATCCAGCACTACGGCCAACTGGAGGTTTCCTTCCCTGAGTTCGGCCAGCAGCGCATCCAGGTGGATGGTCTCGGGCACGCGGAGCACCTCGGTCATGATGGCCCCCGCTTCGAGGTTCGGCCGGCGTTCCCAAGGAACGGCAACGGCCTTCTTGACGTGCACCAGGCCCCGGATGTCATCGGCGGACTCACCAATGACGGGGAACCGGGAGTACCCTGTCCTGCGTGCCGCGTCCACGACGTCGGAGACCGGTTGGTCCGCGTCTATCGTTTCCAGCCGGATGCGGGGCGTCATGACGTCAGCCGCCGTCCGGGTGGAGAAGTTCAGGGTGCGGGCAATGAAGTTGGCGGTCCCGGCGTCGAGCGTTCCCATCGCCGCGGACCTGCGGACCAGGGAGGCGAGCTCCGCGGGGGTCCGCGCACCCGAAATCTCCTCTTTGGCTTCCAGCCCAAAGACGTGCAGGACCTTGTTGGAAAAGCCGTTGAGGACCACGATGGCAGGCTTGAAAATTGTGGTAAAAACCAACTGCGGGCCGGCCAGCGCCCGGCCCACGGGGAATGCCAGGGCTATGGCCATGTTTTTCGGCACCAGCTCACCCAGGAGCATGGACAGCAGCGTTGCCACCACCATCGCCAGGATGAGCGAGACCGACTCCACCGCCACGGCGGGAAGTCCGACGGCGGCCAGCGGCGCCGCGAGGAGGCGTCCCACGGAAGGTTCCATCACGTAACCGGTGAGCAGCGTCGTCAAAGTGATGCCGAGCTGGCAACTGGACAGCTGGGTGGACAGGGACTTGAGGCAGGTGAGCAAAGGCACCGCGGCGGTGTCGCCGTCGTCAATTGCGCGCTGGACGGTGGACTGGTCCAGGGCGATCAAGGAAAATTCGACGGCCACAAAGAATCCTGTGCCGGCGATGAGCAGCAGGCCTGCTGCCAGGAGGAGCCACTCCATTCAGCATCCCGCCTGGGGACCGGAAAATGCCTGAAGCGTCGTCAACCGGGGATTGGAAAAGCTGTTTCGTCCCGGCGGAGGATGGTCGGCGGACACCGATGCCTGATCCGTGCGGGTTGCGGCAAGCGGGGCCGTTGGCTGGTGATGGGCGCGTTGTCGGGGTTTGCCGGCTCTGGGGGCGGACTGCGCGGCGCTTCTCTTCGAGCTCCGCTGACAGCGCCCAGGCCGGCACCTAGATTTACTGTCCATAAGAATTTCAGTCTACAGGAGCGGCCCCCGCCAGATGCCCGTCAGGGCGGCCGGAACTGCCCCTGTAGACGCGCCACGAGGCCGTTCCGAGGGCTGCCCGCGGCGTGAACCGGACCCCTGGCGGCTGCCATATTTGGGCCTTGGTTCGTCACTTCATGATTTGGGTCACCCTTATTGGCAGTTAACAGGAGATGCTCACTAGACTTGCAAAGGTCCGGGTTCAGAGGACGTAGAGACTGGTTCGAACGTAGTGCTGAAGCACCGGGGGGCCAAAGAGAAATCAAACTCATGGAAGAGGCGTATTTCAAGTGCCAGAGCAGCCAAGCCACCGTCTACCAGAGGAATTTGGCGGAAACGAGTGGCTCGTTGACGAACTGTACGAGCAGTACCAACAGGACAAGAACGCCGTGGATGCCAAGTGGTGGCCTCTGTTCGAATCCTTCGACTCGGGTAACAGTTCTTCTTCCAACGGAAATTCCGCGCACGCTGCCAACCCCCCTACCCGGGAACTTCCCGTCGTGAAGGCCGCTCCGGCACCGTCGCCGGCAGCAGCCCCCGCCGCTGCTCCGGCACCTGCCGCCCCGGCAGCAGCCCCTGCCCCCGTCAAGAAGGCCCCTGCAACGGAAGCGCGCGACGGCGGCAAGAAGACCGAAGCCGGCACCGGATCGCAGCCCATCCCGGCGCAGCTGCCCAAGAACGTCAAGGCCCCCACCGCACCTGAAGAAGACGTCGTCTCCGTCCTCCGTGGACCCGCAAAGGCCATCGCCACCAACATGGTCACCAGCCTGGAGGTGCCCACCGCCACCAGCGTCCGTGCCATTCCGGCCAAGCTGCTCATCGACAACCGCGTGGTCATCAACTCCAACCTCGCCCGCGCCCGCGGCGGCAAGGTCTCCTTCACGCACCTCATCGGCTATGCCGTGATCCGCGCGCTTTCCCAGTTCCCCTCCATGAACGTGTACTACGACGAGGTGGACGGCAAGCCCGTGGCAGTCCAGCCCGCGCACGTCAACTTCGGCATCGCAATCGACATGCCCAAGCCCGACGGCACCCGGCTGCTCATGGTTCCGAACATCAAGAAGGCAGAGACCCTCAACTTCGCCGAGTTCTGGCACACGTACGAGGACCTCATCAAGCGTGCCCGCAACGGGAAGCTCACCGCCGACGACCACCAGGGCACCACCGTGTCCCTGACCAACCCCGGCGGCATCGGCACCGTGCACTCGGTGCCGCGCCTTTCCAAGGGCCAGGCAGCCATCATCGGCGTTGGCGCCCTCGACTACCCCGCTGAGTTCCAGGGCGCGAGCGAAAAGATCATCGCCCAGAACGCCATCAGCAAGGTCCTCACCCTGACCTCCACCTATGACCACCGCGTCATCCAGGGCGCCGGCAGCGGCGAGTTCCTCAAGCTGGTCCACCAGCTGCTGCTGGGTGCGCAGAACTTCTACGACGAGATCTTCGAAGCCCTTCGCATCCCGTACGAGCCCGTCCGCTGGAGCCCGGACCTACAGGTGGACCCGGCCGACGAAATCAACAAGGTTGCACGGATCCAACAGCTGATCCACTCCTTCCGCGTGCGCGGACACCTGATGGCGGATACCGACCCGCTGGAGTACGTACAGCGCAAGCACCCGGACCTGGACGTCCTCACCTACGGACTGACCCTTTGGGACCTGGACCGCGAATGGCCCACCGGCGGCTTCGGCGGCAAGCCGATGCTGAAGTTCCGCGACATCCTCGGTGTCCTCCGCGACGCCTACTGCCGCACCACCGGCATCGAATACATGCATATCCAGGAACCTGCCGAGCGCAAGTGGTTTCAGGACCAGCTGGAGCACCCCTACTCCAAGCCCAGCCGCGAAGAGCAGCTCCGGATCGTCTCCAAGCTGAACGCTGCCGAGGCCTTCGAAACCTTCCTGCAGACCAAGTTCGTGGGCCAGAAGCGCTTCTCGCTCGAGGGCGGCGAGTCCCTGATCCCGCTGCTGGACGCCATCATGTCCGACGCCGCCGACGACGGCCTGGACGAAGTTGCCATCGGCATGGCCCACCGTGGCCGCCTCAACGTCCTGACCAATATCGCCGGCAAGACTTACGCACAGGTGTTCCGCGAGTTTGAGGGCACGCAGGATCCCCGCTCCGTCCAGGGCTCCGGTGACGTCAAGTACCACCTGGGCACCGAAGGTACCTTCACCTCGGACAACGGCAAGGAGACCAAGGTCTACCTCGCCGCCAACCCCTCGCACCTGGAAGCCGTTGACTCCGTGCTCGAGGGCATCGTCCGCGCCAAGCAGGACCGCCTGGACCAGGGCGAATCGTTCCCGGTCCTGCCCATCATGGTCCACGGTGACGCCGCCTTCGCCGGCCAGGGCGTGGTGGCCGAAACGCTCAACCTGTCCCAGCTCCGCGGTTACCGCACCGGTGGAACCATCCACATCGTGGTCAACAACCAGGTCGGTTTCACCACCGCCCCGTCGTCGTCGCGTTCGTCCACGTACTCCACGGACGTTGCCAAGATGATCCAGGCGCCGGTGTTCCACGTGAACGGCGACGACCCCGAGGCAGTTGTCCGCATCGGCCAGCTCGCCTACGATTTCCGGCAGCGCTTCCACAAGGACGTTGTCATCGACATGGTGTGCTACCGCCGCCGCGGCCACAACGAGGGCGATGACCCCTCGATGACCCAGCCGCTGATGTACAACCTGATCGAAGCAAAGCGCTCCGTCCGCAAGCTGTACACCGAATCGCTGATCGGCCGCGGGGACATCACCGAGGAAGAAGCCGAGCAGCTGCTCCGCGACTACCAGGAACGGCTGGAGCGGGTCTTCGCCGAGACCCACGCCGCCCAGACGTCACCTATCCCGATCGTGACCGCGGATTCCGCTGCAGTGTCCGACATCGAGCGGCCCATGGCCCAGCAGTCCGATTCCAGTGTCAGCGCCCCGACTTCCACTGCCATTAGCACGGAGACCCTGTCCCGGATCGGCAAGGCCCATGTGGAGATCCCCGACGGCTTCACGGTCCACCCCAAGCTCAAGCAGCTGCTGGAAAAGCGGGAGCAGATGTCCCGCCAGGGCGGCATCGACTGGGGCTTTGGCGAGATCGCGGCCTTTGGCTCGCTGATCATGGAGGGTGTCCCGGTACGCTTGGCCGGCCAGGACTCACGCCGCGGGACCTTCGTTCAGCGCCATGCCGTCTTCCACGACCGCGCCACTGGCAAGGAATGGCTCCCGCTGGGCAACCTTTCCGGCGACCAGGCCAAGCTGTGGATCTACGACTCCCTGCTGTCCGAATACGCCGCCATGGGCTTTGAATACGGCTACTCCGTGGAGCGCCCGGACGCCCTGGTGCTCTGGGAAGCCCAGTTCGGCGACTTCGTCAACGGTGCGCAGACCATCATCGATGAGTTCATCTCCTCGGCGGAGCAGAAGTGGGGCCAGCGCTCCTCGCTGGTCCTGATGCTTCCGCACGGCTACGAAGGCCAAGGCCCGGACCACTCCTCGGCGAGGATCGAGCGCTTCCTGCAGCTGTGTGCGGAGGACAACATGATCGTGGCGAACCCCACCACGGCCGCCTCGCACTTCCACCTGCTGCGCCGCCAGGCGTACAGCCGCCCGCGCAAGCCGCTGATCATCTTCACGCCCAAGCAGCTGCTGCGCCTCAAGGCTGCCGCCTCGTCCGTCGAGGACTTCACCACCGGCACCTTCCGCCCGGTCATTGGTGAGCATGAGCAACTGCCGGCCACCGCCGTCGAGCGCGTGCTCCTGGTTTCCGGCCGCCTGTACTACGATCTCCTGTCCACCCGGCAGAAGACCGGCGACAAGACCACGGCCATCGTCCGCGTGGAGCAGCTGTACCCGCTGCCGCACGCTGAGATCGCTGCGGAGCTCGCCAAATACCCCAACGCCCAGGTGGTCTGGGCGCAGGATGAGCCCGCCAACCAGGGACCGTGGCCCTTCATCGGCCTGCACCTGCCGGAGGTCCTCGGCCGCCGGGTCCGCGTGGTTTCGCGTCCGGCCTCCGCCTCCACGGCCGCCGGATCCATGAAGCGGCACGCGGCGGAACAGGATGCCCTCCTGAAGCAGGCATTTGCACGGAAGTAGGCAGTAAGGCTGCCCGGCCGGAGTCGAAATACCAGACTCCGGCCGGGCAGTTCTGTTTAATGGATGGACAGTGCCTCCCTGAACCGCCGCGGCGACGGCGGCAGCGGCCGTATCGAAGTAACCCGTACCGAAGTGAAGAGGAACGCGTGGAAGACAGGAAGCTGCGGATCGCAGCTGTAGGAGACGAACTGCTGGCCGGACTGGGCGATCCCCGGGCCCTTGGCTGGCTGGGCCGCGTCCTGGCCCGCACTCCCCAGGACGGCATGCTCCTGGAAAGCTACGCCCTCCCCTGCCCGCAGGAAGGTACCGAAGGCCTGGCCGCGCGTTGGCTGGACGAAGCCGGGAGGCGATTCAGCGCCCAGGCAGAGAACCGGCTGGTCATCGGCCTTTCCGGCCGCGACATCGAGTTCGGACTGTCCACGGCACGGAGCAGGCTGAACCTGGCCAACATCCTGGACTCGGCGTCCCAGAACCGGATCGAGGTTTTCGTTGTGGGCCCGCCCCCCACGCTCGACCCCGCCCAGAACCGGCGGTTGGACGAACTCAACACCGCCTTCGCGGACGTGACCACGCGCCGCAAACACCTGTACGTCGATACGTTCTCGCCCCTGCTGAACCACGAACAGTGGCGCCAGGACCTCGCGGCGAACGGCGGCACGCCCGGCCAGGCAGGGTACGGCCTCATGGCATGGCTGGTACTGCACCGCGGCTGGTTCCAGTGGCTGGGCCTGGATGCGCCCCAGTAACACCCCTCAAGATATATCTTGATCCTGCCATCCGGCCGCGATACGTTGTAGGGCAACGCGATATATCGTCTTCTGGAGGGGACCATGACCGGGGAAAACTGGACTGTTGCAAGCCCGCAAACCATCGAGGTCCATGACGTGACGTCCCTGAAGCTGGGCATGGTCAGTGGCAGGTTCGACGTCATGACGCATGCCGGCCCCGAGGTCCGGCTGGAAGTCTCCGAGGTCCACGGCGATCCAGTAGCCGTGTCCTTGAACAACGGCAGGCTTGAAGTCCGGCATCAACTGCATGGCGCCCAGGGCTGGTTCAAGAACCTTATGGAGACCGTCAACCACAACAGCGACAATTCCGCCGTCGTCACCATCGCCGTTCCCCACGGTGTCGACGTGGAGGCGGGCACCGTGAGCGGCGACGGACTCGTTGCCGGCGTCGCCGCCCGTGTCCGGCTCAACACGGTGTCGGGGTCCCTTACGGCGGACGGCACGGCCGGTGAGCTGCAGATCAACACCATCAGCGGCAGCGTGGCCGTCAGGGACCACCGCGGCGTCCTCACCGCCAAAAGCATCTCCGGCGAAGTTACCGCCTCCGGCCACTTCACCAACGTGCGCACCAACACCGTCAGCGGCCACCTCAGCTTCGACCTGCTTGATTTCACAGAGGACTTCGGCTCTAACTCCGTCTCGGGGAACCTCACCATCCGGCTGCCGCAGGACGTAGGCGTTGACATCGTGGCCAAGTCCGCAGGCGGGGCCGTGGTTCTTGACGGCCACCAGTGCCTCCTGGCCAACGGCAAAGTGGAGACCATCGCGGGGCCGGACCGGCAACTGATGCTTGTCCGCACCAACTCGGTGTCCGGCACGACCACCATCCTCCATGCTCCTGCACCTGTTGGCGGCGCCGGGGAAGCAGAGCGCTAATGCCGCCCGTCTTCGCACACGGTGCGTTGCGCCTTTACCTGCTTGCACTGCTCGAAAGCGGCCCCAAGCACGGCTACGAGCTCATCAAGGCGCTTAAGGGCCGTTTCGGCGGGACGTATTCGCCCAGCGCCGGCACCATCTACCCCCGGCTGGGCAAGCTTGAGGCGGACGGCCTGGTGGCTCTCGAGCCAGCCGGGCGGCGCACCAACTACCGCATCACCGCCGCCGGGCTTGCCGAGTTGAACCGGCGCCGCGGAGACTTGGCGGGCGTTGAAATCGGCATAGCAGCCTCGGTGCAACGGCTCGACGTGGAATTGATGCTGCAGGAGTTCCGCGACGGTCTTCGCGCCGATCTGCAGCACCAACCCCTGGACCGTCCCATCAGCCCCGTCACGCTTCAGGCCGTCAGGACAGTCCTGGAGCAGGCCCGCGCGGCCATCCGCAGCACCCTGCAGTCCTAACGCCTGGCCCGGCAGCACTGCCGCAGGTCATCCGCCCTTTCCCGGTTCGCGGGGCGCCAGATCATGTGGGAGACTTGAGGGCAGCTCTTTTGAGTACCAACAGTAAGGAGGCCAGCTATGAGCAAGCGTGCACGCAAGCGTCGTGACCGTAAGCGTGGCGGCGCGAACCACGGGAAGCGCCCCAACACCTAGGCAAATGCCAGGAACTACGGTTCAAGCGAAGGACCCCGCAAGCCATTCGGCTTTCGGGGTCCTTTGCTGTCTCCGGCCCTGATGCTACAAGGAGCGGCCCGTACCTACGCTTCCACGGGCCGGATGGCGTGGATCCTGTCCAGGATGGCGTTCTTCAGGTTGGCCGGAGCGGACTCCGTGCAGGAGCGCTTGACCATGTTGCGGATGACGCACTCGAGGTCGTACTGCTCCGTGCACTCAGGGCAGTCATCAAGATGGTCCTTGATTTCGGTAAGGTCCTCACGGGTCAGTGCCCCGTCAAGGTACTCATAGATGCGTTGCATCCGGGTGTCGTCGCAATCGCCCAATCCCTGGCAGTCGCTCATTTCCTGTTCTCCTGTGCTTTGCTTCCTGCCGCATCGGACGCATCCACGGCTGTTTTGAATCCCCGCTCTGCGGCGTATTCCGCGAGCATGTCCCGCAACATTCGCCGGCCGCGGTGGAGCCGGGACATCACTGTGCCGATAGGCGTATTCATGATGTCCGAAATTTCCTTGTAGGCGAACCCCTCCACGTCAGCGAAATAGACCGCAAGGCGGAACTCCTCAGGAATGTCCTGGAGCGCCCGCTTGACGTCCGAATCCGGAAGGTGGTCCAGGGCTTCGGCCTCGGCCGAACGCAATCCGCTTGAGGTGTGCGACTCCGCCCGCGCCAGCTGCCAGTCCTCAATGCTGTCCGAGTTGGACTGCAGCGGCTCCCGCTGCCGCTTGCGGTAAAGGTTGATGTACGTGTTGGTCAGGATCCGGTAAAGCCACGCTTTGAGGTTGGTGCCCGGCTTGTACTGGTGGAAGGCCGAAAAAGCCTTGGTGTAGGCCTCCTGGACCAGGTCCTCCGCGTCCGACGGGTTCCGCGCCATGCGCATGGCAGCGGAGTACAACTGGTCGACATACTGCATGGCGTCCCGCTCAAAGCGAAGGCGGCGTTCCTCCGTGGTTTCCGTCGCGACGTCCAGAGTGCCGTCCTCGGTCCCCACTGCTGCAGTTGCCAAGCCAGGACCCGTCTGTCCGCCGGGCAGGGGCGCAGCGGCTGCCCGGCCGTTCACTTCGCTGGGGGAAGCCTCATACATGGCCGCAACGGCCGGATCCAGGGTGCTCATTGCCTTCAAGTCTACTGTCAGGCTCCCTGTCCGGGGCATGCCGTACTCCGGCGGCTCGCCGGCCAGCCTGTCCACTGCCACCGGTCCCGCCTGTCTGGTTCCGTCCAACACCTTCCCCAAGGCCCAACTCCGCTCTGTACCGGGTGAATGCTTGCCGGGCCCCATGTCCCGGACCCGACATCCATAACCGCATCCCACGGGCAAATATTCCCCAAAAGTGCAAGACTAGGACCGACTCCGCCGCTCGCCGCGGCTCGTCCATCCAGGAGGAAATCCATGTCCGTTGTCCGCACGCTCGCCCGGCCCATGCTTGCCTCCAGTTTCGTTCTTGCCGGACTGGATAAGCTCAAGAACTCCGACGACACCGCCCAGCAGCTCTCCCCGCTTCTGCGCAAGGCCGCCGCATCGCTTCCCTTCCAGGCGAGCGAGAAGACCCTGGCCCGCGTCATCGGCGGAACCCAGGTGGGGGCCGGCGTCCTATTCGGCTTTGGCAAGTTCTCCAGGCTCTCCGCTTCCCTGTTGACGGTGGTCTCCCTCTTGAACACCTTCGTTGAGTGGCGCAGTGCAGACATCAGCAGCAAGGAGGGTCGCGAAAGCCGCAGGAACCAGCTGCTCAAGAATCTCTCCTTGAGCGGCGGCGCACTGCTCGCTTCCGTGGACACCGCAGGCAAGCCCGGTTTGGCCTGGCGCGCCGAGCACCTGGCCGCCGACGCCCGCAAGAATGCCTCGCACCTTGCCGCCGACGCCCGCAGGACCACCACCAAGAAGCTGAACAAGGCGGACAAGGCCGTACGCCGCGCCGTCGAACACGCCACGGGAGCATAAGCACGAATGACCGCAGCAGCTGCCACCCGGGACGGATCCGGCACACCTGTCCAGCACTGGGCCGCACCTTTTGCGTCCCGGCCCGTCGATGCCACAGTGACGGTGCCAGGATCGAAATCCCTGACCAACAGGTACCTGGTCCTGGCAGCCCTCGCGGACGGTCCGTCCCGGCTGCGGGCGCCCCTGCACTCCAGGGACTCCGCACTGATGATCGACGCGCTCCGGCAGCTGGGTGCCGCCATCACGGAAGTAGCCGGGGACGGCGCCTTTGGGCCCGACCTTGAAGTTGTTCCGCTCCCCGCTGCCGCGGCTGAACCCCTGACCAGGATCGACTGCGGGCTGGCAGGCACGGTGATGCGTTTCGTCCCGCCGCTCGCTGCGCTCCGCAACGGTGCCAGCGTGTTCGACGGCGACCCGCACGCCCGCAACCGCCCCATGGGGACCATCATCGAGGCCCTGAAGGCCCTGGGCGTGGCCGTTTCCGCTGAAGACGGAACCGCACCGTCGTCGCTCCCGTTCACGGTGGAAGGCACGGGGACAGTCCGTGGCGGCCACCTGGTGATCGACGGCAGTGCCTCCTCCCAGTTCGTGTCCGCGCTCCTCCTGGTGGGGGCGAGGTTCGACGAGGGCCTGCACTTGGAGCATGTGGGAAAGCCGGTCCCCAGCCTGGACCACATCAATATGACGGTGGCTGTCCTGCGGGGCGCCGGTGTGTCAGTGGACGACTCCGTGCCCAACCACTGGGTGGTGGCACCGGGACCCATCCACGCCTTCGACCAGCAGATCGAACAGGACCTGTCCAACGCTGGGCCTTTCCTGGCGGCAGCCCTGGCCACGCGGGGCATGGTCAGGATCCCCAACTGGCCGGCGGAAACCCAGCAGGTGGGAGATCTGTGGCGCGGCATCCTCGCCAGGATGGGCGCCAGCGTCACCCTTGCTGATGGCGTGCTGACCGTCTCCGGTGGCCCCGAAATCAAGGGCGGCGACTTCGCCGACACCAGCGAACTGGCTCCTACGGTCGCGGCGCTGTGCGCCCTGGCCACCGGACCTTCCCGGCTCAGCGGCATCGCCCACCTGAGGGGACACGAAACTGACAGGCTTGCGGCCCTGGTGGCGGAAATCAACCGGCTCGGCGGCGACGCCGAGGAGACCAGCGACGGCCTGGTGATCCGTCCCGCCCCGCTGCACGGCGGCGTCGTCCACAGCTACGCGGACCACCGCATGGCCACTGCCGGGGCAATCCTGGGGCTGGCGGTGGACGGCGTCCAGGTGGAGGACATCGCCACCACCGCCAAGACCATGCCCGACTTCCCGCAGCTTTGGGCAGGAATGCTGGCCCAGGATGCCGCCATGGCACCTGGACCGGAAGGGCGCGGCAGTGGCGCGGAGCACTGATTCCTGGGACGAATCAGACGTTCGGATCCGACCCAGCAAGAAGGGCTCCCGGCCCCGTACCAAGGACCGGCCCAGCCACGACGACGCCCAGACCGGACGGATCATCACCGTGGACCGCGGCCGCTACACGGCCGTGGTGGGCGAGGACTCCGCAAACGAACGGGTGGTCATCGCGGCGCGCGCCCGCGAACTTCGCCGTTCGCCCGTGGTTGCGGGCGACTTCGTCTCGCTCGTGGGGGATGTGTCAGGCGCGCCGGACACGCTTGCCCGCCTGGTGAAGATCCAGGACCGCAAGACGCTCTTGCGCCGCAGCGCGGACGATACCGACCCCATTGAACGGGCAGTAGTGGCCAACGCGGACCAGCTGGTGATCGTTGTGGCGGCCGCCAATCCGGAGCCCCGCACTGGGTTCATCGACCGCGCATTGGTGGCAGCCTACGACGCCGGAATCGAGCCGATCCTGCTGGTCACCAAGGCCGATGTCAAGGATCCAGCCGACCTGCTGTCCAACTACACCCACCTGGACTTCCCGGTGATCATCAGCCGGACCGCCGACGCGCAGGCGTCGGGAATCGACGCACGGTCCGACGACGGCCTCTCGGCAAGGCTGGACAGTAGGGCGGTGGCTTCCCTCCGCGCCTACCTCGACGGCCAGGTCACCGTGATGCTCGGGCACTCCGGCGTCGGCAAGTCCACGATGGTGAACGCGCTGACCGGTGCCGAACGGGCCACGGGCGGAGTCAATGCCGTGACCGGGCGCGGCCGGCACACGTCGTCGTCGGCCCTGGCCCTGCGCCTGGCGGACGCACCGCCCGGCAGCTGGATCATCGACACCCCCGGCATCCGTTCCTTTGGCCTGGCGCACGTGGACCCTGACCGGATCCTGCGCTCCTTCCCGGACCTCTCCCCCGGCATCGAGAACTGCGAACGCGGCTGCAAGCACACGGCAACGGCGGTGGACTGCGGCCTCGATGACTGGGTGGCGGGCGGACACGCAGGTCCCACTGGCCCGGCCCGGCTGGCCTCCCTGCGGCGGCTGCTCGGCACGGACCCGCGCATGGAAGCGCAGGAAACCAAGGAGCTCGGCAGCGTCAACTGACGCGTTCTCCCGGCAGAACCGTCCGCAGACGGTAGTTTGGAACCATGATCCAACCCGCTTCGAGCTACAACGATGACCTGCGCCTGGCCCATGTCCTGGCCGACTCCGTGGATGACCAGACCATGAGCCGCTTCAAGGCCCTTGACCTCCACGTTGAGACCAAGCCGGACCTGACGCCCGTCACCGACGCGGACAAGGCTGCTGAGGAAGCCATCCGCGGCCAGCTCTCCCGTTCCCGGCCCCGCGACGCCGTCCTGGGCGAGGAATTCGGCAGCACCGGGCACGGTTCACGGCGCTGGATCATCGATCCCATTGACGGAACCAAGAACTTCGTCCGGGGCGTTCCGGTCTGGGCCACGCTGATCGCCCTGGTCGACGAAGGCGAACCCGTGGTGGGCGTGGTCAGCGCCCCCGCCCTTGGCAAACGCTGGTGGGCGGCAAAAGGCATGGGGGCGTACATGGGCAGGTCGCTGGCCGCCGCCACCCGGCTCCGGGTCTCCAACGTCTCCAGCCTTTCCGACGCCTCCCTCTCCTATTCCAGCCTCGGCGGCTGGAAGGAACGCGGAAACCTTGACGAATTCCTGGGCCTCACCGAGGACGTCTGGCGGACCCGGGCCTACGGGGATTTTTGGTCCTATTGCATGGTGGCCGAGGGGTCGGTGGACATTGCCTGCGAACCGGAACTGAACCTCTACGACATGGCTGCCTTGGTGCCGATCGTGGTGGAGGCCGGTGGCCGGTTCACATCCCTCGAAGGCGAGGACGGACCGTTCGGCGGGAACGCGCTGGCCACGAATTCCATCCTGCACTCAGAGGTGCTGCACCGCCTCAACCCATACCTGGACGACCTGCTCTAACCGCCACTGTTTTCCTACTACAGCGAATATTGCGACGCCGGATGCCTCCAGAAGGAGGTGTCCGGCGTCGTTTATTCGATCGCGCGTAACAAAGCCCTTAACAATTGCCGCGGCTTTAATCCTGGCCGTCCCATGTCCTACGCTTTTATGCAGGTCACGAGTGCCAGCGCAAAACCCCGGTTTGCTGGCCGGCAACCCTCCATTCGCGGCGGGGTGCCCCGGGTGACGACCAGGCCGGTCCGGAGCGGATGCGGCAAGCGCGGATTCCCCTATGCCGGAGTCCTGTATTCAAGTGAGGTCTCTGTGACAACTGCCACCGTCTCCCCCCAGCCCGCCATTGCCAAAGCTGCCACTGCCGACGAACGCCACGCAATTGCGGGCCGCCCCCTTGCGGCGGTCACCGGCGCCGAGATCCAGGCGCCCCTGATTTCGGGCGGCCACGTCCGCTACGCCAACCTCGACTACGGCGCATCAGCCCCCGCGCTGTCCGTGGTATCCGCCTACCTGAACGAGATCCTGCCCTACTACGCCAGCGTCCACCGCGGGGCGGGGTATGCCTCCCAGATCAGCACCTCGGTGTACGAGAATGCCCGCACCATCGTCCGGGACTTCGTCGGCGGCCGTCCCGATGACTCGGTCATCTTCACCCGCAACACCACCGATGCGCTGAATCTCCTGGCAGGATGCCTGCCGATTACCGGTGGCCGTCCCGACGGGGATGTCCTCTACCTGGACATCGAGCACCACGCCAACCTCCTGCCGTGGCAGGGCGTCCCGCACCGCAGCATCGTTGCCGCAGACACGGTTGCCGGCACCCTGGACGCTGTCCGCGCCGAGCTGGAGCAGGGCGGGGTCAGCCTGCTGGCGGTCACGGGTGCCTCCAACGTCACGGGTGAGATCCTTCCAATCCGTGCCCTGGCCGCGCTGGCCCACCAGCACGGCGCACGGATCGTGGTGGACGCCGCCCAGCTCGCCCCGCACCGCCGGGTGGACATCACCGCGGACGACGTCGACTACCTCGCGTTTTCCGGCCACAAGCTGTACGCGCCGTTCGGTGCGGGCGTCCTGGTGGGACGGCCCGACTGGCTGGACGCAGGCGTCCCGCACCTCGCCGGCGGCGGCGCGGTCAAGGAGGCAAGGCTCGACGGCGTCAGCTGGGCCAGCGGACCGGCCCGCCATGAGGGCGGCTCACCGAACGTCCTCGGCGCCGCCACCCTGGCCCGCGCCACCCAGGTCATCGCGGGACTGGACCAGGACCGGTGGCATGCCCACGAGTCCGCGATCCGCTCGTTCCTGGTGGAGGGCCTCCAGGGCATCGAGGGAGTCACGGTCCACCAGATATTCAAGGACACCAACCCGGAAACGGACACCATCGGCGTGGTCAACTTCTCCGTCGAGGGGTACGACGCAGGACTGGTGGCGGCCTACCTCTCGGCAGAGCACGGAGTGGGCCTGCGGGATGGGCGTTTCTGTGCCCATCCCCTGCTGAAGCGCCTGGGCCTGCCGTCCGGCTCCCTGCGGGCAAGCTTCGGCGTTGGCTCTCGACTGGAGGATGCCGAACGCCTCCTCACCGGCATCCGGACGCTGCGCAGCAACGGGCTTGGCTGGGACTACGTGGTGGATGCGGGCCGCTGGGTGCCTGCCAACGACTTCCGCACCTACCCGCACTGGGCGCCCAACACCCCGGGGACGGCCGGCGCAGCGCCCTGCCTCGACGACTAAGCGCTTGCGGTAAATTCGAAGAGTACCCAAGGGCATCAGGCGAAGGAGGCCACGCGTGGTTCGGGGTGGCCCCAAGTTGGATCACGGGCGGCGCCGGGAGCTCGGTCAAAGCTTCCAGGACGGCGGCGGCCACTACCAGCGCGTCCGGCCCGGCTACCCCGCGGAAACCGCGCGGTGGCTGGTGCCGGCCGGCGCCCATGACGCCCTCGACGTCGGCGCGGGTACCGGCAAGTTCACGGCGCTGCTGCTGGATATGGGACTGGACGTCACCGCCGTCGATCCCTCTGCGGACATGCTCGCCCAGCTGAAGGCGCACTGCCCGGCCGCCACGGCTGTCCCGGGAACTGCCGAGGCGACCGGGCTGCCTGGCGCGGCCTTCGACGTCGTCACCGTTGCCCAGGCGTGGCACTGGTGCGATCCCCTGGCTGCAAGCACCGAACTGGCCCGCGTCCTGCGCCCGCACGGAGCCCTCGGCCTGGTCTGGAACCAGCTGGATACTTCCGTGCCCTGGGTGCACAGGCTCTCCCGGATCATGCACGCGGGCGACGTGTACCGGCCTGGCCACAAACCCGTCGTGGGACCCGAATTCGAGGGCCTCGAAGGCCACGTCACCCACTGGCTGGACAAGGTGACCACTACCGATCTGGTGGAACTGGCCAAGTCGCGCAGCTACTACTTGCGGGCCGGTGAGGCGACGCGGGCCAAAGTCCTGGCGAACCTGGACTGGTACCTGCACGAACACCTTGCCTACGCCCCCGGCCAGGATCTCGACCTGCCCTACCTCACCCTGGCCTGGCGCGCCGCCAAGGCATGACGGGTGCAACACACGCTGCGGCCCGGACCAAACCGGTAGGCTTGAAGTCGTGAAGACCAGCGCGCCCTCCTCCTCGATCGAGGACTACGTCAAGGTCATCTATTCATTCACGGAATGGCAGGACAAGCCCATCACGTCCTCGCAGCTGGCACAGCGGCTGGGAGTGGCGAATTCCTCGGTTTCGGAGATGGTCCGCAAGCTCAAGGACCAGGGCCTGGTGGACCACAAGCCCTACAGCGCCGTCACGCTGACCGAGTCCGGCCTGCGGCTTGCCCTGTCAATGGTCCGGCGCCACCGGCTGATCGAGACCTACCTTGTCCAGCGTCTCGGTTACAGCTGGGACGAAGTCCACGATGAGGCTGAACAACTGGAGCACGCCGTGTCCGACACGTTCATCGAACGCGTCGCGGCCAAGCTCGGGGACCCGAAAAGGGACCCGCACGGCGACCCCATCCCTACCGCCGACGGCAAGGTGCTGATGCCGAGCGCCCACCTGCTCGCCCACCTTGACCAGGGCCACGCAGGCAGGATCACCCGGATCAGCGACGACAACCCCGAGTTGCTGCGATACCTTGCGGCACAGGACATCGACCTCGACGCGGAAGTGGAGGTGGTGGGACGGAGGCCGTTCGGGGGGGCCCTGATGGTGCGGATTGGAAGTTTCGGCGGCGCCCGGGACTACGACCTTGCTGACGAAATCGCCTCAGCCTTATGGGTTTCCAGTGACATACCGCACCAGGGCTGCGTCCTGGGCGCGCCCTAGCGTGGCAATGCCTCCGGGCTCCGCCTGGCTGGCCGTGGCCGCCGGCGGGTTGATCGGCAGCGAACTCCGGTACGGGCTGGGGCTGGCGTTCCCGGATGCGCCCGGTTCCATCCCCTGGGCCACGCTGGCCATCAACATCAGCGGCAGTTTCGTCCTGGCGGCACTCACCACGCTCTGGATAGCCCGCCCGCACACAGCTTTCTGGCTCCGTGCGGCCCTGGGGCCGGGCCTGCTGGGCTCCTTCACCACTTTTTCCGCGGTCGTCTTCGCCTCTGACCAGCTGGCGCGTGCCGGCGAGCACCCGGTGTGGGCCGCCTACCTGGGGTTGTCGCTGGTCCTCGGGCTTGCGGCGGCCGGCGCGGGGTGGCGGTCCGGCAGGCTGATCTCCCGGAACCGGGACGGGCGGCCATGACCGCAGCAGCCCTGGTGGGAATCTTTGGCGTCGCCGGCGCGCTCCTGCGCTTCGGCATCGACAGCTGGTTCGCCCACCACAGCAGCATCCGCAGCGTCCGCACGGATGGAAGCATGAGGCTGCACTGGCCCTGGGCCACGCTGCTGGTCAATGTGGTGGGCTGCTTCATTATCGGCATGGCCCATGGCCTGACGGCAGGGCTGGGACTCGGCGCCGAATGGCAGGCGGGCCTTGCCACCGGCCTTGCCGGCGGGCTCACCACCTTCAGCTCCTGGACCACCGCCACCATCCGGCTGCTCAGCGAAGCGCGGTTCGGCTCCGCCGCGTTGAACGTGGCCGTGAACCTTGGCCTGGGCTTCGCTGCTGCGGCGGCGGGCATTGCGCTGGCGGGTTGACGCCCCAACGGGCTGCTGCGGGTGGCGATTTGGCCGCCTCCCGTATCGTGGAAGGTGATGATCAGCAGACGCGACGCAGCAATAACCCTTGACGTTCCCCTTGAAATGGCACAGCGCCACGGCCTGCCGAAATGGATGACGGAGGCCGAACTGCGCGGCATCCTGGACAATCCCCCGCCCTGGCTGGTGCAGTCACGTGCCAACCGGACGGGCAAGCGCCCGGTATGGGTGCACCTGGAATGCGCCGTCTGCGGCTACGAGGAAGCGGCGCGGCCCAAGAAATGGTGGCCGGACTTCACCTATGTGGTGTGCGGAGATCATGCGCCTTCCGATGTTCCTGCCGTCCGCCCCGGCTGCATCCGCAGCGAGTACGACGGCGTCGGAACGCGTTTCGTAGGCATCGCGGACGTGGAAGCGCCTCCGGTTCGCCCGTAGCCTTCCGGACGTGCCCACGCCACGTGCCGGGGCGCCGTCGGGCATCATGGCGTGCCGTTACCCGTCATTTCCTCCGGTACGGCGGTGAGGTGCAGTTCGGCGCCGTCGCGCAGGACGGCGACGTCGAGCGACTGGCCAATGGCGTCGGCAAACAGGAGCCGCTGCAGGCTCTCGGCGTTGCTGACGGGACGGCCGCCGGCTGTGACGATGATGTCCCCCGCAGACAGGCCTGCCCTGTCTGCGGGCGAATCCGGCAGCACCTCCACGACGCGGAGCCCTGAGCGCAGCCCGGTGCGTATCACCGCGCTGGGGCTGAGTTGCATCGGGGTGCTCACCAGGCCCAGGTAGGCGCGGCGCACCCTCCCGTCTGAGAGCAGCGCGGAGATGATCCTCCGGGTGGTGGCGTTGATCGGGATGGCCAGGCCCAGGCCGGCACCCGCCACCGCAGTGTTGATGCCGACGATCCTGGAGTGGGTGTCCGCCAGTGCTCCGCCGGAGTTTCCGGGGTTCAGGGCAGCGTCTGTCTGGATGACATCCTCGATGACGCGCCTGTTCCCGCCGGACCAGACCGGAATGGCCCGGCCCAGGCCGCTGACCACCCCGGCGGTCACCGAACCAGCCAGTCCCAGGGGATTTCCGACCGCGATCACCAACTGCCCCACCCGGAGGGACTCCGCCGCACCGAACTGCGCGGGCCGGACCTTGGGCCGTGAACCGTGAACCACTGCGAGGTCGGACAGCGGGTCGGCACCCACCAGTTCCAGTTCCATCCTGCTGCCGTCGCCAAAGACGGCGAAACCTTTGCGGGTGCCGGCCACCACGTGCGAGTTCGTGAGCAGGTAGCCGTCCTCCGTGAAGAGCACCGCCGAGCCTGCGCCCACCCTGACCCGTCCGTTGCGGCGCTCTGTGGTCATCTCAATGGCTGCCACGTGGGGCGTGACGGCTGCCGCAACCCGCATCACTGTCTGCGAATACGAGTCAAGGATGTCCTCGTCCTCCGCCGGCATGGGTTCCCGCGCCTGTTCCATGATGCACCTCCGCTTTGGTGCTGCCGTGGCTACCTGCCTTCCAAGCGCCTTTACGGGTAACAACGACGCGGCTCCCAGGTCCAGTCCCGGTGCAGCTACGCCTAGGGTGAACGCCCGGATAGCAGGGGGTTCCTCAATATTCCATCAAGTGGCGAAAGTCATTTCTCCGGCGCTGCTAGCTTGGTGCAATGTCACGGGGACATCACGATCCAGCACAAGCCCAGACGGAACCAAAGGCCCGCATTGAATGGATTGACGGAGCCCGGGGGCTTTGTGTCGTAGCCGTGGTGCTTTTCCACGTCGGACTGTGGCACTTCCTTCGTTTCGATCATGAAGACAGTGTCGCCTTCACGTTTTGGAACGCGGTGGCAATAGCACTCGGCGCCGTGCGGATGCCGCTTCTCCTTGCCGTATCGGGCATTCTCGCCGCCTCCAAGGTCCGGAGCGGGTTCAGTAACGGAAAAGCTTGGAATTCCAGCCTGGGCAACTATTACCTGTATGCCCTATGGCTGCTTATCTATGCGCTGCTCGGCATCGTTCTGGTGGTGGCCGGGTCCCCGCGGCCCCAGCGCGTGGCCTCCGTGGGGGACTTCTTCCTGCAGCTCGTCGCCCCGGACACACCCCTCTGGTTCGTTTTCGCCGTCGCCGTCTACGTGCCGCTGCTGGCCCTATGCAGGAAGCTTCCGCCGTCGGTGGTGCTGGCCGTCCTTGCAGTCCTGAGCATCGCTACTGCCCTGTTTCTTGACACCATGGCCGGCCAGTGGGGCAAGGTGCCGGAACTAGCGGTCTTCTTCGCCGCGGGAGTCTATGGAAAGGACGCCCTACTGCGCATAGCGGGGACCCGGAGGTTGCTCTATTTTGGTACGGCTATCCCCGTGTTCGTCGCCCTCACGGCGCTGCCGGACGTCCATCCCGGATTTGACCAAGTGGTCTTCCTGCTGCAGGGGCTGGCGGCTGTCATTGCACTTGTAGCCGTTATCAGCGCCATTACCCGGTTCCGGCCCATTGCCGTGGCGCGGTCGTGGGTCGGCCGGCGCACCCTTGGTATCTACCTCCTGCACACGCCGATTATGGATTTCCTTGTCCTGGCCTTCCACGGTCCTTTATCACCGGTTGCGCCGGCCATCGCCAAGTCGGTGCCCATCGCCCTTGCCTACCCCCTTGTGCTGACGGTGGCCGTCGTGGCCGCCTGCGTGGGGGTGGATCATCTTTTCAGGAAATGCGGACTCACATTCCTCTTTCAGCGTCCTGGCCCTGCGTCCCGTCCACTCCCCGTCCGTGCGCGGCGGTTGTCCAGGCTTTAGGATCGGATCATGGCCGATTCCCCTGCAGGGTCTCAAACAGAAATATTGCCTCCCGACGAGTGCTGGCGGTATCTTCGGTCTTCCTATATCGGCCGGCTGGCGGTGATCAATGGCGACATTCCCGAAATATTTCCCGTGAATTTCTCCGTAGCCGGGGAAACGCTGGTTTTCCGTACGGCGCCGGGCACCAAGCTTCGCGCCCTGCTCGGCGGTGCAGTTGCCGCGCTCGAGGTGGACGGGCTTAGCCCGTATGCCACCGAAGTCTGGAGCGTGGTGGCCAAGGGCATACCGGAACCCTTCGATGAGACCCGGATGACCCTTCCGGATGACGACGCCGACCGGGAACCGTGGGAGGCAGGCATCAAGGACCACCTGGTGGCCATCACCCCAACGGAAATCACCGGGCGCCGGTTCGCGGTCAGGTCCCGCACGCGGTGGTGGCCGCCCATCGACTTCTCCGCAGACTGGCTATAGGTCTTCGCCAACTGGTTCCGGGCTCAGGCAGTCCCTCCAGTATTCAGCGGCTCAGGATTTCAGGATGACCTTGAGTGCCCTGGTTTCGGCAGCCTGTGAGAAGGTGTCGTAGGCGTCAAGGAACTGATCAAACCCGAAATGGTGGGTGCCGAATTTTTCCGCTTTGATCTTTCCCTGGGCTACGAGCTTGAGCAGCATGGGCGTCGTGTTGGTATTCACCAGTCCCGTGCTGATGTTGATGTTCTGGATCCAAAGATTCTCGAGGTGCAGTTCCACCGGCTTTCCGTGGACTCCCACGTTCGCCACGGATCCGCCGGGCCGCACGATGTCGGTGCACATGGCGAATGTCGCCGGGACGCCCACCGCCTCGATGGCCACATCGACGCCATGCCCGTCGGTCAGGGCCATGACCTGTTCCTTCCAGCCAGGACTGCCGGAGAGGACTGTGTCCGTAGCCCCGAACTCCTTTGCTTTTTGAAGGCGGTTGGCGTCCAGGTCGATGGCCACCACGGTGGCCGCGCCGTACAGTCCTGCTGTGGTGATCGCCGCCAGGCCCACCGGCCCGGCACCGACCACCGCCACGCTGTCGCCGGGCTTAACCCGGCCGTACTGGACGCCGATTTCGAATCCGGTGGGGAGGATGTCCGAAAGCATGACGGCCTGTTCGTCGCTGACGCCGGCAGGCAACAGGTGCAGCGAGTTTTCGGCGTAGGGCACCCGGACGTACTCGGCCTGGGTTCCGTCGATCAGGTGGCCGAAGATCCACCCCGTGCCTTCCTGGCCCTCCCCGCCCAGGCAGTGTGAGTAGAGGCCGGCCTTGCAGTTGGCACAGTGGCCGCAGGATTTGAGGCAGGAGATGATGACGCGGTCGTTCACTTTCAGGCCGGCCACGGAAGGGCCGGTTTCCACGATGGTTCCCACTCCCTCGTGGCCGAGGATCCTGCCCTTTTCGACGGCGGGCACGTCACCTTTGAGGATATGGAGGTCCGTGCCGCAGATCGTGGTGGTATCGACTTTGACGATGGCGTCGCCGGGTTGCTGGATGCGGGGGTCCGGGACGTCGGTCCAGGACTTCTCGCCGGGTCCGCCATAAACGAGGGCTTTCATGTGGGTTTTCCTTACTGTGAAGGCGGGGTGTGCATGGTTTGCCGACGGGCCTGCGCGGACCCTGGATTCGCGGACCGCGGAACACCCGGACCTTCCTGCGGGGGTGTGGTCCGGAGCCTGGCCAAATGGAGGATTCCCAGCACAAGGAACAGCCCCGAGAGCGCAAGTGCCGGTAGAAGGGCGGCCAGGCTCGGCGCTGCCCCAAACAGGGGCTTGACCAATTCACCCACCGCCAGGGAGAACATGAGCGTGAAGCCCAGGACGTGCAGGGCCGGCAGGAGCAGCAGCCCCGCGCGGTGGTTCCGGTACGTCAGGAGGGACAGGACCAGGAACCCGGGCATGATGAAGCAAAGGTCCAGGATGAAGACTGAGTAGAGGGAATCGATTTGCTCACCGGTCCGCATCAACGGCAGGAGCATTCCGATCCAGAGGGGATAGAAGATCAGCGGCTGAAGGATGGCGCCGGAAGCCGAAGCCAACCTGGGTGCCGTTGGGAGGGAGGCCGATGGTGAGTTGCGGTCCATGGTGGCTCCGGCCAGGGCAATCCCCCAAAACGAAACGGCGAAGACCGCCATATAGATCAGGTACAGGCCGTTGTAGGTCCGCTCAATGACGTAGATTCCGTACGCGTAAAACAGGTACCCAAGCAGCCCGAGCGCCACGATCTGGTGCCGCGTCCTGTACAGCGTGGCGGCGTATGAGAGGTACAGCAAACCAAGCCCGGCCGCCACTGAAAGGAGGTCCTGCGAGAATGCGCCGGGGATCAGGTCCCTGGCCACCACGTGCTCGTAGATCTCCGGTCGCCACACCCCGGTGGAAGCGGCAGCGAGCGCCAGCAGTCCGGCAACAGCCCAGAGCAGCCGGTTGATCCTTGCATGGGTCAGCATGGCCCACCTTTCGTGGGATGTTCAGGTCCGGGCGTCTCCACAGCGTCCCATTGCCCCTGGTGGGCACCCAGTGCCATTGGTCCTTCATTCATGGCGGGCCTTTATGCCCTTTCCGGAAGCAGGACAGTTGCCTACGCTGTGGCCTATGACTGACAACACGAACGTACCTGTACCCGAAGTCCTTGATGCGGAAGAGTGCTGGACACTCCTCGCCCAAACCGGGGTGGGGCGTCTGGCGGTCATCGCCGATGGCCATCCCGACGTCTTTCCGGTTAATTACAAGGTGGACGGCCAGACACTGGTCTTTCGGACCGGCAGCGGCACCAAGCAGCAGGCCATTGAATCGGACGCCACCGTGGCCCTGGAAGCAGATGCGGTCAGTACCCAGTTCGGCCTGGCGTGGAGCGTCGTGGTCAAAGGCAAGGCAGTTGAAACAGTTCCCACCGGCCCTGACCTGGAGGACATCCGTCGGGCACTGTTTCCGTGGCAGGGCGTGGGGCATGAGCACTTCATCCGCATCACTCCGGAGTCGGTAACCGGGCGCCGCTTCACGATGACGGCACCGCTTCTGTGGCAGACCCCGCTGGACGACGCAACCCGAGCCGGCTTCGAGTAGGCATTCCCGGGCAGGAGGCACCGTGCGCGCCTGGTGGGTGGACGAGCCTGGCCCCATATCCACCCGTCCGCTGGTTCAGGGACGGCGCGCCAGTCCCCGGCCGGCCGCAAACGAACTCCTGGTTGAAGTAACCGTGTGCGGTGTTTGCCGCACCGATCTCCATCTCGCTGAAGGAGACCTGGCGCCGCACCATCCGCAAGTGGTTCCCGGGCACGAGGCAGTCGGCGTGGTCATTGAAACGGGGGCTGACTGCTCCCGTTTCAGGACCGGCGACAGGGTCGGCGTGGCATGGGTCGGGGGCGTATGCGGCAGGTGCGACTATTGCCGCCGCGGCGACGAGAATCTGTGCTTGTCCCCAGTCTTCACCGGTTGGGACAAGGATGGCGGCTATGCCGAGAAGTTGACCGTCGCGGAAGATGTTGCCTACCCGGTGCCTTCCGTCTTCACCGACGAGCAGGCCGCGCCATTGCTGTGTTCGGGCATCATCGGGTACCGCGCACTGAAGCGCGCCGCCCTTCCCGCAGGTGGGCGCCTGGGCATCTATGGCTTTGGCAGCTCGGCCCATATCACTGCCCAGCTCGCTCTCAAGCAGGGCGCCTCCGTGTTTGTCATGACCCGTTCTGAAAGTGCGAGGTCGCTCGCACTGGAGTTGGGAGCGGAGTATGCGGGGGACGCGTACGGTGATCCGCCGGTACCACTTGACTCCGCCATTCTGTTCGCACCGGTGGGTGACCTTGTCCCAGTTGCGCTGCGGGCCCTGGAGCGCGGCGGAACCCTGGCCATCGCCGGAATCCACCTGAGCGGCATTCCGGCCCTGGATTACGGCAAGGAACTCTTTTTCGAACGCCAGGTGCGGAGCGTGACGGCAAATACGCGGGCTGACGGGCGCGAGTTCCTCACTATCGCCGCCAGGCTTTCCCTGGCCCTCAGCACAACGGTGTACCCGTTCGAGGCTGCGGACGAGGCCCTGGAAGACCTGGCCGCCGACCGGATAACGGGTTCGGCAGTCCTGCGGGTCCGGCCGGAGCAGGCCGCCGGGTAGTTCCCTGCCCCGTCCCTGCGAGTGCCGCCTCAGCCGAACAGGACGGACGCCTCCTGGTACCGCGCCTCCGGCACTACCTTCAACTCTCCCAAGGCTTGCTCCAGGCCGACATTCACGATGTCCGTGCCGCGCAGGGACACCATGGTGCCCCACCTGCCTGCTGCCGCGGATTCGACGGCGGCCAGGCCCAACCTCGTGGCAAGGACACGGTCGAAGGCGGTGGGTTCGCCGCCACGCTGGATGTGGCCCAGGACGGTGGCACGGGTTTCGATGCCGGTCCTTATCTGCAGCTCTCCCTCAAGCAGCAGCCCGATGCCTCCCAGCCGCGGCCGGCCGAAAGTATCCAGGCCACGGGGTGCATAGGGGGCCGCATAGCCCTCGGGCGCGAAGGCTTCGGCCACCACGACAAGGGGCGCCCTGCCCCGGTCACGGGCGGAGACCACCCATGCGCAAATTTGTTCCAAGGAAACGGGATGCTCGGGTATCAGGATGGCATGCGCGCCGGAGGCCATTCCCGAATGCAGTGCTATCCAGCCTGCGTTGCGGCCCATGACTTCGGCCACCATGCATCGGTGGTGCGATTCGCCAGTAGTGCGCAGGCGGTCTATGGCTTCAGTGGCAGTCTGGACGGCCGAATCGAAGCCAAAGGTATAGTCCGTGGCGCCGAGGTCATTGTCGATGGTTTTGGGCACCCCCACCACATTGATGCCCTGTCCACATAGTTCCCGGGCGGCCGCCAGCGTTCCCTCTCCCCCGATGGCTATTAGGCCCTCCAGGCCGTTGCGCCGGACGGAGGCGCGTACACCCTCGATTCCCTTCCCTACCAGCGGGTTGGTCCGGGACGTGCCCAGGATGGTTCCACCCAAGCGGGAAATACCACGGACACCCGTCCGGGGCAGGGGAACAACGTCCTGCTCCAGGACGCCCCGCCAGCCGTCCTTGAACCCCAGGAATTCGTAACCGTGTGCAACGTCCCCGCCCAACACCGCTCCCCGGATGACCGCATTGACCCCCGGGCAGTCACCGCCGCTGGTGAGGATCCCCAACCGCCTCACGACGCCGCCGCCCCTGGGGTGCGCGCAGGGAGCGGGAAATGCCGGGTCCGGCCGGGAGGAAGGACCACGTCGGTGCCAAGCATGCGCACCTTGATCGGACCGGCGTCGCCGGGTGCAGAGGCAATGCTCATGCGGCCGTCCTTGAGATTGACCCGTAGCCGGTGTCCCCGGTACAGGACCTCGAATGCAACGGCGCGGAGCCCAATAGGCAGGCTGGGAGCGAACAGGATGGTGTCCCCGCTGAACCGGAGCCCGGCGAAACTGCGCTGGACCACGTCGATGGTTCCGCCCATCGCGCCCAAATGGATACCCGCGCGCGTGGTGCCGTGCTGGGTGTCGTCAAGGTCGGCGTCGAGGGCTTCCCGAAAGCTGTCCCACGCCCGGTCCGCGTCGACGCCGGCAAGGACAGACGCATGCGCAACCCGGCTCAGCGTGGACCCGTGGGCCGTCCTGGCCAGGTAGTACTCGATGGTCCGGTTGAGTTGTTCCTGCGTGAATTCGTACTGCAGCCGCTGCAGGATGGTACCGAGCCCTTCGTGCCCCAGGAGGTATGGGAGCATCAGGACGTCCGCCTGCTTTGCCAGCTTGTAGCAGTTGGTTGCGTCGTCTTCGGCTTCCAGGATCAGGTCCAGCCGTTCAATGTCGCCGTACGTGTCCCGGTAATGCTCCCAGTCCAGTTCCTTCAACTTCCCGTAGCCCTCGAACTGGCTGATGACGCCGTCGCTGTGAAAGGGGACGTACATCGCGGTCCCCATGTGCGCCCACGCCGCTGTTTCCTCTTCGGTCACGCCAAGGCGTTCCATGAGTCCGGCACGCTCGCTGCCGTGCAGGAAGGACATGATGCTGGATGCCTGGAAGCAAACCCATGCGGCCATGACGTTGGTGTAGGCGTTGTCGTCCAGCCCCGGTTTGTCGTGGCCGGGATAGCCTGTGTGGTACTCATCCGGTCCCACCACGCCCCGCAGGTGGTACCGGCCACCCTGCTGGTCGTACTCCGCCAGGGAGCGGAAGAATCGGGCCACCTCGATGACCAGTTCGGCGCCCTTTTGGAGGAGCCAGATCTTGTTCCCGGTGGCCTGGAAGTACTGCCAGGCGTTGAAGGCGACGGCCAGGCCTGAGTGGATCTGCAGATGCGAGAAGTCCTTGACCCATCTGCCAGACCTGTCGTTGTACAACCATTTCGGTGTTTCCTCGGTCCCGTCGCTGCCGCTTTGCCACGGGAATTTTGCCCCGGCCAGCCCCTCCACGGCTGCGGCATGCCGGGCCGCAGGAAGCCGCCGCCACCGGTAATCGAGCACAGAGCGGGCGATGTCGGGCGTCCTCGAGGTCAGCACCGGCAGGACGAAAAGCTCGTCCCAGAAGACGTGGCCGCGGTAGCCCTCGCCGTGCAGTCCACGTGCGGTGACGCCCGCATCCAGTTCGGCCGTGTGGTGCGTCAACGTCTGCAGCAGATGGAAGATGTGCAGGTTCAGGACCAGGCGCACCTGGACCGGGGCGTCGATCTCCACCAGGAACGGGCGGAGCTCGCGCCGCCACGCTTCCTCGTGCGCCGCCAGCAGCGCATCGAAGTCCCCGCCCGTACGTTCCAGCACCGCACGGGCACCCATCTCCGGGGAGGAAATGGCACGGTCACGGGACGTCACCACCGCCACCGTCTTGGTGATCCGCAGCGCGGTACCGGCATCAAGGGTAAGCAGAAGGCTGCGGAAGTGGAGGGAGCCCTTCCTGCCGTCCTCAATTCCCACCGCCTCCTGCGAGACGTAGGTTCGGTAGGCTGCGGCGATGCGTATGCGGCTTTGGGTGGTTTCCACTTCGACGACGGAGGTCTGGTCCAGGGGCAGCCCCGGGCCGGAGCAAGGCGGGGCCGTCCTGTCGGCCAGGTGGACGTCGGAGCCTTGGGCACGTTCTGGCAGGTTCGCATTGCGGACCCCGGCATTGACCCCGCTGCGGACCTCCAGCGCGCCGCTCCAGCCCAGTGCCGTGATAACCGTCTCCAGGACCAGCAAGTGGGGCTCGGCCATTGACGTGAAGCGGGTCTGCACCACCTCCAGGCGACGGCGGTCCGCGCCCTCCAGCAGCAGCCTCCGCTCCAACACCGCCCTTTTGAGGTCCAGGACCCTCCGCTCACGGACCGCGGTCATTCCGCCTTCCGACCACCACTGACCGCCGGCCAAGCGGAGATCAAGCGGCAGGCAGTCAGGTGCATTGACCATATGTTCTTCCAACAGCAGCTCGTCGGCGGCCTTCACCCTGACACGGTTGTAGACGCCGGCCAGGTACATGCCCGCGTAGCTGAACGGACCGCCCTCGGGCGCCGCTCCCCTCACGCCCATGTAGCCGTTGCCCAGGGTGGTCAGGGCTTCCCGGTGCCCCTCGTGTACGGCGTCTGATCCTTCATACACCAGGTGCCAGGGGTTGCCGATGACCTGTCCCAGGTCTAGCTCCCCCACGTCGTTGAGGACTGTGCCGGCGCCGGCGGCTTCCAGCTGCCGGCGGTTGCCGGTGCGGTCGATTCCCACCACCAGGCCGAAGCCGCCGCGCCGCCCGGCCTCAACCCCTGCCGCCGAATCCTCGATCACCACGGCATGTGAAGGAGCGACGCCCAGCCTCGACGCGGCCGCCAGAAAGACGTCCGGCGCCGGCTTTCCGCGCAAGCCCAGCCCGTCCGCCGTCGTTCCGTCCATCACTACCCTGAAGAGACCCTGGATGCCCGCTGCCTGCAGGACGAGCGCTGCGTTCCGGCTGGAGGTGACCACGGCGGTTGGCACTGACGCGCCGGCAAGCCGTTGCAGCAACTCCAATGTCCCGGGGTAGCTTTGGACACCGTCCTGCCGGAGGTGTTGCAGGAAAAGTTCCTGCTTCCAGGCACCCAGCCCGAACCCCGTCCAGTCTCCGGGCTCATCCGTCGCCTGCCCCTTATCGATGTGCACTCCCCTGGCTGCCAGGAACCGCACCACCCCTTCTTCCCGCGGCATCCCGTCGATACAGCTGAGATAATCCGCCCTGCTGAGCGGCGCACGGTTGGCTTCGGTTGGAACCCGCGGGTCATGGAGGATCCGCTCGAACGCGTCTTTCCACGCTGCCTGGTGGACAAGGGCTGTGTTGGTGACCACGCCGTCCAGGTCGAAAATGACGGCGTCGAATGGTGGCTTGGCGGCAGCGGCGGTGGGCGACGCAATCATAGGGTCAGTGGTACCAGCAAGCGGGCGTTCCGGACAGGGCCCTTGGGCCCGCCGCGGTGGTCACGGTCTATGCGGAGTCAACAGGAGCAGCGTGCCCCACATGGTCCCACCAGGTCAGCGGCGACGTGATGGTGAAGCGCCTCCCGGTTACCGAGGTGGGAACGATCCGGACGTAGTGGTCCTTTTTACCGGCCTCCCAAGGAAACAGGGTGAGTCCGGGGCCTGCCAACAATTCCTCCGAGGGCTCCAGGATGACGGCTTTGCCCCTGACGAGGACGCTCCACGCTTTGGCGTCGTCGTGGCCGTCTGCTTCAAGCGCGACGGCGAGGGGTCCCCCGGCTGCCCGCAGCTTGGTACCTTCACCGGTGCGGAACACCACGCTCTGCTGGTCGACCTTGTAATTGACTGGAAAGACTTCCGGATATCCATTCACGAGCACCGCCAGGTGGCCGACGGACACCCCTCGAAGGAGGTCCCAGCACGTTCCGGTATCCAGGACCTCAGTGGGCGGCTGCGGCGGGTCGTTGTGCATACGGTCGAACGTAACGGCTTGCGGGGCCGCCGGACTAGAGGACTTAGGCCCCGGGCTTTTTGCAGTCGGAGGAAAAAGAAAAACACCCCGGTCCGAAGACCGGGGTGTCAACAATGACTCGACTCATCCGTAAAGGATGTCTCGACTCGTCAGAGGGTGGAGATGGGGGGAATTGAACCCCCCAAAGACCCTTATATCTACTGGGATCAGTCATCACAGTCACTAGTCTTTAGTAGGTGTTGCGTGTTTTATACAACACGCAACAAAGCCCGAATGTCATCCGTGATGACATCTTCTCCGGACGGAACCTGCTGTTGAACGCAACACGCAACAACCGGAATCGACTGACTCTGAAACATCACCCACGCCCGGCTCCACCCTTCGCCACCAGCACCGCCGCGAGGGTCGCCAGCACGTTCCGATCCTCCGGGGGAAGATGCCCGGCACCCGGGAGGACGAGGTCAGCGTCGTTACCCTCGCCCACGTCCAGGCCAAGCTGACGGGCAGCCGCCAAGACCACCTCCGTCTCCGAAACCTCAAGCCCCGCAGCGAACGCCCTAATCGTGGCAGGGTCCGGCATCAGCTTCCGCTCATAATCGAGCATCGCCCACTGCTGCCACGACGAAAGCGTCGAATGGTGGCCCGCCGCGTCGGCAGTGTCCTTCAATTCGCGGAAGGACCTTTCCTTGTGACCCTTCGCCACGCGGCGGCCCTTCGCCTGCTGAATCAGCAGCGCCAGCGTCGGACCCGTCACGGAACAACCACCAAGCCGGCCACTCCCAGCACAATCAGAGGAACCCAAAGCAGCCGTTTCATTTCCCTACTCCCATTTTTACGCCGCCCCCACCGGGGACGGTCAATCACCTACGGCACGAGCGCGCCGTCAGGGTGCGTCCTCGAAAGCTGGACGCCGATGCAACGCATCGCACACACCTCCAGGATCGTCCGCTCAAGCCTGGAGAGGTTGTTGATCCTCGCGTAGACCAGCTCAACATCAACATTCAATATTCTCGCCCCTGCCGCGATATCGCTGCACGCCTTGTACGCATCCAGCAGCGCCCGGAACGAGATGAAATACTCTGCCGTCATCCGCTCCACCTGCATCTCACGCGCGACCCGCAAGCCGGGAGTCCCGCAGGGCTGATGCTTCAGGAGCTTATGGAACCGCTCATGCGTGACCGTGAGCTGTCTGGCGTGCCGGTCCAGTCTCTCGTCAACGTAGATGTTTCCAGTGCCATGGTCGTAATAACCCAGCATGCCATCAGGCATCTCTTCCAACACAACACCACGCACGGCACACGCCCCAAGATTCCCACTACCAGCCCCCCAGCAGGGCCGCGTTACAGGAATGTTACTCCAGCGTCTTTAATGCCTACAACACCAGTTATGCCCACTTGTAGACACGGCTACGCGCAGGTTTCCCGAAGGTTCAGCGCGGTTTCTCACCACCACCGGCGCGCCTGTCCGACTCGCCGGGGAAAAGACGACGGCGCGCCGCCAATTCATGCTGCTCCTGGGCGCTCATCGCCCGCGCCGGGATCTTCTCCTGAACAGATTCGGCCGGGTCCCCAGTCTTCTTGTCCACAAACATTTCGACATATTCCTTCTCCTCGATCATCGTGCGTATTATCTCCGCCACTGCGTTCTTTTGACGCTCCGAAAGTTTCTCGGTTCCCGCGGGCATCGTCAGCGGCCTGGCAGCTACCCCGGAGGTGATCCGGTACAACTCCTCGACGGAGACCTTTAGGGCCCGTGCGACCTTGATCATGTTCTCCTCGCTGGTGCTGGTGCCCTTCATGATCACGCGGTTGATAGCGCTGTGGTCAGGAAGGTCTGCGACCTTTGCGAGTTGCCGGATGGAACTGATGCCTTGTTGGTCCATCAGTTCCTGCCAAGCCTTCGGGATAGCTGCCATGACCTCAATCTTCCGTTCACTGTTGCATGTGTCAATGGACATTTTACGGCCAGTGTCTACAAATGACATGGCTGTGATTACCGCGCGTCCCCAAGTTCCTAGGCAAATCCAACGACTTTACTAACTAAACTGTAGACAGGACCGATTACAAACGTGTATGTTCGATGTATCGCGCAACAGACAAGGGACTAGGTCTCCACCTGACCTGTTGCACGGACCATCGACCACGAACGGCAACAGGAGATCCAAATGCGCACCACCACCGAGAGGCTCGACATCAAACTCAGTAACGCCGACATGTTCGCCCAGCTCATGAAAGCCAACGAATACACCGTCCGCACCCTCACCGAAGCCGTCCAACTCGTCCTCATCCGCAAGCGGTCCAAAGCCAGCATCAACAAATCCACCATCGGCCACCTCCGCTCCGGCCACCGCAACACCGTCAACCACGACGTGGCACTCGCCATCGCCGAACTGTTCAACCTTCCGGCGAACGCCCTCTTCACCCCGAAACTCATCACCGTCACCCGCGACGTACCCAAGAAAGCGAGCAAGTAGAAATGAGCACAGCAACCCCGATCCGCCAAATCCGCAACATGCAGGGCAACGCAACCCTCTACCGAATGGACCCGCCACTCTGCGACAACGAATACGTCGTAGTCTCGGCTGTCGACATCGCGGCCCGGTTCCCCGGCTTCGGACTCCGCTTATGGGAATCCACCGAGACGTACATCTTCCCGGCTGACGAGGATGGCGAAATTGCCGACTGGGGCGAACTGCCCGGCTCTACCAAGGGCACTCTTGACCACACCGAAGCCCTCCGCAGCGCAGGTTACGAGGTCGCGGCATGACCCGCGCTGCAGTCCTCGAAGACCCGACCGCCCCCGACTGGACCGCCCAGGCCCTCGCAGTCCTCACCGAACTCGCCGCCCAAGACGGCCGGCCGATCAACTCCGACACCCTCATCGCCCACGGCGTCCCCCTGCCTCCCCGTTCTGCCATGTGGGGGAACCTGTTCGGGCAGGCAGCCCGCGCCCGCATCATCCGCAAAGTCGACTACCGCCCCTCAGCCCGCCCCTCCCGCCGCGGCGGCAGCTCCTACACCTGGCAGGGCTGTAGCGCGTGACCTACCTTGAAGCCCTCCGCCACGCAGTCCACGCCATCATCGACGCCGACCTCACCGCCGCCGAAACAAGAACCGCCGTCACCTCCCTCATCCCGAAGGAACACCATGTCATCCACCACCAGCGCTAAGACCCGACTCCCGCAGCACTCCACCGGCTGGCCCGTCAGGCGCCGCATCACCGACCGGGCAGGCAAGAACCAAACCACAGGCCCCGCCGACTGGATGAAAGCCAAGCACCGCGAAATCACCCTCGAAGAAGCCGCGAAGATCATCCAGTTCCGCATCCTCGCCATCCGGCAAGTCGCGCACCTCGCCCGCAAATGACCGAACCGCGGACCTACACCGTCACCCAGCTAGCCGAAATCCTCCAACTCAAACCCGCCACCATCCGCACCAACGCCCGCGAAGGCACCTGGCCCTACCTCAAGTTCGGGCCCCGCACCATCCGCTTCACCGAGAACCACCTCAACACCATCCTCACCACATCCGAAGCAGCACCACCCACCACAACGCGCACCACGCGCCGCACAAGGAGAACGCGATGAACAGCCAAGGCCTCCCCCACATCGAACCCGCCAACGGTTCACACGCCGGCCCCCGGAACCGTGAGCAGGACCGCAAGGACGCGATCCAGTACCTCACCAACGGACACCGCATCCTCCCGGGATGGGGAACCCACCGCGCAACCAACGCCACCGAAAGCTGGGCCGCCTAATGTCCATCCGCAAAACCACCGAACGCCACGCCCGCGCCGTCATCCTCTCCCAGTGCCGCCAGTTCACCGAAGACACCCCATGGGACGAACCCGGCCACGAATGGGACGAGCGCGCCGAACGGTTGGCCAAGTACCTCGACAACGAACTCGGCACCGACATCAGCGCTAAGGCCATGGGCGACCTCCGCGAACTGCTCACCACCCTCGAAGAAATCCAGTCAGTCGACGCCGGCACCCACCACCGCATCGACACCCGCTACAACAACCAAGCCGACCTCCGCGACGAACTCGCCAACACCCTCCACGACAACGTCACCGAAGTCCTGTCAGTGGGCGCATTCAAAGCAATCCAGGAAGGACGGGCGGCGTGATGGCCCGGTTCGAATACGTCGACCATGAACGCGAGCAAGGCCTGGCCCTCTACTTCGAGGATGAATGCATCGCGCTGGACACGTGGGACCGGAAGCGCGGCCCCGGCGATCACGAGATCTTACTCGACCCGCGAGCTGTCGAACTCATCATCGAAACGCTTATCGAGATGCAGTCGGACATTCGAAGCCGATACCAAAAGGCCATCACGGCATGACCGACCACGAAGCCATGGAAGCCATCAACGCCGCCCTTGAGGACTACTACCGGGGCCGCATCAGCCAGACCGAAGCACTCAACCAGATAGCCCGCATCACGGGCGAAAGCGCCATCGAACACCAGGAGTCGAAATGACCATCACCCGCAAGAACCGTCCTCGCCGCCATCGAAGCCATCCCCGAGACGCCCGAAAACTTCCGTCAGCCCCGCGCCGCCATCCACGACGCCAAAGAACTCGCAGCACAGGAGGCCGCGAAATGAGCCAGCAACCCATCCGCCTCACCAAACGCGGGGAGCTCGTCATGGGCATCCTCTCCGCCATCACCGCCCTGATCCTCCTGCCCGCTGCAGCCACCGCATTCGTCGCCCTCCTCATGGTGGCGCCATGAGCACCGCAACAGACATCGACGTCGCAGCGCTCGTCGGGGAAATGGACGCCGTACCGTGCGAGCACTCGCAGCACACGGTGACGAAGCTGTTCCACGACGACGGCCCGGCGACCCACTACATTCGGGCAATCCACCCCTGCCAGCCTCCATCTCATGCGTTCGCTGCATGTCAGAAAATGGTGAACACCATCCGGGCGGCCCTCACCGTCATCTGCGGAAGTTGCGGCGCGATCACCACCGCGAACGAAGCGCATGAGATCCTCGGCCCGGTGAACGCATGAAGGCGATCTGCCCCGGCTGCGGGCGGGCGACATTCTGGCGGTTCCGGGACCGGAAGGACGCCGGGAAGTCCCGGCCCGCACTCCCCGAAGGCTTCCTGTCAGCAGTGACCGCGGACGGGGCTTGCATGACCTGCTGGCGGGCACGGAACGGGAAAACCAGGGCCATCCCCGTCGACCCGGCACTGGCACCCAGGGGCATCAGCAACCGCGCCCCCATGACCGAGGAGCAAATCACGGCCGCACGCATGTCGCTCGCCCGGTTCACCGAAGACAGGAGAGTCCGCGGAATCCCCGCCGAAGGCATCAACCCATGGGAGCTCCACCGCCCCGGACTATCGCTTCTCGAAGCCTGAAAAAAACTTTCCGGATTCGTGCCTCAAACACTCGTTTTTGTCATTACGGACATGTAGAGTGTTCCCTGTACACACAAACAAAGAGCGGCAGGGCTGCAACCCTACCGCTCAACGAACACCGGAAGAAGGCTCCAATGTTCAACACCCACACTACCAAAGCCGGCAGAAGATGAGCGCGACAGTCCAAGAGGAAATCCTCTATGAAGCGATCTGCACCGAATGCCCCACCGCATCAGGCCCCTTCGAGAACGAAGACGACGCCGAGGAATGGGCGGCCAACCACAACGCTGAACTCCACGCCGAAGACGACGGCAACGACGAGGCCTACGAGAAGTTCAAAGAGGCCCGCAATGGCGACTAGCTGCTACTGCCGCGGAGCCGCCATCTGCGACCAAGGCCACCACACCTGCACCGACTGCACCTGCGACACCGACGGCGCACCACAGGAGCAGCCCACCGCCTACGGCCACGCAAACCCATCCACCGCACGACTCGCCGCATGGCAGCAGAAGCAGGAGGCCAGAAGATGAGCGTCACCTTTGAAGACCGGTCACTCCCCGAAGTGCAGCCAGGGTCCGCGCAGTGGATGACCTACATGACAGCCAGCAAAGTCTCCGCCATCATGAAGCACTCCACCTACGACTCCTACCTCTCCCTCTGGCTCAAGATGGCGGGTCAGATCCAACCCGAAGCCGACGACGACATCAAACGCCGCGGCCACTACCTCGAACCAGCCGTCCGCGCATGGTTCCGCGACCAGCACCCCGAATGGCAGGTCACCGAAACCGGCATGTGGGTCCACAAGGAAATCCCATGGGCGGCATCCACCCCCGACGGGATCATCCACACGCCGGACGGGACCGAACTCTTCGAAGCGAAATCCTCAACCCTTGACGGGGAATGGGGCGAACCGCTCACCGACCAGATCCCGCCCGGCTACAAAGACCAGGCCATGTGGCAGATGTTCACCACGGGCATGCGCCGCGTCCGCCTCGCCGTCATCAAGTCATTCCTTGACTTTGCCGAGTACATCATCGACTACGACGCCGAATACGTTTCCCTCATGCTCGCCGAAGTAACCACGTTCATGGACTCCCTCGAACAGGGCAAGCGCCCAAGCCTCGACCCCCTCGACGGCCACGCAGCCACCTACGCGGCCATCAAGGAACTCAACCCTGGCATCGAAGACGACACCTACGAGCTCGACGACGAAGACGCCATCCGCTACCTCACCGCAGTGAATGCCCGCAAAGCCGCCGAAGAAATCGAACAAGGCGCCAAAACCTACATCGCCAACCTCGCCGGCCAAGCCCACTACATCAAGTGGAACGGCAAAAGCGTCTTCACCCGCCAGTCCCGCAAAGGCGGAACACCCTACCTCGTAGCATCCAAAAACCTCCCCACCATCCCGGAAGAGAGCGCAGCAGCATGAGCACAGCAATCGAACAGGCCCGCCAAACCATCGGCGCATACAAGGGCGAACTCCTCGCCGCCCTCCCCTCCCACCTGCAGGACAAAGGCGTTGGCTGGCTCACGTCCTCCCTGTCCGCGCTCCGCAAGAACGACTTCTTGCTCAAGTGCGCAAACCAGGACCCCGGTTCCCTCATCGTGGCGCTCTCCGAAGCCGCACAGCTCGGCCTCATGCCCGGGACCGACGAGTACTACCTGACGCCCAAGGCAGGCAAGGTCCTCGGCGTCGTCGGCTACCAGGGCGAAGTGGAGCTCATGTACCGCGCCGGCGCCGTGTCCTCCGTCATTGTGGAGAATGTCTACCAGAACGACAAGTTCTCATGGAACCCCGGCACCATGACCAAGCCCCTCCATGAGGTTGACTGGTTCAGCGGGGACCGCGGCAAGATCATCGGCTCCTACGCCTACGCCATCATGAAAGACGGCGCCGTGTCCAAGGTTGTCGTCGTGGACAAGGCCCGCATCGACCGCGCCAAGGCCGCCAGCGCCAGCGCATCCTCCGGCAAGAACAGCCCGTGGACCACCGATGAGGCCGCCATGGTCCTGAAGACCGCCGCGCACGACCTCGCCAAGTGGGTACCCACATCCGCCGAATACATCCGCGAACAGGTCCGCGCCGTCCGCGACGTCGCCAACGAACCCGTCAAGCCCGCCGCCGAACCCAAGCCTGAAGGCGTCGTCTCGCCGCGCCAGCACCACCCCGAACCCGACCCCGCCGCGAACACCGTCACCGGCGAACTCGTGGACGAAGGCGAACGCACCGACGCCGACGCCGCATGGTTCGCCCAGCAAGGCGCCTAGTGTGACCCGCACGGCTCGACAGAAAGCGTTACGGAAGGCGCGGCGCACACCCCGGGCCAACTGCCCGACACCCGAAAAACGCGCCTACACCGACAACGACGAAGCCATACCCAACGCACTCCACCGATCCAAAAAGAGCGGCAAACCACTCCGCATCTACCTCTGCCAATGCGGCAGCCGACACCTCACAGCAAGAGTCCCACCAAAGAAAGCAGCAACCACATGAGCCAGGAAACAACTTTGACTATCCGGGGCAGGCTGACCGCTGATGGAGAGCTCAGGTTCACGCCGTCCGGCAGTGGCGTGGCGAACTTCACCGTCGCCTCGCAGGCCTCCAAGTTCGATAAGAACACCAACCAGTGGGTTGATCAGCTCACCAAGTTCTGGCGGTGCGCCGCATGGAACCAGGGCAAGCTGACCCGCGCCGAGAATATTGTTAACCTCCTCAAAAAGGGTGACAACGTTATCGTCTACGGCGAAATCACCATCCGCGAATACGTGGACAAGGAAGGCAACAAGAAGACCGCCGAAGAGATCCGCGTCGAGTCCATCGGCAAGGACCTCACCTTCCACGGCCAGGCCTACGCCGCCAACGACGCACCATCCAGCGGGTACTCGCAGCCACGCGGCGGCGACCCATGGGCGGAACCAGCAAACACGGGATGGAGCAATGACCCAACAGCCCCGCCCTTCTAGGCCCCTATTTTTTACCCAACCATGTTGCACGTTCCTACCAACAGGAGACACGCATGAGAAACCCGAACAAGTGGCGGATCGAGCCGGGGACCGACATCATCACCGGCCAACCCAAATGGTTTGTGACGCCCCCACGCTTCATCTACCGGCCCCGCGGCAAACGATCCTTTGACACGTACGACCAGGCCCTCGCCCATGTTCGCACCAGCCACGGCAGACGCCCGCTCGTCTTCGAATCCAAAACGCATACGGGCGAGTACTTCTGGCTCAACCCGTCAGGCGCGTCCGGCTGGACCAAAGACTTGACCGAAGCCCACCACCTCGCAGGACACACCCCCGTGGACGTGATGGCGTGACCAAAACCCTCTCCATCTACTCCTCCTGCGGCACCCCCGCAGGATACCGCCGCCACCTCCGGGACGGCACCGACACCTGCCCCAGATGCAAGAAAGCCATCGCCACCTACATGAGGCGCTACCGGCATGACAAGGGCCTCAGCAAAGCCCGACTCATCCCCGACACCATCATCCAAAAACACGGCATCAAGGTAGGCGCATGAACCAGTCAAGAGCACACATCAAAGCCCTGGACCTGTTCGCCGGCACCGGCTGGGGAGTCGCCTGCCAGCGCCTGGGTATCAAAGAATCCGGTGTCGAGATCATGCCCGAAGCAGTCGCCACCCGCGCAGCCAACGGCATGGAAACGATCTACCACGACGTGTGGGATGGCATCACCCTCACCGCAGAACAGCACCTGGACCAGTACGGCCCCTACGGGCTGCTAATCGCGTCCCCGCCCTGCCAGACGTTCAGCCTGGCAGGCAAGGGTGCCGGGCGTGCCGCGCTCAATGAAGTCTTGGAAGCCATCGATCTCCACGCCTACAAGGACGCCGATGCCCTCCGCGCATTCGGGGAAAAGCATGATCCGCGCACCGCACTGGTCCTCACCCCGCTCGCCTACATCTGGCGTGACCGGCCCCGCCTCGTGGCCATGGAGCAGGTTCCCACCGTCCTGCCCGTCTGGGAGGCGTGCGCCGAAGTCATGCGTGAATGGGGGTACGAGGTAAAGACCGAGATACTCAACGCTGAGCAGTATGGCGTCCCGCAGACCCGGAAACGCGCCATCCTCGTTGCCCGCCGCGGCGGATCCGTCCACCTGCCAACGCCGACGCATTCCCGCTACTACTCCCGCACCCCGGAGAAGCTCGACCCCGGCGTCAAAAAGTGGGTCAGCATGGCCGAAGCCCTCGGATGGGGAGACGCCGACCGGACAATCTGCCACGGCGTGCAAAAGCACTCCGCACGCAGACCCATGACCGAGCCCGCCGCAACCATCGCATTCGGGCACGACTCCGCATCGGTGGGCTTCGCAAGCGCAAACGTCGGCGACCACCTGGGACTACGAGCCGCCAAACGTGACGGCGGATTCGTGCCGGTGACAGTCGAGCAAGCGGCAGTCCTCCAGTCATATCCGGGGATGCTCCGTTCGAACTACGGCACTGGCGGTGATGCGTCAAACCGTGGGGAACGTTCCGCCGACCAGCCAGCGCCGACGCTCACAAGCAAAGCCGACCGGAACAAATGGGACGGCGAACGGAATATGACCACCGACGAAGCCGCCGCATTGCAGTCCTACCCGGCGACCGTAGTGCGCACCAGCATGGGCAAGCCCAAAGAAGATGATCGTAACGGCAGTCACGAGCTTGACCCGTTCAACCGCCCCGCCCACACACTCACAAGTAAGTCTGACCAGTGGCTGATCAAGTGCGCCGATACTGCGCGGAAGATCGCACTGGATGAGGCCGGAACCCTCCAAACCTATGAGCGGCCGTTTGTGTGGTGCGGGACGAAGACGAAGCAGTTCCTCCAGATCGGAAACGCCGTCCCGCCGCTGCTTGCTGAACACATCCTCGCCGCACTCATCGGCATCCCTACCACTCAGGAGAAGAAATGAGTGTCACGAAGCTCCCGGTCAGGAGGGTCCCCATCACGGAAGCGCAGATCCTCCGCAACCGGTACGACGAAGCCCGCGCCATCAAAGACGCCTGGGACACCCGCCACCGCCGCGCACAACGCGAACACTCCGACGCCATCCGGCACCGCGGCGACATCCAAGCCACCCGCCGCAACCTCGACGCCATCGAAATCCAAGTCCAGGACGCCGCCGGGGAACTCAAAGTCGCCCTCAACGCATGGATGGCAGCCACCCTCCCCAACCACGACAGGAGAGCGTCATGAGGAAGTCCCCCGCCACGCAGGCCGAACTCAACCGCTCCGCAGAACTCTTCGCCGACGGCGCATCCCAAACCGAAGTCCACCGCACCACCGGACTCGCCCGCGAAACCCTCCGCAAAAACTTCCCCGGCCAAGGCTGGACCTACCGCGAAGCAGGGTCCATCGGATTCCTCACCCGCAAAACCAACCACGCCATCAGGAGAACCGCATGAGAATCACAGACCTTTTCAGCGCCGAAGCACTCCAGGAAGAGATCGACGCCAAGCGCGTCCGCGTCAACGACCACCCGACCGAACCGCTCCGGCTCTTCAACTACACCGAACTCGCCCAGTTCCAGAAGGCATGGAACCCCGTCACCCGCGCATGCCGCGGCCTCATCATCAACCGCGAAACCGGCGACATCATCGCCCGCCCCTTCCCGAAATTCTTCAATCACGGCGAATCCGCAAGCCAGCCCTTCTCCCCTAACGAGCCTGTCACCGTCACCGACAAGCTGGACGGCTCCCTCGGCATCATCTACCCCACCTCCGAAGGGCTCGCCGTAGCCACCCGCGGCTCATTCACCAGCGAACAGGCAGTCAAGGCGGCCGCGATGCTCGCACAGTACCCAGACTGGGAACCCCCCGCAGGCATCACTGCACTCTTCGAAATCGTCTACCCCTCCAACCGGATCGTCCTCGACTACGGCGACTACGAAGGGCTCATCCTGCTCGGCGGCGTGAACATCGAAACCGGCGCAACACTCACTCCATGGGACCTCGAATGGCCCGGCGACCGCGCCGACGTCTTCCCGTTCAACACATACGCCGAAGCCCTCACCGCACCCCTACGCAAGAACGCCGAAGGCTACGTCGTCCACTTCCGCACGTCCGACGTCAGGGTCAAGATCAAGCAAGACGACTACGTCGCGCTTCACCGGATCGTCACCGGCTGGAACGAACGCACCATCTGGGAACAGCTCTCCACCGGCAAAACCCTCGACCTGCTCATCGACGGCCTGCCCGACGAGTTCCACCGCTGGGCAACCGACGTCGCCACCAGCCTTGAGGACAGCTTTGACGCCCACGTCGCCGGCGCCCACGCAGCCCACAGCGCAATCCTGGACTCCCTCCCCGAAGGCTTCGAGCGCAAAGAATACGCAATCGCCACCGCCAGCTACCCCTCCGCCCGGCCTGCACTCTTCCAACTCCTCGACGGCCGCGACATTAGCGACTGGGCATGGAAACAGGTCTATCCCACCTACGAAACGAAGGACCTCACCAATGCCTGAACTTGTCATCACCCGCGGCCTGCCCGGGTCTGGAAAAACCACCTGGGCGGAACAGTGGGTCACCGAATCCCCCGCCACGCGCAGGAGAGTCAACCGCGACTCCCTCCGCCGCATGATCCACATCAACGCCCAATCCGCCACGCAGGACACCGAAGCGACCATCACCAAAACGGCGGCGGATCTCGTCCGGACCTTCCTCCACAGCGGCCTCGACGTCGTCGTGGACGACACCAACCTCCGCCAGCGCACAGCCCGCCAATGGGCAACCCTCGCAGCCGTCACCGGGGCAGAGTTCACCGTCAAGGACCTGACCAACGTCCCGCTCTCCACCTGCCTCGAACGCAACGCCGCCCGCCCCGAAGACGCCCGCGTCCCGGACGGCGTCATCGAAACCATGCACGCCAAGTACATCGCCAAAGGCAAGCTCCCCCACCCCGCCGCGGACGCCCCCGCCAGCGAAGAGTGGCAGCCATGGGAGCCGACGCCCAGCCTCGAAGCCGTCTACCTCGTGGACATCGACGGGACCGTCGCCATCAAAGGCGACCGCGATATCTATGACGGGTCCAAGGCCCACCTCGACACGCCCAATCGGAAGGTCGTTGACGTCATTCACAAGCTGCAGAACTACCACCGCGTGATCTACATGTCCGGCCGCGACGAACAGCACCGCTATGTTACGGCCCGATGGCTCAAAGATCACGGCCTCTACGCCGACGAACTCCACATGCGCCCGCTGGGCGACAAGCGCAAAGACTCAACCGTCAAGCACGAACTGTTCAACATCCACATCCGCGGCCGCTACAACGTCGCCGGAGTTTTTGATGACAGAAATCAGGTAGTCCAAATGTGGCGCGCCATCGGCCTGACCGTCTTCCAAGTCGCTGACGGGAACTTCTGACGGGCGATGACACGAAAGAAGGACGGTAGATCCTACATTGCCGTGCATGACGACGCGATGGATCACCCGAAAATCGAGGCCATGTCGGACACCGCGAAAGTCCACTGGCTGCGCCTCACCGGCTGGTGCAACAGGCACCGATCCGACGGCCTCGTGTCCGCGGCGAAAGCAAAAGAGCGGGGCCCCAAGATCTTCAAGGAACTCACCACCGAACTCATTGCAGGTTCGGGCCCCGTTCTGGAGTTGCAGCCCGACGGGCGCTACTACATCCACGACTACCTGGAACACCAGTGGTCACGGGAAGAGATTGAGAAGCGCTCCAAGGATAAAAAGGACTCCGCCACATACGGGCTGCATATTCGGTGGCATGAGAACCGCGGCATCAAGGAACCAGACTGCGAGCACTGCGCGGCGGCATAGGCATAGCAAAACGGATAGCAAATGCTATAGCGAATCAATAGCAAACCCATAGCTCTGTTACCTATCACCTATAAAAGCCTTTACTCACCTAGGTGAGTAACCAACCTTTTATCTTCAAAAGCTTTTAAAACAGGGATGAAAAAGTTCCATCCAATCGTCACCTAAGTAACGCGAGGCGACCGCAACGGCTGGATGGATGAAAGGAAAAGTTTTGATCACCGAGAAGCAGGCCACCATGATCGCCCACGTACTCCACGAGATCAGACCCGCATGGGGCATCGACGGGACGCGGAAGGTCCTGGAACGCAACGCAGACCACCCGGCGGCATTCGGGGAAGTCCTCTCCGCGGCCGTCACTGCAGCGCTTGACCCCGACACCCAGACTCCGGGCAGGATCTACCAGATTCAGACCCACTGGCCGGCGAAGGCGAAACCAAGGCTCCCTAAACCGGAAGCGTGCCCCGACCATGTAGGCCAGGATGGCGGCACATGCCGGTCCTGCTGGGCGGACGTGAAGGCGGGGCTAAGACCCGAGTCGCATGTCGGGAAGCATTGGGAGCCGCCAACCGGGATCGCGGACGCACTCGAAGTCTCACTGGCGGAACGGCTAGAAGCCGATCTAAGGCCCTAGAAATTTCTGGACGGGCGCGAACCCGTCCAACCCATTCTGATCGATTTCAGACGGTAAGCAGCACCCAAAGAACGTACTTTCAGCACGAAGACCAAACAGCAGGAGCACCACATGACCAGGACAGTCCAGTTCACGATCCCCGCCCCGTGCGGGTGGATCAACTCCAACCAGAGGCTTCACCGGCAGGCGGAGGCGAAGCTCACGAAGCAGTGGCGGGCGGCCGGGCTGTTGTCCGTGGGGCCGGATTGGGAGCCGTTCGATGGGCCCGTGCACGTTACCGCGTGGTTCACGAAGGCGAGGGCTGGGAGGTATGACCCGAACAATCTGTGGCCGACTGTGAAGGCGGTCCTGGATGGCGTGGTGGATTCGGGGTTGTTGGTGGATGACGATCATGTGCATGTGGTGGGGCCGGATATGCGGCATGGGGGTAAAGGTGAACCAGCCGTCTTGTTGAGGATCGTTCGCATGTAGGTCAGCACTAACCCCATGCGACACGCCCGCGACACGCCGTGCAAACCCTATCCATCTGTCCACTGTTCTGCGATACTTGAAACACGCAACACACGCCACCGACACCAGTTTTTAGGAGTAGCAATGGCAACCATCAGATTTTCCGGAAGCGCAACGAAGGATGTCATCGACATCATCGGCCGCGAAGCAGCCCTCGATGTGGTCCGTCACAATGTCGCGGCGCAACTTATGGCCAAGGAATCGGGAACGGCGATGTCATCCGGCCTCACCAGCCCGGAAGCTGTCATCGATCTGCGCATTGAATGGGTAGACGAGAGTAGCGAACAATCGATCCTCGTGACCGGCTCACTGGAAATCGAGGAGTAGCAATGTTCCCTCCCGTCAGAACCGCCGGCACTGAGACGTTCGGCCTGCCCGCCACGGATACCCGCCTCATTCAGAAGCTCCGCACCATGGACCCGGCACTCCGGGAAAGCATCCTCACCACCAAGGAGACCGGCAAATGAGCGTCTACTACCAAGACGAGTCGGTGACGCTATACCACGGCGACTCGCTGGATGTCCTTCCCTCCATCTCTGGCGTCGATCTCATCGTTACGTCCCCGCCTTACAACCTGAAGGTAATGCCCTGGGAACCCCTTGGGCATTGGACTAACGGCCAATCAAAAGGCGGCGGCGGAAAGTGGTCCGGCTCCGATGGCAAGGGTGGGATCGCATACACCGATCACGAAGACTCTATGCCGTGGACGGAGTACGTCGAATGGCAGCACTCCATACTCAACGCCTGCTGGGGCTCGCTATCTGACAAGGGTGCGATCTACTACAACCACAAGCCGCGCCTCGCAGGCACCCAGGTATGGCTCCCGCTGGAACTGAACCCGAACCTACCGATGAGGCAGATCATCATCTGGGCTCGTGCTGGAGGGATGAACTACAACCCCACCGCCTATGTCCCAACCCATGAATGGATCATGGTTCTGGCAAAGGAGAAGTTCAGGCTGAAGTCCAAGGGCGCGGCGGGCGCCGGGGACGTTTGGCGGATCAACCAGGACTCAGACAATAAGCACCCGGCCCCCTTCCCCATCGGCATCCCTGCGCTCGCCATCGAGACCACCGCGCCGAAACTTATTCTGGACCCGTTCGCCGGCTCCGGGACCACGCTACGAGCCGCCAAAGACGCGGGCGTGAAATCCATCGGAATCGAGAAGTCAGAGGCGTACTGCGAAATGATCGCCAAACGCATGAGCCAAGAGGTCTTAGACATATTCGGGGCCGCGTCGTGACCGACGCGTCCCCGTCCCCTACCCGTATCGAGTACTTCGGTCGCCTCCAAGTCCACCAACCCATAAAGCCTAGGAAAACACCATGAGCACGAAACTCGTCTGCGACTTCTGCGACGAAGCCATCAGCGGCGACATCAAGATCACGTCCACCGAGAACGACGGCACGAAGCTCGACTTTTGTTCGAGTACCTGCTTCATCGACTATGCCAAGGGCGGCCGGATATGAACGGGAATGACCACTTTCAGTACGCGCTGGATGCGCTCGGGGATCGACGGAACAGCCCTGAAGCTGCGGCGACCCTCGCCCTTGCCTATGAGCAGCGCACCGCCAACCTCATCGCATGGGCAGCAGGCGGACAGCCTACGCCCGAACTGCGCGAAATGATCGCGGCAAGGCTGGGACTCGCGTGACAGCCCCGGACCCGCGTGTGGGCGAATGTGCTGACTGCCTTGGGTGCCCCGACTGCGGACCCATGGCGACGAAGCGCACGGTGGAAGCCATCTCCCACCGGCTCAGCAAAGTCAGCGAAGATCAGCCATGAGCCGCAGCGTGCAGCCCACGAACTACCGCCGTGACCCGTACGTGGACGCCGGCCGCGCCCTGTACCTGATCGAGCACCCCGGCGTTGATGCGTCCGTGTGGCCGCTTGTGGATCAGGAAACCCGCGACTGGTGGGTAAGCAGGGCAAGGCCGATAGCTGATGCTGTGAGGAGAGCGCGATGACTGAGGCTGAGATGGCGATCCTGAAAGCGATCCAACTCATCGACGTGCAATGGGGGAACGGGAGGTTTGACAAAGCCGAGCTCGTCCACACACTCCGCGAAGGGCTCCCGAAACCAGTCCCGCCGCGCACCGTGAAAAGACCCAACACCCAGGCGTCCGATCTGCTCGGTTTGGATGATACGGGCGGGCACTAAAAAAGTGCCCGTAACACCAATAACGCGTGTCGGCACTGATAGAATATGTGGTATGAGCAACCCCACGCAGCACCAATTCAAAATGTTCGGCAGCGACACCGTCATGACCACCTCCACAACACCCATCCATGAAGCACGCTCCTATGGTTTCCGCGCTACCGCCGAAACCATCGCACTGGTAGGACGCGACGCGGCACTGGACATCGCCAGCACCATCGCCGGGCAGCAGCTACACAAAGCCACAGACGCCTCCGGACCATACGACGTGACCTATTACGACGTGACCTATGAGGACATGGCGGCCGACGGTTCCATCTCAGGAACAGTCAGCATTCCCGCGTCGTGAGGACGGTCCCTGAGTCCCAATGCAGATGCATGGTCGGTTCCAATGCCGGGCAGAACTCTACGTGGCGATGCCCAGAATGCCGGCAGATATGGGCCAAGGAGGAAGAAGGCACCGGCTTTCGGGTGTGGCACCACGCCGGCTTATTTAAACGGATTGCGTATCGACTAAGGGAGAACCCATGAGTAGGTCTGTAGCGGCACACAGGTTCAACAATGAACTTCGTTATCGTTCCGAGGCGCATCCAAATCAAACGCAATTCACGCCTGCCTACGTCCTCGACCCGATAAAAGAGGCACTTGGGGGGTCCATAGAACTAGACCCCTGTACTGACCCAGACAACCCCGTGCGCGCTGAAAGGTTTTACGCGCCCCCCCTTGATGGCGCTGAAATGCCTTGGGATGCCCAGACCATATTCGTCAATCCTCCCTACGGTAAAGCGAGGGAACGCTGGGTCGAGCGCTGTATGCAAGCAGCAGATGCGGGAAGCCGGGTCGTGTTATTAATTCCGGCGCACACCGACACTCGGATATTCCAGAAGGCAGCAGCTACTGGGTGCGACATTGTATTCATCCAGGGTCGAGTGAAATTTGGCGTTCTACGCCCTAACCGTCGTCAGGTTGCAGCGTCTCACCCGTCGGCCCTTTTGTGTTGGAACCTGATGAGCATGGAGCCAATGCGCATACTAGGGCACGTCGCTCCGGGGCTGATCAAATGAGGACGGTCCCTGAGTCGCGCCGCTGCAAACGGGGCTGCTGCTACACATCAGCCTTGCAGGTGTGCGCACGCCAGTACGGGTGCCGCTGCCACGCACAACCCATCGGGAACCTGAGCGCACGCATCAGGCTCGAGGACTTTTTAGATGCTTTGGGGGACGAATGAGCAACGCCGAACGCGACGAACTATTCCAGTTGATTCTGGGACGGACTACGACGAAGGCCGTAGAGCGGATTCTCGCCGCCGGATACCGGAAGCCTAGGCAGGTCACCACGGCAACCATAGAGGATGCTGATGCATTCTCGGACGGAACCGTGATCCTTGACCGTGAAGGTGAGGCATGGCAAAAGTCGGGACACATGTGGTACCTAGCGGCTGGAGGATACATAGACAAGGGCCCCGCCGACTTCCTCCCCGCGACGGTCCTATGGGAACCAGAGGCCACCAAGTGAAAACCTCCGCACCCGGCGCACAAAAATCCAACAGGCTGGCCAAAGTCATCGAAGAACACACCGCAGATTGGACAACTTGGGGCGAGAACATCGGCCCGGAGGACTGTGACTACTACACCTGCCTCTGCGGGGCGGTGAGGTGGCACGTCAATGGGTCAACGGATTACTACGAAGTGCACGCTATGCATGTAGCCAAAATACTAATCGCGGCCGGGTATGGGTCGGGGGACGAATAGCGTGCACGTAGTCATCACACACAAGCCCGGATACATGTACGACATCGTGCTCTATGAGGACGGTAAGCGCATGTATGGCATGGTCCGATGCACACTATGGGGCGCGAGGTTCGCTGCGCAGCGTGCACTAAAGCGCGCCGAGAGGGACCGCTTATCCGGGGAGTATCGCGAAGAGGTGCGCCTGTGACCTGCCCCGTCGACGGCCGGCCCCTGAGCAACAACGCCACCATCTGCCCCGGCTGCACTGAAACGCTGGATCGGGCGCTCGGGGACATTGATGCGCTGCTGGAGGACCTGGACACGGCCCTCGCCCGGCAGTCGAAGAAACGCCCCGCCCGCGGCAACCACCCCCGCGACGACAAACCCCTCCCCTACGACCTTGGCGCGTCGAGGGCCGCATCCGAGTTGAAGGCGGTCCTTGTCGGCTGGGCGCGGCTCGTCTCCGAAGAACGCGGCGTGCCACTCACCTGCCGGGACACGTCGCAGTCGATCAGCGCATGGCTCATGCACCACGTCCACTGGCTCTCCCGCCATGACGCCGCCCCGGACGCCTACTCCGAGATTGTCGGGGCGGTCAACAACATCCGCCGGACCATCGACATCGCCCCCGACACTACCTACATCGGGCCCTGCTACGCCGTGGTTGAGGGCGTCGAATGCACCGAAACACTCTGGGGCATCGAAGGGACGGACGCGGCAACGTGCCGGACCTGCGGGACCGTGTGGGACGCCAAAGCCAGAACGCTCGAAGCCCTCACCCACGCCGACAAGGTAGCGCAAACCATCACCGTCATGACCAGATCGTTCGCCGTCAAAGGCATCGCCCTGGACACCAGGCGGCTCGGTAAATGGGTGTCCCGCGGCTACCTCCACCCGCACGGGACCGGGGACCGCAACAGACCCACCTACATCGTCGCCCACGTCGCCCGACTCGTCACCCTCTACAACGCCGGACAGAAACTCACCCCATGGAACACAGAACAGGACACCCCCGCATGACACTCCCCTACGTATACTCGCCACGGTGCGACATAGCCAAGAGCCTGCCCCACCTGCAGCGGACGATCCTTGAGCGCGTCCAAGCGGGCTACGTCAACTACGCCGGCTATAACGGCATTGAGATCACCGCCACGCTCAGGGACGTCTCCAACGCCGTCGAGTCCGCGTACATCCTTACCGCCAAGGAGGACCTGCCGAAGGTGACCTCGCGCATGGAAGGCTTTGCCCGAATCTACCGGGTGGACGGCGTTCCTAATGGTCTCGCACTGCCAGGTGAAGACACTTCTAGTGAGGCCCGCAAACGCGCCACCGCATGGCTCGCCATCGCGCAGTTCCTGGAGCGGGAAGAGAAAGCGAAAGCCTACGAGGAAGCCAAGGCCAAGGCGGAAGCGGACGCGGCCGCGAAGGCCGCCGAAGCGGCCCGGACGCGTCGTCTCGATGAGCTCGCCGACGAATGGTTCGGCGAAGACTCCTACGCCGACCTTGGCCCCAACAAGGCCGCCGCCGTCAAGGAAATCTACCGGCTCGAAACCACGCTCGAAGAACGGGACTGCGCATGAGTAAGCGACGTAAAACAGTAGGCATCATCACCATTGGCATAGCCGCAACACTGGGGCTATCTGCCTGCAATAGCGCGGAGACGAAACCCAATGGCACCCTCGGTGGCGCCTACTCCAACGCTGGCGGCTGGGTCCAGCTTCCCGATGGGCATAAAGTCATGTGCGTTGCATTCGGCAACGGCGGAGTAACGTGCGACTGGGCAGGTCAGAAGTGAACGAATCAAGTGGTGGTTTTGGTTTCGCGGGGTTACTGTTCCTCGTGTTCTTAGTCCTGAAGCTCACGCACGTCATCGACTGGTCGTGGTGGTGGGTGACCGCGCCGTTGTGGATACCCGCTTGCGTGGCGCTCCTGTTTTTCGTCGCCGCGCTCATTGGTATGGCGATTGGGGGCAAGACGTGGCGATGATGGCACCGGTTACTATCGCGGTCAAGGTGCTGAGTCCCAATGAACTCAAGGAAGCGGAGGCAGCCGCGTGGGAGGCTGGCCTGCGTCACGCCCTGGCATGGCTGGGACTCAAGCAGTTCGGCGACGTGATGGCCAAGGACAACCCGCACGGGAGGGCGGGGTAATGGCGGGCAGCTACAACCATGCGGTAGACGAGCGCACCGGCAAGCTACTCAACCCGGACGACCTGCCCCGGATGGTGGAGAACCTGGGCGACGCCTACGAGACCATCGAGGAAATGTACGGCATGATCTGGTGGCTCGCTAGCCGAATCGATCTACTTGGACCGTATCCAAGCACGCCAGCACAGACGGCGGAAATAGTCGAAGATGCACGCGTCCGCTACACGGCCGGGCTAGCAGCCAGCCCGGGCACCGACGGTGAGCTTGTCCACGACGGAGATGACTAGCCTTGAGGTACGTGGAACTCCGCCGCCACGTCTGGATGCTGTGGGAGCGGGACCGGTACGGGTATGTGATTGACCCGACGTACCGGGAGTGGATTGTGGCGCGCACGGTGGAGCGGGTCATCAACGCGACCCTGCACCACGACGACGCCCCCGCCGAACTCGGCGCGCACCTGCTGCACGACTACACGCCCCGCCTTGACCCGGTCGAACGGCCCCGCTTCCAGTTCTGGTGGCAACACGTCATGGAGTACGGATTCGACGGGGAAAACCCGCTACGACACCTCCACAAACCCACAGTGAAAGCAGGCACCAAATGAGAATCTACCTCGCCGGCCCTATGCGCGGCATCAAAGAATTCAACTTCCCCGCGTTTGACGCTGGCGCGGCGACACTGGAAGCGCTAGGGCATGACGTGTTCAATCCCGCCGACCGTGACCGCTCCGCAGGATTCAGCACGCATGGCATGACCGGGCATGAGGACCTCGCCAACGAGGGATTCAGCCTACGGGAAGCGCTCCGCGCTGACACTGAGTACATCAGCCTCTACGCCGAAGCCGTGGCGCTCCTGCCCGGGTGGAAGAAGTCCTCCGGCGTCGCCGCCGAGATAGCTCTCGCCCACGCACTGGGCCTGCCTGTTGGTGAGCTTGCGGACTTCAGCAAGGGCGGCCCTACCGTGACGCTCGTACCACCACACAAGCCCTCCGGGACAATCAAGCCGACCCATGCTGACATTATCGAGAAGGTCACTCGTGGTGAACTCTCCCCAAATCAGGCACGCGCAAAGATCTTCGGCGAAGTACGCACCACGTCCACCACGGGTGGGGAGAAGGGCACCAAGCCGGAACGATACGACCTGATCCCGGTAGGTGCGCTGTCGAAGGTGGCTGCCCTGTATGGCCGGGGAGCGGCCAAGTACGCCGCGCACAACTGGCGCAAGGGCTACGAATGGTCCAAGTCCTACGCCGCCCTACAGCGGCACGCCACCCAGTTCTGGAACGGCGAAGACAATGACGCCGAGATGGACCTGCCGCACATGGCCTCTGTCGCGTTCCACGCCCTCGCCCTGCTGACCTTCATGGAGGAACAGCGCGGATTCGATGACCGGTACAAGGCGGGCGCGAAGTGAGCGACCTGACCCGCAGCGTCGAAGAGTCCGGCCAGGCCTACATCAACGCGCTCGTCAACTACCATCACGCGCTCAAGAAACTTGAGGATGCTCAGCATCAGGTGGCCATTGAGCGGGGGCTTGTCGAGGCCGCCCATGAGCGCAACGAGTCCTGGCTGAGACGCCGAGCCGCCCACGTCGGCACGATTGACGCGGCGACACTGGCGGAACTCGACGTGCACGACAGGCAGGCACGGGACGTGGTGGAGCAGTGAGAGGGGAACTGAAAGCCGAGATCACAAGGAACGAGTACGGGACCTACGAGATCGAAGTATCCCAGGATCGTGGTGGCGGCTGGCTCCCGCGGCAAATGATGTGGGGCAAGGCATGGACCCATCGTGGCGCACGGCGCAAGGCGCGCCGACTCCTGGCCGACGCGCAACTACGGCTCGACTTCGAAAAGTTCAAGGAAACCCTGCATCCGAATGGCCGGTGCACGCAGTGAGCGACACCGAAGAACCCTGCCCGAAGTGCGGTAAGGAGCATCCGTGGTGCTCGGCGCATACCCGCGCTGGTGAGCCGTGCATGCACACGAGGATCGACCCGGGCGCAACAGTGTGTTACCGGCACGGCGGCGCGGCAGAACGCACCAAGCGTGCCGCGCAGGAACGGGAGAACCGCCGCATCGTCGCCGAACTGTACGAAGCTGACCCGCAGGCAGTCATCGCCGCGTATGGTGTCGAAGGCGTTGCCGACCCACTGGAGACCCTATCCAGGCTGGCGGCTTCTGCGGAGCACACTATGGAAGCTCTCGGGCAGCGGGTCAACGCACTAAGTGAGATCCGCTATGAGAACGATAAGGGCGGCGAGCAGATTCGTGGTGAGGTAAAGCTTTACATGGCCGCCATGGCGCAAACCGGGAAGTTCCTCGAAATTTTGATCAAATCCGGATTTGAAGAACGAAAGCTCAAGCTGGACGAGCAGACAGCCCAGCTCTTCGTCACCGCCATGCAGCGCGTCCTTGGCCGGCTGGACCTGACGCCGGAACAGACCGCGCTCGTGGGGGTAGTTGTGCCGGAGACGCTTAGAGAGCTCGGTGGGAACTGAAAGCAGGGAGGGCAGGCCCTTCACCACTGAGGGGTTCTGGGGAGCCGAGGAGCACCACACGCACGCCCTCGAAGTCCACCACACCAGCGACATCGTCACCTACTACGTCGACGGCGAACCAGCGGCCCGCTTCATGACATGGCAATTCGAGGACCTTATGCGCATGGCGTCCACCATCGGCTATCTGAAGCAGCCGCAGGAGTGGCCGGAGCTGAATAGTTGAGGCTGTCAAATAGCCATTGCCGGGGAATAGTGGCAGTGGTTATTTTTCGTGCTGGAAGTGTTGACTTTGCTGTCATGACAGCCTAGGCTTAGTACAACGGAACAAGCCGCTAGGGAAGGCAAGAAAATGATCAAGGTAGAAAAACTCGAAGCCGGAATGATGATCCTCATCGAAGGCCGCAAGAAGGCCGTAGAGGTACTCACCGTTGACAACTTCGGCAACCCGGACCTCTACAAGATCGGGCACATGGGCAAAGGCTTCAACGTCACCGCCCTCCCCGCCGGCTCAACCGTCACGCTCGCCGCATGACGACAAGGGCGGAAGCCCTCGCACTAGCGAGGGCCGCACTCCCCTACTACCAGGAACAGTGGGAGCGGGTACCAAACCAGGCCACGCGGGCGCGGCTTGATTCCGCGCAACGCACCATCGAACTGTTGGAGGACACAAAGTGACCAGCTACGAAGCGGTAGAGAGCGGCGCACGGGTCCTCATCGAAGACGGGCGATACGGGGTTCCATGGGAGGACGCATCCGAAGACGACCGCGCCGAAGCCATGGCACGAGTTCGCACAATCCTCGAAGCCGCAGCCCCGCACATGCTTGCGGGAGTGTGGGACGAGGCTATCGAGGCGTACAAGGCGTGGACATGGGATGACGAAAACATGGACCCGCCAACCAACCCCTACAGGCTGACCCGATGACGGCGACAACCCGCCGCACGGTCCGCATCCCCGACGAGCTGTGGCACGCGGCCCTGGCCGTCGCCGCCGAGCGCGGGGAAACCCTGTCCGACATCATCCGGGAACGACTCGCCGGCTACGTGAAAGAAGAGACACCGTGACTCGCTCCCTAACGTCCATCCTGTTCCATGCGGCCAGGCTCTCCGCTGACGGCAGGGCGCTCCGCAAGGGCCCCGAAGCCGTGGGGAAGCGCATCATCCGGAAGCAGGTCTACCGGCGCACTGGCGGGATACTCGGGGCGCTGCTGCGGGCGGTGCTGAAGTGAGAACAACGACCATCACACCCGAACGACTGGAAGAACTCGACGCATGAAGGTTTATCTGCTGGTTGGCGAGACGTCTCACGAAGAATCGGAACTGCTCCTAGTCGCCGAGACAATAGAGGCAGCGAAAGCCGGAGCGCTAGAAGTGATCCCGAACGAGGACTTCTATGCGGACTGCCTCAGTATCTACGAGGCCGAAGTCGGCGGCAAGCCACAGGGCATACTAACGGCACTCCACGAACGCCGCTACAACGGACACGGCGCCGCCCCCAGGTACACCAACCGCCTTGGAGAGTGGCTGCCATGGTGACCATCACCGAGTTTCTGGAAGCGCGGATCGAAGAGGATGAGTTCGACGCTAACCGGGAACTGCTGTGGGGCACAACCCCAACGCTGACCAGGATGAACGCCCGCATCCTTGACGAGTGCGCCGCGAAACGGGCGATTGTCCGGGAGTATCAGGCTGAGTGCGATGCGGTCGTATTCACCGCTCAAGATGCCGACCTGTCCGTCGCCCGTGAGATTGGCTTGGAGATCGCACTCGGCCACCTCGCCGCCGTATACGCCTCGCACCCGGATTATCGGCCGGAGTGGGGGGTATAAGTATGTGGCGGTTTGGGTTATGGCATGTAGCGCCGGACGGAACATGGTGGGCGCCCGTAGGTGGCGGTGAGTCGGCAACGTGGCGCGGTGCTTATGACGCGGCGCTGCGAGCGGTCAGCGCGCATCCAGATCGGGATGTCAAAGCGTCGGTTCATAAGGCTTGATGCCCGCAGCACGAAACCCGCACACTCCCGGTGTTGACAAATCCGAAACTGGCGACTAACTTGGTTCATACGTAGAAGTGGCGAAAGGGCCGGAGCGGTGATGCTTCGGCCCTTTTTGCTGCCCAAAAGGAGAGGCGGTGCCCGTGCCAGCCTGCAAGTATGTTGCCGCCGCCGGGTCATCCCTCACCGCATGGGAAGAACTGACCTCCCGCGAAGCCGGCCTGCTCGCCGGGATCGGGAAGTCCACCATCAACCGGCACCGGGCCGGGCAATGCACCTGCGGGGATGCGGGGGATGCAGTCAAGGCGCCGGCGGCACCGAAGCAGCAGGCCCCCACCCTCACCGGGAAAGCTGACGTCACCAGCGACGGCGGCGAGTTCATCGACGTGCAAACCGAAGAGCCCGTCACCGACTGGACCCAGATCTTTGAACGGTTCAACCTTGACCCGGCATCGTTTGACATCGTTGACGACACAGTGCGCTGCTCCACCTGGCAGCAGTCCAAAGCCCTTGACGACGGCACCCGGGACGTCGTGCAGCTCTACTCGTACCGGGCACGGTTCAAACGGCGCGCACAAGCCGGACTGAGTGACTCGGACATCGCCGAAGCCCGCAAGCGCCTCCAGTCATACAGACTCCCCCGCCGTATACCCGGAACTGGCCTAGGCCCCGCAATCGCAGCGACCCTGAACCTTGCCGACATCCAAGGCGGCAAAGGCGAAGGCGGCGGAGTCAAAGCCACCGAACAGCGCCTCCTCGACGGGCTGGAGAACTTCCAAGCGGCCATCGACCGGCACCGCAGCGTCGGTCGCAACATTGACGAAATCGTCCTGGTCAACAACGGCGACCCCTACGAAGGATGCGCGGGCAACTACGACTCGCAACTCTTCACTGTGGAACTCAATCACCGCGGCCAAATGAACTTCGTCCTCGACATCTGGGAAACCTACGCACGCGAACTGTTCCCCCAGTTCGACCGGGCCCAGTTCGTCTCCGTCCTCTGCAACCACACGGAAATGGGCAGGTTCGGCGGACGAAAGAACCAGACATCTGACTCGGATAGCGGCGGCGCGTTCCTTGCGGAATCCCTCCAGCGAATCCTGGCCGGACGTGCTGACTTCGACCATGTGAAGTTCACCATCCCGCACGACGAGATGAACGTCTACGCGGACATCGCCGGCGTGCCAGTCGGATTCAACCATGGGCATAAGATCCCGGGCAGTGACGCCACGGGCTTCGAGAAGTGGCTGAACGGTCAGGTCCGCGGAGACGCGCAGGCGCACCGCGCACGCATCTGGATCACCGCCCACCGGCATAACTTCCAGTGCTTCGACCTCGGCAGCGCCACGGTATTCCAATGCCCCAGCGCCGACGGCGGCTCAAAGTGGCTCCGTGACATGACGGGCAAGTTCTCCCGCTCCGGCATCCTCGCTCTCCTGATCGGAGAGCATGACCCGCTCGGCTGGTCAGACCCCGCATTTTTGTAACGAATCCACCGCCCGCGCCGCTGGCTCCGGCTATGGCGCTAAAACCACCAAATAACACCACCACCACCAAGCAGGAGTACCACCATGACAATTCACGTCACAGCATCAGCCGACTACGGCCACCGGGCATTCCCCGACGCGACCGGCTGGCACGTCGATGACACCGGCCAGCTTCACATCACCAAGACGGGCAGCGGCAACGTTGCAAGTTTCCATCCCGGCGCATGGGCGGCCGTCGAGCGGAGCGCAGAGTCCGCGCCGAAGACCACCGCCGTCGTCACACTGCACACCAAGGGCGAAAGCAGCGCCGGCCAGAAGGCTCTGAACTTCATCGCTGACTACAGCGACGAGCGCAATAAGGCGTGGGCGAAGTACACGCCCGGCCTGTCCGCCCAGATGCACGTCACTGACGCAGTTGCGGAGCGATTCGAGCAAGGCGGCCGCTACCTGCTGACATTCCAGCGGGAAGAGTAGTATCCCCGCGCCAATCCGGGGCGAGAGATTGGCACCGCCGGACCCCGCCGAGTGCACTAAGGCGGGGCCTGGCACCACGCACCCCCCAGCCCGCTTCGGCGGCTGGCAGCGGCGCAGATTTCCGGCGCCTGCTTTTGTTCCCCGGTAGACCGCTGATGCCACCACGGGCTCAAGTTGACGGGGCAGGAGAGCCATCCCTGAGAGCCGCAGACGTGCGGTAAATGGCGCGTATTGGCGTAGCTCAACTGGTAGAGCAGCGGTCTCCAAAACCGCAGGTTGCAGGTTCGAGTCCTGCCGCCTTTGCCATGACGTGTAGCTCAGATGGCAGAGCGCCCGACTGTTAATCGGGTTGTCGGTGGTTCGAGCCCACCCATGTCAGCTCACCCCTATGGCCTCTCTACGATGCAAACAACGAAATGGGGCGGTCAAGCTATTGGCCGCAACGACGGGAAAGCGCGCCCGAAATAGCACATGATTCCCCGAGCCTGAATGTTGCCGGGGCGGGTGCGCCCGTTATCGCGCGTTCAAACACCCCCGCATGGACCATTCGGTCAAACAGCGGGCAGTGTTTGGACACTCTCCCGCGAAGGTGGGGGCGCAGTTGGCAAACCTGCGAAACAAGAGGCCGCCCGATTTGCGAGGGTGCCCGCTGTGGTGGCGTGGCATTGAATGACAGGTAGCCGTGGCACTTCATCCGTGTCCACCTGCGCCCACGATCACGTCCTCCCCACAGTGAGCCCTTCCATGAGAACAGGGACCGAAGCGGAGAGTGACCAAAACCGGAGCACGCCCAGAAACCGGAAGCACAAACGGGGCACCACTCTTACAACACCCTTGGGAGGCCCGTGTGACTGTCCTGTGTGCGTGCGGCCTCGCCAAGGCCATGGTCGGCACCGTCGCCCAGTGCCCACACTGCGATAGGCCATGCCTGGACTCCCCGCGCTGCCCCCGCTGCCGCCACTACAGCCTCACCGTGAACCAGCGCGTCACCACCGAACACGACCGGGAGAAACGCAAGTGATCACCGGCCAGATCGGTTTGCGCCGGCACTCGGGCGGGTGGATCGGCAAGGCTATCGAATGGGCGACGTACTCCCACACGCACCATGTTGTTGTGGCGATCAGTGAGACGGCGTGCATCAGTGCCGAGCCGGGCGGCGTCCGGTTCCGGGCGATCAGCGACTACCCCAGCCTTGACTGGTCCCGCTTCGACCTGACCGACGATCAGCGGACCCTCATCCGGGACGCCGCCGCCGAATACGAGCGTCGACCCTATAACTACGCCATCTACCCGCCCCTGCTGTGGGAGCGAATCAGCGGCCGGAAAGTTGACGGCTGGTTAGCGGAATGGCTATCCAAACGGCCTAATGAGAATTGTTCGCAATTATCCGATGATATATACACCAAGGCAGGGTTCCACCTGTTCCCTGACATCCCCGAACTAGTTACGCCAGGGGATTTTGAGCGCTACTTCCAGTCCCACGGCTGGCTCTAGCACCCCGGGCAGGGATCGAACCTGCGGCCAACCGCTTAGAAGGCGGTCGCTCTATCCACTGAGCTACCGGGGCAACACCATCAACACACTAGCGCAAAGGCATATCCCCATGTCATTTCTTCCGCCCGTCGTTATTCCCATCAAGGTAGCGCGGAATGCCGTGCTGCGTGACATCAAGATCACATCCCCCGGCAACCCGAGTACCACCACAGTCGAAATCGACGGCGAACCCTACAGAAACGCACAGGCCATCAAGTTCGAAGTCACGGCAGAAAACTGGGCATTAGCAGAGATCAGGTTCCTCCCAAGCGCATTTGCCTACGAGGGCAAAGCCGCCGTGTCGGTTGACGAGCAGACCGCGCAGCTCCTCGAAAGCCTCGGATGGACCCCGCCCAATGGGTAAGTACCTCGACGCCGTAGCGGTGCGGATCACGTCCGCGGTCGGCACCATGTGGTGCGCCATCGTGTTCGCCGGGATCGCCGTCGTCGCCACGCCGGGCCTGTTCGACCCGACCGTCACCGCGATAGCGCAGTGGACCGCTCAGGCGTTCCTCCAGTTGGTCCTCCTGTCCGTCATCATGGTCGGTCAGCGCCTCACCGGGGCCCGCACCGAAGCGCTCATACAGGAAACCCACGACGCCGTCCTCGAAGAACTCGCCATCGTCCGCGCCTACGCGGACGCGATCCACAAAGAAGTCACCGAATAGATGAAAGGCGGCAAGGCCATGGATTGCTGCGACGAGCGCGAGCCCGGCGAGCATTGCCGGTCTTGCGAGTACTGGGACGGGCTGGAGTACGACGAGTACTGCTGTAACTGCCCGCTGGAAGACGAATAACCGACAACACCCCGCGAAGGAGCTTAGGAGGCTGCCATGGCCGTCTCCTGGGCAGAACTCGCCGCCAAGGAATTCGAGAAGAAGCGTCCCCCGAAGTGGCGTGACATTGCCCGCCCCGAACAGCTTGAGCCCGAAGGTGACGACTGGCTGATCTGGGCATTCATCGCAGGCCGTGGCGCGGGCAAGACCCGCTCCGCGGCCGAATGGGTCATCGAGAAGGCCACCCAAAACCCCGGCTGCCGCATCGCCCTAATCGGACGTACGCCCGCCGACGTGCGAGACGTCATGATCGAAGGCGACTCCGGCATCATGTCGTGCGCCCTTGATGGCGAAAAGCCCATCTACGAGCCGTCCAAGCGCCGCCTGACATGGCCAAACGGCTCCATCGGCATCGCCTACTCTGCCGAAGTCCCGTCCCAGCTCCGCGGCCCCCAGCACCACTTCGCATGGGCTGACGAAGCCTCATCCTGGACCGACGCGCGCAAGGGCGACGTCGTTGACACCGCATGGAACAACCTCATGCTCGGGCTCAGGCTCGGGCAGGACGTCCGCTGCATGGTCACCACCACGCCGAAGCCAAACAAGCTCACCCGCGAAATCATGGCCCGCGAATCAACCAGGATCAGCCGCGGATCGACGTACGACAACCTCGGCAACATGGCCCCGTCATTCCGGGAGCAGGTCCTCGCCACCTATGAGGGAACCCGCATTGGGCGGCAGGAACTCATGGGCGAAATGCTCGATGACGTCCTCGGCGCCCTGTGGACCGTGCAAATGCTTGATGAGGCGAAGGTGCGCGACGTTCCCGACATGGAGCGCGTCGTCGTGTCCATCGACCCCTCCGGCGGCGACGGACCCAACAGTGACGAGCAGGGCATTGTCGTGGCTGGCAAGGGCGTAGACGGGCTGTTCTACATCCTCGCTGACCGGTCCTGCAAGCTCTCCCCGCAAGGCTGGGCATCCCGCGCCGTAGAGGCGTACAAGGACTTCGACGCCGACCGGATCGTCGCCGAACGGAACTACGGCGGCGACATGGTCGAGCAGATCATCAAGACGGTCAACCCCAACGTCCCCGTCAAAACCGTCACTGCCTCCCGCGGCAAGATCCAGCGCGCCGAACCCATCGCCGCACTCTACGAACAAAGCCGCGTCAAACATCACGGCACCATGGCCGAACTCGAAGACCAGATGACGACATGGACGCCACTCGCCGGCGGCTCCCCCGACCGGATGGACGCCCTCGTATGGGCGCTCACCGACCTATCAAACGGCGGCGGGCAAGGCTCCGCGTTCCTGACCGCGATGAAAGCACGCGCCGAAGCGAACGGCACCACCATCCCCACCAGCGCCCGCAACTGGCGGGACCACGCACCGAAACACACCACCAGACCACCGACCGGAAGGTAACCCTCTCTTGGGCATGCTGGATCTCTTCCGCGACGGCGGACTGCTTGGCCGCGCCACAACCCCCACCCCGATCAGTGACGCCATGGTCGTTCAGGGGATGTCGAACAACGGCACCATGGGCCCCGGCACCCCCATTACCCCGTCCCGCGGGTACAGTGTCCGGCCCCGCGCTATGGACTACCCCGCCGGGGTCAACATCACCACGGCGACCCGCCACGCCTGGGGCCGCACCGGGTATGAAGTTCTCCGCGAACTCATGCGCGCCTACGACGTGGCGCAGATGTGCAAGAACCACAAGATTGACGAGCTCCGTTCCATGGAGCCGCTGATCACCCCAATGGACGGTTTCCGTGGCGACGGGGAAGCCGCTGTCGCTGCCGCACGCGCCGCGGTGGCGTTCCCTGACCGGGAGCACCCCTATGACGAGTGGCTGTCCCTCTGGCTCAACAGCGTCCTCACGTTCGACTCCGGGCCCCTGTACCGGCGCCGGAACAAGGCCGGGCAGATCATCGGCCTCGAAGTCATCGATGGGTCCACGATTGAGCCGCTTGTGGACGAGAACGGCCGCCGCCCCAAAGCGCCCGCGCCCGCGTACCAGCAGATCATCAAGGGCCAGTCGTCCATCGACTTTACCGCCGAAGACATCATCTACCCGCGCTACCGGCCGCAGGAAGACTCCCCCTACGGCATGGCGCCGCTGGAAACCGTCGTCATGGCGACGAACACGGACATGCGCTTCCAGTGGCACCTGCTGCAGATGTTCACCGAAGGGTCCATCCCGGGCGGCTTCATGGAGGTTCCCCCGGACCTGTCGTCCCCGGACCAGATCGCCGAATGGCAGGACTACTGGGACGCGACGTTCATGGGCGACTCGTCCATCGTCCACAAGCTCATCGCCGTACCGAATGGTGCCAAGTTCACCGGGACCGCCCCGGCAGCGTTCGACCCCGAGTTCCCGAAGTACCTGGCGATCAAGGTGGCGGGCGCGTTCGGTGTCGTCCCGCAGGACATTGGCCTGACCGACGACGTGAACCGGGCAACCGGTGAGACGCAGACCGACACCCAGTTCCGCGTCAACACCCTCCCGTGGGTGCTGTTCGTTGAGGGTGTCCTCACCCGCTACCTGCAGCACGACCTTGGCCTGCCGGTCCAGTTCAAACTTAACACCGGCCGCGACAAGGAAGACCGCCTTCAGGAGGCGCAGGCGTGGAAGCTGTACATCGAATCGGGCATGGCGTCCGCCGATGAGGGCCGCGAGCAGATCCTCGGCCTGCCGGTGGACAACGAGCGCCCGGTCCCGCGTGGGCTGATCCTGCCGCGCCAGGGCTTCGTCCCGCTGGTTTCACTGCTTGCCATTTCCGGCAAGGTGGACCCGGAAACGAAAGCCCCGGCCGACGACGTGCCGCTCCCGGAAACCCCGTTCGCCGGCACCCCCGGGCTGATGCCCGACAAGCTGCCCGGCTCCCCGGAGTTCCACCGCGCCCCGATCAACCCGGACGAGCCGCGCTTCCCCGACCTGGAGCACGAGCGCCCGGACACCGGAACCGTCGCCAAACCGGACGCGCCCGTGGCGAAGGAACTCACCGCAGGCGTCACCTCGGGCACTGGGATCACCGGTGTTGACAGGGTACCGGCGGATGACGATGAGGATGAGGACGGCGTCCTTGACGAGTCGGCCCCCGCACAGGACGTCACCAAGGAACTCGCGAAGTTCCGCGCCTTCACCAAAGCCCGCGCCAAGACGGGCAAGTGGCGGGACTTCGAGTTTGAGGCTATCGCCGCGCCTGTAGCGAAGGTCCTCAATGATCAGGCCCGCGAGCAGTTCACCCGCGACCAGGTCACCAAGGACGAGCCGTTCGACGGGGCTGATGCCAGCCCAAAAGCTGGTACGCCTAGCTGGCGGGATGACCCGCCGGTGATGGCGCCACAGCACGCCGTGGACCTGTCCCTGACCGACTACTGGGCCCCGCAGGTCCAAGCCTCACTGATGGACCTGTGGCGCGCCGCGGACCTGGAGAACGCCATCACGGCCACCCAAGGCATCGGGGACGTGGGGATGAAGATCTTCCGCGACACCGCCCGCGGCCTGCTCAACGGCTCCATCCAGCCCTCCACGCTGGAGCAGGTCCTCGCCAACGCATGGGCCGACGCCTATAACGCCGGTTCCATGGCCGCGAAGGTGCAGATGGGCAAGATCCCCACCGGCTGGGACGACTGGAAACCCGGGATGACGGACGCCAACCAGATCACCGCGCTCGGCTGGAAAGAAACCCTCAACAACGCCGGGATCACGCTCAAGGGCATCACCGACACGACGGTGAACAAGCTGGCGTACCGGATCGCTGACGGCGTGAACGCGGGCGACCCGTCCGACGTGATCGCACGGTCCCTCAACGACGTCCTTGACGACCCGGCAAGGGCGGAGAAGATCGCCCAAACCGAAACTGCCCGGATGCTGAACAACGCAGCGACCGCACAGTACGCCGAGTTCGGCGTCACCGAATGGGTGTGGGTCACCTCCGCCGGAGCCTGCAGCACCGGCGCGAACTGCTCAGCGAAGGACGGCAAGCACTTCCCCGTCGGCGAAAACCTCATCCCAGCCCACCCCTACTGCCGCTGTGCCGCCTCACCATACATCGAAGGACACTGACCCTTGACGAATTTCACTTACCCGCAGAACCGTACCCCCGCCGGTGAACTGTCCGCCCTGATCGTGTTCGTGGACCCGGGGCTCACCACGCCCGCCACGCTCACCGACACGAACGGCAACCCACTCCCGGGCGGCCGCGTCACGGTCGGCGCGGACGGCCAATGGCCCCTGTTCCAGTGCACCGCCCCCACGCTGTACACCGAAGCCCCGGACGGTTCCGTGTCGACGCTCGCCCCGGCCCTGTCCACCGCCGACCCTGTCGCCGTGACCGGTTCCCGCGGCACCGCCACGGCCACTGTGGTGGAGAACCTGATCCAGGCGCTCATCGCCGCCGGTGTGCCGATCCTCGACCAGACCACCGCCTAACGCCATGGAACGACCCCAACGCTACGTCCTCGGCATCGCGTATCAGGCGGGCCCGGACCCCCGGATCGCTACTGGCGCGGACGGTTCCCGGGACTACTTCACCCCCGAAGAGCTTGAGAAGGCCGCGTGGGCGTTCAACAAGTCCTCCCGCTCCATCGGCCTGCACCACGCCGACGGCACCGAAGGCCACGCCGACACCGTCGAGTCATACATCTATCGGGGACCCGACTGGGACCTCGGCGACGGCGTCATCGTCAAGTCCGGCGACTGGCTGATCGGCTCCGTTCTCGATGAGCCCACATGGGAGCGGTACGAGAAAGGCGAGTTCACCGGCTACTCCCCGCAGGGGACCGCCAAACGCCGCAAACCCTCAATCCTGACCGAAAGTTGATCCCTCATGCCCATCCCTGACGACATGTCCGAACTGGTGGACGTGAACATCGACCGCGTCGACCTTGTTGGAAAAGCAGCAAACGGCCACCGGTTCATCCTCGCCAAATCCTCCGCCGAGTCTTCCGCGCTGATCCCCGCGGACATGGTCCGCGAACTCATCAAGGAAGCCGACGCGGACACCGCCCCGGAGCCCTTCAGTGAACTCGCCGAAGTCCTGAAAGCCGGGCGCGCCCTGTCCTCCGCGAATGAGGCCGCGCTGCGCAACGCAGCCGACGCGATCCAGAAAGTCCTTGCATCCCTCCCGGCCCCGGAAAAGGCCCCCGTAGAAAAGGAAACCCCCGTGGCCGAAGAAACCACAGAAACCCCCGTCGAGAAGAACGACGCCGAAATCAACGAAGGCGCGTCCATTAATGACGTCGTCGCCAAGCTTGATGCTGTAGCAAAGGCTGGAGAGGCTGGAGCCGAAGGCATCGACGTTCTCCGCGAAGCCGCCGCCGAGTCGGTCGAAAAGGCTGACGCTGTCATGCCCGTCTACGACAACACGGGCCAGCTCGTCGGATTCGTCAAGCCCAACTCCCTCACCCCCGTCGCGTCCGCCGCCGCCGAAGAGGAAACCTCCGAAGCGGACGCCGAAGAAGCCGGTGAACTCGAAGCCGCCGCCGAAGAGCCCACGGACGAGGTGCAGCCCGACGACGGCGCACCCACCGAATCCCTCGCCGACGACGAAGCCCTCATCCCCGGCACCGAAACCATCCAAACCCCCGTGGAGAAATCTGCGGAACCCGTCACACAGGCACCTGATGTTGCCGCACTGCTCAAAGAGTATTTCGCGCCCCTGGCGGAGAAGGTCGCCGCCTACGACGACCTTGCCAAGAGCTACGAACTGCTGAAGGAGCGCGTCGAAACAATCGGGCGTGAACCTGACGACCGGAACAGCCCCAAGCTCAACGGGGCCACCGGAACCGCCGGAGTTGCCAAGCGCAGCGCCGACACCGACGAACTCGCCACCCTGGCAAAGTCCGTCGAAATCGCCAAGGAATCGGGCGACCCGACCGCTATCGCCAACGCCCAGCAGGCATACGCGTTCGAGTCCATCAAGAACCGCTTCCAGAACTAACCCCACGCCCCAACCGCCAAGCCCCGCCTGACACGGGGCTCCTTTGGCGACCCCAAAACATCCGAAAGGTTCCCCTGTGAACTACGACGAGAAGTCTCTCGAAACCCTCAACCTGATCAAGGCGCAGACCGCCGGCGTCACCTCCGGTACCGGCATCGTCGGTGTTGACCTGTCCGACCTCGTATCGAACATCCCCGTCAACACCCCGTTCTTCGACTCCGTTGCGAAGAAAGCCGCCCCCGAAGGCGCCAAGTACGCCCAGTGGCGTGTGCTGACGAACATCAACAACCTGCAGGCCGACCCGGGCACCGCGTTCGACTACAGCGCCCCGCTGGCACTGCTGAACGAGTTCGACGTGTCCGCACCCTACGGCAAGATCGGTTACGGCTACACCGTGACCCGCGACGCGATCAACTTCGCCAAGGGTTACGCCGACGCTCACGCCATCGCCGTGATGAACGCGATGAACCAGTACAAGATCGGTGCCGAGCGTAAGCTCCTCGGCGGCCAGGTCTTCGCGCTGCAGACCCCGGGCACCCCGACCGTGACCACGTCCACCACGGGCGGCACCATCGCCGCCACCACGGCCGTGAACGTCAAGGTCGCAGCCCGCACCGGCTCCAACTTCAACTACGGCGGCTCGACCATTGCTTCGGCGCAGGGCACCGTGACCACGGGTACCGGCGCCACGAACTCCGCCTCCGCTTCCGTGACCGCCGTCGCCGGTGCTGTCGCCTACGACTGGTACGTCGGCGGCTTCTACTACACCACCACGACCGTGAACAAGGTCAGCATCACCGCGATCCCGACCGCGAACCAGCCCGTCCCGAACATCCCCGGTATCTACGGTGTCGCCCCGACCGCCGTGCCGACCTCGGACTCCTCGGCGAAGGCCACGGACTTCAACGGTCTGCTCGCCACCCTCGCCGGCGACTACGCCACCGGCGGCGCCACGGGCCTCGTCACCAAGGGTAACGGCTCCTCCTCGGGCGCGACCATCCAGTCCCTCGACGGTGCAGCGTTCACGTCCTCGGGCCAGTCCATCAACGAGCTCGACGCCCTGAACTCGGCCCTGTTCAACAACATCCAGGCATCCCCGACGCGCTACCTGATCTCCTCGCAGGAAGCGAACAGCATCTCCAAGCTGCTGCTCTCCACCGCTGGCGGCGGAACGACGTTCCTCGCCCCGGGCGACACCGGCCGGAACAACATCACCGCCGGTGGCTTCATCGGCCACTACATCAACAAGGCTGCCGGTGGTATCCCGGTTCCCCTCGTTGTGATGCCGCACCTGACCCCGGGCACGCTGATCGCCGTGTCCGACTCGGGCGCACCGTTCGCTGGTGCGAACATCTCCAACGTGTTCGAGATGCGTCAGCTTGACGACGTCGCCGACTACCGCTACGCGACGAGCCGTAACGCGAACGTCGCCGGTGGCGGCCCCCGTGAGGACGGTGAAGTCTTCTCGACCTCCGCCCTCATCAATAAGGCTCCGGTCGGCTGCGCGATCCTTTCCAACATCAGCGCCAACTAGGCCCTGAATTGGTGCCGCCAGTGTCCGCTTTGGATGCTGGCGGCACCGCCCCCTAACTTTTTGAGGAGCCCCGTTGGCTGTCGTCTACACCCAGAACGTGCCGCCCAGCACCGTCATCCCGGCGCCCAACGTGACGACCTACGCGACCCGGTCCATTTACGTGACCCCCGCAGAGTTCAAGGCCGCCCCGACCGGCATGGACGTCTCCCAGCTCATCCCGGGAGACAGCAACCAGGCGCATCAGGCCGCGGCGCTCGTGATGCAGCTCCAGCGCGCCAGTGGCGTGGCGGACAAGATCTGCCGCAAGATCCTCGGCGCGACCCTCGACACGCAGGCCGGATTCTACCGGGTCCGGAACGACCCGAACCTTGGGCCCGTCCTCCGCGTCCCGCTGGACTTCACCCCCCTCGTCGCCGTCGCCGGTGCCAGTATCGGCGCCACCCCCTCGACCATGGCCACCGTCACTGACCTGTCCAACGTGTGGATCAGCAAGAAGTCCGCGACCATCCCCCTCGGCGGCAACAGCCCGTTCGGGTCCCGCTTCTCGGGTCAACGGTTCGCGTCGGTCCAGTACGTCAACGGCTGGGTCAATACCACCCTCTACGCGGGCGCGTCCCCCGGCCAGACCTCGATCACCGTCACCAGCACCCTCGGGATCATGCCCGGCCAGCAGGTCAACCTCGTGAACACGAACAACTCTGAGGTTGTCACCGTCGACCCGTCCTACACCCCCTCGAACACGGCGACCAACGCCCTCGTACCCGTCTCCCCCATCATCGGCACCTACGCCGCCGGGGACACCGTGACGAACATGCCGCAGGAAATCAAGCAGGCCGTCATCCTCATCGCCAAGTCGCTAATCAAGACCCGCGGCTCCGAGTCCATCGTGATCGCCTCCACCACCTCCCAGCCCGACCACGTCCAGGGCGTCGAATCGGGCGTCACCTCCGACATGGAGATGGCCGAGTACCTGCTCTCCGATTACGTCCGCTCCGCCTAGCGGCCCCCCATTCCGGGTGCCCCCTCATGTGGGGATACGTGACGGGGCACCCTCCACAACCGAAGGATCACCATGGGACGCGCCACAGTCCGCGCCGCGCTGCAGACCTTCCTCACCGGAACCCCCGGCATCACCACCCTATACAAGGACGCGCCGTGGGAGATGACCGGGGACAACTGGCAGACGAACAGCCTGCCCGGCACCCCGGGTTTCCTCCACCTCGACCACTCGTCTGAGTCGCGCATCGCTTTGGGCGGTGAGCATGGCGGCCTCAAGCAGATCGACTACACTGCCTCCCTCGTCCTGCTCTACCAGTACGTCATCCCCTCCACCGTCGCCAGTAAAGACGTGTGGGTGGACGGGCTCGACTCCCTGCTCGACGCCGTCGTCACCCGCATCCGCTCCAACCGGGCCGCGAACACCGACGGCACCATCGTCTTCGAGGCAGGCAATCAGGACCAGGGCATCCAGATCAGCCAGGACCTGCCCCACTGGGACCACGGCGGCGGCAAGGTCCGCAACTGGGTCCGGGTCGAGTTCAAGGTCACCGAGATCGTCCCCGCCTAATGGCCACGATCCGCTCCCGAATGGCCCGACGCGGCCGCACCGGGCGGGCAGTAACCCACCTCAAGGCACGCCGCCGGGTGCAGGTCCACAAACACCACCACCGCCGCTACGCAGGCGTCAGAGGCGGCACCGCCAAGCCCTTGCATCACCGCCGCCCCGGCGTCCGCCACGCCTCAAAGACGGGCAGGCACCGCACCTTCCGGGGACGCTCCGCACGCGGCCACGCCGCCCACCGCATCCGCAAGGGACGCCACGGGCACCGCGCCTTCCACCACCGCCACGCCATCCATAAAAGCCACGTCCGCAAGGGCCTCCACCGGCACCTCAAGCACAAACGCCACAGCCTGCACAAGCGGCACATGAGGGCGGGCCTGCACCGCAAGTTCCACGGCCGCAAGTTCCACGGCCGCCACGTCAAACCCGGCCAGCACCGCCGCTTCCACGGCCGGAAAACAACGCACCACCGCGGCCACGTCCGCCCACCCAAACCCAAGGCCGCCCCCATTTCGTCCGCGTCCTACCTGTCCATGTTCTAGGAGAACCGCCCATGTCTGACTACCTCTTCACCGGAGCTTACCCGCGGGTACTGGCCGGTCTTTCCCAGGGCGTGAACGCCCTCCTGACCCCCGCCGACGGGGACGCCCCGCCCTACGGGTCCACGGTTGAGGCCGCCCACGGCGACCACGTGCACACGGACGAACCCTACCTCCACCCGGAACTCGAAGAGACGTCTGATTCCCGCGGGCTTTCTCCGGAGGACGAGGCATGGGCGCAGGCAAATCCCGCCCCCGCTCCGACCGAAGCCACCCCGATCCCCGCCCCGGTTGACCCGGCACCCGCCGCTGAACCCGCCCCCGACACCACGACCGCCGAAGGCGCACCCGCCCCGGCCACAACCAACTAGGAGTAGCCGCCAATGGCACCTACAACGTACCTGCCGGGCAACCTTCAGTGGCTCGGGCTCGCTAAAGAAACGACCTACGGAACCCCCGCCGCAGCCCCCACCATGTGGATTCCCGTGGACTCCCCCAAGTGGGCGCACAAGGTAACCCCACTCAAGGACAAAGCCCTCCGCGGCATGATGTCCACCACGTTCAACCAGGCTCAGGGTATGGCCTACACGGACTTCAGCTACAAGACCATGCTGTACCCCGACTCACTGTTCCCCCACATGCTCGCCACCTTGGGCGTCGCGGACACCGTAGTGACACTCACCGCACCCACCCTGACCCTCGGCGCGACGGCAACCACGGGCGGCACGCTCCCCGCCGGCGCGACCTACTGGAAGATCACCGCAACGGCCACTGGCGGCGAAGGCGTCGGCTCCAACGAAGTCACCGCCACACTCACTGGTTCCACGTCATCCCAGCCGCTCTCATGGACCGCAGTAACCGGAGCCTCTGGTTACAACATCTACCGCGGCACCGCAGCAGGCGCCGAAAACATCCTCGTAGCATCGGTGGGAACCGTCACCACCTACACCGACACCGGCGCCGCAGGCACCGCAGGAACCCCGCCCACGACTGCCGCCAGCCTCCACAAAACGTCCGTACTGAACGTCGGCACACCCCCGTCATACACCGGATTCCTTTACATGGCCGACACTAAGGTCAAGCAGATCCCCGGCCTTGTCATCGCCTCATTGAAGATCGGCATCAAAGCCAACGAACTCCCCTCCATGGACATCTCATGGCTGGGCATGCCGTCAACAACGATCAACGCTCCCGCGAATACTCCCTCCGTCGTCCCGCCAATGCCCCCGTTCACGGCGAACATCAAGGTCGGCGGCGCGTCACTGGGCAAGTACTCGGACGCTTCGATCACGATCAAGCGCGGCAGCAAGGCCATCCCGGTCCTCAATGGCACTCAGTCACCGCTTGCAATCTATGCGGGCGAAGTCACTGTCACCGGTACGCTCGGGGCAATTTTCCAAGGAACCGCAGACAACGACCTGACGAACCTGCTTACCAACGGGCAGCCGACGCTTGCCGTGTCCATCAACCCACAGAATGACGGCGCTCACCCGCTGACCCTGCAGTGTTCCAAGATCGCCTACGAAACCGCCGACCCGGCACCCGCGAGCAGCGGCTGGATGACCATTTCATCCAACTTCGAGGCCATCGCCAACGCCACCGACGCCCTGGACGGCAACCTCTCGCCCATCCAGGCGATCCTCTCCACAACGAGCTCGACCGCCTACTAAGCAAAACCCGCAAACAGAAAGACCCGCCACATTACGCGGCGGGTCTTTCTGGAAGCCGCGCCTCTGTGGAGTCGTCGCGGCTGTAGCAGTAGCTCTTGCGAAGTTACTAGTAAAGGAATGGCTTAGCTAAACCCCGGTGGCTCCAGTTTGCAGACTGAAGCCACCTCCCTTATGCGAAGAGTCTACCGTCTGCGCCACGCCGGACACAACCCCCAATCCCCTGGAGTATCCCCCCATGTCGATCACTGTCACCATCCCCGGCGGCACCGCCGAAATCCTCACCCCCGACGAGCTCACCCCCCGCAGGCAGCGCGCCGTGCAGGTAGTCGCACTCCAAGCCGCGCCATTGATCAAGAAAATGCAGTCAGCAGGTACCCTCAACCTCCCAGACGGGTCCGTGAAACCCAACCCGGACGCCACCGCAGGGATGCCCGACGTGAACCTCACCGAGGACGAAGCAAACCTGTTCTTCCGCATCCAGGACGCATCCATTTACACACACCTGAAGTCATGGACCCTCGACATCCCACGCCCCGAGACCATCGACGCAGTGCAGGACATCCCATCCCCCGTATACGACGCCCTGTCCACAGCCATCAACACCCAGGCCCCGGTACAGGCACAGTTCGAACCGTCCGAAACGACACTGGAGGACAAGGGCAGCCCTTTTGGGGAATCCGGCGCCTCACCGACGCCCTAGCCGGAAGCGGAACCGTGGAGCTCGGCCCGAAAATGACGGGCTGGCTCCGCGAATACAAATACCGGAAAGCCGTTGGTGGTTCCCACGCCGACTACCTTGACACGGACCTCGAAACCATCGAGGCGATGATCCGCATCCAGGACGCCTACACTGCCGCCGAAAACCGGCAGCAAGCAAAATCAGCGCCCGAACCAACGATTAGCTGAGGACATCTATGGCCGGGTTCACCAGTGTTTCATGGTCCGGGTTCGGGGATGTAGCCGCCGCGTTCGTCCGGATCGGGGCAGGTGTTGATCAGGCCGCGAAAGCGAACATGACCGAAGCCTCCGCGTTCCTGATCAAGGAGGCGATGGCGAACTTTGAGGGCGCCCACAAAAAAGGGCAACCACACGTCGGCGGCGACAAGCCCAACGTCGTCACCGGCAACCTGCGCCGCTCGATCATGGCGGACGGCATGCACCATACGAGCATGGGTGCTTACGAAGCAACGGTCGGCCCAACCATGAAATACGGCCGCCGCGTCGAACTCGGCCTCGCCCCCACCGGCGCCTACCCCTACTTCGGCCCCGCCGCAGCCAAAACGCGCACCGTCATGTCGGCTATCGCCACCGCGAACTGGGCACGGTACATCACCCCCTAATCAACAGGAGTATCCACATGTCCGGTTTCCTTCCCCCGGTAGTAATGAAGGTCATAGCGGACGGAAGCCAGTTCATTACCGAGCAAGGCAAAATCAGCGCCGCCATGGATGCTGCCGCCGCCAACGCCGTGCTAACGGCCGAGAAGGAAGCTCAGTCCGCGAGGGCAGCAGCTTCCGCTGCGAAGATAGCAGCGGACCAGCAGGTCCTCGCCGCCGAAACCGCAGCGAAGGCGGTTGAGGTTGCCGCGGCCCGCACCGCAGCGGCGCAAGCGAAAGCAGCAACCGCGACAGGTGACGCGCAAATCCGCGCCACGGCAGCCGCTGAACTCGCTGCGGCCAAAGAGTCTGAAGCCGCTAACAAAGCTGCCGTAGCGGTGCAGCTCGCCGCCGACAAGCAGGTCGCAGCGCAGGAAGCTATCCGGATAGCGGACGAGAAAACCGCAGCCGCCTCAGAGGCCACAGCAGCCCGAGGCGCCGGTAAGGGCGGAAAGGTCGGCGCCGGTGCAGCACTCGCCGGAGGCATCCTCGCCGCAGGACTGGGGGCAGCAGCAACCTACGCCGTGGACCAGGCGGCCAAATACGAGAAGGCCACCACCCTCCTGCAGACCGCGGGCGGAGAACTCGCATCCAATATGGGAACGGTACGTGACGGCATACTCGCCGTCGCTAAAGCCACAGGCACCTCCACTGAGCAGCTCTCCGAGGGCATGTACCTTGTGGAAAAGGCTGGGTATCGCGGAGCCGACGGTTTGAACGTCCTCAAAATGGCCGCCGAAGGCGCCAAGGCCGAAAATGTGGATATGGGCACCATGACGCAGGCGCTGACCTCGATCATGACCTCCTACAACCTCAAATCCGAGGACGCAACCCGCACCACAAACATGCTGGTCGCAGGCGCCGGCGCGGCCAAAGAAACCATGCAGAACTACGCCTCCGCGCTTTCCACGGTCCTGCCCGTCGCATCCGCTGCTGGTATCCAGTTCGATCAGGTCGGCGGCGCCATCGCCACACTCACCCAGCACGGCACATCCGCGGCGGAATCAACGCAGGAACTCTCCAACACGATCCGCAACCTGCAAGCCCCCAATAACGTCGCCGTGAACGCCATGCAGCAACTCGGCATCAACGTCCAAGATGTCACCACGCACCTTGGGCAGCGCGGCCTGACCGGCACCATAGAACTAATCACCAATGCCATCCAATCCAAGCTCGGCCCCGCCGGGACTGTCGTGGTTGACGCCATGAAGAAGTCCGCCACGGGAACCGCCGACCTTCAGGCGATGCTCGGCAAAATGCCGGAATCACTGCAGGGCGCAGCCAAGGGATTCCTTGATGGGAGCGTATCCCAAAAAGAACTGCAAAAGACCTTCAAGGACTCCGGCGCAGAAGGCTCGGCCATGGGCAAGCAGTTCATGACACTCGCCCAGCAGGTGTCCGGGTTCAACGACAAGATCAAAGCAGGGGGTCCAGCAGCCGAAACCGCCACCGCAGCCCTGAAGGCAATCATGGGTGGAGCGACTGGCATGAACACGGCGCTCATGCTTGGGGATGCGAACATGGCCGGGTTCAAGTCCCGCGTCGAAGAGATCGGCGCGGCCGGGAATCAGAGCGGCAGCGACCTGACCACATGGGCGCAAACCCAGGCGACACTCTCAGTGCAGATCGATAAAACCAAGCAAGCGTTCGAGAACATGGCAATCACCATCGGCACCACGTTGGCGCCGGCAGCGAAGGTTGTCATGGATGTCATGCAGAACGTGTTCCAGTTCTTCGCTGAAAACCAGGCCGCGGTAGTCGCCCTGTCCATCGCGCTGGGCGTACTCACGGTCGGCTTGCTTGGCGCCGCAGCCGCTGCATGGATCTTATCCCTCACCCCGGTCGCAATCACCATCGGATTGGTTGTCGCCGCCGTCGCGCTGCTTATCTCCGGGATTGTCTTACTCGTGGCGAACTGGGATCAGGTAGTGAAGTGGCTCACCGAAATATGGGGCGGCTTCATCAACTGGTGCACCGAAATTACCGGCGGGTTCATGAACTGGTGGAACCAGGTCTGGGGCGGATTCGGGAACTGGATCAAAGAAGTCTGGGACGGGTTCATCAACTGGATCATGGACGTATGGACCGGCTTCACGGGCTGGCTCAAAGGCATGGTGACCGGCATTGTCGGCTGGTGGAATAGCATATGGTCCACCATCGGCGCCGCCGTCGCAGCGGGCTTCAACGCAGTCATGTCCGTCATATCCGCCGCGCTCGGGTTCATCCGCACCATATGGGAAGGCTTCTGGAACGGGCCATTCGGGAAACTCATCCAAGCGGCATGGAAACTGGTCATCACTGCCACAGAATTTGCGCTGGCATGGATCGCCAAGGGCATCGAAGTTGGAGTCAACTTCATCCGCGACGTGTGGACTGCGGGCTGGAATGCAGTCTCATCATTCTTCGCCGAAGTGTGGAGCGGGATCGTTGGCTTCCTCAGCCCTATCATCCAGTCTTTGCGGGACATTATCAGCTCAACCGTTGACGGAATATCCTCAACGTGGAATGCGGCATGGTCCGCTATCAGCGGATTCTTCACCGACGTGTGGAATGGGATCGTCGCGTTCGTAACCGGAGCGGTGAGTAACGTGTCCGATTCAATATCCGGGCCCCTCGAATCAACCAGTGGCACCGTGGGGGACATTCTCGGCACCATTGGCGGGCTCTTCCGCGACACATGGAACAACGTCGTCAACGGCGTCACGGAAGCATTCGACACTGTCGTGAACACTGTCAGCAGCAAGGTTGGCGAGGTAGTCGGGTTCGTCGGCGGGATCAGGGACCAAGTAGTCGGCGCTCTTGGGGACGCTGGCAGTTGGCTTGTTTCTGCCGGCCGGAATGTCATCGACGGGTTCGTCAATGGCATCAACGGCGCCATCGGTGCCGTGACCGACGCTATTGGCAATGTAACCCAGGTCATAGCGGATCACATGCCTCACTCGCCCGCAAAGCGCGGCGCCCTCTCAGGCAAGGGTTACACGCTCTATTCGGGTGAGGCGCTCACCCGAGACTTCGCCAAGGGCATCACCAACAATGCTCACCTCGTAGAGTTCGCCTCCGCTCAGTTGAGCAGCACCGTGAAGCTGCGCGGGGCCAGTGATTATGGATTGGGGCCGTCCGCTTCATCCGTAAGTCCAGTGTCGCAGTCCCGAGCCGCGGATACCCCGCAGATCGCCGCGCCGCAAATCACGGTGAATGCACAAACCAGCGCGTCGGCCCAGCATATTGCAAACGAAATCGGATGGGCACTCCGCACCGCCTAAGCGGTCCGGATCTGATCTTCCTGCACCAATTCGGTCACCCGCTCCATAATTCCGGCAATGAGCCTATGCGAGCGGGTGCCGTGCTGGTAGTTACCGCCATTGCGGCCGACTGCTGACACGCTAATCTTCGAACCGCCTTCCGCGGGTGTCACTTGGGCATGGAAGTCCTGCCCCCAAGTGAGCATGCTCGCGCCACTGCGGAATGTCACTGCCCGAGTGAAGTCCGAACCTTTGGCGCGCTTGAAATCCTCCGTCGCTACGCGCATCAGCGCGGCATAGACGGCCTCCGGGTGAGCGGGGACGAATAGTTCGACCTTGGTCTGCGGATTCATTTGCATGTGCAAATCCTAAGCCACCCCCATTATTTACGCCATCGTTTTGGCAATCTAACCGAAAGGGGTCCTACGTGACCTTCACATTCGCCGCGGCCGTCGCGTGGGACCCCCAAGGGAACAAGCCGGTCAAGAACGTCAGCTTCCAGGCCTACGCGACCTCCGACACCGGCTTCACGACCCCGCTGGCCATCACCGACACGTTCGGCAACCCCATTGTGGGCAACATCCTCAACAGTGGTTCGCAGGGCGTCTTCCCCCAGTTCAACCAAGCAACCAACGCGTCCGTCGTGGTGACGGACCCGACGCACACCTACGCATGGACGTGGAACTGCGTGCCAACAGACGCCGCGACCGCGAACTTTATCAACACCCCCACCACCGCAACCTCCGCCGCCGTGTACGCGCACGCGGCAGCCATCACCCTTGCCCTAGGAGCCAACTAAATGACCGGCACGAACGTTATCACCGCATCCTCGATCAGCCCGCAGGTCCTCGTCTCCCAGCAGCTCGGCACCACGGAAGCGGCGCTGTACACGGTCCCCGCCGGGTCCTCCGCGAAGATCAGCCATGGCGTGCTGTGCAACGTCACCGGCACCATGCCCGCACCCGCCCTGACGCTTGGGGCGCTCGCCACGCAGTCCAACATCGTCGCCCCCACCCTCGCCGCCCCGACCACGTCCACCACGGGCGGTACGCTCGCCGCAGCAACCTACTACTACGTCGCCACCACCACGACCGCGTTCGGCGAGACGGCAAAGTCCGCCGAAGTCTCCCAGGTAACGACCGGCACGACCTCCACCGTCACCCTGTCATGGGCTGCGATCACCGGCTCCACTGGCACGAAGATCTACCGCGGCACCGCAGCAGGCGCCGAGAACGTATTGGTTGCCACAGTGACCGGCACGTCATGGACGGACACCGGCGCCGCAGGCACCACGGCAACGCCCCCAACCGCGGCAACATCCTCGGCGGTCTTCTGGAAAGTCTCCGCGAAGAACACTGCCGGGGAAACCCTGCCATCATCTGAGGTCACGGCCACCGTAGCGGGCAACCAGTCCGCCCCCCTGTCATGGGGAGCAGTTACCGGCGCAGTGTCCTACAACGTGTTCCGCGGCACCAGCGCAGGCAATGAAAACATCCTCGTAGCTAACGTCACCGGCACCAGTTACAGCGACCTCGGGAACGTCGGCACGTCACAGTCCCCCGTCACCACCCAGACCACGGCAACTTCGGTCCTCGTGTACCTGTCAGTCCTCGCGTCCGGGCAGACCCTCGGCGGCAACACGCACCGCGTCATCAACGCCTACAACCTTGCCGCCAACGACACGCTCTCCCTGGCCAACTACATCGCCAACGCATCCCTCGGCCCCGGCGACCTCATCGCCGGATACGCCCAATACGGCGGCGCTGTCACCGCCATCATCACAGGGACGGTCCACGCATGAGCCTGAAAGACGAACCCACGCTCCAAGGTTCACTTTCTGCCACTTATGCCGCCCAGGCGGCAGGTATTCCCGCATGGGCTGCATCCACCGCCTACACGGTTGGGCAGGTTATCCGTAACCCGTCCGGGCAGCCCGTCACTGTAACCACCGCGCACACATCCACCACCTACGACTCAACCAAGTTCAGCACCCCACTCGGGTACATGCCCTACGCGGGCACGCAGACGATAACGACGATCAAGCCGACCGGAGACGGCCGCCCCGGCGTGTGGGAACTGATCCACAACGACACCGCCGGGTACATCTTCCACCTGATGTGCGGCTCCGGAATGGGCTCCGGCCAGGCCCTGATCGGTATGGGTATTGATAACGGCGGCGTCGGTTTGTTCGTGAACAACAAGCAAACCGGGCTCGGCATCAAGATCGATCAGAACAACACCATCACGTCCTCAACGGCGTTCGGGTTGCAGATCAACCAGATGTCATCCGTCGCCCCGGCCATGCAGGTCCAAACGGTGTCCGGAGCCACGACAGCTATTCAGTTGTTCGCCTCTTCGGCTTCGGCGGGGCAGAGTTTCCTGTCCTTCGTCGCCGCAGGTGAAGAGAAGGGCGCATTCAAAGCCGACACGGGCGTTATTTCATGGAAAGCGCCTATCGAAATCCACGACGGCGGCATGTTCCGCGCCCGCGGCCTGAACACTGAAACCAATAGCAACCAGGTCAAGGTCAAAAACACTGAGGTGCAGCTCTCCAGCTACGCCGGCTCAACGGACCAGTATTGGCACAAGCGGATCAGTCACGGCGGGCAGTCGATCAAAATCGAAACCGCCGACACCCTCGCGGGAGGCGTTGACGCGGCACCAACATACACAACCGGCGTCGAAGTCAAAAACGTCTCCGGAGCGACACAGATCGGTCTCTACGGGGCCGCGCCCGTGCCGCGTGCCGCCGCCATCGCAACCCCCACGTCAGACACGGTTGGCACCAAAGCAGCGATTGACGCGATCCGCGCCGCCCTCACCGGGATAGGAATCACACTCTAATGGGAATCGACCCCGCAGCAGTCCTCGCAGTCATCAGCGAACAAGCATCCCGCATAGCCGCCCTCGAAGCCGAAAACACCCAGCTACGGGCACTCGTAGACCAAACGCAGAAGGCGGGACCTAGCCAACCTTGATCTGAGCGAGCAGGGCGTCAGCGATAGCCCGGTGGCCAGTGTCGTTCGGGTGGAAGTTGTCACTAACCCCACCAAATGACGGCACGCCCACCGGGCCAATCGTGGCCGGGTTCTTGTAGATGGGCGTGAGGTTCACGAACCGCCCACCACGCGCAGTGCATTCGCTGCTGATGACGTTGTTGTATGGGAGGGCGTCCGGGCCGCCGTTCACGTCCTCCCATACCCCGGCGCAGACCAGCGCAACCCCCGGCGAGCCTGCGGTGATTTTGTTCAGTAGGTCCACGTAGGCCGCCCGGAAATCGGATATCGGGGTTGCCTTTGCTTTATCGTTTGTTCCCAACTCGACCACAGCAAGATCAAGGCCGCCCGGGACCGTATATTTCTGGGAAACCTCGACTGTCGTCCCGCCAGAAAGCGCGCTGCTCATTTGCTCAATAGGGCCGCTCTTTTTGAGCGCATCCACCATCAGCCACTGAAATGCCGTGGCCTGGCTGGACGCATAAAGGCCGCCCGTGAGTGAGTCGCCCGAGAACAGTACCCGCAGCGACTTGCCCGGAATCCGCTGCACCGCCAAGGGCTTATCGACTGGTGGCGTGCTCGCGGCCGTGTCATCCACCTTGACATTCTTCACATGCTCGTCATAGTACTTCTGCACCTTCTCTGACACAGGCGGCGGTGCCTGCAGAGCGCAACCAGCAACAAAAACCAGAGATCCAGCCAGAGCAGCGGCGGCAAAAATACGACGCAAGAGGTCCCCCCAAAGAGCAGATACGGAATGGCACCATTCTACGGCCCGCATTGGGGTCAATAAGACCGGAATTGGTCACCAACTGAATTAGCACCACCAGCAAGGCCCTCGCCACACGGCGGGGGCCTTTGTCATACCCACAACACCATAGGAGGCTGCATTGCCCGCCGTCGTATTCGCAGCCGCCACACTCACCCAGTTCCAAGTGTTCGTCTCGTCCACGTCCAGCACGTTCGGCGCCGGAACCGACATTGGACTGATCGGCATCACGGGGTTGCGTGACCTGCCCGGCATCCGCCAAGGCAACGTCAACCGCGGCCAAAAAGACGGGGCCCTTCCCGGGCTCAACTTCGTCGGCGAACGCACCGTCGGGATCAACTACCAGATCACCCGCGCATCCACCAGCACAGAGGCCGCCCTCGCGTCCGTCACGGCCGCGCACCAAAACGTCACCGACCCCGCCACCATCTGCATGACCGCAGGCGACTACCTCCGCCAAAAGGCCGGGATCGGCACCGCCAAGCCCGTCTACGGCGCCATGGTCCAACTCCCCACCCGGGCGAACCCGCTCATCTTCTTCGGCCGCCCCGTCCGCTTCAACGCACCCATCACCCCCGACTACCAGTACGGGCGCGTCGACATCGCCACCGAATGGAACTGCCCCGACGGGCTCCTCTACGACAACACCGTCATCAGCGCCTCCTGCGGGCTCCCCAACCCCACCAGTGGCATGACGTTCCCCGCCACATTCGACCTCAAATTCGGCGCATCAGCGGGCGGAAATATCCAGCTCAACAACACCGGCTCCTACCAGACCGCCCCCTACTTCACCATCACCGGGCCCGTCTCCTACCCGATCATCACCAACCAGACCACCGGGCAGCAGATCAAACTCAACATCGTCATCGGGCAAGGCGACACCCTCACCGTCGACTGCCAATCAGGGACCGTCACCCTCAACGGCGCCAACCGCAACAACACCGTCGACATCACCACCAGCTTCTTCCAACTCGCGCCCGGGAACAACAGCATCGGCTACGGCTCCGCGGACTCCACCGCCGTCGCCTCCCAACTCACCGGGTACGCGCTGCCCGCCTACTCCGTCGCCTAGAAAGGCCCCAGCATGGCACCGCCCACCATCACCGCCTGGGACCTGAACACCAACACCCTCATCACGCACCTGCAAGCCATGGCACCCTCCTACTCGGTGCGCTTGAACGACGCGGGCGAGTTCACCCTCAAAATCGACCTCACCGACGCCCTCGCCGCGCAACAGGCAGCCGTCATCCTCGCCCTCGACGGCATCCCCTTCAAAGTCGTGTTCTCCAACAAAGCCGAATCCATCCAATACTCCGGCATCGCATGGAACACCACCATGAACTCCAACGAGCCCGTCCTCACCATCGCAGGCAAGGGCCTCACCAGCTACTTCACGCAGGTAACAGCGACCAAGTCCTACAACGCCTCCATCAGCCCCGCGCAACTGCTCTCCAACGTCGTCACCGACACGCAGAACCAGCCCGGCGCCAACATCCGACTCACCCCACGGCTCGCGCTCAACTCACCCCCACCCAACATCACGCCGTCCTACACGGCCAACCAGTACGTCACCGCCGCGCAAATCATCGCCGACTGCACCGCCGCGATCACCCCCGGCTCCGGCGGCGTCGACTACTACGTCACCGACGCGTTCATTAACGGCGCACCAGCGCACACTTTCAACATCGCCGCCCCCCGTTGCGGACGCGACTCCACCAGTTCCGGGGCGACCGTCAACCTCACCCAAGCCATCCGCTGGGACTGGCCGAAAAACGCCGCAGCATCAGGGAACCAAGCCATCGTCGTCGGCGCAGGGTCCGGTGGCGTCCAGCCCAAATCCATCAAAGACTCACCACTGCCCCGCGGCGGCCTCGGGCAACCCCCGCTCCTGCAAATGGTCTACCAGTACAACCAGGTCAGTTCACAGACCCAACTCGACGCCATCGCCAACGGCAACATCCAAATGTTCGGCCGGCCAGTGTCCGTGCCCGTCATCACGCTGCCCGTCGACTACGCGCCCCTACCCCTCGGGTCCTTCCAGATCGGTGACGACGTCCGCGTCTACTCGCCCACCTCCCCATGGTTCCCCCGCGGCCTCTCCGAATGGTGGCGGATCGCCGCCTACACCGTCACCTACCCGGACGAAGGCGTAGCCACCTACCAGCTCACCCTCAACCGCCCGCCAGTGTTCTAGGAGCCCGCATGGTCAACGCACAACTCGGGATGAACTACGAGCTCTCCCAGACCCTCCAGCGCATCCAGAACCAACTCGCGGCCATGTCCACCCAACCCGTCCTCCTGCACGCCTCAACAGGGCAGGACGGCGGGCAGGGGCTCTCCACGGACAAGGCCGGGCTGCACCTGTTCAACCCCTCCGGCGCCGAAGTCGTCACCCTCTCCACCCTCGACGGGTCCGCGACACTCGGCAACACCACCATCACCGGGAACCTGTCCGTGCCCAACGGGTCCATCAGCAACTCAGCACTCAGCGCCCCCGTCGTCCCGGCCGCCTACCACGCCGACATTCAGAACATCTCCATCACATCCGGTTCGAACGTCGAAAAACTCCACTACGACGTCCCCGTACCCGCGGGCTACACGCAGGCGCTCGTCAACCTCACCGTGACCATGAACATGCTCAACAACTCCGGGGCCGCCGACAGCGCCTTCCTGGGCGCCAACATCAACGGCACATCCCCCGGCTGGTCATCAAACGCAACAGCCGCAGCAGGCGCAGAAGTGTCGCTCAACAACACGGTGGTAGCGCAAATAACCGGGCTCACCGGCGGCAGCACCTTCCCACTCTCCGGGAAGGCGTCAAGCAACACCGGCACATGGGCGGCGGCAGGGACCTCGTCAGTGATGAACCTGAACGCTACGGTCCTATTCCTCCGCTAACCGCGCTTGCCGTTACCGGTTGACATGGCGGGCGCGTTGACGGGCGCATTCGGGTCCGTGGAATACGCCGTACCACCCGGCATGCCGTTCACCGGCGGAAGCTGAACCATGTTGTACTCACCCGGAGCCGGCGCGGGGGCAACTGCCGGAGCCGGGGCTACAGCGGGTGCAGGTGCAGGCGCCGGCGCAACATACACCGGCGCGGGAGCTGGATCGGCAACCACGGGAGCAGGCGCAGGCGCCACGGGAGCGGGCGCCGCCACGACAGGCGCGGGGGCAGGCGCAGGCGCTACGGGCGCGGGGGCTACAGGTTCAGGCGTTGCGGTGGTCACGACAGGCTCCGGGGTAGGCGAAGGCGCCGCCGTAACAGCAGGCGCCGAAGTGGTCACGGACACTGCCGGGGCGGGCGCTATATCCGCGTTCGCCGTAGCAACCAAGCCGCCGAACGCCGCGAGTGCCAGAAGTACCGCGGCGCCGCCGCCAATAGCTGATTTCGTGTCCATGCCCCCACCCTAACCGACCTGTCCACAAATTAAAAGCCTTTCGTCCAACGAATTTACGAAGCCCTGCCACGGTGGGGCTTTTTCCATGCCCACCAAGGAGCCCCCGTGTTCTCAGCGACACCCTTTGCGCTGCAAAATTCCGCCCACTCCGCGGCCCTGTTCCGGCAGGCCGTCTCATCCCTCGTGCCCCCCGGCGGCGGACTCGTCAACGCCGGCGACCTCACCGTCAGCGCAACCGGCACCCCCTCCATGAACGTCAGCGTCGGCGTCGGCCGCTGCTGGATACCCGGCACCAACGTCGGCAACGTCACCGGCGGCAACTTCAGCAGCCAGGCCATGTACTACGGCCAGAACGAATCCGCCTACACCGCCTCCGTCGCAACCGCCGACTCCATCAACCCCCGCATCGACGTCGTCTACGCCGCCGTCCAGGACTCCCAATACGCGGGCACCACCAACGCGGGCGTCCTCGCCGTCGTCGCAGGCGTCCCCACCTCCGGTGCCTCCTACCCCGCGAACGCGCCAACCATCCCCGCCAACGCCATCCCGCTCGCATGGATCAACGTCGCCGCGAACGCCTCATCGATCACCAGCGCCAACATCACCCAACTCGGAACCATGGCCCCATGGCGCGGCGCAACACCGCACGAGGAATGGACGTACTCCAACCCCGCCAACACCGTCCCCAACGCCACCGGATGGGGACCCGGCCTCGGCACCCTCGACGCCGCCAACTCCATCTACCCCGGCTTCGGCTCCACCCCCGCGAACGACATCTTCCAGGTCAGCACGGCCGGACGGTACACCTTCCACTGGTACGCGGTCCTCGGCGGCAGCGCCGGCGCACCCGTCTACATGTCAATCCGCAACAACAACTCCGGGTCCACCTACACCTCACACCAGTGGCCGTCCGCATTCGAGCACGACATCTCAGTCACCCTCAGCCTCCCCGCCAACGCGCAGATCAAGCTCGTCTACGTGCAAACCTCCGGGGCCACCTACAACGCCGCGATCAACCACCGGCTCCGCGTCACAAAGGTCGGGTAACGCCATGGACTGGCAAATCATCGGGATCGTCAGCGGCGCCGTCGCAGCCACGGTCGCCCTCGCCACGTTCGTCACCAGCCAACTGAAGCCAAAAGTCAGGGCCGCCGCCCAATTCTGGGCGCACCTCGTCGGCGTCGAAGCGAACGTCATCACTGGGCAGGAACGCATCCCCGGCCTGTTCGAAGTCATCCGCGACCTCAAAGCCCTCGCCGGCCGACTCGAAGACCGGCTCGAAGAACGCCTCGACCAGCAGGACGAAGTCCTCGCCAACCAGGACGGCGTCCTCGAAACCATCCGCCATGAGGTCGAGTTCAACAACGGCTCATCCGTGAAAGACGCCACCCTCCGCCTCGAAAAAGGCCAAACCGAGCACGTCGCCAAACTGGTCGAACTCGCCGCCAAGCTCGAAGAACACCTCAAGCCCGTCCCTGCAGCGCCCGTCACGAACGTGACCATTCACACCCAGGAGGCGCCCCATGAGGCCAGTCAGTAACGAGTTCCCCGTCTCCCAGGAGTTCGGCTCCGACGCCACAGCAGGCGTCACGGGCGATCCGAACGGCAGCGAAGTGCAGCAGCTCGTCGCCGCCTACGGGAACTACCAGCCCTACGGGCACGCCGGGCAAGACATCGCCTGCCCCATCGGCACCCCTGTCCACGCCATCGCCGACGGCACCGTCATCTGGGCGGACTGGGGCACCAACCTACCCGGCGACGCCACCGACGCGGGCTACCGGCAACGCTGGTACCTGTACAAGAACTTCCCCGGCATCGTCACCCTCATCCAGCACGACGGCTGGATCTCCATGTACGGACACCTCTCCAGCAACGACGCCGCACCAGTGGGGACCGTCGTCACCGAAGGCCAACTCATCGGCCTCTCCGGGAACACCAAAGCCCCCGGCGTCACCCTCGGCGCGCACCTCCACGTCGGCGCCCTCGTAGATCTCACCTACTCGTGCGCCAACGGCTACATCTACGGCTGCGTGGACCCCAGCCCCTACTACGGCACCATCAGCCCGCAATCAGCGACCGTCACACCCATTCAGGAGGATGACTTGACCCCCGAACAAGCAGCCCAGCTCGCCTACATCGCAGGCCCCCAGTTCAAGGCCGACATCTTCGCCGGCGCCTCCGACATCGAACGCGGCGCCCGCGCCTCATTCCACACCGAAGCGCTCAACACCGAAGTCGAATGGTACGGCTTCGACGGACAGACCCAACCCGCAGGGCAGCGGCACACCACCAGCCAGGCCCTCGCGCTCGGCTGGGCAGACGCCACCAGCACGTCCCTCGCCCGACTCCTCAACAGCGTCCCCGCGAACGTCCTGAACCAGCAGTTCACCCTGCCCGACGGGACCACCACCAACCTTGCCGGGCTCCTCGCCCAGATCAACGCGAAACCCGCAGCGGTCACCAACGTCACCAACGCGCCCGCCGTGGATGTTGACGCTCTCGTCGCCCGGCTCAAGGCCGAACTGCCCGCCGCCCAGTTCGAATACTTCAAGACTCAGATCACCAAGTAAGGAACCCGCCATGTCAAGCAAGCTTGCACCCACCCCAAAAGTCGCAGCGGCAGCCATCGGCGGCATTATCGCCTCCGCCCTGCTCGCCAACATCACCCTCATCACCCCGGACCTGTTCGACGGGCTCGGTAAGTTCTCCAGCCTCGTCTACGGCCTCACCATCACCCTCGTGATGTTCGCTGCCGGCTGGCTGAAGTCCGAAGGCAGCACCGCCGCGCAGGACGAGACGGCAACGGCCGCAGAAGCCCCCGTGACGGCCCCCGCAGCACCGGTTGAGGTACACGCCCCCGCCACGGTGTTCCCCGCCGCCAAAGTCGAAGCCGCAGCCGTGGAACCCGTCGCCGTGACGCCCGTATTCGAGGCACCCGCAGCACCTGTGGCGTAGTCGCACAAAACGAAAGCCCCGTCATCCCTTTCCCGGGATGGCGGGGCTATTTGTCGTTTCCGGGGCTCCTAGCTCGCCAACTCCCCTGCCGCATCCATGGCATCAAGGGACTCCAGCGCCCGCTCGGCCACCGCCGCGCCGGTGAAGTGGGCTTGCGGCATGAGGTGGCTGTACCTATCGGAGGTTGTCGTGATCGACTCATGCCCGAGCCGCCGGGAGAGGGCAAAAATCTCCATCCCCGCCTGGAGCATCCAACTGGCATGGCTGTGTCTAGTGTCGTGTATGCGGGGCATATTGCCGGGGTCCTTCACGGACATCCACGGCTTGTACCCGGCAGCGAGCAGCGCAGGCCGCCATGCCCGGTTGAATGTCGAGTTGGATCTCATCACGCCGCCGCGCTTGAGCGTGAAGACGTACCCCTTGCCAGCGCCCTCCACCTTCTCACGGATCGCGGCCACCGTGGACGGGGCGAGGGATACCGTCCGCTTGCTCTTCTTGGTCTTCGGGGGGCCGATATAGTAGCCGCCCTTCTTGTCATACTTCCACGCCCTGATGACGCGCACAGTGGGAGTGGCGGCATCCAGGTCAAAGTCAGACGCCTTGAGCGCCGTCGCCTCACCGAACCGCAACCCGGTCCCGATGAGCAGTTGGAAGAATGGGACGAAATGCGGGTCCATGTTGCCGATGATGCGCCGCCACTCGTCCTGCGTGATGAACCGCATGACCTCTTCGGTAGCGGTCGACTTCGGAAGCTTCACGCCCTTGCAGGGATTGTCCGGGCGCAGCCGCTTCCGCACCGCCGTCGTCATCGTGGCCGACAGCAGCCCATGCTGGTTGGCAATGGACTTCGCAGACAGGCCCTTACCCTGCATGTACTTGATCCACGTCACGATGTCCTCGTACTCGACGGCGACAACCTTGCGGGACCCCAACTGCTCACTGAAGTGGTTCCGGATGTCAGCCTCGTAGCGCCCCGACTGGTACGGGCCTACGTCCGTGAGCTCTGAGATATGGATGGCCATAAGCTCGGCGACGGTGGGGCCTGTTCTCTTGCCATCGTCAGCGACCTTCTCGGCCTGCCGCAACGACTGGCCATTGGCATTCAGTAGCCGTTTCCAGGACTCGGCCTCCGACTCGTCATCAAAGGTCCAGCGCTCGGGCTGTTTTGTGTCCCGGTCACGCCACTGCACCTGATAGCTGTAGGTGCCGTCTTTGCGTGGACCGCGCTTCTGGATGGATGCCATGGACTAATTCTAGCGGAATCAGGCCGATTCTCTGATGACACTTCCGGCTTCCCTGATGACAACACCGATGTAACCCAAAAGAAAACCCCTAGATCACGCGGATCTAGGGGCCTCCTTTTTGTGGAGATGGGGGGAATTGAACCCCCGTCCGATGTCGTGTTGTCAGGGCTTCTCCGGGCGCAGTTTGCGTCGGATTTTCTCGGCCCCAGCCATGCTGCAAACAGCTGGCTGATCCGGGCCCAGTCACCTAAAAGTCCCGCTCACCCCGGTGACGGAGGTAAGCAGCAGTGGCTATCTAAATGACGCCAGGTTCCGGGGCAATAGCAACCTCGGGCTGACGGACTGTCTTACTGCTTAGGCAGCAAGAGCGAAGTCAGTGCGCTTAGAATTGGCACTTATTGGTTTGCAGACAGCGTTTACGAGATAATTCTGCATCCTCGGCCCGCTTCACCTGTCGCGACTAACATCGTCGAAACCGATCATCCCCGTATTTTGTTATCAAACCGGCAGGCTAACCCACCGGACTATCTATGCTAACGCATGCCTCGCCGAAATAATTCCTATCGGCGCCGGTTCCGTTCACGCATCTCCCGCTGGGCTTCCCGGGTGTCCTGCTGCTCGCGGAGGGTCTGGCGCTTGTCGTACTCGCGCTTGCCGCGGGCGACGGCAATCTCCACCTTGGCACGCCCATCCACGAAGTACAGCTGGAGCGGAACGATGGTGTAGCCGGATTCCCGCACCTTGTGGGAGATTTTGATGAGTTCTTCGCGGTGGAGCAGCAGTTTGCGGCGCCGGCGTGCTGCGTGGTTGGTCCAGCTGCCCTGGTTGTACTCGGGAATGTGGATGGCTTCCATCCACAACTCGTCGTTATAGAACGTGCAGAATCCATCCACCATGGAGGCATGGCCCTCGCGCAGGGACTTCACTTCGGTGCCCATCAGCGCGATGCCGGCCTCGTAAGTGTCCAGCACGTGATAGTCGTGCCGGGCCTTGCGGTTGGTGGCCACCACCTTACGGCCACTTTCTTTAGGCACGCGGAAACTCCTCGGTTCAGGTTGGGTGCATCCGGGCCAACGGCGCGGAGTCATACCATTCTACGGCAGCAGCGCTTCTCCCCTACAGCAGCCCCATGGGGTCCACGGCCGCGCCGTTCAGCCAGGTTTCGAAGTGGGCGTGGCAGCCCGTGGAGTTGCCGGTGCTGCCTGAGTAGGCGATCAGCTGGCCCTGCGAAACCCTCTGCCCGTTCGAGACCACGATGCTGGAGTTGTGGTAATAGATCGTGGTCAGGGTGTTGCCCTGCACCACCCCATGGTCAATCTTGACGCGCCAGCCGCCACCGTCGGCGGAGTTCCAGCCCGAGCTGAAGACCTCACCGGCAGCTGCCGCGTACACGGGCGTGCCGCAGGCGGCGCCGAAGTCGATTCCGGTGTGCATGTATCCGCCGGTGCCGTAGAAGTCGATAGTTCCCGGCGGAGTTGTGCGGTAGCCAAAGCCGGAGGTGATTGGGATGCTGCCGTCGAAGGGATGGCGGAGGCCAAAGGCCGACGGCGATCCTGCGGCGGGCGGCACGTACGGCTGGGCGGGCGGGGCCGGGCGGTTTGCGGCTGCTGCCGCCGCTGCAGCTGCGGCAGCAGCGGCTTCGGCCTGCCTGCGCTGCTCGGCTTCCCACGCCTCGCGGGCCTTGCGGTCGCGTTCGGCGATTTCGTTGGCCACCTGGTTCTGGTTGGCCTGGACGCCGGCGAGCTGGGCCTGGATGCCTGGTTTGGCCGCCTGCAGCTCCGCATCAAGGCGGGTAGTGTCGGCGATCAGCTGGTCAACCTGGGCTTTCTTGGTGGCGGCCTCGTCGCGGGCGGCCTTCTCCCGTTCAAGGGCGGCGTCAGCCTTGGCCTTGAGATCCTTGATCTCCCCCTCCACGGCCTGCAGCCGTGCTTCGGAGTTGACGTTGGTGGCGTTCTGCTGGTTGAGCTTGTCCATGGCGGCGTTCTGGCTGCGCATGGCCTGGTCAGCGAGGTCCATGGTGTCGGTCAGGCTCCCGCCGCCGTTGGACCCGAAGAAGAGCGAAAGGTTGGACGGAACGCCGCCGGACTTGTAGGCCTGGGTTGCGATCTGGCCGATCAGCTTCTTGGTGTCGGCGATCTTCTGCTTGTCCGTTTCCAGCTGCTGGGTGATCTTGGCTTTGTTTTGCTGCGCCATGTCCACGCGCGCGGCCAGCGCCTCCGACTCCTTCACCGCACTCGCCACCCGGCCTTGGGCGTCAAGCAGGGCCTGCTGCGCACCCGGCAGCTGCCCCTGGTAGATCACCAGGTCACCGGCAGCCTTCGCGATCCGGGAATCAACAAATTCCAGGGACGCCTGGACCCTGGCGGCTTCGGCCTCAAGGGCTGCTTTTCGGTCCTCGAGGTCGTCCGCGAAGGCGATGGGCGTGGCGACGGCCATGCCCGCGGAAAGGATGAGGGTGAGCAAGCCGCTGACGATCCCCAGACGACGGGCAGCGGACCGCCCTCGGCTGCGCCGGGGGCGGGGCAAGGTTTGATCAGTTACGTTCATGGGCATTCCTTGGTCGGTGTGCACAGCCTAAACGCGCAAATATCTACGTAAGGTCAAGAGAGACGAAATTCCGGCCAAGGATCCGCCAAGGATTAGCAGCGCCGGAGCGAGGATCAGGGTCTGGCCGGACGAGATGAAGGCCGTATCCGGGTACTGGCGGGACATGTAGTCGCCCAGGAAGAACTGCGCTACCGCCCACAGGGTGCCTGAGGCCAGAGCGGCTCCGATGACTGCCGCTATGACGCCTTCCAGGATGAAGGGCAGCTGGATGACGGTTTTCGACGCGCCGACAAGCCGCATGATTCCGGTTTCCCGGCGCCTGCTGAACGCGGAGAGCCTGATGGTAGTTGCGATCAGCAGGATCGCGCAGACGATCATGACACCTGCGATGCCCACCGCCACCAAAGAGGCGCCGTTCATTACGGAGAAGAGGCGTTCCAGCAGCTGGCGCTGGTCGATCACGGTTTCCACACCGGGTTGGGACGAGAACGTCTCGCTGATGATCTGGTACTTTTCCGGGTCCTTCATGTTGATCCGGAACGATGCCGGCAGCTGGTCCGGCGTCACGGAATCGACGATGGGCGAGTTGGAGAACTGGTCCTTGAAGTGCTTGTAGGCCTCATCTTTGGACTCGAACTGGAAGTCGTTGATGTACTGCGACACGGCCGGGGACTCCAGGAGGGCATTCAGGCCCTGCTGCTGCTCAGGGGTGACCGGCCCGGATGCGCAACCAGGCGCCGTCGAACCTTCACTGCACAGGAAGATCGCCACCTGGACCTTGTCGTACCAGTACCCCTTCATTTGGTTGATCTGCATCTGCAGCATGCCGGCCGCCCCCACAAAGGTGAGCGACACGAACGTCACCAGGATGACCGAGACCACCATGGAAAGGTTGCGGCGCAGGCCGCTGCCGATTTCAGAGAGGATGAACGCCAGTCTCACCGCTGGGCCTCCCCTTCCGCACCTTTGCCCGGCAGGCCGCCGTCGGGCGATTCCCTGCCGCTGGCGTCCTTCAAGCGCCTGGACTGGCCGACGACGGGAATCATCGAGGTGTACAGCGCCCTGGCTTCGTCGCGGATCACCACGCCGTTTTTGAGCTCCACCACCCGCTTGCGCATCTCGTTGACGATGTCGTCGTCGTGAGTGGCCATCACCACGGTGGTTCCGTTCTGGTTGATCTTGTCCAGTACGCCCATGATTCCCATGGAGGTGGTGGGGTCCAGATTTCCGGTGGGTTCGTCCGCGAGGAGGATCCCGGGGCGGTTGACCACGGCGCGTGCGATGGCGACGCGCTGCTGCTCGCCGCCGGACAGCTCGTGCGGCATGCGGTGTTCCTTCCCCTCTAGTCCTACAGTTTTGAGGACCTCGGGAACGGTGTCGCGGATCACGCTGCGGCTCTTGCCAATGACCTGCATGGCGAACGCCACGTTGGCGAAGACATTCTTTTGGGGCAGGAGGCGGAAGTCTTGAAAGACGACGCCGATGCCGCGGCGAAGGCGCGGAACGCGCCAGCTGGAGATCTTGGCGACATTCTGGCCGGCGACGTAAACAGCGCCGGAGGTTGCACGGTCTTCCTTCAGCACCAGCCGGAGGAAGGTGGACTTTCCGGAGCCGGAGGCGCCAACGAGGAAGGCGAATTCGCCGCGGTCGATCTCAAGGTTGACCGAGTCCAGCGCCGGACGGGCCTTCTGGTCGTAGACCTTGGTGACATTTTCGAATCGGATCATGGCCCTAAGTACCCTGCAGGGCATGGCTGATCCGTGTGATGCAGCCCAGTTCTGCAGCCGGCGCACGGGTTTTCGTTTGGGGAAAGTAGGGCCCCGGCCCCTCGACTATACGCAGGATGCCTGATGGTTGGGCGGGCTTTCCGGGGCGTGTCGCCGGATCAGCCGCTTATTGGCTGGCTGCTGGCGGCGCGCCGGGTGGACCGCCTACTTTTCGGCGTTGCGGTTGTCAGTGCGCCAGCGGATGCCCGCGTCGATGAAGTCGTCGATCTCGCCGTCGAACACTGCGGAGGTGTTGCCCACTTCGTGTTCGGTGCGCAGGTCCTTCACCATTTGGTACGGGTTCAGGACATACGAGCGCATCTGGTCGCCCCAGGAGGCTTTGACGTCGCCGGCCAGTGCCTTCTTCTCCGCATCTTCCTGTTCCTTTTTGAGGAGGAGGAGCCGGGACTGCAGCACGCGCATGGCTGCCGCCCGGTTTTGGAGCTGTGACTTCTCGTTTTGCATGGAGACCACGGTGCCGGTGGGAATGTGGGTGAGGCGCACCGCGGAGTCGGTCGTGTTGACCGACTGGCCGCCGGGGCCGGAGGAACGGAAGACGTCCACCCGGATTTCGTTGTCCGGGATCTCGATGGAGTCTGTCTGCTCGATGAGCGGGATGACTTCAACGGCAGCGAACGACGTCTGGCGGCGGCCCTGGTTGTCGAACGGGCTGATCCTGACAAGGCGGTGCGTTCCGGCTTCCACGCTCAGGGTGCCGAAGGCGTAGGGAGCCTTCACCTCGAAAGTTGCCGACTTGAGTCCGGCCTCTTCCGCGTAGGAGGTGTCCATGACGGTTGTGGGGTAGCCGTGCCGTTCAGCCCAGCGCAGGTACATGCGCAGCAGCATTTCGGCGAAGTCCGCCGCGTCGACGCCGCCCGCGCCGGCCCGGATGGAGACCACGGCTTCGCGTTCGTCGTACTCGCCGGACAGGAGCGTGACGACTTCGAGGTCCTTAAGAGCTTTCTTGATGGATTCGAGTTCGGCGGCGGCCTCCCCCATCGAGGCGGCATCATCCTCGTCCTGGCCGAGTTCCACCAAGACCTCGAGGTCATCGATCCGGGCGACCAGGTTAGTGAGGCGTTCCAGTTCGGACTGGCGGTGGGAGAGCCTGGAGGTGATTTTCTGCGCGGCCGCGGGGTCGTCCCAAAGGTCCGGTTCCCCTGCCCGCTCGCTGAGTTCGGCGATGTCTTCCTTGAGTGCCTCAACGTCGGTGACGCGTTCGATGGACTCGTAGGTGGCGCGGAGCGCGCGGATTTCAGCGGAAAAATCAATATTGGCCATGGTGGTTTAAGCCTACGCTATCTGGGCATACGGCCCGGGAGCGGCCGGTCAGCGGGTGAGACGCGACCGCGCGGTGGACGTCGCCTCGATGCGGATCCCATCGGGAATAAGGAAGTTCACCACAGGGGGGTGCACGGCGGCCGTGAGGACCACGACCGCGGTGGAGCCGTCCGGCGTTCCCGTTGCCCCCGCGACCGCAAGGCCGGAGAAACGTTGCGACGCGGGGCTCCTGGCGACGAAGTCCGCAGCCACGTTTCGGACACGGGCAGGGTTGAGGACCGCCGAGGGGCTTCCGCCTTGGGATGCGACTTCGCCCAGCGTGTAACTGTCGGCGGCAGCGAGCGATGCCCCGTCCGCCAGGGACAGCAGGCGTTTGTGTTCCAAATAAACAGCGGATATCCCGATGACGACCGTCGCGACCAGAAGCGCCAGGACTACGTAGCCGAGGATGAATACCATGAGCTGGCCGCTCTCGTCCGACTCCCTGCGCTTCACCGGTACCGCCCCACCAGCTGGGTCGAGGACGCTTCAACTTCTGTTGCGGACAACCCCTCAGCAAACGGTATGAAAGGCAGCGGCACGTTCAGGCTAACGGTCACCGTTACCGTGCTGCCGGCGGCCTGGCAGTCAGCGGGGTTACAGATAGTGGACATTCTGGCCCGGTCTGCCTGGAGTCCAAAATCGGAGAGGCCGAGGGCAACCGCCTGCTCGGCAGCTGCCTCTGCGGTAGAGGCATCCGCCTGGGCCACATAGACCTTCGCTGCCTGGTCCGCAGCGCCCACCACGGCGAAGGAGCCGCCTTGGATCTGTCCGACGGTGATAACGAAGTAGACCAGTGGGACCATCAGCAGGAGTGCAAGGAACGTAAACTCGACCACCGCACTTCCCTGCTCATGTCCGAGGCACGGCTGCATCTTCCGAGGCTCCCGGCAGAGCGCTTCTGCCAGACGCGTCCGGAAGGGGGGCAGCGCGTTGTAGCGGGACGGTGATTTAAAGCAAGGTAAAGGATTGGAGCCGAGCGGATTAGGGCTGAACAGCAGCATGCCCTTTCACCTCCAGCATGTCCCGCGGCCCAATAAGACCGATAACGGGCATTGGGGACCGGACCGTCACTTCCAGGGTGCGCGCCCCCTGGACATTGACTTCCTGGGCACTGACCTGGCCAGCGAAGCCTTCATTCAGGGCCATACCGATGAGGCTGCGGGTTCGCGCTTCGGCGTCCGAGGCGTTGCGGTCGGCGAGTGTTCCGTACCTGGCGCCGGATGCGGCAGCATCGATGAGCGTATTCCGAACGTGCAGAACCAGGGTCAGCTGGATGATCGCCAGGAAGAACATCGTTAGCAAGCCGCCAACCAAGACGAAGTCCACGACGGCTGAGCCCCGCTCACCCGGCCGGGACAGCCCCGGCTCTGTTACGGGCCCGGGAACGGACCTCTTCATCCTTCAATTCCCCACCTTGTCCATTGCCTGGTTGAACATGGTCTCCAGGGCGGGGCCTGCAAGCGCCAGCAGGGCTGCCACCAGAACTGCAGACATCAGGGTTATCATCACCCAGCCAGGAACATCCCCGCGCTCAGGGTTATCGCCTACGCTTGCCGTCGCGGGCGCCTGGCTGTTCTCCCGTCCATCGGCCCGCTGCCCGCCGTCAAGCTGGCGGGGTGCGGCCACCCGGGGCATCGTTAGCTGCAGCAAAGTGGCAAAGCCAAGAAGCAGCATCGTGCAGCGGGTTCCCATTGTTTTCATCTTGCGTCCTATTCCTGGTTCCTTGAGGGGACTTTTCAGTAATTGCTGAAGGTTCGGCTTCGGGTTGGGCCCCACATTAGAAGCCCAAGTTGATTGCGGCGAGGCCTGGGAAAACTGCAAACACGACGGTCAGGGGAAGCACCCCGAAAACCAGCGGCACCATCATCGCGATTTCCTTCTTTCCCGCAGCTTCCATGAGGTCTCGCTTGGCTGAGTCGCGCACGTCTTGCGCCTGCGCGCGGAGCACGTCTGCAAGGGGTGTCCCTCTTTCCACCGCAACGATGATGCCGTCAACGAACCTGACCAGAGGCGCAAGATCGGTGCGCGCAGAGAACTCCTCCAAGGCCACAACCAGGGGTTTGCCGGCCCTTGTCTCCGCCAGGATCGTCGAGAACTCCTTGGACAGCTCACCGTTTGCACTCCTGCAGACCCGGTCCAAAGCACCTGTTGCGCTCTCCCCTGCCCCGACTGCCAGAGCCATCAGTTCGGCAAGGCTGGGAAACTCTGCCATCATTTTTGTTTCCCGTCGGCGAACTTGGGCACCCAGCCAGTAGTCCCTCAACACAAAACCCACAGCAGCACTGCCGATGATCACCGCGGCCGCGAGGATAGGACTGAACCGGCCCGCTGCTGCTCCAATAAGGATGACGGTTAATGAGAGAACAAAACCGGCCGCCGCCCACAGCAGCTGTTCCGCGCGGAAGTCGATTGGCGATTTGTTGACCCCTGCCTGCTTCAACCGCCGCTCCGTGGCGCCGGGAGAGGGATTCAGCTTTCCCAGTGCGGACAGCCAGTCCCGGAAGACGGGACGGAGAATCCGTTCGAGGGGGCCGAACGGCGTCAGGTTCTGCTCCCCGGCGCGCAGGAGTCGGGACTCAAGATTCTGCGACTTCAGTTGGGGCTCAATCCGTTCAGAGAGCGTCATTGCGCGCATTGGAGGTGACCGGAAAATCACTAACCAGAGTCCGAAGCCGATGCCGATTCCGCAGATGGCTGCCGCGGGCGAGACGATGATCATCGGAGCACCCTTTCGTCCTGCGGCAGGGCCCCGATCTTCAACATGACCGTGTAGCAGACCAGCGAGACAATCAGGCCACCGAGCAGGACGGCTGCACCCAGGGGCGTGTTGTAGGCCTGGATTGCTTCAGGTCTGGTCGCAAGGAGGACCATAACGATCCAGGGTGCTGCGACGGCAAGCCGGGCGGCATTGATGGTCCAGGACTGGCGTGCCTCGAGCTCACTGCGGGTCCTGGCATTCTCCCGCAGAAATTCCGCCAACGTGCCTAGGAGCTTCCCAAGGTCTGATCCGCCCACTTCCCGGGTCAGCCGGAGTGCTTCAATGATGCGGTCGGCCACCGGGTCAGCCAGTCGCTGTTTCAGTTTGTTCAGAGAGCCATCAAATTGGCCTCCTGCGCGGTAGTCCGCGCCGAACTCGCGAAAAAGCGGCCGCAGTTCCTCGGGCCCCTTATCTCCGAGCTGAATGAGGGCCTCGGGGAGAGGCAAGCCTGCCCTGATCGCCGATCTGAGGTGATCGACGACGTCAGGCCAAAGTTGGCGAAGCATGGCCGTCCTCTTTTTGGCACGCCACCGCAGGATTGTGACGGGCAGCCACGCGCCGAAGAGCCCGAAGCAGGCGGCAATGGGCCATGAATGGCTCACGGCGTAGAAGACCAGTGCCACGAACACTCCGAGTCCCAGGCAGGTGCCCGCCAAGCCACGTCCCGTGACTTTGTCGACTCCAGCGGCCGCGAGCAGCTCAGCCAGGCGGCCGGGTTGGCGCTTTCGGTTTCCGCGGTCGGAGGTTTCCCAGCAGGACCACCAGATGAGGAAGAGTCCCACCCCTGCGGTTGCTCCTACCAGCGCGGAGATCATCGCGGATCCAGCAGCGCGGCGACGTCATATCCTGCCCGCGAAAACTTCTCCGCCGCCGGCATGGCGTTGGCCCGTGGTTGCAGCACTCCGTTATCCAAGGCAAAGACCAAGGACGACTCTATGATGCCGTTTTCCACGCGTCGGCCCAACGACAGGATTTGAGTCACCTGCCGCCGTCCATCGGTGTGCCTGCTGCAGTGGACGACGAGGTCTATGCAGGACGCCACAGTGGGGACCACGAAGGCGCTGGAAATATTTTCCCCCGCCAGCAGCGGGAGTGTGCAGATCTTGGTCACAGCGTCGTGGGCCGAATTTGCGTGGACCGTGCACATTCCAGGAAGCCCGCTATTAAGTGCGATCAGCATGTCCAGGCTTTCGGCTTCCCGCACCTCTCCCACCACCAGCCTGTCCGGACGCATTCGCAACGCCTCCTTCACCAGGCGTCGAAGCGGGATCTCGCCTTCGCCCTCCAGATTGGGTTGCCGGCACTGGAGGCCAACGACATCCCGCGGCGGAAATTGGAGTTCAAAAATTTCTTCAACCGTGATCACGCGCTCCCGGCTTCCGATGCTGGCCGCCAAGCAGTTCAGCATGGTGGTCTTGCCTGCCTGCGTTGCCCCGGACACGAGGATGTTAAGACCGCTGGACACTGCCGCGCCGAGAAACCGCGCAGATTGCGGTGTCAGTGTTCCCAGCTCCACCAGATGCTCCAGACGGCTGGCCTTCACCACGAACTTCCTGATGTTGACTGCCCAGTGCCGCCGCGTCACATCTGGAATGACCACGTGCAGTCGGGACCCGTCGGGCAAGGCTGCATCGACAAACGGTGAGGACATGTCCAGACGTCGGCCGGAGCTCTTGAGCATCCGCTCCACCAGGTCCCGCACCTGTTGTTCAGTCAGACTCAGCGAAGTCAGTTCCGACTCCCCGTTCCTGGCGACGTAAATTTCGCTGGGCGCGTTGATCCAGACCTCTTCGATAGTTGGATCGTCCAGAAGCGGCTGCAGCACTCCGAAACCTGCGACTGCGTCGAAAAGGAACCGGCGCGCTGCATCAAGAGGACCAAGGGGCGGAAGAGGCCCCATGAGAGCCCGCTCGTCGTAGTCCGTGACCGCTGCCTCCACCAGCCGCCGGACCTCGCCTGCCTGCCGGAGCGGATCCAGCCCGCGGCGACGGATGAGCTCGCGGACTTCGTCCTCGACAATTCCCAGCGCGTCCATATGTTCCCCCATACAACTGCCGCCCCCGGCGGAGGCAGTGCGACTGGGTTACAGCCTAGGGAGCGTACACTACGCTGCCAAGTCATACGGGCGCGCCTTGTGGATAACGGAGATCTCTCAAGAATCAGCGTGGGACACCTCAGGATTCGCCAAAGAAGACGACAGGATTCACATAAGCAACACTGGAATCACTGGTTGCGCCAGTAACAGCAGTGCTATGGTAGGCGCGTTATTTATCGAAATAGCACTATCAGGTGACTTCCTGGGGAAGCATCTGAGCAGTATCCAAAGGGGCGCTTGGGGAAGTGCCACATTGTCTCCGGAGCTAATATGAAGCGGAACCTGTCTCAGTCCCGTCGCCCAGTCCTGAAATCGTTCGGGCTGCTCGTCCTTACCTGCTCCATGTTGGCAGGGCCGGGCCTAAGTGGAGTCGCCTCTGCGGCGGACTCCAGCCCGGCGCCCTCACCTTCCGCGTCGACACAGTCGACGCAGACCGCGCCTTCGCCGTCACCGTCGGTCCCTGCTGCAACGGCTACAGCGACACCTTCACCGTCGGCTAGCGTGACCCCAACACCATCTCCCTCAGCTTCTCAAACAATGGCCGAAGCCGTCGGCCAGGGCGCTGAAATGGGCCAGCGTTCAGCCCGAGTAACAGCTTCCTCCAGCACATCTTCCGTCAAACGCCTAAGTGCGGAATCCCTCTCGACCCAGGGCACCTGGATGCCCACGTTCGGGGTCCAAGGACTCGACGTCAGTGGCTACCAGCCCAATGTCGACTGGCAGCAGCAGTGGAACATGGGCGCGAGATTTGCATATGTAAAGGCCAGCGAAGGCAATTACATGACAAATGACCAGTTCAGCGCCCAGTACCAGGGCTCCCGGAATGTCGGAATGATTCGCGGCGCCTACCACTTTGCGATCCCGAACTGGTCGTCAGGAGCCGACCAGGCCCGTTATTTCGTAGCGAATGGCGGCGGCTGGTCCGCTGACGGTTACACGATGCCACCAGTGCTTGACTTCGAATTCAATCCCTACGAAGGCAGGACCATCAACGGGTTCTACTTCGGCAACACCTGCTACAACATGTCCCCCACTCAGCTTTCCTCTTGGGTCCAGGACTTTGGAAACACCATGAGGTCGCTGACCGGCAGGTTGCCCATGATTTATACCAATACCAGCTGGTGGAATCAGTGCCTCGGAAACCCCGCCGGTTTTGGGGACTATCCACTGTGGGTTGCTGCTTACCCGTACTCGGCCACCAACGATGCCGGCGCGGTTCCCACGGGAAGTTGGGGCACCTACAGCGTTTGGCAGTACAGCAGCACAGGGCCGTTCGCCGGCGATTCGAACGTTTGGAACGGGGACTACGCGGGGCTTCAGGCTTTCGCTGGAAGCGCGGTTCCGCTCGATGCAAGCCAAGCCATTGGCAACGTACAAGGGCGCACCCCGGAACTCGGCGCGCAGACATCGCCGATAGTGTGCGGCCTCACCGACGGCGGCTGCTACCAGAACTTCCAAAACGGGGCCATCATCTGGTCCCCCACCACCGGCGCCTACGCCTCACCAGCTGGCCCCATCCGCTCCGTTTGGGCCAACACCGGCTTCGAACAAGGAACCCTGGGCTACCCCACCTCAGCACAAACCTGCGGCCTCACCAACGGCGGCTGCTACCAGAACTTCCAAAACGGGGCCATCA
>NZ_BMFW01000004.1 GCF_014639275.1 Arthrobacter liuii | reverse complement strand
GCGCCGGATCCGCCAAGCCCCCCACGGCACCCATGTTCACAGCCATCATGTGGCCAGATTGGGCCCACCAATTGCTGCCGGTCGCATGCACCGCTCCGACACGCCGAGAGGCCTCCAGAATCGACAGGCCGCCGCACACCAAATCAACAAACTCAGTGCGGGCATTCGACGGGAACAACTTGACCATCTAACGCTCCATCAATCAGAGCGTTGCAACGACCCTATGACTTTGCCGCACGGGGATTGCCGTTAAGTCCCATCTCGCGGGGGCGGACGACGGCGGGACGCGCCTTTCGTGCCGGACCTAGCCCTGAGCGGCCGCAGCTGCCTTGGCTGCGGCCGGAAGGGCGTCGTAGATCCGGTTCATGGCATCGTCGTCGTGGGCGGCCGAGAGGAACCAGGCCTCGAAGACCGACGGCGGCAGGTAGACCCCGGATTCCAGCATGGAGTGGAAGAACGGCGCATAGCGGAACGCCTCCTGCGCCTGGGCGTCGGCGTAATTGTGGACGCCGTTGGCCGAGGTTCCGAAGGCCACCGAGAAGAGGTTTCCGGCGAACTGGATGGAGTGGTCCACGCCGGCGGCATCCAGTGCAGTGGACAGGGCGGAGGACAGCTCCAGGGACCGGACGTCGATGAACGAGTAGACATCCCGGGTGGCGTTGGTCAGGGTGGCCACTCCGGCCGCCATCGCCACCGGGTTTCCGGACAACGTGCCGGCCTGGTAGACGGGGCCGGTGGGTGCCAGGTAGTCCATGACGTCGGCACGCCCGCCGAGGGCCGCCGTCGGCATGCCTCCGCCGATGACCTTGCCGAAGGTGAGCAGGTCCGGGGTCCACGGTTCCTCTGCGTCCGGCGCACCGCCGGTCAGGCCCCAGTAGCCCGAGTACCCCGTGCGGAAGCCCGTGAGGACCTCATCGATGATGAGGAGCGCGCCGTGCTCGCGGGTGATCCGTGAGAGGCCCAGGTTGAACCCTTCGGCAGGGGTGACCACGCCCATGTTGGCCGGGGCGGCTTCGGTGATGACGGCTGCGATGTTCTGGCCGTGAACGGCGAAGGCTTCCTTGACGGCAGCGAGGTCGTTGTAGGGCAGCACCAGCGTCTCTGCGGCGGTAGCCTCCGTAACGCCGGCAGATCCCGGCAGGGCGAGGGTTGCCAGGCCTGAGCCTGCTGCGGCCAGGAGCCCGTCGAGGTGGCCGTGGTAGCAGCCGGCGAACTTGATGATGAGGTTGCGGCCGGTAAAGCCGCGGGCCAGCCGGACGGCGGTCATGGTGGCTTCGGTTCCGGTGGACACCATCCGAAGACGCTCGACGGCGGGAACGCGCTCCTGGACGATGGCCGCCAGGTTGGCCTCATCCGGAGTGGAGGTGCCGAAGGAGAGGCCGCGGTCGACGGCGGCATGGACGGCCTCCAGCACGGCCGGGTGGGCGTGGCCCAGCAGGGCCGGCCCCCACGAGCAGACCAGGTCCACGTATTCCTTGCCGTCGGCATCGGTCAGGTACGGCCCCTTCGCGGAAACCATGAAGCGCGGCGTCCCGCCGACGGAGCCAAAGGCCCGCACTGGCGAATTGACTCCGCCCGGCATCAGCTGGCGGGCGCGGTCGAAGAGTGCCTCGTTGCGAGGATTGCTGGAAGTCATGGTTCCTATTCTCTCAGTTAACCAAGCGGCAAAGTCAGCCAAGCGGCTCAGTCAGCCGGCGAGCAGCTCCGCCACCCGCGGCGCTACCGCCGTACCCATCAGTTCGATCGAGCGCATCATGGCTGAGTGCGGCAGCGGACCGTTGCTGTATTTCAGGTCGAAGCGGTCGACGCCCAGGTTCCGTTTCAGCCGGACGATCTTTTGCGCCACGGTTTCCGGCGATCCGACGTACAGGGCGCCTTCGGACGAACACAGGGCATCGAACTCGCCGCGCCCGGCCGGACCCCACCCGCGCTCGGCCCCGAGCTTGTTCCGCAGTTGCAGCCAGTGCGGGAACAGCTCTTCCCGGGCCTGCTCATCCGTGTCGGCCACATGGCCGGGCGAGTGCGTGGCCATCTGCTGCATCGGGTGCCCGTACTTGGCCATCGCCTCGCGGTAGAGGTCGGCCAGGGGCCGGAAGCCGCGCGGCTTGCCGCCGATGATGGCGAAGATGATGGGATAGCCGTACTGGGCGCAGCGGAGGACGGATTCAGGCGTTCCGCCCACCCCGATCCATGTGGGCAGCAGGTGGTGTTCCAGGGGCGGGTAGGCGCTCAGTCCGTGCAGCGCCGGCCGGGTCCGGCCCTCCCAGTGCACGGGCTTTTGCGCCCGGACCTTGTCGAACAGCTCGAGTTTCTCTTCGAACAGAAGTTCATAGTCTGCCAGGTCCAGCCCGAACAGCGGGAAGGACTCGATGAACGATCCGCGTCCCAGCATCACTTCCGCCCTGCCGTTGGAGATGGCGTCCACGGTAGCGAAGCGCTGGAACACCCGGATGGGATCGTCCGAGCTCAGGACAGTCACGGCGGAGCCCAGCCGGATCCGGGACGTGCGCGCCGCGGCTGCCGCCAGGAAGACCTCCGGCGCTGACACGGCGTAATCCTTGCGGTGGTGCTCCCCCACGCCAAAGGCATGGAGGCCGACGGCGTCCGCCAGTTCCGCCTGCTCCAGCAGCTGGCGCAGGACCTGGGCATGCGGTTGCGGGCTGCCGTCCGGATTCGCGCCGATGTCCCCGAAGGTATTCAGGCCGAGGAGGATGCCGTCCTCCCCCACGGGTGCGGTGGGGTCCCCACCAGTCCGGTCCGTCACCGGGATTCCTTCAGCCAGCCGGCCAGTTCGGCGGCCCAGTACGTGAGGACCATGTGGGCTCCGGCCCGGCGGATGCCCAGCACGGATTCGGTGATGGCGGCGCGGCGGTCGATCCAGCCGTTGGCGGCAGCAGCTTCGATCATCGCGTATTCGCCGGAAATCTGGTACGCGGAGACCGGCACCGGGCTCATCGCGGCAACATCGGCCACGATGTCGAGGTAGCTCATGGCGGGCTTGACCATGATGATGTCGGCACCCTCAGCCAGGTCCAGTTCCACCTCGCGCAAGGCTTCGGTGCGGTTGCCGGCATCCATCTGGTAGGTCCGCCGGTCGCCCTTGAGCTGGGAGTCCACGGCTTCGCGGAACGGCCCGTAAAACGCCGAGGCATATTTGGCGGAGTACGCGATGACGGATGTATTGACGTGGCCGGCCTCGTCCAGGGCTGACCGGATGGCGGCGATCTGGCCGTCCATCATCCCGGATGGGCCCAGCATGTGGGCGCCGGCCTCCGCCTGTGCCACGGCCATCCGGGCGTAGATTTCCACGGTACGGTCATTGTCTACGTACCCGTCGGCGTCGAGCACTCCGCAGTGGCCATGGTCGGTGAATTCGTCCAGGCAGACGTCGCTCATGATCACCAGGTCATCGCCCACTTCGGCGCGGACGTCGCGGATGGCCTTGTTCAGGACGCCGTCCGGGTCCAGGGAGGCGGTGCCTTCGGCGTCGCGGGTTTCCGGGATGCCGAAAAGCATGATGCCGCCCAGGCCCAGCTCAACGGCTTCCGCGGCGGCCCGCTTCAGGGTGTCGGTGGTGTGCTGGACCACGCCCGGCATGGACGTGATGGGGTTGGGTTCGCTGAGCCCCTCCCGGATGAAGGCGGGAAGGATGAGTTCTGCCGGGGCAAGGCGTGTTTCGGCGGTGAGCCGGCGCATGGCGGGGGTGGTGCGCAGTCGGCGGGGGCGTTGGTTGGGGAAAGTCATGGGTCCTGTCCTTCGCGATTGTCGGGGAGCTTCATGGAGGGGAAAGGTGCTGGCTTGGTCAGGGCGGGTTGAGGGCCTTCGCCACGGCTGCCACGAGCCCATCCGGTGTCGGATCGGCCGCCACTGAAGCCACCCCCAGGCCGAGGGCAGCAGCCTGGTCCGCCGTCGAACGGCCAATCACCACCAACCGGCAGCCGCCCAGCGGACCAAGGGTGGCAATCCGGCGCACGGCGCTCGGCGACGCGGCGATCACGGCGGCAATGCGCCCTTCGCCAATGTCCCAGGCCGCGGTTTCCGGCGTCAGGAGGGAGTACGACGACGGCTGCCGGCCGGCGTCGACGCCTTCCGCCTGTACGGCGAGCCTTCGCTCCGCTGCCGCCGGATAGTCGACGGTGCGGTAGGCAGCAACGGCGGTAACAGCGCCGCCCGCCGCTGCCAGGCCCTCGGCCAGCGTGCCGGCAGCGATGTCTGCCTGCGGCAGCAGGATCCTTCCGCCGCCGGACCATGCAGTGAGCAGGCCGGCAGCCGACTGCTCGGCTGGAACGAGTGCGACGTCCAGTCCGCCCGCCTCCAGCAGTCTCCGGGTCGCGGGTCCGATGGCCGCAATCCGCGTCCCCGGAGGGACCAGGCGGTCCAGGCCGAGGCCCCGCTCGGCCGCCTTTTCCATCAGGACGTGCACGGCGGTGGCACTGCTGACCACCAGCCAGTCGAAGGCACCCGCTGCCAGCACATCGCAGGCCACATCGAGTGCAAGCTGGTCCGGGGCCCGTTCGAAGTCGATGAGCGGAAGGAGTACCGGCGAAGCGCCGGCTTCTTCCAGGGCATCCACCAGTGCGCCCGAGCGTTCCGGGCTGCGCGTGACCAGTACCCGGGCTCCGCCAAGCGGCTTGTCGGATCCGGATCTGCTGGAGGGCTGCGTCATCGCCAGGTCAGGACGCCTGCAGGTCTGCGATGTCGGCGGCCCCGGAGGCAAGGAGTGCCTCGGCCAGTTCGATGCCCAGCAGGGTGGCTCCGACTTCCGTGAGCCCGTCCGTGGCCCGCTTGTCCCGGACGGTGGCGGTGCCGTCGACGGCGCACACCACGGCCTCCAGGTGCAGCATGCTGCCGTTCCGGTAGGCGTAGGCCCCCACCGGAGCTGCGCAGCCTGCTTCGAGCCGGGCCAGCAGGGCGCGTTCCGCCGTGACGGCAAGGCGGGTATCGGGGTCGTCCAGTGCGGCAAGTGCCTGGGACAGGACTTCACGGGAACCTTCAGCCGAACCGGGTTTTGGCGGCGCGTCTGCCGTCCGGCATTCGATGGCCAGTGATCCCTGGCCGGCCGCGGGCAGCATGACGTCGGTTTCCAGGTATTCGGTGACGACGTCCAGCCTGCCGATCCGTTCCAGGCCGGCGGCCGCGAGCACCACGGCGTCCAGGTCGCAGGATTTCCCGGGCACTACCTGGTCGGTGGAGTTGCCGGGCAACCCGGGCACGCGGCCCAGGCGGGTGTCCACGTTGCCGCGGATATCGACGATGTGCAGGTCCGGGCGCGCCGCCCGCAGCTGTGCCGCACGCCGGGGCGAGCCGGTGCCCACACGGGCCGCGGCTGGAAGGTCGGCCAGCTTCAGTCCATCGCGGGCGCACAGGACGTCGCGGACGTCCACGCGGCGCGGCGTGGCGGCAAGGCTGAGCCCTACTGCTGCACCGGTCGGGAGGTCCTTGAGCGAGTGCACGGCGACGTCGCACTCATCGCGCAGCAGGGCGTCGCGCAGGGCAGCGACAAAGACGCCCGTGCCGCCCATTTGGGACAGCGACCCCGTCAGGACGTCGCCGTCTGTGCGGACGTGCACCAGCTCCACCGGGAAACCTCCGACGGCGGCCAGTTGGTCGGCGGTCTGCTGGGTCTGGGTGAGCGCCAGCTTGCTGGCGCGGGTGCCAATACGGACTGTCACAGCTGGGCCGTTTCCCCGGAGGTGCCGGACGGGTACGGGTCATGGCCGGTGCCTACGGTGGTGTCAGCCCCTGCGATGGTGGGCTTTTCGCCGCGGAAGTTGGCGCAGCATCCGGGACGGCAGACGTCATACCAGGGACCAAGATCCGTGACGGCGGGGCGGTCGCTGATGTTGTTGGCCACCGTCCGCTCGCAGATGAGGTCCACCAGGCCATCAACGAACTTCCGGTGCGTCCCGGGGGTGGGGACGCGGGTGGCCGCCAGGCCCAGGTTGGCGCAGGTTTCCATCGCCTCGGTGTCCAGGTCCCAGACAACTTCCATGTGGTCGCTGACGAAGCCGAGGGGAACGATGACGATGCCCTTGACTCCCTGTCCACCCAGGTCCTCGATGGCGTCATTGATGTCCGGTTCGAGCCACGGCACGTGCGGGGCGCCTGAACGGGACTGGTACACCAGGGACCACGGTGCGGTCAGCCCGGATTCGCCCTGGACCCGCTCGATGACCGCGGCGGCATTGGCGAGGTGCTGTGCCACATAAGCGGACCCTTCCTCGAACTCCCGCGGCTCACCCTCGGACCGGCCCGCTGCTTCGGCGTCTCGGGTGGGGATGGAGTGGGTGGCGAACAGGATGTGGATGGGTGCGTCCGGGGTGCCGGCCGCAGCGAGCTTGGCGCGGACCTCGGCCAGGCCGGCGGCGGTCCCTTCGACGAACGGCTCCACGAAGCCGGGGTGGTCGAAGTACTGGCGGACCTTGTCCACTTCCAGTTTGCCGTCCAGGCCGGTTTCGGTCAGCGCCATGCCGATGTCCTCGCGGTACTGGCGGCAGCTGGAGTAGCAGGAGTAGGCACTCGTGGTGAGCATCAGCACCCGGCGGTGTCCGGCGTCGTACGCTCCCTGAAGGGTCTCAGGGATGTAGGGCGCCCAGTTGCGGTTGCCCCACAGCACGGGCAACTCGATGCCGCGGGCTAACAGTTCGGCTTCCAGCGCAGCCTTCAGCTCGCGGTTCTGCTGGTTGATGGGGCTGATGCCGCCGTTGGCGCGGTAGTGGTGCGAGACTTCCTCAAGCCGCTCGTCCGGGATCCCCCGGCCGCGGGTGACGTTGCGGAGGAACGGGATGACGTCCTCCTGGCCTTCCGGGCCGCCGAAGGAGGCGAGCAGGACGGCGTCGTAGTTCTTGGGGGCCATGCGTCCGGCCTCAGTTACCGGGTTGACCGCCGTGGCGGCCTGCTGTTCCGGGCTCATGCGAGAACCTCAGCAACCTCGTCTGCGGAGATGCGGCGTCCGGTATAGAACGGCACTTCCTCCCGCACATGGTTGCGCGCCTCGGTGGCGCGGAGGTGCCGCATCAGGTCCACCAGGTCCACCAGTTCCGGCGCTTCCAGGCCCAGGATCCACTCCCAGTCGCCCAGGGCGAAGGAGGAAACGGTGTTGGAAATGACCTGCGGGAAGTCCCGTCCCAGCAGTCCGTGGTCTCGGAGCATCTTGCCGCGCTCGGCGTCCGGCAGAATGTACCACTCGTAGGAGCGGACGAACGGGTAGACGCAGAGCCATTCGGCGGGAGCGACCCCGCGGGAGTAGGCCGGCGTGTGGTTCTTGGCGAACTCGGCCTCGCGGTGGACGCCCATGGCGGACCAGACGATCTCGGTGCCGGCAAACAGGGTGCTGCGGCGGATGTCGCGGATGGCCTGCTGCAACGCTTCCGGCTTGGGGCCGTGGAGCCACACCATGACGTCGGCGTCGGCGCGCATCGCAGAGACATCGTAGCTGCCCCGGTGCGTGACGCCTGCTGCAGCGAGCCGCTCCAGCAACGCTTCGAAGTCGGCGGCGGCATCCGCGCTGCGGACCACTGCCTCCGACCGCTTGAACACCGTCCAGAGGGTGAAGAACTGCTCGGCTGATTCTTCGGTTTTAGTGACAGATTCGGCAGAAGTGTGGCTCATGGTTACAAGTTTGCCCCTTCGTTACCCCCAAGTCGAAACCAAAGAGTTCTACAGCTCGTAGAAGTGAGGAAAGTCACATGGGCGGGTGCAGCAGGCCGTTCCGCGCCGCATCCCTAGAGGCGGCGCATGCGCAGGAATACCAGCCCCGCCGCGGCGCCCACGCCGACCAGGCCGGCGCCCAGCCACACCAGCGCATCGGGCATGTCGGGCAGCGGTCCCGTCGAGGAAACCGCGCGGGCCGGACTTGCGGGTGCAGCGACGGCCTGCGGCACGCGGGGGGATGGGAATTGCCCTGCACTGCCGGACTGACGGGAGTCCCCGGCCGCCAGGGATGAGGGAGAAGACGCTGAACCCGGGCCGCTGGCTCCGGATCCTCCGGCCGCACTGCCGTCGGCCGCCGCACCGCCGGCCCCCGTACCGGGCGTTCCGGTTGGCCCGCCGAATGCCGCCTCGGTGCCCGCACCGGACGCGGAAGCTGACCCTCCCGGGACTGTCCCGGTCCCCGGTCCAGGGGCGCGAGGAGCTTCCGCCATGGTCGTCGGCGGGGCGCCTGCCGCCGGGGACGTGCCGGCGGCAGGGGCAGCGCCCGGCGCCGACGCTGTGGCAGGCCCGGACTGGGTTGCCGTCCCTGGCGGGTTTGTGGACCCCGGCTGGGCTGACGCCGGGGAAGATGCCGTGGCGGCCGGTGCCGTGGGCCTGGTGGCCTGCCCGCCGGGCGCCAAAGGCGTCCCGGAGGCCAGCGGGAGCGGGAGGTCGGGAAGGGCGCCAACCGACGCGCCGTCTGTAGCCGTCGCCGTCCACGTGCTGGAAGATGTGGCCTTGACTGCCGGCAGCAAGGCACCAGGCACGGCAAGGATGGATGTGTTCCTGGCATGCGCGGCACCAGCGGCCGGGCTTGCGGGAGTCGGCTCGCCGGCTGCCTGTCCACCATGTTCCTGTCGCCCCGCTGCACTGTTTCCGTCGCCCTGCTGTGCTCCCTGCGCACCGGGACCGCTTTGACGGACAGCCGCGGAAGCGCCAAACGCCGCAGCAGCTGGACCTGGTGCTATGTGGGCCGCAGGGTCTTGGGGAGGGGCAGCCGCGTCATCGGCCAAGGACGCCTGTACGCCGGTGGAAAGAACCAGTACCGCTCCGACGGCCGCGGCTGCGGTACCGCGTCGGAGTCCCCCATGGATACCGGTCCGGGACATGGAAAGCTCGGACCTGTGTTGAAGCATAGTCATCGACCCTAGCCAGAACGCTTGGCCGATTGGAAACCGGGAAGCACGGCGCGCCGCGGAAGGGTCGAGGCTGGCCACCAGGGCCGGCCCGCTGACCAGCAACGATGCTCAGGCAACGTCCAATTGGTCGATTTGCTCACGTGTGTCGGCCACGACGGCGGCCAGTCCGTTCCCGGCAACCCAGCCGCCCACGACCGCCAGGCCGCCGGCGGCGGTGCAGGCCTTCCGGATCTCTGCCGCACGCGCGCGGTGCCCCACAGCCGCGAAGGGCAGGGACCCGCGCCACCGGACAACGTCCCAGCCCTGCACGTCGTCCCCCGTGACCTGGACGCCCAGGAGGGCGGAAGCATCACGCAGGGCGGCCGCGAGAAGCTCAGCATCTGTTTCGGGGCCGCGCGGCTGGGCCGAAGCGCCGTCCACCCGGCCGTAGGAAAGGCGCACCACGTGGCGCCCAGGGCCGGCAGCGGCCGCGAGCCAATCCCATTTGCCCGTGGCGTGCGTCAGCGCCTTCGCTTCGATGCCCGGCGTTTGCGGGGCCACCAGGACCCCTGTTCCACGGGGGCGCCGGTCCAAATCCGGTTTGTCCACCACCAGAGTGACCAGCTTGACGTCTGGGCCCGACGCCGGCTGCCTTCCTGCGATGGCCGGTACCGCCGCTTCCAGCAGCCCGACGGCGGCCGGGCCGTCCACAGCCATGACCAGCAGGGTTGTGTTGAAGGTCGCTCCGGCCGCTCCAACACGCCAGCCTTCCGATACGCGGCTAACGGATGCCGCGGCGGTGTCCGCCAGGAGCGTGACGCCGCGGCGACGGAGATCTGCCACCAAAGCGTCCACCAGGGTGTGCATGCCGCCTTCAAGGCCAGCGACGGCGGAACCTGCCTTGGCTGGTTTACCCTGCGCAGCCGTGCCAGCGGTGCCGGCGGAAAGGCGACGCTGCGCTGATACGGCGGCAGCGAGGGAACCATGTTGACGCAAGCCTGCACGGAGTCCGGGAGCCACCATGTCGACGTCGAGCAGGCCGGGATCGGCTGAGTGCACGCCGCCCACCACCGGCGAGACCAGCCGCTCCAGCACCCGCGAACCCATCCGCGCCCGGACCAGCGCGGCGACGCTGGTAACGCCCGCGCCGGCTCCCACGGAGGAGGGCAGCAGCCTGTCCAGTGAGGCGCGCAGCGACCCCAGGGTGCCCAGGGTGCGGCGGACCTCTGGATCCCAGGGGTTGGCGGGGATGCCCAGGAGCCCGGTCCTGGGAAGTTCCCGGGGGCCGCCCGGAAGCTGCACCCAGGCACCGCCGGGACGGGGAGGGACGATCATGCCGCCCAGGCCGAGTTCGGCACACAGCCCGGCGACGGCGTCGGACCGCGTGGCGAAGGACTCAGCGCCGCTGTCCAGGGTGAGTCCGGCTACCGTATGGCTGCCCACACAGCCGCCCCACGCCGGCCCCGCCTCCAGGACGGTCACGTCATGGCCGGCCGCGGCGAGTTCCCGTGCGGACAGCAGCCCGGAGATCCCACCGCCCACCACGAGCGCCGTGCCGGGCTTCGCCGGAGGACTGCCCATGGCTTACTCCGGCGAGATGGAGTGGATGAGCTCCACCACCCGGGTCAGGACGTCAGGGTCCGTTTCGGGCGGTACTCCGTGGCCCAGGTTCAGGACGTGGCCGGGGGCGGTGGCGCCTGCGGCGATGACCTCGCGGACGTGGGCTTCCAGGACCGCCCAGGGGGCTGCCAGCAGCGCGGGGTCGATGTTCCCCTGCAGCGGCACGGTTCCGCCCAGCCGGCGGTTCGCTTCGTCGAGGGGCAGCCGGTAGTCGACGCCCACCACGTCCACGCCGACGTCGCGCATGGCCACGAGGAGTTCGGACGTGCCGGTGCCGAAGTGGATGAGCGGAGCACCGAGGTGCCGGACATGGTCCAGGGCACGGGCCGACGCCGGTGCAACGTATTTGGTGTAGTCACCCAGTCCCAGCGAGCCCGCCCAGGAGTCGAAGAGCTGGGCGGCGGAGGCGCCCGCCTCCAGCTGGGCCTGGAGGAACATGCCCGAGGCATCGGCAGCCCAGTTGGCCAGCGCGGCCCAGGTTTCCGGGTCCGCGTGCATCATGGTGCGCGGGCCCAGGTGGTCGCGTGACGGTTTTCCCTCCACCATGTAGGCGGCCAGGGTGAAAGGCGCACCGGCGAAACCGATCAGGGGCGTTTTGCCCAGTTCCGCAACCGTGAGGCGGACGGCCTCGCGGATGGGCTCCAGTGCCTCCCAGGTGAGCTGTGGCAGGGCGGCAACGTCGGCCGCCGTGCGGACAGGCTTCTCAAGGACAGGACCCACCCCGGGCACGATGTCCACGCCAACCCCCGCAAGCTTCAGCGGGATGACAATGTCCGAAAAGAAGATGCCGGCGTCCACGTCGTGGCGACGGACGGGCTGGAGCGTGATCTCCGAGGCCAGTTCCGGCCGGAGGCAGGAGTCCAGCATGGCGATGCCCTCGCGCACCTTGAGGTATTCCGGCAGCGACCGGCCCGCCTGCCGCATGAACCAGACGGGACGGCGGGACGGCTTGCCTCCGCGGTAGGCCGTGATCAGCGGTGAGTCCGCTGTGCGGCCGTCCATCAGTGGATGGTCTGCGGCGAGGGCGCCGGCAGCGGAGACGGCAGGGCTAGGAGTCATGCTTTTGATTGTGCCGAAAAAGAGCTGCAAAAGATAACGACAACCTGTCGCTTACAACGCGGGAACCAGGCTGGTGGCGCGGATCACTGGACAGTGTGGCGATTATCCTTTCCGGTGGTTGTTCTACCGGGCACCGAAAAAGCTATGATTGGTCTGCTGTGGTTCTTTTCTCATTGGTGGCTACACACGCCGACATCGATCTTGAAACCGTTGCTCAGTTGAGCAACGGTTCCTCCGGGATTGCCGCATCCGCTCTCACCGAATCCCCCGCTGTGGCAGGGGCGGTGGTCCTGGCCACCTGCAACCGGTACGAAATCTACGGTGAGGCGCCCAACCCCAACGACGTCGAAGCGGCGCGGGCGGCCCTCGTATCCCGGATCAGCGAAGCCAGCGGACTGGCCGAACCCCTCGTGTCGCGTTCGTTCAGCACACGCACCGGACCGGAGGTAACCCGGCACCTGTTCGCTGTCAGCGCGGGACTCGACTCCGCCGTCGTGGGCGAACGCGAAATCGCCGGCCAGGTGCGCCGCGCCCTGATCACGGCCCAGCATGACGGCACCGCCAGCGCTGGCCTCGTCCGGCTCTTCCAGGCAGCCTCGAAGACCGCCAAGGATGTGGGGGCGCAGACAGCCCTCGGCTCCCGCGGCCTTTCCATCGTCTCGGTGGCGCTGGACCTGGCGACTGACCTATCCGAAAGCCCGGACTGGTCCAGCAAGAAGGTGGTGGTCTTCGGGACCGGCGCCTACGCCGGCGCCACCATGGCACTGCTGCGCGAACGCGGCTGCACGGACATCTCCGTCTTCTCCTCTTCCGGCCGGGCCGAAGGATTCGTGGCCTCGCGCGGCGGAACTGCCCTGGACGCGGACTCGCTGCGGTCCGCTGTGGCCGGCGCCGACGTGATGATCGGCTGCAGCGGATCGGATACCCGGGTTGAGGCCGACGAACTCGCCCAGGTCCGCTCAGGATCGCGGCAGCCCCTGATCGCGATCGACCTGGCCCTCACCCACGACTTCGACCCCGCAGTCGGCGAGCTGGACGGCGTGGAACTGCTCACCCTGGAGTCCGTGCGCCTTGCAGCACCGCAGGAACAGGCGGAGTCACTCGCCCAGGCCAGCGGCATCGTCAAGGGTGCCGCCAGGGCCTTCGAGCAGGAACGCGAAGCGCGCTCCGTCGATTCAGCCATCGTTGCCCTGCGGCGCCACACCATGAATGTGCTGGACGCGGAGATGGAAAAGGTCCGCGCACGCCATGGCTGCACCGCTGCCGCCGAAGAAGTCGAGTTCGCGCTCCGCCGCATGGTCAAGCAGTTGCTGCACGTTCCCACGGTCCGCGCCCGTGAACTCGCCGCGAACGGCCAGCAGGATGACTACGTTGCCGCGCTGGAGGCGCTCTACGGCATCACCGTCGAACAGCCGGCCGCCTCCCCCGCCGCGGCCGGGGCCGAGTGCCCGGTTGACCACAAGGGCCGCGAAACCGCCTGACCCCCGGCTTCAAACGCCCCATCACTTCCTGCCCTTCATAAGGCAACGCCCCATCGCTTCCCTGAAAGAAGTGATGGGGCGTCTTTGGGAGAGGCGCGGAAAGTGATGGGGCGTCCGGGTCAGTAGACGGGCTTCTGGGGTTCCACGTCGCGCACCCAGGCCAGGATCCCGCCGTCGAGGTGGCTGACCCGCAGGTAGCCGGCCTCCCTGGCCGCAGCCAGCACGTTGGCGGACCGCGTCCCGGCCTTGCAGTGGAACACAATGTCCCGGTCCTGCGGGAGTTCATCCCACGCTTCGCCCGCCAGGATCCGTCCCTGCGGAATCAGCTTGGCCCCATCAATCCGGACGATGTCGAACTCCCCGGCCTCGCGCACATCCACCAGCTCAAAGTCCTTGAGGCCGGCGTTCCGCGACACCAGCATGGTGGCCAGTTGGGCGGCGGTGACGGTATGTTCCGTGTCCGCCTGAGACACCGGGGCGATGCCGCAGAAGGCCTCGTAGTCGGCGAGTTCCGTGATGGGTTCAGCGGCAGGGTCCTTTGACACCCGGATCTCGCGCCAGCTGCCGCCCAGGGCGTCAAACAGTGCCACGCGCCCCAGCAGGGAACGTCCGACGCCGGTAATCAGCTTCACCGCTTCAGTCACCATGAGCGATCCCACGGCGGCGCACAGCATGCCGAAGACGCCGCCTTCACCGCAGGAAGGTACGGAACCGGCAGGCGGAGCCTCGGGGTACAGGTCGCGGTAGGTGGGTCCATGCTTCTCCCAGAACACGCTGACCTGGCCGTCGAAACGGAAGATGGAACCCCACACGTAAGGCTTGCCCAGGATGGCCGCGGCGTCGTTCACCAGGTACCGGGTGGCGAAGTTGTCGGCACCGTCGAGGATGAGGTCATACCCGCTGAACAGCTCCAGCGCATTGGACGCGTCCAGGCGCAGGTTGTGCAGCCTGACATCCACCAGCGGGTTCAGCTCAGCGATGGCATCGCGCGCTGATTCGATCTTGGGCCGGCCCACATCGCTGACGCCGTGGATTACCTGGCGCTGCAGGTTGCTCAGGTCCACCACGTCATCGTCGACGATCCCGATCGTGCCAACGCCCGCCGCGGCAAGGTACAGCAAGGCGGGGGCACCCAGGCCGCCGGCGCCGATCACCAGCACCCTGGCGTTCTTGAGCCGCCGTTGGCCCGGGGCACCGATCTCCGGAATGATCAGGTGGCGCGAGTACCGTTCCACCTCGGCGGGGGTCAGCTCGGCAGCCGGCGCCACCAACGGATCGAGGGTGGGGGTTGCAACATTTGCGGTGAAAGACGAAGCCATACTTCAATGTATGCCCCGGGATACCGCCGGGTCATATTACCCCGCAGTAAAGTGAAGGGTAACTGCAATGGAAAGAAGGACAACTGTGGTCCCTGAAGCACGGGCTGACCGCCCGACCGCCGCCGAACCGCACACTGCCTCCCGCCCCGCAGGCCAACGGTCCGCCCGGCTGCCCCGGGATGAGCGCCGCGCACAACTTCTTGCTGCGGCACAGGAGGTGTTCGTGGCCAACGGCTACCACGGCGCCGCGATGGACGAAATTGCAGAGACAGCCCACGTGAGCAAGCCGGTGCTGTACCAGCACTTCCCCTCCAAACGCGACCTGTACATCGCGCTGCTGGAAAGCCACCTGGCGTCCCTGACCGAACTGATGCTGGGCGCCCTGAACTCCACCACGGACAACGACGAACGCGTCCAGGCCGTCATGCGCGCATACTTCCACTTCATTGCCAGTGACGACCAAGCCCACCGCCTGGTGTTCGAATCCGACCTGATCAACGATCCCGATGTCAGCTCGCGGCTGGAAACCTTCAACCGGACCTTTGCCGACGCCATTGCCCGGGTCATCGCCGAGGACACCAAGCTCCCCCACCTCGAAGCTGAGCTCCTGGGCCGTGGCCTGGCCGGCATGGCGCAGGTCAGCGCCCGGTACTGGCTGGAAACGGACGGCAACCTGGACCTCGATGTGGCCAGTGACCTCATCTACCGTTTAGCTTGGCGCGGAATCTCTCGCTTCCCCAAAGAGTCCTAGACTACAAATAAGACATCATCGACGAACTTCACAGGCTGGGAGGCCCCCTTGGAAATTAAGATCGGCGTTCAAAACGTTGGCCGCGAAATCGTACTGGAATCGGCCCAGGACGCGGAAACGGTGGCCAAAGTTGTTGGCGAAGCCATTAACGAAGGCAGCGAACTGCGCCTGAAGGATGACAAAGGACGCCTGATCATTGTTCCGGGCAACGCACTGGCATACGTGGAAATCGGTGCCGAAGAGGTACGTCGCGTCGGTTTCGGCCAGTTCTAGTCCCCGGCTCCAAGGAGATCCATGCTTTCGCTGACCATCGTGGTGCTGGCCACCGTGGCCGCCGGCTTCGTCGTCTGGGCCAATGACAAGCGCCATTCCAAGTACGGCGCGGCCCTCCCGGCCGGCATCGCCGTAGGAGTTGCAGCGCTGGCATGGATCATCCTGATGGCAGCGGGTTTCGGCTACCTGCCCGGGCTGACGTGGCTCCCGTGGATCCTGCCCGTGGTCCTGGGCACTGCTGCGGCCATCGCCGCCGTCGTCTACCTGGGCCGTACACGTGCGCGGCACGACACGGAACGGCTCACAGCTGTGCTGCGCCGCTGANGCTGAGCAGTCGCTGAGTAACGGCCCGCCAGCGGTCGCCGCCAGTACGTCACAGCTGTGGCCACCACCCCGCGAGGGTGGTGGCCACAGCTGTGACGTCCAGGGTCAGAGGAACTCTGCCCGGCCCTCCATCGCCGACGATGCAAGGGCGTGCTCCCGGCGTGGGATGCGCCCGGCAGCCCTGGCCATCCGGCCAGCGATCACTGCATGCTTGAACGCCTCGCCCATGAGGGCCGGGTTCTGGGCGCGCGTCACGGCGGTGGCCAGCAGGACGGCGTCGCAACCCAGCTCCATGGCCAGGGCGGCATCCGACGCCGTGCCGATTCCCGCGTCCAGGACCACCGGGACCGAGGCGCGCGAAATGATGAGCTCAATGTTGTGCGGGTTCAGGATGCCCAGTCCGGTGCCGATCGGGGCTCCCAGCGGCATCACGGCGGTTGCACCGAGGTTCTCCAGCCGCAGCGCCAGCACGGGGTCGTCGTTGGTGTAGGCGAAGACCTTGAAGCCGCGGTTCACCAGCTGCTCTGTTGCCTCCACGAGCTCCACTGCGTCCGGGAGGAGGGTTTGCTCGTCGGCGATGACCTCCAGTTTCACCCAATCGGTCTCCAGGGCCTCCCTGGCGAGTTCCGCTGTGAGGACCGCGTCTCTGGCTGTGAAGCAGCCGGCGGTATTGGGCAGCACCCGGATTCCGTGGTCCACCAGCAGCTGGAAGAGCGATCCGGTTTCCGCGGTGGAGTAGCGGCGCATGGCCACGGTGGTCAATGCGGTGCCGGAAGCCAAGAGCGCGGCGCCCAGGCCGTCCAGGCTGGGCGCGCCGCCGGTGCCCATGATGAGCCGGGATCCGAGGGCCACGCCGTCGATCACCAGGGCGTCGTCGGGACCGGCATGGCCGGCCGGGTTGATGGTGCTGGTTTCGGTCATGGCGTCAGCCTCCCTGTACTGCTGTGACGAGTTCGATGTCGTCGCCCTCGGCGAGCGCCGTGGCGAACCATTGGCTGCGCGGGACCACTTGGGCGTTGTGTGCGACGGCGACGCCCAGTTTCCCGCCATCCGTCGCCTGTCCGTTCTCAGCCAGCGGGCGTCCGGTGACCTGGCTGATGAGCGTGGTGATGGAAGCGCCGTCCGCTAATTTGTGCGGGCTTCCGTTGAGGGTGATGTTCACGCTGTCTCCTTGATGTGGGGGCTTGGGGCGGCCGCGACGGACCGGGAGAACCGCTCCGGGCTGAAGGGCGCCCAGCGGGGATCGGCCTTTCCGTCCAGCAGTGCCGTGCAGATGGCTGCAGCGGCGGGAGTGAGCAGCACGCCATGCCGGAAGAAGCCGGTGGCGATGATGAGTCCCGGCACGTGCCCCGCCTCCGGGGCGCCGGAGCCCGGGTGCACTGGCAGCCGGCCCAGCAGCGGCGCGTTGTCGGGGGTTCCCGGGCGGGCACGCGCGGTGCATTCCACGAGTTCAAGTTCAGCGACGGCGGGCACCAGCGCCTGTGCGTCCCGCAGCAGCTGGTACACGCCCCCGGCGCTTACTGCGTCGGAGAGGGCGTCCTCCCGCTGGGTGGCTCCGATCACCACGGTCCCGTCCTGCCGCGGAACGATGTACACCGGAACCCCGTGGACCAGGCCACGCACCGTTGCGGTCACCAGGGGCTGAAGGTGGCGGGGAACCGCAAGGCGGAGGATGTCCCCATGCACGGGCCGCAGGGGCAGCTCGAGGCCTTCGGGCAGGCCGCGGAGGGCCCCCGCCTGCAGGCCGTTCGCTACCACTGTTTCCGTCGCAAGGACGGTGCCGACGGTGGCGAGGCGGGCACCGGCGACCGTTCCGCCCTCCCAAAGGAGCCCAACTGCCCGGTCCGGCACTGCGTAACCGTCCACCGCCCCGGCAACCGCCAGTTCCGGCAACTCCCGCGCCGTGCCGGCGAGGCCCAGCCGCAGGGCTGCCACCAGGCGCCTGGGATCCACCTGGTGGTCCGCCGGCGTATCCAGGGCGCAGGCGATGGCGGGGCTGAGGAGCGGCTCACGTGTCCGGGCCTCCCGCACTGTCAGTGTCTCCACCGCCAGTCCGTTGGCCTGCTGCACCGCGCGGAGATCCATCAGTGCCCGGCGGTCAGCCGGGTCGGCACCCACGGCGAGTGTCGGCGTCGTAAGGTATCCGGGATCGGCGCCGGTTGCACCAGCGACGCCGGCGGCAAACGCAGGCCAGCGCGATGATGCCTCCAGCATCAGTTCCAGGAGATCCTCCTCCTGGTAGTGCAGTTCGCTGACGGGGGCCAGCATGCCGGCGGCGGCCCAGCTGGCACCGGCACCGGGTGCATCATCGATAAGGACCACAGTGCGTCCGGAACGCTGCACCTCCCAGGCGATTCCGTGCCCAACCACTCCCCCGCCGATAACGGCGACGTCGGCCCGGACGGTGGAATGGATGGCAGCGGCGGGCTCGGGGTTGGTGTCAATGGGGGTACGCATACGGTTCCTTCCCTACGCCGGTATTAACCGGATCAGGTCAAGCGGTCGGCTCTGACGCCCTCTCAGCCCGGCGCTTTGTGACAGCTGCCGCGGGCTCCCGCAGTACCAGCCCAGTTTAGAGGAACTAGGCTTGCAGGCATGAATGTGTCCCCCTCATCCCTGCCCGCCGGCCCCCACGCTCCAGCCACCGAGGTTGTCAATGCACGGGACAACGATGCGCTGCAGGCAGCCCGCCTGTACCTCTGCACCGATGCACGGCGTGGGCGCGGCGACTTTGCGGAATTCGTGGACGCTGCGTTTGCAGGCGGGGTGGACATCATCCAGCTGCGCGACAAGGCCATCGAGGCGGCCGAGGAACTGGACCTCCTGGCGGTGCTGAAGGAGACTGCAGTACGGCACGGCAGGCTGTGGGCCGTCAATGACCGCGCAGACATCGCGGTGCTGTCCGGGGCACCGGTATTCCACATCGGCCAGAAGGACCTTCCGTTGGCCGCGGCCCGTACGCTGGTCAACGGCAACGCGGCCATCGGCCTATCCAGCCACACCACTGAACAGGTGGACGCCGCCCTGGCAGCAACTGCCGGCCCGTCAGGGCTGGACTACTTCTGCGTGGGTCCCGTCTGGGCCACGCCCACCAAACCCGGCAGGGCCGCCGTCGGCCCCGAACTGGTGAAGTACGCGGCCAAAGCCTCCCGGCAGGTGGCGGATCCTGTGCCGTGGTTTGCCATTGGCGGCATCGACCACGGAAACGTCCGCGAGGTGGCGGAAGCGGGCGCGCGGAGGATCGTGGTGGTCCGGGCCATCACCGAGGCCGCCGATCCTGCGGCCGCAGCTGCCTCCCTCCTCGACGCACTGGACGCCGCAGGTTCCTGAGCCTGCTTAACCCCGGACTTGGGACTACGCTGATTTTTGTGTCACATCATCGGCTGGCCCCCAACGTCCATGACCACAGAAACGCCTTGGAAGAGGCGTTGGGCCTGCTGCGGACGGAACTCGAACTGCCGGGCCCGTATCCGGCCGACGCCCTGGCGGACGCCCGGGCAGCCGTGGCCGCTTTGAGGCTACCGTCCTACGACCTGACCGCCGTGGAATTCGTGACCATCGATCCGGCGTCCTCCACGGACCTGGACCAGGCTGTGTTCATCGAACCGGACGGGGACGGCTACCGCGTGATGTACGCGATCGCCGACGTTCCGGCGTTTGTTGCGCCGGGAGGTCCACTCGACGCCGAGACGCGGCGCCGCGGACAGACGTTCTATGCTCCCGACGGCCGGATCCCGCTGCACCCTGAGGTGATCAGCGAAGGGGCAGGAAGCCTGCTGCCCGGCCAGGAATGTTCCGCGTTCGTCTGGGACTTTACACTCGACGGCGGCGCGTCGGTGCTGTCGGTCGGCGTCCGGCGGGCACGGGTCCGCAGCCGCGACAAGCTCAGCTATAAGGGCGCGCAAGCCGATCTCGACGCCGGTACTGCCTCCGCCGTGCTGCAGCTCCTCCGCGAGGTGGGCCTAAAGCGGGTGGAGCTGGAGCGGGCCCGCGCAGGGGCCAGCCTCAACATGCCAGAGCAGGAGATTGTCCAGCTGCCCGACGGCGGCTACCGGATAGTCGCTGTTCCGCAGCTTCCGGTGGAGGACTGGAACGCGCAGATTTCGCTGATGACCGGGATGGCCGCCGCGCAGCTCATGCTTGACGGCAAGGTGGGCATCCTTCGCACCATGCCGGCTCCGGATGAACGGTCCCTGAAGCATTTCCGGCTGCAGACCGAGGTGCTGGGCAGGCCGTGGGACGGGGAAGTCAGCTATGGCGAGTACCTCCGTTCGCTGGATCCCACCGACCCGCGCCAGCTGGCCATCATGCATTCCGCCGGCATGCTGTTCCGGGGAGCGTCCTATACCGCCTTTGACGGAACCGTCCCCGAGGATGGCGTGCAATCCGCCATCGGCGCGGCCTATGCCCACACCACCGCGCCGCTGCGCCGCCTGGTGGACCGCTTCGTGCTGGTCATCTGCGAGGCCCTGAGCAACGGCGGCGACGTTCCCGGCTGGGCACGGGACGCCCTTCCGCTGCTGCCTGGCATCATGGCCGGATCAGACCAGCTGGCGTCCCGGATGGAGCGGCTGGCCCTGGATACCGTGGAGGCCGCGCTGCTGCTGAACCACATTGGCCAGGAGTTCGACGCGATCGTCATTTCCGGGTCCAAGCCGCAGACCGGGAACGGAAACGGAAGTGGAAACGGGAACGGGAGAAACGGAAACGGGAACGGAAGTTCCGGGGTCATCCAGATCGCCGAACCCGCAGTCACGGCCCGCTGCGCCGGCGAACTGGTATCCGGCACCAAGGTCCGCGTCCGGCTGATTTCGTCGGACATCACCACCCGGCAGATCCACTTCGAACTCGTTTCCTGAGGGTTCAGCTGGTGCCGCTGGCGGGCCGAAACGTGATTGTGCGAGCGTACGGCTAGACTGGAGGGGTAGAACTGGATGCCCGGTCGTTGATTTCCTCGTTTTGAAACCAACAAGCCCGCCCCTACGCGATCTTGAGATTTGCCAGTTGGTCACCAGTGCCAGCATTAGATAGCCCGCGATCGGCTTCCACTGGAATCGCTTGCGCGCCTGAGCGTGCTCCGGAGCGGCCAGCCCTGGCCGGCCCGTTGAGCAGGCAGCGCCAATGCCCAAATGAATAAGGAAACTCCCCTGTGAGTGAATTGCATACGCACCAGCTTCTGAGCGATGAATCCGGCACGGAAACCATCGAGCCGGAAGAAACCATCATCTCGGACGAGACGCCCCATGAGATCGCGGAAAAGTCCTTTGCCGACTACAACGTCCGCGCCGACATCGTCGAATCGCTGGCCGACGCCGGGATTACCCACCCATTCCCCATCCAGGCCATGACCCTGCCGGTGGCCCTGGGCGGCCACGACATCATCGGCCAGGCCAAGACCGGCACCGGCAAGACCCTGGGCTTCGGCATTCCCGCACTGCAGCGGGTCATCGGACAGGACGATCCCGGCTACGCCAAGTTGGCTGTGCCAGGAGCCCCGCAGGCCCTGGTCATTGTTCCCACCCGCGAACTGGCAGTGCAGGTGGCGAACGACCTGCAGACGGCGTCACGCAAGCGCAACGCCCGGATCACCACCATCTATGGCGGCCGCGCCTACGAGCCGCAGGTGGAGGCATTGCAGCGGGGCGTCGAGGTTGTGGTCGGCACTCCCGGCCGCCTGATCGACCTCTACAAGCAGAAGCACCTGAGCCTGAAGAACGTAAAAATCGTGGTGCTGGACGAGGCCGACGAGATGCTGGACCTGGGCTTCCTGCCGGATGTGGAGACCCTCATCGCGGGAACCCCCGCCGTCCGCCAGACCCTCCTGTTCTCCGCCACCATGCCGGGGCCGGTCATCGCCATGGCACGCCGGTACATGACCCAGCCCACGCACATCCGCGCCGCGGATCCGGAGGATGAGGGCCTGACCAAGCGGGACATCCGCCAGCTGATCTACCGTGCGCACAGCATGGACAAGACCGAAGTGGTGGCCCGCATCCTGCAGGCCCGGGGCCGCGGGCGGACCATCATCTTCACCAAGACCAAGCGCACCGCCGCCAAGGTGGCCGAGGAACTGGTGGACCGCGGCTTCGCGGCCGCCGCCATCCACGGCGACCTGGGCCAGGGCGCCCGTGAGCAGGCCCTTCGGGCCTTCCGCAACAACAAGGTGGACGTCCTGGTGGCCACCGACGTCGCCGCCCGCGGCATCGACGTCGAGGACGTCACCCACGTGATCAACTACCAGTGCGTGGAGGACGAAAAGATCTACCTGCACCGCGTTGGCCGCACCGGCCGCGCGGGCAACAAGGGCACCGCCGTCACGTTCGTGGACTGGGACGATGTTCCCCGGTGGGCCCTGATCAACAAGGCACTGGGCCTGAACGTTCCCGAGCCCGTGGAAACCTACTCGTCCTCGCCGCACCTGTTCACCGACCTGGACATCCCCGAGGGCACCAAGGGCCGGTTGCCGCGTGACAAGCGCACGCTGGCCGGCGTGGACGCCGAGGTGCTTGAGGACCTGGGTGAAACCGGCAAGAAGAACAGCCGCGGCAGCCGTGACTCTGACCGGTCACGCGACCGGGACGGACGGGGACGCAGCAAGGGCGGCAGCCGCGAAGGTGGCCGCAGCGGTGATTCCGCTGCCCGCTCAGGCGAGCGCCGTCGTCGTACGTCAGACGCTGCCTCCCCTTCTGCCGGTGAGGCTGCCGCCCCCGCAACCGACGGCGAACAGCCCTCGCGTGCCCGCCGCAGCCGGACCCGCACCCGCCGCCGCAACGGTGAAGTGGTGGCGGGCACCGACCAGGGTGCGCAGCCCGGCAACTCCGAGGCCTAACTGCCCTCATGACTGACACTGTTTGGGCGCCGGACGGCGGCAGCCTGGTGGTGCACGCGGACAACGCGGAGTACCTCCCCACGCTGCCGGACGGCGCCTTCACACTGATATACGTGGATCCGCCCTTCAATACGGGCAGGCCGCAGCAGCGCCAGGAAACCAGGATGGTGGTCAACGCCGGCGGCAGCGGGGACCGGGTGGGATTCAAGGGCCGTTCCTACGACACCATCAAGGGTGCCCTGCACCGTTACGATGACGCGTTCAGCGACTACTGGTCGTTCCTGGAACCAAGGCTCGTGGAGGCCTGGCGGCTGCTCGCCGACGACGGCACCCTGTACCTGCACCTGGACTACCGCGAGGTGCACTACGCCAAGGTGATGCTGGACGCCATCTTTGGCCGCGAATGCTTCCTGAACGAGATCATCTGGGCGTACGACTACGGCGCCCGGGCGAAAAACCGGTGGCCCACCAAGCACGACAACATCCTCGTGTACGTGAAGAACCCGGCAAAATACCACTTCGACAGCGCCGAGGTGGACCGCGAGCCCTACATGGCGCCGGGCCTGGTGACGCCCGCCAAACGGGAACTGGGCAAGCTGCCCACGGATGTCTGGTGGCACACCATCGTCTCTCCCACCGGCAAGGAAAAGACCGGCTACCCCACGCAGAAGCCGGAGGGCCTGGTCCGCCGGGCCGTCGCTGCATCGTCCCGCCCCGGGGACTGGTGCCTCGACTTTTTCGCCGGCTCCGGCACGCTGGGGGCCGTTGCCGCCAAGCTTGGCCGGAAATTCGTCTGCGTCGACCAGAACCAGCCGGCCATCGACATCATGGCCAAGCGGCTCGGCGCGCACGCCACCTTGGCCACGTTCCAGCCCAACTAGGTCGCACCAACTGTCGTTTTGCCGCGTCAGAACGACAGTTGGCGCTACCTGGTTGGGACAGGCGCGACGTCAGGGACGGACGACGACGGTTCCCGTGCCGAGCTCCTCGATCCGTGCCAGCATTTCCGGTGCCGTGAGGTTTTCGCCGAGCAGGTTGGGCTTGCCGGTGCCGTGGTAGTCGGAGGAACCGGTGATAAGAAGGTTATGCCTGCCCGCCAGCCGGCGCAGGAAGTCGCGGCCCTCTTCCGGGTTGTCCCGGTGGTCGATCTCCAAGCCCGCCAGGCCGGCGTCGATCATCTCCCGATAGGTCCGCTCCCCTACGATCCGCCCGCGCGCGGACGCCACGGGGTGGGCGAACACGGGCACCCCGCCGGCGGCCCGGACAAGTTCGACGGCGGTGGCCGGGTCCGGAGCGTAGTGCGGAATGAAATAACGGGAGCGGGAAGTGAGGATGGAGGCGAAGGCCTCTGAGCGGTCCTCCACGACACCTGCGGCGACAAGGGCATCGGCAATGTGCGGACGGCCAAGAGTGGCGCCCGGTGCCACACGGTGGATCACATCGTCCCAGGTGAGCGGATAGTCCTCGGCCAGGATGGTGACCATCCGTTCGGCGCGGGTCAGGCGGGAGTCCTTGGCCTTGGTGATTTCCTCAAGGAGGCCGGGATGGGTAGGGTCATGCAAGTAGCTCAGGAGGTGGACGCTGATGCCCTCCTCCGTCCGGCACGAAACCTCCATGCCAGGCACCAGGGCCACGCCGTACATGGCAGCGGCCGCGGCCGCCTCCGCCCAGCCGGCCGTCGAATCGTGGTCGGTCAGGGCCACCACATCCAGTCCCGCCCTGGCAGCAGAGGCCATGACATCGGCAGGAGTCTCGGTGCCGTCGGAGACGTTGGAGTGGGCATGCAGGTCAATCCTCACTTATCCAGCGTAGTGGACCGCGAACCAGGGACCGGGCTGCCCTGTTCGCTTAGCCGGGACGCTGGTGAGACGATGGTGCCGTGAACGATGCCGAAAACACCCTAAACTCTGCTTCCCAGCCGCTGGAGGAGCGCGTCAACAACCGCTCCCAGCGGCCCAGTTCCACCGCGTTCAAGGCTTTCATGGCCAGCAACTGGGCGCCCTCCAGCCAGGAACTTCCCCAGCGTGCCGCCGTGGCCGGCTACGCCGCAGGCCGGCGTAAGGCGATCTCCGCCCAGTTCAAAGGCGAGCGCCTGGTCATCCCTGCGGGGCCGCTGAAGGTCCGCTCCAACGACTGCGACTACCGCTTCCGCCCCCACTCCGGCTTCGCGCACCTGACCGGCCTCGGCCTGGACCACGAGCCTGACGCTGTCCTGGTCCTGGAACCGGTCAACGAGGGAACGGGCGACGACGGCGGCAACCACCGGGCGACGCTCTACTTCCGGCCGTTGGCCGGGAGGGATACCGAACAGTTCTACGCGGACTCCCGCTCCGGCGAGTTCTGGATTGGGGCCCGCCCCACCCTGGAAGAGTTCGAGGCCCGCCTGGGACTGGCCACCGCGCACATCGACCAGCTGGAAACGGCCATCACCAAGGACGTCGGCGCCCCGGAAATCGGCGGCATCTCCGTCCGCCTGGTCCGCAAGGTGGATGACAACATTGATGCCCTGGTGGACACCGCCCGGTACAACACCGCCAAGGATCCGGAGAACCTGGACCTTGGCGTCCTCGATGCCTTGGACGAGAAGCTCAGTGAAGCTCTCTCGGAACTGCGCCTGCTCAAGGATGAGTGGGAAATCGAGCAGATGAAGACCGCGGTGTCCGGCACCGTTGAGGGCTTTGAAGAAGTTGTCAAGGCATTGCCGCGCGCCCTCACGCATGCCCGCGGTGAACGGGTGGTCGAGGGAGCCTTCTTCGCCCGTGCACGCGAGGTGGGCAATGAGCTGGGCTACGACACCATTGCAGCTTCGGGCAACAACGCCACCGTGCTCCACTGGACCCGCAACACCGGCCGGATCCACGCCGGCGAGCTCCTGCTCCTGGACGCCGGCGTCGAGGCGGACTCGCTCTACACGGCAGACATCACCCGGACCCTCCCGGCCAGCGGCACCTTCAGCGACATCCAGCGCAAGGTCTACCAGGCAGTCCTCGATGCTGCCGATGCAGGGTTCGCAGCCGCCCAGCCGGGTACCAAGTTCCGCGACATCCACACCGCCGCCACCACGGTCCTGGCTGAGCGCCTGGCCGACTGGGGCATCCTGCCCGTCAGCGTGGAGGAAGCGATCAGCCCGGAGGGGCAGCAGCACCGCCGCTGGATGCCGCACGGTACCAGCCACCACCTGGGACTGGACGTGCATGACTGTGCACAGGCCAAGCGGGACCTCTACCTCGACGGCGTCCTCACCGAAGGCATGGTGTTCACCATCGAGCCGGGCTTGTACTTCAAGAAGGAAGACCTTGCGATCCCGGAGGAATACCGGGGCATCGGAGTCAGGATCGAGGACGACATCCTCATGACCGCTGATGGCCCCGTCAACCTCAGCGCCGCCTTGCCGCGCGATCCGGAGGACGTCGAGGACTGGATGGCCGGCATCTACCGGACAGAAGAAGCCTGACCGGGGCAGGGACAGCAAAAGAGCGGGACCGCCGGATACATTCCAGCGGTCCCGCTCTTCGTTCGTGCTGCCCTCAGGCGTCGTGAACCTTGGCGGCACCGGCGCTGTTACTGCCGGTGTTCGCCCCTGGGCTGGTCCCCGTCCTGGCCGTATTGCTGTTCCCCGCCATGGTCCGCAGCGTGTTCTCCCCGATGTTCTGTGCCCTCGCCCAGGCTCTGTCCTGCGACCGGCTGCCCGGCATCTGCGGCGGGCCCCTGCGGCAGGCGGACGCCGTACTGCGGGCGGCCGTCGGGAAGGTCGGGGTAGCGGACGGAACGGACCGGCTGCTGTTGCTGGCCGCCGTCGTACTGCTGGGCACTGTGCTGCTGGGCACTGTGCTGCTGGGCGCCGTCGTCCGGGTAACCGTGCCCGTCCTGCCCGCCGCCGTCCTGGACAGGGGAGCCGGAGGACCGCTGGCCGTAGGGATCGTTCCAGCCGGCGGGACGGGCGGGGCCCTGCCCCTGCTGCTGCCCCGGCTCCTGCTGGTGCTGCTGGTACGGCTGGTTGTAGTAGTCGTGCTGCGTATAAGGGCCGTGGCCGGCCGCGTCCGAACGGGACATCGGCAACTGCTGCAGGAGGCGGCGGGCCTCGTGGGCTGCCTCCGGTGCCACGATCACGTCATAGCTCGTGGCCAGCACCTGGCTGGTGGAGGTGAAGTCCCGCTTGCCCCGCTGCATGGCGTAAGTGACGATCCCGAAGAGCATGAAGAAGGCCGCGCCCATCAGCACCGACGTCATGATCGAGAAGTACCCGGGCGACGGCGCGAAAAAGGACAGCATGACACCAACGAACAGGCCGAACCACATGCCGCTCAGTGCTCCCGAAAGGGCCACCCTGGGGTAGCTCAGGCGGCCCGTAACCCGCTCCACCATCTTCAGTTCGTTGCCCACGATGGACACCAGTTGGACCGGAAACTGCTGGTCAGCCAGGTAGTCAACCGCTTTCTGGGCGTCGAGGTAGGAGGTGTAGGAGCCAACGGTGTCACCGGTGGGAACAGCCCGGGCATCGTCCGGTCCATTCGCGGCGCCGGCCTTGGGACCACCAAATAAGTTCGACATAGACCCATTCTTGCCCATCAAGGTGGGTGCCGCCTGTAAATTCAGCTAAAAGAGAGCAGACTCGGTAGCCTGTAGTGGTGAGCACAACACCTACACGCGTCTTCGTGGCACGCCTCCTCGGCCTCGACGTCTTCGACCCGCTGGGCGACCGGCTGGGCCGGCTGCGTGATGTGGTTGTGCTGTCCAGGGGAACCCAGGGAACCCCGCACGTGGTGGGCCTCGTGGTGGAAGTCCCCGGGAAGAAGCGTGTCTTCGTACCCATGACCCGCATTACCTCTATCGACCAGACCCAGATTATCTGCACGGGCCTGGTCAACCTGCGCCGGTTTGAACAGCGCGGGGCGGAAACCCTGGTGGTGGCCGAGATGTTCGACCGGCGCGTCACCCTCCGCGACGGCAGCGGCGACGCCACCATCGAAGACATCGCCATGGACCAGCACAGATCCCGCGACTGGTTCGTGAGCAAGCTCTTTGTCCGGCGCGGGCACTCGCTGTCCCCCCTGAGCCGGCTGCGCCGCAACGAAACCCTGATCATCGACTGGGCGGACGCCCAGCAGGGACCGCATACCGAGCCGCAGGCCGCCACCCAGTTCGTGGCCAACCACGAGGACCTCAAACCGGCGGACTTCGCCGAAGCCCTCCAGGAGATGAGCGACAAACGCCGTTTCGAGGTGGCCAGCGAGCTGCAGGACGAACGGCTGGCAGACGTCCTCCAGGAACTTCCGGAAGACGACCAGGTGGAAATCCTCTCCGCGCTGGACGTCCAGCGTGCCGCCGACGTCCTGGAGGAGATGGATCCCGACGACGCCGCCGACCTCCTTGGTGAGCTCCCCTCCGCCCAGGCCGAGGAACTGCTCCAGCTCATGGAGCCCGAAGGCGCCGAGGACGTCCGCCGCCTGCTTGAATACGACGAGGACACCGCCGGCGGTTTGATGACCCCGGTGCCGGTCATCCTGCCGCCGGAAGCCACGGTTGCCGAAGCCCTGGCGCACGTCAGGCGCGAGGAGCTCTCCCCGGCCCTGGCGTCGTCGATCTTCATTGCCCGGCCACCGCTGGAGACCCCCACGGGACGATTCCTGGGCGTGGTGCACATCCAGCAGCTGCTGCGTTTCCCGCCGTTCGAGGCATTGGGAAACCTGGTGGACAAGAACCTCGAGCCGTTGTCCGATCACGCCCACATCAGCGAAGTGGCGCGGGCCCTGGCTACGTACAACCTGAACTCCCTCCCGGTTGTTAACGATGCCGGCCGGCTGGTGGGGGCGGTGACTGTTGATGACGTATTGGATCATTTGTTGCCGGACGATTGGCGCGCCCATGATGGCGAAGCCCCGATAAGAAAGCTCGGTGGCCGCATTGGCTGATAACAGTTCTCCGAAGAACCCCAACCAGCGGAACCTGGCCAAAGTGGAATCAAAAGGCAGCCTCGACACACCCCTGAGCGGCCGGCAGCGGATCCTGCCCACTTTCCGTCCCGACCCGGATGCGTTCGGACACGCCACCGAGGGCTTTGCCCGGTTCATGGGTACACCCCAGTTCCTGGTCTACATGACGGTGTTCTGCATTTTCTGGCTGGGCTGGAACACGTGGGCACCCACCGAATGGCAGTTCGACTCAAGGGACCTTGGCTTCACCCTGCTGACCCTGATGCTGTCGCTGCAGGCGTCCTATGCAGCGCCCCTGCTGCTGCTGGCGCAGAACCGGCAGGATGACCGCGACCGCGTCTCGCTGCAGCAGGACCGCCAGCGCGCCGAGCGCAACCTGTCCGATACCGAATACCTGACCCGGGAACTTGCCTCCCTGCGGATCGCACTGCGCGAGGTTGCCACCCGCGACTACGTCCGGGCCGAGCTGCGCTCACTCCTTGAGGACCTGCTGGAAGCCCAGGAGGAGCTCCGGACCCATGACGACACCGGACCGGGCTCGCATGAATCCCAGCGCGATAAGGTCAAGGACAAACTCCGTGAGCAACGGGACCGGCAGCGCAGCCCGCGCACCCAGCAGATCCCCCGGGTCAGGCCCGGCCATTCTGCCCAATGACCGCCAGTCCGCCCATCACCGGCTGGCCTCCGGCCACAACCGCCGCAACCGCACGAAAGCCGAGGCCCCTTCCATGAGCGCCCCCATCGATCCTGCAACCAGCAGCCAGGCCCCGCTGGTCCAGGCGGTCAACAACGCCCTGGCCACGGTCATCGATCCGGAACTTCGCCGTCCGATCACTGAGTTGGGCATGGTGGACTCCGTGCAGGTTTCCGACGACGGCAAGGTCACCGTGGCAGTCCTGCTCACCATCGCCGGCTGCCCGTTGCGGGACACCATCACCGCGGACGCCCGGAAGGCCCTTTTCGCCGTCCCCGGAGTCACCGCCGTCGACGTGGAGCTCAAGGTGATGGACCAGGCGCAGCGGGACGCCCTCAAGGAGAAGCTGCGCGGCGCGGGCGGCCAGCGCAGGATTCCCTTCAATGAGCCGGATTCCCTGACCAAGGTCTACGCGGTGGCCAGCGGCAAGGGCGGCGTGGGAAAGTCCTCGGTGACGGTCAACCTGGCCACCGCCCTGGCCGCGCAGGGGCTCAGGGTGGGAATCGTGGACGCGGATGTCTATGGATTCTCCGTGCCTGCCCTGCTGGGCATCACCCAGGCGCCGACCCAGGTGGATGACATGATTCTTCCCCCTGTTGCCTACGGGGTGAAGGTGATCTCCATCGGCATGTTCGTCACCGGCAACCAGCCCGTTGCCTGGCGCGGACCCATGCTGCACCGGGCCCTGGAACAGTTCCTCACGGATGTCTATTTCGGCGACCTGGATGCCCTGTTCCTTGACCTTCCGCCGGGCACCGGTGACATCGCCATCTCCGTTGGGCAGCTGCTGCCCAAGGCCGAGATCCTCGTGGTCACCACACCCCAGGCAGCCGCGGCCGACGTCGCCGAGCGTGCCGGCGCCATCGCCACCCAGACGGGGCAGAAGGTCGCGGGCGTCATCGAGAACATGTCCTATTTGGAAATGCCCGACGGCGCGCGGATGGAACTGTTCGGAAGCGGCGGCGGGGCGGTACTCACGGAACGCCTGAGCGCCACGGTCGGCGCGGAGGTACCGCTGCTGGGCCAGATTCCCCTGGACATCCAGCTGCGGGAAGGCGGGGACTCAGGGGTTCCGATCGTCCTTGGCCGCCCGGAAGCCGCAGCGGCTGCCGCGCTGGCCGGCATCGCCGGCCAACTTGCCGCCAAGCCGCGCGGCCTGGCGGGAATGAAGTTGGGGCTGCAGCCCCACTGAGTCGGCGCGCTTAGGTGGCTTCGGTGTCGAAGGGGGCGATGTCGCCCGGGGCCAGCCTCTGCACAACCCTTTCGGGGCGCTTGGGGGCTGAATCTCCAGCGGCAGCGGCACCGGCAACCGCAGCCACCGCGGCGGGGGCGCCTGCGCTCATGGGCTTGGTGTCGTCGTCGAGCAGCGCTTCCCTAATGATGCGGCGGGGATCATACTGGCGGGGATCGTATTTCTTCCAGTCGACATCGTCGATGTCGATGCCCACTTCTTCCTTGATTTGTTCACGCGCACCGGAAGCCATGCGGCGGACTTCCTTGACCAGGTTTGCCAGCTTCTGGGTATATTCAGGCAGCCGTTGGGGGCCGATCACCAGCACGCCAATGATCAGCAGAATAATGAACTCCGGGCCGTTGATTCCAAACACCTTAGGAAGATTACCCTCTCCGGGCTGTGAGTGACGATTCCCGTCCGGCGGACGGGGAAACAGTCCGCGTCATTGAGTGAACAGGGCTGCGATCTTGTTGATTCCGCGTTCCAGCCGGGCATCCAGCGGCTCCCCGGCGTGCACCTCCGGCCCGTCCGGAACGGCTGCCGCAACCTCCGCCGCAGTATCGGCCAGCCGCTTGAGGGTGGGCAGGGCATCATAGGCCTGCCCGGCGGGCAGGTCCGAGCGGTAGGTCATGGTGAGGCCGGCAGCCCGGTAGGTGGCGGACAACGGAGTGGTGTCCCATCCGAGCTGCGGGCCGCCGTCCTGATCGGCGGCGGCTTCCCCCTCCGCACCCAAGGCGGCCGGCGTGGGCTGCCCTGCTGCCTCCCTGGCGACAGGGTGCTGTTCCGTGACGGTGGCGTGATGGGCGCCATCGGTGAGCCGCAGCTCCACTGCGGGCTGCCCGTCAACCACCAGGGCCCTGGCGGCTTCCAGGTGGAACCCCATGGCCTCCAGTTCCGGGCAGGCCCATCCCTCGGAGCGCAACGTGGCCAGTTGCGCGGCGGTCAGGGTCCTGCCGTCCGCAGGCGTCTGGGACGAGACATGTGAAAAGGCAGCTTCGGACCCGGCGGCCTCACCGGGGACGGGATCTCCCGCTGCGGTGAAGGCACCCACGGCAAGCACCCCGGCCGCCGCCATGGTTCCGCCCGCGGCCAGCGCCAGCGCCCGTCCGGCCATGCGGGACGTCACGCCCTGGTGCACCGGCGCGGACGGCTGGGCAGCGAGTTCGTGGGTGCGTGCCAGCAAGCGTGCCGTCAGGTCCTGGCTGGCGGGAGGGATGGGAGCATCCCGGAGGCGCTCGAGGTACTGCCGTTCCCGGCGTACCGCGGCAGCACACTCATTGCAGGCCTCAAGGTGGCTGCCAGTGCGCTGATGCCTGCCGCCGAAAGGAAACTGGGACCTCATGCTGCCGTTCAGAGGATGCCGGCAATGCGCGGCATCGAAAGCTTGCGGCGGGACTGCTGCGGGCGCGGGTCGCGGTGGGCCAGCTTTTCGCGGAGCATGGTCCTGCCACGGTGGATCCGCGAGCGTACGGTGCCCAGCTTGACGCCCAATGCCTCGGCGACTTCGTCGTAGGACAGCCCTTCAAGGTCGCACAGGACCACTGCGGCGCGGAAGTCCGGCGGAAGTTCCTCCAGGGCGGCCTGCACGTCCAGGTCAAGGTTGTTCAGCTCGAAGCTTTGCTCGGGGCCCGGCTCACGGCCGGGCAGTCGGGACTCCGCGTCCTCAGCGAGGGCGTCGAAACGGATCCGGGTCTTCCGCCGGGCCTGGTCAAGGAACAGGTTGGTGGTGATCCGGTGCAGCCAGCCGTCGAGTGTTCCCGGCTTGAAGTTCTCCAGGGAACGGAAGACGCGGACGAAGACTTCCTGGGTGAGGTCCTCGGCGTCGAACTTGTTGCCCGTGAGGCGGTACGCCAGCCGGTAGACCTTCGCGGAGTGGTTGGTGACCACTTCTTCCCAGGTGGGACGGACCCACTCATCGTCGGGATTGTTTACTGCAGGGACAGGTGCCACAACTGAAGATGACATCATCCACTCCCCTCATGGAATGCTAACGCCCGGATACTGTTGACATCTCTGATTCGGCGCCGGTCACCTGTTGGATGAGCGGATATCAATCATGTCAAACTTGACTGGGAATTTCCTGGTCACCGGGGAAACTTCAGCCTTGGGCGCAACTGCCGCTTCCCGGGCCGGCCGGGCGGGACACAGTAGGCTGGAGGAGACATTCCCCCTTTACGCCCAGAAAGCGATAATTCATGAGCGCCGACAAGTCCAGCAGCTGGTCCTATGCAGAAGATCTGCCCGCTGAGGATGAGGTTATGCTTCGGGCCCGGGAACGTTCTTTTGAATTGGGAGTAAGCGCCATCAGCCCCGGCGTAGGCGCCGTCCTCACGGTCCTGGCAGCCGCTTCCAAGGCCCAGACCGCCGTCGAGATCGGCACCGGCGCCGGCGTCTCCGGCGTCTGCCTGCTGCGCGGCCTTGGCCCGCATGCAGTCCTGACCACCATCGACGTGGACGTCGAGCACCTGAAGGCCGCGCGCGAAGCGTTCAGCGAGGCAGGCAGTCCCGCCAACCGCACCCGCACCATTTCCGGCCGCGCGGGCGATGTCCTGCCGCGGCTCACGGACGGCGCGTACGACCTGGTGTTCATCGACGCCGACAAGCCAGGCCTGCCCGGTTACGTGCAACAGGCCATCCGGCTGCTGAAGCCTGCCGGGCTGCTGGTCATCAACGATGCATTGGACAAGGACAAGGTGGCCAACCCGGCGGGCCGGGAGGCCACCACGGTGGTCCTGCGCCAGGTGGGCAGGGCAATCCGCGACGACGACAGGCTGGCTTCGGCAATGCTTCCCACCGGGGACGGCCTGTTGGTGGCCGTCAAGAAATAGGCGCTGCAGAAAGGACAGGGTGCGCAGCCCGGGGGCTGCGCACCCTGTCCGGCACGACTATTCGGTAACGCCTACCAGGCATTCCTTGAGATTGGCTGCTTCGGCAGCATTCAGTTCGACCACCAGGCGCCCGCCGCCTTCGAGCGGGACGCGCATGATGAGGCTGCGGCCCTCCTTGGTGACTTCCATTGGGCCGTCGCCGGTGCGTGGTTTCATAGCCGCCATGAGGAATTCCCCTCCATTTTGTCCCAGGACTAATCAGCCCGGGCGGGCTGTGTCCGCATGTCGATCAGGCCGCTATGGCGTCGGTGGTGGTTCCACCGCCAAGGCTGCACGTTTTCTGAATGCTTTTGTCCTTGCTTACCTATCATTATCGCGTAATTACACGCACGTAGCTAATCGATGGACATTTCCCTGCGCGTGTCATTCGCGCCCTGACCTGCGCAGAAGCGTGTTTCGCTAGGGCGGATAATCCCCTCCGCCGGGCAGCGGGGCCCACGCCCACAGCCAGACGATCCACACGACCTGGAGCAGCAGGAACATCACCACCACAGTCCCCCGGTACGCCCTCGACCGGGACAGGAACACAGCCGCCAGGGCCAGCGGAAACAACGGCAGCAGCATCCTAAAGGTGCTGGTCTGCGGGTGGAGGAAGGCCAGCAGGTATCCCATGTAGCAGGCGCACCAAAGCCTCAATTCGACGCCGAGCCGCACCACCGGGGGAAGGAACAGCATCACACCGAACAACGCCACGAACAACACGGGGGCAAGAACGCCCAGGACGGGGCCAAATAGCTCGACGCCTGTGTCGAACCACGGCTTGAAAGGCACCAGGTCCTGGCCGCGCCACACGGTCTCGGTTTTTGTATAGGCCTCGAGGTCGCCCGTGGCAGCCCACGCCACGGCAGGCCAGGCCAGGGCGGAGACGCCCGCGACGGCGGTGAGCGCCGTAAGTGCCACCAGGTCCCGCCCGGAACGGGCCGGGTCGTCGCTGCCGCGGTGCGGGCTTGCCCGGACGAAGGCGACGACTTGGAAGACCAGGAGCAGCCCTGCCATGGCGGCAAAGGGCACACCCACGGGCCGGGACAGGCACAGCAGGACCACCACGGGGATGGCCCACAGGAACTGCCGGCGCACCACGAGCAGCAGCGCCCAGGCGAGCAGCAGGAGCGACAGTGGTTCGGCGTAGGGCACCTGGAGGACGGCGGACACGGGAAAGACCGCAAAGAATGCGACACCCCACAGGGCAGTGGCATGTGCAGCCTTCTGCCGGAACAGTTTGTACACCGCCAGCGCGGCACCCCAGCCGGCCAGCATGGCGATCAGCGTGAGCGAGGTTGCGGGGCTGAGGCCGGTGAGGCGGCTGAGCCCGCCGGCCAGTGCCGGAAAGAGCGGGTAGAAGGCCCACGTATTTTCCTGCACGTTGCCGGCACCGTCGGTGGGCAGGACCGAGGGGTACCCGTTCGTGATGACCTGTGCGTACCAGCGGGCATCCCAGATGTTGATGAAGTTCCAGTAGTCGGGCTTTGGCGGGAACCAGGGGTTGGGGCCCTGGTGAAGTGCCGCGGCCATGAAGATGCAGGCTGACGCCATCCTGGCGGCGGCGTACAGTGCGGTGACCTGGAGCCACCACGGCCAGCCCCGGACGGCGGAAGCCGCCCGATGGGCCGCATCGCCGGCAGAGGCCAGGGGGTTGCGGCGGGCCACCGTGCTCACGGGGCGCCCTTCCCCGGGGCGGCATCCTCATGGACCGCCCCGCCGCCTCCTGTGCCCGGCGCCTCCGTTGCCGTGTCGCCCGCGGCGGATCCGGCGTCGGACGTCCTCTCCGCGGACTGTTCCACGGCGAGCAGCCGGGTGCGCAGATCCGCCAATTCCGCATCCCTTGCCGCCAGCTGGTCCCGTAGTTCGTCCAGGACCTGGTCCACCTGGTCCATCCGGTAACCGCGCAGGCCCAGCGAGAAGCGCAGCCGGGTCACGTCCTCCGAAACGGCACGCTCCGGCAGCAGCACCGGCGGAAGGTTGGCCGGTGGCTCTTCGAACCCGCTGTCCAGCATGGCGGGCAGCGCAGCACCGCCTCTCTTGCGGGAGCGCCGGCCCAGGCCGGCCCAAAGGACCGCCGCTGCCAGCGCGATGGCGAGGAAAACCAGAAAAAAGCTCACGGCTCCATCGTGCCAGACCGTTGACGCAAGGCGTGGCGCGCGGCTATTCGGGCCGCTGCTCCCCGTTCAGGGACGGGGTCACGGCAACGTGGAGGACACGGTCCACGGCTTCGGCGGGGTCGTCCACCAGCTGGATCAGGTCCAGGTCCTTCTCGGAAACCATGCCTTCGGCCACCAGGGTGCCCCTGATCCAGTCGATCATCGGTCCCCAGAATTCGACGCCGAGAAGCACGATCGGGAAGGACGTCACCTTCCGGGTCTGGACCAGGACCATGGCCTCGAACAGCTCATCCAGGGTGCCCAGGCCGCCGGGCAGCACGATGAAGCCCTGCGCGTATTTGACGAACATGGTCTTGCGGGCAAAGAAGTAGCGGAAGTTGATCCCCAGGTCCACCCACTGGTTCAGGCCCTGCTCGAACGGCAACTCAATGCCAAGGCCCACGGATACGCCGTTGCCTTCAACCGTTCCCCGGTTGGCCGCCTCCATGGAGCCAGGGCCGCCGCCGGTGATCACCGCGACGCCGGCTTCGGCGAGCTTGCGCCCGACTTCGACGCCCATCTCGTAGTAGACGCTGCCCGGCTTGGTGCGGGCTGAACCGAACACGCTGACCGCTTTTCCGATGTCCGCGAGAGCACCGAAGCCCTCGACGAATTCGCTTTGGATCCGCAGGACCCGCCAGGGATCGGTGTGGACGAACTGGCCGGGGCCCTTGGTATCAAGCAGATGCTGGTCCGACATTTCCACCGCGGCCTGCTTGCGGCGCAGCTCAAGGGGCCCCTTACGGCGCGGCTGGGAATTCTTGGCCGGATCTGCGTTGATGCTCATTCCCCTAGGCTAACCTCCAACTCCAGGTATCTCTTGAATCACGATCAGCCGGAACTTGGGGTGATTGGCGTCATAACCCGCTGTTCTTCGCTAGATTCGTTCCTATGACTACTCATGTGCCCGGCGATGCTCTCGTCTCCCTGAACGCCGTTAACAAGCATTACGGCCAGCTGCACGTTTTGAAGGACATCAACCTGCAGGTCCGCAAGGGCGAGGTTGTTGTGGTCATCGGTCCCTCCGGCTCCGGTAAGTCCACTCTCTGCCGGGCCATCAACCGCCTGGAGACCATCGAGGACGGAACCATCAGCATCGACGGGAAAGTCCTGCCCGAGGAAGGCAAGGAACTCGCCCAGCTCCGCGCCGACGTCGGAATGGTCTTCCAGTCGTTCAACCTGTTCGCGCACAAGACCATCCTTGAGAACGTGACACTGGGGCCGATCAAGGTCAAAGGCGTTTCCAAGGCGGCCGCGGAAAAGGACGCCATGGCTCTCCTGGAGCGGGTGGGCGTGGGCCACCAGGCCCCCAAGCTGCCGGCCCAGCTCTCGGGCGGCCAGCAGCAGCGTGTTGCGATTGCCCGTGCCTTGGCGATGAAGCCGAAGGTCATGCTGTTCGACGAGCCCACGTCCGCGCTGGACCCCGAAATGATCAACGAGGTCCTGGACGTCATGGTCCAGCTCGCGAAGGAAGGCATGACCATGATCGTGGTTACCCACGAGATGGGCTTCGCCCGCAAGGCTGCCGACCGGGTGGTCTTCATGGCGGACGGCCAGATCGTGGAGGACGACACCCCGGAGGAATTCTTCACCAACCCGAAGAGTGACCGTGCCAAGGACTTCCTGTCAAAGCTCCTCACCCACTGAACTATCCGAACAACCACACTTCAGTTCGCATCCCGGCCGGAAACCCACGGCCATCAATGAAAGGAATGTCATGAAGGCATTTATGTCCCGGCGGAAATCATTCGTCGTGGCGGCTACCGCTGCCCTCGCCCTGTCCCTCAGCGCCTGCGGCGGCGGTGACTCCGGAGGCTCCAGCAACCCGAGCCCGGTCGAGAAGCCCACATTCGCTGCCGGAACCACCATGCAGAAGCTTTCCTCCGCCGGCACGATCAAGATCGGTACCAAGTTCGACCAGCCGCTGTTCGGCCAGGTGGGCCTGGACGGCAAGCCCGTCGGTTTCGACGTTGAAATCGGCAAGCTGATCGCCGCCAAGCTGGGCATCGCCGCGGACAAGATCGAGTGGTCCGAGACTGTTTCGGCCAACCGCGAGCCCTTCATCGAGCAGGGCAAGGTTGACCTGGTCATCGCCACGTACACCATCAGCGACAAGCGCAAGCAGGTTGTCGACTTCGCCGGCCCGTACTACGAAGCCGGCCAGGCCCTCATGGTGAACAAGGACAACAACACCATCAAGAAGCCCGAGGACGTCAAGGGCAAGAAGGTCTGCTCCGTCACCGGCTCCACTCCGGCCGCCACGATCGTGGACAAGTACGGCGCGGAACTGGTCCCGGCCGCCACCTACTCGGCCTGCCTGGAGCCGCTGCGCAACAAGCAGGTTGAAGCGGTGACCACGGACAACGTGATCCTCGCCGGCTTCGTTGACAAGGAGCCGGACGCCTTCAAGCTCGCTTCGGAAGAGACTTTCACCAAGGAGCCTTACGGCATCGGCCTGAAGAAGGGCGACACCGAGTTCCGCAACTGGATCAATGACCAGCTGGAATCCTTCGAAAAGGACGGATCCTACAAGAAGGCCTGGGAAGCCACGGCAGGTTCTGTCATCAAGACCGCACCCAGCCTCCCGGCAATCAACCGATACTAAGTAGCGTCCGCCACGCTGCCGGGACTGCACAACGGTCCCGGCAGCCCGGCCTTCAATCCGTCCACGCTTACAGCCGAAGGATCCTATGGACGTCATCATTGAAAACCTGCCCCTGTATTGGGAGGGTTTTCTCCGCACTCTCTTTTTGTCCGCCGTTTCCGGCATAATCGCGTTGATCCTTGGCACCTTGCTGGCCGCGGCACGCGTCTCCCCGGTGGCGGCACTTCGCGGTTTCAGCACCGTGTACGTGGAAATCCTCCGCAACACCCCGCTGACCATCGCGTTCTTCTTCTCAGCGATCGTGCTCCCCCGGATCGGGGTCAAATTCGAGCAGTTCGAAGTCGCCGCCATCATCGCCCTCAGCACCTACACCGCCGCGTTCATCGCCGAAGCTGTCCGCTCAGGTGTCAACAGCGTCCCTGTGGGCCAGGCCGAGGCGGCACGCAGCATCGGCATGAAGTTCGGCCAGGTGCTCTCGCTCATCATCCTCCCCCAGGCCCTGCGGACGGTGATCCCGCCGCTGATCAACATCCTGATCGCCCTGGTCAAGAACTCCTCGGTGGCCGGCGCTTTCTTCGTCCTTGAACTGTTCGGCTACGGCCGCCAGCTGGCCAACGCCAACGGCGACGCCGTGATCACCGTCCTGCTGGGCACGGCGTTCTTCTATCTGCTCATCACCGTTCCGCTGGGAATCCTCGCCAACACGGTGGAACGAAAGGTGGCGATTGCCCGATGAGCTCGGTTCTCTACGACGTCCCCGGCCCCAAAGCGCGCCGGATCTCACTCATTGCGTCCATCATTGGCGGCCTGCTGATCCTTGGCCTGCTGGCCTGGGTGGTCATGACCCTTGCCCAACAAGGCATCTTCGACGCCCGCCGCTGGCAGATCTTCACCCGCACCGACGTCTGGCGCCTGCTCGGCAACGGACTTGTGGCCACCCTCTCCGCAGCGGCACTCGCAGCAGTCATCGCGTTCCCCCTGGGCCTGCTGATGTGCCTCCTGCGTATTTCGGATGCGGCAGCCATCCGGGTGCCCATGCGGGTCATCCTGGAATTCCTGCGCGGCATGCCCGTGGTCCTGATGATGCTCTTCATCCTGCTGGGGTTCGGCACCTCCGCCTTCTTCGCCGTCGTGGCCGGCCTGGTGCTTTACAACGCGGCAGTGTTCGCTGAAATCATCCGTGCCGGCATCCAGTCCCTGCCCAAGGGACAGCGTGAGGCCGGCCTGGCCATCGGCCTGACCAGCTACAAGTCACGCATGCTGATCGAACTCCCGCAGGCCATCCGCCGCATGATGCCCTCGCTCGTGGCCCAGATGGTGGTGCTGCTGAAGGACACCTCGCTGGGCTACATCGTGGCGTATGGCGAGCTGCTGCGTGCGGTCCAGGTCATGGCGGACTTCCTGGGCACCCAGTTCCTTTTCCCCGTCTTCTTCGTGGCCGCGGCAATCTACATCGCCATAAACATCTCGGTTTCACGGCTCGCCGTGTGGATCGAGCGCCGCGGCTCCAAAAAGGCTGCCGGGGGTACGGCGAAGGCCGAACCCGATGTCCTGGAGGCTGCGGCACCGTAGCTTTTCGTGCCGATCAACAGCAAAGGTCCGGAATTCCCTTGGGGAGTTCCGGACCTTTCCGATTGGCGGCCCGTCAGCCAGCGAGCCAGCCTTGGAGGGCGGCAAGGCACTTGCGGATGGCGTCGGCGTGGACGTGCTCGTTGTCCTTGTGCGCCAGCAGCGGATCGCCCGGGCCGAAGTTCACCGCCGGGATGCCCAGTTCACTGAAGCGCGCGACGTCGGTCCATCCGTATTTGGGCTTTGGCTCGGCTCCCACAGCGGCAACGAAGGAGGCGGCAGCCGGGTGCTGCAGTCCGGGCCGGGCGCCGGCGGCAGCGTCGGTGCGGACCACCTCGAAGCCGGCCAGCAGTTCCCGCACGTGGGTTTCGGCCTGGTCCGGCGTCTTGTCCGGGGCGAACCGGTAGTTGATCTCCACCACGCAGCGGTCCGGGATGACGTTGCCGGCGGTGCCGCCGTTGATCTTCACCGCGTTCAGGCTTTCCCGGTAATCGAGCCCGTCAACGTTGATGGTACGTGGTTCGTAGGCTGCCAGCCGGGCGAGGATCGGCGCTGCCGCGTGGATGGCATTACTGCCCATCCAAGCCCGTGCGGAGTGCGCAGCCTCCCCCGCCGTGCTTGCCTCGAACCGGCTGGTGCCGTTGCAGCCGCCCTCCACCGTGCCGTCGGTTGGCTCCAGCAAAATGGCGAAATCTCCCTGCAGCAGATCTCCGTGGTGGCGGACCAGGCGTCCCAGGCCGCTCTTGACCGCTTCCACCTCTTCATGGTCGTAGAAGACAAAGGTGACGTCGCGCTTGGGCTGCGCGCCGCCGTCGAACAGGCCCGCTGCCAACGCGAGCTGCACCGCCGCCCCGCCCTTCATGTCCGTGGCGCCACGGCCGAAAAGAATACCTTCCCCCGGAACTCCCGCCTCCCAGCTGGAGGGGACGGTGCCCCTGGAGCCTTCGGTGAGCGGCAACGGCACCGTGTCAAGGTGTCCGGCCAGGATCACGCGCTCGCTGCGGCCGAGCTCGGTCCGGGCGATGATGGCGTCCCCGTCGCGCATCACCGTGAGCTGGGGAATCTCCAGCAATGCGGCTTCGACGGCGTCGGCCAGCTGCTTCTCGTTGCCCGACACACTGTTGATGTCCATCAGCGCCGCCGTCAGCAACGCCACATCCTGGCGAAGGTCAAGCGTGGACACAGCAGATTCAGGGGCGGTTTCAGCAGTCACGAAGCCAGTCTAGTTCGAACCGGCCGCCCGCCCCTCGATAGACTGGGGCACATGACTGAGACCGCTTCCTCCGCCGTGCCCGAAACCCAGACGTCCAACACCGACGACCGTTCCGCCTATGGCTTTGGCGTAGCCACCATCGCCACGGGCGATGCCACTGTCCTGGACGTCTGGTTCCCGGCACCGGCCCTCGGCGTTGCGGCCGAAGACCTCCGCTCGGTTGAAAACGCCGACGACGTCCTGACCCGCATCGCCGAGGACGGCGCTGACGCCGACCGCGGCACAGAGCAGAAGGTGGTCTTCGTCCAGATCAACCTCGATGAGGCCCCCGCGGACACCGCCGACGCCTACCTCCGGCTGCACCTTCTCTCGCACCGACTGGTCCGGCCCAACACCATCAACCTGGACGGCATCTTCGCCAAGCTCCCCAACGTCGTGTGGACCAACTTCGGCCCCGCCGCTGTTGAAGGGTTCGAACTGACGCGCGCCAAGCTGCGCCGCCGCGGAGCAGTGACGGTCTACGGCATCGACAAGTTCCCGCGCATGGTGGACTACGTGGTGCCCAGCGGCGTCAGGATCGCCGACGCCGACCGCGTCCGGCTGGGCGCGCACCTCGCCGCCGGCACCACCGTCATGCACGAAGGCTTCGTCAACTTCAACGCCGGGACGCTGGGCACCTCCATGGTGGAAGGCCGCATTTCGGCGGGCGTGGTCGCCGGCGACGGCAGCGACGTCGGCGGCGGTGCCTCCATCATGGGAACCCTCTCAGGCGGCGGCAAGGAAAAGATCACGATCGGCGAGCGGGTCCTGCTTGGTGCCAACTCCGGCGTGGGCATCAGCATCGGTGACGATTCGGTGGTGGAAGCCGGGCTTTACGTCACGGCAGGCACCCGGGTCCGCGTTCCGGGGCCGAAGGATGAGGTGGGCGAGGACACCACCAGGATCGTCAAGGCCGCCGAGCTCTCCGGCGTGCCCAACCTGCTGTTCCGCCGCAACTCCACCACGGGCGCGGTGGAGGCCCTGCCCCGCAAGGGCCAGACGGTGGAACTGAACGACGCCCTGCACGCCAACTGACGCTTCGTGGCACCTCTGTCTGTGGCGCGCAGGCGCGGCCTGCGCCGCCTGGCGGTGCTGCTCCTCACCCTCGCGCTGGTGGCGGGAGGCATTTACACAGCGGTGTACTTCGTGCAGCGTTCCGAAACCCTCGTTTCGGAACGCTGCACTGCCGCGGCAGCCAACCGGACCGGGGAGCTGGCGCCTGACCAGGCGGCCAACGCGGCACTTATCACCGCGGCGGCTGTCCGGCGGGGGTTGCCGCCGCGTGCTGCCACCATAGCCCTGGCCACCGCCATGCAGGAGTCCAAGCTTCGCAACATCGGCCACGGCGACCAGGCCGGCCCGGACTCGCGGGGCCTCTTCCAGCAGCGTCCGTCGCAGGGCTGGGGCACCGAAGCCCAGATCATGGACCCCTACTACGCCGTCAACGCCTTCTACGACGCGCTGGTGAAGATCCCGGGGTACGAGACGCTGGACATCACCGACGCCGCCCAGCAGGTCCAGCGGTCGGCCTACCCCAAGGCATACGCCCAGCACGAGGACATGGGCCGGGCCTTCGCGTCCGGGCTTACCGGCCAGACACCGGCGGGAGTCGAATGCACCCTGCGCTCCCCCACGGCGGGCGGGAGTTCCACGTCGGTGGTCACCGAACTGGAGCAGGCCTACGGCGGCCTGGATGCCCAGGTGGACGGCGCCACGCTGGTAGTGGACGCAGGCGGAGCGTTGGCGTGGTCGGTTGCCCAGTGGGCGGTTGCGAACGCCAAGGACCTTGCCGTAACGCGGGTGGAAGTGGCCGGCCGCGCCTGGCAGCGTGGCGGCGGGGACGGATGGCAGGCCTCCGGGGCCCCGGACGGCCAGGTGCGCATCACCGTACGGCAGGACGACGGCGGCAGCTGACGGCCGCCGTCGGCCGCCTTGGTGGGGACTACACCAGGATCTCCAGCACGGGCTGGACGTAGCTGCGGAAAAGTTCGGGCTGCCCCATCAGGTGCCGGCTCATAATGATCTTGTCGGGTTCCAGGTACCACGCCCGCTGCTCATCCAGCGGCATTTCAATGATGGTCAGCTTGAAATCCCGCGAGTCCCGTCCGACTTCCATCAGCCTGTCGTCCACCATGTCCTCGAGCAGTTGATCCGTTCCGCTGGCCACGCGTTCGGCTTCAAGCTCGGCATATTCGCTCCTGCGCTCCCTGGCCCAGGTGAGGGCGGAACCGAAATGAGCCTGCAGGACCCGCTGTAGTGCCGGGGAATTGCCGAACGCATCGAAACTCGGCGGGGACAGTTCCGGGGACGTGTGCGGATGGGCCTTGAGCAACTGCTCCCACCACGCCTCCCACTCGGTTTTCAGTGCACCCAGGCCGCCTACGTCTGCCGTCAGGTGGGTGTGGTCGGCGGAGCGGACTTTGGGTGATGCATGGGAGAGGATGGGACGCCCTACTCCGTTCAGGCCAGCCGCGTCCCGGACGTACAGCGCAATCATCATCGGCCCGGACGTGTCGGTGGTGATCTGCCACCCTGAACCGCTTGCGTGATGCATCCAAAGTCCTTCCCTGGCCCACTCATGCCGGACGTCATGACCCGGTCCGGCGTACCCGGCTTTCAGTCTATTCCCGCAGGCAGTTCGCGGTAGTGCAGGACAAACTATAGATCGCCTACCGTGCCAGCCCGTCAAGGTGCCGCTCCAGCACGTCGCTGCACATTTGGGCGGTCATCCAGCCCGGCTGCAGCAGGGCATGCATGCAGAGTCCGTCCACCGTGGCAAGGAGCCGTTCCGCTTCCACCACCAGGTTCTCCTGCGGTTCATCATCCGGGAGCAGGGAGGCAACCACCCCGCCGACGATGGCCGCGACTTCCCGATGGCTGCGGTCCGCTTCCGCGGCAAGGAACGGCCTGATCCGCGCAGCGTTCTTGAAGGCCAGCCAGGCGCAGGCTTCCACAGCTGTTTCCTCATCCAGGGGAAGCATGCCGCCCAGGAGGGTTAACACGGCCTGCCGCTGGCGGGGAGTTGCATAGGGGGCCTCCTGCACGGCCGGCAGCAGGGCCCCGGCCCTTCCCACCACCCGGTCCACCACCGTGCCGAACGTAAACGCCAGGAGTTCCTCGCTGCCTTCGAAGTAGTGCCTGACGGAACCGACCGCCAGCCCGGCTTCGTCCGCCACTTCCCGCAGCGAGGCACGCTCGAGCCCGTCGACGGCAATAATGCGGAGAACCGCCTGAACTACGTCCTGCCGCCTGGCGTCTGCGTCTACAATTTTGGGCACCATTCTTATTAGCACACTCGTGCTTTTATTGCCGTGTCAAAGACGCGGACCATCCGGGACGCAGGCGCGCGGACCACTCCCCGTGGGATAGCGTTGGGGCATGAAAATCTTGGTTACGGGGGGCACCGGCTACATCGGTTCCCACACTGTTCTTTCCCTGCAGGAAGCCGGCCACGACGTGGTCGTCATCGACAACCTGGTCAACTCCAGCGAGGAGTCTCTGCGGCGGGTGGCAGAACTCACCGGCAACGCAGCGGAGTTCCACAACGTTGACCTCGTGGACGAGGCCGCCGTCGAGAAGGCCTTTGCCGGCAGCTCCATCGACGCCGTCATCCACTTCGCCGGACTCAAGGCCGTGGGGGAATCGGTGCAGGAGCCCCTGAAGTACTACTACAACAACCTGGTAGGCACCCTGAACCTGATCCGGGTCATGGACAGGCACGACGTCCGGTCCATCGTGTTCAGCTCGTCAGCCACCGTCTACGGCGAACACAACCCCATCCCCTACGTGGAAAAGATGGAGATCGGGGCCAACAATCCCTACGGGCGCACCAAGGAACAGATCGAGGACATCCTCTCCGACCTCGGCGCTGCCGACTCCCGCTGGCATATAGCACTGCTGCGCTACTTCAACCCGGTGGGCGCGCACCCCTCGGGCCGCATCGGGGAAGACCCGCAGGGCATCCCCAACAACCTGGTCCCGTTCATTGCCCAGGTGGCCGTGGGCCGCCGGGAGAAGCTCATGGTCTTCGGCGGCGATTACGACACCCCAGACGGCACCTGCCTGCGGGACTACATCCACGTGGTGGACCTGGCCGAGGGTCACGTGGCGGCCTTGAACCACATTGCCGGCCGGACCGGCGTCTTCCGGTGGAACCTGGGCTCCGGCAAGGGCTCCTCAGTCCTGGAGGTCCTGCGCTCCTTTGAGAAGGCCGTGGGCCAGCCCATCCCCTATGAGATCACCGGCCGGCGCGCGGGAGACCTTCCGGCCTTCTGGGCCGACGCCACCTCCGCCCTGGCGGACCTGAGCTGGTCGACCACCAAGACCGTGGACCAGATGTGCGAGGACCACTGGCGCTGGCAGAAGAACAACCCGCAGGGTTACGCCTCCTGACCCCCCTCCCCCGTCGATTGCTCCGCAACTGCCGTTTTGATCACTCAAAACGGCAGTTACTCAGCAGTCGATGGTCATTAAACGCGAAACGGCCGCCCACCTACGGAAGGTGGGCGGCCGCCGTCGTAATGCCTTGGTTGAACCGCGATCAGCGGGCCGGGTAGTCCCGCTCGGGCTCGCCGATGTACAGCTGGCGCGGGCGGCCGATCTTGGTGTTCGGGTCGCTGATCATTTCGCGCCACTGGGCAATCCAGCCCGGCAGGCGGCCGATGGCGAACAACACGGTGAACATCTTCTCGGGGAAGCCCATGGCCTTGTAGATCAGGCCTGTGTAGAAGTCCACGTTGGGGTAGAGCTTGCGCTGGATGAAGTAGTCATCGCTGAGCGCCTTCTCTTCCAGGCGCATGGCGATGTCCAGTAGTTCGTCATTGCCGCCGAGCTTGCTGAGGATCTCGTGGGCCGTGGCCTTGACGATCTTGGCGCGCGGATCGTAGTTCTTGTAGACGCGGTGTCCAAAGCCCATGAGGCGGACTCCGTCTTCCTTGTTCTTGACCTTCTCCATGTAGTCCTCGGGCTTGAGGCCCTCGGCCTGGATCTGGCGGAGCATCTTCAGGACGGCCTCGTTGGCGCCACCATGGGCGGGGCCGAAGAGCGCATTGATGCCGGCGGAGACGGAGGCGAAGAGGTTGGCGTTGGAGGAACCAACCAGGCGCACGGTGGAGGTAGAGCAGTTCTGCTCGTGGTCCGCGTGCAGGATGAGGAGCAGGTCCAGGGCCTTGACGATGACCGGGTCCAGCTCGTACTGCTCGGCGGGCAGGCCGAAGCTGAGGCGCAGGAAGTTCTCCACCAGGTTCATGGAGTTGTCCGGGTAGAGCATGGGCTGGCCGATGGACTTCTTGTGCGCGTAGGCGGCGATGACCGGCAGCTTGGCCATAAGGCGGATGGTGGAAACCTCCACCTGCTCGGCGTTGAAGGGATCCAGCGAATCCTGGTAGAACGTGGACAGCGCCGACACGGCCGAGGACAGCACCGGCATGGGGTGCGCGTCGCGGGGGAAGCCCCCGAAGAAGCCCTTGAGCTCCTCGTGCAGCAGGGTGTGGCGCCGGATCTTCTGGTCGAACTCGTCCAGCTCGGTGGGCGTGGGCAGGTTGCCGTAGATCAGCAGGTAGGACACTTCGAGGAAGCTGGAGTGCTGGGCCAGCTGCTCGATGGGGTATCCGCGGTAGCGCAGGATGCCCGCATCGCCATCGATGTAGGTGATGGCGGAGGTGGTTGCTGCGGTATTCATGAAGCCGGGGTCAAAGGTGACGGCACCGGTCTGCTTGAGCAGCTTGGAGACGTCGTAACCTTCGTTCCCTTCAACAACCTGGATGCGCGGGAGCTTCAGCTCGCCACCTGCGTGGAGCAAGGTCGCAGCATTGTTGGTCTCAGTCATGGAGTCCCCTTCATGAGGCGTCTTTGGCCTCTGTCGAAAGCTTGATCCAACATCAGGTGGGCCGCGCGCACTGAGCCTGAAGAAGACAGGTTCCAACACCCGGGCTGCCTTCTTGTAGAAAGCCACCATTGATCAGTTAAAAAGTACCGCTCCTTGGCGGGTGTCACTAATCCGCGGCCTTCCCATCCGGCCTAAAATGCGCCGGATGTGGGGCGAGTCACAGGATTGTTACGTATCCTCAGGAGCCGGATCCGGCCAGCCGCGCAACGGCCGAGTCGATCCGCTCATCGGATCCGGTCAGGGCAACCCGGACATAACCGTTGCCCGCGTCTCCGTAGAAGACTCCCGGTCCCACCACGATGCCCCGCTCGGCCAGGCGGGCTACCGTTTCCCACGTGCCCTCCCCCGCCGTCGACCAGAGGTACAGTCCGGCGTCGGATTCCTTGATCTCCAGGCCGAAGTCAAGCAGCGCCGGCACCAGGCGCTCGCGCCGGCCCCGGTACAGGTCTTTCTGGGCCTCGACGTGGGTGTCGTCACCCAGGGCAACCCGCATGGCTTCCTGGACCGGGTACGGCACGATCATGCCTGCGTGCTTGCGGCTGTTGACCAGGTTGGGCATCAGGTCCGGATCCCCGGCGACAAACGCAGCGCGGTAGCCCGCCAGGTTGGACTGCTTGCTCAGCGAATACACGGCCAGCAAGCCCTTGTGCGATCCGCCGGCAACGCGGGGATCGAGGATGCTGGGGACGCGCTGGCCGCCGCGTTGGACGTCCCAGTCACCCCAACCGAGCTCTGCGTAGCATTCGTCCGACGCCACCACTGCACCCAGTTCACGCGCCTGGACCACCAGGGCCTTCAGCGAATCCGCGTCCCGGACACTGCCGGTGGGGTTGCCCGGGGAGTTGACCCAGACGAGGCGGACGCGTGAGCGGGTGGCGTCGTCAAGTTCGTCAAGGTTGTCCGTGGCCACTGAAGTGACCCCGGCGAGGGTAGCGCCAATATCGTACGTGGGGTAGGCAACCTTTGGACGTACGACGACGTCTCCGGGCTTGAGGCCCAGCAGCAGCGGGAGCCACGCAACGAGTTCCTTGGAGCCGACGGTGGGCATGACGTTGCGGGGATCGAGGTCCGACACGCCGCGCCGGCGTTCGAACCAGCCGGCGATGGCCTCCCGAAGCGCCGGCGTGCCGTGGACCGTGGGATAGCCGGGGGCGTTTGCGGCCGCTTTCAGTGCGTCCTGGACCAGCTGCGGCGTGGGATCCACGGGGGTGCCAATCGAGAGGTTAACGGCACCGCCGGGATGCTCGGCGGCCTTGGCCACGTATGGGGCCATGGCCTCCCACGGGTAGTCGGGCAGGTTCAGGCCAAACGGATTCACTGCTGCGGTCACGTTTCCCGTCCGCTTCAGTGGTCTTGGTTCTGCGGCGGCAGGGCTGCGATCATCGGGTGGTCCTTGCCCGTGTTGCCGATCTTTGCCGCTCCGCCCGGGGAACCGAGGTCATCGAAGAATTCAACGTTGGCCTTGTAGTAGTCAGCCCACTCCTCCGGGGTGTCATCCTCGTAGTAGATAGCCTCCACCGGGCACACGGGTTCGCATGCGCCGCAGTCGACGCATTCGTCCGGATGGATGTACAGCGAACGCTCGCCTTCATAGATGCAGTCGACCGGGCATTCCTCGATGCATGCCTTGTCCTTAACATCCACACACGGCTGCGCGATTACGTACGTCACGTCCCTGGCCTCTCCACGTTGGTTCCGGCTTCCCGCCGGCTCTTGCATCCGGCAGCACGGCCGGACTGTTGACATCTGAGCCTATTATCTCCCAGCCCGTTCCCGCGAACCTAGCCGGCACCCTAGTATGAACTGGTGAGTCTGCCAGTACCTGCGCCCGTCCGCTACCTTGCCGCGGCTGAGCCCGGCACCCGGGTAGTGGTGCGGTACCGGATCGAAGGTGGGCTCACCGACGCCCTCGGCCATCTGCTGGCCTGCGACGCCGGTTCCTGCACCGTCCGCACCCGGCACGCCGACGTCGTGATTCCCCTTGACCTGGTGGTGGCGGCGAAGGAGGTCCCGCCCGCTCCCCCGCCTCGCGCACCGCGCACCTAATGGGACTCTTACTGCGCGCGGACGGCAAGGCTCCCAGCGCCGGGACTGCTCGAGCGCACTGAGCCCCGGCTTCACTGCGCCTGGAGAATGCAGAATGCCACCGGCAAGGAGCCGGTGGCATTCTGTTGGGCTACTGCGCGTGGACTACAGCGCTGTTAGACCTTGGCGCGGGCGCGGTTGGCCTTGGCGCGCTCATTGGTATCCAGGATGACCTTGCGGATACGGATGGCCTCCGGAGTCACCTCGACACACTCGTCCTCGCGGGCGAATTCCAGCGACTCTTCAAGGGTGAGCTCGCGCGGCGGGGTCAGGTTCTCGAAGGTGTCCGAGGAAGCGGCACGCATGTTGGTGAGCTTCTTTTCCTTAGTGATGTTGACGTCCATGTCGTCGGCGCGGGAGTTCTCGCCCACGATCATGCCCTCATACACCTCTGACGTGGGCTTCACGAAGAAGGAGCCGCGTTCCTGCAGGTTGATCATGGCGAACGGGGTAACAACACCGGCGCGGTCGGCAATCATGGAACCGTTGGTGCGGTACTCGATGGGGCCGGCCCACGGCTCGTAGCCTTCGGAGATGGAGGCCGCGATGCCTGCACCGCGCGTGTCGGTGAGGAACCGGGTACGGAATCCGATCAGGCCACGGGCCGGAACGATGAACTCCATGCGGCACCAGCCGGTGCCGTGGTTGGCCATGTTGGTCATCCGGCCCTTGCGGGCAGCCATGAGCTGGGTGACGGCGCCCAGGTATTCCTCGGGCACGTCGATGGTCATGTGTTCCATGGGCTCATGGACCTTGCCATCGACAATCTTGGTGACAACCTGCGGCTTGCCCACGGTCAGCTCGAAGCCTTCGCGGCGCATCTGCTCCACCAGGATGGCCAGGGCGAGTTCGCCACGGCCCTGGACTTCCCAGGCGTCGGGACGCTCGGTGGGCAGCACCTTGATGGAGACGTTACCGATCAGTTCCTTGTCCAGGCGGTCCTTGACCTGGCGGGCCGTGACCTTGGCGCCCTTGACCTTGCCGGCCAGCGGCGAGGTGTTGATACCAATGGTCATGGAGATCGCGGGATCGTCCACGGTGATCAGCGGCAGCGGCTGCGGGTTTTCGGCGTCGGTCAGGGTTTCACCAATGGTGATGTCCTCGATGCCGGCGACGGCCACGATCTCACCGGGACCGGCGGACTCGGCAGGAACACGGTCCAAGGCCTTGGTGGCCAGGAGTTCGGTGATCCTAACGTTCTTGAGCTCACCGTTGGCGCGTGCCCACGCAACGGTCTGGCCCTTGCGCAGGGTGCCGTTGTAGATGCGGAGCAGCGCGAGGCGGCCCAGGAACGGGGACGCATCCAGGTTGGTGACGTGCGCCTGCAGCACACCCTCCGGGTTGTACGTGGGGGCCGGGATGTGCTCAATGATGGTCTTGAACAGCGGTTCCAGGTCCTCGTTCTCGGGAGCCGTGCCGTCAGCCGGCTGCTCCAGGGAAGCGCGGCCAACCTTGGCGGCTGCGTAGACAACGGGAACTTCGAGGATCTTGTCCAGGTCCAGGTCCGGAACTTCGTCTGCCAGGTCCGAGGCAAGGCCCAGGAGGAGGTCCATGGACTCGTGGACGACTTCCTCGATGCGGGCATCGGGGCGGTCGGTCTTGTTGACCAGCAGGATGACGGGCAGGTGCGCGGCGAGGGCCTTGCGGAGCACGAAGCGGGTCTGGGGCAGCGGACCTTCGGAAGCGTCAACGAGGAGGACAACGCCGTCGACCATGGACAGGCCTCGCTCCACCTCGCCGCCGAAGTCGGCGTGGCCGGGCGTGTCGATGACGTTGATGGTGATGGTCTCGCCATTGGAGGACGGACCGTTGTAGGCCACGGTGGTGTTCTTGGCCAGGATGGTGATGCCCTTTTCGCGCTCCAGGTCACCGGAGTCCATCACGCGGTCTTCAAGGTGGTTGTGCTCGGCAAAGGAGTTGGTCTGCTTGAGCATGGCGTCGACCAGGGTGGTCTTGCCATGGTCAACGTGGGCCACGATCGCGACGTTGCGCAGGTCACTGCGCGATGCAGTGGCTACCGCAGTGTTGGTGGTGGTTTCAGACATGCGTAAAGGCTCGATTCAGTGGAGTCAGCTGTTGTATCGCGACATTTCCAACTGGAACGCACGACGGACAAGGCCCTTGGCACAGGGCGCCTTCCTCTATTCTAGCCGCTGAGCCATTTGTTGGCCTAAATTCCGGCCCGGTAGGCCGGAGCGGGGGATGCCACCATCACGCACCCCGCCCTGCGATGTGACCAAGTTCACTGCCGCATCACTGGGCGTGGCATCATGGCTGTGAATAACCACCCACCTCTTGAGCACGTCGGAGACAACGATGCCCCCTGCTAAGGCCAGCGCCCTGCGTGGCGCCGCGTGGGCCGCAGCCGCGGTGGTGTCCGGGCTCCTCGCGGGGTTGGAGTCCCGGGACCCGCCGGCGACGGACTTGCCGGCGACTCTCCCGCCGACAGACTGTCGCGGGCAGCGGCCGGACAAGCCGTCAACGGCCAGGCAGCAGCCCTTCAACCCGGCAGCGCGGGGGCGAACACCGCGGTAGTAGCCACTTCCCGGATCCGGAATCCTGGCAATGGAAGGCTTGAGGCAGTAGTGCCGGACGTCAGCAGGACCGCGCTGCTGATTGGGGATTCGCAGTCGGAACCTCCGGACGGCTGGCCGCGCCTGGGCCTCGCCGCCGCTGGGTACAATGTGTACTTCTGCGGCCGCGGCGGCACCGGTTACGTGGCGGCGAACGGTGCCACGGGCAACTATGTGGACGCCCTGCAGCGCGGGGATTGGCTGCTCCCCTCCGGCACCCCTGCACTGATTGTGGTTGAGGGCCGCGGGAACGACGCCGCCGGCGGTGCAAGCAACGCACAGATTGCAGGTAACGCCGGGCGGCTGATCGCCGACCTTCGCACGCGGTATCCAGGCACGCGGGTGGCGATGATCGGCACCCTCGCACGGGGAGCAAACGACGGCGGCGGCCGCCGGAGCGAGGTGGACGCTTTGCTGAGTGGCGTGGCAGCAGCCAACGGACTTCCCTTTGTTTCGGTGGGCGACTGGCTCACCAGGTATGGACTGGCAAAGGACCTCGCTGATGCCGTCCACATGAACACCGAAGGCCGCATGGCCCTGGGCGGGATTCTGGAGCGCAGGCTGCGGGAACTTGGGCTGGACCCGCTACCCGCAGCGGATCAGGGCCCCCTCGCGGCAGTGCCGGGAAGCAACAGCGCGCTCCGGGACTGACTGGCCGCAACAGCGACGGGCCTGGAAGGCGCGCCGGAATTGGCTGGAGCGGTAAAACGGCTGGAGCCGGGACCCGAAGGTCCCGGCTCCAGCCGTTCACGGAAGACTTCCGCCTACGCCACCTCAGGCGGAAGCATCAGCTTCGCGCCGGGGATGGCGTTGAGGAGCGCCTTGGTGTAGTCCTGCTGTGGCGACTCAAACACGCTGTCCGTAGAGCCGGTTTCCACCAGCTTTCCCTTTTCCATCACGCAGACGTGGTCCGCGATCTGCCGGACCACGGCAAGGTCGTGCGTGATGAAAAGGTAGGTGAGTCCGAGGTTGGCCTGGAGCTCCGCAAGGAGATTCAGCACCTGGGCCTGCACCAGGACGTCGAGGGCGGACACCGCCTCGTCACAGATAATCACTTCAGGGTCAAGCGCCAGGGCCCGCGCGATGGCGATACGCTGGCGCTGGCCACCGGAGAGCTCATTCGGATACCGCTGCATGGTGGACTGCGGCAGCGCCACCTGGTCCAGCAGCTCGCGGACCTTCTTCTCCCGGCTCGCGGCATCACCGATCTTATGGACGCGCAACGGCTCTTCGATGGTGCGGAAGATGTTGTACATCGGGTCCAGGGATCCGTAAGGGTCCTGGAAAATCGGCTGCACACGACGACGGAACTTGAAGAGTTCCCGCGCCTTCAGCAGGGACGTGTCCACGCCGTCGAAGAGGATCTTTCCGTCGGTCGGTTTCTCCAGCTGAAGCACCATTTTTGCCACCGTGGACTTGCCCGAACCGGACTCGCCGACAATCGCCGTCGTGGTTCCGCGCATCACGTCGAAGCTGACGCCGTCAACTGCGGCGAAATCTGAGGACTTCCCCATGCCCTGGCGCAGCTTGTATACCTTGCGGAGGTCCTGGATCTTCAGGATGTGGTCCGCGGCAACGGGCTCTGCGGCAGGCGCGAGGAGGTCGGACGTTTCAATGCCCTGCTCCTTGGCTGCCTGGATGCGCCGGCTTGCCAACGACGGCGCGGACTCGACCAGCCGCCGGGTGTAGGGGTGCTGGGGATTGCGGAGCAGTTCCAGCGACGGCCCCGACTCCACCACGCGGCCCTGGTACATGACCACCACCTTGTCAGCACGCTCGGCTGCCAGGCCCAGGTCGTGGGTGATCAGCAGGACCGACGTGCCAAGGTCCTTGGTCATGGTCTCCAGGTGGTCCAGGATCTGCCGCTGCACGGTCACATCCAAGGCGGAGGTGGGCTCATCGGCGATGAGCAGCCGTGGTTGGCAGGACAGCCCGATGGAGATCAGGGCGCGCTGCCGCATGCCGCCGGAGAATTCGTGCGGATACTGCTTCGCCCGCCGGTGGGCGTCGGGGAGTCCTGCCTGGGACAGCACCTTGGCGACGTCGTCTGGACCACTCGGACGGCCGTTCGCCTTAAGGGTCTCCCGCACCTGCTGGCCGATCTTCCAGACCGGGTTCAGGTTGGACATGGGATCCTGCGGGACCATGCCGATGCTGTTGCCGCGCAGCTCGATCATCCGGCGCTCGGAAGCGACGGCGATATCTTCGCCGTTGAGCAGGATCTGCCCGCCGGAGACGCGTCCGTTGTTGGGCAGCAGGCCGATGGCCGCCAGCGCCGTGGTGGACTTGCCGGACCCGGACTCCCCCACGATCGCCACGGTTTCGCCGGGCATGATGGTCAGGTGCGCGTTGCGCACCGCCTGCACGTCCCCGCCGCCGGTTTTGAACGTGATGGCCAGGTCCCGGATTTCCAGCAGCGGCTTGATGCCCGTGCTGTCTGCCTCGTCGATGTGGATGTCTAAACTTGTCATCTCTTGGTCTCTCATCGCTGGCGGCTCTTCGGATCAAGGGCGTCCCGGACAGCATCGCCGAGCATGATGAAGCTCAGCACGGTGATGGACAGCGCCGCCGCAGGGTAGAGCATGATCTGCGGATGGGTCCGGATGGAGGCCTGGGCACCGGCAATGTCATTGCCCCAGGACATGATGCTCTGCGGCAGACCGATGCCCAGGAAGGACAGGGTGGCCTCGGCAACGATGAAAACGCCCAGTTCCAGGGTGGCCAGGACGATGATGGGAGCCAAGGCGTTCGGCAGCACGTGCCGCAGGAGCGCGCGGAACTTCGAAACACCAAGGGCCTGGGCAGCCGTTACGAAGTCGGCGTTGCGCACCTCGATGACGGCGCCGCGGGTGATGCGGGCCATCTGCGGCCACGCCAGCAGTGAGATGACGAAGACCACGGTCCAGACGCTCTTGTTTTCCCTGAAGAACGGAAGCTGGGTGATGACCAGCGCACCGAGGACCAGGGGCAGGGCGAAGAAAATGTCGCCCAGGCGTGCAAGCACGGAATCAACCCAGCCACCGTAGTACCCAGCGACGGCACCAAAAGTGACACCGATAATAAGCACGCACAGGACTGACAGGATTCCGACCGACAGTGAGGCTTGGGTGCCATGAATGACGCGCGAGTAGATGTCGCAACCCTGGAAAGTGAAACCGAATGGGTGGCCAGCGGTGGGGCCGCCTTCCGAGTTGCCCAGTTCGCAGGCGTCGTTCGGTGGTACGGACGAGAAAAGGCCCGGGAACAATGCCACGACCACCAGTGCCAGGATGAGCAGCGCGGAAATGATGAACAGCGGACGACGGCGGAGCTTCCGCCAGGCGTCCGACCACAGGCTGAGCGGCGCATGGTCGGTCTTCACTGCATCCGTTGCCAGCAACGGCGTCTCGTCTACGGGGGCCACAAAGTGGCTGTTATTACTGGTCATAACGAATCCTTGGATCAAGCCAGGCGTACAGCAGGTCTACGAGCAGGTTGGCGACGACGAAGACCAGCACCAGCACGCTGACGATGGACACGATCGTGGGGCCCTCACTGCGCAGGACGGCCTGGTAGAGCTTGTTGCCGACGCCCGGGACGTTGAAGATGCCTTCGGTGACGATGGCACCGCCCATCAATGCGCCCAGGTTGGCGCCCAAATAGGTCACCACGGGAATCAGTGAGTTGCGCAGGATGTGTCCCATGACCACCCGGGGGCGGGAAAGGCCCTTGGCGGTGGCGGTCCGAACGTAATCGGCATTCATGTTCTCGCTGACCGAGGCCCGCGTCAGCCGGAGAACATAGGCGAATGAGACGAGCCCCAGGACCACGGCCGGCAGCAGCAGCGTGCCCCAGTTCGCAGTCGCGCCCACGGTGGGTTTGGCCCAGCCAAGCTGCACCCCAAAGACGAGTTGGAAAACGAAGCCCAGGACAAAGGTGGGCACGGCGATTACCACCAGGGAGGCCACCAGGACGGTGGAGTCGAACCATCCGCCGCGGCGCAGGCCGGCGAAGACACCGAACGCCACGCCGAAAATGGCCTGGATGGCCAGCGCCTCGATGGCCAGCATCGCTGTCACGGGGAAGACCCGTGCGAGGCTGGCGGCAATGGGCTGCCCGGTGAAGTCATTGCCCAGGTTGAAGGTGAACAGGTTCTTGAGGAAGAGCCCGTACTGGACCCAGAAGGGTTCATCGAGGTGGTACTGGCTGCGGAGGGTGTCGATGACAGCCTGGGGTGGCTGGCGGTCGCCGAACAGCGCGGCGATGGGGTCACCGGGCAGGGCGAACACCATGTAGTACACCAAGAGGGTAGTGCCGAGGAATACAGGGATCACCTGGAGGAGTCGGCGAAGGATGAACCGGAGCACAGGCTTACCTGCCTTCCGGTACGGGGGAAAACGCGTTCATGAATGCCTTCCTGCCGTTACAAGCCAATGGGGGCCCGGACGTGACCGGAACCCCCATCAGCCTGACGGCAAGTTAGATCTGGGACTACTTAGCCGTGATGCCGTAGTAGAGGATTTCGCCGTTCCAGCCAGTCTCGGCCTTCACGACGTTGTTGCTCCATACGATCGCGCGTGCCTGGTCCCAAAGCGGAAGTCCGGGCAGGTCCTGGAACAGGATCTCCTGTGCCTGGTTGAACTTGGCGTTAGCCTCGTCCGTGCTCTTGGCGGCCAGGCCCTCCTTGAGGAGCTTATCGAACTCAGGGTTCGAGTACTTCTCGTAGTTGGAGGAAGCGCCCGTGGCCCAGACAGGTCCCAGGAAGTTGTACAGCGACGGGTAGTCACCCTGCCAGCCGGCGCGGGTCAGGCCCGGCAGCTGCTGGGTCTTGCGCAGGTTCAGGACTTCGGCGAACTTGGCGAAAGGCTGGATTTCAGCCTGGATCCCGAGGTTGTTCTTGAAGCCATTCGCTACGGCGTCGATCCATTCCTTGTTGCCGCCATCGGTGTTGGAGGCAATCTGCAGCGGCTTGGAGTCGTCGTACGGCTGGATCTTGTTGGCCTGTGCCCACAGGTCCTTGGCCTTGGCGGCGTCGAACGTCAGGACTTCGCTGCCCTTGATGCCTTCCTTGAAGCCATCGATGACCGGCGGAGCGAAAGCCTTGGCCGGCGTGCGGGTGCCGTTGAAGACCACCTTCGCGATTTCCTCGCGGTTGATGGCGTAGGACAGTGCCTGGCGGCGCAGCTTGCCGGCCTCGCCCTGGAAGTTCGGGTTGTAGCCCGGAATGTTCAGGGTGGAATCGGTGGCTACAGCCTTGGTGGCGTTGCGGTCCGGGAAATCATTGACGTAGGTCTTCAGTGCGTTGGACGGCAGTACGTCGGTGACGTCCAGGTTGTCCGACTGCAGGTCCGTGTATGCGGGGCCCGGATCGGTGTAGAACTTGAACGTGACGCCGCCGTTCTTGGCTGCGCGGGTTCCGTTGTAATCGGGGTTCTTCACCAGCGTGATGGACTGGTCGTGAACCCAGGAACCCTGCTTGTCGAACTTGTACGGTCCGTTGCCCACGGGGTTTTCACCGTAGGTCTTCGGGTCCGCAAGGGCGGCTGCCGGCAGCGGGTAGAAGGCGGAGTAGCCAAGGCGCAGGGACCAGTCGGCTTCGGGCTGGGCGAGCTTGACCGTGATGGTGGAGTCATCGGTTGCCTTCAGGCCGGACATGGTGTCGGCCTTGGGGGCAGGGGTGCTGGTGGTCTTGCCATCCGCACTCTTCGAAGTGGTCACGGCTGAGACATCTTCGTAACCGGCGATGGACTCGAAGAAGAAGCCGTTGTTCTGCAGGTTCTTGGAGTTTGCCGCGAAGTTCCAGGAGTCCACGAAGGTCTTGGCCGTGATGGCCTCACCGTTGGTGAACTTCTGGCCCTGCTTGACCTTGATGGTCCAGTTCTGGGCGTCGGAAGACTCGATGGAGTCCGCGAGTGCGTTGACTGCCTTGCCGTTCGCATCGTAGCTGCGAAGGCCTTCGAAGAGCAGGTTCACCACGCGGCCGCCGTAAACCTCGTTGGTGTTGGCAGGCAGCAGCGGGTTTTGTGGCTCGTTGCTGTAGGCCGTGATGACCTTGTTCGGGTCGCCAGCTGCATTGCTGGACCCGTCGGTGCTGCCGCCGCCGGCGCCGCACCCGGTCAGGGCAAGCGCGGTGATTGCCACGATGCCCAGTGCTTTGGAAGTGCGCGTAAAACGCATTCCGCCTCCTATGAGTTGTGGGAGAGATGTATAGGGGAATCTTGTGCTTCCCCGCAGGCCGGACACAGCTCACCGCTGTGACGAGACCTACACAATACGAGTTAGCCTAACCGCACAAAGTCCAGATATTGGTACTCCGTTGCCAAACCGTGACCGGGAGAGTCCACTGCCCTTGACAGGGGTGGATAGTTAGGCACGTCACATGCTACTCGGCGGTAGGCTGAACGGCGAATCGACGGAGTGGAAGCCCCGCAAGGGCCGAAGGACCCTAAAGGGGTCGCAGCTGCACTAGGACAGCCGCCACTCCGATACGTTCCACCACACGCCAAGGGGGCCGGGGCTGGTCTTCACGCCGGCCAGGCGTGAGCTGAAGGCAGTTGTTCCCGGGGTTTGGTAGAGCGGCAGGCCGTACGCGTCCTCCCAAACGCGCTTGTCGATGTCGGCCAGGAGTTCGTCCTGCTTGCCCAGGTCCGTGGTCACAGCCAATTGCTCCATCACCTTGTCCGCGCCGCCGTCGGAATATCCCGTGAAGTTGCTGCCAGCCCCGGTGCGGAAGATCTGCGGCACCCGGCTGACGCCGGCCTCCGTGCCGATCCATCCGGACAAGGCGGCGTCATAGCCGCCCCTGCTCAGCGCGGCGGCCCAGTCTGCGCTGCCCTGCCCGCCGTCGACCACCCGGAACCCGGCGAGTGCCGCGGAGTCGCGGATCAAGCCGAAGGCCTTGGCGCGGTTGGGATTGTCCCGGTTGTACAAAATCCGGACTGTGGGCGTGGCGCCCTTCAGGAGGCCTTTGGCGGCATCGATGTCCACCTCGGCGTAGTTTGACGACCCGTTGTTCTTTGCCGTATCCGCGTACTTTGGCTGGCCCGGCAGGAACACCTGCGAGTCCAGCGGCTTGTTGTCCGGCACCTGTGCTCCCACGACGGCGTCCACGATGGCCTGCCGCGGGACCGTTTTGAGGAAGGCGACACGTACGTCCTTGCCTGCAAACGGGCCCGAGAAGTTGAGGTCCAGGTGGTCGTAGCCGGACTGTTTGTACCGTTCAACAGTGATGCCCTGGCCTGACAGGCCGGTGAGGAGATCTTCCGTGGCAGCGGAGGGCTGGGGCGAGATGATGTCGGCCTGGCCGGTGCGCAGGGCATCAACGGCCGCCGGCACTGCCCCGGTGAACCTGACGTTGATCTCGTCCAGCCACGGTTCCGGGCCCCAGACGTAGTCCCGGTTCCGGACCAGTTTCATGGAGACTTCCGGCACGATGTCGCGAACGATGTAGGGGCCGCTGGACAGGTAGAGTGCCGGATCGTCCGGAACGGATTTAGTCTCGAATCCGGTGTTCCAGAAGTCGCTGACTTTCTTGAGCGCGGGGTTCGGCGCCGGCTTTTCCGGGTTGCCACGCGGCGTCTCCTTGAGGAGCTTGACCAGGTCTTCCTCATCGTTGAGTCCGCTCTTGGCAGCGACGACGTGGGCAGGGAGTCCGACGTCGAACGCTACTTCCCAGTCAGCGTACGGTGCGGCGTACTCGATGGTGATGGAACGTCCGTCCGACCCGATTTCGGGAAACAGGGTACCGGCAAGGCCTGTGGTGTCAGCGGCAACCGAGAAGTACTTGGTGCCTTTGCCGGCCGCGGGGTCGACATCGTCGAAGTAGCCCGACCCTGCGGCCCAGCTCAACAGGAGGTCGGCAGCGCGGATGGGCGCACCGTCTGACCACTTGACTCCTTCATTGACCGTGTATTTCACCTTGAGCGGCTGGTCAGAGACCTTCTCGAAATGCCCGAACTTATCGTTACGGACCACTTTGGAGGCGTCATCGAGGTGGAAAAAGCCCGAGTGCGTGATGGCACCAATCTTTGAATTGATGTCGGTGTTGCCGTTGGCGCTGTACGGGTTGAAGGAGGAGAACGCGTTCACCTCAGCCACCGTCACGCTCCCGCCGCGCTTTGCCTCCCCCACCACCATGGAAGGGGCACTGCTGCCCGAGCAGCCGGAAAGAACCAGGGCAGCCGCCAACGCGGCGATGAGCAACTGCATCAGACGCCGGACCGGCATGCCGCCTCCTTGTATTTTCCCTCTCCGGAGGGGACTGGGGTCGCCACGATCACGCCCTACAGACTCAGGATAAGCCGTCGGGCCGGTCAGTCGGTGACGCTGAAGGACCACACAGCGATTCGGCCGTTGCTGGTCATCGCCGCTGACTGCCGCCAGGTGGGGCTCCGCGGGCCGTTTGACCCTGCCGCGCTCACGCGCCTGACTGCTACTTGCCCACCCGCGTCGCTGTCCTGACCAACCCCGGTCGAGTGCCCGGGAAACACGCGCCGAGCGGGGTCGAGTCAGGCACAGGTCGACTGCCGACGCCGAGGTGGTGGCCAGCGCCAAGGTGAACGCGGGGGTGCTGCGGTGACGCGTTCCTGCGGAAATTTCAAGCCGACTTAAACCCCTTGTTATCCGGGCGCACCACAAGCCCGGATAGTGTCGTCGGCTCCGCGGTTTTGGTTGCCTGCGGTTCGGCGCCCGGGGGAAACTGGTTTGGTGAGCGAAGCGGAAAAGGAAATCATTGTCCGTGCTGTTGTCGACAGGCTGTCGAGCCGCTTTCCAAACGCGCCCAGGCCGCATATCGCCGGCATCGTCGGTGAGGAGTACGAGTCTCTGGCTGACGGCCGGATTAGAAGCTATATTCCTACCTTGGTTGAGCATGAAGCGAGAACACGCCTCCATCGCGAATTCACGTCGGAGACCTCACAGAACGTCCCCTAGGGTCCGCATCCCGAGTCGGCTCACCACCGGCGGCTGCGGGTTCCGGTCGCTATCGGTCCCAGGCCCGGAGGCGCCGGAGCAGGCTGCGTTTCTTCTGCGTATGATCTTTCATCCGGCTCAGAATATCCGCGAGCATGCTGATGGCTTCGTTGATGAACGGGCCCTTGTTGAGCATGACGCACTCTGCGCGCTGGGCCATCGCAGCGTCAGTCACCTCGGCCCGGGACGGCATCCCGGTCCGGGCCAGAGTGTCCAGGACCTGGGTGGCCCAGGTGACTGGGACGTGGGCGGCTTCGCAGAGCCAGAGAATCTCCTCCTGGACTTCCGCCAGCCGTTCGAAGCCGGCCTCCACCGCGAGGTCTCCGCGGGCGATCATGACTCCCACATCGGCCCACTTCATCAGTTCCAGGAGAATACTGGGCAGCGCTTCGAACGCGGCCACTGTCTCGATCTTGAGCATGATGTCGAGAGTCCGGTCCAGCTCCGGGTCGAGGCGGCTCAGGAGATCGCGGACGTCGGCGTCACTGCGGACAAAGGACATGCTGACAATGTCGGCAAGTTCCTTGACGTGCTCCAGGTCAGCTAGGTCCTGGCCCGTTAGAGCCGGGACGGTCAGCCGCGTGTCGGGAAGGTTGATGCCCTTTTCTGCACGAAGTCGTGAGCCCTTTGGAGCCGCGGAGACAATCTCTGCGGTCAGTCCGTCGGCCCGGGCCTCGGTGATGATCCCGCCGATTTTGCCGTCGTCGAACCAGATCCGTTCGCCAGGTTTCACATCCATGAATACACCCGGGAGGGTGCACCCGATCCGGTGCCTGCCGACGGTGTGGCTGTCGGCAGGAGTGAGGTCACGGCTAAGGATGACCGTGTCGCCCCGGCGGATCATGAGACTCTGCTCAAGCGCCGGCAGGTCGCCGACAAGGGTGGAGGTCCATTTCTTGCGGGTGGTCTTCTTGCCGGACGACGATTCGGGCACGGTTTCGAGCCGGGTTCCCGGGACGAAATAGCTGGTGTCCTGAAGCGTCGCCAAGCACCCTTCCGGGCCTGTCTGCTCGACGACAAGGGTGCGGCGGGCGCCGCGGGCATCGTGGAAGCTGACCGTTTGACCCTCGCGCAAGTCCGCGGCCCACGTCTCGTCCTCGACGGGGATAACGGCGGCGGCGGGGCCCGTTTCCGGACGATGTCCAAGCCACACCCTGGCCGGCGCCACCACGGCACCGGTTTCATTCCGGACGGGCCTTATGCGCAGGACGCGGGGGCCGGGGAGGACGGGTCCTGTGCGCAGCTTGGGGCCGGCCAGGTCCATGGAGACCAGGCACCGCTTGCCAGTGGAATCCTCCGCCGCACGGATGTTGGCGATCATTTGCCGCCAGAACTGCGGAGTGTCATGTGCGCAGTTGATGCGGGCCAGGTCCATTCCGCGCTCTATCATTCCGTGGACGATACCGGGGTCCAGGGCGGCTTCGCTGGGCAACGTGACCATGATCCTTGTGCCGCGGTCTTCCGGCTCAGGTCCCAGGAGGTTTACGGCGTTTCGGGCCAGTAGTTCTTCGCCGTCGATGAAATCAGGCGCTACGTCCGGCAGGTCCGCCCGGGACACCAGCCGCGCCAGAGTCCTGGCGACCGTGTCGACACCTTGCGCAACGCTCGATTCAGTGCGCCCCAGCGACGAGAGCCCGTGCTTCGCCAGTCCGGACTGGAGATCCCGGATGTCATGCCTGCGTAGTTCCGCGTAGTGAACGAGATTCCTTGCACTGTCTCGGTGGCGGGGAAGCACCCCCGCGATCGTGTCGCTGTGTCGAGCTTCGGCGTGTCTAAGGGTTCGCTGCAGCCGGTTCACTTCTTCCAGCAAGGCGCGTAGTTCCTGGATCTCAGCTTCACTCACGATGGTCCTTCCTGACCCCGCCGACCCAGGGTAAGTGCGGTACGACTCGCCTACGGGATCACACCTCTGCCTTGCGGTACGTGCCGAGCCCTTAGCGCTGAGCCTAGCTGTTCGGGATGTCTGGCTTGTAGATCCGGGAAAGGCAGCCCGTAACTATTTCCAGTGGAGGCGCCGGGGCGGCGATATGTGCCAGGTTTGGCGGAATCGGTCGTAGGCTTCCGCGCCGCGTTGTTGCTCCAGGGCATGCAGACGGCCGCAGGTGAAGCCGTTGTCGCCGCCTTCCCCGGGCGGGGCGGCCGCGAGGGCGTGCAGCTTGTCCCGGAAGACGATGCTGTCCTGGTGGTCGCCCAGGATTGTCTGAATTTCTTCGGCTGCCCGGGCAATCCCCAAGGCCTGTTTTCCGAAGACCGGGGCGGATGCCTCCGCCGCGTACCGGAGGCGTTTGGCGCTTTTGCGGACCTCATGCAGTGCCGCGGCGGCCGTCCCGGCATCGGAAGCGCGGTAGAGGCTCTTCACTTTCGCCTTGAGCCGGCGTCGTTCTGCATTGACGGACCGGCCGATCCTCCCCCGGGCATTTTTGTGTGCCGGGCCGGCCAGCGGCGGGGACGCGAGGAAGCCGTCGAGCTCATTCAGTAGCCGGAAGTACCGGTCGCTTCCCAAAGCTGCCAGGCCATCGGCGACGGCGGACTCGTAGGCTGCGCCGAGCTGGTCCGCGAGGTGTTGCTTCACCGGGTCCGTGACCAGGTCCGGCGGTTCGGCAACGATCACTTCGGCGAGGTGGGCCCGCATGACTTCAAGGTCCCGCGCGGCGCCAACTGTTCCGGCGAGCCATTGAAGTTCTTCGCGCAGGAGCTGCGCTGCGTCCTTGTCGGTCAGCGTCTTGAAGCTTGCGAGCACGGACCGCATCCGCCGTGCGGCCACACGAAGCTGGTGCACAGCGTCAGGAGTTCCCTCCCGTACCCCGGGATCATGCACCTTCAGGGCCTCGGCCTGCTCGTGCAGGTAGGCCAGCAACACCGCTGAAGCCGGTCCTTTTCGCTCGGGGCAAGGTGCCGGAGGGTTAGCCGCGGGGTACCGGGCACCGAGCGCGCGCCCCAGTTTTGAGGGCAGCGCTGCCGGCCGGTGACCCAGCCGGGCAAGCTCCGTGTCTGCGGCGTCCAGGAGCTTGCGGTGCCCGTCCACCAGTTCGATTTCCCATTCCCGCCACGCGTTGCTTTCGACCGGTTCCAGCAGGACCGTGGATTCGACCCGGTCGTCGCTGAATTCGGACAGCACCGCGCCGTCCGCCGAGACCAACGAAATGGCCGTGCGGCGGGTCCTCAGGCGTGCGATCGGAACCAGTTCCCGGTTTCGGGTGTGGACAGACACCAGAGACCGCAACCGCGCCGGCACCGTGCCCGGGTCCTTGGTCAAGGGCTCGGTGATCACCCGCCGTTCGTCCGCGGCCACCGGCAGTTTCAGATGCCATCCGGCATCATTGCCGCCGGCTCGCCGGCGGCAATGTGATGCGCCGGGCCGCCAGGGCCAGCGTTTTCGTGTCGAAGTACACCGCATCGAGTTCCTGGTCCTCGGCCATCCGGACGGCAGCCACTCCTGGGATCGATGTGAAGACCGGAAGCACGTCGGATTCGACGACGTCGAATTTCCGCTCCACTTCCACGGTTTCCATGCCGGACATACCTCACGGTAGGCCGGGCAGCCGTCCTCCGTACGTGCCCAAAGCCCCTTGAAACACACACGCCGAGTCGGGATGAAATCCGGTCCGCGGTTCGCTGGTTTATCAGCAGTCAGTTTGCCCTTCCCGTCACGCTTCATGGGAAGCGTCCACTCGGGAGCGGGCTGGGGCGCTTGGTGTGACGTTCACCCGGGGGTCCTCATTCCGAACCGCACACCATACGTACCGGCGGAGCGATGGCGGGGGCCGGTTTGGATTCCGTCCGATTCCTGGTTTTCCGCTGGGCGCCACCCGCCGGCGGAACGCCAGCCGGACAAGCCGACCACTCACCGCCACCGCCCCAAAGGTTAGACGTTGAAGCGGAACTCCACCACGTCGCCGTCGGCCATGACGTATTCCTTGCCTTCGATCCTGACCTTGCCGCGGGATTTTGCCTCGGCCATGGAACCGGCGTTTACAAGGTCGTCGAAGGAGACCACTTCGGCCTTAATGAAGCCGCGCTGGAAGTCCGAGTGGATGACACCGGCCGCCTGCGGGGCAGTGTCCCCCTGCCGGATGGTCCAGGCGCGCGCTTCCTTGGGGCCGGCCGTGAGGTAGGTCTGCAGCCCCAGCGTGTGGAAGCCGACGCGGGCCAGCTGGTCCAGGCCGGATTCGTCCTGGCCGTTCATTTCGAGCATCTCGCGCGCTCCTTCCTCATCCAGCTCCACGAGATCCGCTTCGAGCTTGGCGTCAAGGAAGATGCAGTCTGCCGGGGCAACCAGGGCGCGCAGCTCCTCCTGTTTTTCCGGGCTGCCCAGGATGCCTTCGTCGGCGTTGAACACATAGATGAAGGGCTTGGCGGTCAGCAGGCCCAGCTCCTTGAGGTGCTCCATCTCCAGTTTGTCGCTCTTGATGGAGGAGTAGATGGTGTCTCCCCGCTCCAGCACCGCCTGCGCGGCCTTCACGGCGGCGAGCTCCGCGGCTTCCCGCTTCTTGATCTTGACCTCTTTTTCGATCCGCGGGACCGCTTTTTCGATGGTCTGGAGGTCGGCGAGGATCAGCTCGGTGTTGATCGTTTCCATGTCCGAGCGCGGATCCACCTTGCCGTCAACGTGCACCACGTCAGGGTCGTCGAAGACCCGCACAACCTGTGCGATCGCTTCAGCCTCGCGGATATTGGCCAGGAACTGGTTGCCCAGCCCCTCCCCTTCGGAGGCACCTTTGACGATCCCGGCGATGTCGACGAACGATACTGCAGCGGGCAGGACGCGCTGCGAGCCAAAGATCCCGGCGAGCTTCTGGAGCCGGGGATCCGGGAGGTTCACGACGCCGACATTGGGTTCGATGGTGGCGAACGGATAGTTCGCGGCCAGGACCTGGTTACGCGTGAGCGCGTTGAAGAGGGTTGATTTGCCGACGTTGGGCAGTCCGACGATGCCAATAGTAAGAGCCACGAGCATTGATTCTACCCGCCGGGCCCCGGCAGCCCGTACCCGGGAATGTCACTGCCTATGAATGTCAGAGGCCCGTGCAACAGTGAAGCCATGGATGCTTTTGCCTTGATTCTTGCCCTTCTCATGCTGCTGCTCGGTGCGCTTGCAGGCGCGGCGGCCACCTATTTTTTCCTGCGCCGATACTCCCATGGCTTGGAGGCGGACTTCGACCAGGTGTCGTCACGCCTTTCGGAAGTCACGGCGCAGCTGGCAGCGGCCGACGCCGAGCGGCGGCTTTTGGCGGCGCAGAACCGCGAGCTGGGCGAGGCCAGGACGCAGGACGGCAACGTATTGCGCGCCCTGGCGCCCGTGGCCGAAAAGCTTTCCGCCGTCCAGCAGCAGGTGGCACTGCTGGAGCGCGACCGCGTGGAACAGTACGGCCAGCTGGCACAGCAGCTGCAGGAGGCCAGGCTTTCCGATGAACAGCTCATCCGGTCCACTCATGCGCTGGAATCGGCCCTGCGCTCCAACAGTGCCAGGGGCCAGTGGGGCGAGGTGCAGCTTCGGCGCGTGGTGGAGGCTGCAGGCATGCTCCGCCACGTGGACTTCGTGGAGCAGGTCCACAGCGCGGGCCATGACTCGGCCGTCCGGCCGGACCTGGTGGTGCAGTTGCCGGGCGAAAAGCAGCTTGTGGTGGACGCCAAAGTCCCGTTGTCGTCGTATCTAGAGGCACAGGAACTGGGCGCGGTGCATCCGCGCCTGGGCCAGCCGTCCGGATCGCCGTCGGCCAACGACGGGCGGAACCGGCAGGCCCTGCTGGCGGCGCACGCCAAGGCACTGAGGGCGCATGTGGACGCGCTGGGTACCAAGAAATACTGGGACATCCCGGGGAACTCCCCGGAACTGGTGGTCTGCTTCATTCCGGCGGAATCCATCCTGGCTGCCGCGCTGACGGCCGACGCCGGGCTGCTGGACCACGCGCTGTCCCGCAACGTGGTCCTCGCGTCACCGAGCACCCTGCTGGCCGTGCTGAAGTCGGTGGCGTTCACCTGGCGGCAGGACGTCCTGACGGACAGCGCGCGCGAGTTGTTCGAACTGGCACGGCAGCTGTACGACCGGATGGGAACCCTGGGAGAAAACGTCGGCAAACTCGGTTCTTCACTGAAGTCGTCGGTGGACCGCTACAACGCCATGGTGGGCACCCTGGAGGCCAGGGTGCTGCCTACGGCCCGGAAGCTCAACACCCTTGAGGAGTCCGGCCTGGTGACACCCCCCGTGGTGGACGTGACACCACGGGCGCTGGTTGCACCCGAGCTCCAGGGCGACGAGGAAGCAGCCTGACGAAGCGCGGAGATGCAGAACGGGCCCGGCAGTGCTGACTGCGCGGCCCCTTCCGTCGTAGAAGAGCTGGTTGCGTTTCAGCTGCGGGGCCGGCGCCCGCCCAAGGCACGGCTGACATCGCCGGCCTGTTTCAGGGTGGCACGGAGCTCCTTGGGCAGCGAGAACAGCAGGTCTTCCTCTGCGGTGACCACTTCCTCCACGGTGCCGTAGCCGTAGTCTGCCAGGAGCGTCAGGACGTCCTGTACCAGCACCTCGGGAACGGAAGCCCCGGACGTGACGCCCACGGTGGCAACGCCTTCAAACCAGGCTTCGTCAACCTCGTTAGCGAAGTCCACCCGGTACGAGGCCTTTGCACCGTATTCGAGTGCTACCTCCACCAGCCGGACCGAGTTGGACGAGTTGGCCGAGCCCACCACGATCACCAAGTCCGCCTTGGGCGCAATCTTCTTGATGGCCACCTGTCGGTTGGTGGTGGCGTAGCAGATGTCGTCGCTGGGCGGGTCCTGCAGCGTGGGGAACCGCTCCTTGAGCAGCCGGACGGTCTCCATGGTCTCGTCCACGCTCAGTGTGGTCTGGGAAAGCCAGATGACCTTTTCGGGGTCGCGGACAGTCACCTTGTCCACTTCGTGGGGTCCATTGATGATCTGGATGTGATCCGGCGCTTCACCGGAGGTGCCTTCCACTTCCTCGTGCCCGTCGTGGCCGATCAGGAGGATGTCGAAATCGTCCTTGGCGAAGCGGACGGCTTCCTTGTGCACCTTGGTGACCAGCGGGCAGGTGGCATCGATGGTGCGCAGGCCCCGGCTTTCGGCGGATTCGACCACTGCCGGGGAAACACCGTGGGCGGAGAAGATCACCAGGGCGCCTTCGGGCACCTCATCTGTCTCGTCCACGAAGATGGCGCCTTTTTCCTCCAGCGAGCTGACCACGTGGACGTTGTGGACGATCTGCTTGCGGACATACACGGGGGGACCGTAGTGCTCCAGCGCCTTTTCCACGGCGATCACGGCCCGGTCAACGCCTGCGCAGTAGCCGCGGGGAGCAGCCAGAAGCACCTTCTTGCTGCCGTTCACGGGGGCCGCGGCAGCTACTTCCTGGGGCGAGCGGCGCCTGCGGGGAATGGTTGGCATCGAAAGGGATACAGCCGAGGTGGTCATCCCTCCATGCTACCGGCTGGTCCGCACCCGTTTCCGGGATGCGAACAACGTCACAATGCCTGCTGCCACCAGGACACCGCCCGTGACCGCGGCAGTGGTTATCCAGGTTTGGAAGTCTTTGCCTGCTGCGGCCAGGAACTGGTCGCGGAACATGTTGGCCACAGCATTGCCGGTGTCCGTGGCCTGGGCCCGTGCCGAGCCAAGCTGCAGGCCCAGCCCCCACAGTCCAGCGAGCGCCAGTCCCCCAAGACCGGCGGCCAGCAGCACGGTCCACCGGCGGCGCGCCGCCACGAGCGCCAGCAGGAACGCTACAGCCGAACCAACAGCCATGATGTAGCCCATGGGCGCATACGTGGCCAGCCTCTCCGTCCACTCCCTTTGTGCAGGCTGGCCGACATTGATCAGCGTCTGGTCCGGCGGATTGAGGGGAAGGTGGGTGGTCCGGGAAATCTCCTCCGAGCCGAGGGCAACCAGAGGGGCGACGTCGAGGGTCAGCGATGATGCCGACGCGCCTCCCTGGGACCCCGCCGCGGGGTCCGCGAAACTAAGGCGGTGGCTTCGGCGAAGCGTCTCTTCCCAGGCCGCCGGATAACCGGGAAGTCCGGTCAGCGACTCGGCTGCTTTCTCAAGCATCGGCTGGACCAGCCCCGACAGGAAACCGGGAACCGCCCGGGTATCGATCGTTCCCACTGCCGCCGCTGCCAGGCTCCTTTGGAATTCCGAGTCCTTGCCGAGCGGAGCTGCAAGACGGACAAATCCGTCTTCCTGGACGATGTTCCGGTCCACCCATATGGCGGGAACGGCGACGGCGGCCAGGAGTATGCCCAGCACAGTGGCGATGGCAGAAATAAAAGTGCGCACAGCAGGTCCTTCGGGTTGGGATCCTTAACCATCCTAGGCAGGCTCGGGGGCTGTCCCTGTCAGTCCCCGGTGCTACACCTTATGGATAAGGTTGATTGACCGCCCACAACAGTTGAAGGACCGCATGCCCGCAGCACCAGCCTCCCAACGGCGTCCGCATGTCTGACCAGGCGTCCCTCCCAGATACAGCTCCCACAACCTTGCCGGCCACCGCCGCGGAGACCAGCCCGGAGAACCCCTGGCCGCTGCAGTTGCTGTCGCAGAAGCTGAAGGCCCACATCGACCGGACTCCGTCCGCGTGGGTGGAAGGCCAGGTCATCGAGCTGAACCGCCGCGGCACCAACGCCTACCTCACGCTTCGCGACATGGACGCAGAGGTGTCACTTCCGGCTTCCGTCTGGACCAAGGTGCTGGAGCGGCAGGACCTTCCGCTGGAGCGCGGTTCGCGGGTGGTGGCCCTGCTGAAACCGGAATTCTGGCTCAAGACCGGCAGGCTCAACATGCTGGTGCGGGACATCCGCCCGGTGGGACTCGGTGACCTGCTGGCCAGGATTGAGCGGCTGCGCCAGGCCCTGGCGGCTGAGGGCCTGTTCGCCGACTCCCGGAAGAAGCCGCTGCCCCTGCTGCCGCACCGCATTGGCCTGATCACGGGCCGTGACTCGGACGCAAAGAAGGACATCCTTCGTAACGCGGCCCTCCGGTGGCCCGCCGTGGAGTTTGAGATCCGCGAGGTTGCTGTCCAGGGGAACACCGCGGTGGCCCAGGTGGTCCGTGCACTGCGTGAACTCGACGCCCGGCCCGAAGTGGACGTCATCGTCATCGCCCGGGGTGGCGGGGCGCTGGAAGATCTTTTGCCGTTTAACAGCGAGGAGCTGATCCGGGCGGTGGCCGCGGCCGCCACTCCGATAGTAAGCGCCATCGGTCATGAGGCGGACCGCCCGCTGCTGGATTATGTGGCCGATCTTCGGGCCTCCACCCCCACCGACGCCGCCAAGCGGATCGTGCCCGAAGTCTCCGAAGAACTCGCTGGCGTGCGCCAGGCTCGGGAACAGCTGCGGCGCTGCATGGAACGGCTGGTGGACCGGGAGGCCGACCGGCTGGCAGCACTGCATTCGCGCCCCGTCATGGCCGCGCCCGAGGGCATGGTCTCGGTCCGGGCCGAGGAAGTAGAGCGGCTGCTTCGGCGCTCTACTGCTGCCGTGAACTCCACGGTGGTCCGGGCGGCTGACCAGCTGGAGCACCTGAAAGCCCAGGTACGCGCGCTCTCCCCGCAGAAGACGTTGGACAGGGGGTACGCCGTCGTCGAACTGGCAGGTGACCAGGCCGCCCGGATCGCCGAAGCCGGCCACGCCGTTGTCCGGCGCCCCGCCGAAGCGCCGGCGGGCGTGGCCCTGAGCATCCGTGTTGCGGAGGGCCGCTTCGGGGCCACGTCTACCGGCGCAGCACTGCAAGCAGGAAACCCAGACCACCACCAGGAATTGGAAGAGAAGGCATGACCGAACAGAAACCAGAGCCGGACGTCGCAGCCCTTAGCTACGAGGAGGCCCGGGAGCAGCTCATCGCAGTGGTGGGCAGGCTGGAGGCAGGAGGGGCAAGCCTGGAGGAATCCTTGGCCCTGTGGGAGCGTGGCGAGGCGCTGGCCGCACGCTGCGAGGAGTGGCTGGAAGGCGCAAGGAAACGGCTGGCCGCCGCCCGGGACCAGCCGCTGTGAGCGCGAAGAGGTAGCACCGGGTCAGGATCGCCGCACCAGCTCGCGTTCCATATCGACGTCAATTTCCGGGACCGGCCACTGGAGCGCCAGCCCGTTCAGGGCGTCCAGTAGCAACTGCTGGACGGCAATCCTCGCATACCATTTCTTGTTCGCCGGGATGACATGCCATGGCGCGTGCTCAGAGCTGGTCCGCTCAAAGGCCGCCTGGTAGGCGTCCATGTAGTCATCCCAAAACGCCCGCTCCTTAAGATCGTTGCCGCTGTATTTCCAGCGCTTCGAGGGGTCCTCAAGCCGGGCGAGCAACCGCTGCTGTTGCTCGTCGCGGCTGATGTGCAGCATAACCTTGATGATTTTCGTTCCGGCCGCAGTCTGCCGGGCCTCGAACTCATTGATGGCCCGGTAGCGGCGGTCCAGTTCAACGGCATCCGCCCATCGGTGCACGCGGTGGATCAGGACGTCCTCGTAATGGGAACGGTCGAAGACACCCACCATGCCCGCTGCGGGTACTTCCTTTTCAATCCGCCAAAGGAAATCGTACGACTGCTCTTCGGGAGTAGGCGCCTTGAATGCCTTGAACTGCACGCCCTGTGGGTTCATCTGGCCCATGACATGGTTCACGATGCCGCCCTTGCCGGCAGTGTCCATCGCTTGCAGGACAAGCAGTACGCGCTTTTTGCCGCCGGTCCGGGACTCTGCGAAGAGTTGTTCCTGCAACTGCGTGAGCTTGCCGTCGAGTTCGCTGAGCAGGCTCTCGCCGGCGCCCTTGTCCCCGGAGTACCCCGGCGTGGAGGCCGGGTCAATACCGGCCAAGTTGAAATTCGCCCCTGCCCTCAGCGTGTCCGAGGGGTGTTCGTCGAACTTCACCACATCCGCCATCTAAGCCTCTTTCCGTTTCGGGCAGCCAGCCGCCGGACGATAGCCCTGCAGCGCTGTTGTCTCGAATCCTAGTTCCCCTGATATCGGCCCAGGAAGTCCCCCATCCGGCCGATGGCCTCTTCGATGTCCTTGACGTTAGGCAGCGTCACCATGCGGAAGTGGTCCGGGCGCACCCAGTTGAACGCCCGGCCGTGGGATACCAGGATCTTCTGTTCCCTCAGGAGGTCGAGGACGAACTTCTCGTCGTCCCGGATGTGGTAGACCTCCGGGTCGAGGCGCGGGAAGAGGTAGAGGGCACCCCTTGCCTGCTGTGTGCTGACACCGGGAATGGCGTTCAACATGTCGTAGGCCTTGTTGCGCTGCTCCAGCAGCCGGCCGCCCGGGAGGATCAGGTCGTTGATGCTCTGGTAGCCGCCCAGCGCCGTCTGGATGGCGTGCTGGGCCGGGACGTTGGCGCACAGCCGCATGTTGGCCAGGAGGTTGATGCCTTCGAGGTAGTCAGCGGCCTCCTTCTTAGGCCCGGAAATAGCCATCCAGCCAGCCCGGTAGCCGCAGACGCGGTAAGCCTTGGACAAGCCGCTGAAGGTCAGGCACAGGACATGGTCACCGGTGAGACCGGCCAGGTTCACGTGGACGGCATCCTCGTAGAGGATCTTTTCGTAGATCTCGTCGGCGAAGATGACCAGGCCGTGCTTTTCGGCAAGGGCCACGATCCGCTTGAGTGTCTCCTCCGGGTACACGGCACCGGTGGGGTTGTTCGGGTTGATGACCACGATTCCCTTGGTGCGGGGCGTGATCTTGGCTTCCATGTCCTCGAGGTCAGGCTGCCAGCCTGACTCCTCATCACAGAGGTAGTGGACAGGCTTGCCGCCGGCGAGCGCCACGGACGCGGTCCACAGCGGGTAATCCGGCGTGGGGATGAGCACTTCGTCGCCTGCATCCAGCAGTGCCATCAGGGACATGGTGATGAGCTCGCTGACGCCGTTGCCCAGGTAGATGTCGTCCACGTGGATGTTCTGGATCCCGCGGGTCTGGTAGTACTGCGAGACGGCGGTGCGCGCGGAAAAGATGCCGCGGGAATCGCTGTAGCCCTGGGCATGGGGCAGGTGCCGGATCATGTCCACCAGGATGGCGTCCGGCGCCTCGAAGCCAAACGGCGCCGGATTTCCGATGTTCAGCTTGAGGATCCGGTGCCCCTCCGCCTCCATCTGCTGGGCGGCCTGGAGAATCGGTCCACGAATGTCGTATAGGACGTTGTTGAGCTTCGTGGACTGCCTGAATTCTGCCATCCCTCAAATATGCCACAGGAAGGATCCATGGCTGTTGAGACGTCCACCACATGCCGACGGCGGCTGCCGGACCTTCGAAAGTCCGGCAGCCGCCGTCGTGATCACCAACCTGCGCCATGCCCAGGGGCAGGGAACACGAACCTACTTGACGATGCCCTTGTCCTTGAGCCAGGCGGCTGCTGCCGTCTTGGCATCCTGCTTCTGGCTGCCGCTGACCGCGCGGTTGAGGTTGATCAGGTCATCCGTGGTGAGGATGCTGGAGACCGAATTCAGGGCCTGCTTTGCCTTGTCGGTCATCTTCGCCTTGTTGTAGAGCGGCAGCACCTGCTGGGCGATGAAGTTGTTCTTGGGATCGTCCAGCACCACGAGGTCGTTGTCCGCGATGGACGGAGTGGTGGTGTAGATATCGGCCACCTGCACCTTGTCCTCCAGCAGCGCCTTGAGCGTTACCGGGCCGCCGCCGTCGCTGAAGGGCTCCAGCTTCTTGGGCTCGCAGTTGTAGTTCTTCTTCAGTCCGGGCAGTCCGTAGGCGCGCTCGGCGAACGTGGCCGGGGCTCCCACGACGATCTGGCTGCAGACCTTGGCCAGGTCCTCAATGGACTTCAGCTGGTACTTCTCCGCGGTTGCCTTGGTAACCACCATGGCGTCCTTGTCCTCAGCCTTGGAAGCGTCCAGGACGCCGAGCCCGTCCGGCAGTTTGCCGGGCAGAGCCTTGGCGATGTCCCCTGCGGAGACCTCCGTGGCTGCCTTGTTCACGTACAGCAGCAGGTTGCCGCTGTAGTCCGGCACTACGTCCACCGAACCGTCCTGGACGGCCTTGAAGTAGACCTCGCGGGAGCCGATGTTCGGTTTGGTGGTGGCGGTGATGCCGTTGGCATTGAGCGCGCCGGCGTACAGTTCGGCGACAATCTGGCTCTCCGGGAAGTCGGCGGAGCCCACCACCAGGGAGGTGGCGCCACCGGACGCACCGCTGCTGGACGCCGGGGGGTTTTTCAGCGGATCGGACGTACCGCCGCAGGCGGACAGCACCACTGCCAGGCCAAGCCCGGCGGCCAGGCCGCTGAACGCCCGCCTGCCGAGGCGCTGGGGACGGCTATCTTTCATGACTTACCTCCTTGTACAACAGTCTCCGCAACAACGGGGTCTGTGAGATCAACCGCAGCCTCCTGGCTGCGGTCGGACAGCTTCGAGGCCCCTGGTGCCAGGAACAGCCTCTGGAACAGGGACAGGACAAGGTCGACGGCGATCGCCAGCGCTGCAATGAGGAGGGAACCTCCCAGCATCTGGGGGAAGTCGCTGAGGACAAGGCCGTCGAAGAGATAGCGGCCCAGGCCGCCGAGGTTGATGTAGGCAACCACGGACACGGTGGCGATCACCTGCAGCACACCTGTCCGGAACCCGCCGAACATGACAGTGAGTGCATTCGGCAGTTCGGCCCGGAACAGGACCTGCAGTTCGGTCATGCCCACGGCCCGGGCGGCGTCCACCACGTTCCGGTCGACGCTGGAGATGCCGGCGTATGTCCCGGCAAGGAGCGGGGGCACCGTGAGGATCACCAGCGCCCAGACCGGCGGCATCAACCCGATTCCGGCCAGCAGCACGAACAGGATCAGCAAGCCAAGGGTGGGCAGGGCGCGCAGGGCGCCGGCAAGTGCAACGACAGCCACCCTGCCCCTTCCCGTGTGGCCAACGAACAGCCCGACGGGAACGGCGATGGCCGTGGCGATGAGCATGACCAGTCCCGTGTACTGCAGATGCTCGGCCAGCCGCGTGGGGATGCCCATGCTTCCGGACCAGTGCAGCGGGTCGGCAAGCCATGCGAAGGTAGCGGAGAAGACGCTGCTCATGCTGCTTCACCCGCCGTCGACGTGGCCCGGCTTGCCGCGCCTGCCGGCTCCATATGGTCGTCCTCCGACCCGCGGCCCCGCCGCGGGCCAGTGCGCTCCCATGGGGTAAGGATGCGTTCCAGGAGGACGAGGACGGAATCCATCAGCAGGGCCAGGACCAGGATGGCGACGATCCCTACCACCACCTCGGTGACGAAGTCGCGCTGGAGGCCGTCCGTGAAAAGCATGCCCAGGTTGCCGACGCCCAACAGGGCCGCCACGCTGACCAGCGAGATGTTGCTGACGGACACCACACGCAGCCCGGCGAACATGACCGGAAGGGAGAGCGGCAGGTCAACCTGCAGGAACCGGGCCACCGGCTTGAAACCCATGGCCTGCGCGGCCTGGCTGACATCGGCGTCCACGGAGTCGAAGGCATCCAGGGCGGCGCGGACCAGCAGTGCCACGGCATAGATGGTCAGTGCCACCACCACGTTCAGGGGGTCCAGGATCCGGGTTCCCAGGATGGTGGGCAGGATGATGAACAGCGCCAGAGACGGGATGGTGTAGAGGAGGGAGGAGGCCGTCAGTACCACGGAGCGGAGGGCCCTGCTCTGCCGCGCCAACTGCGCCAGCGGGATGGAAATCAGCAGCCCCAGGACCATGGGAACCAGCGCCAGTACCAAGTGCTGGCCGCCGCGCTCCAGGATCATGCCGGTGTTCGCCAGGAACCATTCCATCAGAGGGCAGCCTGCCGCACTTGGCGCGCTTCTTCGATCAGAGCCAGGACTTCCCCGCCCCGGACCACGCCCAGGACCCTGCCTTCGGCATCCAGGGCGACGCCAAGGCCCGACGGCGAGGACAGGGCAGCGTCCAGGGCGCGCCGGAGGCTCTCCCCCGGACGGAACAGCGACCCGCCCGGAATGAGTTGAGTTTCAGTCCCGGGCGCCGACCAACCCAGCGGACGCTTGTCCGCGTCCACCACCAGCTGCCAGCCCCCGGCTGCGCTCGAGTCTGACTCGTAGCGTCCGGAAGAGCGGATAATCGTAGGCACCGGATGGATTGCCACGCCGTCGGAGGAAGTAAAACCCAGGTGGCGGAAGCCGCGGTCCCGCCCCACGAAGGACGCCACGAAGTTGTTTGCCGGTGCCCGGAGGATTTCCTCCGGTGCGGCGTACTGGGCCAGCTTGCCACCGGTGGCAAAGACAGCCACCTTGTCTCCAAGGATGGTGGCTTCATCGATATCGTGGGTGACGAAGACAATGGTTTTGGCCAGGTCCTTCTGGAGGCGCAGCAGCTCCTGCTGGAGTTCATCGCGGACAACAGGGTCCACGGCGCTGAAGGGCTCGTCCATGAGGAGTACCGGCGGGTCTGCTGCGAGGGCGCGCGCCACGCCCACGCGCTGCTGCTGGCCGCCGGATAGCTGTGACGGGTAGCGCCCGCCCAGGGAGTGTGCCAGGCCCACGACGTCCAGAAGCTCCTCTGCGCGCTTCCGGGCGTCCCGCTTCGAAACCCCGTTCAGCCGAGGCACTGTGGCAATGTTGTCCAGGACTGAGCGGTGCGGCAGCAGCCCGGCCGATTGCATCACGTAGCCCATGGATCGGCGCAGTTCCGCCGCGGGTACCGACGTGACATCCCTGCCGTCCACGGTGATGGTCCCGGACGTGGGTTCCACCATGCGGTTGATCATCCTGAGCGAGGTTGTCTTGCCACAGCCTGAAGGGCCCACGAAAACGGTGACAGAGCCCTTTGCGATGGACATGGACAATCCGTCCACGGCGGGCTGGCCACCCGGGTACTGCTTGGTAACGCTCTGGAACTCGATCATCGCCTGGTCCATGGTGCGGACTTACCTGTTCTCTTGGACGGGCTGTTCTCAGCACCGCGACATTGCCATCAGCACGCTGATAGTTACGGTAACCCAAACGGGGGCCGGCTTCAGCAGATGAGGCCCTAATCCCCGCAAAGGAATCCCTACTGTGACCATTCGGGACCCCGACCGGCCCGGATGGGTTTCCCCGGAGCCGGCTCCTCAACGGTTCCTGTCCGGCCTGCCCCGGGCAGGCTTAAAGTTGAGGCGTGACCAACTTGGAAGTTTCACCCCAGCAGGAAGTCTGTCCGCCCGCCCCTGCCGGAGGGACATCGGGCCCCTGCCTCCAGTTGTGGCCTGAACGTGAGGTGCCGCTGGGCGGGGTCCGCGCCATGAACGTCAAGCGCACCTTGCCCCAGCGCGGTCTCCCCACGATCGGGGCCTGGTGCTTCCTGGACAGCTTTGGCCCGGACCGGACGGCGATGTCCGTCCTTCCCCATCCACACATCGGGTTGCAGACCGTAACCTGGCCGCTGGCGGGGCACATCCGCCACCGGGACAGCGTGGGCAGCGATGTGGTGGTGCGTCCGGGAGAACTGAACATCATGACAGCGGGTCACGGGGTTTCGCATTCAGAGTTCGCAGTGCTTCCTGCCGACGGCGGGGAGCTGCCGCTGCAGCGGGGCCTGCAGCTCTGGGTGGCCCTTCCTGACGGGGAACGGCACCGGATCCCGGCATTTGAACAGCACCGGGAGCTTCCCCGCGCCAGCGGCCCGGGCTTCACCGCCACCGTCATGGTGGGAGAGCTTGCAGGGGTGGCGTCCCCCGCAACCATGTTTACCCCGATCGTCGGTGCGGACGTTTCCTGCGAAGGAGACGCGGTCCTGCCTTTGGACCCCGGCTTTGAGCACGGCATCTTGGTGCTCGACGGCGGCCTGGCGGTGGACGGGCAGGGCCTGCCGGCAGGGCCGCTGGGCTACCTGGGCACCGGCCGCAGCGAACTCCGGATGGAGGCGCTCCCCGGCACCCGGTTCCTGCTGATTGGCGGCGAGCCGTTCGGTGAGGAACTGCTGATGTGGTGGAACTTTGTGGGCCGCACCCATGACGAAGTGGAGCAGGCCAGGGACGACTGGGAAGCGCAGGCCGGGTTGCCGGATGCCGAATCGGCTGCTGCCCGCTACGGCCTGGTGCCCGGGCACGGTCCGGACGACGGTGCGGAGGCCGGCCGCATTCCGGCTCCCCCGCTTCCCGGCGTCCGGCTCACGCCCCGCAAACGTTCGGTGGGATAGGGGCACGCCGCTCCGGCGCCGCCTTGGTCCGCGCGGGACGAGGGTCCTCAGGCCGGTTCTGCCACCAGTTGCGGAATGCCGAAGACGGGGTCCTGGTCCAGGATCCTGACATCGGTTACACCGGCCTCCGAGAGGGACCGACGGAAGGCCTCCTGGATGGGAACAACGTTCATGCCCAGCCCGCTGCCCAGGATCGCCGGGCCCTGGATGCCCAACTGCTGCAGCACCTGCACCGCCAGGGCTGCGAGGTCCTTGCCAGCTTGCTTGAGCAGTTCCTGGCTTGCGGCATGCCCTGCTGCCGCCGCTTCGACAACAAGCCGGGCCTGCTGGGCCCAGAAGCGCCGGCCCGTGTCCGGGGAGTGGAACAAGGCGATCAGTTTGTTGGGGTGGTCTACGCCGCAGGACGCCAGGAGGGCTGCGGTGAGCGGGTCGACGGGCAGGCCCTGGTTCATCCTGCGGAGGCTGTGCCGGACTGCTTCCCTGCCCAGCCAGTAACCGCTGCCTTCGTCCCCCAGCAGGTAGCCCCAGCCGCCGGCCCTGGCCTCGCCGCCGTCGGCATTGCGGCCCCAGGCGGCCGATCCTGTCCCCGCGATGACCGCCACCCCCGTGCTGGCACGGCCTGCGGCCAGCAGCAGGCGGGAGTCGTGGACCACGGTGACCCGGGCTGCGGGAGCAAGCGGCTGGATCAGCGCAGCGAGGGCGGCGGCGTCCTCCTCGGTATCGATGCCGCCCGACCCCGCATAAACCCTGTCCACCGGGGCGGCCCCGATTTTGGCGAAAAGCTCCGCCAGGTTGCGGGCAGCCTGTTCACGGCTCACGTTCTGCACGTTGGCGCTGCCGGCCGATTCGTCGGCCACCGGCAGGCCGTCCTCGAACCGGACGCCGCGGGTCTTGGTGCCACCGATGTCCAGCCCGATCGTGATGCCACGCGACGGACTGCCCGGGGCACCTGCCGGGTGGTCAACTGGGCCAGCCGCGGAATTCTGTGTGTTTGTCACGTCACAAGGGTAGGTGATGTCCGATGGCCAGCCGCGGACGCACCCACCACAACCACGCTCCGTCGGCTGGCCTTCCAGGCTTAGCCCGCTGCCCTGGTGACCAGTCCGGACAGCAACCCGGGCCCCTGCGCCACCACCAGCTCCCGGAAAAGCCGGGCGGGGACCGGTTCGCTCCCCGGTTTCCGGCGGCGCCAGCTCACGCCGACTTCCCGGAAGGCGAGCGGTGAGTCAAGAGGAACTTCCACCCACCCCAGGTCTCCCGTTTCAGGACGCGGGTTCCGGCCGGGGGCGTCGCCGCCCGGCGGCAGGATACTGACCCCGAGTCCCGCGGAGACCAGCCCCCTGACGGTATGGGAATCCTGGCTTTCGAAGGCGATCCTCGGGCGGTACCCGGCCTCCCGGAAGATCGCGTCAGTCAGGGAACGCAGACCGTAACCGGGCCCCAGCACAACGAAAGGCTCCGTCCGGATGTCGGCAAGCCGGACCATCCGCAGCCGCGCGAGCGGATGGGCGTGATGCACCACCAGGCGGAGCGGTTCCCGGTACAGCGGCGCCGAATCGAGGTTCTTGCCGGATGGGGCCACGGGAGCGGTGAGTGCCAGGTCGGCTTCGCCCGCAGACAGCTCCTCAAGGCAGGCGTCCCGGCCACCCTGGCTGAGCCGGAAGCCGGTGCCGGGATGCCGGGCACGGAAGGCACTGATCAGCAGGGGAAGGGTGGCCTCGCCGAAGGTGTGCTGGAAGGACACGGCCACGGTACCCCTGACCACCTGGGACTCATTCCGAACCAGGTCCAGACCTGCCTGGACCTCGGCGAGCGCCTGTTCGATGTAGGGAAGCAGCGTGCGTGCGGCAGGCGTCAGGCGGACCCCGCGGCCGTCCCGTACCAGGAGTTCGGTGCCGACGGCGGCGCTGGCACGGGCCAGTGCCCTGCTCACCGTCGACTGGAGTACTCCCAGGAGTTCCGCCGTCTCCGTCACGTGCTCGGTGCGGCCCAGTTCGGCGAGGACAGGCAGGAGCGGCAGCAGCTGGGCCAGTTGTTTCCGGTCCGCTTCCATTGCCGCCTTCCCCTTTTCTTCCCCGAGCAGGAGCAATCCATTTCTGCTATCAGTTTGGCATCAAGTATGCATTGGAGGCATCCATTGCGGGAGGACTACGCTGGCTGGATGCCACAGAATGCAACCGCGGGCACTGACGCTTCCATCCTCTGGAACGGTCATGCCAAGGGGTCCAGGGCCTACGGGCGGATCCTGGCCGGCCTGTCCTGCGCGGGCGTGGCAACCTTCGCCCAGCTCTACTCCACCCAGGCGGTGCTGCCCCTGCTGGCAGCCGACCTGCGAATCACTGCCGCCGAGGCAGCGCTCACCATCTCCCTGGCCACCGTAGGCCTTGCTGCCACCGTCATCCCCTGGTCCTTCCTGGCGGACCGGGTTGGCCGGGTGAAGGCAATGATGTGGGGCATCACCGCGGCGACAATCCTGGGACTGCTGGTGCCGTTGTCCGCCAACTTCCCCATGCTGCTGGTCCTGCGGCTCCTTGAAGGAATGGCGCTGGGGGGCATTCCCGCCGTCGCCATCGCCTACCTCAACGAGGAGGTCAGCAAGGCCCACGCCGCGCTTGCGGCGGGAAGCTATGTCGCCGGCACCACCCTGGGCGGACTGTCCGGTCGGCTCGTGGCGGGCCCTGTCGGCGAACTCTGGGGCTGGCGGTCGGCAGCCCTGGCCGTTTCCCTGCTCGCGACAGTTGCCGCCGTCGCGTTCCTTGTCCTCGTGCCTCGGGCCAAGGGATTTGTCCCCGCCCAGGCCGCTGGCCTCCGCAGTGCCATCCGGATGCTCGGTGGCCACCTGCGCAATATCCGGCTGCTGGCCCTGTATGCCCAGGCGTTCCTGATGATGGGCGGATTCGTGGCCGTGTACAACTACCTGGGCTTCCGGTTGTCCGGGGCGCCGTTCGGGCTGCCGGCCACCGTGATCAGCCTCATCTTCCTGGCCTACCTGTCCGGCACGTTCTCCTCCCGCTGGGCCGCAGGCATGACCAGCAGGTACGGGCGCCGGAACGTCCTGCTGGCAGGACTCGCGCTGGCCATGGGCGGACTGGCCCTCACCCTCACCCCGTCCCTGGTGTTGATCCTTACCGGGCTGGTGGTGTTCACCGGCGGATTCTTCGCCGCCCACAGCATCGGCTCCGGCTGGACCGGCGCCATCGCCAGCACTGGCCGCGCCCAGGCAGCGTCGCTGTACAACCTGGCGTACTACCTGGGCTCCAGCCTGTTGGGCTGGGCGGGCGGCCTGGCCTTCCAGGCCTGGGGCTGGGACGCACTGGCGGGAGGCGTCATAGGCCTTGCATGCCTGACTGCCGCAACTGTCGCCGTCGTCCATCCACGGACCGAACGCACTCACTGACAAGCCGACGCCCAGCGGCGAATTAACCGGCTTCCAGGGGCAGCAACGGGGTTTGGATATTCGGCAGGACGTGCGCCTGCTGCGCGGAAGGCGGCGAATCTGCGGTCTAGGATGAAACCCAGGACCGCTTGGAAGGAACCGCAGTGAGTACGAATCCCAGGAACACCAGGCCCGGGGCGCACCTGGAGCCGTTGGATGCCATTGACGAACGCCTCCTGGCCGCCCTGGTGGCAGATGCCAGGATATCCAACAAGCAGCTCGCCGAAATGGTGGGGATTGCGCCGTCCACGGCCCTGATGCGCACCCGCGCGCTCTCGGAACGGGGCATCGTGCAGGGCTACGAGGCAAAGCTTAGCCTGTCAGCCATCGGCAGGTCCGTGCAGGCGCTGGTGGCCGTGCGGCTCCGCGCCCACGACCGGGACCAGATCGACCGTTTCACCGCACGCGTGCCGCACCTGCCCGCCGTGCTGTCCACGTTCCACACGTCAGGTTCCGTGGACTACCTGCTGCACATCGCCGTCGGAAGCACCGAAGACCTGCGGGACTGGGTGCTGGACAACCTGGCCACCGACCCCGTGGTGGGCCACACCGAAACCACCCTGGTTTTCGAACACATCCAGGGCAACCACGGCCCGCTGCCAGACTAGGCGGCCAGCGCGGCCAGGACCGCGTGCCTCAGGCCGCGGCTTGCTGCCTTGCCGAGTGGACCACTGTCGCAACAGCCAGCCCCAGTGCCGCCGTGCCGCACAGCAGGACGAAGCCCTGCACGGCTGCTGCCATCCCGAGTACGGCGCTGGCCCAGCCCAGTCCCAGGACCGGCACCGCACTCCCCAGGTACGTGATGACGTAGACGGTGCTGATGATTTGGGCGTGGCGCGCCGGTTCCACCCTGGCTGCCACCTCGTTGAAGACGGTCCGGAACGCCAGCCCCTGCCCCAACCCGGCGGTAATGGCGGCCCCCACCAGCAGCAGCGGACTGTGCCAAGCGCCGGCAGTTCCCAGCAGCATGACCGAGACCCCCAGGACGGCCAGGCCAGCGGGCACTATCTGCCGGCCGCGCACGGTCACCAGCTGGCTCAGGGCTGACGCCCCGAGCGGCAGGCCCGCCAGCACGCCGATCAGCGGCCGGGAGTCAGTCCCGAGAACCTGCGCGAAGTAGCCGGGAGCCAGTGACAGGGAGAAGCCGAACACGGCAAAGCTCAGGAAGCCGACGCCGGACGCCAGCCAGAAAGCGCCCCTCGCCTGGCGGGAAACGGAAGGGCGGCGCGGCGCCAGGGCGTGCAGCGGCCGGGATGCTGCCGGCACCATGATGGCGGGGCGTGCGCGGATCAGGTACAGCGGCACCAGGAACCCGGCCAGCAGCAACGAGTGCACTGCATAGGGAGCGGTGGTGGCACCGGGAAGCAGCGACAGCAGGCCGCCGATCACAGGGCCCGCCGCCACTCCGCCGGAAGACGCCAGCAGGGTGAAGCGCGAGGCCCACTCAGGGCGGGACGGGAGCAGCTCACGCAGGGCAGCCGCACTGGCCCCCGTGGCAAGGGCAACAGCCATGCCCTGAAAGGCCCGGCCGGCGCACAGGGCAGCCAAAGTTTGAGCTTCCGCAAAGATCCAGTTGCCTGCGAGCCCTGTCAGCACAGCGAGCAGCAGGGCAGCCCGGCGGCCGATATGGTCCGACCAGTGCCCGGCCAGGAGCAGCGTTCCAACCAACGCCAGGACGTAGCTGGCGAAAGCTGCGGTCACGTCCAGGCTTGACAGTCCCAGGTTGGCCTGCAGGAGCGGGTAAAGCGGCGTTGCGAGGTTGGCGCCCACCAGGAGCATGAAGATGGCGGCCCCCGAAATCACCAGGCGCGCTGTGGTGGAGGCATTCCACCCGCTGGCCGTGGCCGCTGCGGGGCGCATGCGAAGTTCGCTGAAGACCGTCAATGTGCCGCCTTAGGGGTCGCCGCGGCGGGTTTGTCCTTGTGGGAACCCGGCGCGGATACAACTGTGATGAGTCAAGGGTGCGGCACCTCTGCCCTATCCATCCGAAATTGTGGAGATAATTGAGCAGAATCATCAACTTGTGGATTCCAACATGATGGAGAGTGACGGTTTTGAACAATCTGGACCCCACGGACCTGAAGATCCTCCTGGCCCTCATCAGGGATCCCCGGATCCAGATCGGTGAGCTCAGCGAGTCCCTGGGCATCGCCCGCAATACGGCCCAGTCACGCATGCGCCGCCTGTTCCGTGCCGGGGTGCTGCGCCCGGGCGGCCGCGAAGTGGACCTTGAGGCGGTGGGCTATGACGTCGTGGCCTTCGTGACCATCGAAGTCTCCCACCGCGAGCTCGACGGTGTTGTAGCGGCGCTGCGGCTTATCCCGCAGGTCCTGGAAGTCCACGAGATTTCCGGCCGCGGTGACGTCTGGTGCCGGGTGGTGGCCACAGACACCCACAACCTGCAGTCGTCCCTGCGGCAGGTCCTGAGGATCAAGGGTGTCATCCGCACGGAGACTGTGCTGGCCCTGCATACCCATATCCCCTACCGGACCGAACCGCTCATCGGCGGCCTCAGCAGTGCGGCAGCTCCGGCGGCTAGGATTTCCTGAATGACCATCATCGATAACGCCGTCTGCGTCAACGGCGTCCGCCATGCTGAGCCCCAAAGCCTCGACCAGACCTTCGAGACGCTGGCCCGCCACGGCGGCATGGCGTGGATGGGGCCCTACCGGCCCCGGCGGAGGAAATGACCGCCGTCGCCAACGAGTTCGGGCTCCACGCCCTGGCAGTGGAGGATGCCGTCTCAGCCCACCAGCGGCCCAAGCTTGAGCGTTACGACGACAACCTGTTCACCGTCCTGCGGCCGGCCCTCCTGCAGCATGGGCCCGAAGCCGTGTTGTCTGCCCTGCTGGACCGCGTGGTGGATGACTACGCGCCGGTGGTGGCGGGGCTGGAGAACGACATTGACGAAATCGAGGACCAGCTGTTCAGCGGGGATTCCTCGGTATCACGCCGGATCTATGAGCTGGCACGCGAGGTCATCCAGTTCCAGCGCGCCATCCACCCCCTGCCGGATATGCTGGACCAGCTGAAGCGGGGCTTCGAGAAGTACCAGGTGGAAACTGACCTGCGGCACAGCCTGCGCGACATGGAAGATCATGTTGAGCGGCCAATCTCCCGGGTAGGCTCCTTACGGGACTTGCCGCAGAACGCGCTGACGCTGGATGGAACCCTGACCGCGAACCGGCAAAATGACGTCAGCACCGAGCAGAACGAACAGGTCAAGAAAATCTCGTCCTGGGCGGCAATCCTGTTCGCGCCGTCATTCGTTGCCGGGATCTACGGCATGAACTTCGACAACATGCCCGAACTCCACTGGGCCGCGGGCTATCCCTACGCCTTGATCCTCATGGTTGCGGCCGGCGCCCTCATGTACGGAATCTTCAAGAAGAAGGGCTGGATCTAGGCCCCTTCTGCCGGGATTGCCGTCCGGTGGCGAGGGCCACCCGCGCATTGCCTGCGGCGTGGACCAGCAAGGAAGCGACCAGGAACGCGATGAGAACCTGGGCGGTGGCGCCCAGCACCCTCGCCCAGCCGCCGTCGAGGGTGGGGTCAAGAAAGTCGTAGACGTACCACCCGTCAATGCCGCCGCGGATCCAGGAGAACGCAAGGAACACCACCGGATAGCCCAGCCAGGCAAGCGGCCGCCACCAGGGACCGCGGATCGTCCGGATTACCAGCAGCCAGTCCAGGGCAGTTACCAGGGGGGCCAGGCGGTGGTGGGCCATCTGCGGCCAGTACAAGTCCCAGCTCCACCACGGCTCTCCCGGCGGTGCCACCAGCCCCACATAGATGACCCCCGTCATCACCAGGTACAGGACCAGAGCACCGAACAGATGGTCCCACCACCCCGGCAACCGGTTCCGCCGCCGTGCCCCTGACATGATCAGGACAAGCCCCAGGACAAGGTTTCCCTGCACTGTGAACTCCGAGTACAGCTGGGGGATGTCCACGTCATTGCCGGGCAGGGCGGCATCAAAGGTCTTTTGGACGAGTGCGACGACCACGAAGAGCCCCACCAGGATCCGGACGGCGCGGATCCAGGGACGATCAGGGTGCAGCGCGTAGTTGGCAGCAAGGTTGCGCCGGACCGGAGGGACTAACGGTGTGAGGCGGTCCGCCTTCTCTGTGACGCTCATGGACCAAGAGTGCCGCCGTTACTGGAGAACAGCCAGGGTCCTTCGGCGGTCAAAGGTCAGGCGTTGGCCTTACGCTTCAGCCGCCCCAGACGCCGGTGGCCACGAACAGGACCAGGCCGATGAGCGCAAGCCAGGGAAGGCCGTTCACCACGAAGCCTGCGATGGACGGGAATCCTGTCCGGGTGTATACCGATTGCAACCCACATAGACGTGGCAATGCCCGAATCGAAGACCGGATTTCCAGGAAGACGACATGACCAAACGCATCATCGTGTGCTGCGACGGAACGTGGGCGACGCCTGACCAAACTGCAGACGGGCAACCCTGCCCCACCAACGTCACCAAGCTGGCGCTCGGAATTGATGCAGTGGGCAGGAACGACAACGGCAGGGCGGTGGAACAAAGGGTCTTTTACCATCGCGGCGTCGGCACGGGCCGCCAGGACCGGATCGGCGGCGGGGCCTTCGGCGCCGGGCTCTCCCATGACGTCTTGGCCGCCTACCGCTACATTATGGGAAACTTCCAGCCCGGGGACGAACTGTTTCTTTTAGGCTTCAGCCGGGGCGCATACACAGCCAGAAGTACAGCAGGGCTGATCAGGAACGCCGGCATCCTGCGACGACGTTTCCGGAGCAGACTTACCGAGGCGTACGCCCTGTACAGGGACAGGACTCCCACCACCAACCCGCGCTCGGTCGAAGCGACGCTGTTTCGCCGGTCCTTCTCACATGAGACCCGGATCCACTGCATCGCGGTCTGGGACACGGTGGGAGCCCTCGGCATCCCGCTCACCGGGGTCCCGATTATCGACCGGTTCAACAACAGATGGGCATTCCACGATGCGGACTTGTCGACCAGTGTTGACAACGCCTTCCAGGCCCTGGCCATTGACGAGAAACGCAAGCCGTTTGCGCCGGCACTCTGGCATCAACAGGATGGGGCCGGCAGCCAAAGGCTGGAACAGGTCTGGTTCACCGGCACCCACGGCGATGTGGGCGGGGGCAACCGCAGCACCAGCCTGTCCGACATTGCCCTGGAATGGATCGTTGACCGCGCCCGTAGCTGCGGTCTGGTATTCCGCCCTGACGCTTTCACGGACATTGCCTTGGAACAGGCCGGCGATTGGGCGCCGATTCAGGAATCCCGTACGGGTTTCTGGAGGTTGCTTCCTGCCTATGTCCGGCCGATGGGCACGACCGATCCGGCGCATGAACGGGTGTCGGAGTCAGCACTGAAGCGCCATGAGGACGATCCCAACTACCGTCCACCCAATCTGACCCGTTTTTTGGAGAACGGCCCGCCAGCCCGTTTTCATTCGGAGTCCGGCCCCGAAGACACCATTACGCGGTCAGCAACGGGACCTACATTGAGCGGGGCCTGAATTGCGGAGCTAAGGAGATTCGAACTCCTGACCTCTTCGCTGCGAACTCTGGATAACTCGAGGTCATCCCCAGTCACGATACGGCCGTCAGCCGCCGGAACTCCCAGTTCGGGTTTCACGCCAGGTCACGCTGGCTCATGCAGGATTTACGTGAGTTCACGGGCAAAGTGTTATTCCGACGGTCATGCAGAAAGTGTCGGCCGTCGGGACACGGGACGCATAGAGAACACCGTGAACACATACGATGGATCGGTCTCAACGACCCGAGGATCCCAACGAGGCTCCTGACACGCCGCGAAGCTGCTCGATACCTGCGACGGTCCACGGGCACGCTGGCCAATTGGGCGACTCAGCGGAAGGGGCGCGTCTACTACCACCAGGAGGACGGCGCAGTTGTCTACGCCCTCGAAGACTTGGCGCGGGCATCTGGCGAGAGGTGGCCGAGCAGCTGCGCGGCATCGCAGAGGCTACCGGCGACGACGGGTTCAATCCGTTGATCGAGACCCTCAAGAAGCGCGATCAGCCCGAGGAGAGGGACCCGGATCAGGCAAGGTGCCCCACTGTGGTCAGGAGATGTAGACACCGCCCGGGGTGAAGTGGATGACACCGCCCTGGTAGTTCTGGGCCACGCTTCCGTCGTTGCCGGTCGGGTACTCGTCGCTCGTCGGGTAGCCAAGGCGTCCGGATTCGAACCCTGTCGAGGCCCAGAAGGAGCGAATGGCCCCGACCGAGAGGTGCGCCCCGGTTGCCGGTGACCAGATGATCGCGCCGCCTTGGTAGTTCTGGTAGACGCCGCCGTCGCGGAGTCCTGCCACTTCGTCGGTGACCGGGTAGCCCAAACGGCCACCCTCAAACCCGGTGGCTGCCCATTCACCGCGGATGGCCCCGACCGAGATGTGGGCTCCGGTCGCCGGTGACCAGATGATGGCACCGCCCTGGTAGTTCTGGTAGACACCACCGTCACGGAGGCCAGAGACCTCATTGGTCACGGGGTAGCCCAGGGCGCCGTTCTCGAATCCGGTCTGCGCCCAGAGGCCGCGGATGGCCCCGACGGAGATATGCGCCCCGGTGGCCGGTGACCAGATGATGGCCCCGCCCTGGTAGTTCTGGTAGACACCACCGTCACGGATGCCTGCCACCTCATCCGTGACCGGATAGCCCAGACTACCGTTCTCATAGCCTGTCTGCGCCCAGAGGTCCCGTATCGCACCCTTTGAGACATGCGCTCCCGATGCCGGCGAATAGAGGATGCATCCGTACTCGAAGCATTGGTATCCCCCGCTGTCCTTGAGCCCATAGATCTCACCGGTGGTGGCTGCTCCCAGGGCACCGTTCAGCGAAGCTGCCTTCGCGGCGATGGGTGTCGGGGGTGCAGCCGGCGCGCCGGGGAAAACCACCGCGGCCGAGGCGTCGATCAGGCCGGCACCGCAGCCTCCTGAACAGGTCCCAGGAAGGGCCCTGGCCGTTGCCTTGAGTTTCGCTTTGATCTGGGCTGGCGTCAGAGACGGATCAGCGGCCTTCATCAGGGCGCCCACCGAGGCGGCCATCGGGGTGGCCATTGACGTTCCCATCATGTAGCCATAGGTCTCCGCCCCTGGGGTTGTTGTTCCGGCGTTATACGTGGAGAGGATCCCGGCTCCCGTGTCGCCTCCCGGTGCCACGACGTCGACGGCGGCACCGTAGTTCGAGTACGACGCCTTGGACCCGGACTGGTTGGAGGCTGCGACGGTGACAACGTTGTTGCAGTTTGCCGGTGCATTATTTGCCGCGGGTTGGCTCTCGTTGCCTGCGGCCACAAAGACGGTGGAGCCGCGGCTGACGGCCCCATCAATGGCAGCCTGCAGGGTTGACGAGCAGGCGGCAGTTCCACCGACGCTGAGGTTAATCGTTTCCGCCGGATTGGCATTGGCGGGTACCCCAGTGACGGCTCCTCCTGAGGCCCAGGTGATGCTGTCGGACACGTCGGAGAGGTAGCCGCCGCAGTCACCGAGTGCGCGGACCGGCTCAATCTTCACGCCCGGAGCCCCTCCGGTGACGCCCTCCCCGTTGTTGGCCACGGCGGCGATGATCCCGGCAACATGGGTGCCGTGCCAGGACGAGTTGGCGGCTGAGGTGGACCCGCAGGCTCCTGAGGTCCGGTAGTCGCCCGGGTCAGAGGGGTCTGGGTCCCTCCCGTCGCCATCACCCGAAGCCGTCGGATCAGCGATCATGTCATAGCCAGCGATGACGTTCGCGTTGAGATCGCTGTGTGCCGTGATGCCGGTGTCGATCACCGCGACGATCTGCCCTGTGCCCGTCGTCTTGTCCCAGACGGACGGGACCCGGATGCCGGCAGTCGGATCGGACAGTGCCCACTGCTTGGAGTAGTAGGTGTCGTTGGGGGTGGATGTCGGATGCATGAGGATGTCCGGCTCCACCGAGGCCACATTGTTGTCCGCAGCGATGCTCTCCAGCACGCGCGTGGACTCCTCGGCACTGAGCCGGTGGCTTGCTTTAACTACCTTGGCGTCACTGGCGGTGTTTTTTATTTCCTTGACGCCAACGGAGGCAGTGCCGGCAGCCTTCCTGTAAGTCTTGTCCCGCTCCGCTGGACTGCCAGCTGCGGACGGCTTGAACTTCACGATGAACTGATCGGTAGGCAGCTGCGGGGCTGTTGCTGCCTTTTCCGCGGCAGGAGGAGGCACAACTGGTGTATCTGCGGCGCTGGCATTAGTCGCCATGGCAGGACCAAGAAGCGCGGCCGCAGCAAACAGCCCCAGGATCCTCGCAGCTGTGCGGGTTTTGGTCATGACAGTCTTCATGCGTTAATCCACCCCTAGGTCCCTACAGTTCCACCAGTGAGCCTACAGGGCGGCAGCGGTTTGGGCTGTCCAGGGCAGTGATGATCAATGGCGAGCAGAATTCGGTTCGGAGTCACTGTGGCGTGCGGGCTTCGGATTCGTTTTCCAGGCCCTTCTGGAACTTGTAGCCGATGTAGTAGCCGTGGACTGCCTCGTCCTTGATGATGAGGCGGATCAGGTCAGCGGTGTTCGTGAGCTTGGCGCGGGAGGACCAGTACATCGGCAGGTAGAAGCCGGAGTAGAACAGGAAGCCTTCGCAGGGTGGACGCGACCTTGTGCTTGAGCGGGTCGTCGCCCTTGGAGTAGTCCATGACGATTTGCGCCTTCTTCTGAAGGTGCTCGTTCTCGACCGACCAGCGGAAGGCTTCGTCGATCTCCTTGCTGGAGCACAGCGTAGAGAAGATCGATGAGGAGGGCTTCGCGTGGACGGATTCCATGAACGCGATGTTCGTGTAGACGGCGGCCTCGATCGGTGATGGCGTCCGGGATCAGGGAGATGGCGCTTACGGTGCCCTGGATGGTGTCCAGCAGGGTCAGGCCGGCAGCCAGAAGTTGTTCACGAGGCGGTTCCAGACGTCGACGTCCTTCTCATCCTGGATGCGGTTCCAGTTGATGGCGTGGGATTGCGGGACGAGCTTGAGGTCCCCATGGGTGTTTATTCCTGATCGTGTTCCGAGTCCTGAAGACCGGGCCGCCCGTGGGTGACCCGCTTCAGAAGGATGTCTCAGGGGTTATCTATGCGGCCAAGGCCCCACGGGTGGTTTCGGGAAGAACTACCGACACGAGAGGCCCTCGCTGGAGGTTATGACCCCTGAGTGTGTCCGCCATTGGCATCAGACCGGCGGAATAAGGACCAGACCTTCCGATACCGTGCAACGCCAGACGCCCTGGTCGCACTCTCCGATTACCTGATCGCCAGCGCCGCGACTGCCATGCGCGACCAATCCAGCGCCGAAACGTTCGGCATGACCGGAGGCAGCGGCATGCGGTCATGCCGAAGGCTACATCATGGCTGGGGACGCCAAAGCCCTGGCCGACTCGTTCGGCCTGGTTGAGGACCGTTCCGGCAACGCCATCATCCACGGGGTCGAGCTGGAGGAACCCTTCACCGAAGGCCGGACACCGGTGGCTGCCGTCGCCGTGGACCTGATGGGCTCACTGGTCACGCGTGAACGCAGCGCCGGCCAGCGCGTCATCGAGGAGCTGCTGGCACGGGATCGGGCCGTCCAGTATGCACAAGGACGCACCCAGCCGCATTCAGGTGCCACTCAGTAAGCAGCCTTAGTGTTGATGCCGTCGCGGATCGACTGGGGTCCGCGGCGGTACGAAGCGACACGAAACGAATAGAAGGACATTCAGTAATGAAGTCATCAATTCCGTCAATGAAAACCCGCATCGGAGTCGGCGCAGCCGCAATCCTGGCTGCCGGCGGCATGGTCTCAATGGGTGTTGGCGCCGCATCAGCCTCCCCCAGCGCCTCAACAAGCTCAACTGCTTCCGCATCCCACTCGGCGAAGGCCTGGGGTCAGGGTTCGGACCACAACGAAGGCGCGCACGGCGGTCTGGGACTGTTCCTGAACCTCAGCGCCGACAGCCCGCAGTCCGTCGGTGACCGTGCCGCCAAGGCAGCCACGGCACTGGTGAACCACCCGCAGCTGTTCAACAAGCTGCCTGCCGCGCTGCAGGCTGACATCACGGCCCTCAAGGACGCTGCCCCCGCTGACCGGGTCGCGGACGCCTACAAGATCAAGACCACCGCCCTCTCCGGCGGCTACGGCGCCGAGATCCAGCAGCGCGCCCAGAACGCCCTGAACGGCGAGGCCGGCGAGTCCGGCCAGGCTGAGGCCGGAGAAGATGGTCTGCGCCAGGAGCTGCGGACCGCGTTGACCTCCGACCACCCGGGTGCTGCGCTCCAGAAGGCCGCCGACCAACTGATTGGCCACCCGGACCTGTTCGCCAAGCTGCCCGCGAACCTGCAGGCTGACCTGACCAACCTGAAGAACGCCGCCCCGGCCGACGCCGACGCGCTGGCCACCAAGATCAAGGACACTGCCTTGAATGGCGGTTACGGCGCCCAGGTCCAGAAGATGGTCCAGGCACTCGTACAGAAGGCTGCAGCGCCGGCCGCATAACCGGAAGCATCCTTTACGGCTCAGGCCGGGCAACCTTCACCGGTGGCCCGGCCTTTGTCGTCTCTGGTGAGCCGTCGGGCGATGGCCGCACACATCAAGGGAAGACCGAATTCTTCCGATGTGAAAGGACGCCCCGCCACCATGTTGGGAGCCCACCACGCAACCTGCGGCGCCGCCGCCTGGGTTGCCCTGCCCTCGCAGGTCCACGTTGACCTGACCCTGTTTGCCGACAAGGCGCCCTTCCTGCCGCACGCCCAGGAGCTCGGCATGGGCCTGTGGAGCATCAGCCCCATCGGCCTCGTCACCGGGGCTCTGCTCACCGTGAGTGCTGCGATGTCGTATCGTAGCCAACCCCAGCGGAATGAGCTACTACGTTGCGACGCGGGTCTCGGACCCACTGTCGGAGCGTGCTCATAGGGTGCGGGGATGGTGAAGTTTGACCCGGAAGGTTTCGCGGCGATGATGGGCAGCATCCGCGCTGAGGAAGAGGCTGCAGCCGCGGCGGGCAGATATGAAGATCTGGAGCCAGATTACGAGTACATGGGCGCAGTGGCCAGTTGTTCCCGTCCGTGCCACTGAAAGGACGGGCTGTGCCAGCCACGGCCCTTTCGGCCCTTGAGCTGGTATCCAGCCCGAGGTGGGGTTACTACCCTCTGGCCCAATCACGTGGAAAGAACTTCCGCCGCATGGGGACGCTTCTGCGCGTTCGGAAGATGGGCCAGCGAAGCGTACCGGCGGGCCCAGGATGTCGTCATGACACTCTTTCCCAAACATGAACGGCATCAGGCATCTGACCCAAAGTGTTACCAAAGTGTTTATCCGGCCATCACTTCCACCGGAAGACCCCTGCAAATTGTGGAGCTAAGGAGATTCGAACTCCTGACCTCTTCGATGCGAACGAAGCGCTCTACCAACTGAGCTATAGCCCCCGGGATCCGCGGCATCCTGCAAGGTACTCCAGGCTCGTGCGGAACCGGTGTCCCTAGGCTACAAATTTTCCCGGCCCAACGCCAATTGACGCGGGCCTACGCGCGGCGGCGCTGGAGGACGTCGTCGAGGTTGCTCAGGGCGCTTTGTGCCTTGGACAGCTGCTGCGCTTCCGCTGCGGTGGCAGCCTCTGCCGCCGGCGCCGCGGTAGCGCCCTGCTTCAGGGAGGGCTTTCCAACCGCTTTGGGGGCTTCCGGAAGGTCGAGCGGCTTGGGGTCGGGACGCTCAGCCTTGGCTGCCTCCACGTAAACGGGCTTAGGGACTTCCACAGGTTCCCAGGGGGTGCTTGACGGGGCGGCAGACGCAGCAGCTGCAGCACTGGTGTCGCCGGCAGCTACAGCGACGGCGAGGGCTGCCTCACGGAGCTCCGTTGCCGTCAGCGGCTTGATCCTGGGTTCGCCTGCTTCGGCATCGAAGAGGGGGCTTTCCGGCCGCAGGACCGGTGCGGCATCGGGCCTCGGCGGAATTGTTTCGGCCGTGTCAGGGCGGCGTGCCGGCGCACTCATTGCAGAACGGAAGGCCGCGTTGACCTTCGCCTTGCGGTCGCGGACAGCGAGCCACCGCAGCAGCGCTACCGACCCGACAGCCAGCAGCGTGCACAGGAGCGGAAGAGCGGGCGCACCGATGCCGAACGGAAGCAGTACAGCCGAAATGAAGGCAGTGACCAGGGACAGCAGCCCGACAAGGGCCACGGCAGTGGGGCCGTAGCGGATGCGGAACCGGGCCGGAGGTGGGGTGCTTGCAGTGCGGGCAACGGATGCGGCACTCTTCCTGGCTTCCATGGCTTTCTCCTGCTGGGCGGCGACGTTCAGGACGAGGCCGGCCTGCGGGTCCGGCCTTTCATCGGCGGGGGCGTCTGCCAGGAAGTCGCCGGCGGGCTGGAACTGGTGCCTGCGGTTCCTGAGGACGTAAGGGGCTACCCAAACAATCCAGAGCGCGACGGCAACCACAAGGATCACTGAGCTGCTAAGGGGGAAGTCCACACTCAAAACCGTATGAGCATCATGCCGGCTCAGGCCGCATTAGCCGCGGTGTGTCGTGCCCTCGCTGGCAAACCACTTGGATTCACGACCGGCGTGATGCCAGCCAGGGACCCAGCAGGCCTTCCGGGACTTCTTCCGAGGTAAGGGCGAACGAGCGGTGGTCGGCCCACTTGCCGTTGATGTGAAGGAAGCGGGGCCGGTACCCCTCGTCCCTGAACCCCAGTTTCTCCACCACGCGCAGGCTGGGTCCGTTCTCGGGCCGAATGTTGATTTCCATCCGGTGCAGGCCAAGGGCCCGGAAGCAATGGTCCGTCACCAACGCCACGGAGGTGGGGGCTATGCCCCGTCCAGCGCGGGACTGGTCCACCCAGTACCCCAGGGTGGCCATCATGGCCGACCCCCAGACGATGGAAGACACCGTCAGCTGGCCCACGATCGCGGGGTTCCTGAGCCCTGGCTGCCACTCGGTGATGAGAAACGGCAGTGCCGTGGCCTGGGCGGCCTGCAGGTTGAGCGACCGGACCATTTGCCGATAATCAGGGAGGCCGCCGCCCGGATCGGGGTTGGAGGCCTCCCACGGCGCCAGCCACTCACTGTTCCGCGACCGCACCTCAGTCCACTCTTTCTTGTCGCGGTACCGGATGGGCCGCAGGACCAGGTCGCCGGACTCGAGGGTGACCGGCCAGATGGGACCAGCGCGCATGATGCTAGCGGGAAAGGCCGGCCGTGAAGCCCGGCAGCCATTCCCGGAGGCCCGGACCCAGGTCATCGCTGTCGATGGCCAGCTGGACACAGGCTTTAAGGTAGCTGAGTTTGTCGCCGGTATCGTAGCGGCGGCCACGGAACACGACGCCGTACACCCCGTACCCCTCACCCTCACCGGACGCAAGTTCCTCAAGGGCATCCGTCAGCTGTATTTCGCCGCCCCGCCCGGGCTCGGTGTGCTCAAGGACCCCGAACACGGCTGGGTGCAGGACATAACGTCCGATAAGCGCCAGATTGGACGGCGCCTCCTCCGGGGAAGGCTTCTCCACCAACCGGTTGACACGGACGTAGTCTTCGCCGTCAATCTCCTGGACGTCCGCGCAGCCGTAGGCGCTGATCTGCGAGGGTTCCACTTCAATGAGGGCGACGACGGAACCTCCCGTTTTCGCCTGCACGTCAATTATGACGCTGAGGAGTTCGTCGCGTGCATCAATCAGGTCGTCGCCAAGCAGGACCGCGAAGGCTTCATCGCCCACGTGCTGCTTGGCCCGGAGCACGGCATGCCCCAGGCCGTGGGGGTCGCCCTGCCGGACGTAGTGGATGTCTCCCAGCTGGCTGGCGGCCTGGATGGACGCAAGTTTCTCTGTATCGCCCTTGTCCTCCAGGGTCGATTCAAGGGACGGCACCCTGTCAAAGTGGTCTTCCAAGGCCCGTTTGTTGCGGCCCGTAATCATCAGCACGTCGTTCAAGCCAACATGGACGGCTTCCTCCACCACATACTGGATGGCAGGCTTGTCCACGACGGGAAGCATTTCCTTGGGCATTGCCTTGGTGGCAGGCAGGAACCTGGTGCCCAGGCCCGCTGCGGGAATGACGGCTTTGCGGACTCTGGGGTTACTGGTGTTCACCGGACTAATCTAACGTCAGCGTCAAGTATTTCAGTAACCCCCGGCGCGGCAAACCGGCAATAAGGCTGACGGCCGCCGCATACCGGGCAATGCAGGGAGGACACCATGCTGCAGGAGTCGAACGTCATCAAGGACGACATCCGGGCCGCCCACCGGCGCCGGCGGGCGGGCCTGACGCCGGCTCAACTGGAGGCGGCGGGCTCGGCCCTGGCCACGCACGGGGAAGCATGGGCGGGGGCTGTCACCGGGGACCGCCCTGGCATCGCCTGCGTGTACCTGGGCGTGGGCCATGAACCACCCACCTTGCCGCTGATTCATGCCCTGCATCGCAGCGGCCACCAGGTGCTGCTTCCGGTGTGCGAACCCGCGCGGGAGCTGAGCTGGGTGCTCTGGACCCCGGACACAGGATTCGAGCGCAGCAAATACGCACCGATCCTGGAACCCGCAGGGCCCCGGCACGGGCCGGAGACGGCCGGCGGCGCATCAGTGCTTTTCATTCCGGCCACCGCAGTGGACCTTGTGGGCAACAGGATCGGCCAGGGCGGCGGGTACTACGACAAGTTCCTGGGGCACCTTGCCACGGCCGGGAAGGAAATCCCGTTGGCTGCTGTTGTCTACGACGACGAATTGCTGCCCGCCGGCCGGATTCCCGCAGAGGAGTTCGACAGGCCGGTCCCGGCGGTCCTTGTTCCTTCCGGGTACCGGCTGCTGGCGGGCGGCGACTGAGCCTGGCCTGGTCGGGCACAGTGATAGAATTAGCACTCAGGCCCTGCGACTGCTAATGGTTTCCACTTGGCAGCACGGGACCTCTCGTTTGCCCAAGAGGAGGAGCACCAGTGCCAACATATGCTTACGCCTGCAAGGATTGCGGCCACGCCTTCGACATTGTCCAGTCGTTCTCGGACAGCAGCCTGACGTCCTGCCCCGAATGCCAGGGCACGTTGCGCAAGAAGTTCAACAGCGTAGGTGTCGTCTTCAAGGGCTCCGGTTTCTACCGCACGGACTCCCGCGATTCCAAGGGCAGCTCCGTCTCCCCTGCACCTGCGGCGGCTCCCGCTGCACCCGCTGCCGCCCCCGCCGCTTCGGCACCTGCAGCTGCCGCAAGCTGAGCCGGCCAAACCATTACGACGGCGGCCGGGCGCGTTCCAGCGTCCGGCCGCCTTTGTCCACATAGCCGTCGCCGCGGTTCCCCGCCGGATTGCCCGCACGTAGCGTGGGCGCATGCCCATACTTTCCCGCCGTCGCCGTGACGGCCTCCGGTTCCCCGCCAGCGCCCGTGACATCAGCCGGCGCCCCGGGAACCGTCCCCTGCCGGCCCGGGTTGCCGGCTGGTTGAGCCGCAACCGCCGCCTCGCCGCGGCACTGCTGTTGTGCGCAGCTGCAGCCATCGCCGTCCAGCAGCTCACTCCTGCCCCGCTCTCCACCGTCACCGCACTGGGTGCTGTCCGGGATCTTCCCGCCGGAACCGTGCTGACGGACGCAAATCTGGCCCGCGTGCAGGTTCCGCCGGGAATGGTGGCCGATGGTTTCCTCAAGGATGATGCCGCAGCAGCGGGCAAGCAGCTCGCCGCGCCGATGCGCAAGGGCCAGCTCCTGACCGACGCCCAACTCCTGGGGCCCGGACTCCTGGCTGGTACCCCTCCCGGTTCAGCCGCCGTTCCACTGCGGATGGCGGATGCCTCGTCCATCCAGCTGGTCTCTCCGGGCCAGCTCGTCAACGTGGTGCTTACGTCGGCCAACGGGTTCGACCAGCAGGGTCCCTCCGAAGTGCTCGCGTCTGCCGTCCCCGTTCTGTGGACCTCGAACAAGGGCGGCCAGAGCGGACAATGGCTGGGCACCAGTGAAACGGACGGGCTGATCGTAGTCGCAGCCAACGCGGAACAATCATCACGCCTGGCCGGAGCCTCTACCCAGGGCCGGCTGTTCTTCGTCCTGGTCGGCCCGCCGTAAACCCATGGCGGGTCAGCCCCAGTGCGGCGGCTTCTGTTCCTTCAACCATGCGTCATGGTTTTCGTCACGGTCGCCCCAGCTGCGGGCATCGTCTTCAGCGGCCTTGGTCGGAAGAACGCCCTCGGTGCGGCCTGCTGCGTGGGCCGGCGCCGTGGTGGCTGCCTCGGCGCCGGCGGGTACGACAGCTTCAGGGTTTTCTTCCGTTGTGGTCTTTTCTCCGTGGGCCATGTCTTTCTCTGGTACATTTTCTTCAGTCATCGGGGGCGCCTCCTTGGCGTTCACTCCGCCGGCCCCGGGCCGGCTGCCGCCGGCTTCGTGACGGCCTTTGCCGTCGTTGTCCCGGTCCGCGCTGGCGCCACGGGGCAGGTAGGAAACACCGGCCGCCGGCGCGGCGTCAATTCCATTGAGCGCCTGGTCAACGTCGTCGTCAAGGAACCCGACCGACGATGTGGTCCGGCCGGGCAGCACCATCTTTTCCAGGCCCAGGTAGCCGGCAATGCGGTCCGCGCAGGACGAGGGGTCCGTGAACACCTCAATGGTCCACAGCGGCATGTACCGCCATCCCAGGCGCTCCAGCAGTTGCGGACGAAGCCGGCTGCGTTCCCGCACGCTCATGGTGCGGTATTGGGCAGTGCCGTCGGACTCGATGGCCACGGGCCGCGGAAGGTCTGAATCGTCCTGGCCCATGGTGTTCAGGGGGTCTGCGGCGGCAACCACGTCGATGGCACCGTCGTACTGGTGCCAAACCCTGGCTCCGCGGGCGCGCAGCCGGTCCCCCAGGTCCGCCACCAAAGGGTCAGCGCCCAGAGCCTGCTCACTGGCGGCGGCACGGGACGCTGGAGTACCCAGGTCCGTGTTGCCGGAAATCTCCCGGTCCAGCAGCGTGTAGAGGTCCACGGCTCCGTGGGTGAGCCGGGTGTGGTCCAGGTCCTCGGGCCGGAAGCAGGTGAGCACGTGCAAGGAGCGGCGGGCCCTGGTCATGGCCAGGGCAAATTTCTCCCGGCCGCCCTCAGCGGACAGCGGCCCGAAGTTGTGAAGTGCCCGGCCGTGCGGAGTCCGTCCGAATCCCGGCGAGAAAATGACGTGGTCGCGGACCAGGCCCTGGGCGCGTTCAAGATCAACCACACGGAAGGACTCCGCGCCGGCTCCGAAGAACCCAGCCAGGCCCGGCTGGTTGGACAGCTGGAGCCGGATGGACTCACCGATCCTGGCAGCATGCCGCAGGCTGGCTGTAACCACCGCCAGTGAAGTCCGCGGGCGCATGCGGGCATGTTGGAACACCAGCTCCACCACCCGGTTGACCTCGGCGACGACGGACTCGACACCTTCGTGGTCGGCACTGGGAAGGCCGGTACCGTCAGGCAGGTATTCCACCAGCAGGGACCGGTCCAGCCCCGTGGCCGCCTGGCCTTCCGGCAGCCGGCGGAGGCCGCCGTCGTAAAAGTTCTTGCTCAGCTGAAGGACCAAGTCCTCGTCCACGGCGCGGTACACCACGTTGAGCCGCCATACCGGGAGCACTGCAGAGAGCGCAGTAAAGGCGCTCTCCACGCGATGGTGGGCCGACTCTCCTGGTGCGAGGCGCTCCACTCCCACGGTGAACGTCCGCGGTGTGGCGATGCGCGAGTCTCCGAAGGCAATGACCTGCCGCGCACGGGCAATCGACGGCAGGACAGCCTGCAGCGAGGTGGCCTCGGAATCAAGAATCACGACGGCGTCAAAGTGCTGCTCAGCCGGAAGCAGGCCCGTCATCAGATATGGGCTGACCGACCAAACCGGAACCAATGTGCCGATCAGGTCCGGAGCCTGTGCACTCAGGGCCGGGAGGGAGACCCGGCCGTCCTTCAGCAGGCTCCGCAGGAGGCCGGCCTGGCGCGGCTGCGCAGCGATGGCCGCGCGCCACCGCTCAGCCAAGTCCCACCGCAGGCGGGCGGCACCGCTGGCGACGTGCGCGTTGTCCGCCAGCCGGTACTCCGCTTCGAGCTGGCGCAGTGCGTCGCCGTCGGACATGGCCAGGTAGTCGTCGCCACTGATCATTGCCTCGAGTGCGGACTGCCACCAGGCCAGTTCAAGCTCGGCCGCAACGGACCCTTCCGGCACTTCCCGCTCGGCGAGGTCGGCAAGGAGTTCGCCCAGGCCGTGTTCACGCATGTTCTCGATGAGGAGCGTGCGTTCGGGCAGGGTCTTGAGCGTATCGGTGTCTGCCACCAGGCGTTCCAGGCGATCCATCAGTTGCGCGTAGGGAACGGTGGACAGGGAGCCGCCGTCCTCCGTGTGGCGCAGTGCCTGCCCCAGCTGTGCCAGCTCCTGGTCCAGGGACCGGTACATGGCGTTCATTTCCGCCAGGCCGGAGGGGACGGCGGGGTGCCGCTGCGTGGTGGCGTAGCCGGCCCAGAGGGCCCGCTGTTCCTGGACCAGCACCAGGGATGAGTGCAGGTCCGCGATGTGTACACCCGGGCGAACGTATTCCTTGGCCACCCGGCGCAGCCTGGAGCGCTGCATGGACGCCATCTCGATGCCGCGCTCACGCCGCCACGCGGACGGCGCCGTAGCGGAGATCAGGTCCGTGACGGGCCGGTCGAAAATATCCGGCGTGAACTTGTCCAGGCTGCCTCGGACGGCAACCAGCAGTTCCAGCTGCTCGCCCCATTCGGCGAACGATGCGCCCAAGCGGATCTCAGCGTGCTCCGCAACGGCGTCCATGCGGTCGCGCAGGAGGGGGAGGCTCTTGGCCACGGAGCGTACCAGGTCCTGGGCTTCCTCGGTTTCCTTCCGGGTCAGCAGCCTGGCTCCGTGCCAGGGGCTGGTGGTGGCAGCCTTGCTGAAGCTGCCCAGTTCTGCGGCACGACGGAGCCTGCCTGCCAGTTCTTCACGGTCCCGGATGCTGTCCAGGACGCTTCGTTTGAGCCTGACGGTGGTAGCCGGGGCGGGGTGGATGGAGGTGAGTTCGGCCAGGGACTGCATGGCCTGGTAGGGCGAGCAACCCCACCGGTCGCGGACGTTGTGAAGCGACGCCACGTGGTCCATCAGCGCGTGCCGGTGTTCGGTCAGCGTGGCGTGGAGGTTCCCGAGCTGCGGTTCCAGCGACTTTTCGTTGCGGACGATTGCCCGGACAAGCTGGCCCTTCAGCTGCTGGGCGGTGACGTTCCCGGTGAGCTGGAACAAGATGGAATCCAGGCCCAGCGATTCCAGCTGTCCGGAAACCTCGTTCAGGCTGGCGCGGCGGTCGCCCACCACCAAAACGGTCTTCCCGGCGTCCACCAGGGCGCCGATGGTGTTGATGGCGGTCTGGGTCTGGCCCGTGCCAGGCGGGCTGCTGACCACCAGGGAATCTCCCGCCCGGGCAGCATCAATGACGTACTGCTGGTCCGTGTCCGCGTCCAGCAGCAGCAGCTCCTCCTGGGGGTGCCTGTTGTCCAGGTGCGGGAAGCGGGAGGGGTCGGGCCCGTCGACGTCCACCACTTCCCCGCCGGCGGCGGTTGCCAGCGAGGAGACAATGGGGTGAGAGTCGTTGATCCAGGGATCGTCAAGGTTGCCGGAAAGGTCGGCGAAGGTCGATACGAGGAGGTTGTGCTGGGTTTCGGCGCCGTGGATGGGCCGGATCAGGGTGGCCAGCCGGTCAAGGACGGGCTGGGGGTCGAACCGGGCGGTGCTGTAGGCCAGGCGGGTCACGGCGTTGACGTCGAACACGATCCCGTGGATGTTCTTCAGGTGCCGCACCAGGGCTGGGTTGATGTGTGCCTGTTCGGTGAGCTGCAGTTCGAAGTCGTCCTCCCCCGGCCGCACCGTGAGGGAGATGGCGGTCAGCATGACCGGGGCAGATACGCGCTGGGGCTTGCCCCCTACGGCGGAGGTCCACACCACAGTGCCCGCGGAGAGGTATCCGGCATCGATGCCGCGGTCGTTGGCGAGTTCAAAGATCTTGGACCGGATGTTGCGTGAAGCCCGTGCGGCGACCACATACTGCTGCCGGTCCCGGATCAGCGTGGACAGGCGTGTGCGGCGCCCGGCCATGAGCTGGGCCAGCCCGGACGGGTGTGCCGAGGTGAGGTCGATGGACCCCTCAGGTGTTTTGGTGAAGCGCAGCATTGTGTCCGCGCCGGTGACGGGTTTAAGCCCGGACAGCCATTTGCGAAGCTCCTCCGAGCCTTCCGGGTGGCCTTGACCAACTGACACTTCTGCCTTCTTTTCTGCGTTTGCACGTGACGCCCTGGACCATACCGGCATAGATTCGAGAGTAGCCGCTTAGGTGCCGGACTTGAGCGACCGCAACACTGGAGCACCGGAAATTGCGGAGGATTGAACCGGGAAAAGCAGTGGCCGGCCCCCGCTGGCGGAGGCCGGCCACTTAGGATGCTATTCCCATTCGATGGTTCCCGGCGGCTTGCTGGTGACGTCCAGCACCACCCGGTTGACGCCTTCCACCTCATTGGTGATCCTGCTGGAAATCCTGGCCAGGAGATCGTAGGGCAGGCGCGACCAGTCGGCCGTCATGGCGTCCTCGGAGGAAACGGGACGGAGCACGATGGGGTGGCCGTACGTGCGGCCGTCACCCATGACACCAACGCTGCGGACGTCCGCGAGCAGGACCACGGGCATCTGCCATACCTCGTTGTCCAGGCCGGCAGCGGTGAGCTCGGCGCGCGCGATGGCGTCCGCTTTGCGCAGCAGGTCCAGCCGTTCCTTGGTGACGTCGCCGACGATCCGGATGCCCAGGCCGGGGCCGGGGAACGGCTGGCGGCCAACGATCTCCTGCGGCAGTCCCAGCTGGGCGCCCACGGCACGGACCTCGTCCTTGAACAGGGCGCGCAGCGGCTCAACGAGCTCGAACTGCAGGTCCTCCGGGAGGCCGCCCACGTTGTGGTGGCTCTTGATGTTTGCGGCACCTTCGCCGCCACCGGATTCGACGACGTCCGGGTACAGGGTGCCCTGGACCAGGAACTTGATCTTCTCGCCGTGGGCGGCGGCCTCGGCGATGATGGCCAGTTCGGCTTCTTCAAAGGCACGGATGAACTCGCGGCCGATGATCTTGCGCTTGGTCTCCGGGTCGCTGACACCGGCCAGCGCCGAGAGGAAGCGTTCCTGTTCATTGGCCACGTACAGCTTCACGCCGGTGGCAGCCACGAAGTCGCGCTCCACCTGCTCCGCTTCGCCTTCGCGCAGCAGTCCATGGTCCACGAACACACAGGTGAGCTGGTCGCCCACTGCGCGCTGGACAAGGGCTGCCGCCACTGCGGAGTCGACGCCGCCGGAGAGGCCGCAGATGACCCGGGCGTCCCCAACCTGCTGGCGGATGCGCTCCACCTGCTCTTCCAGGATGTTGCCGGTGGTCCAGTTGGGCTCCAGCTTGGCGCCCTTGAAGAGGAAGTTTTCCAGCACCTGCTGGCCGTACTCGGAGTGCTTGACCTCCGGGTGCCACTGCACGCCGAAAAGGCCCTTCTCCTCGTTGGCGAAGGCTGCTACTTCGGCGCCGGCCGTCGTCGCGAGGACATCGAACCCTGCAGGCGCCTGGTGCACGGAGTCGCCGTGGCTCATCCACGTCTTCTGGTGCTGGGGCATGCCTTCAAGCACCGAGCGGCCGTCTCCAAGGATGGTGGTTTCCGTGGATCCGTACTCCCGCAATCCGGTCTTGTCCACTTTGCCGCCAAGGGCGTTGGCCATGGCCTGGAAGCCGTAGCAGATGCCAAAGACGGGGACACCGGCTTCGAAAAGGTCGGCACCCACGCTCGGGGCGCCGTCGGCATAAACGCTGGAAGGTCCGCCGGACAGGATGATGGCGGCGGGATTCTTGGCCAGGAGTTGCTCGGTGGAGTAAGTATGCGGAACCACTTCCGAATACACATTCGCTTCCCTGACGCGGCGGGCAATCAGCTGCGCGTACTGGGCACCGTAATCAACAACCAGCACCGGCTTCTGGGAAGTCTGGGATGCAGTGGGAGTAGTCACCGTAACAGCCTACTTTGCGCCCTTGCACCGGCGCACCTTGGGAAGCCGCGCTGTGACGCAGCAGACGCCTGCAGAACGCCCGGAGACGTCTGTACCCCGCAACCTGTTCAGTAGCGCTGTGGGGCCTGCGGATTGGCGGCCAGCTCGGCCTCCACCTCGGCGTGGAACTTCTTCTCGACGATGAAGGACAGGAACGGCACAACGCCGCCAAGTGCCAGCAGGACCAGCTTCAGGAACGGCCAGCGCATCAGGGACCAGAGCCGGAAGTTTGAGATCAGGTAGACCACGTACATCCAGCCGTGCACGATCAGCACTGTGACCGAGACGTTCACGCCGTTAAGCACCCCCGCCGGCTCTGCGTCGGAGAATCCGAAGCCGAACGGCTGACCGGTGGCCGCGTTGGTGCCGCCGGCGAACAAGTACTGCCCGAAGCCATACCGGGCCACCAGCTCGGCACAGAGCAAGAGCAGCATGGAACCCGTGAGGTAGGCCATGACCTTGTAGAACTTCAGGGCCGACCGGATCTGGGCCTCGGTACCGCCGAAGCGGCGCTTTTTCCCGGAAGTCTTGGCGCCGGATGCCTGCGACGAGGGGGTGGCCGGTTTCGGATCAATCATGGCTGTACCTTCTGCTGGTGTGGGTCAGGCTGCTGCTGGTGTTCAGGCTGCTGGGGGTCGGGCTGTTGTTCTGCGGTGGCGGAATCCTGGGCCTCGTCGAGGGCCTCCTCGAGGTCCCGGTGGTAGTCGTCCTTGACAAGGCGCCACCAGATGAAGAGGGCGAAGCCGGCGAAGACGACCCACTCGATGGAGTAGAAAAGGTTGAGCCAGTTAATGTGCTGCGCCGGGGGCTGGGGACCGATGTCCAGCGGCAGGAGGTTCCCCGGGACGGCGGCGGCGCTGACGTCCTGGCCGCCCACCACTTCCGCGGTCGCCGACACGAAGCCCGGGTAGCTGCTCACGTCCCAGTAGTTGATGAGTTCGGCCACGGAAACCGCCGAGGCCTCCCCCGGCTTGGGCGCTTTCCCTCCCACCGGCGCTTCGGACGGCAGCAGCCGCCCGGTCAGTTCAACAAGGCCCGACGGCGGTGCTGCCGCGTCCCCGGGTTCCGCCACCCACCCGCGTGCCACCGGGATCCAGGTCTGCGGCGAAGCGGCGGCTCCGTTCAGGGCGGGGGCGCCGTTGACGGCAAAGGCCGAAACTACCCAGTAGCCGCTCTTTCCGTCGTGGAGCCTGCCTGGAACCAGCACTTGCTTATCGGGACTGTACGTTCCCTCGGCGGTGACCATCTGGTCTGCAACACTGCCGTGGAAGAACTCACCCGGCTGGAGCGTGCTTGTGAGCGGCTGGACCTGCTCGGTGGCCGGATTGACCGGCGCTTCGGGTTGGGTGGAGCGGCCGAACTGCCACTGGCTCAGCAGCACGAAGACCCCGGACAGAGCGATCGCGAAGATAAAGCCTGCGATCCATCGGGGCTTAAGGGCTGTTTTCCACACGTCTTAACCGTACTTCGTACTTCTGTAGAACAACTAAACGCAAGGACGGCCGGGCCCTGGCTCGGGACCGGGCCTGCCTAGTGGTCGAAGAACACCAGGCTTGAGTTGATGAGCTCGGCGATCACTTCGGCGTCGTAGGCGCGCCGCAGGGATTCACGGAAGGATTCCTTGGAGAGCGAGCGCGCCAGGGTGGCCAGCACTTCCAGGTGGTCCGAAAAGGAGCTGGCCGGGGTGGCAATCAGCAGTATGACCGTGGCGGGGCCGTCCGCAGCCCCGAAGTCCAGCGCGTGGCCGTATTTGGCGATCCCGACGGCGATGGAGGTTTGGGAGACGAATTCGCTGCGCGCGTGCGGCAGTCCGATACCGCCCGGGAGCCCCGTGGCCAGTTGGTGCTCCCGGGCGTTGACGTTCTTCAGGAACCCGTCCAGATCCGAGATCCGCCCGGCAGCGTGCAGCCGTTCTGCCAGCTGGTTGGTGGCGTCGGTCTTGTCCTTCGCCTCCAGCTCCAGTATCACCATGTCGGCAGTGGTGAGGTGGGCGTCGTACGGGTCAAGTGGTTCCGCCAAGGCGTATCCCTTCAGTCAGCAGTGCGGGGCGAACGGCCCCTCAGCGCAAGGGCACGATGTCTTCCGCGCCCAGGCGGGCGGCGTCTGCGGATTCGTCGTCCGGCTGTTGCTGGCTGAGGCGTTCAGCTTCCACGCGGGCGATGTAGTGGCGGACCTCGTTTTCACGCTGTGCGTCACTCCAGCCAAGGACGTCACCCATCAGTTTAGCGACAACGGGGGCGGCGGACACGCCGCGGTCCCAGGCCTCGATGGAAATCCGGGTGCGCCGCGTGAGGACGTCCTGCACGTGGCGGGCACCTTCGTGCGTGGCGGCGTAGACGGCTTCGGCCTGCAGGTAGTCGTCGGCCCCCGGGATGGGCTCGGCCAGCTCCGGGTTCTGCGCGATGATGGCCAGGACTTCGGGGGTCATTGATCCGTATCGGTTGAGCAGGTGCTCGATCCGCGCCACGTGCACCCCGGATTCCTCGGCGGTGCGGTTCCGGCGGTTCCACGCCGCACGGAAGCCGCTGGCTCCCAGCAGCGGGATGGTTTCTGTGCAGCTGGGCGGGACACGTTCGTCCATGGTGCGGGTGGCCTCGTCCACAGCATCCTTCGCCATGACGCGGTAGGTGGTCCACTTGCCGCCGGCCACCACCACCAGGCCGGGAACCGGGTGCGCCACCACGTGCTCGCGGGAGAGCTTGGCGGTGGAGTCGTTTTCGCCGGCCAGCAGCGGCCGCAGGCCTGCATAGACGCCTTCAACGTCCTCCCTGGTCAGTGGGCGCTTCAGCACCTGGTTGACATGTTCCAGGACGTAGTCGATGTCCTTGCTGGAAGCGGCGGGGTGGGCCTTGTCCAGGTGCCAGTCAGTGTCCGTAGTGCCGATGATCCAGTGCCGTCCCCACGGGATGACGAACAGCACCGACTTCTCGGTGCGCAGGATGAGCCCCACGGTTGACTGGAAGCGGTCGCGGGGAACCACCAGGTGGATGCCCTTGGAGGCGCGGACCTTCAACTGGCCCCGGTCGGTCACCATTGCTTGGGTTTCGTCGGTCCATACGCCGGTCGCGTTGATGACCTGCTTGGCGCGGATGCTGAACTGCGTCCCGTCCTCGCGGTTCTCCACCTTGGCTCCGACCACCCGCTCCCCCTCGCGCAGGAAGTCCACCACCGCCATCTGGTTCACGGCGTGGGCGCCGTAGTGGGCAGCGGTACGGACCAGGTTTGCCACATATTTCGCGTCATCCACCTGGCCGTCGTAGTACCGGATGGACCCGACGAACGCGTCGTTTTTCAGGCTGGGGGCCGCGCGCAGGGTGCCGCGCTTGCTCAGGTGCTTGTGGAACGGCACGCCGCGGCTATGTCCGCTGGAGATGGACATGGCGTCGTACAGTGCGATGCCGGCGCCCACATAGGGCCGCTCGATGAACGGCTTGGTGAGCGGATACAGGAACGGCACCGGCCTGGCCAGGTGCGGGGCGAGCTCGGACAGCAGCAGCCCGCGTTCCTGCAGGGCTTCCTTGACCAGGGCGAAGTCCAGCATTTCCAGGTAGCGCAGGCCGCCGTGGATCAGTTTGGACGACCTGGAGGACGTGCCGGCAGCCCAGTCGCTGGCCTCGACGATGCCGACGCTCAACCCACGGGTGACGGCATCCAGCGCCGCTCCCGCGCCAACGATGCCGCCCCCCACGATCAGGATGTCCAGTTCCTGGCCGGGTTCCGTGGTGGCGCGCAGCCGCTGGATGGATGCTTCCCGGGCCTCCGGGCCAAGGGCCCCGCCATTTGCAGGAACACTCTTCATTGAACGCCTCCAGTGCCTCGTGTGCCGGTAGTAAGCCCACACTACTTGCTAGTGGCGTGCTTTGGGCAGGGCGGCAGGGTGCCCACCCCGCCCTGCCCGGCGCGTCAGTTTCCTGCGTAAGGCGACACGACGACGTCGACCCGCTGGAATTCCTTCAGGTCCGAATAGCCGGTGGTCGCCATGGAGCGCCGCAGGGCGCCAATAAGGTTGGACGTGCCGTTGGTGTGGTGGCCCGGTCCGAAGAGGACCTCCTCCAGCGGCCCCACCGTGCCGACGTTGGCGCGGTCACCGCGCGGGAGCTCCGTGTGGTGGGCTTCCTGGCCCCAGTGCCAGCCCTTGCCCGGCGCCTCCTCTGCCCTGGCCAGGGCGCTGCCGAGCATGACGGCGTCGGCGCCCATGGCGATCGCCTTGACGATGTCACCCGAAGTGCCCATGCCGCCGTCGGCAATCACGTGCACGTAACGGCCCCCGGACTCGTCCATGTAGTCCCGGCGGGCGGCAGCGACGTCCGAAATGGCGGAGGCCATGGGCGAGTGGATGCCAAGGGCGCGGCGCGTGGTGGTGGTTGCGCCGCCGCCGAAGCCCACCAGCACGCCCGCGGCACCGGTGCGCATGAGGTGCAGCGCCGGAGTGTAGCCAGCCGCGCCGCCCACGATGACGGGGACGTCGAGTTCGTAGATGAACTGCTTGAGGTTCAGCGGCTCATGGTCCTTGGAGACGTGCTCGGCGGATACGGTCGTGCCCCGGATGACGAAGATGTCCACACCGGCGGCAAGGACCGTCTTGTAGTGTTCCTGGGTGCGCTGGGGGGTGAGGGAACCGGCAACCGTGACGCCAGCCTCGCGGATCTCAGCCAGGCGGGACGTGATGAGGTCGGGCTGGATGGGCGCCAGGTACAGCTCCTGCATCCGTCCGGTGACGGCGGGGCTGTTGGTCTCGTCCTGCAATGCCGCGATCTCATCGAGGATGGGCTGCGGATCCTCGTAGCGGGTCCACAGGCCTTCCAGGTCAAGCACGCCCAGGCCTCCCAGCCGGCCAAGCGCAATGGCGGTCTGCGGCGACATGGCCGAGTCCATCGGGGCAGCGATCACGGGCATGTCGAACTTGTACGCGTCGATCTGCCAGGAGACGGAGACGTCCTTGGGGTCGCGGGTGCGACGGTTGGGGACGATTGCAATGTCATCCAGGGAGTAGGCACGACGCCCACGCTTGCCACGGCCGATCTCGATCTCATAAGTCACTGCTCTAGGTTATCCCAGCAGTTGTGTTGTCCTGGTGGCTAGAGTTGACCGATGGGCAGCCGCTGGATCTTCGATGGGCGTATCGCCGGCATTGGCACTGCTTCCGGGCTGCGCGCGGTGGTGGGAATCTGGGAGGACTCCCCTTTCGGATCCGTCGCCGATGTCATGGTGCAGCAGCCCTGGGGGCACCGTCTGCTGCTGGCACCGACACCCGAAGTCGCTGGCTTCATCGCGGCAACCTACAGCTTTGACGAGGTGCAGGTGGTGGACGTATCCGCCACGCTCGCCGGGCGCACGTTGACGGTCGACGCCGGCCCGCTGGCGATCCGGGCGGCCACGGGACCGAGGACCCTCCTTGGTTCTGTCCTGAGGACGGTCCCGCACGGCCTTGCGGTCCATCCCCGCTGGCTCAGCGCCGTCAATCCCCTGGCAGCCCTGGCAGCCCCCGGCGCCCGCACGTACGGCACCGCGGGCAGCGGCAGGGAGGAGTTTTATGGGGTGACCGACCTGCACCACCTGACCTCCGCCGTCGTCACCTGGGAAGGCGCCGACGCCGGCGTACTGGCTCCGATCCGGCCTCCAGTGACATTCGGATTCAGCAGCGTTCCGCCGCGGCCCACAGTGGCCCGGGTCCGCACCACTGTGGTGGAGGCCTAAGTTCCTGTCGGTTCGTCGACGGTCAGCTGGGACTCGAACATCCGGAAGTACCTGCCGCGCCGGGCCACCAGTTCTTTGTGCGTACCCTGTTCGACGATCTGCCCGTCCTCCAGCATGTACACGACGTCTGCTTTTTCGATGGTTGCGAGGCGGTGGCTGATGGCGATGATGGTGCTGCTGCGGTCAGCGAAGAGGCGGGTGAAGATTCTGTGCTCTGCGAGGGCGTCGATGGCGGACGTGGGCTCATCCATCACCATGAAGGACGCGTCACGGTAGAAATTCCGGGCCATGGCAAGGCGCTGCCACTGGCCGCCGGAGAGGCCACTGCCCTTCCGGCCCCGGGGGTCTTCCATCCAGTTGCTGACATGGTTGTCCAGGCCGTTGGGCAGCTTGTTGATGAACTCGAGGGCCTCCGCGTCAGCGGCTGCACGCCGGATCCGCCCGTCGTCGCGCCGGCTTTCCACGTCGCCGAAGTAGATGTTTTCGGCCGCCGTAGCGAACTCGTACTTCAGGAACTCCTGGCTGAGCACCGCCAGGTGCCGGTGCCAGGAGGTGACGTCGACGGCGGCCAGGTCCACGCCGTCGAGCAGTACCTGTCCGGAGTCCGGACGGTAGAGGCCCGCGAGGATACGGATGAGCGTTGATTTGCCGGCGCCGTTCTCCCCCACGATGGCGATGTGCTGGCCTTGGCGGATGGTCATGCTGATGCCGCGAATCACCTCAATGTCGCTGCCGGTGTACGTAAAGCGGATGTCCTTCAGTTCCACTTCCTTGGGCGCCTCCAGGAGCGGCGGCGCATGTTCCGAGGGCACGGGCATGGCCATGAACAGCTCGTAGTCCTTGAGGTTGGCGAGGTCCTCGTCGATGGAGCTCAGGGAGGACACAAGGTTGTTTGCCGTGGACAGGGCGCGGCTGACGATCTGCTGCACGTACAGGAACTGGCCCACCGGCTGGGCGCGTGCGATGATCTGGCCTACCACCCAGATCAGCGAGACCACCTCCGCACCGTACTGCAGCGCGTCTGCGGCCAACTGCCTGGGGATGTAGCGCCGCTGGTAGTCGAGGCGGCGCCGCTCGTCAGCATCGCGGAGCCGGGAACGAAGGTCCATGAGGAATCCGACAATGCCATAGAGCCGCATCTCGGCAATGTGCTGGGGCCGGAGGAGGTTGGTTTCGATCATCCGGCGCTGGCGGCGTGAATCCACCTGCGTGTTCCAATGCGCAATCTGCTCCCTGGACAGCTTGAACTGCAGGTACACGCTGGGCACGATCGCCACCAGGACGATCACGGCAATCCACCAGCTGACCAGCAACAGGGCGCCGATGGCCAGGATGACGGAGACGAGCTGCGTAAAGATAGCGGCGATGCGGTCCAGGACGCGGGCATAGGAATCCGAAAACCGCTTGGCGCGGTCGTAGAGGTCCACTGTCTCCTTGTCGTCGTAGCGCCAGAATTCGAGGGCCAGGAAGCGCTCGTACATCTGGTCGCCAACGATGGCACCCACCTTGAAACTCATCAGCTGCTGGATGTACCGGTCAATGCTGTTGAAAGCGCCCCAAAAGAGACCCAGCGCTGCGGTGACAATCACGTAGACCACGGCGCGGCGCCCCGCTTCGTCGTCGCCGCCGTAGGCTGCCGCCAAAGCTGAGGTGGTGAGGGACGCAAAGTAGGTGGTGACCAGCGGCAGCACGGCTGAGATCAACGAGCCGAGCACCTTCATCACCACCGCGCCCGGTGACGCGCGGAAGCTGACGCGGAGGACCTGCGCCACGGCCTTGGCATATGGGCGCAGGGCAAGCCGCTTTTGCGGTTCGCGTTTAGGTGTCAGTTCCGCCGGATGGCGTGATGGGGGCATGGAATCAGCCTAGTGCCGGGCCGTACCTTGAAGGGGTGGGCGGGCTAGCCAGCGAGGCAGCGCAGCCGCTGCTGGATACAACAAAAGGAGGCGGGGACAATTCCCGCCTCCTCTTGTTCACGCTGTATCAGCTTGTTCAGGCTGTTCACCTCATATCAGCGGGAATGAGCCATCCTCACCTACCTGGAGCCGTAGTTCGGCGCCTCGACGGTCATCTGGATGTCGTGCGGGTGCGATTCCTTGAGCCCGGCCGAGGTGATCCGGACAAACTTGCCGCGGACCTTCAGCTCAGGAATGGTGGGCGCGCCCGTGTAGAACATGGTCTGCCGCAGGCCGCCCACCAGTTGGTACGCCACGGAGGACAACGGGCCACGGTATGCCACGCGGCCTTCAATGCCTTCCGGGATCAGCTTGTCGTCGCCGGACACGTCGGCCTGGAAGTAACGGTCCTTGGAGTAGGACGTGTTCTTGCCGCGCGACTGCATGGCGCCCAGGGACCCCATGCCCCGGTAGGACTTGAACTGCTTCCCGTTGACGAAGATCAGGTCGCCGGGGGACTCGTCGCAGCCTGCCAGGAGTGATCCCAGCATGACGGTGTCGGCTCCGGCCACCAGCGCCTTGCCGATGTCGCCGGAGTACTGCAGGCCGCCGTCGGCGATCAGCGGAACGCCGGCCGGGATGGCGGCCTTGGCGGATTCGTAGATGGCGGTGATCTGCGGGACGCCGACGCCGGCCACCACGCGGGTGGTGCAGATGGAACCGGGCCCCACACCCACCTTGATGCCGTCGGCGCCGGCGTCGATCAGCGCCTGGGCGCCTTCACGGGTGGCAGCCTGGCCGCCAATAATGTCCACGTGCGCAGCAACGGGATCAGACTTCAGGCGCCGGATCATGTCCAGCACACCCTGGGAGTGCCCGTTGGCAGTGTCCACGAACAGGGCGTCGACGCCGGCGTCCACGAGCGTCATGGCCCGCTCCCAGCCGTCACCGAAGAAGCCGATGGCGGCGCCAACGCGAAGCCGGCCCTCGTCGTCCTTGGTGGCCAGCGGGTACTGCTCGGCCTTGGTGAAGTCCTTGGTGGTGATCAGGCCCTTGAGCCGGCCCTGCTCGTCCACGAGCGGGAGCTTTTCGATCTTGTTGGTGGCCAGCTTATGCGAGGCTTCCTCGCGGCTGATTCCCACGTGCCCGGTGACCAGGGGCATTTTGGTCATGACGTCGCTGACCAGCCGCAGCGGGAAGTCGGACTCCGGTACAAAGCGGGTGTCGCGGTTGGTGACGATGCCCAGCAGGCGGTTGTCCTCATCCACCACGGGCAGCCCGGAAACGCGGTAGTGGGCGCAGAGATCGTCCAGTTCCCGCAGCGTGGCCTCGGGGCGGATGGTCAGCGGGTTGGTGATCATCCCGGACTCGCTCCGCTTGACCCGGTCCACCTGGTCCGCCTGGTCGGCGATCGACAGGTTGCGGTGCACCACGCCCAGGCCGCCCTGGCGGGCCATCGCGATTGCCATGCGGGACTCCGTGACCGTGTCCATTGCGGCGGAAAGCAGCGGCGTCTGCACGGTGATCCGCTTGGAAATCCGCGAGGAGGTGTCTGCCTCGGACGGGATGACGTCCGTGTGGCCCGGCAGGAGCAGGACGTCGTCGTAGGTCAGGCCGATAAAGCCAAAGGGATTGTGTTCGGGCTCGGTCATGAGTGCGCCTCTTACCTTGGTTGCTGGGTCACGGGTAGGGGTTGCAGCCGATGACCAGCCCGTTATTACGGAACTGGCCTGTGCAGAGGATCCTGCGGGACCGCCATGCACGACGGCGTTCCGGGGGCAGAAAGTATTGAGTAAATATTAGAACCTCGGCGCCGATCCCCCTATTCCAGACCCGCAATGTGAGCAACCCCACTCAACTCCAGCCGGTGGCAGCCAGCAGCCGCTGTTCAAACATCGGGATCATGGTTTCCACGTAGGTCCTGGTGAGGTGGTTGTCGTCTTTGTAGACGTACACGTTCCCCACCACGGCCGGGCAGACTCCGCGCGCGCAAATGAAGTCGCTCATGTCCATAAGGTGCAGCCCCGGCAGTTGTCCCCGGTAGTCCTCCAGGGGCGACGGTTCCACCAGGGACTCGGCCAGTGACGGATTGCAGGCGGTGGCCTCGGCGCCGTTCCGCTGGGCGCACTGGGGCATGTTGAAGGTGAACCGCGGGTTGTCGCGGATGCCCACGATCTCAATCCCGGCATCAGCGAACGGCTTCACGCCGTCGAGGTAGCCAGGCACTTCGGTTTCGAATGGGGCGTCCTCATGGGTCAGCGACGCCACGGTGAACACCGCATCCGGCAGGTGTTCCAGAACGTAGGCCGCACTTGCCCTGTTGTAGGCGTTGCACTCGGCGTTCCTGGCCTGCGAGTCCGCGCCGAACCGGCAGGCGGGCATCAGGAGGGTCACCAGTTCCCAGCCCCGGGCAGCCGCCAGCGCCAGCGCAGCAAGATACTGCTGGGCGTGGGAGTCTCCCAGGAGCACGATGCGCTTGGAAGCCGGTTCCTCCGGGAGCTCCTGCCGGCAGCCCTCCAGGATGGGATCGCTGGTGGCGTTGGCTCCTGTGCAGGGCGAGTCGATGCCGGCCCAGTCGTTGTCCAGGGCGGTGGGCCCTGCGATGGGTCGAGCCCTGGGAGCGGGAGTGTTTTCGTTTCCGGGGGTGAGTGCCAGGGCCCCGGGCGTGAGCTCCCGCGGTTGTGCCGCCGTCGCGCTTTGCTCAGCGGTGAGCGACGTCTGCCAAACAGCGACGGGCCCTGCCAGCACGGCACCGCACGCGATGATGACGACGGCGGTGCGCCAGGCCCGGAGCTTGGGCCAGTGCCAGTCGCGCAACGGCCTTTCCACAAAGCGGGTGGTCAGGACAGCAAGCACGACTGAGGCAGCAATGACGACCAGGCCCTGCTTAAGGTTCGGCCCCTCCACCCCGGTGGCCGCCAGCCCAAGCACCAGGACGGGCCAGTGCCACAGGTACAGGGCGTACGAGTTGTCGCCCAGTGCCACGGCGGCCCGGCTGCTGAGGAGCCGGTCCACGCCGAAACGGCTGCCGGCCTGGCCCGCCATGATGATCGCGGCCGCAGCCAGCGTGGGCCACAGCGCCACGTATCCCGGAAAAGACCGGTCAACGCTCAGGACCAGTCCGCAGGAAACCATCGCCACCAGGCCGGCCCAGCCCAGGGCCACCCGCAGGACCCGGCCGGGCTTGAGGTAGGGCAACGCCAGCGCCAGCAAAGACCCAAGCGCAAACTCCCAGAGAGCCGGGCGCGGGTGTCGAAGTAGGCGTAGGCCTGGTGGGTGGCGGTCTGGTCAATGGAGTAGGCCAGGGACACCGCGAACACAGCCCCGAAAACCACTGCCAGCAGCCCGGGTAGGTCAGCCGGCGCAGGCGGGGAATCCGGCGCAGCCAGTTCAGCAGCGCAGGGGTGGCGGCAAGGATCAGCGGCCACAGGATGAATACCTGGCCCTGGATGGACAGGGACCAGAAGTGCTGCAGCGGGCTGGCACCGGCGTGGTCCTGTGCTTAGTAGTCCACTGCAGCGTCCGCCACGAGCCAGTTCTGGCGGTAAACGAGGGACGCCCAGGCCTGGTCGAGGACCTCGGGCCAACGGCCCTGGGGCAGAATCAGCCACGTGCCGGCCAGCACCCCAAGGATCACCACGACGGCGGCGGGCAGCAGGCGTTTGAACAGGCGCAGCCAGTGTGCCGTTTGCCGGGGCGAATCGGCGGTGGACAAACTATGCTGGGCCCATCCATGGAAGGGAGCCCGCATGGTGGTCCAATTGCGGATTTGTGTGCCCGGGGACCTGTCCGCCGTGGCCCTGGAGACCTGCCGTGACCAGCGCAGCACAGCGGAAGTGGTGTTGGTTCCCGGCGCGGCCGTAGTGCCGGAGGGCGATGTCATAGAGGTCCTGATCGCCCGGGAGTCAGTGGAGGAACTGCTCGAGAAGCTGGAAATCCTGAAGGTTCGGGACGTGGGATCCATTGCCATGACCGCGCCGGAATTCGTCCTGTCCAAAAACGCCGACCGGGCCGAGCGTGCCGCCCCCGGGGACGGCGCGGACGCGGTGATCTGGGACGACGTGACACTGCAAACGGGTGAGGATTCCCGGCTGACGTGGAACTTCCTCGCTTTCCTGGTGCTGGCAACCCAGCTCGCCGGGATTGGCATCGTGACCGATTCACCCATTGCGATTGTTGGCGCCATGGCGGTCGGGCCTGAGTTCGGACCGTTGGCAGCCCTCGCCGTCTCGCTTGCCACGAAGCAGTGGAGGCTTGGGCGGCGCGCCGCAGTTGCGTTGGGCGTCGGATTCCCTGTTGCCATGCTCCTGGCAGCGCTGACGGCATGGCTTTCGGTCCCGCTCGGCCTCTTCCCCCGCGATGCCCTGGACAAGGGCTCGGCCGTCGAATTCATCTACCATCCGGGCCCGTATTCACTGATCGTTGCCGTGCTGGCCGGGATCGCCGGAATGCTTTCCATCATCGGCCGGCGTTCCGCGGCGCTGATCGGCGTCTTCATCTCCGTGACCACCGTGCCTGCTGCGGGGTACGTAGCGGTGGCTATGGTGCTGGGTGAGTACCAGAAGGCGGCCGGCTCCGCCCTCCAACTGCTGCTCAACCTTGTGGGCATCGTGGTGTCCGCCCTGGCAGTTTTGCTCTTTTACCGGATGATTACACGGCGGCTGCCCGACGGAGTGGCACGTAGCCTTAGGCACCAGCGCAGCGGAAACCGCGGCTAGGCAGGATCAACGCCTTTCGGCTATGGCCGCAGCAGGGCGCGCAGGGTCTGGATGGTGTCCGCTTCACCTGGGGTTTTATCGTCGCGGTAGCGCTTGACGCGGGCAAACCTCAGGGCGATGCCGCCAGGGTACCGAGGCGACTGCTGCACACCGTCGATCGCGATTTCGACGACGGTGACCGGCTCGACCCACACGGTGCCGGTGGTTCGCCTCACTTCAAGCTCCTGGAACCTTCCGGTCTGCCAGCGCAGCAGTTCATCGGTAAGGCCCTTAAAGGTCTTGCCCACCATCACGTAGCCGCCGGGCTCGCCAAATTCCCCCTTGGGGTCGTGGGCCCCGAGGTGCAGGTTCGAGAGCATCCCGGTACGCCGCCCCGACCCCCATTCGCAGGCGAGCACCACCAGGTCGTAGGTGAGGACGGGCTTGACCTTTACCCAGTTGGATCCGCGGCGGCCGGCCGCATAGGTGGATCCGATCGCCTTCACCACCACCCCCTCGTGGCCGGCGGCAAGGGCATCCTGCGACACGCGTTCGGCGACGGCCGGATCAGCCGTGACCTCCCCCGGGATCCGGTGTTCCGGGGCGATGCGCTCAAGCACGCTGATCCGCGCTGACAGCGGCTCGTCGAGCAGGTCCCGCCCATCGATGTGGAGCACGTCGAAGAACCATGGATGCAGCACCGTTTCCCGTGCTGCATCAGCACCAAACCGCGCCATCGTTTCCTGGAAGGGCCGCGGGCCGCCTTCCTCGTCCAGGGCAAGGGTCTCGCCGTCAAGGATCACGTCCCGCAGCGGCAGCCCGCCCACCACCTCCACCACCTCGGGAAGCCTGTGGGTCACGTCGGCCAGGTTGCGGGTGTAGATACTGACATCGCCTCCGCTCCGGTGCACCTGGATGCGGGCGCCGTCGAGCTTATATTCCACCGAGGCCTCCCCCGTGGCCTCCAGCGCTGCGCCTGGACTCGTTGCGGTGGCGGCGAGCATGGGCAGCACGGGACGGCCAACCACCAGGCCGACGGCGTCAAGCTCGGCTTCGGTGCCCGTGATTGCCAGCAGGGCGGTGCCGCCGAGGTCCCCGGAGAGCATGGCCGCACGCCGTACGGCTTGGACGGGCTTCCCCGACGCGCGGGCCACGGCGTCCGTCAGCACTCCTTCCAGGGCGCCCGTGCGCAATTCGCCGAGCAGGACACCTGCGATGAAAGACTGCTCCGGCCCGGTGGCTGCCGCCATCAGTTTCCGGAGCGTCGCTGCGCGCTCCGCGCCTGCTCCGGTCCCCGCTGTACCGAGCAGCCGGTCCAGCGCGGCATCAAGGTCGGCCACGCTGAGACTTGGCTCCGCGGCTGGCTCCGCCTTGGCCGCTGCCACGGCGCTCCAGCCCACGCCCACGCGTCCCTGGCGGGGCTTGGCACTGAGCAAGCCGACCGCCGTCGGGATCTCCGCGGGCTCAAGCCGGCGCAGCAGCTGGGCCAGCGCATCCACTTTCGCCAGCCGGGAGCGGGTGGAGGAGACGGCCTTCGTGGTTTCCACAAGCTCAAGGAGCAGCATGGCACCATCCTGCCACGCACATGCTGGACAGGCCCGGACCAGGCTTCCACACTGGACCCATGGGAATCATCGTCGCGAACCTGTTCGTTACCCTTGACGGCGTCTACCAGGCGCCCGGCGGCCGGGAAGAAGACCCCGAAGGAGAATTCGCGTTCGGCGGCTGGCAGGCACCGGTATCCGACGACGAATCCGGTGCGGCCATTGGCGCGGAGATCGAAAAGATGGACGCCCTCCTGCTCGGCCGGAAAACCTACGACATCTTTGCCGCCTACTGGCCGCACCAGTCCGGGGACATTGCCGACACGCTCAACCGGGTGCCTAAGTTTGTCGTGTCAGCATCCCTGAAGGACCCCTCCTGGGCAGGGACCACGGTGCTGCCGGACGCCGCGGCGGCGGGGAGCCTCAGGGACGACTACCAGCAGATGCACATGTTCGGCAGCGGAGTCCTCATCCGCTCGCTGCTCGCGGCAGGCGTCCTGGACCGGCTGCACCTCTGGCTTTATCCGGTCACCCTCGGGCAGGGCAAGCGCCTTTTCGACGCCGGCACGGTTCCATCCTCGTTCCGTCTCGCCGAGCCGGCGCGCAGCTTCCCCAAGGGAGCGGTGTCACTGGTGTACGAGCCTGCGGGCGGGGTTGAAACGGCAGAGATGGGGGCGACGTAGCCCGGCGTCCTGCGAAGGGCGTGAAAAAGGCTGGCCCGGCAGATGCCGGACCAGCCTTTTAAGCCACAGAGCTGGGCCCACGCCGTCAGGGTTCCCTGACCGAGCGAAGCGAGGTTAGGGAGACGGTGGGGACTAGTGGCTGTGGCCTGCGTGCTCGTCCTCTTCGGCCGGCTTCTCTACGACCAGGGTCTCGGTGGTGAGAACCAGGGCGGCGATGGACGCCGCGTTGCGGAGGGCTGCCCGGGTGACCTTGACGGGGTCGATAACGCCGGCGCCGATCAGGTCCTCGTACTCGCCGGACTTGGCGTTGAAGCCGTTGTTGGTCTCGAGGTCGGCAACCTTGGAGGTGACCACGTAGCCGTCGAACCCGGCGTTCTGGGCGATCCAGCGCAGCGGCTGCACCAGTGCACGGCGGACAATACCGACAGCTGCCGCAGCATCGCCTTCGAGGGCCTTCACCGAAGCGTCCTCATCCAGTGCCTTCAGGGCGTGGATCAGGGCGGAGCCGCCGCCGGCTACGATGCCTTCTTCGAGGGCAGCGCGGGTGGAGGACACGGCGTCCTCGATGCGGTGCTTCTTTTCCTTCAGCTCAACCTCGGTGGCAGCACCGACCTTGATGACGCCGATGCCGCCGGCCAGCTTGGCCAGGCGCTCCTGGAGCTTTTCGCGGTCCCAGTCGGAGTCGGTGCGGGTCAGCTCGGCGCGGAGCTGGGCAACGCGGGCGGAGACGTCCTCGGCCGTTCCGGCGCCGTCAACGATGGTGGTGTTGTCCTTGGTGACGGTGATGCGGCGGGCGGTACCCAGCACCTCCAGGCCAACGGTGTCCAGGCTCAGGCCCAGTTCCGGGGACACAACCTGTGCACCGGTGAGGGTGGCGATGTCCTGCAGCATGGCCTTGCGTCGGTCACCGAAGCCCGGAGCCTTGACGGCAACCACATTCAGGGTGCCGCGGATGCGGTTGACGATCAGCGTGGACAGGGCCTCGCCCTCAACGTCCTCGGCGATGATGAACAGCGGCTTGGAGCTCTGCAGTGCCTTTTCGAGCAGCGGCAGGAATTCCTGGATCGAGGAGATCTTGCCCTGGTTGATCAGGATGAGCGCGTCCTCGAGGACTGCTTCCTGGCGTTCCGCGTCAGTGACGAAGTACGGGGACAGGTAGCCCTTGTCGAACTGCATGCCCTCGGTGAGGACCAGCTCGGTTTGCGTGGTGGAGGACTCTTCGATGGTGATAACGCCATCCTTGCCCACCTTCCCGAAGGCCTCGGCGAGAAGCTCGCCGATCTCGTCGCTCTGCGCGGAGATCGCGGCGACGCTGGCCACCTGGGTGCCTTCGACGGGACGGGCGTTCTCCAGCAGGCGCGCGGCCACGGCTTCCACCGCGACCTCGATGCCGCGCTTGATCTGGCCGGGGGCAGCGCCGGCTGCCACGTTGCGCAGGCCTTCCTTGACCAGTGCCTGGGCCAGGACCGTGGCGGTGGTGGTGCCGTCGCCGGCAACATCGTTGGTCTTGGTGGCTACTTCCTTGGCCAACTGCGCGCCGAGGTTTTCGTAGGGATCGTCCAGTTCCACTTCGCGGGCGATGGTGACGCCGTCGTTCGTGATGGTGGGTGCGCCCCACTTCTTGTCCAGGACGACGTTGCGGCCGCGGGGGCCGAGCGTCACCTTGACGGTGTTCGCGAGCTTATCGATGCCGGCCTCAAGGGCCCGGCGGGCAGCGTCATCAAACGCAAGCTGCTTTGCCATGGTTTTGTCCTTTCAAAGACAGAGCCCCGCGCTGCCGGCCAGCGTAAGCATGGCCGGCGGCACGGGGATCCGGAAGAGTTACTTGACGACGATTGCCAGCACGTCGCGGGCCGACAGCACCAGGTACTCGGTGCCGCCGGTCTTGACTTCGGTTCCGCCGTACTTGGAGTAGATGACGACGTCGCCAACGGCTACGTCAACGGGAACGCGGTTGCCGTCTTCGAAGCGGCCGGGGCCTACTGCAACAACTTCGCCTTCCTGCGGCTTCTCCTGGGCGGAGTCCGGGATGACCAGGCCGGAAGCCGTGGTCTGCTCGGCTTCGAGCGGGCGAACAACAATACGATCCTCAAGAGGCTTAATAGAGACCGACACTCGGACCTCTCCTTTTCGTCAGCAAATTCGTGGACTGGAAAGCTTTCCGCCGTAGCTGGCAAACCGTCGTCGCGGTGCCGGCAGCAGCCTGGCTGGCAGCTCTTCATGTGTTAGCACCCTCCTAGGGAGAGTGCTAATGAAGACTCTATGTAAGGGTTAGCACTCGGTCAAGGTGAGTGCCAACGTTTCGTCATGGGCGTACATTGTTTTCGGTTCCGACGACGCCGGGCCGCCGGGCGGAAGGCGCGCCTAACGGCCCAGGTCGTCGAAGTCCACGTCCTCGCCGCCGTCGGCCTCGCCACCGCCCTGCTTCCCTGCCCGGTAGAGCACCCAGCCGGCCGCTGCCGCGGCGAGCAGCGCAGTAACGAGGAAGAAGATGCTCCCCGCCCGGGCGCCGTCGTACACCCCGCGGATATCCTGGGCCTCCTGCGTCTTGTCCTGGATGTCCTTGCCGCCCACCGAATAGACGGTGGCATTGAACGTGTCCAGCAGGAAAATGATCACCAGCAGGGCGATGCAGACCACGGCCACCACGGACGCCACGATCAGGACGGGACGGGCAAACCGGGCAGGACCGCGGTTCCTGGGCTCGTGGTCGCCGGTGGCCCCGGGGGCTGCGCTCTCATCCATGGTTTCAACAGTATCCGCATCCCGGCACGTGCTCCTCCACTAGGCTGGAACCCATGGCTCACGCTCCCCAGGACCAGATTGCACCGCTGTTGACCCCCGAAGGCTGGGAGTTGCTGGCGTCCCTGGCCCCCTACCGGGATGAGGACTCGTTCGAGCTCAATGCCGCGCTTCGCAAGGCCGGACACCCCGCCGAGCGCGTGTCCGCCGTCCTCACCCAGTCACGGCTGCGGACCAGGGCGGAGGCTAAATTCGGCGAGTTCGCGCGCCAAATGCTCTTTACCCAGGCCGGCCTGGAGCAGGCCACGCGCCTGAATGTGGCCGCACACCACGCGCAGCGGTTTGCTGCTGCCGGCATCAGCCACGTGGCGGACCTGGGCTGCGGCCTGGGCGCCGATTCCCTGGCCCTGGCTTCCCTGGACATCAACGTCACCTCGGTCGAAATGGACGAAACCACGGCGGCCTGCGCCACGGTAAACCTCATTCCGTTCCCCAACGCCACGGTGGTGCACGCGGACGCGGCAGCGGTCCCGCTGGAGGGGGTCGACGGCGTCTGGCTGGATCCGGCACGGCGGGTCACCTCCACCTCCGGTACCAAGCGGATCTGGGATCCTGAGGCGTTCTCCCCGCCGTTGTCATTCGTGGAGTCGCTGGCCGCGGAGGGGAAGGCGGTGGGCGTGAAGATGGGCCCGGGCATGCCGCACGAGTCCGTTCCCGCAGGCTGTGAGGCGCAGTGGGTGTCCGTGGCCGGGGACGTCACGGAGGTGACCCTGTGGTTCAACGCCGTGCGCAGGCCCGGCGTCCGCCGCGCCGCCCTGGTCCTGGGTTCCCAGGGGCCCGCCGAACTGGCCAGTGCTGACGAATTCGGTGCCGGCCCGTCAGCTCCGGTGGGACCGGTGGAAGGCTACCTCTACGAACCCGATGGCGCAGTAATCCGCGCGGGACTGGTGGCGGACGTGGCGCTGCAGCTTGGCGGGCACCTGGTTGATGAACACATCGCCTACATCTGCGCTCCCGAACTCGTGGCCACCCCGTTCGCCAGGGCCTACAAAGTCCTTGATGTCATGCCCTACAACGTCAAGGCGCTCAAGGCGTGGGTGAAGCAGGAGGGAATCACCGTGCTGGACATCAAGAAGCGCGGCACGGCTGTTACCCCGGAAGAGCTGCGGAAGCAGCTGCTGCCCAGCGGGAAGAACACCAAAAAAGGTTCCGGCAAGGCGGCCACCCTGGTCCTCACCCGCATCGGCGAGGACCGGGTGGCCATCGTGGTGGAGCCCGTCCAGCCCGCTTAGGCGCTGCCGGCGACGCCGCTACTGGGCCCGCATGAACTCCTCGGCAGCCCGCACCTGCTCCGCGGTCGGCCGCACCCCGGTGTACAGGACGAACTGTTCCAGCGCCTGGATGGTGGCCACCTCGGCCCCCGTGATGACCGGCTTTCCTGCCGCCCGGGCGGCGCGGACCAGCGGCGTCTCGGCCGGCAGCGCCACCACGTCGAACACCAGGCGTGCCGCGTCGATCGCCTCGGCGGGGAAGGACAGCGCCTCAGCCTCCGCTCCTCCCGCCATGCCGATGGGGGTGACGTTGATGATCAGGTCAGCCGTCCCGCCGTCGAGCGCTGCACGCCACTTGAACCCGTACTGGTCCGCCAGTGCGCGTCCCGAAGCCTCGTTCCGGGCGATCACGGTGACGTCGCTGAAGCCGGCGTCCCGGAGGGCGGCCACCGTTGCCTTGGCCATGCCGCCGGCGCCCAGGACCAGCACCGAGTAGTCCGTGGGGACCGAATTGGCGGCCAGAAGCTGCTCGATCGCGGTGTAGTCGGTGTTGTACGCCTTGAGGTGCCCGCCGGTGTTGACGATGGTGTTCACCGAGTCGATGGCCTTGGCGGAAGGATCCATCTCGTCCACCAGCGCAATGACGTCTTCCTTGTAGGGCATGGAGATGGCACAGCCGCGGATGCCCAGCCCGCGGACGCCGGCGATGGCCTGTTCCAGATTGGTGGGCGCGAACGCCTTGTAGATCCAGTTCAGGTCCAGCTGCCCGTAGAGGTGGTTGTGGAACCGGGTCCCGTTGTTGCTGGGACGGGCCGAGAGCGAGATGCAGAGGGTCATGTCTTTATTCAGAATGGGCACCAGACCATTAAAGCGGTCCCGCCCAACTGGGTAGCGGCAAGTGTCGTTTTGAACGCCTGGAACGACGCTTGGCGCTACTTAGTTGGGTTACGGGCAGCCGGTTCCCCCAGGAAAGGGCCCGACGGCGGCGGGCAGCTTCCCGGGGGCCGGCGCCTTCCCTGCCAGCACTGCGGCCAGCGCGTCGAAGGCCGCGTCGGTGCGGCCGTACAGCGCCAGCTTGACCGGCGCGCCTGAGTCCTGGAGCGGCCAGGGGGCATCCAGGGCCACCGCGATGTCCCCACCCGCCGCTTTTCCGCCAGGCCCGATGAGGCTGACCAGCGGCCCTGATCCAACCGTGAGCCCGGCACGGGCGGCGGCCGCCTCGAAGCGTTCCCGGTCCCCCGGTCCCCCGCCGGCCACTCGCACCGAGCCCGGCACCAAGGGTCCGCTGCACGGACCTGAAAGAACCGTGACGGCCGACGCCGAGACCTGCGTTGACAATGGTGCACCGCTTCCTGCCTGGGCAGCTGTGGCCGCTGTCCCGGCAGGAGGCGAGGTCCGGGCATGCCAGATCATCATGGTGGCCACCCGCTGGGCGGCCTCATCGAGCCGGGCGGCCGAAAGGGTGCCGGCGGCCAGGGCCTGGAGGATGGCGGCGTGCGCCTGCTCCACGTCCGCGGGCATCAGCAGCAGGTCGGCGCCGGCGGCCACGGCTTTCACCGCAGCCGCGCCCGCTGGGTACTGCTTGTCCACCGCGCCCATGTTGAGGGCGTCAGTCACGGCCACGCCCTTGAAGCCCAGGCCCCTCAGCGCGGCGTAGCTGGGTGCGGAGAGCGACGCCGGCACACCTGGTTCCAGCGCAGGCACGGCGATGTGCCCGGTCATGATGATCGGGAGGGCCGCCGTGACGGCGGCCTGGAAGGGTTTCCAGTCCCGGCCCTGGAGTTCGTCAATGCCGGCCGGCTGGACGGGGAGGCTGAGGTGGGAATCTGCCGTCACCGAGCCGTGTCCGGGAAAGTGCTTGACGGTGGGGAGCACGCCGGCATCCAGCATGCCCTGGGAAAACGCCACCCCTTGGGTTGCCGCGGCCGCCGGATCGGCGGACATGGAGCGTGCCCCGATGGTGGGGTCCTTGGGGCCGATGGTCACGTCGGTATCGGGTGCGAAGTCGAGGTCGAAACCCAGCGGCGCCAGCTCGGCCGCCAGGCCTTTGCCGGCCTGGCGGGTCAGGGCCGCGTTGCCGGCGGCACCGTAGCTCATGGGCGTGGGCCATTCGGTGAGAGGCGGTCCCAGGCGTGCCACGCCACCCCCTTCCTGGTCCACCCCGATGATCCCCGGCCAGCGGCGCCCGTCGGCGGCAACGGCCTGCAGCAGCCGCTGGTTCACTGCGCCCATGGCGGCAACGTCCACGTTGCCCTGCGGGTCGCGCGGCACGTTGTCGGCCATGATGATGGACCCGGCCAGGTGCAGTCGCTGGATGAGCCCGGCATAGGCCTCCACCTGGTTGCCCCTGAAGGTTGGAAGCAGGACCTGCCCGGCCTTCTGCTCCGGTGACATGGCCGCCACGGCCGCCACGGCGGCGTCCCGGTCCCGCTGCTCGGGGCCCCACCCCAGAGGCCGGGAACCGGTGTCAGCCAAGGGAGCCGCAGAAGGGGGCGCCGGCGTCGTACTTGCTGTCGCCGAAGGGGCGCCGGCTGGCGGCGCGGACGGCGGGACCTGGCTTGGGGAGGCGGAACAGGAGGCCAGGGCCAAGGCCGACAGGGCCAGGAGAAGGGGGAAGGATTTGGCAGGGCTGTGACGCATGGGGAACGGTGCCATCAGTACGATGCTACCCCTGGACTAGACTTGAACTACCCCGTTCGCCTGCCGGCAGCAGCCTGTGAGCGGCATCAGCCAGCGGCAAACCGGACAGTTAGGAAACTTGTGAAGATCGACTTCGCGTCATCGAGGCAGTCAACCCTCGGTGTTGAGTGGGAGCTTGCACTGGTGGACGGGAAGACGGGCGAACTCGCTTCCGTGGCCAGCCAGGTGCTCCGCGGTGTGGCCTCCCGCCACCCGGAACTCAACGAAGACGACGAACATCCGCACATCAAGCAGGAACTGCTGCTGAACACGGTGGAACTGGTCACCGGCGTCTGCGAGACAGCTGCCCAGGCCAAGGAGGACCTCAGCCGTTCCGTCGCCGCTGTCCGGGAAATCACCGATCCCATGGGCGTGGAGCTGTTCTGCGCCGGAAGCCATCCGTTCAGCCCCCCGCAGCTGCAGCCGGTCACGGACAAGGCGCGCTACGCCAAGCTGATCGACCGGACCCAGTGGTGGGGCCGGCAAATGGTCATTTACGGTGTCCACGTGCATGTGGGGCTGGACCGCCGGGACAAGGCACTCCCCGTGCTGGACGGCCTAGTCAACTACTTCCCGCACTTCCAGGCGCTGTCCGCATCCAGCCCGTTCTGGGGCGGCGAGGACACCGGCTACGCCTCCCAGCGGGCCCTGATGTTCCAACAGCTCCCCACCGCAGGCCTGCCCTTCCAGTTCACGTCCTGGGAGGAGTACGAGTCCTATGTCCAGGACATGTTCACCACGGGCGTCATCGACACCATCTCGGAGATCCGGTGGGACATCCGGCCCGTGCCTGCGCTCGGAACCATCGAGATGCGCATCTGCGACGGCCTGGCCACCCTGGAGGAAGTGGGCGCGATTGCGGCCCTCACCCAGTGCCTGGTGGACGAGTTCTCCACCACCCTGGACAACGGCGGCACCATCCCCACCATGCCGCCGTGGCATGTGCAGGAGAACAAGTGGCGCGCCGCCCGGTACGGCCTGGACGCCATCATCATCCTGGATGCCGCAGGCCGGGAGCAGCTGGTCACCGACCACCTGCTGGAGACACTGAACCGGCTGGAGCCCGTCGCAGCCAAGCTGCGCTGCTCCGACGAGCTTGCCGACGTGGAGAAGATCATCCGCCGCGGCGCGGGGTACCAGCGCCAGCGCCGCGTGGCCGCGGAGAACGGCGGGAACCTCCAGGCCGTGGTGCTGGACCTGGTCAAGCAGATGCGCAACGGGCCCACCGCCTGACGTGCTCCTCCCGAAAGGGGGCACTTCGACACGGACACGCCGGCCGCCGTCGTGATTTACGACGGCGACGCCCCCAAAGTGCCCCGCGGCGGTTCGCCGGGCCCTCTGTCTTCAGGCCCGGAGCGACACCGACGTCACGGGCATCGATGAGTCCGGGGCGAAGCCGATTCCACTGGGCTCGACGCCGGCCATCACCAACTGTGCGCCCAAAGCGGCCACCATGGCGCCGTTGTCCGTGCAGAGGTCCAGGGGCGGGACGTGCAGCCGGATGCCGGCGGACGCGCAGCGCTGCCCCGTCAGTTCCCGCAGGCGCGAGTTTGCTGCCACGCCGCCGCCCAGCAAGACATCCCTGATGCCGTGCTCGCGGCAAGCCAGGACTGCCTTGGATGAAATCACGTCCACCACTGCCTCCTGGAAAGCGGCCGCGATGTCAGCCACGGGGATTTCTTCGCCGCGGGCCTCGAACTGCTCCACGCACCGGGCCACAGCCGTTTTGAGGCCGCTGAAGGACCAGTCGTACCGGTGCGGTCCCGGTTCATCCGCCGAGCCCATGTACTTGGGCTGGGTGAGGCCGCGGGGGAAGCGGATCGCTTTGGGATTGCCGCTCCGGGCCACCTTGTCGATGGCGGGGCCGCCCGGGTAGCCCAGGCCCAGGATGCGGGCCACCTTGTCGTAGGCCTCGCCCGCGGCGTCGTCGATGGTGGAACCCAGGAGCTCCACGTCACTGGCGATGCTGTTGATCCGGAGGATTTCGGTGTGGCCACCGGACACCAGCAGGGCCCCCAGGTTCTCCGGCAGCTCCTGCTTCCGGCCGTTGGCACGGTCATCCAGCAGTCCCACGCCGACGTGCGCCACCAGGTGGTTGATCGCATACAGCGGCTTTCCGGTGGCGACGGCGAGCGCCTTGGCAGCGCATACGCCCACCATGAGTGCGCCGGCCAGGCCGGGCCCGGACGTTACGGCGATGGCGTCCACCTCATCAAGGCCCACCCCGGCGTCGGCCAGTGCCTGCTCAAGGGTGGGGACGAAGGCGTCCAGGTGGGCGCGGGAAGCAATTTCGGGGATGACCCCGCCGAAACGGACGTGCTCGTCCATGGAGGACGAGACCGTGTTGGTGAGGAGAGTGGTGCCGCGGACGACTCCCACACCTGTTTCGTCGCAGGATGATTCGATGCCCAGCACCAGGGGCTGCGAGCGGTTCATGGCTGGCCTGCTTCCTTTGCTTCTTCCCCGATGGTTTCGGCGGCCGCGAACTGGAGCCGCATGATGAGGGCATCCACGCCGTCACGGTAATACCGGGGCCGGACGTGGATCTGCTCGAAGCCAAACCGCGCATACAGTTTTTGCGCCCGCGGGTTGTCGGCGCGGACCTCGAGCAGGACGTCGGCGGCACCGCGGCGCCGGGCCTCGTCGATAAGCTCCGTGAGCAGCGTGCTGCCGATGCCCCGCCCCTCAAAATCAGGGACGACGGCGATCGTCTGGACGTCCGCGATGGGCTCAATGCACATCAGCCCGGCATAGCCCACGATGCCGTCGCCGGTCTCCGCCACCAGGTAGCGGCGGGTCTCCGGCTGGGAGAGCTCGTCCAGGAACATCTGCACGGGCCAGGCATCAATGGGGAAGAGCTTGTGCTCCAGGATGCCGACGGCGGGAACATCGTCGAGCGTCATGTCGCGGACGGTGACGCCCATCATTCGGGGATCCGGGACAGTACTCACAAGGCCCTCTTCCGTGGTCCTGGAACCTGCGCGTCCGATTCGCGCAGGTACAGGGGTGTGGAGTCCAGCAGGGTGTGTCCCGACGCCAGCCGGGCCAGGGCGAACTGGCCGAGGTACAGGGCGTCCGGTTGTTCATTTGAGAACTCCGGGTGTGCCTGCAGCGCCGCTGCGTAAAGTCCCGCGCCGGCACCGAATGCAGGCAGGTCCGGAAGGTCCCCGGCGAAGCCGACGTGCGGACCGTCCTCCAGCAGGGGAAGCTGGCCGTCGCTCAGGCTGTAGCGGGCCCAGTACACCTCCTTGCGGCGGGCATCCGTGACCACCAGGAATTCCGGAACGGCTGCGGTGGACTCGGCCACCTCCAGCGCGACGGCATCCAGGCTCATCAGCCCGTGCAGGGGCTTGCCCCAGACGAAGGCCAGGGTCCGGGCGGTGGCGATGCCTGACCGGAGCCCGGTGAACGGGCCGGGACCCACGCCCACCACCAGGGCGTCGACGTCCTGCCCAGCCACTCCTGCCCCGGCCAGCATCGCGTTGATTCCGGGGGCAAGTACTTCGGCGTGGCTGCGGGTGTCCTCGGTCGAGAAACTGGCCAGCACGCTTTCCGGGGCGTCATCCGACACGAGCGCCGCGCTGGCCACGGCCGACGTATCGATCGTGAGGATCAGCATTCCGTTTCCCCTCCGGGGCCGTCCAGTTCGGTGCTGCCCGACTCGGTGCTGCCCAGTTCGGGGGCGGCTGCCCACCGGGGCCCGTACCCGCGCAGCACGATGGCTCGGGGCTCGTCCGTGTCGTCGCCGTCGAAGTCCAGGCTCCCGCGGTACTCCCCCGTTGCACCGAGCCCGATGGCACGGTGCAGGTCGATCTCCAAGCGGCTGTCGCTCAGGTGCTCCACCCGCTCATGCCCCCACTCCACCACCGTCACGGACGAATCCATGGTGTTTTCGAGGTCGATGTCGTCAATTTCCGCCGCCGAGCCCAGCCGGTAGGCGTCCACGTGCACCAGGTCCGGGCCGCCCGGACGTGGTCCGTCCGGCAGGTTGGGATGGATCCGGACCAGGACGAACGTGGGCGAGATGATGCCGGCGCGGACGCCCAGGCCCTCGCCGAGGCCCTGGGTGAACGTGGTTTTCCCGGCACCCAGCTCGCCGGACAGCACCACCAGGTCACCTGCCTGCAGTAGCTCCGCCAAACGGGCACCGAACGCGTGCGTCTGTTCCGCCGTCGTCGCCGTGCAGGTCTTTTCCCAGTTGGAGGCCAACTGCTCCGGCGCGCTCATGCGGCCCCTGCCTTGCCTGGCACGCCCAGCGAACCCTGGCCATTGGCCGCCGGTTGGTCCTCGTTGATGAAGCGGCGGGGAACACGGGGGCTGATCCTGGTCACGATTTCATAGTTGATGGTTCCGGCGGCGCGTGCCCAGTCTTCGGCTGTGGGCCCGCCGTCGGCACCGTCCCCAAACAGCACCGCTTCCGCGCCTTGCAGGCCGGCTCCGGCGTGTTCCGCTCCAAGGTCGATGACCATCTGGTCCATGGCGATGCGGCCCACCACGGGGTAGGTCTTTCCGGCCACGCGGACAGGGCCGCCCGTGGCGATCCGCGGGACGCCGTCGGCATAGCCCATCGGTATCAGCGCCAAGGTGCTGGCATTCCGGGTGCGGTAGTGCAACCCGTAGGAGACGCCCTGCCCCTCCGGCACTTCCTTGCACTGGGACACCAGCGTGCGCAGCGTCATGGCGGGGCGGAGGCCGAGCTCCGCGGACGTCTGGCCGTCAAACGGCGAAAGCCCGTAGATGCCCAGGCCAACCCTGACCAGGTCGAAGTGGGTGTCCGGCCGGGAGAGGGTGGCGGGGGTGTTGGCCAGGTGCCGCACCTCGGGATCCACTCCCGCGTCCTCCGCGATGGCCAGCGCCTCCCGGAATGCCGCCACCTGGTGGTCCGTTTCGGGGCGGTCCGGTTCGTCGGCGACAGCCAGGTGGGAGAAGATGCCCACCACGCGCAGCAAACCCTGGTCCTGGTATTCCACGGCTTCCCCCACCAGCCGGTCCCACGTCTCGGGGGTGGCTCCGTTGCGGCCCAGCCCGGTGTCCACCTTGAGGTGCACCCGCGCCGGCCGCTCCTGCTCACGGGCGGCGGCAACGATGCGTTCCAGCTCCCACCCTGAGCAGCCGATGTCGACGCCGGCAGCCACCGCAGCGCCGAAATTGCTGTCCGTGGTGTGCAGCCACGCGAGAAGCGGCGCGTCGATGCCGGCGGCGCGCAGCGAGAGGGCCTCGGAAATATGGGCAACGCCAAGCCAGGATGCGCCTGCCTGCAGGGCTGCGCGGGCCACGGGAACGGCGCCGTGCCCGTAGGCGTCGGCCTTGACGACGGCCATGACTTTCGCGGGGGAAGCAGCGTCGGCAAGCCGGCGGACGTTGTGCCGGATGGCGTCCAGGTCGATCACGGCGGACCGCTCATGGCGGGGGTCCTGCCGGGAAGCAGCACTGAATTCACCGGTTGTTGCGGGGTAGGTCACCAATTGATTCTAGTGCGGGCGCTTCGCACCGAATAATCAGGGCACTCTTCCCCCTCAGGCGTCCGATAGGTGCGCGATGGTGGCCGCAGCCCTGCGCTGGGCTGCCAGCGGCACATCCTCGATGATGTCCGCAAGGAACCCGAACCGCCGCAGCCATTGGCTCATCTGCCGCTCCGGGCGGGCGTTGGCGCGTTTCCACCAGTCGGCGATATCCCCCCATCCCGGGGCTGCCAGCGATCCGCCCACCTCCTGCACGGCCAGGGACGCGCACAGGTTGGCGAACCGCAGCCTGTCCCCCAGCGGCCAGCCGGCCAGGGTGCCCACGATGAAGGCCGCGTCGAAGCAGTCTCCGGCTCCGGTGGGGTCATGGGCCTTGACGGGAAGGGACGGGACCCACTCCTCCTCCCCGGTTTCCGAGTCCACCGCCATGGCGCCCTGCGCTCCAAGGGTTACGACGGCCACCGGCACCCGGTCCGCCAGCGCATAGAGGGCACTCCACGGATTGTCCTTGCCCGTGAACGCCATGGCCTCGCGCTGGTTGGGCAGGAAAGCGTAAAAGTACTGCAGGTTTTCGAGCCGCACCGGCGCCCACTCCCCGCTGGGATCCCACCCCACATCCCCAAACAGCTTCACCCCGGCAGCATGGGCCGCCCCGGCCCACGGTTCCATCTCCATCCCCACCTCCGCGATGCCGGCGAGCGCCTTGGGCGGCTTGCCGATCAGCTCGGAGTTTGACACCGGCGCCGAGTGCCCGTGGGTCACCAGGGAGCGGTCCTGGTCGACGCAGAGGGACACGGTCACCGGTGAGTGCCAGCCCGGAACGCGGCGGGAAAGGCTGAGGTCCACATGTTCCTGCCCGGAGAGGATCTTCCAGTTGAAGTCCCCATACCCGTCGTCGCCGAAAGCTGCTGCCAGCCCGGTACGCAGCCCCAGCCTTGCAGCGGCGATGGCCTGGTTCGCCACCCCGCCGGGACAGCTGCCCATGCCGTCGCTCCAGACTTCCGTGCCGGGTTCGGGCCCGTGGGGCAGGCCGGTAAAGATGATGTCCTGGAACACGGTTCCTGCCAGCAGGAGGTCGAACCCCGGTTCGACGGGCGAGCGGACGCCAGCCAGGGGGTCGAAGGGGCGTGCCGGAATCGCGTCCATGATCGGCACAATACGCTGTGCCGCAGCACTCCGGTAGGGGTATTGAAAGGGGTGTGGACAGGCTGTCAGAGGCCGGTCCTAGACTGCATGGTATGCGGCTTCTGATTGCCGGCGGCGGGGGTTTCCGGGTGCCGCTGATATACCGGGCATTGGTGTCCGGGCGTTTTTCCGGGCTGGTCACCGAACTGGTGCTGTACGACGTCGATCCCGGCCGCCTCGGAGCCGTCACCCACGTGCTCCGCAGTATGCCCGGAGGCCAGGGAGCGCACCTTCCGGTCCACGCCACCACCGACCTTGCCGGCGCCCTGGCCGGCACCACCATGGTGTTCGCCGCGATCCGGCCCGGCGGCACGGCAGGACGCGTTGCGGATGAAAGGGTGGCGCAGGACCTTGGGCTGCTGGGGCAGGAAACCACCGGGGCTGGCGGGATCTCCTATGCTTTGCGGACCATTCCTTACATGCTGGACCTTGCCCGGCTGATGCGCGATCGCTGCCCGGACGCGTGGCTGATCAATTTCACCAACCCGGCCGGAATGGTTACTGAGGCGCTGCTCCCCGTCCTGGGGCACCGCGCCATCGGGATCTGCGACTCCGCGGGCGGGCTGGTGCACCGGGCCGCGGGCGCTGCCGGCTTTCCGTTGGCGGAGGGACGGCTCGACGGCGTGGGCTACTACGGCCTGAACCATCTGGGCTGGCTATACCGGCTGGAGTCCGGCGGCCGGGACGTGCTGCCTGGCCTGCTTGCTGACGCTGGGGCCCTGCAATCGTTCGAGGAGGGCAGGCTCTTCCCGCAGCCGTTCCTGGCCAGCCTGGGCCTGCTCCCCAACGAGTACCTGTATTACTACTACCAACGGGATGCCGCCCGGCAGGCGATGCAGGCAATGGCACGGACCCGCGGCGAGACCATCCACAGCCAGCAGCAGGAGCTGTATCCGCGGCTGGCAGCTGCGGGGCCGGAGGCATACCGGCTGTGGGAGGAGGCGCGGCGCTCCCGCGAAGAGGGGTACCTGGCCGAGGCGCGGCGCGGGGGCGAGCGCCGGGATGAGGAGGACCTGGCCGGGGGCGGCTATGAGCGGGTGGCGCTGGCGGCCATGCGGGCCCTTGCCGGCGGCGGGGACACCCAACTGATCCTCAACACGCGGAACGCGCTGCCGGCCACAGTGGGGCCTGCCGCACCCGCGCCGCCCACGGCTACCCCAGGCCCTGCCCAACCCGCCCTTCCCGGCCTGCCCGCGGACGCCGTCGTCGAAGTCCCTTGCACGGTCACGGCCAACGGCGCCGTCCCGCTGCCCCAGCAGCTGCCGGCCGGCCAGCAACTTGGGCTGCTCCAGCGGGTCAAGGAGGTGGAGCGGCTCACCGTCCAGGCCGCCACCACCGGCAACCGTGCAGCCGCCCTGGAAGCCTTCGCACGGCATCCGCTCGTGGATTCTGTGGATCTCGCCGCGCAGCTTCTGGCCGGTTATGAGCGGGCATTTCCGGCTTTGGGGAAGATGTGGGAGGGCTGAGGGCGTTAGGGGAAGGAGTAGTGTTTTATCGGATGCGCACTGAGCCGGCTACCCTGACACGCGCCGGCGGCCGGAAGGAGGTCCCATGGCACTGATCCGCAGGGTCGCTTTGCTCTCCCTCCACACCTCGCCCATGGAACAGCCGGGCTCCGGCGATGCCGGCGGAATGAACGTCTATATCCGCGAGCTGGCTTCAGCACTGGCCGAGGCGGGCGTGGAGGTGGAGATCTTTACGCGTGCCACCTCGGCCGACCAGCCCGCCGTCGAGCACCCGGATCCCGGCGTGTGCGTGCACAACGTCCTCGCCGGCCCGCCCCAAAAGATCCCCAAAGAGGAACTTCCCGGCCTGCTGCACGCCATGGTTGCTGAGATCGAGCAGATCCGCCGCCGCCAGCCCCACGGCCGGTACGACGTCATCCATTCGCATTACTGGGTGTCCGGGATCGCCGGGCTGGAGTTGTCCCAGCTGTGGGGCGTGCCCCTGGTGCACACCATGCACACCATGGCCAAGGTCAAGAACCTGCTGCTGGAGTCCGGCGAACAGCCCGAGCCCCGGCGGCGCGAGGTGGGCGAACACCGCATCGTGGACGGCGCGGCCCGGCTCATCGCCAACACCAGCTCGGAGGCCGCCGAATTGGTGTCCCACTACGGCGCCGCCTACGACCGGATCGACATCGCGCCGCCCGGCGTGGACCTCGCCACGTTCACCCCCGCATTCCGGGCACGCTCCAGAGCGGAGCACGGCGTCAGCCCCGACACCTTCCATCTGGTGTTCGCGGGCCGCATCCAGCGGCTGAAGGGCCCGCAGGTCCTGGTCAAGGCTGCCGCGCTGCTGCGGAAACGCCGCCCGGACATCGACCTGCGCGTCACCGTCCTGGGCGCATTGAGCGGCAACAAGGAATTCAACCTCCGCTGCCTGGTGGCGGAGGCAGGAATGGACGACGTCGTCACGCAGCTTCCGCCGGTGAAGGCGCCTGAGCTTGCGTCCTGGTTCCGGGCGGCGGACGTTGTGGTGATGCCTTCCTTCAGCGAATCCTTCGGGCTGGTGGCCCTTGAGGCGCAGGCCTGCGGCACGCCCGTGGTGGCCACCCGCGTCGGCGGGCTTTCCCGGGCCATCTTCCATGGCCGCACCGGCCTTCTGGTGGACGGCCATCACGCGGCAGACTGGGCGGATGCGCTGGAAGCCCTGTACGACGACCCCGCCACCCGCGAGGACCTGGGCCGCGCCGCCGCCATCCGCGCCCAAAACTCCGGCTGGCAGCGCACTGCCGCGATCACGCTGGAAAGCTACCACGCCGCCGTCGACACCTTTGTGGGCCGCCGCCTGGCGCCGGTGGTTCCTGCCTCCTGAATTTCCTTCCAGCTTTGTTCATTCGTGCGCGGCCCTTCGTTCTCCGCCCGGCGTGCTGTTAGCTTAGGGGCAGGTGTCCGGCGCCTGCCGGTGCGGGAAAGGACAAGGATGTCTGCGCTTCCTTCTGATCTTGAGATAGCCAGGGCTGCCCGGATCCGGCCCATTGGGGAGATCGCGGCCGCGGCGGGGGTCAATTCTGACGCGCTGGAACAGTACGGGCGGTACAAGGCGAAAATCGATCCGGCCAGGCTTACGGCGCCGGCTCCGCACGGCAAGGTGGTGCTGGTCTCGGCCATGTCCCCCACCCCGGCCGGCGAGGGCAAGTCCACCACCACTGTGGGGTTGGCCGACTCGCTGGCCCGGGCCGGCCACAAGGTGATGATCGCGCTGCGGGAGCCGTCGCTGGGCCCGGTCCTGGGCATGAAGGGCGGCGCCACCGGCGGGGGTTATTCGCAGGTGCTCCCCATGAATGAGATCAACCTGCACTTCACCGGGGACTTCCATGCGATCACTTCGGCCAACAACGCCCTGATGGCACTGGTGGACAACCACATCTACCAGGGCAACGCGCTGAACATCATGGCAAGGCAGTTACCCCTGGGCGACTTGGTGGCCATGGGAGACGAATTAGTCCGTCAGCCTCGGCTCGACTTCGAGGACAGGGACAGCCCTCACTCAACGATTGGGGAACTGCGGGCGCTCATTACCCGCCATCCGAATCTCCAAGGCGTTGTGCGTGCCAGACAGGCACTGGAACTGGTGCGGGTGGGGTCCGACTCTGCTCCTGAGACCTTCCTTCGATTGGCCATGATGGACTCAAACCTTCCTGCGCCTGAGTTGCAGCTGAAACTTCGGCCTGGAGACCCTCGGTCACCGTCGGCCGATCTAGGCTACGGCAGGCAAAGAATTGCCATCCAGTACGACGGCGGGCACCACCTTCTGGAACCGCAGCGTATAAGCGACCGGAGAAGGGACAGGTCTTTTGAAGCAGCGGGATGGACTGTCGTCATCATCGACAAAGCCGATCAGGAAGACAACTTCGCGGCCGCCATCAAGAAGATCAGGCGGGCCCTGAGAAGTTCTTTGTCGGAATCCACGGTCACGGCGGGTTTCGTCAGCAGCTGCTAGTTGCAGCGGTCCATGCGTGGGATCTTTGGGCTTCTGGTCCCGCCGCCAAGCTCTCGCGTTTGGCCCCCATGGGCAGACCTCGACCTGGACAAGCCAGATCCATCCCCGCCCCGATCATTCTGAGGGACGCTGGGAAGGATGCCACTTCAGGTGAGCGGGCGTTCCTGAAAAACCCGTCAAAAGTGAGCGCGCGTTTCGGAAATACCCTTCGAAGGTGAGCGGGCGTGTTAAGGGGAAACGCTCCCCCACCCCGGAGGGTGAGGGAGCGTCAGGTTTAGCGCTCCAGGTCGCCGCGGATGAAGGCCTCGACCTTTTCGCGGGCGAGGTCGTCGTTGAACTGCTCCGGCGGGGACTTCATGAAGTAGCTCGACGCCGACAGCAGCGGCCCGCCGATCCCACGGTCCAGGCCGATCTTCGCCGCACGGATCGCGTCGATGATCACACCGGCAGAGTTCGGCGAATCCCAAACCTCCAGCTTGTACTCCAGGGACACCGGCGCGTCACCAAAGTTCCGGCCTTCAAGGCGGACAAACGCCCACTTCCGATCATCAAGCCACTGCACATAATCTGACGGGCCAATGTGGACATCCTTGGCAGCCAGCTCAGCCTCAACGTTGGACGTCACCGCCTGGGTCTTGGAAATCTTCTTGGACTCCAGCCGGTCACGCTCCAGCATGTTCTTGAAATCCATGTTTCCACCAACGTTCAGCTGGTACGTCCGGTCCAGGGTCACACCCCGGTCCTCGAACAGCTTCGCCATCACCCGGTGCGTAATGGTCGCACCGATCTGGCTCTTGATGTCGTCACCCACGATCGGCACCCCAGCAGCCGTGAACTTGTCAGCCCACTCCTTCGTCCCGGCAATAAACACCGGCAGTGCATTCACGAACGCCACCCCTGCGTCAATCGCGCACTGGGCGTAAAACTCGGCAGCCTCCTGCGAACCGACCGGCAGGTAGCAGACCATGACATCAACCTTGGCGTCCTTCAAAGCCTGGACAACGTCCACGGGCTCTTCGGTGGACTGCTCGATGGTCTCAAGGTAGTACTTGCCCAGCCCGTCCAGGGTGTGGCCACGCTGGACCGTGACACCGGTTGGCGGGACATCCGCAATCTTGATCGTGTTGTTCTCGCTCGCCAGGATCGCCGCAGACAGGTCATGGCCCACCTTCTTGCCGTCCACATCAAACGCGGCGACGAACTCAACGTCACCCACGTGGTACTGGCCAAACTCAACATGCATCAAGCCCGGAACAGTATCGGCCGGATTGGCATCCTTGTAATACTGGACGCCCTGCACCAGCGAGGCAGCGCAGTTACCCACGCCAACGATTGCAACACGGATCGGATGTGAAGACACAGAACTCCTTAGGACAAATGTCAGCCGGCCGGGTTTGCTACGCAGAAAGTACGACGGCGGCCGGCTGGCACGGCGCCGCGCGGCGCCTTTACATATTACCCAACACGGCGGGATGGGGGCTTGTTCCCCGTCCCGCCTTTTGAATGGGAGGGACGAAAATCAGGCGTCCTGCTTCCAGAGGTTGATGTCTGATTCCACCGCGAATTCGTCAATCGCTGTCAGTTCCTCATCAGAGAAGCTGAGGTTGTTGATGGCGGACAGCGTGTCCTCCAACTGCCGGACGCTGGAGGCACCCACCAAAGCCGACGTGACGGGTGAACCCTTGGGCTGGTCGCGCAGGATCCAGGCGATGGCCATCTGGGCGAGGGACTGTCCGCGGCCCTCGGCGATCTTCCGCAGGCCGCGGACCCGGTCCAGCTTCTCGTCGGTAATTGAATCCTCGGACAGGAACCGTGCCTTGGCCGCACGCGAGTCGGCGGGGATGCCGTGGAGGTAGCGGTCGGTGAGCATGCCCTGCGCGAGGGGCGAGAAAGCGATCGAACCGGCGCCCACCTGGTCCAGTACCTCGTACAGGTTCGGCGAACCGTCCTCGGTCCAGCGGTTGAGCATGGAGTAGCTGGGCTGGTGGATCAGCAGCGGCGTGCCCAGTTCCTTGAGGATGCGCGCGGCCTCGAGGGTCTGCTCCGGGGTGTAGGAGGAGATGCCGGCGTACAGTGCTTTTCCGGACCGGACAGCGTAGTCCAGGGCTCCCATGGTCTCTTCCAGGGGCGTTTCCGGATCCGGCCGGTGGCTGTAGAAGATGTCCACGTACTCCAGGCCCATCCGCTCCAGCGACTGGTCCAGGCTGGAAATCAGGTACTTGCGCGAACCCCACTCACCATACGGCCCAGGCCACATGTAGTAGCCCGCCTTGGTGGAAATCACCAGTTCATCGCGGTAGGGCCTGAAGTCGTCCCGCAGGTGCCGGCCAAAATTGGTTTCCGCAGACCCGTCCGGCGGCCCGTAGTTGTTGGCGAGGTCGAAGTGGTTCACGCCAAGGTCGAAGGCGCGGCGGAGGATGTCCCGCTGTTCCTCGAAGCGCTTGTCGTCGCCGAAGTTGTGCCACAGGCCAAGGGAGATGGCCGGAAGCTTGAGCCCACTGCGGCCCACCCGGCGGTAGGGCATGGATTCGTAGCGGTTGTCCGCTGCAACGTACGTCATAAAGTTCTCTCTTCCGTCGTTTCAGGACTTGAGGATGGCGGCGCTCCAGGGCGCCAGTGCGAGGGCCGCGCCGTCCAGCGCGGTCCCCTCATCAGTGGCCAGGAGGACGCTGCCGGCAGCCTCCTCCAGCCGGGCCTTCGAGTCCGAGAAGTTCACCAGCACCTCAACGGATCCGCGCCGGAACCGCAACCAGCCCGCGTCGTCGTCGGACGAAACCTCTGTCTCGCCGAAGCCGAGCCCCGCCAGGTCGGGATGCTCGCGGCGCAGCGCCGTCAGCGACCGGTACAACTCCAGGAGCCGCGCGTGGTCACCCGTAGATGCCTCGGCCCAGTCCAGCTTGGACCGGCGGAAGGTTTCCGGGTCCTGGGGGTCGGGCACGACGGCGGGATCCCACCCCATGCGCTCAAACTCCCTGATGCGCCCTTCCGCGGTGGCCTTTCCGAGCTCCGGTTCGGGGTGGGACGTGAAGAACTGCCACGGTGTGGAGGCGCCGTATTCCTCGCCCATGAACAGCATGGGAGTGAACGGCGAGGTCAACGTGAGGACCGCGGCCACTGCCAGCTGCCCGTAGGACAGGGACTGCGAAAGCCTGTCGCCGGTGGCCCGGTTGCCGATCTGGTCGTGGTTCTGGTTGCAGACCACCAATGCTGCCGGGTGGACCAGCGAGGCGTTGATGGGCCGGCCGTGGTGCCGCCCGCGGAAGCTTGAGTAGCTGCCGTCGTGCAGGAACCCGTCCTTCAGCACCTTGGCCAGCACCGCAAGGGATTCGAAGTCCGAGTAGTAGCCGGTGGTTTCGCCGCTGACGCTGACATGGACTGCGTGGTGGAAGTCGTCGCTCCACTGCCCTGCCAGGCCGTACCCGTTGGCGTCCCGCGGGTAGATGAGCCGCGGATTGTTCAGATCCGACTCCGCGATCAGGGTCTTGGGCAGACCTGTCTCAGCCGCAACGGCGTCGCCCAAAGCCCCCATGTCCTCCAGGATGTGCACGGCCCGCTCGTCCCGGAGTGCGTGCACCGCGTCGAGGCGGAGCCCGTCCACGTGGTAGTCCCTGAGCCAGAGGGCCAGATTGTCCAGGATGTACTCGCGCACCACATCCGAGCCGGGCCCGTCCAGGTTCACGGAATCGCCCCAGGTGTTGGCGTCGCCCTGCTTGAGGTACGGGCCGAACTTGGGGAGGTAGTTGCCGCTGGGTCCCAGGTGGTTATAGACCACGTCCTGGATGACGCCGAGCCCCGCTGCGTGCGCGGCATCAACGAACCGCTGGTACGCAGCCGGGCCCCCGTAGCCTTCGTGCACGGTGTACCACTGGACGCCGTCGTAGCCCCAGTTGTGGGTCCCGTTGAATCCGTTGACCGGCAGCAGTTCCACGAAGTCGATGCCCAGGTCCGCCAGGTAGCCCAGCTTCTCCACGGCGGCGTCCAGGGTTCCCTCGGGCGTGAAGGTTCCTACGTGGAGCTCGTAGATCACAGCACCCTGCAGGTCCTTGCCGCCCCAGCCGGAATCCTGCCACGCGTAGGCGGCGGGATCGTAGGTCCGGGACTGCTCGTGCACCCCGGCGGGGAGCCTGCGGGACCGCGGGTCCGGGATGGGGGTGGTGTCCCCGTCCAGCAGGTAGCCGTAGTCAACGTCGCCGTCCGCCGGGGCGTCGGGCGCCGTCCACCATCCTTCGGTTCCCGGCGCTGTTTCCTTCTTCTGCATGGTGTACTGCCTGCCGTCGGCCAGCAGCACCACCGATGAAGCGTCCGGCGCCCACACGTCGAAGCGTTCGGGGCCAACGTTGACCAGGGTCATGCTTTCTCTCCGTCCACGGGTGCCAGCAGGGCCACCGGGTAGGTACCCAGGACCTCTGCCACCGAAACCTGGCCGGGGCCGTGAGTGGCTCCGGTGAGTTCGTCGCGCATGGCAGTGGAAAGGTCGACGGCGGTGTCCCGCCATCCGCCGCCGGCTTCCAGTCCGGCGGGGAGCCGGGTTGCAAGCGTGAGGGCGCCGGAGGAGGCATCGGTTCCGCGGGCGAACGCAAGCAGGTGCGCGGCGGCCGCGCCGGTGGCTGCCACGGGCGCGTACCCCTGGAACAGCTCGGGCCGGTCCCGGCGCAGGCGCAGTGCCCGGGAGGTGACCAGAAGCTTGCTGGCCTCGGTGCCCGCGGCCGGCAACGTTCCGGCGTCGAGCTTTGCCAGCTCAGCCTGACGTGCGCCGAAGTCCACGGGGCGGCGGTTGTCCGGGTCGGTCAGGGACCGTTCCCAGAACTCGCTGCCTTGGTACACGTCAGGGACGCCGGGCATGGTCAGCTGGACCAGTTTGGCGGACACCGAGTTGGTGGCGGAGAGGGCGTCGATGCGGGCCACGAAATCGTCAACCACCTTGGAAACCTTGGCGTCGTCGAAGACTGCATCAACGGCAGCCTTCACCTTGGACTCAAAGTCTTCGTTGGGTTCGGTCCACGTCGTGGAGTTGCCTGCTTCCCGGGCAGCCTTTTCCGCATAGCCCTGCAGCCGTTCCCGGCTTGCCGGCCAGGCCCCGACGATCGCCTGCCACAGCAGGTTTTCGTACGGACCGTCCGGAATGGGCGCCAGGCCACGGAGCGTCTCCAGTGTTTCCGCCCACTCCTGCGGCAGTTCGGCGATAACCGAGATCCGGGCCCGGGCGTCCTCGCTGCGCTTGGTGTCATGGGTGGACAGCGTGGTCATGGACAACGGCAGCTCCTGCTGGCGCCGCTGCATCCGCTGGTGGAATGCCTCCGGCGCCACGGCGAACTCGGTGGGTTCGGCGCCCACCTCGGTCAGGGTGCCCAGGCGTGTGTAGCGGTAGAACGCGGTGTCCTCCACACCCTTGGCCATGACCATGCCGGAGGTCTGCTGGAACCGGATGGCGATGGGATTGGCAGGGTCCAGCAGCAGCGGAAGGAGGGTTCCCACCGCCACTTCCAGGTCCGGCCGGTGCGCCGCGGCGGACTCGCAGGCCTCCTTGAGGACGTCGGCGCCGACCGGCAGGTACGACCGGTACACCGGGAAGGATGCGATGATTTCCGCGACGCCGTCCGCTGCCTGGTCCACGCTGAGTCCGTGGGACTCGGGAACCAGCCGGGCCAGCCGCAGCACCTCCGAGCGCAGGATGCCGTCGGCAATCATGCGCTTGGTGCCCCGAATCATGCCTGCGTAGTCCGCGGGTTCGGCAGTCCCCCGCAACGAGGCGTCCAGTGCGTCCAGGGCCTGCTGCCCTGCCGGGTCCACGAAGACCCGGTCCACGTCCGCCAGCGCGTCATATCCGGTGGTGCCTTCGCAGGCGAACTCCTGGGGCAGGACCTCGCCTGGTTCAAGGATCTTTTCCACCAGGACGTACGCGCCGCCGCTGAGGTCCTTGAGCCAGCGGAGGTAGCCGGCGGGATCGGCCAGCCCGTCCGGGTGGTCCACGCGGAGCCCGTCCACCAGGTCCTCGGTGAACCAGCGGCCCACTTCGGCATGAGCCTCCTGGAAGACCGAGGGCTCCTCCACCCGGATGCCGGCGAGCGTGGTGACGGCAAAGAAGCGCCGGTAGTTCAGCTCGGCGTCGGCACGGCGCCAGTCCATCAGCTGGTAGTGCTGGCGGCTGTGGACGTCCTGCGGGGAGTCACCCTCGGTGTAGGTGCCCTCGGCCAGAGGGAAGCGGTGGTCGTAGTAGCGCAGTTCGCCGTCCTTGACCTCGAGCTTGTCCAGGTCGGCGTCCGAGCCCAGCATGGGCAGCCGGACCTTTCCGCCGCCCAGGTCCCAGTCGACGTCGAAGGCTTCGGCGTAGGGCGAGCCCCGCCCGTCACGAAGCAGGGACCACCACCACGGGTTCTGCGGCGGGGAAGCCACGCCCACGTGGTTGGGCACAATGTCCACCAGGACGCCCATGCCGTGCTCGCGGGCCGCCCTGGACAGGGCCAGCAGGCCTTCCGGGCCGCCGCGGTCCGGGTCCACGGCGGAGGGATCGGTCACGTCGTAGCCGTGGTCCGAGCCCTTCTCCGCGGTGAGGATGGGTGACAAGTACACCCAGTCCACACCGAGGTCCTTCAGGTACGGAACCTTTTCGGCGGCGTCGAACAGGGTGAAGCTGCTGCGGATCTGCAAACGGTATGTGGAGACCGGGGTCCTCATGCCTTGGTTGCCTTTGCCTCGCTCGCTTCCGCCGCTTTGGTCTGGGCCTCCACCATCTCCTCCTGGGCTTCCTCGTGCTCGGCCATGGAGGCCAGGGAAGCCGCAGCGGAGTAGTCAACCTCTGCCTCGGGGCCGGAGTAGGCGCGCAGCACCACCATCGACTTTGCCTCAAGCTTCAGCGTGGCGCCGGCCTTGAGCGGTTCGTAGTCGTCAGCCTGGGCTGCGGTGTCGAACTGGACCTCCCAGTACTGCGAGTACTCGTCAGCGGGCAGGCAGAAGTCCACAACGTCGTCGTGCGCGTTGAAGGCCATGATGAAGCTGTCGTCGGTGATCCGGCGGCCGCGGGAATCCTGCTCCTGGATGCCGTCTCCGTTGTAGAACACACCGATGGTCCGGCCGAAACCGCTCCCCCAGTCCTCGGGCAGCATTTCGGTGCCGTCGGTCTTCAGCCAGACGATGTCCGGCAGCTTCTCGCCTTCACCACGGCGTACGGGCCGGCCGTCGAAGAACCGGCTGCGGCGGAATGTGGGGTGGTCGTGCCGGAGCTTGTTGACGAAGGCGGTGAACTCCACCAGCGGCTGGTCCATGGCTTCCCAGTGAATCCAGCTGAGCTCGGAGTCCTGGCAGTACGTGTTGTTGTTGCCCTGCTGGGTACGGCCCAGTTCGTCGCCGTGCAGCAGCATAGGGACGCCCTGGGAGAGCAGCAGCGTGGCAATGAAGTTGCGCTGCTGGCGGGCCCGCAGCGTCAGGACCTTGTCGTCATCGGTGTCGCCTTCAACGCCGCAGTTCCACGAGCGGTTGTGCGATTCGCCGTCGTTGTTGCCTTCGCCGTTGGCGTCGTTGTGCTTCTCGTTGTACGAGACCAGGTCACGCATGGTGAAGCCGTCGTGGGCGGTGACGAAGTTGATCGAGGCCACCGGGCGCCGGGCGGAGCTCTCGTAGAGGTCGGCGGAGCCGGTCAGGCGGGACGCGAATTCGCCCAGGGTGGAAGGCTCGCCGCGCCAGAAGTCGCGGACGGTGTCGCGGTACTTGCCGTTCCATTCCGTCCACTGCGGCGGGAAGTTGCCCACCTGGTAGCCACCGGGGCCCACGTCCCACGGCTCGGCGATCAGCTTGACCTGGGAAACTACCGGGTCCTGCTGGATGAGTTCGAAGAAGGTGGAGAGCTTGTCCACGTCGTAGAACTCGCGGGCCAGGGTGGAGGCGAGGTCGAAGCGGAACCCGTCCACGTGCATCTCGGTGACCCAGTACCGGAGGGAATCCATCAGCAGCTGCAGGGAGTGGGGGTGGCGCACGTTCAGCGAGTTTCCGGTGCCGGTGTAGTCCATGTAGTGCTTGAGGTCGTTGTCCACCAGGCGGTAGTAGGCCTGGTTGTCGATGCCCTTGAAGGACAGCGTGGGGCCCAGGTGGTTGCCTTCGGCGGTGTGGTTGTAGACGACGTCGAGGATCACTTCGATGCCGGCGCGGTGCAGGTCGCGGACCATGGCCTTGAATTCCTGGACCTGGTGCCCCACGTCGCCGGTTGCGCTGTAGGTGTTCTGCGGGGCGAAGAAACCGATGGTGTTGTAGCCCCAGTAGTTGTTGAGCCCCTTCTCCACCAGGGTGCCGTCGTTGACGAACTGGTGGACGGGCATGAGCTCAATGGCGGTGACGCCGAGCTTCTTCATGTGCTCGATGACCGCGGGGTGCGCCACACCGGCGTAGGTGCCGCGCTGCTCTTCGGGGATTTCCGGGTGCAGCTCAGTGAGGCCCTTGACGTGGGCTTCGTAGATGACTGACTCGTGGTACGGGATCTTGAGCTGGCGGTCGCCGTCCCATTCGAAGAACGGGTTGATGACCACGCCGTGCATGGTGTGCGGCGCGGAGTCGGCGTCGTTGCGGGAGTCGGGATCGCCGAATTCGTAGGAGAAGAGCGAAGGGTCCCAGTCGATCTGGCCCTGGATGGCCTTGGCGTAGGGGTCCATGAGCAGCTTGTTCGGGTTGAATCGGTTACCGCTCGCGGGATCGTACGGTCCGTGGACCCGGTAACCGTACTTCTGGCCGGGCTGGATGTGCGGCAGGTAGCAGTGCCACACGTAGCCGTCCACCTCGGTCAGTTCGATCCGGGTTTCGGTCATGTCATCGGCCAGGAGGCAGAGTTCGACCCGCTCGGCCCGTTCGCTGAACAGGGCGAAATTGGTGCCGGTGCCGTCAAAGGTAGCTCCCAGCGGGTAGGCGGTTCCAGGCCAGACTTCCATCGTGCTCCTCATTTATTGGTCAGCAGCAGAGGACATCCGAACGCCCCTACTGCTGGTGCGAACTAATGCCTACCGTAGTGGTTGGCTGTGACTATTACGTTTCCAGGCTCCAGAGTTACTAAGCATGCTGACTTTACCCCAGATTTCGGGTAGGGCATCCGCAATGCGGCCCGCGGTGATCGGCCCGCCGGACACGGCCTCCGACGCCGCCCTCCCGGCCCGGCCATGCAAAGCAGTCCCCAGCGCGGCGATGGCAGCCCACCGCCCGTCCGCAGCGATGCCCGCCTTACTGAAGCGGCCGACGTCGGACCCCGTCTGGGCAAGCAACGCACCGATGACGCCTGCCAGCACATCCCCGCTGCCGGCCGTGGCGAGCCAGGCCGTGCCGTCCGCCTGGCTGAAGGTGGTGCCCCAGGGTGCGGACACGAGGGTGGTGGCGCCCTTGAGCAGGACGGTGGCCCCGGTGCGCTCGGCCGCATGGCGGACAGCACCCAGCGTTCCGGCTTCCACCGCCTCCCGGTCCTCCCCGTGGCCCAGTCGCTGGAACAGCGACGCGAGCTCGCCGGCGTGCGGGGTCAGCACCACGTGCGGGGCGAGCATGGCGGGCAGCGCGGGCAGCGCACCGGCGTCGGCCACGACGGGAAGGTCCGACGCAATCGCTTCCCGTGCGCGGGTCAGTTGTTCGTGGTCCCGTGGCCCCATGCCCGAGCCCACCAGCCAGGCCTGCACGCGGTTTTCAGCCACGGTTCCCGTGCTGCAGACAACCTCCGGGCAGGACAGCCGGACCAGGTGGGCCACCGACGGCGGGCCGAGGTACCTGACCATGCCCACGCCTGCGGCCAGCGCGCCACGGCACGCGAGCACGGCGGCGCCAGGGTAATCCTCGGATCCGGCCACCACCCCCAGCACGCCACGGGAGTACTTCTGCGCCCGCCTGGCGGGATGCGGCAGGAGGCGGGCAATGTCGGCATCCTCAAGCCGGCGCAGGGACGGCTGCGGCAGGTGCTCGTCGATTCCGATCGGCACAATCAGGACGCGGCCGGCATGGTCTGCCCCGGGATCGGCCAGGAGGCCGGCTTTGGCTCCCCCGAAAGTCACGGTCAGGTCGGCCGGCAGGACCGGAGCCACCGCCGCCCCGGTATCGGCGTCCACGCCGCTGGGGAGGTCGCAGGCCACCACCACGCCCTGCCTGTCCTTGTCAGTGATAGCGCGGACCAGGTCCGCCGCATTCTCCCGCAGGCCGCCTTTGGCGCCCGTGCCCAGCACGGCGTCAATTACGACGTCGGCCCCTGCGGCTTCCGCTGCGAGTCCCGGGAGTGCCGCTTCGGTGAGCCGGTGCACCCGGCCGCCGGCGCGCTCAAACGCTGCCAGGCCCGCCGGATGCGCGGCATTCCCGGTGAGTACCGCCGTCGTACGCATTCCGCGGGCGGCCAGGAAGGAGGCGGCGTAGAGCCCGTCACCGCCGTTGTTGCCCGTGCCCACCAGCACCACCACACTGGCGCCGTTCAGGCGGTCCCGGTGGGACTTGAGTTCGTGGACGACGGCTTTGGCCAGGCCGTGCGCGGCGCGGTGCATGAGCACGTCGCCCAGCCCGGCGGCCATGAGGGGTTCCTCGGCTGCCCGGACCTGTGTTCCGGTGTAGGCGCTGATCATGCGGCGGCGGCCGGGTCAGCCCTCGGCCAGGACCGTGGCGGTGGCGATGCCGCCGTCGTGGCTGATGGACAGGTGCCAGCGTTTGACGCCCTTGGCCTCGGCAACCGCCAGGACGGTGCCTTTGACCTGGACGGTGGGCCCGTTCTGGTCGAGGCCGATCCAGCAGTCCTGCCAGTTCATGCCGGCAGGCGCACCTAGGACTTTGGCCACAGCTTCCTTTGCGGCGAACCTGGCGGCCAGGGACCGGGTGTTCAGTTCCCGTTCCGCGGGCACGAACAGGCGGTCCCTCAGGCCCGGCGTCCGTTCCAGCTGGCGGCCGAAGCGCTCGATGTCTACTACGTCTACCCCAATGCCAACGATCATGCGGTTCATTCTACGGGGGTGCCCCCGACTGGAAGCCGGCATGCACACCGGTCACCCGTGCTGTCCGCCATCAGCGGAAAAGCGTGACTTTTAGGCTGATCGCGCGAAGCGCACCCTGAAATCCCGGGGCTTCCGTGGCTGAGGCGTGCCAAATGTTACGCAAACCCGTTCGGCTGGCGGTGTCAGAACGGAAGCCCCAGGCCGCTTGGGCCTGGGGCTTCCATGTCCTGCGAAGAGCCTGCTATTCGACGGTGACGCTCTTGGCGAGGTTGCGGGGCTGGTCCACGTCGTAGCCCTTGGCTGCTGCGAGTTCGGCGGCGAAGATCTGCAGCGGGACGGTGGTCAGCAGGGGCATGAGCAGGGTGGGGGTTTCCGGGACGTAGAAGACGTACTCGGCGTAGGCCTTGACGGCTTCGTCGCCTTCCTCGGCGATGACCAGGGTCCGGGCACCGCGGGCGCGGACTTCCTGGATGTTGGAGACCACCTTGGCGTGCAGCGAGTCGCGGCCGCGCGGGGACGGGACCACCACGAACACCGGCTGGCCGTCGTCGATAAGGGCGATGGGGCCGTGCTTGAGCTCACCGGCGGCGAAGCCTTCGGCGTGGATGTACGCGATTTCCTTGAGCTTCAGCGCGCCTTCCAGGGCCACGGGGTAGCCCACGTGGCGGCCCAGGAACAGCACCGATTTCTCGTTGGCCATGGACCGGGCCAGTTCGCGCAGCGGGCCGGCGCTGTCCAGGATGGTCTGGATCTTGGCGGGGATCTTGTTCAGGTCCGCCAGGACGTCCTTGATCTGGCCTGAGAAGATGTTCCCGCGCAGCTGAGCCAGGTACAGGCCCAGCAGGTACGCGGCGGTGATCTGGGCCAGGAACGCCTTGGTGGAGGCCACCGCGATCTCGGGGCCGGCGTGCGTGTACAGCACGGCGTCGGATTCCCGCGGGATGGTGGAGCCGTTGGTGTTGCAGATCGAGATGGTCTTGGCGCCCTGTTCCCGGGCGTACCGGACGGCCATCAGGGTGTCCATGGTCTCGCCGGACTGGCTGATGGAGACCACCAGGGTGTTCTCGTCCAGGATCGGGTCCCGGTAGCGGAACTCGTGCGCGAGCTCCACCTCGGTGGGAATCCGGCACCAGTTCTCGATCGCGTACTTGGCCACGGTCCCGGCGTACGCGGCGGTGCCGCAGGCCAGCACGATGATCTTGTTGACCTGCTTCAGCAGCTCAGGATCGATCCGCAGCTCATCCAGGGTCAGCTTGCCGTCCAGGTCAGACCGGCCCAGCAGGGTCTGCGCCACGGCGTCGGGCTGGTCATTGATTTCCTTCTCCATGAAGGAGGAGAAACCGCCCTTTTCAGCCGAGGCCGGGTCCCAGTCCACGTGGTATTCCTTGCCCTGGGCCGGGTTGCCGAAGAAATCGGTGATCGCCACACTGTCAGCGGTGATCGTGACGATCTGGTCCTGGCCCAGCTCCACGGCGCGGCGGGTGTAGTCGATGAACCCGGACACGTCAGAGCCCAGGAAGTTCTCCCCCTCGCCCAGGCCCACCACCAGCGGTGAGTTGCGGCGGGCGGCCACGACGACGTCGGGCTGGTCCGCGTGCACCGCCAGCAGGGTAAAGGCGCCCTCCAGGCGCTGGCAGGCCAGCTCCATGGCGCGGGTGAGGCCGCCGTTGGCCGGGTCGCCGCCCAGCTGGTTGCGGAGGATGTCAGCCAGCAACGCGGCAGCGACCTCGGTGTCCGTCTCGGACAGGAAGGTGACGCCCTTTTCCAGCAGCTCCTGCTTGAGCTCGGCGAAGTTTTCGATGATGCCGTTGTGGATCACCGCGAGCTTGCCGCCGTCAGCCAGGTGCGGGTGCGCGTTGCGGTCCGTCGGGCCGCCGTGCGTGGCCCAGCGCGTGTGGCCGATACCAGTCAGGGTCTCAGGCAGCGGCCGGGCCTCCAGCTCATTAATGAGGTTGCTCAGCTTCCCGGACTTCTTCCGCGACTCGATAGCCCCATCGGACACCACAGCCACACCGGCAGAGTCATAACCGCGGTACTCCAGACGGCGCAGTCCCTCCAGGACTACGTCCAGCGCACTGTGACCATTAATCCCACCGTCAACCGAACGGCCTACGTAACCCACGATTCCACACATAAGCACAAGACTATCGGCAGCGTGCCTGTTGCTCTAAACGGGAAGGCCGCGCTTCCGGGCATCCGGGACCGGCGCCCCCGCGCTGGGCTGTTGCCGACCCACTGAGCAGGGGCGTCATTTCGCGATGGGGCGGACCCGGGGCAGAATCTTTAGCGTGACTTCGCAACGCAATGAAGCGAACGGGGAGGGTGCCTCGCCGTTCGTGGAGCTGGACCGGCACACCTGGTCCCGGCTCGCAGCCCAGATGGAACAGCCCCTTAATGAAGAGGACGTGCTGCGCCTTCGCGGGCTTGGCGACCCCCTGGACATCAAAGAAGTCAGGGATGTGTACCTGCCGCTGTCCCGTCTCCTGCATCTGTATGTGGAGGCTGCCGGGCAGCTACACGCGGCCACCACTACGTTCCTGGGCGAGCAGACCCAGCGCACCCCTTTCGTGATCGGGGTTGCCGGTTCCGTTGCCGTGGGCAAGTCCACCATTGCCCGCGTGCTGCGCGAGATGCTTCGCCGCTGGCCCGGCACACCCAATGTGGAGCTGATCACCACCGACGGGTTCCTCTACCCCCTGGCTGAGCTGAAGCGCCGTCAGCTGCTGGACCGGAAGGGTTTCCCGGAGTCCTACGACCGCCGGGCGCTGCTGCGCTTCGTGAGTGAGATCAAGGGCGGTGCCGAGGAAGTGCGGGCGCCCTGGTATTCCCACGTCACCTACGACATTGTTCCCGGCAGGGAGGTAGTGGTCCGCCGCCCGGACGTGCTGATCGTGGAGGGCCTGAACGTGCTGGCCCCTGCCCGTCCCCGGCAGGACGGCCGGCAGGGCTTGGCCTTGAGCGACTTTTTCGACTTCTCCATCTACGTGGACGCCAAGACCTCCTACATCGAGGAGTGGTACGTGGACCGGTTCCGGAAGCTGCGGAGCACCGCGTTCGCGCAGCCGGAGTCCTACTTCCACCGTTACGCCACCCTCTCCGACGAGGAGGCCGAGAGCACCGCCCGGGATATCTGGAAGCGGATCAACGAGCCCAACCTGGAGGAGAACGTCCTGCCCACGCGCGGCCGGGCCCAGCTGGTGCTGACCAAAGAGGCGGACCACTCCATCCGGCGCATGCTCCTCCGGAAGGTGTAGCACAGGTGTGCTACCAATGCGGGTCCTCCACCCGGCGCAGCTTCACGCGCTTCCTCGCAGCGGGGGCCGGGCTGACTGTCCTGTCAGCCTGCACGCCCGAGGCGCCCAAGGTGGTGCCGTCGTCGTCCGCTGCTTCTTCCTCCCCTGCCGCCGTTACTGATTCCCCGGGCGCGACCCCGGAGGTCGCCACCGTGGGCTCGTCACCGGAGGCGCCGTCCCCGTCGCCTTCGGCCACGCTGGCGCGGCAGTTTTCGCTTGACGACCCGACCAGCCAGTGGGTCATCGTCAACAAGCACCGGCCCCTGAAGCCGGCGGACTATGTGCCGGCCGATTTGGTGCGTCCCGCCGTCGCCATTTCCGCTGCGGGTGAGGCGGCGCTGTTGAACAGCACGACGGCGGCGGCCGCCGAGGCGATGTTCGCGGCGGCCGGGCGGGACGGCGTGGCGATGGTGCTGGCCAGCGGCTACCGCTCGTACACCACGCAGGTGACCACCTACAACGGGTACGTCGCCGCACGGGGACAGGCCGACGCCGACACCGCCAGTGCGCGTCCCGGCCATTCGGAGCACCAGACCGGGTGGGCGTTCGACATCGGGGACGGCGGTGGCGCCTGCAGTTTCCAGCCGTGTTTCGCCGACCAGCCGGCAGCCACCTGGGCGAAGGCGAACGCGAACCGGTTCGGGTTCGTGGTGCGGTACCCGTGGATGCTGCACCCCATCACGGGGTACTACTACGAGCCGTGGCACCTGCGGTACGTGGGGGTGGAGGCGGCCACGGATATGTTGAACCGCGGGATCGGGACGCTGGAGGAATACTTCGGGCTCGAAGCGGCGCCGGGGTATCCGTAGGGGCGTGCGCTAGGTTGGATTCCATGCTGACTGGATTCAAGAACTTCATCATGAAGGGCAATGTGGTTGACCTTGCCGTCGCCGTTGTCATGGGTACTGCGTTCGGCGCGGTGGTGACGGCGCTGGTGAACAAGGTGCTGATGCCATTCATCTCCGGGCTGGTTGGCGCGCCCAACTTCGACAGCTTCGCAAGGGTGCAGATGAACGGCAACGCCATCGAGTTCGGGGTGCTGCTGACCGCAATAGTGAATTTCCTGCTGATTGCCGCGGCCATCTACTTTGTGGTGGTGATGCCGATGAACATCATGATCGAGCGACGCAACCGCAGGCTGGGAATCAACAACGACGTGAAGAAGGATGCCGCCGAGGATCCGCAGGTTGCGCTCCTGACCGAGATCCGGGATGCGCTGAAGGAGCGCGCGCTCTAGGCCGTTTGTTACCCGCGAAGTGGCCCGGCTCCTTGTTGGGAGGCGGGCCACTCTGCGCTTGGGTTGGATTGCTGCGGTTCGCCTAGCTTGAGGCCAGCTCCAGCGCGAGTTCGGTCCGGACCACGTGGGCCAGGTGTTCGGCGATGGACTGGGCGGTCTCTTCGTCCGCTGCCTCCACCATCACGCGCACAACCGGCTCGGTGCCGGACGGCCGGAGCAGGACGCGGCCGGTTTCGCCGAGCGCTGCTTCCGCCGCCGCAACGGCCTGAGCCAGGACGTCGCTGCTGCCCACCCTGCTGCGGTCAACGCCCTTGACGTTGATGAGGACCTGCGGGAGCTTGGTCATGACCGTGGCCAGTTCCTTGAGCGGCTTCTTGGTCAGGGCCACCTGCGCGGCGAGCTGCAGCCCGGTGAGGAGGCCGTCGCCGGTCGTGGCATGGTCGGAGAAGATAACGTGGCCGGACTGTTCGCCGCCCAGGTTGTAGCCGCCGTCGCGCATGCCTTCGAGGACGTAGCGGTCCCCCACTGCTGTTTCCAGGATGGTGATGCCGGCGTCGCGGAGGGCGATCTTGAGGCCCAGGTTGCTCATGACGGTGGCTACCAGGACGTCGTCCTTGAGCCTGCCGGACTTTTTCAAGGCGACAGCGAGGATGGCCATGATCTGGTCGCCGTCCACTTCATTGCCCTCGTGATCCACGGCCAGGCAGCGGTCGGCGTCGCCGTCGTGCGCGATTCCCAGGTCCGCGCCGTACTTCACCACGGATTCCTTGAGGGGGCCCAGGTGGGTGGAGCCCACACCGTCGTTGATGTTCAGGCCGTCAGGATCCGCGCCGATAACGATGACGTCGGCGCCGGCGTCCTTGAAGAGCTGGGGCGAGCAGCCGCTCGCGGCGCCGTTGGCGCAGTCCAGCACCACCGTGAGGCCGTCCAGGCGGTGCGGAAGGGTGCGGAGCAGGTGGACGATGTAGCGGTCCTCTGCGTCGGAGAAGCGCTGGATGCGGCCCACGTCGGCGCCGGTGGGGCGGACTGCTTCCTTGCCCATCTGGGCTTCGATGGCGTCCTCCACCTCGTCGGGCAGCTTCTGGCCGCCGCGGGCAAAGAACTTGATGCCGTTGTCCGGTGCCGGGTTGTGGGACGCGGAGATCATGACGCCGAAGTCGGCATCCAGGTCCGCCACGAGGTAGGCGGCGGCGGGCGTGGGCAGGACGCCTGCGTCATAGACGTCGATACCCGAGCTGGAGAGGCCGGCCTCCACCGCAGCGGCGATGAATTCGCCGCTGGCGCGCGGGTCACGGGCCAGCACGGCACGGGGCCTTGAATCGTTGGAGTTGCGGTCGTGGCCGAGCACGACGGCGGCCGCCTGGGCCAGCTGCAGGGCCAGCTCCGCTGTCAGCAGGCCGTTGGCCAAGCCCCGGACACCATCAGTTCCAAATAATCTAGACACCGGACAAGTCTAGAGGATGGGTGCAGGGGCTTTGGGGGCGGGTCCTTCAAGGGCGGCGATCTATCTACGGCCGGGCCGTCAGAAGCTGCGGCGCTCGGCGAACCTTGCTGCCCACAAGATGGCCGACGCGTCCAGCAAGTATGTGGGCCGGCCGTTCGGCAAACCGAAAGAATAATTCGGTCGCAGCCAATGAGGGTGGAACGGCCAAGGCCGTAAGGAGCAACGGGTTCGAAATATGAGAGACGAAGCCGATCGATACCACGATCGGCTCGTGAACCAAATACAGGCTGAAGGATCGGGTGCCAATCCATTGCAGGATTCGATGGTTGCCTGCACTGGCTACGGGCGGGCAGGCAATGAAGGCGAACACCAATAGCGAACCCCCGATGCACGCCATGCATATCACCGTGGGAAGTTGCGGGAATAGCCACCGCGAGGCCAGGAGCAGCAATGAGGACGCAATGAGGCCAATCCATTTGACTCGACTGAGAGTGCGTCCGAATTGTTCCAGCGAGTTCCTCCGCACGGCCATGAGTACACCGATGCCGAACATGGACATGTAAACGATGGCCGGGAGATAGGTGACCGTTCCGACAGCGATCAACGAAAAAAGCGTCAGAAGGCACGGCAGCCAAGCATTTCTAATCCGCAACACCAAAACCACATAAAGAGGGAGCGTTAAGGAGAACAACATTTCCCACTGCAGTGACCAGAGTGGCGAATTGAGTGAGTCTGCACCACCAAGGAGGACGCCGTCAACAAACACATTCGGAGACTCATCATGAATGAGCAGCCAGGCGCTAAGGTCCGGACTTCCCGTGCGCGGAACGATCCACGCCAAGAGCACCGCAACGGCCAAAGACGCCCAGACTGGAAGGTAGATCCGGACAAATCGCTTTGCATAGTACGCCCGCCAGGTTGGCTGTGAAACTCCCATGAAGGGGAGCGTGAGAACAAATCCGGAAAGAATAAAAAAAACGTAAACCGCCTCGGTGCCCGCCCATAGCAAATGCAGGGGCGTGAAGGTCATCCACCATACCCACGGTTCAATGTGTTCCGTGTCCACACGGGCAACGGCGAGGGAAAGGCTCGGTGAGACCAGGAAGCAGTGGTGAATCACCACTACTGCGGCGGCCAGTCCCCTTAGCCCGTCAAGTGCGCCGTAGCGGGTAGACCCGCGATTCGCTTCTTCATCCCCCATGCGCCCTGATCGTAGTGGTGCGGTGGTGGGCGGGCCCCAGTAGTAGCTACCTGCTTCAAAGTATGGCTGGCTAGGTAGACTACTTGATTCTTCTGTCCGGTACGTGTCTTTACCAAAAGGACTCGCGGCCGGCGTTGGCCAGCCCTAATCTCTGATGCATGACACCTAGCTATGGGGGCTTGGCGCTCGAAATTGTAGTACCGGTTTTCAATGAGGAAGCCGTACTCGAACACAGCATCTTAAGGCTCTCCGAATATCTCTCACAGGAAATGCCGTCGACATGGAAGATAACCATTGCCGACAACGCAAGCACCGACAGGACTCCGGCGATTGCTGCCCGGCTCAGCGAGCAACTGCCAAATGTCGAGTATCGCCGCCTCGAGGTCAAAGGGCGTGGTTTCGCGCTTCGCGATGCTTGGAGCGTTTCGGAGGCAAAGGTCTTGGCCTACTTGGACGTGGACCTGTCCACGGATCTTGCCGCACTCCCGCCGCTTGTAGCGCCCCTGCTGTCGGGGCATTCGGACCTTTCCATCGGTACAAGGCTGGGTCAGAGCTCACGCGTCAGTCGCGGTCCGAAGCGGGAATTTATTTCGCGCTCCTATAACTTCCTGCTCCGCCGGACGATGCAGGTCCGGTTCTCCGATGCGCAATGCGGATTTAAGGCAATACGGGCCGACGTCGCTAAGCGTTTGCTCCCGCATGTGGAAGATAACGGCTGGTTCTTCGATACTGAGTTGTTGATCATCGCTGAACGCTCGGGGCTGCGGATCCACGAAATCCCGGTCGACTGGATTGATGACCCCGATAGCCGGGTCAACATCAAACAAACTGCCCTGGATGATCTTCGCGGGATGGTTCGCGTCGCTGGTTCTCTGGTGAGAGGTTCGATTCCCGTCCAGGCAATCTATGCCGAACTCGGTCGCGGGCCGATAGTCCCACCGGGCCGTCCCAGCTTTTTCGGCCAAGTGGTCAGGTTCGGCCTCGTTGGCGTTATTTCAACCCTTGCGTTCGCATTGTTGTATTTGGTTCTCCAAGGACCCTTTGGCGCACAACAGGCCAATTTCCTTGCCCTGTTGCTGACGGCCGTTGGCAACACTGCCGCGAACAGGCGGTTCACCTTCGGCATTAGCGGCCCAGTGAAGCTGTTTACCCAACAGTTCCAGGGCCTTGTGGTCTTCCTTCTGGCGTGGGCTATTACGTCCTCGGCACTGCTGGTCCTGCACACGGTGAATTTGGACCCAGCCCCAAGCACCGAACTCTTGGTCCTGACCGCCGCCAACGTCTTCGCCACATTGCTGCGGTTCGTGCTTCTTCGCCTTTGGGTGTTCAGGGTTCGTCGCAGTGACGGACATTCGGCCCATCTGGCTTTCCGGCCTGTTGGACAGTCAGTCCGTTGAGCATCAAAGAGGCGAACCGGGTTCTTGCCCCCGCCGGCCCGATTGCCCGGAATCACGCAAGGTGGGAGCGCATGGCCTTGGCCGGGTTGTTGGCCGCGACCGCCACGTCTTTCCTCTGGGCCTTGGACCGCAATGGATGGGCCAATCCTTACTATTCCGCCGCAGCGCTGGCCGGGTCCCAAGACTGGAAGGCCTTCTTCTTCGGTTCCCTCGACGCGGGGAACCTCATCACCGTTGACAAGCCGCCGCTGAGCATCTGGATCATGGCGTTGTCGGTCCGGCTTTTTGGCCTCAATTCCTGGTCTCTTCTTGTGCCGCAAGCCCTGATGGGCATAGCCACCACGTGGCTTATCTACAAGATCATCCGCCGAAACCATGCGGCCGCGCCGGCACTGCTGGGCGGCCTAATTTATGCGACCACGCCGGTAGTCGTCCTCATGTCCAGGTACAACAACCCAGAACCCCTCATGGGCCTGCTGACGGTCGCCGCAACGTACTTCATCGTCCGCGCCAACGAAAGCAACCGCTGGTCATGGTTTCTCCTGTCAGGAACGGCTTTGGGGCTTGGATTCATGGCGAAACAGATCCAAGCCTTCCTGCCAATTCCCGCCTTTGTCCTGGCGATCGTTCTCTGCGGCGCGGGAACAATCGGATCACGGATATGGCGGCTCCTGGGTTTCCTCGGTGCTCTAATCGTCAGCGGCGGCTGGTGGCTCATAGTGGTCGACCTCATCCCCGCAGGAAGCAGGCCGTATATCGGCGGTTCTGCTACGAACAGCATGCTCGAACTCACCATCGACTACAACGGACTGGCCAGGTTCCTGCGTTTCAGCACCAATCCCGCGACGGGCGCTACACCGACACCTGAAGACCTCTCACCGAGTTCCTACGACGGCGGACTCAGCCGGCTGTTCAATGCAAACTTTGCCCCGGAGGGGGCATGGCTGCTGTTTACTGCCCTCACGTGCACGCTCGCCTTGGTGATGTTGTGGCGAGAGTCGGGCCACGTTTCGAAGTCAAAGACCGGATTATTGACGATCTCCGTCACCTGGCTCGCAACCACCTATACCGTATTGAGCTTCATGGGCACCATGACACATACGTACTACGTATTTTCCCTGGCCGCCCCGATAGCGCTGGTCATCCCGATGGGCGTCGCCCTGTTGTGGACACTCCGTGGCCGGTTGATCCCTCGGGCAATGGGCGTTGTCTTGTTGTTGGGAACAGGCTACGTGGCGACACGGATTTTTGAATACAGTAACGGTTGGGGCAGCTGGCCAGTCAGCGCAATCGCGATAACGCTTTTGGCGGCGGCAGGCTGGCTCCTGGCTGAATCCAGGATTCAAGTCCGGCTCACGCTGGTGCTCATCGGGCTCGTACTGATTTGGGGTCCGCTGGCAACGGACACGATCACGCTTTCCACACCCCACTTTGGGACAAACCCTTTGTCCGGGCCCGTGAGCAACAATCCGGGAACACTCTCAGCACACCTTGACGCCGCGCGCCGCGGCGATCCGCCTCTTGCCCGCCAACTTGGGTTTGGTGCAGAACCATCGCCGGCAGTGACTGCGCTGCTGCAGAACGCGACGGAGTCCGAATGGGCCGCAGCCACCTACACAGCCCAGAACGCAGCGCAATATCAATTGTCATCGCAGCGCCCGGTAATCGCACTGGGAGGTTGGCTGGGCACCGACCCCGCTCCGACTCTTGACCAGTTCAAATCCTTGGTGTCGAGTAAGCGCATCGCCTATTTCATCTGGCAGCAAACAATCGTTGACGGTATACCCCTCGGCCGGGACGCCGCCGCTACCACGGAGTGGGTTCAGTCGAACTTCAAGGGGGAGAACGTTGACGGCGTCACTATCTACAACCTTCGGGGCTGACTATAAAGAGGAGGCCATACGGTTTCTTCGTGGAGTGATAAGGGGACGTCCCCAAAATCCAGTGTGGGAGCGGCCGGCGTTGCTGCTCATTTTGGTGTTGAACGGGATTTTCCACTTTTGGAACCTGGGAATCAACGGCTGGGCTAACTACTTCTACAGTGCAGCAGTCCAGTCCGGCACGCAGAACTTGGGTTCCGCATTTTTCGGGTCCTCGGACTGGGGCAATTCCATTACCGTTGACAAGCCGCCACTCAGCTTGTGGGTTATGGAGATTTCCACGAAGATGTTCGGATTTACGCCCATCGGAATATTGGCGCCACAAGCAATTATGGGCGTTACATCTACACTGCTCATTTACGTCATCGTTCGTAAGAATTTTCCGGCGATACCTGCACTTTTTGCTGCCGCCGTATTCTTCACCACGCCGATCGTGGTCTTGATGTCTCGGTATAACAACCCGGATCCTCTCATGCTTCTGCTGATGCTTGTCTCCGTGTATGCGGTACAGCATGCGATCGAGTCGAACCGGTTGAGGTATCTCATCCTCACCGGCGTCGCGGTGGGTCTGGCTTTCATGACCAAACAGCTTCAAGGGCTCTTGGTCCTCCCGAGCGTAAGTGTTGCGTATCTGTTCTGGGGCAACGCGGCCTGGTCCAGGAGGCTGAAGAATTTCGCCATTTCAGGTGCTGTGATGGTTTTTACCGGCGGTTTCTGGATGACGTTAGTAGACCTGATCCCTGCGGGAAAGCGGCCTTACGTCGGAGGCTCACAGTCCAACAGCGTGCTGGAACTGACTTGGGCCTACAACGGGGTGGACCGCATAGTGGGGACCGACGCTGGTCCAGTCGCAAACCTGATACCCGAACAGTTCAGGCAGGTGGATTCGGACGCTGGGCTTACGCGGCTTCTTAATGCGAACTACGGCCAGGAAATCGGATGGATGCTGCCTGCCGCGATTATCGGCGCACTTTTGACAGCTTTTAGCTGGAGGTTGCTACCCCGCGAAGGTGGAGCAAGGGCCTTGGCCTTTGTGGCCATCACTTGGTTCCTGGGCACCTACCTCGTCCTGAGCTTTATGGGAAATCAGATCCACACCTACTACACGGAGGCGCTCTCGGCGCCGCTGGCCCTCACCCTCGGTGTTGCCAGCGCAATCTATTTGCAGCACCACCGGCTGATTGTGGTCAGAGTGGTAGCAGCGGCTGGCATCCTGGCTACGGCGGTGTGCACTTGGCTCATCCTGAGCAGCGTGGTTGGCTGGCCGGAGTGGCTTGACAATGGAATCATGCTCCTAGGAGCTCTCGGCGCAGCGCTGTCGGTTGTCCGGCCCCCGGCCCGCTGGCTTGAGGTGGGGGCGGCAAGCGTAGCGGTGGCGGCCATGTTGGCGGGGCCCCTCCTTACATCAGCCCTCAATACAACACTCCCACAGAACGGTTCCAACCCCGTTTCCGGGCAGCTGACGAAGAGCCAAACGAGCATCAATCGCTTTCTGGATGACATGAAACATGGGAACCCCGCTTGGGCGTATGACGTTGCCTTTGGCCAGACGCCAAACACCGCCATTCTCGACAAACTTACGGCTTCTTCTGGAACGTGCCTTTGGGCGGCCGCCACCACAGCCTCGCAGACAGCCGCACGACTCCAGCTTGAGGCTGGCCGACCGGTCATGCCGCTCGGTGGATTCGCCGGGACAGACCCGTCACCCACCCTCCAGGCTTTCAAAGACCACGTAGAGGACGGAAAGATCTGCTACTTCCTGCCCCAGGACGAGTTTTTGGCAACACAGTCAAAGGCAAGCACGGTGAGTGACATTTCAGACTGGGTAAAAAGGCATTTTGACCTCGAGGTGATAAATGGACAGGGCATTTACGACCTGTCCAAACGCATCATGTGAGCACTAAAACCTATTCTAGTCGAGGGGCTTGATGCGTCTGCTGCCGGACTCGCGATCCGGTGGATCGTCTCAAGGATGTCCGGCGCGCAGAAAAGCCCGCCCCGCCAAGTGGCGGGACGGGCTTCTGTGCAAGCGGGTTTAGCGCTTGGAGTACTGCTGGGCCTTGCGGGCCTTCTTGAGACCGGCCTTCTTACGCTCGATGACACGGGCGTCGCGGGACAGGTAACCGGCCTTCTTCAGCGTGGCGCGGTTGTTCTCGACGTCGATCTCGTTCAGCGAACGGGCGATGCCGAGGCGCAGTGCACCGGCCTGACCGGAGATGCCGCCACCGTGGATGCGGGCGATGACATCGTAGGCGCCTTCGAGATCCAGGATCTTGAAGGGCTCGTTGACGTCCTGCTGGTGCAGCTTGTTTGGGAAGTAGTTGTCCAGCGCACGGCCGTTGATGGTCCACTTGCCCGAGCCGGGCACAACGCGGACGCGTGCCACGGCTTCCTTGCGGCGGCCAACGGCTGCGCCGGCGACGGTCAGGGCCGGGCGCTCCTTCTTCGGCGCAGCTTCGGCAGCTGAGCTTTCAGAGGTGTAGCTGGTCAGGTTTTCCTCGGCCTCGACGACCTCGGTGGTCTCTTCGTTCTGAGCCACGATTCTCCTTGTATAGATAAGTTGTTTGGTGGCCAGGACTACTGGGCGACCTGGGTGATTTCGAAAGTCTTGGGCTGCTGGGCGGCGTGGGGGTGCTCTGCACCGCGGTACACCTTCAGCTTGCCCAGCTGCTGGGCAGCGAGGGAGTTCTTGGGGAGCATGCCCTTGATGGCCTTCTCAACGGCGCGGACCGGGTTGGATTCCAGGAGTTCCGCGTAGTTGACGGAGGTCAGGCCGCCCGGGTAGCCGGAGTGGCGGTATGCGCGCTTCTGCTCCAGCTTGGCGCCGGTCAGGGCTACCTTCTCAGCGTTGATGATGATGACAAAGTCGCCCATGTCCATGTGGGATGCGAAAGTGGCCTTGTGCTTGCCGCGCAGCAGGATTGCGGTCTGGCTTGCAAGACGACCAAGGACAACGTCGGTGGCGTCAATGACGTGCCACTGGCGGTTGATATCGCCGGGCTTCGGGGTGTACGTACGCACGGTGTTTGCCTCGTTCTTGTTCTGGCGTTCTTGTTTAGGTGTCGCTAGCTCGCGCACCTACTGTCTGCGCGCTACCGGAACAGAGGTGAGGGCTCCATGTAACCAGTCATCCTGAAGTTCCGAATGTGCACGTTGAGTAGCTATCCTGCAACCGGATTCTCAAGCGGGCACGCACCATCGGAATAGGACACGCACAACGACTACCAAGATTAGCGCGTCAGGGGGTTCAGGGTCAAAATGGGGTAGCAGACGGCCAGCACATCGCGCGTCGGCCCGACCAACCGAGGGGGCGCAGTGGTATCAGCAGGGGGCGGCGGCTCGGCCGGTTTGCTCATGGTCGTTTCCCTTGGCCTCCTGGGGTGCCTCCTCTCCCCCGTGGCTGAGATCCTCATTGCCAGGCTGCTCCCGCGGCTGGGCGGCCTCCCAACGCCGCGCGCGCGGATCACGACGGCGGCAGTCACCGGCGGCGCCTGCGTCGCCTTCGTCCTGCGCTTTGGCACTCCACCGGGCCTGTCGGCCCTAATCCTCCTTGCAGTACTCGGCGTTCAACTTGCCAGGGTGGATATTGCGCTGCATTTATTGCCCAACCAGCTCGTATTCATTCTCTTAGTCGCCGGCATTGTCCTGTTGGGAGCTCCCCTCATATTTAGTCAGCAACCTGATGACTTCGTCCGCGCCCTCTTCAGCGCGGTCATTTTGTTTGCCGTCTACCTTATTTTGGCGTTGATTTCCCCTGGCGGCATCGGCATGGGCGATGTGAAACTGGCGGCACCCGTCGGCCTTTACCTCGGGTACCTAGGTTGGAGCCAACTGCTCTATGGAGGCCTTCTGGGCTTCATCGTGAACGGGGTCACCACAGCGGTGTTCCTCGGCGGAAAACGCCGGAATACGGCCAAGGAAGTGCCGCACGGCCCCGCCATGCTTGGCGCCCTGGCCCTCACTGCCCTGCTCATCCAGTAGCAGGAACTGCAGCCGAGCGACTCCTTGCGCTCGGGTTGAAGCGCGCCCATCCAAGTAGTCGATGGAGCAGGGTGATCGCACCCTAGGTACCTTTCCGAGTATTCGAGTACGTCCTTTCGGCGCGCCGCCTAAAAGTCGAGTACCACTACGCATTGTTGCCCTCCGGCGTAAATGACAATCTCTTCTTAGCGAAGTCCAGCCGCTAAGGATTCATGGGGGCAGCTGGAAATTCGTTGAAATAAAAATCAATTCAATTTCACCGAATTAAGGAAAATACAATGACTTCTCTCATGGTCTCGATGATGGCATTCGTTGCCGGCGTCAAGGATCGTTTCTCCTCTGAAAAGGGAGCGACCGCCACGGAGTACTCGCTGCTCGTCGCGTTCATTGCTTTGCTCATTATCGTCGGCGTCACCGCCTTTGGCGGTGCCCTCAACACCTGGTTCTCGAGCCTGGGATCCAAGGTCGGCACCTGGTAGTTGGCCGCCTCAACAGTGCGCCGCGTCCCTGTAGCCCAGCGGGCGCGGCGCACTTCTTGGTAGCCGGACAGCATTCTCCGGCTGCGACTTAGTGATCGCCTGGGGCGATCAGCCGGCGCATCAGCGACCGTGCCAAAACAAGAATTTAGGGACAGAAATGACTTCATTCATGGTCTCCGTACTCGCCTTCGTCGCGAGCTGCAAGGAGCGCATCTCCTCGGAAAAGGGTGCAACCGCGACAGAGTATTCGCTCCTCGTGGCGTTCATCGCACTCCTCATCATCATCGGCGTTACTGCCTTCGGCACAGCGCTGAACAACTGGTTCTCCAGCCTGGGCTCGACAGTCGGCACCTGGTAGCCACCCCAATTTTCGGATGTGCCGCACCAATTGCGGCACGTCCGAAATCGCAATCAACTTCGGGGGATCCGTTGAAGAAGATCCGCAAAGAAAACACGGAACACAAAAGTCGTGGCGCCGTTGCTGTGGAGTTCGCGCTGGTGGCTCCCATCCTCCTGGCCGTCGTAGTAGGCATCGTCGAGTTCGCCAATGCCTATAACGCCCAGATTTCCGTAACCCAAGCCGCTCGCGAGGCCGCGAGGACTATGGCTGTCAAGAACAGTCAAACCGACGCAAAAGCCGCCGCAGTCGCCGGGGCGCCGGGTCTTAGCGGCCCGTTCAGCTACACGTTCTCCCCCACGGCCTGCACACCGGACACCACGATGAAGGTAACGATTACCTACAGCGCGCCAACGATGACAGGCCTGTTTGGATCGTCAGTCGGATTGACCGGAGTAGGAGCCATGCGATGCGGCGGATGAATCTGAATCGCGAAGCCGCCGAGCGGGGTGCCGCTGGTGTCCTAGTGGCTGTGATGATGTTGGTTCTATTAGGTGCTGGCGCCCTCGCGGTCGACACAGGCCAGATATACGCGGAACGGGCACAGCTGCAGAATGCCGCAGACGCCGGGGCTCTGGCTGCGGTGGACCTTTGCGCAGCCTCAGGCTGCTCCCAAGCCAGCGCTGTTGCCCTTGCCTCGTCACTTGCGAACGGCAATTCCCTGGACTCGCAGTCAACAGTTCAGTCAGTTGATCTTTCCGTCGCGGGCCAGGTCTCCGTAACCACCTCTACAAAGGATGGCGCCACAAACGCCGGCTTCCTGACCAAGATGTTTGCCAGCGCACTCAACGCTCCACCCGTGACGGTAGGTGCTACAGCAACGGCGAAGTGGAAGTACGTCACTAAAGGTATTTCCATCCTCCCGTTGACTTTCGCTACTTGCGAATTCACAGATGACGGGCTGCCCCACAAGATCCTCACCCAGGGTGGGGGCGCAGGCGCACAAGATTGCAACGGGCTTAACCCGTCGAATCAAATCATTCCAGGTGGGTTCGCTTGGCTGAATCCCGACAGCAGCACTGGATGCAAAGTTACCGCTGAAGTTGGGCAGTGGAGCATGACAAGCGCAGGAGGTGCCGTTCCAAACGGATGCATGGACCTGTTCAACCCGACACTTAATCCGTCACTCGCCAACTCCACCGTTGCGCTTCCGGTCTACAAGTACACCTGCGCGGGAATGCCCGCAGCCCAGTTCGGCTCATGCAATGGATCCAGCGTCCAGTACTACATCGAAAAGTGGGCCGGGTTCAAGCTCCAGGCATGGAACTTTACTGGTCAGGCCAAATATGACCCAACCAACGTTTTCACCGGGAGTCAAAAGGGCCTCTACGGAACGTTCGTCGGATACTCCGCGGACCCCAACCTCTTCACCGGAGGTTCCACCACACCCAATGGCAACGTCATTGTCATCGGGCTGATCAAGTAAAGCAACGACTAAGGGGAAGAAAGTGAAAGCACGCCTACTGGGAGGCATCGCCGCGCTAGTCATCGCGATAAGCGGCACAGTCCTTCTTATTACCTACGTACAGAGCGCGGATGCCCGTGCCATGGCCGGAACCGAGACATCGGAAGTCTTTGTGGTTCAGGCCGCCGTTCCTGCAGGAACAGCAGTCAGCGATTTGGGAGGGTCAGTAGCCAAGAAGCCGCTCCCAAAGTCAGCACTCACCGCGGATAGTGTGACCGATCTAAACTCCTTGGGGTCAAAGGTCACCGCCGTTGCCCTGGTTCCAGGAGAACAACTGCTCTCGAGCCGGCTGGTGGAAAAGCAGTCATTCCTCGGGCCGTCACGAGTCGCTGTCCCTGACGGCATGCAGGAGATTTCACTCAAGCTCCCCATCGAACGCGTAGTCGGCGGAAAGATTTCCGCCGGTGACACTGTGGGCATCTTCATCTCCCTCACCGAGTCATCCACCAACGGGGCTGGACAAACGGCTACGCAATCGGCGGGCACCCAGCTCACCTTCCACAAAGTCCTTGTCACTGCCACCCAGTTGAGCAACGGCAATCCGGCTCAGCAGGATTCGACCCAAAAGTCGGATGGATCCCTCAGCTCCGGCAGCAATGCACAAAGCGACGGAATCTACCTGATCACGGTCGCCCGGAACTCAGTTGACGCCGAACGCCTGGTGTACGCAGCAGAATTCGGCAAGATCTACATGTCGAAAGAGCCCACCGGGGCTACGGAGGGCACCACAGGCGTTGTGGACAAGACGAAGGTATTCCGATGAGCCGCTTTGTCCTGATCACCCCTAACGCGGAATTCGAGCGCAAAGTTCGTCTGGCTACTGCAGCCATGCCGGGAACCCTTCAATACTTCCAGGCTGACTATCTCCCCCAGGGTCCCGAGGAAGTCTTGACGCAACTCCTCGGGGAACCTCCTGAAGTCTTCATCCTGGGACCCGGGCTGCCGGCTGACGAGACCTTGAAGTTCGCCGCAGTGATGGATCTACAGTATCCGGAGATCAGCATGATCCTGGTGACCGACGAATCCTCCGAAGTGGCAATCAAGGCGATGCGGGCCGGCATCCGGGATCTTCTGGATCCGGCAGCAGAAGTGGACCACATCCGGATCATCGTCGAGCGGGCCAGCCTTGCCTCGGCCGGGCGGCGACGGGGTTTGTCCCCAAGCAGCTCCGAGCATCACGAGCACGCAGCGGGGGGTCGAATCATCGCCGTCATCTCCCCCAAGGGAGGGGTAGGCAAGACGACCGTTGCCACGAACCTGGCCGTGGGGCTGGGAAAGATCGCTCCAATGGGGGTGGTCATCGTGGACCTGGATCTGCAGTTTGGAGACGTCGCCAGCGGGCTGATGCTGGAACCCGACCACACCATCACGGACGCCGTTGTCGGTGCCGCGAGCCAAGACTCCATGGTCCTCAAGACGTACCTGACCGTGCACCCTGCCGGTATCTACGCCCTGTGTGCCCCAAAGAACCCGGTGGAGATGGACCGGATCACGGGAGAGAACGTCAGCCATCTGCTTACCCAGCTGCGGCAGGAGTTCCAGTACGTCGTGGTCGATACGGCGCCGGGGCTCGGTGAACATGTCCTGGCAACCCTTGACTTGGCTTCCGACGCTGTATGGATTTGCGGCATGGATGTTCCGAGCATACGAGGCCTTCGCTCTGGCAACCAGATTCTTTCCGAGCTGAACCTCTTGCCGGAAGTTCGCCACGTAGTCCTCAACATGGCAGACCGCCGTAGCGGGCTGACGCTCCAGGATGTAGAAGCAACTATCGGCGCTCCGGTCGATGTAGTGCTCCCCCGTTCCAGGACCCTCCCTTTCTCTACCAATAAAGGAATCCCGCTCCTCCAGGACGGCAGCAGGGATCCCGCGCAGAAGGGTCTGCGGCAACTTGTGGAGCGGTTTAAGCCGAGCTGGGAAGCAAGACCCCACAAGAAGTTGCACAGAAGGGCGGTAGTCCAGTGAACCTCTCACGCAGACTCGAAAAGGCACGAGGCACGGAGCCAAGTTTGGCAGTGGTGGAAGAAAATCACGATCCGTTTATGCTGACCAAGGACGCAGTTGAACCCGCGACCTTGGGCCGCATTCGTGACGCCAAAACCGCAGAAACGGCGCAAGCGTCCGAAGTCATCGAGCTGAGCCCAACTGCGGCCGTAGCGAGCGGTGCGTTGAGCGCACTCAAGGAACGCGCAAGCCACGCGCTCTATGAGCGGCTTGGTGCCCGCATCACTGATTCTTCTCTGGAAGAAGTTGAGCTCCACCAGTACGTCAAGGATGAGCTGAAGATAGTTGTCGACGAGGAACAGGTTCCGCTGACCCCGTCCGAGCGCCAGCGCCTTATCCGAGAAATTATCGATGACGTTCTTGGCCACGGTCCGATCCAACGATTCCTGGATGATCCCTCCGTCACAGAAGTAATGGTCAATCGGTTCGACCAGGTTTACGTTGAACGGGCCGGCAAGTTGACATTGACTGACACCAAGTTCGCCTCCGACGACGCCCTGAGGAGGGTGATCGAGCGCATAGTGTCAAAGGTCGGACGCCGGATCGACGAATCCTCTCCTCTTGTCGACGCACGTTTGGCTGACGGATCCCGCGTCAACGCCATCATCCCGCCATTGGCTGTCAACGGACCCGCCCTGACCATCCGAAAGTTCGGCGGTGATGCTCTGACCGTCCAGAAGCTCATTGCGTTCGGCAGCCTCTCACCCGAGATGGCCGAGTTGCTTCAAGCGTGCGTCCTAGCCCGGATGAACATCATCGTTTCCGGTGGTACTGGTACGGGCAAGACCACACTGCTCAACGCGTTGTCTTCCTTCATTCCTGCCTCGGACCGCATCGTCACGATTGAGGACGCAGTAGAACTCCAGCTTCAGCAGGACCATGTGGTGAGGCTGGAAAGCCGGCCGGCGAACATCGAAGGAAAAGGCGAGATTGCCATTCGCGACCTCGTGCGAAACTCGCTCCGCATGCGGCCGGATCGTATAGTGGTCGGCGAAGTGCGCGGCGGCGAATGCCTTGACATGTTGCAGGCCATGAACACCGGCCACGACGGCTCCCTCTCCACAGTCCACGCCAATTCGCCCCGCGATGCCATAGCCCGCCTTGAGACTTTGGTATTGATGGCCGGGATGGATCTTCCGCTCCGCGCAGTACGCGAGCAGGTTGCGTCCGCGGTGAACCTTATCGTTCACATCTCCAGGCTGAGGGACGGCACCCGGCGAGTGACGCACATCACCGAAGTGCAGGGCATGGAGGGCGATATCGTCACCCTTCAGGATGCGTTTGTCTTCGATTTTGCTGCGGGAGTTGACTCGAACGGAAGGTTCCTCGGTAAGCCAGTTCCAACCGGCGTTCGGCCACGGTTCACGGACCGTTTCGCAGACCTTGGCATCCACGTTTCACCACACATCTTCGGCGCTGAAACGGGCCGAGGTAGATAGCCATGACGCCGTCCGTGCCAGTCGCCCTCTTCATGACGGGCCTGTTCCTGGTCTACACGTCTCTCGCGCTATTTTTCGTCTTCGTTTGGAAGGGACGCCAGGGCGTCCCCCTTTCCAGGCGACGCCCTGAGATTGTGCAACAATCCTCCAGCCTGACACGCCTTACCAATCAAGCTGTGGGTGCCTTGAACCGTGGCCTCAAGAAGCGCCCCACCTCGATCTTCAACCGCGACAAGTTGGAGCAGGCAGGCCTAAACAAGGAGCCCGGGGATTACCTCCTGATCGCCGGAACAGTCACTTTGGTGACAACGGTCGCAGCATTCCTCCTCGGTGGCCTCGGCATGAGCATCCTGGCTTTCATTGTCACGCCTTTCCTCCTGTATCTAGGCCTAAATTTCCTTATTTCCCGGCGCAGAAAGGCGTTCGACGCTCAGGTCCCGGACACGCTGCAAATGTTCTCCGGCGGTCTTCGGGCCGGGCACAGCCTCCTGAGGGCCATCGACGCGGCAGCGCAGGAAAATGATGGACCGATGGCTGTGGAGCTCACGCGCATCGTCAACGAAACCAGGATCGGCCGCGACTTGGGTGAATCGATGGCGGATGTCTCTCGGAGAACTGCAAGCGAGGACTTTTACTGGATAGCACAAGCCATTGAAATCCACCGTGAAGTTGGTGGGGACCTGGCGGAAGTTCTGGACCACGTGGGTGAGACCATCCGCGACCGAAACCAAGTCAAAGGCCAAGTCAGGGCACTCAGCGCAGAAGGGCGGATCTCGGCATTGGTCCTCATGGCCCTGCCGATCCTGATGTTCATCGGCCTCGTGCTGTTCAACCCAACCTACTCGCGGGTCTTCACCACGACATTCATTGGATTCGCGATGTTGGGCGCGGCGATCATCCTCTTGTCCGTCGGCGGCCTCTGGCTCAGCCGCATCATAAAACCGAAGTACTAGGGGGATGACATGCAACCCATCGCACTAGCTGCAATATTGGCCATTGTCGTGCCGATTTCGGGCATGGTTTGGTTGTCCTTCACAGGCGACCGGGCTGCCCTGCGGCGCATCAAGGCGAATCTGGGCGGCCGCTCCGCACAGGCATCACAGTCGCTCAACATCAGCCAACAATTCTCGAGCTTGTCCAAACGGATTACACCCCGCGGCTACGAGGCCTGGCTTGACAAACAATTGTCGGGCGCGGGTCGGCCAAAACAGTGGCCGCTTTCCCGGATCCTCATGATCAAGCCAATGCTGGCCTTCGGCGGCGCACTCCTGGGCCTTCTGGTCTTCATGGGCTCACCCTCGGCGGGGAGGTTCTTCATCGCCTTTGTCATTGTCGCACTGGCCTATTTCCTTCCCGACATCCTCTTGCGGAACTTTGCCCAAAAGCGCCGGGAAGCAATCAGGTTGGAGCTTCCGAATGCCTTGGACCAGATGCTGATTTCGGTTCAAGCGGGCTTGGGGTTCGAAACCGCCATGGGACGTGCCGGAGAGAATGGCAGGGGTCCCTTGGCGGATGAACTAATCAGGACCCTTCAAGACATTCAGGTAGGGCGCTCCCGCAAGGAGGCGTACCTGGCTCTCTCGGAACGAGTTGATGTACCCGCAGTGCGGACGTTCGTCCGGGCCGTGGTACAGGCCGATACCTACGGCATAGCTATCGCCGGTGTGTTGAAGACACAGGCAAAAGACATGCGCATCAAACGCAGGCAGATGGCCGAAGAACACGCCATGAAGATGCCGGTCAAGATGCTCTTCCCGCTGATCTTCTTCATTCTCCCGACGCTCTTCATCATTTTGCTCGGGCCCGCTGTCCTCCAGATCATGGCAGTTTTCTCCTAGGGGGCAGCCATGTTGAATTGGATCCCAGGTTTTATAAACCGACGCGCCGAAGCTCTACGTACGTTAACGATGGACCAACGCGGAGCGACAGCTACCGAATACGGGATATTGGTCGCATTCCTAGCAATGGCTCTGGTTATCGGCATCACCGCATTTGGTCAGGCCCTGAACCTCCAGTACCAGAACCTCGCGACAACATTGAGCTCGGCTCTGGGAATCCCCTGATCCCCCTACCCAAGGCGCAACTTGCGCCCATAGTCCGGACCCCCTCGGCACCCAGAACCGAGGGGGTCCGTTTTACGTTCAAAGGCGAGGGCCTTACCAATCACCACGGGCAGTCGCGGCCTACAGGTCGCAACCCACGAAGCGATATAAGACCGCAGACCCTTGTTGGTCCACTTTCACAAACGCTGGCGAATTAGCCGGCACACTAAGCCCCGGAAAATCATTGACCTCGGCACGCAGCTGGTCAATGTAATGCTGGCCAAAGTCGAGGAGGAATCCAACCTTCTCCCTTTTTGCCGCCGCACAAGCCTCAGAGCCAGGTGTGGCTTCGTTTAGCGTCTTGGCCAGGAGCAGACGGTCCGCGTTCGACCCGGTGTACGCGTGCGGGAAGAGTACACGCCGGTTCGCGATCGCAAACGCCGTAGAACTGCCGTCCCACGGGTTATTAGCCATCACTGCGCCCTCAGGCACTTCGGCACTAAGCCGTCCCAGCAATTCGAGTTCATCGGGACGCACCAGTGGCGAGTCACTTGCCAGAGCGTAGGTGCGTTCCCTTCCTGGTGTCGTTTGCGAATTTGTTGGCCACAATACGGTCGTTACCGCGACCGCCGTGATGGCAACGGCCCCAAGCCATTTGATACGGAAGCGTGAGACCACGCTTTCAACGAACCAGGTCGCCGCTACGCCGACAAAGACGGCCCAGAACATCGGCAGGAGGGCAGCGAGCCTGGGTGGGTCCCCGTACCACGCACCAATAATGATTTGCCTCAACAGTGGCTGCGGCAGCGCCGCCGCAACAAGGTAAAGCGCGACGGCGCCTGCATACGCAGCCAGAAACCACCGTTCACTTGCGCGACCGAATATGACCGCGGTGCCCAGCAGAGTGAGCGCCGCAAGGCCCCAGCTTACGCCCCCGTGTGTGGGAGCTACTTCGAGAACGCTTCGAACGGCCGCTGGAAAAGTGTCAATTGGATCCCAAGTAGTGGTAAAAGGCCGCACTCCGGCCCAAACTATCAAGCCGAATGTGAAGACGCTGGTCCAAAGTGCTGTCCATTGCAGGTACGGAAAAGGACCGGACCGCATCTGTTTGATTTTCCTGAAAGACCGCACAGCGGCCATGGCGGTGAAGCCCGATGTAAGACCCACAAGGGCTACCAAAGCCGACATGTGCGTGACAACCAGCCCTGGCAGTCCGGCAAGGAGCGTTGTGAGGCCCAGCGGCCAAGGAACCGGTGACGTGCGGCCAAATCCAAGTAGCGAGGCCACAACCGCCACCAGGGGAGTCAAGAACGTGACTGCAAGCATGTAGGGGAACAGCGGACCAAAGTCGCTCTTTTGGCTCTGCATGACAGTGAACGGGAACGCGAAGAAACCGGCGCTCGCAATACCGGCAGATAGCAAAGCGACCATCTTGGGGCCCACAACGACGTTGACCAAGGAAAGTACACCGATCGGCCAAGCTATGGCTACAACAGCGAAGTTTAAGGCGTTCGCTGCGTCAACCACCGGTAACCCGGTTGCCTCGGCAATAAGTGCGGCAAGTGCGTGCCAGATTTGTGGGTAAAACCCTCCGGACTCACCCATGAGCCCACGTACAGAGAAAGGTGATCCGTCACGGGAATCGATGATCTGCTGTACCAGGTTGAGGTGGAATGGCGTGTCTATGCCTTGGTTGATATTGGCCGGGTCCTCGACAATCTGGGCGTATCTCAGAGAGAGGAGGATCCCGCTGGTGAGCAGTGCAATCCAGTATGCACGGCCCACCGACTGTTCTCTTTGATCCCATGAGAAGAACTTCGGCCACCGTCTCGCCCCTGCACGGACCAGACCGAGCGTAACTCCGGCACACACCACTGTGGCAAAGGTGAAAACGCCAAGCTGCCAGTCAACGTGCAACCACCAGCAAACAAGTGTAGAGACGGCAACAAGTGATGCTGTCAGGACCGGGGCAAGCGAAATCATCCAGATCCGCCGTAACCCTAGGGCCCAGCCAAAAACCAGTCCGGGCAGCAGGAGTACAGCACCCGCAACACAAAAGCCCGGCAGTGCCGCAAGCCAAGAGATCAAGGATTCCCCAAGTAGTTCATCAGTATTCCCCAAGTTTCTACATTCGGCCCCCAAGCCGTCCATAGCATACATAGCATGAAACTTAGCCACGGGGGCCTGGCGCTTGAAATTGTGGTACCGGTCTTCAATGAGGAATCGGTACTCGAAAAAAGCATCACTGAACTCGCAAATTATCTCCATAGCGAATTTGCGGTGACGTGGCAGATTACCATCGCCGACAACGCAAGCACTGACAGCACCCCCCTGATTGGGGCCAACCTGGCCGATCGTATGCCAAACGTCGCGTACCGTCGGCTAGACCTGAAGGGCCGCGGGTGGGCACTTCGTGACGCCTGGGGTTCCTCCGACGCGGAAGTCTTGGCGTATGTGGACGTGGACCTCTCCACGGATCTGGCGGCACTTCCGCCATTGGTTGCGCCGTTATTGTCCGGCCATTCGGATATCTCCATTGGCACGAGGCTTGGCCAGAGCTCCCGCGTTAGCCGTGGCCCGCAGCGTGAGTTCATTTCCCGCTCCTACAATTTTCTGCTGAAGCGCACCATGCAGGTTCGATTCTCCGATGCCCAGTGCGGTTTCAAGGCCATCCGGGCTGACGTCGCGAAGAAGCTCCTTCCTCATGTGGAGGACAACGGATGGTTCTTCGACACGGAACTCCTCATCATCGCGGAGCGCTCGGGCCTTCGGATCCATGAAATCCCGGTGGACTGGGTGGACGATCCTGACAGTCGAGTGGACATCATGCAGACTGCAGTTGATGACATTCGCGGTCTCATTCGGGTTGCTGGTTCCCTCGTAAAGGGGTCGATTCCCGTTCAAGCGATTTATGCGGAGCTGGGGCGGCGCCCTGTGGTTCCACAGTCGAGGCCCAGCTTCTTTGGGCAAGTTATTCGGTTCGGCGTTGTCGGAGCCATATCAACGGTGGCCTTCGCCCTGCTCTATGTGCTGTTCCAGGAGCCTTTTGGCGCACAGCCGGCCAACTTCCTCGCCCTCCTCCTGACAGCGGTGGGCAATACGGCCGCTAACCGCCGTTTTACCTTCGGGATGAACGGCCCGGAGAAGCTCTTCACCCAACAGTTCCAAGGACTTGTTGTCTTTACACTGGCTTGGTCAATAACATCATCGTCGCTGTTGATTTTGCACGCTTCTGCACCGCACTCGTCCCCTACGATGGAGCTCGTGACACTTACCGCGGCGAATATCCTCGCGACGCTTATGCGCTTCGTCATGTTGCGGGTCTGGGTTTTCCGTGTTCCCAGGGCCGATGCAGCAGCCAGCCGCGTTGTGATCTCAGGTGCCCAAACGGCGCAGGCCTCTTGAAGCCCGCGGCACCAGACCCATGGGACCCCTCTGAGCTTCCAGCCGGGGGGCTTCGTTTGCGCCAAACCGGCGGTGCGCCATCCTCACCATACTTAGGCCGTCGGCGGGAAACATTGGCGCTGTGGGCCCTTTTGGCCCTAACTGCTGTGCTCTATCTTTGGGGCCTGGATCGAAACGGATGGGCCAACTCGTATTATTCTGCTGCAGCCATGGCCGGCTCACAGGATTGGACCGCATTCTTCTTTTCTTCCTCGGATCCAGGCAACGCCATTAGCGTCGACAAGCCACCGCTCAGCCTGTGGGTAATGTCGGCTTCCGTACGCGCTTTCGGGCTAAGCCCCTGGAGCATCCTGGTGCCGCAGGCCCTTATGGGAATTACCAGCGTCTACCTGCTTTACAGGATGGTTCGCACTTATGTCGGGAGCGCCGCAGCACTTCTCGCGGCGACATTTTTCGCCATAACCCCAGTTGCCGTGGTGATGTTCCGCTACAACAACCCAGATGCACTGCTTACCCTGCTGATGATCGGCGTGGCCTACACCGCATTGGAGTCAATCCGCCGCGACAAGCTACGGTGGCTGATTCTCGCCGGTGCGCTCACGGGTGCTGCCCTGCTGACGAAGCAGCTTCAAATCGCGCTGCTGCTGCCCGCCGTCGCTGTTACCTATCTGGCCTTTGCCCGTGGACCAGTCCTGAAGCGCATAACGCACGTCTCGGTCGCCCTGCTCGCTGCACTGGTTACCGGCGGGTGGTGGTTTGTCCTGGTGCAAATGGTCCCGGCGGCCAGCCGGCCATTCGTCGGAGGATCCCGTCTCAACAGCGCGGTGGAATTAAGCTTGGGCTACAACGGTCTGGACCGCCTTACCGGAGAGGACGCCAGCCGGACGATGTCTCCCAGTACGGCGAGCCTTGCGGAAAAACTGGATCCAGGCTTCCAGCGTTTCCTTCAACCGCAATTCTCGGGCCAGTTCGGCTGGTTCCTGCCCCTGGCCGTAGCAGGAATGTGCATTGCCGTCTGGCATATCAAGCGGCAGAGCGGCAGTCGGCGATACCGGGCCTTCCTTAGTCTGTGCGTTCTTTGGTTTCTCTCCGCCTCAACGGTTTTGGCGTTCATGTCTGGCATAGTCCATCCGTATTACTGCCTAACTGTTGTACCACCGCTATGCTGCCTCGCAGGGACGGGCTTGCTGCACCTATACAGGCTTAGTAGACGACGAAACGCACGCTGGATGCTGGTTGGGACGCTCTTAATAACAATGGTGCTGGCCTTCCTAACCGCGAGTCGCTCAACCGCTGATTTCCCGCTGGGTCCTTTGGTGGCGCTTCTGGTTTGGTCCGTGGCCATCACCTTTCTTGTGGTCCCACCGCCTTTTCCAGCCCTTCGGAAAATGACAACAGGACTTTTGGCAGTGGCGCTATTGGTCGGTCCGTTGGTGTGGTCCATCAATACAGTTCTGAGTTCCCATGAGGGGGCAGGCGTCGTGGCTGGTCCCAGTATCCTCGGCATACGCACGGATCATCCCGACCGTCAGCAGATGGGCCCCGAAGTGCCAGCCAGTTTCATTGAAGTAATGTTCGGCAACGTGCCTGAATCCGGAATCGTTTCGCGCCTCCGCGCGACTCCGTCCACTACCAAATGGGCGGCGGCCACTGTGGGCTCTGAGACAGCAGCCAACTATCAGTTGGCCAGCAAGCGATCGGTGCTGCCGCTGGGCGGATTTGACGGCACCGATCCATTCCCAACCTTGGAGCAGTTTCAGCGAATGGTCACCGACCATCAGGTGGCCTGCGTAGTGGTTCAGGATCTGCCGCCACTTACCCTTGAAGGCCGCGGAGAGTCGGCACGAATCGTGGACTGGGTTAGAAGCCACTACCACGCCGAGCAAATTGTCGGCGCCCAATACTACAACCTGCTGCCGTAACGGCGGAAAGATCGCATTTGGGCACAGCTCTTTCTTTTGGGACTGAGCTGTACCGCATGGTTGCCGGGAACTTCGCAGGAAGAACCCAGCCTGAAAGGCCTTGGGCGGGATGTGCCAAGGTGCGCGACAGCGCGCGGAATGCGTTGCTGACTTCGTGAGCGTGTTGGGTGGCCGGCTCAACACCAACTTCACCGGCGTCACAGCCAAGCTCAGCTGTATTACCACAGACGTTGGTGACGGTCGGCGTAGTGTGGTGACATGAAGAAGACCTCCGAGTGGAGTGGGGCTTGTCTAAGAGTCCTGTTCCACAAACGGAGGTCTTCAATGTCCCACCCCAATGTTTTCTGAGCCCTCGTGGCCGTCTCGCGCTGGCGCGTTGTGTAGTTGATGAGGGTTGGCCGCTGCGGAGGGCCGCGGAGCGATTTCAGGTTTCTGTTGCTACTGCGTCGCCGTGGGCCCGACGGTACCGGGAGCTCGGCGAGAACAGTTTGGGGGACTTGTCCAGCCGCCCTGCACGGTCCCCGCGCCGGGGCCCGCTCCGGCCTTATCGGCGGATCATTGCCCGTCCGCTCAAGCGCCGCTGGGGGGCCGGAACGGATCGGTTACCTCTTGGGCATCCACCCCTCGACAGTGCTCAAAGTCCTATCCCGGTAGCGTCTGGCCAGGTTGTCCTGGCTGGACCGGGCCATGGGCCGGGTGATCCGCCGCGACGAGCACGACAAGCCGGGGGTCCTGGTCCATGTGGATATCAAGAAACTCGGCAGGATCCCCGACGGTGGCGGGCACCGGGTCTCCGGCCGGGCCGTGGAAGACGAGAACAAGACCGGGACCGAGGCCAACCAACGGCCCGGGTACGCGTACCTGCACAACGTCGTCGATGACCATTCCCCGTTCGCGTACACCGAGATCCTGACCGATGAGAAGAAGGAAAACGCCGGCGGTTTCTGGGAGCGGGCAAATGCCGCGTTCAACGCCGCCGGGACCACGGTGAGCCGGGTCCTGACCGACGACGGCTCCTGCTACCGCTCCTACGCCTTCAAGGACGCCTTGGGCCCGGGAATCAGGCACAAGCGAACCCGCCCCTACCTGCCACAGACCAACGGTAAAGTCGAGCGGTTCAACCGCACCATGCTCGACGGATGGGCCGCCACAGGGCGTACGCCGGCGTGACCGCAACAACAGCGGTCACAGCAGAGAACACATCCGTTCCCGGTGCCCGGTTGGCCTCCCCCATCTGCAGGCGTCCGGTTTTCGCAGGGTTTTCCACGCAATTGCGCAGGAAAGGTACACCTTGAAAAGCCTTTGCACAGGATACTGCAAGACCCGGTCAACACCGCATCAAGCCTTGCTAACTTCGTCGTAGTGCTGGTGCAGGGCCAGCCAAAAACCACTCGCTCAGGAGTTCATTATGCTTTCTCTCATCGCCACCCTTCAGACCCTCGGCCTCAACCTCAAGAACCGCTTCCACGACGAAAAGGGCGCAACAGCTGTCGAATACGGCATCATGGTCGGACTCATCGCAGTCGTCATCATCGTCGCTGTAAGCACCCTGGGTGGCCAGCTGAACACCATGTTCACCGGAGTCACAGCCAAGCTCTAGCCCGGACGAAGGGCCGGTACTGTCTGCTCGACGTCGCCGAACCCACCCCGTTGAAGCGACCGAAGCGGAGAATCCGTTGCGTTGGGCACTTGTACTTACGCAGGACCATCGCCCAAGAAACAGGTTCCCGCGACGAGAACGGTACAGGCGACCAGGCGACGTTTCCGCAGGGCGTACGCCGGCGTGACCGCAACAACAGCGGTCACAGCAGAGAACACATCCGTTCCCGGTGCCCGCTTCGCCTTCCCGATCTGCAAGCGACCGGTTTCGCAGGGTTTTCCACGTGATCGCGCGGGAAAGGTACACCTTGAAATGCCTTTGCACACGATCCTGCAAGACCCGGTCAACACCGCATCAAGCGTTGCTAACTTCGTCGTAGTGCTGGTGCAGGGCCGGCCAAAAACCACTCGCTCAGGAGTTCATTATGCTTTCTCTCATCGCCACCCTTCAGACCGTCGGCCTCAACCTCAAGAACCGCTTCCACGACGAAAAGGGCGCAACAGCTGTCGAATACGGCATCATGGTCGGACTCATCGCAGTCGTCATCATCGTCGCTGTAAGCACCCTGGGTGGCCAGCTGAACACGATGTTCACCGGAGTCACAGCCAATCTCTGAAGCCGGCCCCTGAAGCAAGACCCCAGGCCCCATCACGCCGGCTGTTTGTGCGGTGCAGCTCAACTGCACCGCACAAACTGTTTCACGTGTACAAATCGACGCATCGCAGCAACAGTGATTCGAGAGGAACGCAGCACATGGTGAGGCCATCAGAACGCGGGGCGGCGGCCGTTGAGTTCGCCATCGTCGTGCCTGTCCTCATCATGCTGCTCCTTGGCATCATGGAATTCAGCCGGGCCTACAACGCCCAAGCATCGCTTTCGGCCGCAGCCCGCGAAGGCGTCCGCGTTATGGCAATCTCGAACGATCCCAACGGGGCCAGATCTGCCGCAGAGAACACTGCAGTATCCCTCCAGCCAGCGTTGGTTGACGGCAATATTGCGTTCAAAAACCTTGATACAGGCGCCTCAACTTGCGCGCCGGGCAACCGAATGACGGTCACCATCACGTACAGCCTCTCCACGATGACAGGAATTGCTGGACCGTTCGCTATGACAGGCCAAGGAGCCATGTTGTGCGGGGGCTAGTTCAGGTCAACGGTTCGCAAAGCGACGAACGAGGCGCTGTGAGCGTGATCGTGGCCGTCATGCTTGTGGCGCTCCTCGGCTTCGCAGCCATCGCTGTGGATGTTTCGATGATGTATGCAGAACGCACCCAGCTTCACAATGGAGCCGACGCCGCTGCCTTGGCTATAGCCCAAAAATGTGCCAAATCAACGGCTGACGCCGACTGCATCAGCACGTCGTCGCTGGCAGCAGGTCTTGCAAACAAGAACGCCAATGACGGCCTCAGCAATTTGAAGTCGGTCACGATCGATCAGACCGGAAGAACTGTGGCCGTTACGGCCGGCGCACAGGAAGCAGGCGGCGTTCCAAACCAAGTGTCTCTGTTCTTCGCGCGGGCTCTGGGGATCTCCTCTGCGGAAGTGAACGCAAGCGCTTCAGCACAGTGGGGCACACCGTCCAAGGGCCCGGCGATCCTTCCACTGGCCATTGCCTACTGCAAACTGGACATCCCGGCCGGTGGAACAACGGGAAGCGTACAGGTGCTTGAGCAGTCGGTGAACGGCTGCGGCGGGCTACCAGGTGGTTTCGGCTGGATCACTACCAGTGGCTCACAGTGCTCGGTCACCATGACGGCCGGCCAGGCCAACAACCCCGGCATATGGTTCGCCAGCGACCCCGGTGCCAGCGCCCCGACTATCTGCACCGCCGCGGACTTCAGCCAGATGAACGACCAAACAGTTCTCCTACCGCTCTACGACGTAGCGACGGGAACGGGTTCTTCCGGCAAGTTCTACGTCAAGGGCTTCGCCGCCTTTCACGTCACTGGCTATCAGTTCGCGAACTATTCGTGGACGGCCGGGGGAAATGTCCAAAACAAGACGATTCGCGGGTACTTCGTGAAATTCGTTTCGCTCGCCCAGGCATTCGAACTTGGCAACGTCCCCAATTACGAGGCCTCAATCGTCCGTCTCACCCCGTAAGAATCAGCAAGTCCACAGGAGCAGTTAGTGAAGTCACGTATGTTGGCCGGTGTAGCAGCAGTAGTGCTGGCCATCATCGGGGCGGTCTTAATCATCACCTACGCAAACGGTGCCGACCAGCGAGCAGTCGCCGACATGAATCCCACGGGCGTGCTCGTGGTCACCAAAGCCGTACCGTCGGGGTCCTCGGTCGATGTGGTGAAGGCTTCGGTGTCACTTCAGCAGCTGCCCGGCACAGCCATTGCGAAGACCGCGTTGAACACGCTGGACAACGAAGCCGGAACCGTCGCCGCTGTTGACCTGGTCCCCGGCGAACAGCTCCTGGCCGAACGCCTCGTGGCCCCTCAGGACGCCAAGAGCAGCAGCGCAGCCAAGGTGCCGGCAGGTCTCCAGGAAGTCACCTTCGAGCTGGAACCAAAAATGGTGGTCGGTGGCCGTCTTGAAGCCGGCGACCATGTTGCAATCGGATTCAGCTTTCCTGCTGGCGCGGACAAGAGCAAACCCGGCGAACCCACCACTCAACTCGCCCTCCGCAAGGTCCTGGTCACAGCCGTCCAGCGGGCACCCCAGGCAACGCCAACTGCCAAGCCTACCGACGGCACAAACCCCCAGGACACCACCCTTCCCCAAGGTTCCTTAATGGTCACTGTCGCGGTGAGCGACGTGGATGCAAACAAGATCATCTTCACCACGATCAATGGCAGCCTTTGGCTCACCAAGGAACCCCTCGACGCCCAGGACAACGGCGGCTTCATCGCCAGGAAGGACAACGTGTACAAATGAGCCGCTTCGTCCTCCTCTCCCCCAACGGCGAGTTCGACCAGAAGCTGCGCGCCGCCGTCGCCCACGGCCTGCGCGGCAGCGTCCAGACCATCGCAAGTGACATCCTCCCCGCGGGCCCCCAGGAACTGTTCGCCCTCCTCAACCAGGAACAACCGGAAGTGCTCATCATCGGCCCGGACGTCCCGTATGAAGAGGCCCTGAGGTTCGCCAAGGTCTTCGACGTCCAGTTCCCCGGCCTCAGCCTGGTCCTGGTCAGCGACGTGGACCCGGATTTTCTCCTCCACGCCATGCGCGCCGGCATCCGCGACATCCTCAACCCGCAGGCCGACGCCGCGGAAATCAGGGTGCTGCTGGAACGCGCCTGCCAGTCCTTCGCCACCCGCAACCGCGGCCCCGAAACCCACCAAACGGAGAACGGCGGCAAGGGCCTGGTCATCGGCGTCTTCTCCCCCAAGGGCGGCGTGGGCAAAACCACCCTGGCCACCAACATCGCCATCGGCCTGGGCCAGATCGCGCCCATGAGCGTGGTCATCGTGGACCTTGACCTACAGTTCGGGGACGTCGCCTCCGGCCTCTACCTCAACCCGGAACACACGGTCACCGACGCCGTCACGCCGGCAGCGGCCCAGGACTCCCTGGTCCTCAAGGCCTTCCTCACCGTCCACCCCGCCGGCATCTACGCCCTCTGCGCCCCGCCCAACCCCGTGGACGCGGACCACATCACCCCGGACCAGATCAGCCACCTGCTGGACCAGCTCGCTCAGGAATTCCAGTACGTGGTGATCGACACCGCCCCCGGCATGCAGGAAATCGGCCTCGCCGCCATGGAACAGTGCACCGACGCTGTATGGGTCAGCGCCATGGACATCCCCAGCCTCCGCGGCCTGCGCTCCGGCCTGGAAGTCCTCCGCCAGCTCGAGATCGAGCCCGAATCCCGGCACGTGGTCCTGAACATGGCGGACAGCAAAACCGGCCTGAACGTCCAGGACGTCGAGTCCACCATCGGAGCCCCGGTGGACGTCAGCGTCCCCCGCTCCCGTGCCGTGGCGCTGTCCACCAACCGCGGCATCCCCGTCCTCCAGGACTCCAAAAAGGACCCCGCCGTCAAAAGCCTCCGCCAGCTCGTGGAGCGCTTCAACCCCGCATGGCGTGCCCAGGCACAGCGGAAGCTTCACCGAAGGGTGGTCATCTGATGAAACTCTCAGAACGCATCAACGCGGTCCAGGGCCGCAACCAGTCGGCCGGCACCGCGCTGCTTGAGCCGCCGCGCCCGGCGCCTACTCCTTCCCCGTCCCCTGCGGAAAGTGCCGAGCGGCACGTTCCGGCGCATGCCGCCGCCGTGCATTCAACGCACGACGACGCCGCGCAGCAGGTGCCCACCGCACCCAAAGTGGACGTCTTCGCAGCCATGAAGGACAGGGCGGCCACCGCCCTTTTCGAGCGGATGGGAACGCGCTTCAACGACGCCGCCGTCACCGAGCAGGAACTGCGGAGCACAGCCAAGAAGGAACTCACCCGCATCGTCGACGCCGAACAGGTGCCGCTGACGCCGGAAGAGCGCACCCGCCTGGTCCAGGACGTTGCCGACGACGTGCTGGGCTACGGCCCCCTCCAGCGCCTGCTGGACGACCCCGCCGTCACCGAGATCATGGTGAACCGCATGGACCAGATCTACGTGGAACGCAAAGGCAAGCTGACGCTCAGCGAGTCCCGCTTCAGCTCCGAGGAACACCTGCGCAAGGTCATCGAACGCATCGTGTCCAAGGTGGGCCGCCGCATCGACGAGTCCTCCCCGCTGGTGGACGCCCGCCTGGAGGACGGCTCCCGCGTGAACGCCGTCATCCCTCCGCTGGCCGTGGGCGGTTCCTCGCTGACCATCCGAAAGTTCAGCAAGACGCCGCTGACAGTACGCAACCTGATCGACTTCGGAACCCTGACGCCCGAGATGGCAGAACTGCTGAACGCCTGCGTCAAAGCCAAGCTCAACATCATCGTTTCGGGCGGTACCGGTACGGGCAAGACCACGCTCCTAAACGTCCTGTCCTCGTTCCTGCCGCACGACGAACGCATTGTCACCATCGAGGACGCCGTTGAACTGCAGATCCAGCAGGACCACGTGGTCAGGCTGGAAAGCCGGCCGGCCAACACCGAAGGCAAGGGCGAAGTGACCATCCGCGAGCTCCTCCGCAACTCCCTCCGTATGCGTCCGGACCGGATCGTGGTGGGCGAGGTCCGTGGCGGTGAATCGCTGGACATGCTGCAGGCCATGAACACCGGCCACGACGGTTCGCTGTCCACCGTGCACTCCAACTCCCCCCGCGACGCCGTGGCCCGCCTCGAGACCCTGGTGCTGATGGCCGGGATGGACCTTCCGCTGCGCGCCATTCGCGAGCAGATAGCCTCCGCCGTGAACCTGATCGTCCAGATCTCCAGGCTCCGCGACGGCTCCCGCCGCATCACCCACGTCACCGAGGTCCAGGGCATGGAAGGGGACATCGTCACCCTCCAGGACGCCTTCGTCTTCGACTACTCCGCCGGAGTTGATGCCCACGGCCGCTTCCTGGGCAGGCCTGTTGCCACCGGCATCCGGCCGCGGTTCATCGACCGCTTCGAGGACCTGGGCATCCACGTGTCTCCCGCGGTGTTTGCCACCCCGCTGGGCCCGGGCGTGAAGTAGGGACGCAGCCATGATCATCGCCATCGGAAGCGTCATCCTCCTCTCTGCCATCTGCCTCCTCGGCGTGGCCGTGCTCCTGCCGAGCGCCCCCGCCGTGCCGCTGGACCGCCGTCGTCCATTTGAACCCGAGCCACCGTCATCCATAACGCGTTTGGCGCTCTCCGGCGTGCGGTCCTTCGAACGGCTCCTCGCCGGCCGGAACGTCAGGCTCTTCTCCCGCGCCGAACTGGAGAACGCCGGCCTGCGCCTCAGCCAGGCCGAATTCTTCCTGCTGGTGGGCATCGGCGCCTGCCTCGGCATGCTGGTTGGGTTGGCCACCGTGGGCCTCCTGATGGGACTGCTGCTTGCCCTGCTGGCCCCCTTCGCGGGCAAGCTGGTCCTCGGCTTCCTGGCCGGCAAGCGCCGCACCGCTTTCGACAGCCAGCTCGGCGACACCCTGCAGCTGCTCTCCGGCGGCCTGCGGGCTGGGCACAGCATCCTGCGCGCCATCGACGCCGCCGCCGCCGAGTCCCAGAAGCCGACGTCGGAGGAAATGCGGCGCGTGATTACCGAAACCAGTCTGGGGCGTGACCTGCTGGCGGCCCTGAACGACACCGCCGACCGGATGAAGAACGAGGACTTCGTATGGATCTCACAGGCCATCCAGATCAACCGCGAGGTGGGCGGCAACCTGGCGGAGGTGCTGGACCAGGTGAACGAGACCATCCGCGAGCGCGCGGAGATCAAGGGGCACATCAAGGCCCTGGCCGCTGAAGGCAAGTTCTCTGCCTACATCCTGATCGCCATGCCGTTCGGCATCGTGGCCATGCTGCTCGCGGTGAGCCCGAGCTACATGAACTCGATGTTCACCCATCCCCTGGGCTGGGCAATGATCGGTGCGTCCTTTGTCCTGATGACCATCGGTGCGCTCTGGATGCGCAAGATCATCGACCTGAAGTTCTGAGGATCACATGAACCTGATCGTCCTCCTCTCCGTCCTGCTGGTCTGCGTGCCCGTGGCGGCTCTGGCGTGGTCCGTCCTGACGGTGGACAAGCAAGGCCGCGTGGCTGTCAACGACCTGCTCTCCCGCGGCGGCACGCCTGTTGCCACCGCTGCTGCCGCAGCGCCGGGACTGCTCGAAGCCGTCGGCAGGCGCCTCACTCCCCCTGCCTATGTTGCGTTCCTTGACCGCCTCCTGTCCCTCGCCGGCCGCCCGGCCTCCATGCCGCTGGGGAAGGTGCTGGGGTCAAAGCTGGCCCTCGGCGTGGCCGGCGTGGCCATGGGCGGCTACCTGGCGGCCATCGGCAGCAGCCCTGTGATGAAGCTGGCCGGGATCTTCGTCCTGTTCCTTGGCTACTTCATCCCGGACCTCCTCCTCTACAGCAAGGGGCAGGAGCGGCAGAAGGCCATGCAGCTGGAACTCGCCAACACCCTGGACCAGATGCTCATTTCCGTGGAAGCCGGCCTGGGCTTTGAAGGCGCCATGGCCCGGGCCGGCGAGAACGGCAAGGGCCCCCTGGCCGAGGAACTGGTCCGCACCCTGCAGGACATGCAGGTGGGACGCAGCCGCCGGGAGTCCTACATCGCCCTGGCTGAACGGACCAACATCCCGGAGCTTCGCAGCTTTGTGCAGGCCGTGGTCCAGGCCGACACGTACGGCATCGCCATCAGCCGGGTCCTGCGCGTGCAGGCCAAGGTGATGCGGGTCAAGCGGCGCCAACGGGCCGAGGAAAAGGCGATGAAGCTGCCCGTCATGATCCTTTTCCCGTTGCTGTTCTTTATCTTTCCGGTCCTCTTCATCGCCATTCTGGGGCCGGCCGTGATCAACACGATTGCCACTTTCACCGGGCAGTGAAGCACGCTCAGCACCGTGGCAAGGTTGCCTCAAGGTTTACACAGGATGACCCGAAATAAGACACCGCACGAATTCCAGGAAGTAGCCTTGAACAATGCACAGTCACGATCACGGTTCGAGTGGAAAGAGCCCCGCTGCGGACTCACCGCTGGCCGGGGTCGCAGTACCCTCCGTTTTCGTCCCGGCCGCCAGCGCGGACCACTCGCTGAAGGCGGCGGGTCTCTTGCCATTGATTGATGCAGCTGTGCTGGACGAACTCGAGGACGAAGTGGCAGGATCCGGCCTGGCCCAGCGGTTCGCCCGTGACTATGCCGCCATGTGGGACCTGCGCCTGACCCGGCTGGGAACGGCGGTGGACAGCGAAGACAAGGCGTCTGCCCTGGACGCCGTCATCAGCCTCAAGATCAGTTCCGCCATGGTGGGCGGGGTCCGCCTGGCCAGGCTCGCCGAACTCCTCGAAGACCTGATCCGGCGCGGCGACTTTGTCCAGGGCCAGGCCATGATGGCCGGAGTAGCCCAGGACGGGGCACGGACAGTATCCGAGCTGCAGTCAACCTACATCCTGGAGAAGGGCTGAAGCCTACGCGTCGTCGGGCCGCCGGGGCGCCAGCCGGTACCCCACACCGCGCACCGTCTGCAGCCAGCGCGGCGACAACTGGTCTTCCTTAAGCTTGCGCCGGAGGTTTCCCACATGGACCTCCACTGCACGCTCATCGGCCTCGCTTATGTAAGTGTCATGGTCATAGAAGTCGCCCCGCACGGCCCGTACCAGGTCAGCCCTGGTGCATACGGCGCCGCCGCCCTTCAGCAGCACATGCAGCAGGTCGAACTCGCTGCGGGTCAGGCCCAGCGGCTGACCCTTGACCTCCACCGTGCGTGTGCGGTGGTTCAGCTGGAGTCCGTTGTGCCGCAGCACCCCCGGATCGCCCGGCGCGGGCGGAGCCGGGGGCTGTCCCCAGTGCGCGGTTGACGGTTCCTCCCCCGCTATCTCATGCCGGGGCCTGCGCATCATCGCCGACACCCGGGCCCGGAGCTCCCTTGGCCTGAAGGGTTTGGCGATGTAATCGTCCGCGCCCGCATTGAGTGCAGACAACAGGTCCGGCTCCTCCGTCCGGCCCGTCAGCATCACCACATATGCATTGCTGAAATTCCGGATTCGCCGTAAAACCTCGAACCCGTCAATATCCGGCAAGCCGATATCGAGCGTTACAACGTTGGCCTGCTTACTGCGGACCACCTCAACCCCGGCCCGCCCATCAACCGCTGTATGTACTTCGAAGCCCGCCTGGGTCAATACACCTTCAAGGAGGTTGCGTACGTCTGCGTCATCTTCGATTACTACAGCTATACCAAGATCGTCCATTGCTATCCCTGTGCCAGGCGGAGATGGCCCCCCATTGGCCCAGCGCCAATGCCATTCCCGCTCCAACCATTTATACGCTACTTGTAAGCCTGCCTGATGACACCTGAATCCGCGCTAAAAATTGAAAAGTCAATTACTATGACAAGACGTGTGCAATATGGGGCAGGAATGGGTAAGTGCCGGGCATCCGGGGGGAATTGAATCACTCCGGCGCAACCTGCATTCCAGACGTGAAGGGGTACGAGTCAGAAACATGGCTGAGCCGTTGTTCCACCGTGGACCCGGCCGCATCTTCCGCCGGCTGGGGCCCCGCGCCCAAGTGGCGTTGTGCCAGCTCCCCCTCACCCTCATTGTGGCTGTCATTGCCGTCGCCAGCCCGTTTGCCTGGCCCTCGCTCCTGCACAGCCCGCTGTACATGGCCGGCCTTGTCCTTCACGGGCTGCTGTTCCTTGCCTGCTTCCTGGTTCCCTGGGAACGGTTGGCGCACCGTCCGTACCTGCTGATTCCAGTGCTGGACTTCGCCGCGATCGGGTTCCTGCGCAACGGTGCGGCACCGCTCCTGCCGGGCCTGGCCGTCCTGGTGGTCTTCCCGGTCATCTGGCTCTCCGCGTCCGGCATGCTGGCGCGCAGCAGCCTGGTGCTGAGCTTCCTGGGGCCGTTCCTGATCATGCTCCCCACGGCCGTGGATCACTTCCCGTCGGAAACCGCCGCGGACCTCACCACTGTCGTTCTCTTCCCCGTCATGATGCTCGCCGTGTCCCTGGCCATCCGCTTCGCAAGCGTGCATCTCCGGCTGCAGCAGCGTGAACTGGCGGAGAAGGACCGTGAGCTCCGGAACCTGCTGGACTCAAGCCGGGAACGGGAGAAGCTGCTCGAAACCGTACTGGACGCCACTGACGTCGGTATTGCCGCCGTCGACCGTTCCGGCCACTTCCTGGTGTCCAACAGCCGCCAGCGCAACTTCCGCCGGGCCACGGGTGCCGATGAGGCCATTCCCGGGCAGGGGCACCAGCTCATCTTCGGCCAGGACCGCCGCACCCTGCTCCCACCGGACCGCAGGCCTATCATCCGTGCCATGGCCGGGGAGTCCTTCGCCGACTACCTGGTGTGGGCGGGCGAAGGCCCGGAGCAGCGCGCCGTCTCTACCGCCGCCCGCCCGTTGGTCAGCGAGGACGGTCGCCTCACCGGGGCAGTGGTGGTCTACAGCGACGTCACCGGCTGGGTGGAATCCCTGGCTGCCAACCAGGAACTGATCTCGAATGTCTCGCACGAATTCAAGAACCCGCTGAACTCGATCGTCGGCAACGTGGACCTGGTGCTGGATGACGCCGAAAGCCTGCCCCCGCACGTGGCGCACCGCCTGCTGGTGGTCCAGCGCAATGCGGAGCGGCTGCTGGACCTGGTGGCCGACCTGACGGCCTCCGCCTCCACCACCCTGAACGTCCACCCCAAGCGGACCGACCTGGCCAGCCTGGTGGAAACCAGCCTGAGTTCGGCCCAGGCCTCGGCGCAGCGGTCCCATGTAGAGATCGCCGCCGACATCCCCTCGCCCCTGTGGGCCTACGCCGACCCGCTCCGCATCGGGCAGGTGCTGGACAACCTGGTCTCCAACGCCATTAAATACTCCCCCGACGGCGGCAAGGTCAGCATCAGCGCGGAAGCGGACAAGCAGTGGGTCCGGCTCAGCGTCACGGACACCGGGATGGGCATGTCCACCGACGACGCGGCGAAGGCCTTCAACCGGTTCTTCCGGGCGGAGTCCGCGCAAAGGGCGGCGATCCCCGGAGCCGGGCTGGGCCTTTCCATTACCCGCATGATCGTGGAACGGCACGGCGGCAGCATCATGTGCCAGAGCGGCGAGGGCCAGGGCAGCACCTTCACGGTTACGCTTCCCGCCGAAGGCTCGCCGCCGGCGTTTTAGAACCATCCATTGCTCCCCACCGGCTCCCTACCCTCGCAAGCTCGGGCCGGGGCCCTCGCCGGTGTGGGCCCCGTGTCGTTTTCAGACCCAAAACGACAAGTAAGGAGCAATGGATGAAGATTAGTACTTGCGGACGGCGCGGGTTAGTTCGGCGCGGGCCAATAGTTCGCTGTCCGACGGGTAGGCCACTTCCTCCAGCACCAGGGGGTGCGGGGCGGCCAGGACGGATTTGGCGTCCCGTTTCTGCAGCAGCAGCCGCTCGTGCAGCCAGCCCGGCGCCTCGGTCCCCTCACCCACGTAGAGCGCGGAGCCGATCAGTGCGCGCACCATGTTGTGGCAGAAGGCGTCGGCCTGGACGGTGGCCACGATGACGCCGTCCTCGCCCCGCCTGAACTCGAAGCGCTGGAGTTCCCGGACGGTGGTGGCGCCCTCCCGGGGCTTGCAGAAGGACAGGAAGTTCTGCAGCCCGAGGAGCTTCGAGGCCCCTTGGTTGAGCAGGGATACGTCCAGCGGGTTCCGGTGCCACAGCGTGAAGTATCGCTCCAACGGATCCCAGAGCGCCGGCCCGTCCGCGATCCGGTAACTGTAGCGCCGCCAAAGGGCGGAAAAACGGGCGTCGAAACCGGTGGGTGCCAGGGAGATCCTGTGCACTTCCACCGCGCCGGTAAGGTCCCCGAGGATGCGGCTCAACGCGCCGCGGAGCCGGCGCAGCATGGCGACGGCGGGATCCAGTTCGTGCCCGCGCGGCAGTCCCAGCCACTCGGCTTCGGTCAGGTCAAGGTGGACCACCTGGCCGCGGGCGTGCACCCCGGCGTCGGTGCGGCCGGCAACGGTCACGCGGACCGGGCGCCGGACCAAGAGCTCGATCGCTTCCTCCAGGACGCCCTGGACGGTCAGCCGTCCTGGCTGCAGTGCCCACCCGCTGAACGGGCCGCCGTCGTACGAAAGATCAAGCCGGATACGCAAAAACCCGCCGCCCCCTGGAACGGGGGCCGCGGGTTTTTGGTGGTTCACAGACCTAAGTCTATGCGAAGGGAATCAGCGAATTACTTCGCGTCCTTCTCCTCGGCTGCGGGAGCTTCAGCAGTTTCCTCAGCGGCCGGAGCCTCTTCGGTTGCAGCTTCTTCAGCAACAGGAGCCTCAGCAGCTTCGGTCTCCACGACCTCAGCCTCGGGGGCTTCCTCGGCGGCCGGAGCAGCCTTGGCAGCGTCGCGCTTGGTGGCCTGGGTAGCCTCGGCTACGACGGCCTGCTTTGCGGAAACCGGCTCGAGGACCAGTTCGATGACAGCCATGGGAGCGTTGTCGCCCTTGCGGTTGCCGATCTTGGTGATGCGGGTGTAGCCGCCGTCGCGGTTCTCCACAGCCTGGGCGATGTCGTTGAACAGCTCGTGGACGACGCCCTTGTTGCTGATCAGGCCGAGAACGCGGCGGCGGGAAGCGAGGTCGCCGCGCTTGGCGAAGGTGACCAGGCGCTCTGCGTACGGCTTCAGGCGCTTGGCCTTGGTCACCGTGGTGGTGATCCGTTTGTGCTCGAACAGGGATGCTGCCAGGTTCGCGAGCATGAGGCGCTCGTGAGCCGGGCCGCCTCCGAGGCGCGGACCCTTAGTGGGGGTAGGCATAATTGTTTCTCCTCATGTGGAAGCCGTGGGCGGCACACCATGGTGCTGCCCGCCGGCCAAGGTCTGGTTTAGAGTTCGTCGTCGCCGAACGCGGCGTCGTCCTCTTCGATTGCTGCGGCGCGTGCTGCGAGGTCAAAACCGGGAGGCGAGTCCTTGAGGGACAGGCCCAGTTCAACCAGCTTTGCCTTGACCTCGTCAATGGACTTGGCACCGAAGTTGCGGATGTCCATCAGGTCAGCCTCGGAGCGGGCAACGAGTTCACCCACGGTGTGGATGCCCTCACGCTTGAGGCAGTTGTAGGAACGGACGGTGAGGTCCAGATCCTCGATCGGCAGTGCCATGTCGGCTGCCAGGGCAGCGTCGGTGGGCGACGGGCCGATCTCGATACCTTCAGCTGCGGTGTTCAGCTCACGGGCCAGACCGAACAGTTCCACCAAGGTGGTGCCTGCGGAAGCGACGGCATCGCGCGGGGCGATGGCCTGCTTGGTCTCGACGTCGACAATCAGCTTGTCGAAGTCGGTGCGCTGCTCAACACGGGTTGCTTCCACGCGGAAAGTAACCTTCAGGACCGGCGAGTAGATGGAGTCGACCGGGATACGGCCGATCTCTGCGTCGCCGGACTTGTTCTGAGCTGCCGAAACGTAGCCGCGGCCGCGCTCGATGGTCAGTTCGAGTTCGAACTTGCCCTTCGAGTTCAGCGTGGCGATGTGCAGATCCGGGTTGTGGAATTCGACGCCGGCCGGCGGAGCGATGTCCGCGGCGGTGACGACTCCGGGGCCCTGCTTGCGCAGGTAAGCCACGACGGGCTCGTCGTGCTCGGAGGAAACCGACAGGCTCTTGATGTTAAGGATGATCTCGGTGACATCTTCCTTGACACCCGGAACCGTGGTGAACTCGTGCAGCACACCATCGATCCGGATGCTGGTTACGGCAGCACCGGGGATGGAGGAGAGCAGGGTACGGCGGAGGGAGTTTCCGAGGGTGTAGCCGAAGCCCGGTTCCAGCGGTTCAATGATGAAACGCGAACGGTTTTCGGAGACTACCTCTTCGGAGAGGGTGGGGCGCTGTGCAATGAGCACTTAGGTTTCCTTTCGGCGAGCATCCGCTATATGACGCAACACAGGTGGTGGAAATTCGGTCTGAGACTTAACGCGCTGGGCTTGCCCGGGCCATCGCTGGTCCGGGCAAGCTCCTGCTGCGGAAAAGAATTAGACGCGGCGGCGCTTCGGCGGGCGGCAGCCGTTGTGCGCTGCGGGGGTGACGTCCTGGATGGAGCCAACCTCGAGGCCTGCGGCCTGCAGCGAACGGATTGCGGTTTCGCGTCCGGAACCCGGTCCCTTGACGAAAACGTCTACCTTGCGCATGCCGTGCTCCTGCGCACGCTTGGCAGCGGCTTCGGCAGCCATCTGGGCAGCGAACGGGGTGGACTTGCGCGAGCCCTTGAAGCCAACCTCACCGGAGGAAGCCCAGGAAATAACAGCGCCGCTCGGATCCGTGATGGAAACGATGGTGTTGTTAAAGGTGCTCTTGATGTGCGCCTGGCCAAGCGCGATATTCTTCTTGTCCTTCTTACGCGGCTTGCGAACCGCGCCACGAGTCTTCGGGGGCATTTTTTCTCCTACAGAAAGTTATTGGGGAAAGTCCGTAAATCCCGAGCGGGGATTTTAACGGGCCTTCTTCTTGCCGGCCACGGTACGCTTCGGGCCTTTGCGGGTACGTGCGTTCGTCTTCGTACGCTGTCCGCGTACTGGGAGGCCCTTGCGATGGCGGATACCTTCGTAGCTGCCGATTTCAACCTTGCGGCGGATATCTGCTGCTACTTCGCGGCGAAGGTCACCCTCAACCTTGTAGTTGCCTTCAATGTAGTCACGAAGTTCTACCAGCTGGGCGTCAGTCAGGTCCTTGACGCGAACGTCAGCGCTGATGCCAGTGGCAGCCAGGGTTTCGTGTGCACGGGTCTTGCCCACGCCGTAGATGTAAGTAAGCGCAATTTCCAGCCGCTTTTCGCGGGGAATGTCTACGCCAGCGAGACGAGCCATAGTGGCAGTGCTCCTTGATAAACCGGAGGTCGTAGGCAGTACACCCGCACGTTCAGTGCGGCCCCAGCCTCCGACCGGGGGTTAGCTGTCCGGACTCTTTCGAGCTCAATGTTCCAGATCAGCTTGTGCTGCCTTTATTTACTTGCGTGGGTTACAGCCCAGGATTTCCTTCAGGGAAGGAAATTAGCCCTGGCGCTGCTTGTGGCGCGGGTTCTCGCAGATCACCATGACCCGGCCATTACGGCGGATCACTTTGCACTTTTCGCAGATCTGCTTGACGCTCGGCTTGACCTTCATGGCATTCCTTTGCGTGTAGCAGTTGGTCAACTGGAGCAGCAGTCAGCTTGCGCTGCCGCCGCCCAGCAATTTACTTGTAGCGGTAGACGATACGACCACGGGTGAGGTCGTACGGGCTCAGCTCCACCACTACGCGGTCCTCAGGGAGGATTCGGATGTAGTGCTGGCGCATCTTTCCAGAGATGTGTGCCAGAACGATGTGCTTGTTGGTGAGCTCAACGCGAAACATCGCGTTAGGCAGCGCCTCGGTCACAACGCCTTCGATCTCAATGACCCCGTCCTTCTTGGCCATACCCTCCGCTAACTGTTGTTGCCGCAGCCCCGCCGGATTGCACCGGGCATGACCACGAACGTTTTTGTTGGATCGATTGCCGTCTCCAGGCCCAAAAGGGCGTGGCAGTCCAGACAACCAACAAACAACACTACTCTGGATCGCTGCAAAAGTTAAATCGGCCATAGTAGCCTACGCGGTGCGGTACGCACCATATTCGCCGGCTGGCGTGCTCACTGCTTCAGCACTGGCAACACCGTCCAGGATGGCCAAACGGACGACGTCGGCTGCCGCACTTTGCAAGGTGATGAGGCCCAGTTGCCGGGCAGCATCGTCCGAGCGGTCGAGCGCCACGGCGCCAGTTGCGAGGCAAAACACAGTGTCTCCGTCAGCCAGGGTATGGCTCGGATTCAAAGCCCGGGCAATACCGGCATGGGACGCAGCGGCCGTCCGCTTGCACTCAGCCACGTCGAGAACGGCATCGGTGGCCACGACGACAAGAGTTGTGTTGAGCGGGGCGCCGTGACTGGTTTCCCACCCAGCAGCCGGGAGCCCGAGTGCGTTGACTATGGCCAGGGCTGCGACCACCACGCCGTTCTCCAGGGTGATTGATGCTGTTCCCACTCCGCCCTTGAACTGGCCCCTGCCGATGAGCGCGCCGGTGCCGGCGCCAACGTTGCCGCGTCCGACGTCGTGCCCGTCCGTTTGTGCTGCCGCGGCGGCTGTTGCCGCGTAGCCCATGTCCGGCGTAGGCCGTGCGGAGAAGTCGCCTCCCCTGCCCAGGTCGAAGATCGCGGCGGCAGGGACGATGGGCACCACTCCCCCGGGAACGGCGAAGCCCCGGCCGTTCTCCTCGCACCAGCGCTGCGCTCCTGCCGCAGACGCCAGCCCGTAGGCACTGCCGCCGGTGAGCACCACGGCGTCCACGGTGCTGACAAGGGTTGTGGGGTCGAGTGCATCGGTTTCATGCGTGGCCGGCCCACCGCCCTGGACGTCCACCGAACCCACCGTTCCCGGTGGCGGAAGGACCACGGTGACCCCGGTCAGCCAGCCGCCGCCGGACTTCTGGACGTGGCCCACACGGATGCCCGGGACGTCGGTAATGGTTCCCATGCCCCCATTCTCCCTCCGGGGCTGTTGATGGGCCCGACAAAAACCTTGCGTTTAGTTCGCCCCAACATTTCGTGAACAGAAACTAAAGGCTGGGCCAAATCTCTTGGCGAATCCGGCTTTGCGGCGAACCCGGCCCGGCACGTGTGGTGAAGTGAAAGTCAGCTCCCCCGTCCACGGGCTTTCCACCCTTTCCCGTTAGAGACCCATGACCGCTGATCTGACAAAGCCAAGGGCCGTCGTGCCCGCTGATTCCTTGACCCCAACCCCCGCACCCGTTCGCCGACGCCGCTGGTCTTCCCGGTCGCGCCGAGACGGCCTGGTGTTCCTGGCCCTGGCCCTGCCCAACCTGGCCCTCATAGCGACGTTCACCTACCTGCCGCTGATCAACAACATTTACTACTCCACATTGGACTGGACACTGGGTGCAGCCTCGGCCACCGTCGTCGGCCTGGACAATTACGTGGCGTTCTTCACCGGTCCTGACGCCGGCCGGGTATTGGGAACCACGGCCGTCTTTACCGTCGCCACGGTGGGCGGGTCCATGATCCTGGGCCTGCTGGTGGCGCTTGCGCTCAACACCAAAGTCCGGGGAACCACCTTTGCCCGCTCCGCGGTCTTTGCCCCCTACGTACTCTCAGGCGTAGGGGTGGGCCTCGTTTGGCTGTTCATCTTCGACCCGGGCTACGGCGTCCTTGCCTGGCTGCTCCGGGGAATCGGACAACAGAGCCCCCAGTGGATCAATGATCCGCAGCTCTCGCTGGCCATGGTGATCCTGGTCTATGTATGGAAGAACCTGGGGTACTGCGCCGTGGTGTTCCTTGCCGGGCTGCAGTCACTGCCGAAGGACGTGATGGAGGCCGCTTCCCTGGACGGGGCGAACGACGTCCGCCGCTTCATCAGCATGTCGCTTCCCCTCTTGTCCCCCACCACCTTCTTCCTGCTGATCACGACCATGCTGAGCTCGCTCCAGGCGTTCGACCTCATCCGGATCATGACACCGCTGGGGAACGGCACCAGCACCCTGATCTATGAGGCGTACCTCCAGGCCTTCGGTGCCTACAACCGGGCCGGTTACTCCGCTTCCGTTTCGGTGATCCTGTTCGCCATCCTGCTCATCATCACGGTGGTCCAGCTCCGCTTCGTTGAAAAAAAGGTGCATTATTCATGAGCGTGCGTCCCTTCAGCCGCGCAAACCTCGCCGCCACCGTGACCACCGGCTACCTTCCGCTCGCGCTTTCCGTGCTGGTGGTCTTCCTTCCGTTGCTGTGGATGGTCCTCAGCTCGTTCAAGCAGCCCGGGGAAATCGTCACCGTGGACCTCAAGGTCCTGCCCGAAAGCCTAAACCTGGAGAACTACCGGGTTGCCATGACCACTGTCCCGTTCGGGCAGTTCTTCTTCAACAGCACAGTGGTCACCGTGGTGGGCTCCAGCATCAAAGTGGTCCTCGCGATCCTGACTGCGTACGCCCTGGTTTTCGTCCGCTTTCCCTTTAAGAAAGCCATCTTCGTTCTGATCCTTGTTGCACTCATGGTTCCACCGCAGGTGGCCATCCTGCCCAACTACATCCTGATCGCAGGGTTGGGCGGCAAGAACACACTCTGGGGCATCATCCTCCCCGGCCTGGGCACGGCCTTCGGCACCTTCCTGCTGCGCCAGCACTTCCTGACCTTGCCCGTTTCCATCCTTGAGGCCGCAGAGATCGACGGCGCCGGACACTGGCGGCGGCTGTGGCGGGTGGTGGTGCCGGTCTCCCTGCCGTCCATCGCCACTGTTGCCCTGGTGACCGTGGTCAGCGAATGGAACGACTACATTTGGCCGCTCATCATCACGGACAAACCGGAGAGCATGACCCTGCCGGTTGGGCTGACCCTGCTGCAGAACTCCGAAGGCAACGGTGCCGGCTGGGGCATCATGATGGCCGGCGCCGTCCTCGTCATCCTTCCCATCCTGGTGGTGTTCGCCATGCTGCAGCGCTACATCGTGGCCGGCCTGACGCAGGGAAGTGTCACCGGCTGATCAAGCCGGCCCCCGCCGTCGTTCCCTGCTCTTTTCCTCCTCCGCATCAAGCCGGTTGCCGGGCTGCCCCCGCAACACCGCCGCCGGCCCCATAGAAAGGCATCACCATGGCACGAAACATCCTTACCTCGCCGGTGGACCGGCGGCTCTTCCTCTCCCTGGCCGGCGCCGGGGCAGGCGCCGCGGCCCTCACCGCCTGCGGTGGCCCGTCCACCTCGACAGGAGCCAAGCCATCTGCCGCAGCGCTGGACTTCGACGGTGTCAAGCCGGCCGCGTCCTTCGACTTCTGGTCCAACCACCCTGGAAAGTCGCAGGACGTGGAAAAGAGCATGATCGATAAGTTCCAGGCCAAGTACCCGGACATCAAGGTCAACCTGGTCACGGCGGGAGCCAACTACGAGGAAATTGCCCAGAAGTTCCAGACGGCGCAGGCCGCAAAATCTGGCTTGCCCGCTCTTGTGGTCCTCTCCGACGTTTGGTGGTTCCGCTACTACCTGAACGAAAGCATCATTCCGCTGGACTCGCTCATCAAGCAGCTGGACGTCAAGCTTGGTGACTTCCGCAGCTCGCTGGTGGACGACTACAAGTACGACGGCCAGCAATGGGCACTCCCCTACGGCCGGTCAACCCCGCTGTTCTACTACAACAAGGACCACTTCGCTGCCGCCGGGCTCCCGGACCGGGCGCCAGCCACCTGGCAGGAGTTCGCCGGCTGGGCTCCCAAGCTCAAGGCTGCTTCCGGCGCCAAGTACGCCTTCATGCATCCGGCCCTTGCCGGGTACGCGGGCTGGACCCTGCAGAACAACTTGTGGGGCGAGGGTGGCGCCTGGTCCAAGGGCTGGGACATTACCTGCGATTCCCCCGAATCGGTAGCCGCCCTCCAGGCTGCGCAGGATTCCGTGTACAAGGACGGTTGGGCGGGGGTGTCCTCGAAGGAATCGGCTGACGATTTTGCCGCCGGACTGGCCTCCGCCACCTTGTCCTCCACCGGTTCGCTGATCGGCATCCTGAAGTCCGCGTCCTTCAACGTGGGCGTCGGGTTCCTGCCGGGTGGCTCCAAAGCCAAGACGCAGGTCTGCCCGACCGGTGGCGCGGGCCTGGGCATCCCCAGCGGGGTGACGCGTGAAGAACAGCTCGCGGCAGCCATGTTCCTGCAGTTTGTCACGGAACCGGAAAACACCGCCGAGTTCTCGGCAGCCACGGGCTACATGCCCACGCGCACTTCAGCCGACATGACGGCAGTGCTGGCCAAGACGCCGCAGATCAAGACCGCCATGGACCAGCTGGCCGTGACCCGGGTCCAGGACAACGCGCGCGCGTTCCTTCCCGGCGCCGACCAGGAGATGGCCAAGGCGGCCGCGAAGATCCTCACCCAGCAGGGCGACGTCAAGGCCACCATGGCTGAGCTGAAGACAACGCTCGAAGGGATTTACACCAAGGACGTCAAGCCGAAGCTGAAGGCCTAGCCTTCGACGCGAAAGCCCTGGCACACCCCGTTTCGGGGGTTGCCAGGGCTTTTGCGTATCGCGGCGGAAGGGGCGCGTCCCCTTACGGGATGGGCACGGGGGTGACGCCGAGGGGCACCAGGTGCTCCGCGCCGCCGTCGGGCGCTGAAAGCACCCAGATGCCCTTTTCGTGTACTGCCACGGAGTGCTCCCACTGGCAGGAGCGCTTGCCGTCGGTGGTCACCACGGTCCAATCGTCCGCCAGGACTGCGGTGTCAATGCTGCCCCGGACCAGCATGGGCTCAATGGCAAGGCACAGGCCCGGCTTGATTTTGGGGCCGCGGTGGTTGGTGCGGTAGTTCAGGACGTCGGGGGCCATGTGCATTTCGGAGCCGATGCCGTGGCCCACGTAATCCTCCAGGATGCCCAGCGGCTTTCCGGGGACGGAGGACACGTAGTCGTCGATGGCTGCGCCGACGTCGCCCACGTGGGTGCCGCTGGCCAGTGCCGCGATCCCCCGCCACATGGCGGCCTGGGTGACGTCGGAGAGCCTCTGGTCCTCGGGATCGGCATTGCCCACGATCACGGTGCGTGCGGAGTCCGAGTGCCAGCCGTTGACGATCGCCCCGCCGTCGATGGAGATGATGTCGCCGTCCTGCAGGACACGGCTGCCGGGGATGCCGTGCACCACTTCCTCATTGACGGACGTGCAGATGGTGGCCGGGAAGCCGTGGTAGCCAAGGAAGTTGGACTTGGCGCCGGCGTCGTTGAGGATAGCGGCGAAGATCTCGTCGAGATGCTTGGTGGTGACCCCCGGCACCGCGGCGGCAGCAGCGGCATCCAGTGCACGGCTGAGGACCAGGCCGGCCTCGTGCATGGTGCGCATCTGGGCGTTGTTCTTGAATTCGATGCGGGGCTGGCCGAAGGCCATGGTGTGTCCTTTCAAATAGCTGAGGCTCCTCCCGGATGCCGGGAGGAGCCTCGATAAACCGGGCGCCTTTGGTCAGGCTGCCTGTGCGGCCTTGATGGCCTGCATCACGCGGTTGGTTACTTCGTCGATGGGACCGATCCCGTCAACTTGGGTGAGGATGCCGCGCTCGGCGTACTTCGCCACCACGGCTTCGGTCTGCTGGTGGTACAGGTCCAGGCGGTGGCGGATGACGGCTTCGTTGTCGTCGCTCCGGCCCGTTTCCTTGGCCCGGCCCAGGAGGCGGTGCACCAGTTCCTCGTCGTCGGCAGTCAGCTGCAGCACCACGTCGAGCTTCTCGTCGCCGTCGGCGAGGATCTCGTCAAGGTAGTCCACCTGCGCGGTGGTGCGCGGGTAGCCGTCCAGCAGGAAACCGTTCTGGACGTCGGACTCGCTCAGGCGGTCGCGGACCATCTTGTTGGTCACGCTGTCCGGAACGAAGTCGCCGTTGTCCATGTACTTCTTGGCCTCGAGGCCCAGCGGGGTCTCACCCTTCACATTGGCACGGAAGATGTCGCCGGTGGAGATGGCCACAACGCCGAGGCGTTCTGAGATCCGCTCTGCCTGCGTTCCTTTTCCGGAACCGGGGGGTCCGATAATCAGCATTCTCGTCATCGCAAAAGCCCTTCGTAGTGACGTTGTTGTAGCTGCGCATCAATCTGCTTTACGGTCTCCAAACCAACGCCCACCATGATCAGGATCGAGGTGCCACCGAACGGGAAGTTCTGGTTGGCGTTGATCAGTACCAGTGCCACCAACGGGATCAGTGCCACGAAGCCCAGGTAGAGGGCGCCGGGCAGGGTGATCCGTGAGAGCACGTACTGCAGGTAGTCAGCGGTCGGCCTGCCGGCGCGGATACCTGGAATGAAGCCGCCGTACTTCTTCATGTTGTCTGAGACTTCTTCAGGGTTGAAGGTAATCGCGACATAGAAGTAGGTGAAGAACACGATCAGGAGGAAGTAAACCGCCATGTAGATCGGGTGGTCACCGCGGGTGAGGTTGTTGTTGATCCACTCAACCCACGCTGGCATTGGCTCGCCGTTCCGGGGCTGGTTGAACTGCGCGATCAGCCCGGGAATGTAGAGCATGGAAGAAGCGAAGATGACCGGAATGACGCCGGCCATGTTCACCTTGATGGGAATGTAGGTGCTGGTGCCGCCCACGGTGCGCCGGCCGATCATACGCTTGGCGTACTGGACCGGAATGCGCCGCTGCGACTGTTCCACGAAGACCACCAGGGCCACCGTAAGCAGGCCCACGGCCAGGACAAGGAAGAATGTTCCCGGTCCCTGCGACGTCCAGATCGCACCGAGTGAGGTGGGGAACTGTGCAGCGATGGAGGTGAAGATGAGCAGCGACATGCCGTTGCCCACGCCCTTCTCCGTGACGAGTTCGCCCATCCACATGATCAGCCCGGTGCCGGCCGTGAGCGTGATGATGATCAGGATGGTGGTAATGATGCTGGTATCCGGGATCACCGGCAGCTGGCAGCCGGGAAGTAGTTGCCCGGAGCGGGCAAGGGATACCAGGGTGGTGGCGTTGAGCAGGCCGAGCGCAATGGTGAGGTAGCGGGTGTACTGGGTCAGCTTGGACTGGCCCGACGCGCCCTCGTCGTAGAGCTCCTGGAACCGGGGAATGACCACCCGGAGCAGCTGGACGATGATGCTGGCCGTGATGTAGGGCATGATGCCCAGGGCGAAGATGGACACCTGGAGCAACGCGCCGCCGCTGAAGAGGTTAACGAGCTGGTACAGCCCACCGGCGGTCTGACCGTTATGCAAGCATTGCTGGACATTCTGGTAGTTCACACCTGGCGAGGGAATGAAAGCACCCAAGCGGAATATGGTGATGATTCCCAGCGTGAACAACAACTTGCGTCGCAGATCAGGCGTGCGAAAGGCCCGGCCAAATGCGCTTAGCAAGCGTCCTCCTGTGGTGTCAATAAGAGTGGGGTGGGGGATTCCATAGATCCCGACAACCGAGTCTAACGGTTCTACACGCCATGCGAACAATCCGGGCCAGCGCGCATGCGCCGGGTGGCGGGAAAAATTCGCCCGGCGGATGTGAAAAACTCCCGGTATCCGGGGCCGAAGCCCACGGATACCGGGAGTCCAACAGCTGGCGCCGTCCCTTTAGAGGGCGGTGGTGCTTCCGCCTGCTGCGGCGATCTTTTCAGCGGCGCTGGCCGAGAATGCGTGGACGGTGACGTCAACCTTGACGGTGATGTCGCCGGTGCCCAGCACCTTGACGGGCTGGTTCTTGCGAACGGCACCCTTTTCGACCAGGTTCTCCACGGTGACTGCGCCACCTTCCGGGAACAGCTCGTTGAGCTTGTCCAGGTTTACAACCTGGAACTCAACCCGGAACGGGTTCTTGAAGCCGCGCAGCTTCGGCAGGCGCATGTGCAGCGGCAGCTGGCCGCCGGCAAAGCCAGCCTTCACCTGGTAGCGGGCAGCCGTACCCTTGGTACCGCGGCCGGCGGTCTTACCCTTGGATGCCTCACCACGACCAACACGGGTCTTGGCGGTCTTGGCACCCGGAGCGGGACGCAGGTGGTGAACCTTCAGGGTGTTCTGCTTCTCAGCAGCCTGTGCCTTATCAGCAGTGTTCTCTGCCATTTACTTCGCCTCCTCTACCTTTACCAGGTGCGGAACCGTGTTGAGCATCCCAACGGTCACGGCGTCGGCGGTGCGGACAACGGTGTGTCCGATCCGCTTCAGGCCGAGGGACCGCAGGGTGTCGCGCTGGTTCTGCTTGCCGCCAATGGCGGACTTGATCTGAGTGATTTCCAACTGAGCGTCGGAGGGGACCAGGTTCTTAGCCATGACTAAACACCTGCCTTCGGAGCCAGGAGGGCCTTCACCAGTGCCTGGGGGGCGATCTCGTCGAGGGGCAGGCCGCGGCGTGCTGCCACAGCTGCCGGCTCTTCGAGGCGCTTCAGGGCATCAACGGTCGCGTGAACGATGTTGATGGCGTTGGAGGAACCGAGCGACTTGGAGAGGATGTCGTGGATGCCCACGCACTCCAGTACTGCACGGACCGGACCACCGGCGATAACACCGGTACCGGCGGAAGCCGGACGCAGCATTACGACGCCGGCAGCGGCCTCACCCTGAACCCGGTGCGGGATGGTGTTGCCAACGCGGGGAACGCGGAAGAAGGACTTCTTGGCCTCTTCAACGCCCTTGGCGATAGCAGCGGGAACTTCCTTGGCCTTGCCGTAGCCCACGCCGACCATGCCGTTACCGTCACCAACGACGACCAGTGCGGTGAAGCTGAAGCGACGACCACCCTTGACGACCTTGGAAACGCGGTTGATGGTGACAACGCGCTCTACGAACTGGTTCTTTTCGGCTTCGCGGCCACCATCGCGGCCGCCACGGCCACCGCGGTCGCCGCGGCCCTGGCCACGGTCGCCACGCTCGCCACGACGGGCGCCACCACGGCGGTCGTCGGCAGCGGGGGCAGTGGTCTCAGCAGCTGCGGCTTCGGGGGCCTTCTGATCTGCAGACACAGTGTCCTTTTCCTTGTTTGCTTCGGTCACAGTGACAGCCCACCTTCGCGTGCACCGTCAGCGACGGCGGCAATCCGGCCGTGGTACTTGTTACCACCACGGTCGAACACGACAGCCTCGACGCCGGCAGCCTTGGCACGTTCGGCAACGAGCTCGCCGACGCGCTTGGCCTTGGCAGTCTTGTCACCATCGAATGCACGAAGGTCAGCTTCCAGGGTGGACGCGCTTGCTACGGTCTGGCCAATGGTGTCATCGACAACCTGGACAAATACGTGGCGTGCGGAGCGGTTGACCACCAGGCGGGGGCGGACAGCCGTACCGGAAATGCGCTTGCGGATACGAAGCTGGCGGCGGCTGCGACCAGCAGCCTTGCTCTTGTTCGTACGCTTCTTGTTAATGGAGATGGCCATGGGTTACTTACCAGCCTTTCCGACCTTGCGGCGGATGACTTCGCCGGCGTAACGGATGCCCTTGCCCTTGTACGGGTCAGGCTTCCGCAGCTTGCGAATGTTGGCAGCAACCTCGCCGACCTGCTGCTTGTTGATACCTGAGACAGAGAGCTTGGTCGGCCCCTCTACTGCAAAGGTGATGCCGGCCGGAGCCGAAACGTTGACCGGGTGGCTGTAGCCAAGAGCGAACTCAAGGTCAGATCCCTTGGCCTGAACGCGGTAACCGGTACCGACGATTTCAAGCTTCTTCTCGTAGCCTGCGGTGACGCCCTGGATCATGTTGGCGATCAGGGTGCGGGTCAGGCCGTGGAGCGAACGGGAGGCGCGCTCGTCGTTCGGGCGGGTGACGGTCAGGGTGTTCTCGTCCAGGGCAACCTCGATGGGGCTGGCCACAGTGTGGGTCAGCTCCCCCTTGGATCCCTTGACGCTGACGACAGAGCCGTCAACCTTGACCTCAACGCCGGCAGGAACGGTGATGGGGAGACGTCCAATACGTGACATTATTCTCTTCCTTTCCCGTTACCAGACGTACGCGAGGACTTCGCCGCCCACGCCCTTCTTGCCGGCCTGCTTGTCAGTCAGGAGGCCGGAAGAGGTGGACAGGATAGCGATACCCAAGCCACCGAGCACGTGCGGGAGGTTGGTGGACTTCGCGTAAACGCGGAGACCCGGCTTGGAGATGCGGCGTACACCGGCGATGGAACGCTCGCGGTTCGGACCGAACTTGAGGTCCAGGGTCAGCTTCTTGCCGACCTCGGCGTCCTCTTCCTTCCAGCCGGCGATGAAACCTTCGGCCTTGAGGATGTCGGCAACGCGTGCCTTGAGCTTGCTGTAAGGCATAGACACGGAGTCGTGGTATGCCGAGTTTGCGTTACGCAGGCGCGTAAGCATATCTGCGACAGGATCTGTCATTGTCATGTGGGCTCATGCCCTTCCTCATAACGGTTTCCGCCGTTCCGTCCCTTGGGGAGCGGAGCGGCCGGACCTTTTACGTAGTTAATTAAGCTTCGGTTTTGAACGGGAAACCCAGCGCCTTGAGCAGCGCGCGGCCTTCGTCATCGGTCTTGGCAGTGGTCACAACCGTGATGTCCATACCGCGGACGCGGTCGATCTTGTCCTGGTCGATTTCGTGGAACATAACCTGCTCGGTCAGACCGAAGGTGTAGTTGCCGTTGCCATCGAACTGCTTGCCGCTGAGGCCGCGGAAGTCGCGGATGCGGGGCAGGGCCAGGGTGACCAGGCGATCCACGAATTCCCACATACGGTCGCCACGCAGGGTCGCGTGTGCTCCGATGGGCATGCCTTCGCGCAGCTTGAACTGAGCGATCGACTTGCGGGCCTTGGTAACCTGCGGCTTCTGGCCGGTGATCTGGGTGAGGTCGCGGACAGCGCCGTCGATCAGCTTGGAGTCCTTGGCGGCATCTCCAACACCCATGTTCACAACAACCTTCACCAGGCGGGGTACCTGGTTCACGTTCTCGTACTTGAATTCATCCTGCAGTGCTGCCTTGATGGATTCGGCGTACTTGGTCTTCAGACGAGGAACGATCTTCGTTGCCGGAGTCTCGAGAGTCTCAGTCATTAGATGTCCTTCCCGGAGCTCTTGGACACGCGGACACGGACGGTCTTCTGGACACCGTTCTTCTCCACAGTGTCGAAGCGGAAGCCCACACGGGTCGGCTTCTTGGTCGACGGGTCAACCAGGGCCACGTTGGAAATGTGGATCGGGGCCTCTACGACCTCGATGCCGCCGGTCTTGGTGCCGCGCTGCGACTGTCCAACCCGGGTGTGCTTGGTGACGCGGTTGATACCCTCAACCAGCACGCGGTTGGTGTCGGTGAATACGCGCAGAACCTTGCCCTGCTTGCCGCGGTCGCCGCCGCGCTCAGCCTTGGCGCCAGTGATGACCTGAACCAGGTCACCCTTCTTGATCTTTGCAGCCATGGACTAGAGCACCTCCGGAGCCAGAGAAACGATCTTCATGAACTTCTTGTCACGCAGTTCACGACCAACCGGTCCGAAGATACGGGTACCGCGGGGGTCACCGTCGTTCTTCAGGATCACAGCTGCGTTCTCGTCAAACTTGATGTAGGAACCATCCGCACGGCGGCGTTCCTTCTTGGTACGGACGATGACGGCCTTGACCACATCGCCCTTCTTTACGTTGCCGCCCGGGATTGCATCCTTGACGGTGGCGACAATGACGTCACCGATGCCTGCGTAGCGACGGCCGGATCCACCGAGAACGCGAATGGTAAGGATTTCCTTAGCACCCGTGTTGTCGGCGACCTTCAGTCGCGACTCCTGCTGAATCACTATTTACTCCTTGCGTCGCGCCGGTTCTCAGGCCGTGGTCTTGCTACGGAATGAGCCTTGCGGAACGGTTGATCGGGGTGTCTCTTGACCTGCCTGGATTTTGCCAGACCAGGCCTAAACGCCCGTGCCAGAAGCAGTTGCTCCCATCCGGCCCGGAACGGATCCCGAGGCGCACAGGGGCACTGTGCTGTGGCACGCTTGTTTACGAGGTTGATGACGGCGCGCAGAAGGCGCCATACAAACTCAATATCCTAGCACGTTTTCCGCCAGTCCCCATATCACCAGTAAGCACCGGCCCGCAAGCAGGGCCGGACGTACGACGGCGTGACGCAGGGCAGCGTTTCGGCCCACCAAAGGTGCCACTCCCCTGCCAGTCCAGGCGCCGTCGTCCGCTGCCGCTAAAAGCTGCCTGGCGTGACGCGTGGGTTAAACGAGGAAGCCCCCGCTCCCGGAAGGGAGCAGGGGCAACAGCTAAGCAGCAGGTGCTACTTGGCCTTCTCGAGGATTTCCACGAGCCGCCAGTTCTTGGTGGCGGACAGTGGACGGGTTTCGGCGATGACAACGAGGTCGCCGATGCCGGCGGTGTTCTCTTCGTCGTGGGCCTTGACCTTGGAGGTACGGCGGATGACCTTGCCGTACAGTGCGTGCTTTACGCGGTCCTCAACCTCGACAACGATGGTCTTTTCCATCTTGTCGGAGACCACGTAGCCGCGACGCGTCTTGCGGTAACCGCGCTCCCCAGCCTTGGCGGCGGTAGCAGTTTCCGTCACGTTCTCGTCCTTTTCACTCACTTGGCATCCTCCTCGGTCTCAACCGCTTCAGCCTCTTCGGCCTTCTTGGTTGCAGCCTTCTTGGACTTCTTTTCTTCCTTGGCTTCCACAACCGGTGCGGCAACCTCGGCACGAATGCCCAGCTCGCGTTCGCGGAGAACGGTGTAGATGCGGGCAATGTCCTTCTTTACTGCACGCAGGCGACCGTGGTTCTCCAGCTGTCCGGTGGCGGACTGGAAACGCAGGTTGAACAGCTCTTCCTTGGCCTTGCGGAGTTCTTCAACGAGACGCTCGTTGTCGAAACCGTCCAGCTGCGCGGGAGCCAGATCCTTGGATCCTACTGCCATTTCTACTCACCACCTTCGCGACGCACAATGCGTGCCTTCAACGGCAGCTTGTGGATTGCCAGGCGCAGGGCCTCGCGAGCTACCTCTTCATTGACACCGGAGAGTTCGAAAAGAACCCGGCCCGGCTTGACGTTTGCGACCCACCATTCCGGTGAACCCTTACCGGAACCCATGCGGGTTTCGGCCGGCTTCTTGGTCAGGGGACGGTCCGGGTAGATGTTGATCCAGACCTTACCGCCACGCTTGATGTGGCGGGTCATCGCAATACGGGCAGATTCGATCTGACGGTTGGTGACGTATGCCGGGCTCAGAGCCTGGATACCCCACTCACCGAACGAGACCTCAGTGCCGCCCGTGGCAGCGCCGGAACGACCCGGGTGGTGCTGCTTACGGTGCTTGACTCGACGTGGGATAAGCATTTAAGCCTGTCCTCCTTCTGCTGCTGCAGGTGCAGCTTCAGCTGCCGGAGCTTCGGCAGCTGAAGCTGCGTCAGCGGCCGGGCGGTCGTTGCGACGGCGGCGGTCACCGCGGTCAGCGCCACCCGGACGGCCGGGACGCTCGCCACGGCCACCGCGGGACGGTGCGGCAGCAGCCTGTGCGGCCAGTTCCTTGGCGGTGACGTCACCCTTGTAGATCCAAACCTTCACGCCAATGCGGCCGAAGGTGGTCTTGGCTTCGTAGAAGCCATAGTCGATGTTCGCGCGGAGCGTGTGCAGGGGCACACGGCCTTCGCGGTAGAACTCCGAGCGGGACATTTCAGCGCCACCCAGGCGGCCCGAGCAGGCGATACGGATGCCCTTGGCACCTGCACGCTGTGCGGACTGCATGGCCTTCTTCATGGCACGGCGGAATGCCACGCGGGAAGTCAGCTGCTCTGCAACGCCCTGGGCCACAAGCTGGGCTTCCATCTCGGGGTTCTTGACCTCGAGGATGTTCAGCTGGACCTGCTTGCCGGTGAGCTTTTCGAGCTCGCCGCGTATGCGGTCTGCTTCTGCTCCACGGCGGCCGATGACGATGCCCGGACGTGCCGTGTGGATGTCCACGCGGACGCGGTCACGGGTACGCTCGATCTCGACCTTGGCGATACCGGCGCGCTCCATGCCGGTGGACATGAGCTGGCGGATGCGGATGTCTTCGCGAACGAAGTCCTTGTACCGCTGTCCGGCCTTGGTGCTGTCAGCGAACCAGTGCGATACGTGATCGGTGGTGATGCCGAGTCGGAACCCGTGCGGGTTTACTTTCTGTCCCACTTAGCGAGCCTCCTCTTTCTCCGGGGTAGCGACTACCACGGTGATGTGGCTGGTGCGCTTCTTGATCTGAAATGCACGACCCTGGGCACGCGGCTGGAACCGCTTCATGGTCGGGCCTTCATCAACAAACGCTTCGCTGATGATGAGGTCGCCTTCGTCAAACGCCACGCCGTCGCGGTCCGCGAGGACCCGGGCGTTGGAGATTGCCGACTGAACTACCTTGAATACCGGCTCCGAAGCTGCCTGCGGGGCAAACTTCAGAATTGCCAGAGCCTCATTCGCTTGCAAACCACGAACAAGGTTGACGACGCGCCGGGCCTTCATAGGCGTTACGCGGATGTGGCGCGCAATTGCCTTGGCTTCCATTGCTTTCCTTCTCTCGTCTTTGACGTAAGCGCAGGCGCCTAGCGGCGCTTGCCCTTACGGTCGTCCTTGACATGGCCGCGGAATGTCCGCGTGGGAGCGAATTCGCCGAGCTTGTGCCCGACCATCGACTCAGTGACAAACACCGGGATGTGCTTGCGTCCGTCGTGAACGGCGATCGTGTGCCCGAGCATGTCGGGGATGATCATCGAACGGCGGGACCAGGTCTTGATGACGTTCTTGGTGCCCTTTTCGTTTTCCCTGGCTACCTTCACAAAGAGGTGCTGGTCAACGAAAGGACCTTTTTTCAGGCTGCGTGGCATGTGTCCAGGCTCCTATCGCTTGTTCTTGCCAGTACGACGGCGACGCACAATAAGCTTGTCGCTCTCTTTGTTGGGGCGGCGGGTGCGGCCTTCACGCTTACCGTTGGGGTTGACGGGGTTACGTCCACCGGACGTCTTACCCTCACCACCACCGTGCGGGTGGTCAACCGGGTTCATGGCGACACCACGGACGGTCGGGCGGACGCCCTTCCAGCGCATACGGCCGGCCTTGCCCCAGTTGATGTTCGACTGCTCGGCGTTGCCCACCTCGCCGACGGTCGCGCGGCAGCGCACGTCAACGTTGCGGATTTCACCGGAAGGCAGGCGCAGCTGGGCGAAGCGGCCTTCCTTGGCAACAAGCTGGATGGATGCGCCGGCGGAGCGGCCCATCTTGGCGCCGCCACCGGGACGCAGTTCCACTGCGTGGATGACGGTACCCACCGGGATGTTGAGCAGGGGCAGGTTGTTACCGGGCTTGATGTCAGCACCGGCACCTGCCTCAACAACGTCACCCTGGGAGAGCTTGTTGGGAGCGATGATGTAACGCTTGGTGCCATCAACGTAGTGGAGGAGGGCGATGCGAGCCGTGCGGTTCGGATCGTACTCGATTTCGGCAACGCGGGCGTTGACGCCGTCCTTGTCGTGGCGACGGAAGTCGATCAGACGGTACTGGCGCTTGTGTCCACCACCCTTGTGGCGGGTGGTGATCTTACCGGTGTTGTTACGGCCGCCCTTCTTGGGCAGCGGACGTACCAACGACTTTTCCGGCGTCGACCGCGTGATTTCGATAAAGTCCGCTACGCTCGAGCCACGACGGCCCGGTGTAGTCGGCTTGTACTTACGGATTCCCATAATTTATTTCCTCGTTAAAGTGGTCTCCGCTACGCGAGCGGACCGCCGAAGATGTCGATGGTGCCTTCTTTGAGGGTGACAATCGCACGCTTGGTGTTCTTGCGGGTACCCCATCCGAATTTGGTGCGCTTGCGCTTACCGGCACGGTTGATGGTGTTGATCGATTCGACCTTGACGGAGAAGATCTTCTCCACGGCCAGCTTGATCTCGGTCTTGTTCGAACGGGGGTCCACCAGGAAGGTGTACTTGCCCTCGTCGATCAGCCCGTAGCTCTTTTCCGACACGACGGGTGCAAGCACGACGTCGCGGGGATCCTTGATGGTGGCTGCACTCACTTGGCATCCTCCTCGTTCTTAGCTGCCTTAGCGGCAACGAATGCGTCGTAAGCAGCCTTGGTGAAGACAACGTCATCTGAGACGAGAACGTCGTAGGTGTTCAGCTGGTCTGCGTACAGAACGTGAATGCCGGCGAGGTTGCGCACGGACAGTGCAGCAACGTCGTTATCGCGCTCGATGACGACCAGCAGGTTCTTGCGGTCGGACACACCGCGGAGCGTTGCCAGGGCGGTCTTGGCGGAGGGCTTGGCGCCTTCAACCAGTTCTGCGACAACGTGGATGCGACCGTTGCGGGCCCGGTCAGAGAGTGCGCCGCGCAGTGCAGCAGCAATCATCTTCTTGGGGGTGCGCTGGCTGTAGTCACGCGGGGTGGGACCGTGGACAACGCCACCGCCGGTCATGTGGGGAGCACGGATGGAACCCTGACGGGCGCGGCCGGTGCCCTTCTGCTTGAACGGCTTGCGTCCTGCACCGGAAACTTCAGCGCGGGTCTTGGTCTTGTGGGTTCCCTGGCGGGCAGCAGCGAGCTGGGCAACGACGACCTGGTGCAGCAGGGGCACGTTGGTCTGAACGTCGAAGATCTCTGCAGGCAGGTCAACCTGGACAGTGTTAGCCATTGAACTAGGCTCCCTTCACGGCGGTACGTACGAAGACGACCTGGCCGCGGGCACCGGGAACGGCACCCTTGATCAGGAGCAGCGACTTCTCGGCGTCAACCGCGTGAACCGTGAGGTTCAGCGTGGTGTGACGCACGGCGCCCATGCGGCCGGCCATTTTCATGCCCTTGAAGACGCGGCTCGGGGTGGATGCGCCACCGATTGAACCGGGCTTACGGTGGTTCTTGTGGGCACCGTGGGAAGCTCCAACGCCGTGGAAGCCGTGACGCTTCATAACACCGGCGAAGCCCTTACCCTTGGTGGTGCCGATGACGTCGATCTTCTGGCCGGCTTCGAAGAGCTCTACGGAGAGCTCCTGGCCCAGCTCGTACTCGGCAGCATCTGCGGTACGGAGTTCGACGACGTGGCGGCGAGGCGTGACGCCTGCCTTTTCAAAGTGACCAGCCAGCGGCTTGGTGACTTTGCGGGGATCGATCTGGCCGTAGCCGATCTGAACGGCGACGTAGCCATCAACTTCTGCGTTGCGCAGCTGGGTGATGACGTTCGAGTCTGCCTGGACCACAGTGACGGGGATGAGCTTGTTGTTCTCGTCCCAGACCTGGGTCATGCCGAGCTTCGTGCCCAGCAGGCCCTTTACGTTACGGGTTGCGGTCATAGTCTCTCAGCACCTCCCTACAGCTTGATTTCGATGTTCACGTCAGCCGGCAGGTCGAGACGCATGAGCGAGTCAACAGCCTTCGGCGTGGGATCGATGATGTCGATAAGACGCTTGTGCGTGCGCATTTCGAAGTGCTCGCGGCTGTCCTTGTACTTGTGCGGAGAGCGGATCACGCAGTACACGTTCTTCTCCGTGGGCAGCGGCACGGGGCCAACTACCGTTGCGCCTGCGCGCGTGACCGTCTCAACGATCTTCCGTGCTGAAACGTCAATGACCTCGTGGTCGTATGACTTCAGCCGGATGCGGATTTTTTGTCCCGCCATGTCGCCTGACTCTCTTTCAGTCTGTGCTTCCCCGGTTTAGGGCTGCCCTGTTCACTTACACGTTGTATGGCTGCCGAAGCATTTGAGGTCGTAACCACCATCCGCCGCACAAGCTGAATCCGGATGAATCCGGGTTCCTCACCTTGCCGGCGTAACCGACCCCCGCGGTCGGGCGTGTCGCACTAGGCGCACATGTAGATCCGCAGTTCCTTGGGGGTGGGTTATGTTTGGTCTTCAGCTTGGACCCTGCACCCGGCATTATCCGGATCGGGACGCGAAGAAGCGCTTGAACAACTCACCTAGTATGCCGGAAAACCACAGCAGATGCGAATCGGCTCCTGATTGTCGCCCAGCAGAGCCATTGCCGTGGACCGGAACCGGCCGGATGATAGGGGCATGACCCTGGAAGACACCGAATCGGTGACCGAACTGGCCGGACGCGTGCCGCCGTCGTTTACCCTTGGCGTCGCGGCTGCGGCGTTCCAGATCGAAGGCGCACTGAGGGCCGGGGGCCGCGGGCCGTCGGGATGGGATGCCTTCGTGGAGAAGCCCGGTACCATCCAGGATGGCCACTCCCCCGCGGTCGCGTGCGACCACTACAACAGGTCCCCGGAGGACGTGGCACTCCTCAGGGAATTGGGCGTGGACTCCTACCGGTTCTCGCTGTCCTGGCCGCGCATCCAGCCTGACGGCCAACGCGGGTTCAATGCCCAAGGCCTGGACTTTTACGACCGCCTGATCGATCAACTCCTTGATGCCGGCATTTCGCCCATGGCCACCCTTTACCACTGGGACACGCCTTTGCCCCTGGAACACCGCGGCGGCTGGCTGAACCGGGACACAGCTGAGCGGTTTGGTGAGTACGCGCGTGCTGCCGGTGAGCGGTTCGGGGACCGGGTGGCGCAATGGGTCACCCTCAACGAACCTGTATCAGTCACGCTGAACGGCTATGCCCTGGGCGTGCACGCCCCGGGCCGCCGATTGATGTTCGAGGCCCTTCCCGCCATCCACAACCAGCTCCTGGCGCACGGGCTCGGCGTGCAGGCGCTGCGGGCCGCCGGGGTATCGGGCGGCATCGGCCTGACCAACCTGCACTCCCCCGTCAGGCCGGCTACCCGCAAGTTCGGGGACCGGCTCGTCGCCCACCTGTACGATCTGCTGATGAACCGGCTCTATGCAGACCCCGTCCTGCTGGGCCGGTACCCCTCGCTGCCGCTGTACGCCAAGCCCTGGCTGCGCTCCATCGGCAGGATCTCCGACGCGGACCTCAAGACAATTCACCAGCCCCTGGATTTCTACGGGCTGAATTACTACTTCCCGGTCAAGGTGGCACTGGGGCCGGGCATCACCCCCCTGCCGGCCGACACGCACCAGGAACTCGCCAAGCTGCCCTTCCACGAGGTGGGCTACCCGGAGTACGGCAGCACTGGATTTGGGTGGCCGGTGGCGCCGGAACACCTGGGCGTCCTGCTGCAGGAAATGCGCGACCGGTACGGGCAGGCCCTGCCGCCGGTGTACATCACCGAGGGTGGGGCGAGCTTCCCCGAACCCGACCGGGTCTCGGAGACACTTGAAGACGCGGACCGGGTGGAGTACCTTGCCGCGCATCTGGGGGCTGCGCTTGAGGCCACCGCTCCCGGCGGACTGGCGGAGGGCGTGGACCTGCGCGGCTACTACGTGTGGACGCTGATGGATAACTTCGAGTGGGCAGCCGGCTACTCACAGCGTTTCGGCCTGGTGCACGTGGACTTCGATTCGCTGGAGCGCACCCCCAAGCGGTCCTTCTACTGGTATCAGGCGCTCTCCCGGGCACGCGCCGGCATGGAATACTGACGGCGCTTAGCCAGCCACTCAGCCATGTCCCGCCAATGTCAGGAAGATCAAGACGCAGTTCAGGCCGACTATGAGCGTGGCGCTGGTCCATCCGGCGATCCGCAGCGGTTTTGAGTCGGCGTGGATGCCCATCACCTTGCGGCTGCCGGTCAGCCGGATCAACGGAATCAGCGCGAACGGAATACCAAAACTCAGGAGGACCTGGCTGAGGACCAGCGCCAGCGTAGGTTCTATGCCGGCACCCAGGACCACCAGCGCCGGGACCAGGGTGACAGTCCGGCGGACCAGCAGCGGAATCCGAACCTTCAGCAGCCCGCCCATGACGGTGGCCCCGGCATAGCAGCCCACCGACGTGGACGCCAGTCCCGAGGCCAGGAGGCCTACAGCAAATACGACGCCGACAATTGGCCCCAGTGCCGATGTCACGGCCGCGTGCGCCCCGGCGATGGTGTCAGTCCCCTCCACGCCGCGAAGGCTTGAGGCTGCCAACAACAGCATGGCGATATTGACTATCCCGGCGAGCAACAAGGCTCCGGCGACATCCACGCGGGTAGCCCGGATCAGCCGCGTTCTGACCGCCGGGTCCTCCGAGAAGCCGTGGCGGTCCCGGGCAAGAGCCGAGTGCAAGTAGATGGCGTGCGGCATGACGGTGGCGCCGAGCATGCCGGCCGCGAGCAGGACGGTATCGGTTCCCTCGAACCGGGGCACAAGTCCGGCGAGGGCGCCGCCTGCGTCCGGCGGACTGACGAAAAGGCCGGAGACGAACCCTACGGCGATGACGCCCAGCAGGGTCAGGATTGCGAGTTCGAAAGACTTTTGGCTGCGGTGCGACTGCAGCGCCAACAGGAGCATGGAGGCCAGGCCAATGATGACTCCGCCCGTGAGCAGCGGCAGGCCGAACAACAGGTTGAGCGCAACTGCACCGCCGATCACTTCGGCCATGTCCGTGGCTCCGGCAACGATTTCGGCCTGGACCCAGTACGCGCGGCGTCGGCGGGGGCCCAGGCGTTTGCCGAGTATCTCCGGCAGGCTCATCCCGGTGGCAAGTCCAAGCTTGGCGGACTGGTACTGGATCAGCACGGCCATGGCATTGGCAGCAACGAGAACCCACACCAGCAGGTATCCGAAATTGGCCCCGGCGGTCAGGTTCGCGGCGACGTTTCCCGGGTCGACGTAGGCGATTGCGGCGACAAAGGCGGGCCCGAGCAGGAGCAGGCGTGACCAGCCCTTGGTAGGAGCGGATTCCGCTGCCAGTGTTGAAGCAGCCATGGCATGTCCTCGTCGTTGCGGGCATCAATACAACGAGGATACCGCGAATTTAGGCAGACCGAAAAATACTTTTAAGGCATGCCAGCAGGTCCGGGACGCTACTGGTTCTTGTTTGCCCTGTTGATGCGCTTGGCCCGGTCGATCTCGTGCCGGAAATTCCTTTTGACCCAGAACACACCGGCCACAACGGCAACCGCGATGATCAGGAAGATAAGCCATCCCATGATGATCTCCTTTCAGTGCTGCAACAGTATCAGGGGGCCCTTTAACAAAAGAACGGCCCCGCTGCCTGAAGCAGCGGGGCCGTCCTAAAAGCTCAGCAAGTACTACTTGATGATCTTGGTAACGCGTCCCGAACCAACGGTGCGGCCGCCTTCGCGGATTGCGAAGCCGAGGCCCTCTTCCATAGCGATGGGCTGGATGAGCGCAACGGTCATCTCAGTGTTGTCGCCAGGCATAACCATTTCCGTGCCCTCGGGCAGGGTGATAACGCCGGTTACGTCAGTGGTGCGGAAGTAGAACTGCGGGCGGTAGTTGGAGTAGAACGGGTTGTGACGTCCGCCTTCGTCCTTGGAGAGGATGTAGACGTTGGCTTCGAAGTCGGTGTGCGGGGTGATGGAACCCGGCTTGACGACAACCTGGCCACGCTCGACATCGTCGCGCTTCAGACCGCGGAGCAGGAGGCCACAGTTCTCGCCGGCCCATGCTTCGTCGAGCTGCTTGTGGAACATCTCGATACCGGTAACCGTGGTCTTCTGGACCGGGCGGATGCCGACGATCTCGACCTCGGAGTTGATGGCGAGGGTTCCACGCTCGGCGCGGCCCGTAACAACGGTGCCACGGCCGGTGATGGTGAAGACGTCCTCGATCGGCATCAGGAACGGCTTGTCGCGGTCACGTACGGGGTCCGGAACGGACTCGTCGACAGCAGCCATCAGGTCCTCAACGGACTTGACCCACTCCGGGTCGCCTTCCAGGGCCTTCAGGCCGGAAACGCGGACAACCGGAGCGTTGTCGCCGTCGAAGCCCTGCGAGCTCAGGAGCTCACGAACTTCCATTTCGACGAGGTCGAGGAGTTCCTCATCGTCGACCATGTCAGCCTTGTTCAGCGCAACCAGCAGGTAGGGAACGCCAACCTGGCGGGCGAGCAGAACGTGCTCGCGGGTCTGAGCCATCGGGCCGTCGGTAGCGGCAACCACGAGGATTGCGCCGTCCATCTGGGCAGCACCTGTGATCATGTTCTTGATGTAGTCAGCGTGGCCGGGGGCGTCAACGTGTGCGTAGTGACGCTTCTCGGTCTGGTACTCCACGTGGGAGATGTTGATGGTAATACCGCGCTGACGCTCTTCGGGTGCAGAGTCGATCGACGCGAAGTCGCGCTTCTCGTTGAGAGTCGGGTACTTGTCGTACAGCACCTTGGAAATGGCGGCCGTCAGCGTCGTCTTACCATGGTCAACGTGACCAATGGTGCCGATGTTGACGTGCGGCTTAGTCCGCTCGAACTTTGCCTTTGCCACAGGTTCCTCCTAGAACGTTTTCAAATGACATACCCTCCTGCCGCACTTGTCGCGGCAGAAACTCAGGTAAGTCTACTTGGGGGGCTTTGGATTGGTGAAATTGCAGATTCAGGAACTAATACTAGTCCCAGGATCCTGTTCGTGCAGATGGCCGAAAATCGGCGTGGGCCGTGCCCGGCCACCTGCACCGGCTGTGCTTTCCGTTGCCGGCAAGCGCATCCGAGTTTGTTGCTTTGAGAAGTCCGGGGACTATTCGCCGCGGGTCTTCTGGATGATCTCGTCGGCAACTGCCTTCGGGACCTCGGCGTAGCTGTTGAACGTCATTGAGTACACAGCACGGCCCTGGGTCTTGGAGCGCAGGTCACCGATGTAGCCGAACATGCCGGACAGCGGAACGTGCGCGCGGATGACCTTGACGCCCTGTGCATCTTCCATGGACTGCATCTGGCCACGGCGGGAGTTGAGGTCACCGATAACTTCACCCATGTATTCCTCAGGGGTGCGGACCTCGACATCCATCAGCGGTTCGAGCAGAACCGGGTTCGCCTTGCGTGCAGCTTCCTTGAAAGCCATGCGGCCGGCGATCTTGAACGCCATTTCCGAAGAGTCAACATCGTGGTACGCGCCGTCGATCAGCGTGGCCTTGATGCCGACAACCGGGTAGCCGGCCAGGACGCCGTCGTTCAATGCATCCTGGATGCCCGCGTCAACAGACGGGATGTACTCGCGGGGAACGCGGCCACCGGTGACCTTGTTCTCGAACTCGTACAGCTCGCCCTCGGCAGTATCCAGCGGCTCGATGGCGATCTGGATCTTTGCGAACTGGCCCGAACCACCGGTCTGCTTCTTGTGCGTGTAGTCGTGGCGTTCGACGGCGCGCTTGATGGTTTCGCGGTAGGCAACCTGGGGCTTGCCCACGTTTGCCTCGACCTTGAATTCCCGGCGCATGCGGTCCACCAGGATGTCCAGGTGGAGTTCGCCCATGCCGGCGATGATGGTCTGGCCGGTGTCTTCGTTGAGGGACACCTGGAAGGTGGGGTCCTCAGCGGAGAGCTTCTGGATGGCCGTGGAGAGCTTCTCCTGGTCACCCTTGGTGTTGGGCTCGATGGCGACCGAGATCACGGGCTCCGGGAAGCTCATGGATTCGAGCACGATCTGGTTTGCGGAGTCGCACAGGGTGTCGCCCGTGGTGGTGTCCTTCAGACCGATGGCTGCGTAGATGTGGCCGGCGGTAGCGCCCTCGACGGGCATTTCCTTGTTGGCGTGCATCTGGAAGAGCTTGCCGATGCGCTCCTTCTTGCCCTTGGTGGAGTTGACCACCTGAGCGCCTGCTTCCACGTGACCGGAGTACACGCGGATGAAGGTGAGCTGGCCGAAGAAGGGGTGCGCAGCAATCTTGAACGCCAGGGCCGAGAACGGCTCCTCAGCGGAAGGCTTGCGGGTCAGTTCCTTCTCTTCGTCGCGGGGATCGTGGCCGACCATCGGGGGAACGTCGAGCGGGTTCGGCAGGTAGTCCACAACTGCGTCGAGCATGGGCTGAACGCCGCGGTTCTTGAACGCGGAACCGCAGAAGATCGGGTACAGCTCGGAGTTGATGGTCATCTTGCGGATGCCGGCCTTGAGCTCGTCGATCGAGATCTCTTCGCCCTCAAGGTACTTCTCCATGAGTTCCTCGGAGGACTCAGCGACGGTCTCAACGAGGTTCGCGCGGTACTCCTCAGCCTTTTCCTGGAGGTCGGCCGGGATCTCGCGGATCTCGTACTTGGCACCCATGGTGACGTCACCCTTGGCATCGCCGGGCCACACCAGGGCACGCATGTAGAGCAGGTCCACGACGCCGATGAAGTCGTTCTCGGCACCGATGGGCAGCTGCATGACCAGCGGTTTGGCGCCGAGGCGGCTGACGATGGTGTCTACGGTGAAGTAGAAGTCAGCACCGAGCTTGTCCATCTTGTTGACGAAGCAGATACGCGGAACGTTGTACTTGTCAGCCTGGCGCCACACGGTCTCGGACTGCGGCTCAACGCCTTCCTTGCCATCGAAGACGGCAACTGCGCCGTCGAGGACGCGCAGGGAGCGCTCAACCTCCACGGTGAAGTCCACGTGGCCGGGGGTGTCGATGATGTTGATCTGGTTGTTTTCCCAGAAGCAGGTCACGGCGGCCGACGTGATGGTGATGCCGCGTTCCTTCTCCTGCTCCATCCAGTCAGTGGTCGAAGCGCCGTCGTGCGTTTCGCCGATCTTGTGGTTCACACCCGTGTAGAACAGGATGCGCTCGGTTGTAGTGGTCTTGCCGGCATCAATGTGGGCCATGATGCCGATGTTGCGGACCTTGCTAAGGTCGGTAAGCACGTCCTGTGCCACGGGGTCTCCTTTTGGGATGGACTACACGTTCGCCGCCGGCTCGGTTGAGCCGGCAGCATCCGGGGAGTATTACCAGCGGTAGTGTGCGAAGGCCTTGTTGGACTCGGCCATCTTGTGGGTGTCTTCGCGACGCTTCACAGCGGCACCGAGACCGTTGGACGCATCCAGGATTTCGTTCTGGAGGCGTTCGGTCATCGTCTTTTCACGGCGGGCCTTGGAGTAGCCAACCAGCCAACGCAGTGCGAGTGCGGTGGAGCGGCCCGGCTTGACCTCAACCGGAACCTGGTAGGTGGCGCCGCCGACGCGGCGGGAGCGGACCTCGAGCGAAGGCTTGACGTTGTCCATGGCCTTCTTCAGGGCTGCAACGGGGTCGCCGCCGGACTTGGCGCGTGCGCCTTCGAGGGCACCGTAGACAATGCGCTCTGCCGTGGACTTCTTGCCGTCAACGAGCACCTTGTTGATGAGCTGGGTTACCAGCGGGGAACCGTATACCGGATCCGAAACGAGCGGCCGCTTGGGGGCCGGACCCTTGCGAGGCATATTACTTCTTCTCCATCTTTGCGCCGTAGCGGCTGCGGGCCTGCTTACGGTTCTTCACACCCTGGGTATCGAGGGCGCCACGGACGATCTTGTAGCGGACACCCGGGAGGTCCTTCACACGACCACCGCGAACGAGCACAATGGAGTGCTCCTGCAGGTTGTGGCCAACACCGGGGATGTAGGCGGTAACTTCCACGCCGCCGTTGAGGCGCACACGTGCCACCTTGCGCAGAGCCGAGTTCGGCTTCTTCGGGGTGGTGGTGTAGACGCGGGTGCAGACACCGCGGCGCATGGGGCTGCCCTTAAGCGCGGGAGCCTTGGTCTTTGAGACCTTTGGCGTGCGGCCCTTGCGGACCAGCTGGTTAATCGTAGGCACTCTCGTGTTCTCCGTTTTATCCGGAGTGGCTGTTTCCGGCCACTCTCCTGTTGCGATGCCCCGCCGCCCGGGCCCTGAAGGGAATCTCCATGGCGGCGAAGGCGAAGCCTTAATAGTCGGATCGCACACCGGGACGAAACGTACATTCCTGCAGTTCCCTAGGCATGCAAAAATGTGGCATACGTTGCACAAGAACCCTGCAAACCGGAAACGTCGCTCTGGTCCAGCCTTTCAGCTGATACCGGCGCACTCATCCACTGCCACAATAACAATTGGTAACAAGTTTAGCATGGACAGGCTCCATGCCTTAATCGGGGCATCGTCACCCATCGATTGCTCCGTACTTGCCGTTTTGAGCGATGAAAACGGCAGTTTCGGAGCAATCGATGGGTTAAACGGGGATGGTCCCCCACCTTGCGATGCGGGACCATCCCTCGGTCAGGCTCGTTACGGCCGGCGGTTACCGGAAGTCGTTGCCCAGGTCGTAGTCATCCAGCGGGATGGCGTGGAACTCGGGAGCTCCGTCACCGCCCAGGGTGTCGTACGAGAAGTCACTGAACGCGCTGGGGCCGGTGAACAGGTTGGCCTTTGCTTCTTCAGTGGGCTCCACGGTGACCTCGGTGTAGCGCGGGAGGCCCGTGCCGGCCGGGATCAGCTTACCGATGATGACGTTTTCCTTCAGGCCCAGCAGCGGATCGCTCTTGCCTTCCATGGCCGCCTGCGTCAGGACGCGGGTGGTCTCCTGGAAGGAAGCTGCGGACAGCCAGGACTCGGTGGCCAGCGACGCCTTGGTGATGCCCATGAGCTCGGGACGTCCGGAAGCCGGAGTCTTGCCCTCGGACACAACGCGGCGGTTGGCATCCTCGAAGCGGCTGCGCTCGGCGAGCTCGCCGGGCAGCAGGTCCGATTCGCCGGACTCGATGACCGTGACGCGGCGCAGCATCTGGCGGACGATAACCTCGACGTGCTTGTCGTGGATACCGATGCCCTGGCTGCGGTACACGCCCTGGACCTCGTCCACCAGGAACTTCTGTGCCGCACGCGGACCCATGATGCGCAGGACCTGCTTGGGGTCCACCGGACCGTTGATCAGCTTCTGGCCAACGGAAACGTGGTCGCCGTCTTCGATCAGCAGGCGTGAACGGCGGAGAACCGGGTAAGCGATCTCTTCCGTTCCGTCATCAGGGGTGATGACGAGGCGCATCTGGCGCTCGGACTCCTCGATGGCGATGCGGCCGGCTGCTTCAGCAATCGGGGCAACACCCTTCGGAGTACGGGCTTCGAAGAGCTCCTGGATACGGGGCAGACCCTGGGTGATGTCGTCACCGCCGCCGGCGGAAACAGCACCACCGGTGTGGAACGTACGCATGGTCAGCTGGGTACCGGGTTCGCCGATGGACTGTGCCGCGATGATGCCCACGGCCTCGCCGATGTCCACGGTCTTACCGGTGGCCAGCGAACGGCCGTAGCAGAGGGCGCAGGTGCCGACGCTGGACTCACAGGTAAGTACGGAGCGGACCTTGACCTCGGTGATGCCTGCCTTGAAGAGCTCAGCGATGACCACGTCGCCGCAGTCGGTGCCGGCGGCTGCGAGGACGTTGCCCTCGGAGTCCACGACGTCGACGGCCAGCGTACGTGCGTAGGCGCTGTTCTCGACGTTCTCGTCCAGGACGAGCTCGCCGTTGGAATCGGCGACGGCGATGGGCGTGACCAGGCCACGCTCGGTGCCGCAGTCCTCTTCACGGACGATGACGTCCTGCGAGACGTCCACCAGACGACGGGTCAGGTAACCCGAGTTGGCGGTACGCAGGGCGGTATCGGCCAGGCCCTTACGGGCACCGTGCGTGGCGATGAAGTATTCCAGCACCGACAGGCCCTCGCGGTAGGAGGACTTGATGGGACGCGGGATGATTTCACCCTTCGGGTTGGCCACCAGGCCACGGATACCCGCGATCTGGCGGACCTGCATCCAGTTACCACGTGCACCGGAGGACACCATGCGGTTGATGGTGTTCATCGGCGAGAGGCTCTCACGCATCACGGAGGCGATGTCGTTCGTGGCCTTGTTCCAGATCTCGATCAGTTCCTGGCGACGCTCGTCGTCGTCGATCAGGCCCTTGTCGTACTGGCCCTGGATCTTGGCGGCCCGCTCTTCGTACCCGGCAAGGATTTCCGGCTTGGCAGCAGGAACCTCGATGTCGGAGATGGCGACGGTGACGCCTGAACGCGTGGCCCAGTAGAAACCGGCATCCTTCAGGTTGTCCAGCGTTGCAGCGGTGACCACCTTCGGGTAGCGCTCGGCGAGGTCGTTGACGATCCGGGACAGTTCGCCCTTGTCGGCAACGGCTTCAACCCACGGGTAGTCCTCGGGCAGGGTCTCGTTGAAGAGGACCTGGCCGAGGGAGGTCTGGACGAGGGCAGGCTGGCCCTGCTCCCAGCCTTCAGGAGCTTCCCAGTCGGCGTACGGAACGAAGCCTTCGAGTCGGATCTTGACCTGCGAGTTCAGGTGCAGCTCACGGGCATCGAACGCCATGATGGCCTCCGAAACCGAACCGAAGATGCGGCCTTCACCGGCCGAACCCTTGCGCTTGGTGGTCAGGTGGTACAGGCCGATGATCATATCCTGCGAAGGCAGGGTGACCGGGCGTCCGTCAGAGGGCTTCAGGATGTTGTTCGAGGACAGCATCAGGATGCGGGCCTCAGCCTGCGCCTCGGGGCTCAGCGGCAGGTGGACTGCCATCTGGTCGCCGTCGAAGTCGGCGTTGAAGGCGCCACAAACCAGCGGGTGCAGCTGGATTGCCTTGCCTTCAACAAGCTGCGGCTCGAACGCCTGGATGCCCAGGCGGTGCAGGGTAGGTGCACGGTTGAGCAGCACCGGGTGTTCGGTGATGATCTCTTCGAGCACGTCCCAGACCTGCGGGCGGTAGCGCTCCACCATCCGCTTGGCCGACTTGATGTTCTGGGCGTGGTTGAGGTCAACCAGCCGCTTCATCACGAACGGCTTGAAGAGCTCCAGGGCCATCTGCTTGGGCAGGCCGCACTGGTGCAGCTTCAGCTGCGGGCCGACGACGATGACCGAACGGCCGGAGTAGTCGACGCGCTTGCCGAGGAGGTTCTGGCGGAAACGGCCCTGCTTGCCCTTGAGCATGTCGCTCAGGGACTTCAGCGGACGGTTGCCCGGTCCGGTGACCGGGCGGCCGCGGCGGCCGTTGTCGAAGAGGCTGTCAACAGCTTCCTGAAGCATGCGCTTCTCGTTGTTGACGATGATCTCCGGAGCACCCAAATCAAGCAGGCGCTTGAGGCGGTTGTTGCGGTTGATCACGCGGCGGTACAGGTCGTTGAGGTCGGAGGTCGCGAAGCGGCCACCGTCCAGCTGGACCATGGGGCGCAGTTCCGGCGGGATCACCGGGACGGCGTCGAGGACCATGCCAAGCGGGCTGTTGTTGGTGGTCAGGAACGCGTTGACCACCTTCAGGCGCTTGAGGGCGCGGGTCTTGCGCTGGCCCTTGCCGTTGGCGATGACGTCGCGCAGCAGGTCGGACTCGGCCTGCATGTCGAAGTTCTCGAGGCGCTTCTTGATGGCTTCGGCGCCCATGGAGCCTTCGAAGTACATGCCGTAGCGGTCACGCAGTTCGCGGTACAGGCCCTCGTCACCTTCGAGGTCGGCGACCTTGAGGTTCTTGAAGCGGTCCCAGACCTGCTCGAGGCGCTCGATGTCGGCGTCGGCACGCTTGCGCACGTTGGCCATCTGGCGGTCGGCGGAGTCGCGGGCCTTCTTCTTGTCGGCAGCCTTTGCGCCTTCGCCCTCAAGGCGCGCGATTTCGCCTTCAAGGTCGCGGGCGATGGCCGCGATGTCGGCGTCGCGGTTGTCGATCAGCTGCTTCTTCTCAATGTCGTGCTCAACCTGCAGGTTGGGCAGTTCCTCGTGGCGGGCAGCCTCGTCGACGCTGGTGATCATGTAGGCAGCGAAGTAGATGACCTTTTCGAGGTCCTTCGGGGCCAGGTCAAGGAGGTAGCCCAGGCGGGACGGAACACCCTTGAAGTACCAGATGTGCGTGACGGGGGCGGCCAGTTCGATGTGGCCCATGCGCTCACGGCGGACCTTGGCGCGGGTGACTTCGACGCCACAGCGCTCACAGATGATGCCCTTGAAGCGCACGCGCTTGTACTTGCCGCAGTAGCATTCCCAGTCCCGGGACGGGCCGAAGATCTTCTCGCAGAAGAGGCCGTCCTTCTCGGGCTTGAGCGTGCGGTAGTTGATGGTTTCCGGCTTCTTAACCTCGCCGTACGACCAGCCGCGGATGTCTTCCGCGGTGGCGAGGCCGATCTGCATGAGGCCGAAGGAGGATTCGCTGGACATATGGTCCCTGTTCTCTCTTGTTCTCTAAATTCTGAAGTCTTAGGTGCGGGATGAGGGAGGGGGCGTACGACGGCGGGTGGTCACCCGCCGTCGTAAACCTCCTGCTAGACCTCTTCTACGGAGCTGGGCTCTGCGCGAGACAGATCGATGCCCAGTTCTTCCGCAGCCGTGAAGACTGCGTCATCAGAGTCACGCATTTCAATTGTGGTTCCGTCCGTGGAAAGAACTTCCACGTTCAGGCACAGCGACTGCATTTCCTTGATCAAGACCTTGAAGGATTCGGGAACACCCGGCTCCGGGATGTTCTCGCCCTTGACGATCGCTTCGTAGACCTTCACGCGACCGTGGATGTCATCGGACTTGATCGTGAGGAGTTCCTGGAGCGTGTAGGCGGCGCCGTAAGCTTCGAGCGCCCACACTTCCATTTCACCGAAGCGCTGGCCACCGAACTGTGCCTTACCACCCAGCGGCTGCTGCGTGATCATGGAGTACGGGCCGGTGGAGCGGGCGTGGATCTTGTCGTCCACCAGGTGGTGGAGCTTCAGGATGTACATGTAGCCGACCGAGATCGGATCCGGGAACGGCTCGCCGGAGCGGCCGTCAAACAAGCGGGTCTTGCCCGAGGAGTTGATCAGGCGGTCACCGTCGCGGGTCACGTTGGTGGAGTCCAGCAGGCCCGTGATTTCCTCTTCGCGGGCACCGTCGAACACCGGCGTGGCAACAGTGGTTGGACCACTCTCGCGCGGCAGGTTGGGCAGCTGCTTGACCCACTCGGGCTCGCCTTCGATCTTCCAACCGGTCTTGGCAACCCAGCCGAGGTGCGTCTCGAGCACCTGGCCCACGTTCATACGGCCCGGAACACCCAGCGGGTTCAGGACGATGTCAACGGGGGTGCCGTCGGCAAGGAAGGGCATGTCCTCGATCGGAAGGATCTTGGAGATAACGCCCTTGTTGCCGTGGCGGCCGGCGAGCTTGTCGCCGTCGGTGATCTTGCGCTTGGCGGCCACGTAGACGCGGACCAGCTGGTTCACGCCCGGGGGCAGCTCGTCGTCGTTGTCGCGGTCGAAGACGCGCACGCCGATGACGGTGCCGGACTCGCCGTGGGGCACCTTCAGGGAGGTGTCGCGGACTTCGCGGGACTTCTCACCGAAGATGGCGCGCAGCAGGCGCTCTTCCGGGGTCAGTTCGGTTTCACCCTTCGGGGTGACCTTTCCGACCAGGATGTCCCCTGCTTCAACCTCGGCACCGATGTGGATGATGCCGCGCTCGTCCAGGCCTGCCAGTACTTCCTCGGACACGTTGGGGATGTCACGGGTGATTTCCTCGGCACCAAGCTTGGTGTCGCGGGCATCGATCTCGTGCTCCTCGATGTGGATGGAGGAAAGGACGTCCTCGGCAACAATGCGCTGCGAGAGGATGATGGCGTCCTCGAAGTTGTGGCCTTCCCATGACATGAATGCCACGAGCAGGTTCTTGCCCAGTGCGAGTTCGCCCTGGTCCGTTGCCGGGCCGTCGGCGATGATGCCGCCGACTTCCAGGCGCTGGCCTTCGTTCACCAGTACGCGGTTGTTGTAGCAGTTGCCCTGGTTGGAGCGGGCGAACTTGTTGATGCGGTAGTTGGTTTCCGTGCCGTCGTCGTTGAGCATGATGACGAGCTCGGCGGAAACCTCGGTGACCACACCGGCCTTCTTCGCGATGGTGACATCACCGGCGTCGACAGCTGCGGCGCGCTCCATGCCGGTGCCCACGAACGGGGCCTCGGAACGGACCAGCGGCACGGCCTGGCGCTGCATGTTGGCACCCATGAGTGCGCGGTTTGCATCGTCGTGCTCGAGGAACGGGATCAGGGCGGTGGCCACGGACACCATCTGGCGCGGGGAGACATCCATGAACTCAACGTCCTCGGCCGGAACCAGGACGGGCTCTCCCCCACCACCACGGGCACGGACCAGGACGGTGTCCTCGGAGAACTTGTTGTTCTCGTCCAGCGGCGCGTTGGCCTGGGCGATCAGGACCTCAGCTTCGTCGTCGGCCGTCAGGTACTGGACGTCGTCGGACACGACGCCGTCCTTGACCAGGCGGTACGGGGTCTCGATGAAGCCGAACGGGTTGATGCGTCCGTAGGAAGCCAGCGAACCGATCAGGCCGATGTTCGGGCCTTCAGGGGTTTCGATGGGGCACATGCGTCCGTAGTGGGACGGGTGCACGTCACGGACTTCCATGCCGGCGCGGTCACGGGACAGACCACCGGGGCCAAGGGCCGACAGGCGGCGCTTGTGGGTCAGGCCCGAAAGCGGGTTGTTCTGGTCCATGAACTGCGACAGCTGGGAGGTTCCGAAGAACTCCTTGATGGCTGCAACCACGGGGCGGATGTTGATCAGGGTCTGCGGCGTGATGGCCTCGACGTCCTGGGTGGTCATACGCTCGCGGACGACGCGCTCCATACGGGACAGGCCGGTGCGGACCTGGTTCTCGATGAGCTCGCCGACGGCGCGGATGCGGCGGTTGCCGAAGTGGTCGATGTCGTCGATTTCGACGCGCAGGTCCACTTCCTGGCCATCGCGGGTGCCCTTGATGGTCTTCTCGCCGGCGTGCAGCGCAACGAGGAACTTGATCATGGCAACGATGTCTTCAACGTGCAGGACTGATGCTTCCTTGTCGCCAAGGGAGCGGTCGATGCCCAGCTTGCGGTTGATCTTGTAGCGGCCAACCTTGGCCAGATCGTAGCGCTTGGAGTTGAAGTACAGGTTGTCCAGCAGCGACTGGGCAGCCTCGACGGTGGGCGGCTCGCCCGGACGCAGCTTGCGGTAGATGTCCAGCAGGGCGTCTTCGCGGGTCTCGGTGGCGTCCTTCTCCAGGGTTGCCCGCATGGAGTCGTACTGGCCGAACTCTTCGAGGATCTGGCCTTCGGTCCAGCCAAGGGCCTTCAGCAGGACGGTGACGGACTGCTTGCGCTTGCGGTCGAGGCGGACACCCACCTGGTCGCGCTTGTCGATCTCGAGCTCGAACCATGCACCGCGGGACGGGATGATCTTGGCGGTGAAGATGTCCTTGTCGCTGGTCTTGTCAGCGGCACGCTCGAAGTAGGCGCCCGGCGAACGGACCAGCTGGGAGACGACGACACGCTCGGTGCCGTTGACGACGAAGGTGCCCTTCTCGGTCATCAGCGGGAAGTCACCCATGAACACGGTCTGCTGCTTGATTTCGCCCGTGTTGTTGTTCATGAACTCGGCCTTGACGTACAGCGGAGCCGAGTACGTTGCGTCCCGGTCCTTGCACTCGGCCATGGTGTACTTCGGGTCAGCGAACTCCGGATCGGAGAAGCTCAGGGACATGGTGCCCTGGAAATCCTCGATCGGGGAGATCTCTTCGAAGATGTCCGACAGGCCGGACGTGGTGGCGACGCTGAGATCGTTTTCTTCGACAGCCTTTGCCACGCGTGCCTGCCAGCGCTCATTGCCGACCAGCCAGTCAAAGCTGTCCGTCTGCAGGGCAAGCAGATTCGGAACGTCAAGCGGTTCGTGAATCTTTGCGAATGAGAGCCGGCGAGTGGCACCATCAGTGCTGTCGGCGGTGTTAGCGGTTTCGTTATTAGAGGTGCTCGAGGCGACCAAGAGGGATCCTTCCACAGACCTTCAGGCGTTTTCAGATCTCCCCCGCTGTGCACCCTGCGGAGTGACTCCGCAGCGCTACCATCCGGTTCCGCTATATGACCCGGGGCCCGGGCTGACTATGCTGTGACCGTTGTTACGGCACGTTGATTGCCAGCTGCCAGGCAAAGCCCACCGCTATATGAAGGCTGAAGGTAAACAGGGAAGACGCAAATATCTACGATACGGCAAAACAACCTACGTGTCTACCCCACATCCGGCCGGATTGCAAGCACCCAGTTTCCCGCTCCCGCTTATGCGCTTCCGGATCGGCTAGAGCCGAAGCGTCACGCCTTCCGCCGTGCAGGCCGCGGAGTTCGCGAAGACGGCGTCCCGGACCGCGTCCTGGGACTCCTGCGCCGGCTTGGCGCCGGACTCCGCCGCCGAGGAGCGGTCGATGGCCAGCAGGCTGAGCGAGGCAAACAGCCCCCGCAGGTCCCCGGAGACAGAGTCCTTCGCGTCCTGGGCCTTCATGTACACGTCCTCGTAGCCTTTGGAGTCAGCGGGCGAAACAGCGGCATAGTCAGCCACCAGCTTGTTGAAGAGTTCGCAGGCTTCCCTGGTTCCGGTGGCCTTGGCGCCCTGGCTTCCCGCGCCCCCGGTGGCGGTAGGGCTGCTGCTGGCCGCTTCCCGGGCCTGGGCGGACGACGCTGTTGGCTGGGCGGCTTCCGGTGGGGCCGGCGTGGAGACAGAACAGCCGGACAGCATGCCTCCGGCCAGGGCGGCAATGGCTGCCACGGTCAGTGTCTTCTTCACGATGCCGCTCCGTCCATCCGGCCCCGGACCCGGTGTCCCCCTGCAAAGCCTCGCCGTCCACCCTACGCAAGCGTCCGCCGTCGTGCACAACCCGCCGGTGGGGACCCCTCCCCTGCCGCCCGGGCTCAGCGCGGGCGCAACGCCACGCGCCAGGAATGCACATAGGCGTTCCGGCGTTTGAATAGTTGGGCGACCAGGCTCACGATAGCCTTGGTGGCTTACACCGGAACCGGATTGAAAGTGGTAACCATGGGCAACTCTCCTGACAGCAGTGACGTTGTCATCCTCGGGGCGGCACGAACTCCGCAGGGCCGGATCAACGGCCAACTGTCCAGCCTCACGGCGGTGGACCTTGGCGCCCACGCCATCAAGGCCGCCCTGGCGGCCAGCGGCATCGACGCCGCCGACGTCGAAACCGTCATCATGGGCCAGGTCCTCCAGGCAGGCGCCGGGCAGAACCCCGCCCGGCAAAGCGCCATCGGCGCCGGCATCGAGTGGAACGTCCCTGCGGTGACCGTCAACAAGGTGTGCCTCTCCGGCCTCACCGCAGTGATCGACGCCGCCCGGATGATCCGCGCCGGCGAGGCCGCCGTGGTGGTGGCGGGCGGCCAGGAGTCCATGAGCCGGGCACCGCACCTGCTTCCGGGGTCCCGCCAGGGATGGACCTATGGCTCCATCCAGGCGCTGGACGCCGCCGCCCACGACGGACTGACAGATGCCTTTGACGGGGAATCGATGGGCCTGTCCACGGAGACGCGGAACCTCTCGCTGGGCATCGACCGCTCCTCCCAGGACAACGTTGCCGCCCAGTCGCACCAGCGCGCGGCGCTTGCGGCAAAGAATGGGACGTTCGACGGCGAGATCGCACCCCTCAGCGTCAAGCAGCGCAAAGGCGAGCCCCTGGTGGTGGACACCGACGAGGGGGTCCGCCCCAATACCTCAGTTGAATCACTGGCCGGCCTGCGTGCTGCCTTCGTTACCGACGGCACCATCACCGCCGGCAACTCGTCTCCGCTATCCGACGGCGCCGCCGCCCTGGTGCTCGCATCCCGTGGCTACGCCGAGGAGCACGGGCTGGAGTACCTCGCGGTGGTTGGAAAGCCGGGGCAGGTGGCCGGCCCTGACAACTCGCTGCATTCCCAGCCCTCCAACGCCATCATGAACGCCCTCGGCAAGGCTGGCTGGAGCACAGCGGACCTCGACTTCATCGAGATCAATGAAGCATTCGGCTCGGTAGCCGTGCAGTCCCTCAAGGACCTGGACTACCCCCTGGAAAAGTGCAACATCCATGGCGGCGCCATCGCTTTGGGGCATCCGATCGGGGCCTCGGGGGCACGGCTTGCTGCCCATGCCGCCCATGAGCTGAAACGGCGCGGCACAGGCAAGGCTGCCGTGTCCCTCTGTGGTGGGGGCGGCCAGGGCGAAGCCCTCCTGCTGTACCGCGACTGATGGGGGGCCTGTCCGGAAAGGCAACGGACGGCGTCGGGCGGGAACGCTTCCTGGCCGACGCCGCAGCCCGGGGCCTGCAGGTTGACGTGGTGGAGCGGCCTGCAGCGAAGAGCCTTGAAGAGGCTGCTGACATCCTGGGCATCAGGCCGGCGGACATCGTCAAGTCCCTGGTGGTCAAGCACAAGGACGGGAGCTTCCTGTTCGCACTGATCCCGGGTGACCGCCAGATCTCCTGGCCCAAGCTCCGTGCCCTGGTGGGCGTCAACAAGCTGTCCCTGCCGCCCGCCGAGACGGCCCTGGAGGCTACGGGCTACGAGCGGGGCACCATCACACCGTTGGGCAGTACCACCGCCTGGCCGGTCTACGCCGATGCCACCATCACCGGACGCCGAATCTCCATGGGGGCCGGCGGCCATGGCTACAGCGCGTTCGTGGACGCCGACGCGCTGACTGAAGCGCTGGGCGCCGTCGTGGCCGACATCAGCGACCCTGGATGAGGCAGGAAGAACCTTTTAAAGCAGGAGACCCCGTCCACCGAAGTGGACGGGGTTTCCCGGAAAAAGGCGTTGTTACTTGAGGGTAACGGTGGCGCCTGCAGCCTCGAGCTGCTCCTTGGCCTTCTCGGCAGCTTCCTTGGTAGCACCTTCGAGGACAGCCTTGGGAGCGCTGTCAACCAGGTCCTTTGCTTCCTTCAGGCCCAGGGAAGTGATGGCGCGGACTTCCTTGATCACTGCGATCTTCTTGTCACCGGCAGCTTCGAGGACGACGTCGAAGTCGGTCTTCTCTTCAACCTCTTCAGCAGCTCCGCCACCGGCGGGGCCGGCAACTGCAACAGCAGCGGCGGTAACTTCGAAGGTCTCTTCGAAGAGCTTGACGAACTCGGAGAGCTCGATGATGGTCAGTTCCTTGAAAGCTTCAATGAGCTCTTCGTTGCTGAGCTTCGCCATGGTAGGCGTCCTTCCTGTTGTGGTGTCCGGACCGCGCGGGGCTTTCCTTCACACCGAGTCTGGTGGGGTGAAGAGAATTAGTTCTCTTCAGCTGCGGGAGCGTCGGCCGGGGCTTCAGCTTCGGCGGCAGGTGCTTCTTCAGCGGCGGGCGCTTCGGCAGCTGCCGGTGCACCGTTCTCTTCTTCAAGCTTGAGGCGCAGTGCGTCGATGATGCGTGCAGCTGCGGCGGCAGGGGCCTTGAGGACGCCTGCAACCTTGGCGAGCTGCAGCTCGCGGGACTCGAGTGCTGCCAGGGCAGCAACTTCGCTGGCGTTCAGTGCCTTGCCCTCGAAGTAACCGGTCTTGATGACCAGCTGCTTGTTGGTCTTGGCAAAATCCGTCAGGCTCTTGGCAGCGGCAACTGCGTCACCCTTGATGAACGCGATCGCAGTGGGGCCGGCAAGCTGGCCGTCGAATGCTTCGACGCCGGCTTCCTTGGCTGCAATGGCGGTCAGGGTGTTCTTGACGACCGCGAACTTGGTGTCCTGGCCGAGAGAAACACGCAGCTGCTTGAGCTGTGCAACGGTGAGCCCGCGGTATTCGGTCAGGACAGCGGCGTTCGATTCCTTGAAATCGTTAGTGATCTCAGCTACTGCTGAAACCTTGGTAGGCGTTGCCATAACCCTCCTTCCGGGGATAGTGCCGGTATTCGACGGTCCCCGCTCAAGAGAGCTAAAACTAAAAACGCCCCGCGCAGATGCACGGGGCTTGGCTCAACACGGCTGTACCGTGGAGCTTTGCTTCGTTCACCTGCGCCGGCCGCCCTGCGTTGAGGGTCCTTCGTCCGGAAAGCCACTGTTGTCTCAAGCGCACAACTGCAGAGTTGAGCCATGTTCAGGAGAGTGGATTTCCAACAACCGACGGTCTTTGGTACGTCCAGCTTACGCGAGGGGGCTCCGTCCGCCAAATCGACCGGTCAGCTGGTACTGGTATGCATCGTGGGGAGCTCCTTTTGCCAGATCCCGGTCACGCCGGCCGTCTGGAAGCCTAGCTGTTTGTTGACTGTCAGGAGGTACCGGTTCTCGGGGGCGTTCCAGGTGTAGATGATGCGCGCATCCGGGAACTGCTCACTGAGCCGTTCCATGTTGGCCACCTTGATCAGCAGGCCCAGCTTGTTGCCGCGGTGCTCCTGCAGGACCAGGGTGTCATCCTGGAACACGACGTCGGCCCTGTGCGCCAGCACTGTGATGGTGGTCAGGCCCACCAGCGCGCCCGTGGCGATGTGCTCCACGGCGGTGACCACTGTTCTCCTGCCCTGCGCGATGGCGACGTCTTCCGCCTCGCGCAGGATGCCGGCGTCGAACACCATGTCCTGTTCAATGGGCAACTCAAGGGACGGATCAACGTCGGCCCCTGCCTGGTTCTCAAGGGCCGCGACGCCCTCCAGCCACTGGTCCGGGCACTGGTCCGTCCAGTGGTGCAGCCGGTACCTGCCGTTGTTCGCTTCCTCGGCTTCGGCCTGGAGATCGGCCACCAGCTTGGTGTCCAGGGGCAGGAGGCAGGAACTGAACTGTTCGATGTGCTGCAGCGTGTATCCGGTCTTCTGCGCGAACTCCACTTCGCGGCTCTCCAGGGGCACGAATCCCTGGCCAGAACCCGGGACCAGCTGGGCCCGCTCAAACTCGTGCAGGGACGCTCCCGGGTGGTTGGTGTCCACCAGGATCATGGTGCGGCCTTCACCCCTGGCCAGCTGTTCCGCCGCCTCGAGCAACCGGCGTCCCACCCCCTTCCGTTGGAACTCGGGCAGGATGTCCAGGGTGAGCTCTGCGAGGTCCAGGTGGTCGGTCAGGGGCAGTGCGATGTCAACCGTGCCCACGATGGCGCCATCCACCTTGGCCACCAGGATCAGCTGGCGCTCATACGGGTCCGCGAATTCAAGCAGCTTTTCCTGGGGACCGTAGGCGAGATCATCGCTGCCCCACGTCTGCATCCGCACTTTGCGGCCCACCTCCACGGCGGCGAGGAAGTCCGCTGCGTCCGGGGTATCCAGTGAGTCGGGGATCCATAGCTGCTCGATCTTCACGTCTATTGCCATGCGGGCATCATCCCAGCCGTTTCTGCCACTCACCTTCATAGCCAGCGGGCCTGAATCCAAGTGCGGTATTTATCGCCAGCATATGCTGGTTTTCGCTGGCATTCCATGTCAAAACCGAACGCGCCGAAGGCCATTTCCCCTGCACGCGGCGGAGGTTGGCCGCCTTGACCAGCATGCCCAGCCGGTGCCCGCGGTGCTCTGCCGCCACCAGGGTGTCCTGCTGGATCAGCGACTCCGGCACCTGCGGACGCCAGGCCAGGACCGTGTAGGCAACCAGTTCACCGGTGGGGCGGTGGACGGCCGCTGACACCGTTGAGTGCACGCCGCTCCGGATGAGGGTCCGCTCGTCGTCCCGCACGCGGGCGGCATCCCAGTCCTCCCGCTCCCAGTCCATGCCGGCGGTGGGTGCATCCGTACTCATCCGCGCCCTCAGCCCTGCGTAGCTGGTGACGAGCGACTCCGGACACTGGTCATTCCAGCCCGTCAGGACGTAGTCCCCGGCGTGGGCGGCGGCGCCGGCCTCCAGCTGTGCCAGCAGGAACGGCGGGACGGGAAGGGCCAGGCGGCTGGACCGCTCCACCTGTTCAAGCTCGTAGCCGGCAGCCACCGCGAACGCGGTGGAGGGCTGGTCCGCCGGCAGGCCTCCAGCGCCCGACTTGGCGTGCAGCAGCCCGGTCCCGTCCGCCACTCCTGCCGGAAGCTCAAAGTAGCCGTCCAGGGAGGTACGGCCGTTGTCCTGCGCCACGGCCTCGGCATGGCGCAGGAGTCGGAGGCCCAGCCCGCGCCGTCGGAAGGCGGGCGATACCAGGACGTTGATGCCGGCGGTCAGGGTGTTTTCCCGCAACGGCAGCGTCACCGAACACATGCCCACCGCCTCTTGGCCGATCCGGCCCACGAAAAGGTGCCTCGCCTCGTACTGGGTGCCGCGCCAGTGTTCCACTTCCTCGGCGTAGGTGTAGCCGCGGTCCATGTCGCCCCACGTTTCCAGTTCGTGCGCCTGCCGCATCGACTGGCAATCACGGAAATCCGTGAAGTCACCCCCAGCATCCACGGAGGGAGGAACAACGACGGCGGAAACCACCAGGGCGTTCGGCTGCGTCATGATGCCAGCCTAGCCAGCAGCGCCCGGCTGTCGAGGGAACGCAGGGGAATCAGTGGCAATGACGAAGGAACCGCCCGGCAACAGCCGGACGGTCCCTTCATGCGTGCCCTACCGGCACAGGTTGCCCTGGGGACTATGCCTCGGTGAGCACCTTGGTGACGTTGGGGTCAACGGAGATGCCCGGGCCGAACGTGGTGGCAACGGTGGCCTTCTGGATGTAGCGGCCTTTGGCTGCGGACGGCTTCAGGCGGAGGACCTCTTCCAGTGCTGCCGCGTAGTTCTCGGCCAGCTTGATGGCGTCGAACGAAACCTTGCCGATGATGAAGTGCAGGTTGGAGTGCTTGTCGACGCGGAAGTCGATCTTTCCACCCTTGATGTCGTTGACGGCCTTGGTGACGTCGGGGGTCACGGTGCCCGTCTTCGGGTTCGGCATCAGGTTACGCGGGCCCAGGACCTTACCGAGGCGGCCAACCTTGCCCATGAGGTCAGGGGTGGCAACGGCGGCGTCGAAGTCGGTCCAGCCGCCGGCGATACGTTCGATCAGGTCGTCGGAACCGACGAAGTCGGCGCCGGCTGCGATCGCGGCCTCCGCCTTGTCGCCCGTGGCGAAGACCAGGACGCGGGCGGTCTTACCGGTGCCGTGGGGCAGGTTGACCGTGCCGCGGACCATCTGGTCAGCCTTGCGGGGGTCCACGCCGAGGCGGAAGGCAACCTCAATCGTGGCGTCGAACTTGGACGGGTTGGTGTCCTTGGCCAGCGTTACTGCCTCGAACGGTGCGTAGTGCTTCTCCGCGTCGATCTTGGCGGCTGCTGCCTCATATGCTTTGCTGCGCTTTGCCATGCTGCTTATTTCTCCTTGTGCAGTTGTGGTCTGCGGACCGCGCTGGGCCCTGCCACAGTCGGCGATCCGGTTCGTTATCCGGCCCGGACGGCCAACATTTCAATTTGTTTGTGGTGCCGGTGTCCCGGCGGTGCCGCCCGTCGTCGTCAATTACCCTGACGCTGGACAGCTGTTGGGGGTTTAGCCCTCGACGGTGATGCCCATGGAGCGGGCGGTGCCGGCGATGATCTTCGCTGCGCCTTCGAGGCTGGTGGCGTTGAGGTCTTCCATCTTGGTGGAAGCGATCTCGTTGACCTGGGCCTGGGTCAGCTTGGCAACCTTGACGGTGTGCGGGGTTGCTGAACCCTTGGCGACGCCTGCAGCCTTCTTGATGAGTTCTGCAGCCGGCGGGGTCTTGGTGATGAACGTGAAGGAACGGTCCTCGTAGACCGTGATTTCCACGGGGATGACGTTTCCGCGCTGGGCTTCCGTTGCAGCGTTGTACGCCTTGCAGAATTCCATGATGTTGACACCGTGCTGGCCAAGCGCAGGACCGATCGGCGGGGCCGGGTTGGCGGCACCTGCCTGGATCTGCAGCTTGATGAGGCCGGTGACCTTCTTCTTGGGAGCCAATGTAGGGTCCTTCTCTCAATAACGTCCTGGGGCACAGGAGCGTGCCTCAGGTTTTTGGCCGCCATGGCAAGGCGGCCGGCCGTTCCGGTGCCGCTAAGCAGGCGCCGCCGGAACGAATTCTAGGATTCTCAGATCTTGGTGACCTGGTTGAACGCCAGGGTGACGGGCGTTTCGCGCTCGAAGATGGAGACCAGGACCACGAGGGTCTGGGACTCGGGCTTGATCTCCGAGATGGTGGCGGGGAGGGTCTCGAACGGACCTTCCTTGACGATGACGGATTCCCCGACCTCGAAGTCGACGGCCACGGGAACCTGGTTCTGCTTGTTGACCGGTTTGCCCTTCTCGGCCTGCTCCTCTTCGAAGACAGGGGCGAGCATGGAGAAGACCTCGTCCAGGCGCAGCGGGACCGGGTTGTGGGCGTTGCCCACGAAGCCGGTGACGCCGGGCGTGTGGCGGACAGCGCCCCAGGAGGCGTCGGTCAGGTCCATGCGGACCAGGACGTAACCGGGAATGCGGACGCGGTTGATCACCTTGCGCTGGGCGTTCTTGATCTCCACGACTTCTTCCATGGGCACCTGGATTTCGAAGATGTAATCTTCCATGTCCAGGGTCTGGATGCGGGTTTCAAGGTTGGCCTTCACGCGGTTTTCGTAACCGGCGTAGGAGTGGATGACGTACCAGTCACCTTCCTGGCGGCGCAGCTTGGCCTTGAACTCCTCCGCGGGATCCACGGCTGCGGTGGCTGCCGCGGCGGCGAGGGCGTCGGCGGGCTCGTCTTCCCCGTCAGCGTCTGAAGCGTTGTCTGCTTCTGCAACGTCGGAGGCGGCGTCGTCGGATTCGGGCGTGGAGGACTCAACCTCGGACTCTTCACCGGCTTCTGCCGTGACGTCCGGGGATTCTTCCAACCCGGTCTCGGTTACCTCGAGCTCCTGCTCAGACACTTGGTCTCCTGCTTCCTCATTGCCGTACATGCCTATTTAAATGGCTCAATTCCGCACGCCGGCGTTTCCTTCCGGCTTCCCGGTGGAACGCGCGGCCTGCGGACCGTGCAGCCTTAGCTGTCCTTGGGGCCGGTGCCGCCGAAGATCCAGCTGACAGCGGTTCCGAAACCAATGTCCAGCAGGCTGACGATGACCATCATGATGGCCACGAACACCAGCACCACGAGCGTGTAGTTGATCAGTTCCTTGCGGGTGGGGGCAACCACCTTCTTCAGTTCGCCGATGATCTGGCGGACAAAAAGCGCAATGCGGGCGAAGAAGTTTGCCTTGGCTTCCTTCTTAGCTGGGCGGCCCTTGGAGCTGCTGGCAGCTGTTTCGGTCACCTGGTCCTCGCTCATCTTTGCAATGGTGGATTACCCGGCCCTGATCAGAACCATGGTTGCTGCGCCTGCCCCGGGCTTTCACCCGGAGCAGCTTGCGCAGGGCAGACAGGACTCGAACCTGCAACCTGCGGTTTTGGAGACCGCTGCGCTACCAATTGCGCCACTACCCTGTGGAGTGAATTCCACTCTTTGACGACCGACCACCAGCTTGAACTGGGGGGCACGCCATCATCCGTGTTTCAACACCGGTGAACCAGTCTACGCAAGAACTTCGCGTAGGTAAAACCAGCCCGCCCCGGTCCATCCGAAGTCCGGCCAGAAACGTGCTGCGCGGGGCAGTCACAAATCAAAACCGGCACCCCGGAGGGTCCGGTGAACAGCATAGAGTAGAAATCGTCGAATCCCACATTCCAGCCTCCCGGCTGCAAACGAAGAACGGACCTGCCATGTCTGCCGCCCGCGTTTCCCAACGCATTTCCGCAATTGCCGAATCCGCAACCCTGGCCGTCGATGCCAAGGCCAAGGCGCTGAAGGCAGCTGGCCGGCCGGTTATTGGCTTCGGCGTGGGCGAGCCCGACTTCCCAACCCCGGACTACATTGTCCAAGCGGCGATTGAGGCTGCGGGCCAGCCCAGGTTCCACCGCTACTCCCCTGCCGGCGGCCTGCCCGAGCTAAAGAAGGCTATCGCCGAAAAGACCCTGCGCGACTCCGGCTACACGGTGGAGTCCTCGCAGGTGCTGGTCACCAACGGCGGCAAGCAGGCCGTCTACAACACCTTTGCCACACTGGTGGATCCGGGCGACGAAGTCATCGTCCCCACCCCGTTCTGGACCACCTACCCGGAAGCCATCCGGCTTGCCGGCGGCGTGCCCGTGGAGGTTTTCGCCGGGCCGGAACAGGACTACCTGGTCACAGTTGAACAGCTCGAAGCAGCCGTGACGGACCGGACCAAGATCCTGCTGTTCGTCTCGCCGTCGAACCCCACCGGCGCTGTCTACTCCCCCGAACAGGTGGCGGAAATCGGCAAGTGGGCTGCCGCCAAGGGCCTGTGGGTTGTCACGGACGAGATCTACGAGCACCTGACCTATGACGGCGTGCCCTTCACGTCGATTGCCACCGCGGCCCCCGAGCTGGGCGACAAGGTGGTCATCCTCAACGGCGTGGCCAAGACCTACGCCATGACCGGCTGGCGCGTGGGCTGGATGATCGGGCCCGCCGACGTCATCAAGGCGGCCACCAATCTGCAGTCGCACGCCACCTCCAACGTGTCCAACATCATGCAGATCGCTGCCCTCGCCGCGGTGTCCGGCCCGCTGACCGCCGTCGATGAAATGAAAGTGGCGTTTGACCGCCGCCGCAAGGCCATCGTCGCCGGCCTGAATGCCATCCCCGGCGTGGAATGCCCGACGCCGAAGGGTGCCTTTTACGTGTACCCGGACGTCCGCGCGCTGCTGGGCAAGGAATTCCCGACGGCGTCCGGCACCTCCACTCCGCAGACCTCCGCCGAACTGGCTGCCTTGATCCTCGACGAGGTTGAGGTGGCTGTGGTTCCGGGCGAGGCCTTCGGCCCCTCCGGCTTCCTGCGGCTCTCCTACGCTCTTGGCGATGACGACCTGGCCACGGGCGTCCAGCGCCTGCAGGACTTCCTGGGCAAGGCCCAGTAGAAACGCGCCATCACTTTTCGCAGGAAAAACCCGAACGCCCCATCAGCTGGTGATGGGGCGTTCTGGTTTAAGGGGCGAAAGATGATGGGGCGTTTAGAGGAGGCGGCGCTCCGCGGCCCACTTGGTGAGTTCGTGGCGGCTGGAAAGCTGGAGTTTCCGCAGCACGGCGGACACGTGGGTCTCCACGGTTTTGATGCTGATGAAGAGCTCCTTTGCCACTTCCTTGTAGCTGTAGCCGCGGGCGATAAGGCGCATGACCTCGAGTTCGCGGGCGGAGAGCTTGTCCAGTTCGTCATCGGCGATGTCTGCGGGGGCGGTGCCGAAGGCGTCCAGGACGAAACCGGCAAGGCGCGGGGAGAAGACCGCATCGCCGCCGGCCACCCGGAAAACGGCGTCGGTGATCTCGGCGCCGGAGATGGTCTTGGTGACGTAGCCGCGGGCACCGGCGCGGATGACTGCCACCACGTCCTCCGCGGCGTCGGAAACGCTCAGGGCCAGGAAACGGGTGGTGGACAGGAGCGCTGCGGAGCCGGCGATTACTTCCCGGCCGCCTCCGCCGAGTCCGCCGGGGAGGTGCACGTCCAATAGGACGACATCGGGCCGCTGCTGGACGATGACGGCGATGGCCTGTTCAACGGTGGCCGCCTCCCCCACCACGTGGATGCTGGCATCGAGGTCCGCTTTCAGCCCGGACCGGAAGATAGCGTGATCGTCAACGATGACCACCCGTACGGAATTGGCCGGCCGGGCGGTGCCGGCTCCTGTCCCCAGGGTCGTGTTCATGATTTTCCTTCCGCGTGTTCTGCTGCAGCCGGCAGCCTGAGGCGGACTTCGGTGCCGTCCCCCGTGCTGAGGATGGCAGCCGAGCCGCCGTGCCGTTTCATCCTGCCGATTATCGATTCCCGGATTCCCAACCGGTCCGCCGGTACGTCCCCCAGCTCAAAGCCCGGCCCCCTGTCCTTGATGAAGATCTCGGCCTGCCCGTCCGACGCCTCGAGGTACACCGAGACCGTCCCGCCGCCGTGCCGTGAGGCGTTGAGCATAGCCTCCCGGCTTGCCTGGACCAGGGCTTCGTGCGCCTCGGTCATGGCGGCATCACCAACGGTGACCACCTCCACGGCATTGCCAAGCAGGTCCTCCACCTCGCCTGCAACAGCCTTGATCCGGTCTGAAAGCTGGCCGCTTTCGCGGCCCGGGATCCTGGAAGAGCCAGCCACGCAGCTCGCGTTCCTGGGCACGGGCCAGGCGGACGACGTCGTGCTCATTGCCTGCCCGGCGCTGGATCAGCGCGAGGGTCTGCAGCACGGAATCATGCAGGTGGGCAGCGATCTCTGCCCGCTCCGTCTCGCGGATCCTGCCGGCGCGCTCGGCTTCCAGGTCCCGCCAGAATTTCAGTGCCCACGGCAGCAGGACCAAGACCACGCCGCCCAGGACCGCCACGGAAGCCAGCAGCGCCAGCCACGTCTGCTCCCACGAGCCTGAGCCGGACACCATCACCAGGACCCCGGCCACCACCAGCGCCAAGCCGGCTGCCAGGCGGCCCCATCCGCCGGCCTGGTCGGCCTTGGTCTTGTCCACCAGCCCCGCGCGGCGGGTCTCGTCCAGCTGCATCCACGCGATGGAGGCGCCGCCCAGGACTGCGGCGGCCGGAATCAGCGTACCGAGGGACACGTCCACGCCAAGCAACTGGGCAATCATGATGCCAGCCACCAGCAGGAGCCCGCAGCCGAGCAGGATTTCCTTCCCGTAGCGCATCCCGCGCGCACGGAACCAGGGTGGACCGGCCAGCGCGCCGGCGTCGCCGGGAACAGAGCCAACGGCACCGGCGGCACCTGCGCGGGTCCCGCCGTCGTCCGCCGTTCCCGGCGTCGCGCGGCCCTGCATCGGCTGGCTCACCGTCGACTGGCTCACCGTGGGCGCAATGGGCGACGCCGGCCTGCGGGCGTTGCGGCGCGCGGCCTCGTCCGCGGTGGGCACCATGATCCAGAGCCATGCATAGAAAACCAGGCCTGCCCCTCCTGCGAAGGACGCAAGGACCATGCCCACGCGGACGTTCTTCACCGGCCACCCCAGGTGCACGGCGAGGCCGGAGCACACCCCCGCGATGACACGGTCGCTGCTCCGTGCCAGGGGCGGCCGCGCCGAAAGGGTTGTCATGGGTCAATCCAAACATGGATCAGGGTTGCCCGGACCGTATCCGGCCGCTTCCCGGGGACAGCTCAGGGACGGTTCAGGGTTTCCCCCAGTAGAGCGCCAACGGGCCCGGACGGGAGGATCGAGGTATGAACTCGCAGACCCCTTCCCCCGACGACGAACACCCTGACGAACCGTTGCCCGGCCCGGGCAGCGGGCAGCCCACCGAGCCCCTCCCGTCCCCCGCCTCGGCGCCTCCGAACTTCGCGGCGGCCCCATCCGCGGGCCCCACCACTGGCCCGGAAACCGGCCCCTCCGCCGGCCCTGCGGACCCAGCCCAGGCATACGCATTCCAGGGCAGCCCTCCTGCCCCGGCGCCTTCCACAGACTTCTTCGGCTGGATCCGCAGCCAAGGCATCTACCGGACCAACGACAGGTGGATCGGCGGCGTCTGCAGCGGCATCGCCCACCGGTTGAATGTGGACCCGATCATCATCCGCGGCATCCTGATTGTCCTGACCCTCCTGGCAGGCATCGGGGTACTGCTCTACGGCCTGGCGTGGGCCTTCCTCCCGGAACCGGACGGCAGGATCCACGTCCAGGAAGCCGGTGCAGGCCGGTGGTCCAGCGGCATGACTGGTTCCCTGATCGCCACGGTCCTGGGACTCACCGGCCTTGGCGGGGGCTTCTGGGGCTGGACCCATAACGGCCTGAGCGGCCTGCTCTGGACCGTCTTCTGGGTGGGTGGCGCGATCTACCTGATCTACTTCCTCTCACAGCGCAACAAGGCCCACCCCACGATGGCCGGCCACGCCCCACCCTCCGGCGCGGCCTACCCCGCCACCTACCCGATGGAACGCTCCGGCACGGAACACGCCTCATCGTTCTCCGCAGGCACGGCCCCCGGGCCGGCCGCGCGGGTCCCCGCAGCGCCGTCGTACGGCAGCAGCACTGGCACCGGCGGTACTCCTCCCAGTGGTACGCCTCCCGTCGACCCGGGCAGCGGGGGACCCGCGGCTGGCGGCTACCCCGCACCGTGGGTCCCACCACAGCCGCCCAAGCGCCGGCCATCGGGTCCCGGCGCCCCCGCCGTCGCCATCGCAACCGGTTCTGCCCTGCTGGTGGGCGGTGGGCTCAAGGCGCTCGATGCCGCGAACATCATCGACCTGGGCGGCTCGGCCAACGCGATCGTGTGGGCCAGTGCCGCGGCAGTCCTTGGCCTGGGCATCCTGGTGGCGGGCTTCCGCGGCCGGACCTCCGGAATCCTGAGCCTCTTTGCCGTGATCGCACTGATCACCGGCGGCGTCTACAACACCGTGGGTGACGGCCGCATGCGTTTCCAGCAGGTGGACTGGAATCCGGCGAGCATCCAGGAGGCGCGCGGCGGCATTGATATCACCGCCGGGCGGGGAACCATGGACCTCACGAACCTCTCCCCCACCGCTCCCCTGACATCCGACGTCGTGGTCCCCCTGGACATCACCGCCAGCAACGTGACCGTGGTGATACCGCAAAACGTGCCCGTGGACATCAAGGCGGACATGACCATGGGAAACCTGAACGAGGCAAGCGGCCAGCGCGGGGGAACCACAACCCGCGAAAGCAGCTACAACACCGGCAAGCCCGGAAACCACCTGGTGGTCCGGATCAATGCCACCTTCAGCAACGTCACTATCCAGGAAGGCAGCTGACATGGACAGCAGCAACATTTCGACGACGGCGGGCCAGGACACTCCCGGACCGGCACCAGCCAGGGTGGGAACCGTCGTGTGGGGACTGATCATCCTGGCGCTGGCCGCACTGATCATCGTGGCGCAGCTGGGCATCGTCACCCTCAACGGCACCTACGTCCTGATCGGCCTCATGGTCGGCGCGGGCGTGGCCCTGGTGGCAGGCGGCCTGCTCTCCGCCCATAAACGTGACAACCAACCAACTACAGGGAAGTCTTGAACCATGGATAAGTTCTTCAGCATTGTCAGGGGCTTTGGCCTGAAGCGCGGCCCGGAGCGGTGGCTCGGCGGAGTCTGCGGCGGCATCGCAGCCAAGCTCAACGTGGACGTTGCCTTTGTCCGTATCGCCTTCCTGCTCTTCGCCCTGCTTCCGGGCCCGGCCTTCGTCTTCTACGTCCTGGCGTGGGTGATCCTCCCCGACCAGCGCAACGAGATCCCGCTTCAGGCGTTCCTGGACCGCCGCTCACTGAATCGCTGACCGGCCCGGCTCCAGCTGGCAGCCCAGGCCCCCGCCCGGTGAATCCGTTCACCCGGCGGGGGCTCTTTGCCTGCCCTCGCTGCTTGCATAAGCCCTGTGTAACCGGTTTGTGTCGTACCCCACACACCCCACTACACTTCTAGGTGAGCTCAGCGTGGCGCTCTGCCTGTAAACCTTCTCCCCAGGATTTGAGCCGAACATGAAAATTGGAATCCTTACCAGCGGTGGCGACTGCCCCGGGTTGAACGCCGTAATCCGAGGCGCCGTGCTTAAGGGCATCGCCGTCCACGGCCAGGAATTCGTTGGATTCCGTGATGGCTGGCGCGGCGTGGTGGAGGGCGACATCATCGACATCCCCCGCACCATGGTCCGCGGCATCGCCAAGCAGGGCGGCACCATCCTGGGCACCTCCCGCACCAACCCGTTCGAGAACGGCGGCGGACCCGAAGCCATCAAAGCCCACATGGACCGGCTGGGCATCGACGCAATCATCGCCATTGGCGGTGAGGGAACGCTGGCCGCCGCGAAGCGCCTGACCGACGCCGGGCTCAAGATTGTGGGCGTCCCCAAGACGGTGGACAACGACCTCGACGCCACCGACTACACCTTCGGTTTCGATACCGCCGTGCAGATCGCCACCGAAGCCATCGACCGGCTCCGAACCACTGGTGAGTCCCACCACCGCTGCATGATCGCCGAAGTGATGGGCCGGCACGTGGGCTGGATTGCCCTGCACGCCGGTATGGCGGCCGGCGCGCACGCCATCCTTATCCCGGAGCAGAAGGTCAGCATCGAGCAGATCACCGAATGGGTCAAGGAAGCCCACGCCCGTGGCCGTGCGCCCCTGGTGGTGGTGGCCGAAGGCTTCGTTCCGGAGCACATGGAAAGCCCGCACTCCGAACGGGGCTTGGACACCTTCGGCCGCCCCCGCCTGGGCGGAATCGCGGACCAGTTGGCGCCGGAGCTCGAAGCCCGGACCGGCATTGAAACCCGCGCCACCATCCTGGGCCACATCCAGCGCGGCGGCGTCCCTTCGGCGTTCGACAGGGTACTGGCCACCCGGCTTGGCATGGCCGCCATCGACTCCGTAGTGGAAGGCTACTGGGGCACCATGGTGGCGCTGAAAGGCACAGACATCCAACACGTCGCCTTCGCGGAAGCCCTGGGCCAGCTCAAGACCGTCCCGCAAAACCGCTACGACGAGGCCGCGGTCCTGTTCGGCTAAGTCACTGGGCCGCCCTAGGCTGGGACCATGACACTCGATCCCGGTTCAGCGGCCATCATCCAGCTGGCGTGGGCGCGCCGGCTGGGCCTTGACGACGACGCTTTCGGCGACGCCCTGGCTTCCGGGGAACGGATTGTCCGCGCCGACGAATCAGCCCGGACGGTCGAGTTCGTGCGGTTATTCGGCAGTTCCGTGCTGGTGGGACCGCAGAGCGTCATCGACGCCGCGACAGAGCTCCCTGACGGGGAAATGGCCCACCACGTCACGCTCCTGAAACTGACCAGGGAGCTTGGCGGCCATGGGCTCGGTGCCGCGGCCTTGTTCTTCGCCGACGACCTGCCGCTTCAGCAGCCGTCGGAGGAACTGACGGTCTCGCACGGTAACCCCGAGGCGATCGAACTGGAGGGCCGCTGCCCGCCGGACGACGTCAACGAAGTGGGCCTCTCCGACCTTGAAAACCGCTACACCATCGTGCACGAGCAGGCCGGGAGGCGCGTCCCCCTGGCCTGCGGGGCCTACGGCGAGTGGGAGGGCCTGCTGGCCAACATGGGCGTCCTGGTGGACCCCGGGTGGCGGCGGCGCGGTTTGGGCTCGCTTGCGGGCTCCATCGCCGCCCATGAGGCACTCGCCGCCGGGCTGACGCTGCAGTGGCGGGCAGACGTCAGCAACACCGGCTGCCTGGCGCTGGCACGGAAACTCGGCCCCTCAGCCGGCGGAATCCAGACCAGCGTCCACCTTCGCTGACGCCGGGCCCTGTTCCTGATCCTGCCCCTGTCCAGGTGCTTGCCAGCCCTGGACCGGCTGTGGCTTGGCGAAGAACAACGACACCGCCGCGCCCACCAGGATCACTGCGGCGGGCAGCAGGATGGACTGGCCCATCGCCGTCGAGAACCCGCTGTGCAGGAACTCGGGCAGCGAGCCGCCCATTGCCATCCCTTCCCCTGCGGATCCGCCGGGCCCTCCCGAGGGAAGCTCAGCGGCCAGCCGGGACTGGATCAGCACGGCGATGGCGGCGCTGCCCAGGACCGCGCCGATCTGGCGGGTGGTGTTGTAGACGCCCGAGCCCGCCCCGGCCTGGCGCGGCGGCAGGTTCCTGGTGGCGGTGGTGCTGAGGGGCGCCCAGATGCCGGCGTTGGCGAAGCCCAGGACGGCGCTGGGAAGCAGGAACATCAGGATCGGCGTATCCGGCTGCATCAGGACCGAGTTCCAGAGGAGTGCCACCGCCATGAGCACCAGTCCGGTGGCTGTGATGTATTTGGGGTTCACCCGGTCCACCAGCTTGCCCACCACTGGTGCCAGGCCGCCGGAGATCAGCGCCATGGGCACCATCATCAGGGCGGACTGCGTGGGGGTAAGACCCCGGACCAGCTGGTAGTAGAAGATCAGCGGCAGGCTGAAGGCCGTTACGGTGAAGCCCACAGTGGTGATGCCAATGTTGGCCAGCGAGAAGTTCCGGTCCCGGAACAGCGCCAGCGGCAGCAGCGGCTCGCCCTTGTTGAACTTCTGCCACAGGACAAAGGCGACGAGCACCACGAGGCCGGCGATGATCAGGCCCCACACGCTGATGGGCCCGGTAATCGTGCCCCAGTTGTAGGTCTCACCCTCCTGGATCCCAAATACCAGCAGGAACAGCCCCACCGCGCTCAGCAGGACGCCGGGAATATCGAACCGGTGCGGGTGGGTGCTCAGTGCCGGAACGTTGCGCATCGCCAGGATGAAGCCAACGACGCCGATGGGCACGTTGATGAAGAAGATCCACTCCCAGCCAAGGCCGTCCACCAGGACGCCGCCCAGGATGGGTCCCACGAGGGTGGCCATCCCCGCTGTAGCGCCCCACACGGCCATGGCTGAGCCGCGGCGGTCCGGCGGGAAGATCCGGGTGATGACGGCCATGGTCTGCGGTGTCATCATCGCCGCGCCGAGGCCCTGGAGGACACGGGCAGCGATCAGGATCCCGACGTCCCCGGACAGGCCGCACCAGAGCGAGGCGAGGGTGAAGACCACCAGCCCGGAGAGGTAGAGCTTCTTGGGCCCGAACCTGTCGCCAAGGCGGCCGGTGATGAGCAGCGGGACGGCGTAGGCCAGCAGGTAGGCGCTGGTCACCCAGATCACCGAGTTGATGTCCGCGTGCAGGCCTTCCATGATCCGCGGGTTGGCAACGGACACGATGGTGGTATCGATCAGGATCATGAAGAACCCGATCACCAGGGACCACAGTGCCGGCCAGGGCTTTGCTACGTTTTCCACTCGGTCATCCTTCAGGAGTTTTGATTGGCGCCGGGCCGAAACCCGGTAAGGCTAGGCCAGCAGGTCCAGGATCTCCCTGCGGGCAAACATTTGCGCCGCGGCCCGTGCCGACGGCGCACCGGCGTCCGGATCCGCTCCGGCGCCCAGCAGGACCCGGGCCACGTCCATGTAGCCCTTGAATGCCGCTCCGGCGAGTGGGGTCTGGCCCCGGTCGTTGGCGGTGTTGGCGTCGGCACCGTGCTGCAGGAGCAGCTGAACTGTCCCGGCATGGCCGTGGTACGCGGCCAGCATGAGCATTGAATCACCCGCGGCGTTTGTCATTGTGGCGGGAACCCCGCCGTCCAGGTAGGCACCCAGCAGCGCGTCGTTTCCCTCGCGGGCAGCCTGGAACAGCGTATGCGCCAAAGCCAGCGCGTCGTCGTCGTGCACTTCCGCTGCCTCCGTCCCACCGCCCGCAGGCATGGTCCCGGTGTGCTCAGTCATCAGCGTGGCCCCCTCAGGAATCCGGTCTGGCGCCCCACCACCTGGCCGGCGTCAGGGGCGACAATGAGTTCCTGGGCGGCCGGGTAAGGCTCGTCGCCATCCAGGACCGTCAGTATCTCATCCGGGGCCACGGAACGCTTTACGACCGCCAGGGCCACGGGCCCCATCTCGTAGTGCTGCGCCACCGACGTCACCGTTCCGACTTTCCGCTCCCCTGCCATGACCGGGCTGCCGGCCGCGGGCAGGGTGTGCTGCGAACCGTCCAGCTGCAGGAACACCAGGCGGCGCGGCGGATGACCCAGGTTGTGGACACGGGCGATGGTTTCCTGCCCCTTGTAGCAGCCCTTGGCCAGGTGCACGGCGGTGCGCAGCAGGTCCAGTTCGTGCGGGATGGTCTTGTCATCGGTCTCGGCGCCGAGGCGCGGGCGCCACGCGGCGACGCGCAGGGCCTCCGCGGCGAGCACGCCGGCCAGCGCCCGGCCCTTGACGGCGTCCTCCAGTGCCGCGGCGGGGATAAGGTACTCGAACCAGGGGCGCTCAAGGCCCGGATGGCTCTCCTCCGGCACGGTGGCGTAGGAGTATCCGCCGGCAGCGACGTGCGGCCATGGGTCCTGCCAGGCGAGCCGGCCGGACCACTCGGGGACGGCCCGGGTACTGCCCACCACGGCCCAGTCAGCGGAGGCGTCGTCAACCTCCACGCGCAGCATGAACTTCATCCGGTTGAGGTACTCGGCCAAGGGTGCGGCCTCGGCGGCCTCAACGATCAGCCAGGTGGTCCCGCCGTCGTCAATGACGCGGGCCTCGAAGTCGATGCGGCCCTGGACGCTCAGGAGCAGCAGTTCGCTGGACTCGCCCGGCTTCAGGGCCGCAACCTGTTGCGAGGACAGGGTGTTGAGCCAGCTGAGCCGGTCGGGTCCGCTGACGGTGACCACGCCGCGGTGGGAAAGATCGACGACGGCGGTTCCGGCGGCGAGGGCGCGCTGCTCGCGCAGCGGCTCGCCGTAGTGGGCGGCGACTCCGGCGTCAGGGCCGGTGGCCTCGACAGCGCCGGGGCGCGACAACAAAGGGCTGGGCGTAGTCATATGAAGTAGAAGTCCTGGGGAGCTAGCGGTATTCCGGGTTTTCAAAATCGAATCTGGTTCCGGCCGACCATTCCTGCGGCAGGTTTCCGTAGGCCGGGTAGCCGCCGGCGTCTTTCAGGATCCGCGCCAGGTGCAGGAGGTTCCACGTCATGAAGGTGGTATTGCGGTTGGTGAAGTCGGTTTCCGGACCACCCGAGCCTTCGTCAAGGTAGCTTGGGCCGGGCCCCACGGGTCCAATCCAGCCGGCGTCCGCCTGGGGCGGGATGCTGAAGCCGATATGCTGCAGGCTGTAGAGGACGTTCATGGCGCAGTGCTTGATGCCGTCCTCGTTTCCGGTGATCAGGCAGCCGCCCACCTTTGGGTAGAACGCCCACTGGCCCTTGGCGTTGAGCTGGCCGGAATGGGCGTAAAGGCGCTCAATCAGTTTCTTGGTCTGGGAGGAGTTGTCGCCCAGCCAGATAGGTCCTGCCACCACCACGATGTCAGCTTCCTGGACGGCCGGGTATATCTGAGGCCACTCATCCGTCGCCCAGCCGTACTGCCTCATGTCCGGGTAGACACCGGAGGCGATCTCGTGATCCACGGCGCGGATCACCCGGGTGGTAACACCCTGTTTCTCCATGATCCGGCGACTGATGGTGATGAGGCCTTCAGTGTTGGAAGTTTGGGGCGATTTCTTCAGGGTTCCGTTGAAGAAGACGGCCTTGAGGCCGGTGTAGCCACCAGGATTCCCTGCTGCTTCCGCGCCGTTTTCCATGGCCCGACCCTTCCTGGTTAGGAGACTTTGTGCAGGAACGCGGAGGCATGCGCCTCCAGCCCCTTTCCGGTTTCTCCCCCCGTGGCCACATCCCACCGCCACAAAAGGTTGCCGTCCACCAGGCCGAAGATCCTGGTGGCTGCACTGTAGTCCTTGGAGTGGCTGCCGCGCATCACCATGTCGGTGGTCAACTGGATCTGGGGGCCTTTGATCTGGCCGTAGTACAGTTCCGAGATTCCGCCCGGGTGCGAGATGGACACGGAGATGTCGAAGCCGCCGTCCTTGTTGCGCAGCGCCTCCACCTCGTCGGCGCTCTTCAGCACCGGCACGATGTCCGCGGGCACCAGGCCGGGACCGCCGTCGGCGTCAAGCTGTTTGCGCTCCAGTGCCCAGAAACCGGTCTCGACGGTGAGCGGCCGAAGCCGTGTCCCTTCGTCGTCGGTCAACCAGCTTTCCGCACGGTACTGGAGGTATGGCAGGCCGTTGTGGGTGAAGGAGACGTGCTGAAGGAAGTGTTCGGAATCCTCGTCTCCGCTGCCCAGCCGGCCGCGGCCCTCCCACTCACCGATGAGCCACGAAAGGGGAACGAGTTCGGGGGTCAGATCTGTAGGAATCTCAATGGGCATTGGTGTTACCTCGAGATACGGCCGGCCCTGGAAAAGGCTGGCTACTTCTGGCCCTTGAAGAGGCGGTAGACCACGAAACCGGCGAACCAGGCCATGGACAGGCTCGCGATGCCGAGCAGGACAAGGAAGAAGATTTCAAAAGCAAGTACGGACATGGTGCCATCCTAACCCGTTAGTAGATGAGTAGTTTGTCTATGAAGTAGGCGAGTGATCCCACCGCCGAAACCGGCGCAAGGCCCATGCTCAGCGCCGCGGGGATGTTCAGCGGGGCGCCACGGAGTGTGGTCAGCCTGCGGAAGCTGGCCAGGACCGCACCCACCACCACGCCAAAGACGGCCGCCGGCAGGACGGCGATGTCTGACAGGACCAACCCGGCGAGCGGGCCGGCCAGGCCTGCAAGCACAACCCCCAGCGGTGCAACGATGCTGTCCGGCCAACGGATGAGCCCCGCAAGCAACGCCACTGCCGCGCTGACCGCTGCCACCAGGAGCATCTCCCGGACACCATTGAAACGGGCGCCGGCAATCCAGCCCGCGCCGAGGCAGGACAAGAGGACTCCGGCGCAGCATCCCAGGGTGGATTCCAGCCGCTGGGCCTGCCCGGTGCCGCGGATGAGCTGCACCACGAAGACGGCCATCATTCCCAGCGCCACGAAGGCCGGGGTCCAGTCCAGGTATCCCGGGGCCGGCGCCACGGCAGCCGCCAGAGCCGCGCCCGCACCCGGCAGGGCGATGACGGCGGCGAGCGTCTTCTTGGCGGGGATGCGCAGGAAGTGCGGCCAGCCGATGCCCACGGCTGCGGCGATCACGATGCCCACGGCAACCAGGGCCTCCGGCGAGGCATACACCCCGGCGATAATGGCGATGAGGCCGGCAATCCCGACGACGCCGACCGTCCAGGAACCAAGCGAACGCACGGGTGCCTGCAGTTCCGCCGTCATCCGGGGCCCCGCCTGTGCTTCATCGGTGCACTCACTGCGCTGTTTCCCATCCTGGCGATCGGCCCGAAGGCTGGTCCGCCCCCTCGTGGCAGGGCTGGTCCGCCCTGGTTCAATCCTGCCCTATATGAACTGGATGTGTCGCAAAACGTCCCCGTCCATGGCGTGGATCTGTGGCCTGGAAGAGCCCGCCGGGTATACTCAAGGTTCAGCTACGCTCCCTGCTGAGGTGGCTGGCCGGCGGCGTGCTGACGGACCAAAAACCTCGTGCGGGAAGCCAGTACCGGCCGGTGAGAATCCGGTTCAGTCGCCCAATGATGCGCGGACGGCCCTTGGAGGAACAATGTCGCACATCCTGTTACTGACAAACAGCACCGGTTCTTCGGTGGACATCCTGCCTGCCCTTGAGTTGCTGAACCACAGGGTCCATATCCTCCCCGCCGAGCCCACGGCCCTCCTCGAAACCGACCCCTGCGACATAGTCCTGCTGGATGCCCGCAAGGACCTGGTGGGGGCCCGTTCCCTCACCCAGCTCCTGAAAGCCACCGGACTCAGCGCTCCGTTGGTCCTGATCCTTACTGAAGGCGGCATGGCGGCGGTGTCCTCGGCCTGGGCTGTTGACGACATCGTCCTCGATTCCGCCGGACCCGCCGAGGTGGAGGCGCGCATCCGGCTCTCCGTTGCCCGGGCGGTGCCCGAGCAGGAGGACGCCCCGAGCGAGATCCGCGCCGCCGGCGTCGTCATCGACGAGGCAAGCTACACGGCCCGGGTCAACGGGGCGCCGCTGAACCTGACCTTCAAGGAGTTCGAGCTCCTGAAGTACCTGGCGCAGCACCCCGGCCGGGTGTTCACCCGCCAGCAGCTGCTCACCGAAGTCTGGGGCTACGACTACTACGGCGGCACCCGCACTGTTGACGTCCACGTCCGGCGTTTACGGGCCAAGCTCGGCGCGGACCACGAGAACCTGATCAGCACGGTCAGGAACGTTGGCTACCGCCTCACCCTGGTCCGGCAACAGGAAGACGAACTCACCGAGGCCTAAGCCCCGGGCGCCACCGGCGTATAGCCTTGGCTCATGACTCCAGCGCATCCGCAAAAGTGGCCCGTCCATGTCGTCCGGGGCGGAGTTGACCAGCAGCTCCTGAAGGACTGCCGCGACGTTCTGGCCGCGGCCGAGGAATCGGACGGCAATCCTTCCATTTCCGAGCAGACCCTGGTGACCCTGCGTGCCGGAGATTCCGCGGAGCACACACTGCTGACCCTGGCCCTTTACGCGCCCGATGAGGACTCCGATCCGGTGACCGGCCAGGACCTGGCGGGCTTCGCCGTCGTGGTGGAAGAGACTGACGGCAGCGGCATCCTGGAAATTGCCGTTCACCCCTCCTACCGGAACCAGGGAGTGGCGGACCGGCTGGTAGGCGCGCTCAAGGAAGTCCGGGGCTTTGGCGGACTGAACGCCTGGTCCCATGGCAACCATGAGGCCGCCGCGGACCTCGCCGCCCGCTATGGCTACGCGCCGGTGCGTGAACTGTGGAAGATGCGGATGACGACGGCGGGTGCGGACCTTCCCGACGCCGGCCTGCCGGACGGGGTATCGATCCGCACCTTCGTGCCGGGCAAGGATGAGGATTCCTGGCTGGCTGCCAACCGGGCTGCGTTCGCCCACCACCCGGAGCAGGGGAACCTCACCCGGGCTGACCTTGAGGCACGCATGGCGGAGGACTGGTTCGATCCTGCCGGCTTCTTCCTGGCCGAGGACCGGGACGGCCACCTCCTGGGCTACCACTGGACCAAGGTCCACCCCCGGCACGGGACGCACCCTGCCATCGGGGAGGTCTACGTGGTGGGCGTGGCACCGGAGGCCCAGGGCATGGGCCTGGGCAAGGCACTGACCATCGCCGGCATCAGGCACCTCCGTGACTCAGGGCTGAGCGGAGTCATGCTCTACGTGGACGCAGACAACACCGCAGCCGTGGCGCTCTACCGGCGGCTGGGATTCAGCCGCTGGGATATGGACGTCATGTATGGTCCGGCGGGAGGGTAAAAGGGCATCCACGTGAGCCCCTGGCAGGGCGTAAATCAGGGGCCGTGTGGCAGGAGAATGCTTGTAAGGTTGAAAGGGAGCCGCGCGGGGCGGAAGCGCCGGCACCAGAGCGCCAGCAAAAGGAGAAGCCATGAACCCGGAACCCTCCGGAACAGCCACGTCCCGGGATGTTGCGGTACCAGTGCGGGCCCGCTTCGGCTCCTCTGAAGTACCGGCGTCCAGGGCCACCCAGGACCGCATCGATATCCCCGAATTCGCGCCGAACCTGCAGCCGGAAGGCGACATCCGGCCGGACCGGTTCCTGGACCGTGAACTGAGCTGGCTGGCCTTTAATTCCCGGGTACTGGAACTGGCCGAGGACCCAACCCTCCACTTGCTGGAGCGGGTCAGCTTCCTGTCCATTTTCGCCTCCAACCTTGACGAGTTCTTCATGGTCCGCGTGGCTGGCCTCAAGCGCCGCATCGCCACCGGACTCGCAGTCCCCTCCCCCGCCGGGCTGAGCCCCGTCGAGGTGCTTGAGCGGATAAGCGAGGAAGCCCACCGGCTCCAGGAACGGCACGCGGAAGTCTACGCCGACCAGATCCGCCCGGCCCTGGCTTATGAGCACATCCATCTGATGCACTGGGCGGAGCTGGACGATGCCGCCAAGCAGCAGCTCAGCGTGATGTTTGCGGAAAAGGTATTCCCCATCCTCACGCCGTTGGCCGTGGATCCGGCGCACCCCTTCCCTTACATCTCGGGCCTGTCGCTCAACCTTGCCGTGGTGGTCCGGAACCCCGTCAGCGACAAGGAACTCTTCGCCCGCGTTAAGGTCCCGGACCAGTTGCCCCGCCTGATCTCCATCGATGGTCCCCGCGCCGGCGCCGTGCCCGGCCGTGTGGCCCGGTTCATCGCCCTTGAGGAAGTCATCGCCGTCAACCTGGACAAGCTCTTCCCCGGCATGGAGGTCCTGGAGCACCACACGTTCCGCGTCACCCGGAACGAGGACGTGGAGGTGGAGGAGGACGACGCCGAGAACCTCCTGCAGGCCTTGGAGAAGGAACTCCTGCGGCGCCGCTTCGGGCCGCCAGTCAGGCTTGAGGTCACCCATGACATCAACCCCAACATCCGGTCGCTGCTGATCCGCGAGCTGGGTGTGGAGGAATCCGAGGTGTATACGGTGCCGGCTCCGCTGGACCTCCGCGGCCTGTCAGTAATCGCCGGGATCGACCGGGCGGACCTGCACTACCCCAAGCACGTCCCCCACACCTCGCGGTACCTGAACGAATCCGAAACGTCCAAGGCGGCAAACGTGTTCGCCGCCATGCGCCGCCGGGACATCCTGCTGCACCACCCGTACGATTCGTTCTCCACCTCCGTGCAGGCGTTCCTGGAGCAGGCAGCGGCGGACCCGAAGGTCCAGGCCATCAAGCAGACCCTGTACCGCACCTCCGGCGACTCCCCCATTGTTGACGCCCTGATCGACGCCGCCGAGGCCGGCAAGCAGGTCCTGGCCCTCGTGGAGATCAAAGCACGGTTCGATGAGCAGGCCAATATCTCCTGGGCCCGCAAGCTGGAGCAGGCAGGCGTGCACGTGGTGTACGGCATCGTGGGCCTGAAGACGCACTGCAAACTTTCGCTGGTGGTCCGCCAGGAAGTGGACGGGCTGCGCCGCTACTGCCACATCGGCACCGGCAACTACCACCCGCGGACGGCACGGTATTACGAGGACCTGGGCCTCCTGACCGCCAACGACCAGGTGGGCGAGGACCTCTCCAAGCTGTTCAACCAGCTCTCCGGCTACGCACCCAAGTCAACCTTCAAGCGCCTCCTGGTGGCGCCGCGTTCCGTGCGTTCGGGGCTCATCGACCGGATTGAGACGGAAATCCGCAACGCGCGGGCGGGCGTGCCCGGGCATGTGCAGATCAAAGTGAACTCGATGGTGGACGAGGCCATCATCGATTCGCTGTACCGCGCGTCCCAGGCGGGGGTGAAGGTGGACGTGGTGGTCCGCGGCATTTGCTCGCTGCGCCCCGGCGTTCCGGGCCTAAGCGACAACATCACCGTGCGCTCCATCCTGGGCCGGTTCCTGGAGCACTCCCGCGTCTTCGCCTTCGCCAACGGCGGGGATCCCGTGGTGTACATCGGATCCGCCGACATGATGCACCGCAACCTGGACCGCAGGGTCGAGGCCCTTGTCCAGCTGGCCAGCGCGGATGACATCGCCTACGTCCTCGACCTGCTGAAGCGCTACATGGACCCGGACACGTCCAGCTGGCACCTGGACAACGAGGGCAACTGGATACGGCACCACCTCTCCGAGGACGGGAAACCGCTCGAAGACGTCCAGTCCTGGCTGCTGGCGTCCCGGCCGCGGCAACGCAGCCTCAGCCGGCGATAGGCAGCCGCGTTGTCGAGCGATGCACTCGTAGCCGACCAGACTGACCACCCGGGGGAACCCGTAGCCGTGACCGCTGCGGGCGCCATCCCGTGGCGGGTCGTGAAGGACCGCCTTGAAGTCCTGCTGATCCACCGGCCCAGCTATGACGACTGGTCATGGCCCAAGGGAAAAATCGACGCCGGCGAGACCATCCCCGAGTGCGCCCTTCGTGAGGTCTGGGAGGAGATCGGCCTTCGGGCACCGCTGGGCATCCCGCTGCCGTCCATCCACTACCACGTGGCGTCCGGGCTGAAGAAGGTCCACTACTGGGCGGTCAAGGTCAACGGGAACGGCCTGGTTCCGGACGGCAAGGAGGTGGACAGCGTCATGTGGTGCGCCCCCGAAAAGGCCGCCCGCCTGCTGACCAACCCTTCCGACGTCGGGCCCCTTGAATCCCTGCGGGACGCCCACGAACGCGGCGCCCTGGACACCTGGCCGCTGCTGGTGCTCCGACACGCCAAGGCCAAACCGCGCGCGTCCTGGAGCAAGGCAGAGGGCGAGCGTCCGCTGGCGGTCACCGGGACCCGGCAGGCCCAGGCCGTGGGCCGGCTCCTCAAGGCGTGGAAGCCGATGCGGGTGGTGACGAGTCCGTGGCTGCGCTGTGTGGCAACCGTGGCGCCGTACGCGCGGGAAAGTGGTGCCAAAGTAAAGCTGGCAGAAGGCCTGACCGAGCACAACCACCAACGCAGCCCGAAGAAGACGGCCGCCGTCATCGAATCCCTTTTCGACAAACAGCGGGCGGTGGTGGTCTGCACCCACCGGCCCGCCCTGCCCACCATCCTTAAGCAACTGTCCGCGCACATGCCCGCACACCTCGCGAAGCTGCTGCCCGCCGGCGACCCCTTCCTGTCTCCCGGCGAGATGGTGGTGTGCCACGTGGCCGTGGTCGGGAAGGCACGGGTTGTGGCAGTGGAGCAGTTCAGGCCCTTCGACGACTGAGCCCCGGCCCCAAGTAGACTTGAACCGTGAGCATCCCAACGCCTTATGAAGACCTCCTGCGGGATGTCCTGGCCTCCGGCACCCATAAATCGGACCGCACCGGCACCGGAACCACCAGCGTTTTCGGCCGCCAGATGCGCTTTGACCTCTCGAAAAGCTTCCCGCTGATCACCACCAAGCGGGTCCATTTCAAGTCTGTGGCCGTTGAACTTTTGTGGTTCCTGCGCGGCGAGACGAACATCAAGTGGATGACGGACCAAGGCGTCACCATCTGGAACGAATGGGCTGACGAGGACGGCGACCTGGGCCCTGTCTATGGCGTGCAGTGGCGCAGCTGGCCCACCCCGGACGGCGGCCACATCGACCAGATTGCCGAACTGATGGAGAACCTGAAGTCCAACCCGGACTCGCGACGGCACATCGTGTCCGCCTGGAATGTCTCTGAACTCAATGACATGGCCCTGCCGCCCTGCCACGCGTTCTTCCAGTTTTACGTGGCCAACGGCAAGCTGTCCTGCCAGCTCTACCAGCGCTCCGCGGACATGTTCCTGGGCGTGCCGTTCAACATCGCCTCGTACGCGCTGCTCACCTGCATGGTGGCCCAGCAGGTGGGGCTTGAGCCGGGTGAGTTCGTGTGGACCGGCGGGGACGTCCACATTTACGAGAACCACATGGACCAGGTCCTCAAGCAGCTGGAACGTGAGCCGTACCAGTACCCGCAGTTGAAGATCACCCGCAAGCCGGCGTCGATCTTCGACTACACGCTGGAGGACTTCGAAGTGGTGGGCTACCAGCACCACCCCACGATTAAGGCACCGATCGCCGTATGAGCACGGAAAACTCCACGGACCCCCAGTCCTTCACGGAGGAACTGGCCGCCTCGATCACGGGCGTCGGCTTGGTCTGGGCACAGACGTCCGACGGCGTCATCGGCAAGGACGGGGACATGCCCTGGCACCTCCCCGAGGACCTCAAGCACTTCACCCTGCTCACCACCGGGCACCCCGTGATCATGGGCCGCAAAACCTGGCTGTCCTTCCCGGACAAATACCGCCCCCTGCCCGGACGCACGAACATCGTCATCACCCGGCAGAAAAGCTGGGCCAACACGCCTGAGGCGGAGGGCGCCGTCGTGGCTCCTTCCCTTGACGACGCGCTCCTTGAGTCGCAGTTTGTCGACGGCGGCGAGACGGTCTGGATCCTTGGCGGCGGGGAGGTCTTCCGCCAGTCCACGGAGCTCGCCAACGTAGCGGTGGTCACCACCATCGACGTGACGGCCGACGGCGACACGTTCGCCCCCGAGCTTGGCCCCAGTTGGGAAGCGTCCGCCTCCGTCCCGCCGGACGGCTGGCTGACGGCCGCCAACGGCACACGCTACCGATTCACCAAATGGTCACGGACCGAGGGCTAGGAACATGCTGAAGAAACCCGAAACCCTGTTTGTCCTGGGCTACATGCTGCTGCCCCTGCTGGCGCTGCTGTCCGCGATCGTGGGGCTGACCATGATCCTGGGCGGCAACAAGATCGCCGGCGCCATCGTGCTGGTCGTGGTGACGCAGGTGTTCACCTTCGGCGCGTTCTTCGCGCTGCGTGCCCGGAAGGCCGCCGTCTTGGAGCAGTCAGACCGGGGTTAGCTGCGGCTGGCCGATTGGTTGCATGGGGAGACCGCCCCATCGCGACCGGGCGGCTCCTGCCCTAGGCTGGGCACACAGCACTGTGGACCGCTGCGGATAAGTATTGGGGGGAATCCTGGTGGCAGGAACTTTGTGGGGCGCCGACATCGAGCAGTTGCGGACCCTCGCGCAGCAGTTCAGCAAGACCGCGGACCTGCTGCAGCAGCAGTCGACGCAGCTGAGCAGCCAGATCAACAACAACCCGGCATGGAAGGGCGCAGACGCCCAGCGGTTCCGGTCTGACTGGAACAGCAACCACCGCACGCTCCTTCAACAGACGGTCACGCGGCTCCAGCAGGAATCAAAGGTGCTGCTGAGGAACGCCGATGAGCAGGAGAAGGCCAGCACCAACGGCTCGGGAGGAGCGGGTGGGAAGGGCACTGGGCCTACGGCAGGTACACCGGATAACTGGGCCCTCCTCGGCGGGGCCGCGTTGGCGGGTGGCCTCACTAACTTTATGGCCGTCCAGAAGAACGTCAAGGCACCGCTGACCTTGGCGAAGCATATTGGCCAATACGGCTGGGTGGCGAAAAACAATGGCGCTGACATGGTCAAGTCCATGCTCACAAAAGGGCGCCACCGGATTGGTGGTCCGGCCTTCGATAGCCGGCACCTCTGGCAAACCACACAGGGCAACAAAAACCTCGAGAGCCTGCTCAAGACTTCCTCCGACAAGAACCGCGCCATCAGGTTGATCGATCGTGCGTCTGATATCGCCTCCTTGAAAAACCTGGACAGGTACACGGAGGGGATGGACAAGTTCCTCAAGCCGCTGGACAGGATCGCCAGCCTCACCGCAGAGAAGCCTTGGATTGGCGCAGGCAGCAGATTCGAATGGCTTGGCAAATCCGGGCTGGCCCGCGGTCTTGGCTGGGTAGGAGTCGGCTTCAGCGCCTACGATTCGGTGCAAAGTTTCGCTGACGGGAATTTGGAGCAAGGAGCAGTCAGCCTCGGCAAAACCGCCCTGGGTATAGGCTGTTTCCTGCCTCCACCGGCGGGGACGGTCTGCCAGGTTGCCAGTGCAGGGATCGCCATCTACGAGAACTGGGACACCATCAGCAGCGTCGGCAAAAATGTAGGTGAAGGAATCGCCAACGCCGTCAAGGACCCGGGAAAGTTCGTCAGCGACGCCGGGAAAACCATCAACGATGCAGGAAAATCAGTAGCCAAGTTCTTCGGCTTCGCGGATTAGGAGACCTTCATGACCGTTCAAGATGAGAGGGCCCAGGAGCCACGGCTTGGCGTCGACGTCATGGGCTTCGGAGTAGGCGAGTTTGCCTACCTCCTTAACGTATTCGAAGGTGCCGCCCGAGACCGGTCCGTCAGTGTCTTCGGAGCCCAAGAACTGGTGGACGATGTCAGCCTTTCAACTGCGGGGGCCTCGTCCCTGATGGCAAGGGACATGGCTACCCTTGATGACGATGGCGACCTCGCAGTGAAAGGCGTGGCGGCGGCGGTGGCGACAGCTATGGGGCATGCCCGGCACTGGACCGAAATTTCCCTGCTGACACCTGACAGCATGGACAACGTGGTGTTGTTGGAGGCGCCGGGGGTGGCTTTGATGCTGCAACCACGGCTCCTGGGCACGTGGTTCGTGTTCGCCCAGGACCCCTCAATCAGCTCATCCGAGGCGACTTTCCGCGTGGTCCGCCAGCACGTCGAGCAGAACGTCGACGGCACGGCGTATCTGGTTTTCAAGTCCCTCGATGCCGAGAAGCACCTGCTGATCCGGCGGGACGACGATTCCTGGACTTTAGGAGTCCCCGACTTCACCACCGACGAAGTGAACGAAACCCCGAGCCTTGATGAGGCCGGACTCGTCGAAGCAATAGAGGGCTTCCGTGGCGAGGCGTAGCCGCGACGTTCCGCAGGAGCCGGGCTACGTCCCCTATCACCCAACGGAAGAACGCGTGCTGCACCGTACGGGAGAGAACGGTGAAGTTGTCGCCTACACCGAGGACGAGTACGGGGTCCGCAAGGACGACGGGTTGGGCGTCCTAAAGCCCGTCAACTCCTCCGGGGGCCTGTTGTTCCTTGCCATCCTCCTCACGGCATGCATGGGAGGACTGGTCTATTTCGTTGTCCAGGTGATCCTCCAGAATGCCTGGGACATCGCCGGCCGGACGTGGTGGGTTTTCCCCGCGTGCATTTTTCCCTTCGTCGTCGCATGGGCAAGCTATTTCAAGGAGCGCAAAGCCGAAAAGCTCCGCAAGGCCCGGAACCTCCCGCGGCCTATTGAATAGGCCGCGGGACCAAGGTCCCCGCGTTGCCTTCCAACTCCTCGCAGCCTGGGCTATGCAACAAGCATGAACCGCCACGCGCATGCCTATCTAAAGGAAGATCGGGCACCGGCGTGGAAAGGGAAAGAGGAAATTGATGGGCAAGGAAGTTCCTGGACCGAATGAGTCGTCGCGCCGATGGGGTTACTACCGCCGGCATGTGGAGCAAGGGGCTGCGAGGCAGGGACTCACGGTGGAGGAATACGGCGTCTACAAGGGCGACGCTGGCAGTGCCGTCAAACCGATTAATTCGGCTGGCGGACCACTCTTCCTGACCATCCTGATCACACTAATCATGACGGTTGTGGCCGTGCTCCTCGTCAAATTGTTTGTGGAGGCACAGAGCAACCCAATCGGGGCCAGATTGTGTTCGCCATTGCGTTTGGGCTTTGGATCGTCCCAACGACATGGGCCTACTACTTCAAGGAACGCAGGGCTGTACGTCTCCCAATGCCGCGCTTGCACGGGGTGAAAAGCGGGTCCTGCGAACGACCAAGACGGGCGAACTGCACAGCTACTCACTGGAGGAACTCGGCACCGGCCGGGCGTGACGTAACCGACTGCGCCCTTCCGGATGCAAAGTCTAAACTGTACGAATGACTACAGCAGCTACCCCTTCCGTCGGCCTGGTCGGATGGCGCGGCATGGTCGGTTCCGTCCTGATGCAGCGCATGCAGGACGAGGGCGACTTCGCCAACATCAACCCGGTGTTCTTCTCCACCTCCAACGCGGGTGGTGCCGCGCCGTCGTTCGCTGACGGCGCCGGCAAGCTCGAGAACGCGTTCGACGTCGACACGCTGGCCAAGCTGCCCATTATCGTCACCGCCCAGGGCGGGGACTACACCAAGCAGGTCCACGGCGAGCTGCGCAGCCGCGGCTGGGACGGCCTCTGGATCGACGCCGCCTCCACGCTGCGCATGAGCGACGATTCGATCATCGTGCTGGACCCCATCAACCGCGACGTCATCGACAAGGGCCTGGTCAACGGCACCAAGGACTTCATCGGCGGCAACTGCACCGTCTCCTGCATGCTGATGGGCCTCGGCGGACTCTTCAAGAACGGGCTGGTTGAGTGGGGCACGTCCATGACCTACCAGGCAGCCTCCGGCGGCGGCGCCCGGCACATGCGTGAGCTCCTCAGCCAGTTCGGCACGCTCAACGCCGAGGTCAGCACGGAACTGGACGACCCGGCGTCGGCCATCCTGGACATCGACCGGAAAGTCCTGGCCCACCAGCGCACGGACATCGACGCCACCCAGTTCGGCGTCCCCCTGGCCGGCTCCCTGATCCCCTGGATCGACGCCGACCGGGGCAACGGACAGTCCAAGGAGGAGTGGAAAGCCGGGGTTGAGACCAACAAGATCCTGGGCACCTCCGAGGACAACCGCATCATCATGGACGGCCTCTGCGTGCGGATCGGCGCCATGCGCTCGCACTCCCAGGCCCTGACCCTCAAGCTGCGCGAGGACCTCTCCGTCGCCGAGATCGAGAAGCTGCTGGACGAGGACAACCAGTGGGCCAGGGTGGTTCCCAACACCAAGGAAGCTTCGATGGCCGATCTGACGCCGGTTGCGGCATCCGGCACCCTGGACATCCCGGTGGGCCGCATCCGCAAGATGGACATGGGCCCGCAGTACATCAGCGCCTTCACGGTGGGTGACCAGCTCCTCTGGGGCGCCGCCGAGCCCCTGCGCCGCATGCTCAACATCGCCACCGGCAACCTCTAGCAGGGATTCCCAGCCTGGCCGGTACGCCTACATGTACCGGCCCAGGCGGCGGCCTGCCGCAAAGAACGTTACCCTCGCGATGATGACAAGTGCTCCCAGGCCTGCAACCATCTGGACGGCCACCAACCCCCGGGCAAGCTCACTCACCGGCGTGATGTCGCCGAAGCCGACTGTCGCGAACGTGGATGTGGTGAAGTACAGGGCATCGGTCCTGCTTAGCGGCTCGCTGAAAGACGCGGGGTCCGTCACGGACATGGACAGGTAAAGCAGCGCGAAGAGGCACAAGAGCAGCAGGACCAATTCGACGACGGCTTCGGCCGCCCGCAGCTGGGGTACGTACGCCGTCAAGATGGTCCGTAATTGAAGGGCCAGAACGGCCAGGAAGACCAGGACGACGGCAGCCAGCCGGATCCAGGCGCCTGCGGCATTTTGGTCGTTGAATCCCCCGACGGGAATCAAGAAATACAGGCCAAGGATGATGGCGGCAAAGGCAACCATCCGAAGAGCTACGAGCAGTACTTCACGCCGCCGCGCAGCCTCGTCGAGTTCCCGCAGAAGAACCGGATCTTCCCGGCCAAAGCCCTTCGCTGCCATGCCTGATCATAGCTCCGGCAAGGACTTTTGGCCCATCCAATCGAGCCGGGCCGAGGGCAAAATTGTTGCATCACACGCCGCGCCGTTCCCTTTATGCATCCGCGGAATGTGTCCACTTTTTGCTATAGGAGGACCGATGAACTTCTGGGAAAACTTCTGGGACTTTTTTTGGGTGCTTTTCTGGAGCATGGCTTTTTTTGCCTATCTGATTGTGCTGTTCCAAGTGGTGGTTGACCTGTTCCGGGATGCGACGTTACCGGGCTGGTCAAAGGCCCTGTGGGTCATCTGCTGCTTCTTCCTCCCGTTCCTGACAGTCATTGTCTATCTGCTCGCAAGGGGCCCTGGCATGGCAGTCCGCCAGTCGATTCGGGCGGAAGCGGCACAGGATGCCACCGAGTCCTACGTCCGGACCATTGCCGGTACGGGCCCTGCCGAAGAGATCACGAAAGCCAAGTCCCTGCTGGAGGAAGGCGCCATCTCGGAGCAGGAGTTCACCGTGCTGAAGAACCGCGCCCTCGCGGGCAGATGACCAAGCCCGCGGTACGAGTTCCGCGAAAGGTGACGCATCCCATGCAGGCCGGGGTGACCTCAAAGACCCGGAACAGCCCCGGCCTCGTCCTGGCAGTACTCGCATCCGGCCAGTTCCTCATGGCCCTCGACAGTTCGGTCATGAACGTTTCGATGGCCACCGTGGCCGCGGACTTGGACACAACGATCACCGGCATCCAAACCGCCATCACACTTTATACGCTGGTCATGGCGACGCTGATGCTCACAGGAGGCAAGGCCGGCACCATCCTGGGCCGCCGCCGGGCCTTTGGCGTCGGCCTGGTGGTTTACGCCGCGGGTTCCCTGACCACTGCGCTGGCCCCCAACATGGGGGTCCTGCTTCTTGGCTGGTCCCTTCTGGAGGGGATCGGCGCGGCCCTGATCATGCCCGCCCTGGTGGCCCTGGTCGCAGCTAACTTTCCGCCCGACCGCCGTGCTGCCGCCTACGGACTGCTGGCCGCTGCGGGGGCAATGGCGATCGCGGCAGGCCCATTGATAGGCGGTGCCGTTACCACGTTCGCCTCCTGGCGCTATGTCTTCGCCGGAGAGGTAGTCATCGTCCTGCTCATCCTGCTGGTCCTGCGAAAGGTGGCAGACGTCCCGCCGGCCAAGGTCCGCCTTGATCTGGCCGGCTCCCTGCTGTCAATAGTCGGGCTGGGCATGGTGGTTTACGGTGTGCTGCGCTCGGGCGAGTGGGGCTGGGTGCAATCCAAGCCAGGTGCGCCGGAAATCCTGGGACTCTCACCGGTGGTGTGGCTGCTCATTGGCGGCCTGCTTGTCCTCTACCTGTTCATGCGGCTTGCCTCGCACCGCGCCGCCACGGGCGGCGACCCACTGATCGATCCACAGCTTTTCCGGAACGTGCGCCTCACAGGCGGGCTCAGCGTCTTCTTTGCCCAGTTCCTTGTCCAGGCCGGGGTCTTCTTCACCATCCCCCTGTTTCTGTCGGTGGTGCTGGAGCTGAGCGCGCTGGAAACCGGCATACGGATCTTCCCGCTGTCCATCGCGCTGATCCTGGCCGCGGCCGGCATCCCCAAGTTCCGGCCGCGTGCCAATCCCCGCCGTGTGGTCCGGATCGGCCTCGCCCTGGTGATCGCCGGCATCCTTGTCCTGGTCGCGGGAATGGACCCCGGTGCGAATGCTGGCATCGTCGCGATCCCCATGCTGCTGATGGGCTTGGGATTGGGCGCGGTGTCCTCCCAGCTGGGAGCCATCACGGTCTCGGCAGTACCGGACTCGCAGAGCGCAGAGGTGGGCGGGCTGCAGAACACCACCACCAACCTCGGCGCCTCCCTTGGGACAGCCCTGATCGGTTCGGTACTCATCGCAACACTGAGTGCATCGTTCGTGGCCGGCATCCAGGACAATCCCGCTGTTCCGCCCTCCGTGCAGGAACGTGCCTCGGTCCAGCTTGCCAGCGGAGTACCATTCATATCCGACACCCAGCTACAGAGTGCCCTCGACAGCGCCGGGGTCAACCAAGAGGTGGCCGACGCAATAATGTCGGTCAATTCAAGTTCCCGGCTGGATGCCCTGCGGGCGGCGCTGGCACTGACCGCATTGCTGTCGATTTCCGCGCTGTTCCTGACCGGGCGGCTCCCCGAGGAGGCTGTGGGCAAACCGGCCGAGTCCTCGCACGCGGCCCAGCCGGCCGAACCGTCGTAGGCTACGCCCGGCCGTCATGTATTTTGAAACGCCAAGTAGCGTTGGGCTGCGCGGCTGAGCGCAACCTGGGCTGCGGGACCCAGCGGCGCAGTTCCGTCGAAAAGTTCGGGGACGACGGCGGCACCCCGGCCCGAGCCGTGGAGCGCCCAGGTGCCCACCACCTTCCCCGCCGCAACCACCGTTTTCTTGAAGACGCCGTTGCCGCCCGGAACGATCAGGTCGGAATGCTCGGGTGCCAGGACGTGCGTGCGGTCTGTGTATCCCAGGACGAACTCGTCGAAACCGGGCAGCAGGTGAAGGGACCGCGCACCCGGGACGCCGGTATCCAGGAGGGATGCCGCCTCCGGAGACAGCCAGTAGCTGGTGCCATCAAACTCGAGTTCCACCAGTTCGTCGCGAACGTTCTGCAACGCAGCGCGGACCTCGGTCAGCGGGAGCTGTGTCCACCAAGCGAAGTCCCGGAGCGTGGCAGGTCCGTGGCTCCGGAAGTAGCGGAGCAGGAACCGGGCAACCGCTTCCCCGCGTTCGGGGACAGGGGACGCCGGAATCCAGTCATCAAAAGCCGCGATCAGCTGCTGGTTGCCGGCAAGAGGCCCCGGCACCAGCCAGCCGTGCCGGCAGAGCGAACCCAATAGGTGGATGCCGCGCTGGCCCTGGGTTGGCTGGCCTCCGGCGTCGAACACCTTGAAGAGCCCGGAGCGGCTGATGGGACCGTCAGCCAGGATGCGGTCCAGCGCAATATCGCGTGCCTTCTCGACATCTGACCACACGATGTCAAGCTGTCGGTGCCGGGCTGCGATGCTCCTGGTAAGCCGCTCGGCAGTGAGGTCCAGCATCCAGCGCAGGTCCCCGGGAGCGACCAGATGCAGTGTTCCCCGCATCGGCCAGGACCGGACGACGGCTCCAGTATTGATGGCAGCCCTCACATCGGCCATCCCCGCTCCCGGCACTCGGACGCCGACCGCCCACAGCGCGGCCTGCAGGTCCTGCGCCTGCATGGCGGTCATCCACCGGACCAACTCCGGAACAGAGGAAACGCTGTCCCCGGCAAGCCGCTGGGACACCAATCGGAGCCTGCCGATCATCCTGCGGGCGCGTACGGAACCAGATGCAGCCATGCGCCCATCCTAGGCGCGGACGCGGCCTGCGCGGGCGCTACAGAGCCAGCCCGATGAGCAGCGGCTCGGGGTGCAGGGAAATGCCAAAGCGCCGTTCGACGCCGGTGCGCACCTCCCGTGCGACAGCCACCATGTCAGCGGCGCTGGCGGAGCCGCGGTTGGTGATCGCGAGCGTGTGTTTGGTGGACAGCGAAGCGCGGCCGCCGGCCACGCCGTCCGGTTCCAAACCGAAGCCCTTGCCGAAACCTGACTGGTCGATCAGCCACGCCGCGGAGAGCTTTACCAGCCCGTCCCGTCCGGCCGGGTAGCGGGGAGCGGATTCCGGCAGCTTCTCCGCCACGTCCGCCGGCACGATGGGATTAGTGAAGAACGAGCCGGTGGAGTATGTGTCCCTGTCCGCAGCGTCCCACACCATGCCCTTTGAAGCGCGCAGCCGGAGCACCTCACGCCGGACGTCATTGGCGTAGGCACGCTTGCCCACGTCAACGCCGAGGGAGCGGGCCAGTTCCGCGTAGCGGATGGGGGCGCTCATCCGTCCCAGGGGCAGCTGGAACTCCACGGTGAGGACCACGTACCTGGGCGAGCCGTTGACGGTGGTCTGCTTGAGGATGGAGTCCCGGTACCCAAACTTCAACTCGGAATTGGTGAAGGTCTGCACGGCGTTCCGCTTGCGGTCCCAGGTGCGGACGGCTGCGATGGTCTGGGATACTTCCGCGCCGTAGGCACCCACGTTCTGGACCGGCGTGGCACCGGTTGAGCCGGGGATGCCGGACAAGGCCTCGATTCCGGACCAGGCGTGGCGTACCGCGTACTCCACCAGCTTGTCCCAGTTGTGGCCTGCCTGGACCACCACGGCTACTCCCCCGCATGAGTCCTCGGCGTTGACCGTGAACCCCTGGGAGGCGATCCTGATGACGGTCCCGGGGAACCCGTCGTCGGACACCAGGAGGTTGGAGCCTCCGCTGACGATCAGGACCTGTTCCCCGGCGGCGTCCGAAGACTTCACGGCGTCGATGATTTCAGCCTCTGTCCGGGCCTCGATGAAGGTGCCGGCAGGGCCGCCGACGGCGGACGTGGTCAGGGAGGAAAGCAGTGTGGGAGTCACCAGTCAACAATACTAGGGAAACCTAGTTGGCCTTCCGGGCCACCGGGGACAGCACGAAGCTAAGCGCGAGCATGACCATCACGGCCAGGAGGGAGTGCAGGATGCCCACGTGTCCGGCCAGCATCCCGAGCAGCGGCGGCCCGCACAGGAACGCCCCGTAGCCGATCGTGGACACCACGGATACCCGTGCCGCGGCCTTGGAAGGATCGTCTGCCGCGGCGGACATACCTACCGGGAAACCCAGGGATGCGCCCAGGCCCCACGCCGCGAGTCCCACGTAGGCGAGCCAAGGCGCCGGGGCGAAGACGAAGATGCCGAGACCCAGGACAGCCAGTGCCGAACACCATCGCATCACGGGCACGCGGCCATAGCGGTCCAGCACCACTGTGCCGGCGAACCGGCCGATGGTCATGAACGCAACAAAGAGCCCGTACCCTGCAGCCCCGGCGGCATCGCTCTGTCCGTGGCCGTCCGCCAGGGCCAGGGCAACCCAGTCCCCGGCCGCGCCCTCGGCCAGGGCAAGGCCCAGCACCAGGACTCCCAGCAGCAGGGTCCGCCGGTCCCGCCAGGCCTGGGCGACCTTGCGCTTGTTGTCCAGCGGTGCGTCCGCTGTGGTTCCAGCAGCAATGATGGGAATGGGACCCGTCGTGGGGTCCTCAAAGTTGTCCGGGGAGTAGGTGCGCTCCCCCGCCACCGGGGTGACGTCGGCACGGAACCAGGAAGCCGCCGTCGCCACCGAAACCGCCACCACCGCCCCCGCCGCTGCAAGGTGCCAGAACACCGGCAAGGACACCGCCGCGGCAATAGCGCCCAGCCCTGCGCCGGCCACGGTACCGAGGCTGAAGGCACCGTGGAGCCGGGGCATGATGTGCCGGCCCATCGCGCGTTCCACCGCCGCGCCCTCCACATTGGACGCAGTGTTCCAGCTCCCGGTGCCCAGGCCGATGATGCACAGGCCAATGGCAGTTGCCACGGGGCTTGCCAGCACAGTTGTGCCAAAACCGGTGGCCAGCAGGCCTGCGCCCACCATGATGCTGCCGGTCCGGATGGTCCGTTTGGATCCCAGCCGCAGCACGATGAGTCCTGAGGCGGAAACGGAGGCGAATGAGCCCAGGGTCATGCACAGGAGGACGACGCCGACGTTGCCCGGGGTGAGGTCCAGCGCGTCCCGGATGGCCGGCAGCCTGGACACCCAGGAGGCGAAGGCCAGGCCGCTGGCACCATAGGCCACCACCACGGCGTTGCGCCAGGAGGTGACCTGCGCGGCGGTGGCCGTGGTTCCTGCCGACGAAGTGGTCAACGGTTGAACTTCGTGCTCAGGACAGCTTGACGAGGGCCTGGGCCTTCATCAGGACCTTTTGCCCGGCGGAGACCACCGTGAGGTCGATGCGCGCCGTGTTGGCTTCGGCGTCGAGCTTTCCGATGAGGCCGCTGACCTCGATGCTGGCGCCGGGCTGGTCCGTGCCGGTGGTGTCGGTGACCAGGACGGGCTTGGTGAAGCGGGTCTGGAAATCGACGACGGCGGCGGGGTCGCCTGCCCAGTCAGTCACCAGTTGGACGGCTGAGCCCATGGTGAACATGCCGTGGGCGATCACGCCGGGCAGTTCCACGCTGGTGGCGAAGGCCTCGTTCCAGTGGATGGGGTTGAAGTCGCCGGAGGCGCCGGCGTACTTGACCAGGTCCGTGCGGGTGACCTCGATGGTGCGGCTGCCGATTTCCTGGCCGGGGCTGAGTTCGTGGATGCTGGGGCTCATGGTTACTGTCCCTCTCCGCGGACCAGGATGGATGACGTGGTGGTGGTAACGGGCTCCCGCGAGCCACCGGAACCGAGGGCGAATATCTCCGAACGGGTGGTGACCATGGCGCCGCCGCCCATGGCGCGGACGCCGTCAACGTGCAGTTCCGCCACGAGCCGGTCCCCGGCAATGATGGGCCGGTGGTGGGTGAAGCGCTGGTCCGCGTGGACCACACGGGAGAAATCGATGCCCGCTTCAGGATCCTCGATGAGCTGGGCGTCGGCGCGCTGGGCGATGATGATGGCGAAGGTGGGCGGCGCCACGAGGTCGCTGTGGCCCAGGTCCCTGGCTGCGTCCACGTCGAAGTGTGCAGGGTGGCTGGCTTTCACGGCGCGGGCGAACTCGCGGATTTTCTCGCGGCCGACGTCATACACCTCTGCGGCAGGGTAGCTTCGGCCCTGCAGGTCCGGATTGATAGTCATGGATTCCAGCCTATCGTCCGCATGTTGGCGGGTAGAAAAGGCCCGCCGCAGCCGCAGCCGCTACCGGCGGAGGTTCTTCCGGACAGCCTGGCCACGGACCACGAGGCCGACCACGTGCAGGACAAGGCCCAGGCCGATCAGCGGCAGGGAGGCCATGGCCAGGCCCTGGTTTCCGCTGGCGTTGCCGATGAGGTTGAGGATGATGCCCACGGCGATCAGTCCCATCGCGCTGAAAACGAGGACTTTGTAGCGGGTTGGCGCGGTGGCCCAGAATTCGTTCAGCACCGTCCAAGTCTACCGAGTCCGCATCCGCCGGGCGGCGTTGCCAGGACCCCGGGGTCAGAACAGGGATTCCTGCACTGCCGGCACCGCGGAGGCGAAGTTGCCCAGGACGATCGTCCGCGAGGCCAGTTGGGACAGGTTCACCACGAAACCGGCGTCCGTGCCGTCCAGCCGGGCCAACGCGTTCGCCCCGCTCAGGGCAGCGACGCCAAAGCCGTGCTGCCCCTGGCCCAGTGCGTGCGGATATGCGTGGCGGGAACCCGCCTGGTGCAGGGCGTCCGCATGCGCGGGCCGGACCCACTCCTCCTTCACAATCTCGAAACCGTCGACGGCGGTCCGCGCCAGCAGCGCCCGCACCTCTCCGGCCGCGCTCGCATTGATGGCGTTCAGCGCGGTGTCCGGGAGCGGCTGCAGCAGCGCGTCCGCCTTGGCCGCGGAACGTACCTGCTGCGCCAGGCCGACGTCGGCTGTCACCAGGTCCTCAAGGATCCGCACCACCCGGCCATCCTGCGCCCTGGCAACATAACCGGCCACTGCGGCACCCTGCTCAGCCAGCCGGTTCCACTTGCGCGGGCCGGAGGCCGTTCCCACCTTGGTGGCACCGCCGGCGAAAGTGGCGACATACAGCCAGTGTTCCTGCATCAGGTACTGGCGCAGGCCGGGGGTGACCGGCCGCCGCGGTGGAAATCGTGCATCAGCCGGGACTCGTCCAGCACAAAGCACCGCTCGCACTGCTTTCCGCGGACGGCCTGGGCGCCGGAGGCGCAGGGGACATGGCTGCGGGAGCTTGCTGAGTGGACCTGGACGTGGCCCAGGCAGGACTTGCCCGGCCGGACCACCTCGAAGCCCAGGCGCGCGCCGGCGTGGAGGCCCAACTGCCGGAAGTCCCCCTCAGGTGACTGGAGGCGCAGAACCGGGGCGCCGCCGTCGTCCGCATCTCTTGAAGCGTCCGCAGCATTGGAAGCGTCTCCTGCCCGGGAAGCCGGCGGACCATCCCAAAAGACCCCGTGGACCAGATAGCGGGTATCGGTCACGGGGTCTCCTGAACTGATGGGGTGGGCGCTACAGCGCGGGCTGCACCCCAAAGGCTACCGCGAGCTTCATGATCTTCTCGGCGCGGCCCAGGCGGGGCAGGTCGGAGCCGTCACGGATCACGCGGCCGTTGGCCTCGAAGTCGTTCATGAAGTCGGTGGCCCAGGCGACGTCCGACGGCGTGGGGCTGATGACCTCGTTGATCACCGGGGTCTGGTCGATGGCCAGGCAGAGCTTGCCGGTCATGCCCATCATCACGGTGATGCCGGTCTGCTCGCGCAGGATGGGGTGGTTGGTGCCCACGGTGGGGCCGTCGATGGGCCCCGGCAGGTTGCCCACGCGGCTGGCGACCACGAGCTTGGCGCGGGGGTAGGCCATGGCCTCCGGAGTGGCGGCCATGCCGGTATCGCGGCGGAAGTCGCCGGAACCGAAGGCCAGGCGGAACGCGCCCTGCGCCTTGGCGATGTGGTTGGCTTCCTCGATGCCAAGCGCGGATTCGACGAGGGGGATGACGGGGGTCTTGCCGTCCATGCGGTGGAAGCTCTCGGTGACCTGGTCCGCGGATTCGGTCTTGGCGAGCATGACACCCAGCAGGCCCGGGGTGCCGCGCAGGCCGGCGAGGTCATCGGCCCAGAACGGGCTGGTGGCGTCATTGATGCGGACCCAGGCCTTGCCGCCGGCGGTCAGCCAGTCGATGACGTTGTTCCGGGCCTGGTCTTTCTGGGAGGGGTCCACGGCATCTTCAATATCCAGGATGATCGAGTCGGCGCGGGAAACTGCCGACTGGTCGAAGAGCTCCGGCTTCATGGCATTGACCAGCAGCCAGGAGCGGGCGATCTCTGCGGGGATATTGCGTTCCGGCCTTACGGTCTCGGTGGCGATGGTAGACGTCATGCTTTCTACAGTATCCGGCCCGCAAGCGGCACGGCGAAGAAAACGGCCAGCTTGTGGGGATCAATACGAACTAAACGGGTTGTGACCGGCCCCCTGACCCAAGTAGGTAGCGCCAAGTGTCGCTTTGAGGGTTCAAAACGACACCTGGCGCTACCTACTTGGGGCGGGTCAGGGGATGTTGCTGCCCCGCGCCGTGACCCAGAGCCGGTACCAGTCGGCGCGGGTCATGGCCCGGGCCACCCTGGCGGCGTCGGCACAGGCGCGGATCCGGTCCGGGTTGGCCGTGCCGATCACCGGCGCGATGCCCGCTGGATGCTTCATCAGCCACCCCAGCAGGATGGCTTCGCCGGAGGTGCTGTACTCCCCCGCGAGCTCCGCCACCAGTTCCGCGGTGGCCGCCTCCGCGGAACTGGGGCTCCCGGTTTCGGCACCGGTGTAGGCACCGCGGGCCAGCGAGCCGTACGCCTGCAGGGTGATGTTGTTGCGGGTGCAGTACTCCAGCGTGCCGTGCGGAAAGCTGTAGTCCAGGTGCTCCGGGTGGTTCACCAGGACCTGGCTTTCCAGCCACGCCCGCTTGAGCAGGCTCATCTCGAGCTGGTTGGCCACCACCGGCGTCTCCAGCCGGTCCTGCAGCACCTCGATCTGGGCGGCTGACATGTTGGAAACGCCCAGGTGCCGGACCTTGCCCTCCGCCATGAGCTGCCCGACGGCGGATGCCACCTCCGCCGGATCCGCGAGGGGGTCCGGGCGGTGCAGCAGGAGGATGTCCACATAGTCCGTCCGGAGCCGGTTAAGGCTGCCGTTGACCCGCTCCAGGATGGCGTCCCGGCTCAGGTCGTAGTGGGTGGCCAGGCCCCGTTCGTTCAACCTGATCCCGCACTTGGTCTGCAGCCGGACGCGGTCCCGGAGCCCGGGCGTGCCAGCCAGCACCTCGCCGAACACGGCTTCGGACTTGCCGCTGCGATAGATGTCCGCGTGGTCGAACAGGGTGATGCCGGCGTCGAGCGCGGCCTGGACCGCGGCAGCGGCCTGGTCCACATGCTGGGTTCCATGGGGCTCGTCAGACCAGCTGCCGCCAAGGCCCATGCAGCCGTAGATGACTTCCTGCATCAGGGGCACCCGCTTCCGCGGGAACGGCTCATCAGCGCAGCCACGCCGTGGTGCTGGCCGGCAGCTTGCCGTCCTCCAGGGGAGCGCTGCTGACCAGCACCGTGCCGGCGGGAAGGTCGACGGCGGTGTTCCCGAAGTTGGTCACGGACGTCCAGCCGTTGGGGCGCTTGAAGTGCAGCACGTCCGGGTTGGCGTTCTCCACCCATTCGAGGTCCTCATTGGTGAGCAGTTCACGGCGCAGCTTCAGGGCCTTGCGGTAGAGCTCCAGGGTGGAGCCTTCAGTTCCGTCCTGGGCTTGGACGGCGTACTTGCTGAACCAGTCCGGCTGCGGCAGGTGGGACCCGCCGTCGCCGAACCCGAAGGAGGTGCCTTCCACCGTCCAGGGCAGCGGGACGCGGCAGCCGTCGCGGCCGATTTCCACTCCCTTGTTGCGGAAGAAGGACGGGTCCTGCCGTTCCCATTCGGGAATCTCGGCCACTTCCTGCAGGCCCAGTTCTTCGCCCTGGTAGAGGTAGGCGGATCCGGGAACGGCCAGCATCAGCAAGGTGGCGGCGCGGGCCCGGCGTTCACCGAGGTCCACGTCCAGCTGGTCCTTGGGGCCGCCGGCGAGCAGCCAGTCCTTGCCGTCCTGGCCCTTGGCGCCGGCCTTCGCCTTGGCCACCTGCGGCAGGCCGTAGCGCGTGGCGTGGCGGACGACGTCGTGGTTGGAAAACACCCAGGTGGAGGAGGCGCCGGTGGCAGCGGCCTCGGCGAGGTTGCGGGTGATGATTTCGCGGTACTCGGCGGCGTCGAAGTCGGCCTGGAGCAGGTCGAAGTTGAACGCCTGGCCCAGGCCCTGGGGGCTGGCGTACCGGGCCCGGCGGGTGGCGTGGACCCAGGCTTCGGCGACGGCGGTGCGCGGCGGGTTGTACTCGTTGAACACCTCGCGCCATTCGGCGTAGATCTCGTGCACTTCGTCGCGGTCCCAGAACGGGTGCGTGCCGTCGTCAAATCCGTCCACTCCCGTGTTGGCCGCGCTCAGCTCCAGCTTGGAGAGCAGCGGCTCGGTGAGGTCCTTGGTGAGCGCATGTGCCACGTCAACCCGGAAACCGTCCACGCCCCGGTCCGACCAGAAGCGCAGGGTCTTGAGGAAATCATCGCGGATCTCCCGGTTGGACCAGTTCAGGTCCGGCTGTTCCTTGGCGAAGATGTGCATGTACCACTGGCCAGGGGTGCCGTCCGGTTCGGTGATGCGCTCCCACGCCGGTCCGCCGAACACCGAGTCCCAGTCCGACGGCGGGAACTCACCGTTGGGGCCCTTGCCGTCACGGAAGATGTAGCGGTCCCGGGCAGGGGAACCCTTGGGCGCGGCCAGCGCTTCCTGGAACCACTGGTGCCGGTTGGAGGAGTGGTTCGGGACGATGTCGGCAATCAGTTTGATGCCGGCGTCGTGCAGGGTCTTGGCCATTTCGTCGAAGTCCGCCAGCGTGCCCAGTTTCGGATCGACGTCGCGGTAGTCGTCCACGTCATAGCCGCCGTCGGCGAGCGCGGAGGGGTAGAACGGGCTCAGCCAGACGGCGTCGATCCCCAGGGACTTCAGGTACGGGACCTTGGCGGTGATGCCCTTCAGGTCACCGATGCCATCGCCGTTGGAGTCAGCGAAGCTGCGCGGATAGATCTGGTAGACGGAGGCCTGGCGCCACCAGTTGGGGTCGGCCAGACGGTCAGAGTCGGACAGGGTTGCCAGAGTGGCAGTGGGGGACAAGGACTGACCCTTTTCTTCAGTGCGGCTATATTTATATTGAGTCTAAATTTACTTCCTCAAGTATTATCTGGTGCTTTGCACAGGAAGGTCAACAGCATGCCTGAGCTGGTTCCGGCCACCCCCCAATTGCTGCGGAGGGTCAGCGCCGGCGCGGTCCTGGAGTTCATGCGCGCGTCCGCGGCCGTGACGGTCACGGACGTCATGGCGGCCACCGGCCTGACCCGGGCCACCACCATCGCCGTCTGTGAGGACCTGGTGCGGCGGCGGTGGATCGTGGAGCTGGAAAACCAGCGCGAGTTCGGCGGGTACCAGAAGGGCCGCCCCGCGCGCCGGTTCGAGCTCAATGAGCGCGCCGGCGTGGTCCTGGGCATGGATATCGGCTACTCCAAGGTCACCGTGGTGGTTTCCGATCTCCGCGGCACGACCCTGGGCCGGTCCAGCCGCCCCTTCCAGGCCAAGGACGTCGGGTCGGGGGAACGCATCGCCTTTATCGACGCCGTGGCCGCGGCGGCCCTGCGCTCAGCGGGGATGGATCCCGGGCAGGTGCTTGCCGTCTGCGCCGGAGTGGCCGCGCCCGTGGACCGGCATGGGGATGTGGTGGCCACCCAGGAGTTCTGGGGGCTCTTCGACCTGGGACTGCGCCCCGCCCTCAAGGCGACCCGGGGCTGGACTGTGCTGCTGGAGAACGACGCCAACCTTGCCGCCCTGGGCGACAGGTGGCAGGGCGCAGCCGCGGGGATCGACGACGTGGTGGTGATCCTGGCCAGCGAACGGCTGGGGTCCGGCATCATGGAGGGCGGCAGGCTGGTGCACGGAACCCGCGGCAGCGCCGGGGAGCTTGCCTACCTGGACCTGGTGGAAGGCGTGGGTGACACCTACGGCATCGCCCACCTGGCCCGCACCTGGGCCGCCGAAGCCTTGGCTGCCTCCGCCCCAACCACCCTCCGTGCCTTCGGGCCCGGTCGGGTGGAGGCAGAGCAGGTCTTCTCCGCCGCGGCCGAAGGGGATGCCGTGGCGCTGGGCATCCTGGAACGCCTGGCGGACAGGATGGCACGGGTGGTGGGGACCGTGGCCACCATGCTCAACCCCGAGCTGGTGGTGATCGGCGGCGGCGTGGCCGATTCCGCAGGCGTGCTCCTCGCGCCCATCACCGAGCGCCTGAAGGAGTACACAGCCACCCCGGCACGGGTGGCCGTATCCCCGCTGGGTGATTCCATCGTGACGGTGGGCGCGGTGCGCTGCGCCCTGGACTACGTGGAAAGGAACTCCCTGGACCTGGAGCTGGCAGCGCCCACGCCGGCGGACGGTTAGGCGTCCGGTTCCAGGGCCGCCGCCACGGGCAGGGTGCCGTCGCGGAATTCGATGGTCCGGCCGGCCGTCCGGGGCAGGTCAAGCACTGCCGCTGCCACGATGGCCGTGTTGGCACGGGACGTGTCACGGTCCCCTTCCGGGGAGGGGTCGACGTCGATCAGTCCCGTTCCGGGTTTGTCCGTCAGCGCGCCGGGACCAAGGATGGTCCACGCCAGGCCGGTGCCGCGCAGGTACTCGTCCGCGGCCGCCTTGGCCTCCGCGTAGGCGAAGAAACTGTTGCCTTCCGGCACGCCGTGGTCCTTGCCCGCCCCGAAGTAGGACACCATGACGTACCGGTCCACGCCGGCCTGGGCAGCAGCATCCATGGAGCGGATGGCGGCGTCCCGGTCCACCGCGTAGGTGCGCTCCGGATTGCCGCCGCCCGCGCCGGCGGACCAGACCACGGCGTCATGGCCGGCCAGGGCCTCGGCGATGGCCGCCGTCGTCGAATTCTCCACGTCCAGGACCGCGGGCGTGGCGCCGGTGGCAGCGACGTCGCCGCCGTGGTCCGGATTGCGGATGAACGAGGTGACGGAGTGGCCCTCGCCGGTGAGGAGGGCGGACAGGAGGAGGGCCACTTTCCCGTGGCCGCCAATAATGGCGATACGTGTCATGGACCCATTGTGCATGCCCGGTCCCTCCATGCAGAAGCAACATGGCCCTGAACAGGGCCTTTGTGCCCTATCCCGCCTTTAAAGCGCCCGCCTAGCTTTGGGGCATGACTGCCGGACCCCATGCGGGGTTAGATGGACCCGCATCAGAAGCAATGTTGAAGCTGGGCCGTTTCTTCACGAAGTGGGATGAGACAGATGATGGCAGGGCGGTGTTCCGGGAGGGCGGCCGCAAAGGTGACATTTTCTACCGCGACCGCTGGAGCCATGACAAGGTGGTGCGCTCCACGCACGGGGTGAACTGCACTGGGTCGTGTTCCTGGAAGGTGTATGTCAAGGACGGCATCATCACGTGGGAATCGCAACAGACGGATTATCCGTCTGTAGGGGCGGACAGCCCTGAGTACGAGCCAAGGGGCTGCCCGCGCGGGGCAGCCTTTTCCTGGTACACCTACTCCCCCACCCGGGTTCGCTTTCCCTATGCCCGGGGCGTCCTGGTGGAGATGTACCGCGAGGCGAAGGCCCGGCTGGGTGACCCGGTGCTGGCCTTTGCCGAGATAGCCGCCGACCCGGAAAAGCGGCGCCGCTACCAGCAGGCCCGGGGCAAAGGCGGCCTGGTGCGCGTGTCCTGGCAGGAAGCCATCGAGATTGCCGCCGCGGCGCACGTGAACACGATCAAAACCTATGGCCCGGACCGGTGCGCCGGCTTCTCCCCCATCCCGGCCATGTCCATGGTGTCCCATGCCGTGGGGACGCGGTTCATCCAGCTCATCGGCGGCGTGATGACGTCCTTCTACGACTGGTACGCCGACCTTCCCGTCGCCAGCCCCCAGGTTTTTGGGGACCAGACCGACGTTCCCGAATCCGGAGACTGGTGGGACGCCCGCTACCTCATGATGTGGGGATCCAATGTTCCGGTGACACGCACGCCGGACGCGCACTGGATGACCGAGGTCCGGTACCGCGGCACCAAGGTGGTCACGGTCAGCCCTGACTACGCGGACAACACCAAGTTCGCCGATGAATGGCTTCCGGCGCAGGCGGGAACGGACGCTGCACTGGCAATGGCCATGGGCCACGTGATGCTCAAGGAGTTCTTCGTGGACCGGCAGGTGCCGTTCTTCACGGACTACGTGAAGCAGTACACGGACCTTCCCTTCCTGGTCAGGCTGGAGAAGACCGACGACGGCGCCCTCACGCCGTCGAAATTCCTCACCGCCCTTGACGTCCCGGGTGAGTCCGTGGCTGAGGACGCAGCGTTCCGCACCGTCTTGTTCGACAAGGCGGCGGCCCGTGCCGCCGTTCCCAACGGATCCATGGGATTCCGCTACTCGGCAAGCGGCGAAGGCAAATGGAACCTGGACCTTGAGGGGATCGAACCGGCCTTGTCCCTCCGCGAAGTGTCCGGGGAGAGCGCTGAAATCCTGCTCCCCTGTTTCGAGGACGCAGGCGGCGAAGGCAGCATCCTGCGCCGGGGCGTCCCGGTGATGGAGGTTGGCGGCCACCTGGTGACCACCGTGTTCGACCTCATGCTGGCCCAGTACGGCGTGGGCAGGGAAGGCCTTCCCGGCGAGTGGGCAGCGGGCTACGACGACGCCGCCACCCCCTACACCCCGGCGTGGCAGGAGGAGATCACCAGTGTTCCGGCGCAGGCCTGCATCCGGGTGGCACGGGAATTCGCCCGGAACGCGGAGCAGTCAAAGGGCCGCTCCATGATCATCATGGGGGCCGGCATCTGCCAGTGGTTCCACGGCGACGCCACCTACCGGGCGGTGCTGGCACTGGTGATGCTCACCGGCTGCATGGGCCGCAACGGCGGTGGCTGGGCGCACTACGTGGGCCAGGAGAAAACCCGGCCCGTCACCGGCTGGGTGTCCCTGGCCAACGCCCTGGACTGGTCACGGCCGCCGCGGACCATGACGGGCACAAGCTACTGGTACATGCACACGGACCAGTGGCGGCAGGACGGCTATTCGGCGGACGCCCTGAAGTCGCCGCTGTCCACCGGAAAGCTGGACGGCATGCACACGGCGGACGCCATCGCCCAGTCCGCCCGCCTCGGCTGGATGCCGTTCTACCCCCAGTTCGACCGCAATCCCCTGGACGTGGCGGATGAGGCGGAGGCCGCCGTCGACGCCGGGACCTCGCCGGATACACCGGCCTACATCGCCGAGGCCCTGAAGAACCGCACCCTCAACCCCGCAATCGAGGATGTCGACGCGCCGGCCAACTGGCCGCGGACGCTGGTGCTGTGGCGCTCCAATCTGTTCGGTTCCTCCGCCAAGGGCAACGAATACTTCCTGCGCAACCTGCTGGGCACCCACAACAACGTCCTGGGCGGGGACAGCGCGGAGGAGCTCAAGCCGCGGGATGTGGCCTGGCACCAGGTGGCGCCGGAGGGAAAGCTGGACCTCCTGGTCTCCGCCGACTTCCGGATGACGTCCACCACGCTGCTTTCCGACGTCGTGTTCCCCGCTGCCACGTGGTACGAAAAGCACGATCTTTCCTCGACGGACATGCACCCGTTCGTGCACGCGTTCAGCCCCGCCATCGACCCGCCCTGGGAAACCAAGACCGACTTTGACACCTTCCACCTGCTGGCCAGGGAATTTTCCCGGCAGGCCCAAACCCACCTCGGCGTCCGGCGGGACCTGGTGAGCGTGCCGCTGCAGCACGACACCCCGGGCCAGCTGGCCCAGCCCGGCGGCCGGGTCCGGGACTGGCGGGACCCGGACATTCCGGCGGTGCCGGGGCAGAACATGCCCGTCTTTTCCGTGGTGGAGCGGGACTACACGGCCATCGCGGACAAGCTCGCCGCCGTCGGGCCCCTGGCTGACAAGCTGGGCTTCACCGTCAAGAACGTCACCTACAAAATGGCCGGACCACTGCAGCGGCTCAGCCACTCCAACGGGGTGATGCTGGGTGGCGCGGCGGATGGCCGGCCCGCCATGGACACGGACGCGAAGATGGCCGAGGCGATCCTGGCATTCTCCGGGACCACCAACGGTGCCCTGTCCGTCCAGGGCTTCAAGGACCTGGAGGTCCGCACGGGACAGAAGCTCGCGGACCTGGCGGAGGGCTCGGAGGAAAAGTTCATCACCTTCGCCCAGACCCAGGCAGGGCCGGTCCCGGTGATCACCTCCCCCGAATGGTCCGGCTCGGAAACCGGCGGCCGGCGGTATGCGCCGTTCACCATCAACATCGAACGGCTCAAGCCCTTCCACACCCTTACCGGCCGGATGCATTTCTTCCTTGACCACGACTGGATCACCGACATTGGCGAGTCCCTGCCCATCTACCGGCCGCCGCTGGACATGCACCGGCTGTTCGGCGAGCCCCGGCTGGGTTCCGACGGTGCCATGGAGGTGACCGTCAGGTACCTGACGCCGCACTCGAAGTGGTCCATCCATTCCGAGTACCAGGACAACCTGCTGATGCTCTCCCTGTCCCGCGGCGGGCCAACGGTGTGGATGAGCCCGGCCGACGCCAATGCTATCAAGGTCCGTGACAACGACTGGGTGGAATGCACCAACGTCAACGGGGTCCTGGTGGCGCGCGCGATTGTCAGCCACCGCATGCCGGCCGGCGTGGTCTACGTCCACCATGCCCAGGAACGCACCATCGACGTCCCCAAGTCGGAGGCCACCGGGCGGCGCGGCGGCATCCACAACTCGGTGACCCGGCTGCTGGTGAAACCGTCGCACCTGGCCGGCGGCTACGCCCAGCTGGCCTACGCCTTCAACTATCTGGGCCCCACCGGAAACCAGCGCGACATGGTGGCCACGGTGCGCCGCCGCTCGCAGGAGGTGCAGTACTGATGCGCGTGATGGCCCAGATGGGCATGGTGATGAACCTGGACAAATGCATCGGCTGCCACACGTGCTCCGTGACCTGCAAGCAGGCGTGGACCAACCGTGCCGGCATGGAATACGTGTGGTTCAACAACGTGGAGACCCGGCCCGGGCAGGGCTACCCCCGCCGCTACGAGGACCAGGACCGCTGGTACGGCGGCTGGACCCTGAACCGGCGCGGCAAGCTGGCGCTGAAGGCCGGCGGCAGGGTGAAGAAGCTGTTCGGCATCTTCGCCAGCCCCGTCCAGCCCGAGCTCAAGGACTACTACGAGCCGTGGACCTACGACTACAAAACCCTGGTGGACGCTCCCCTGGGCGACGACTTCCCCGTGGCCCGTCCCAAGTCGCTGATCACCGGCGAGGACACCAAGATCACGTGGTCCGCCAACTGGGATGACAACCTGGGCGGTTCCCAGGACCACGGCCACCTGGATCCGCTCGTGGAGAAGGTCCGGCGCGAGTCCGAGGACAAGATCAAGTTCGCCTTCGAGCAGACCTTCATGTTCTACCTGCCCCGGATCTGCGAACACTGTCTGAACCCGTCCTGCATGGCGTCCTGCCCGTCCGGCGCGATCTACAAGAGGGTGGAGGACGGGATTGTGCTGGTGGACCAGGACCGGTGCCGCGGCTGGCGCCAGTGCGTCACCGGCTGCCCTTACAAGAAGATCTACTTCAACCACAAGACCGGCAAGGCCGAGAAGTGCACGTTCTGCTACCCCCGCGTGGAGGTTGGCCTGCCCACCGTCTGCTCCGAAACATGCGTGGGGCGGCTGCGCTACCTGGGGTTGTTTTTGTACGACGCCGATGCCGTCACCGCGGCAGCGTCCGTCACCGACCCGCAGGACCTCTACGACGCCCAGATGGACGTGCTGCTGGACCCCCACGACCCCCGCGTCCAGGCCGACGCCCGGGCGCAGGGCATTCCGGAGGACTGGCTTGACGCCGCCCGGCGATCGCCCGTGTACGCCCTGGCCAAGGTCTACAAAGTGGCCCTGCCGCTGCACCCGGAGTACCGCACCATGCCCATGGTCTGGTACGTGCCGCCGCTCTCCCCCGTGGTTGACCTGCTCCGCGACCAGGGCCACGACGGCGAGGACGCCGGCAACCTGTTCGGCGCCATCGACGCCCTGCGGATCCCGGTGGAGTACCTGGCCGAACTCTTCACCGCCGGGGACACGGAGCGGGTCACCGCCGTGTTGCGGAAGCTCGCGGCCATGCGTTCCTTCATGCGCGGCATCAGCCTGGGCGAAGACCCGGACGAGTCCATCCCGGAGTCCGTGGGCATGGACGGGCAGGGCATGTACGACATGTACCGGCTGATGGCCATCGCCAAATACAGCGAGCGCTACGTCATTCCCAAGGCCCACCTGGAACAGGCCCACGACCTGGAGGAGCTGGGCTGCTCCCTGGATTTCGACGGCGGGCCGGGCATGCAGGATTCGGCTCCGTTCGGCGAGGCAAGCGGGAGGCCCGTCCCGGTGGCCGTTGATACGTTCAACGCCCTGCGGGACCGGCAGAGCACGGACACGATCGCGGAAGGGGCGGGCCTGCGCGGGAGGGTGAACCTGCTGAACTGGGACGGCCGCGGCGCTCCGCCGGGACTGTTCCCGGACAAGGGGCCCCAGCCCGATACACTGGCCGGCGCCGAGGACCAGCCATGAACCGCCGCGACCAGGTGCTCTACCTTGCCGCGGCCTGGTGCCTGTCCTACCCGGATGAGGAACTGGTGGAGCGGGTTCCCCTGGTCCGGGCCGCGCTGTCCGAGTTTCCCGGGATGCTGCCGGAATTCGTACCGGTGCTGGACCTCCTGGAGGCCACCCCACCCATGGAACTGCAGTCACAGTACGTCCGTGAGTTCGACCTCGGCAGGCGGCACGCCCTGCACCTGAGCTACTGGACTGACGGGGACACCCGGCGCCGCGGTGAAGTGCTGGGCTTCTTCAAGGAGGCCTACCGGCACAGCGGCGTCCTGGTGGACCTGGACGGGGAACTTCCCGACTACCTCCCCATGGTGCTCGAGTTCGCAGCCCGGGTTGATCCCACGGCGGGGCGCGGACTGCTGGAACGCTACCGGGCCAGCCTGGAAATGCTTCGGTTCGGGCTGCTGCGGGACAACCTGCCGCACGCCCGGATCCTGGCGGCCATCTGCGCCACCTTGCCAGGAAAGTCACCGCAGGACGAGCAGGAAGTGATGCGCATGGCCGGATACGGTCCACCCACCGAAAGCGTGGGGCTGGACCCCTACGACCCGCGGCTGCTGCCTGTCAGGAGGGGCTGACCATGCCGGCACCCGGGGCGGCGCTGGCCACGGAGCCAGGGGCCCCCGTCGTCCTTAACACCTGGGACACCGTCCTGTGGGGCGTCCTGCCGTACGTCATGGTGGTGGTGCTGGTGGGCGGCCTGGTGTGGCGCTACCGGTACGACCAGTTCGGCTGGACCACCAGGTCCTCCCAGCTGTACGAATCCAGGCTCCTGCGGATCGCCTCGCCGCTGTTCCACTTCGGGCTGCTGGCTGTCATCGCGGGCCACTTCTTTGGCCTGGTGATCCCCATGGCCTGGACGGAAGCTGTGGGAATGAGCCAGGAGTTCTACCACTTCAACGCCCTCCTGGTGGGCGGCGTCGCGGGGGTGGGGACGCTGGGCGGGATAGCGCTGCTGATTTACCGGCGGCGCACCACCGGGCCGGTCTTCATGGCCACAACCAAGAACGACAAGACCATGTACGTGGTGCTGACCGCTGCCATCGTTTTTGGCCTGTTCACCACCCTCGCCAGCGTCTTCGAAGGCGAACACGGGCACAACTACCGGGAAACCGTGGCCCCCTGGTTCCGGTCGCTGTTCATCTTCCAGCCTGACATCGCGGCGATGGCAGCTGCCCCGTTCACCTTCCACCTGCACACGCTGGTGGGGATGGCACTATTCGTCATCTGGCCGTTCACCCGGCTGGTGCACGCCTTTACGGCACCCCTGCACTACCTGTTCCGCCCATACATCGTCTACCGCTCGCGGGACAGGGAGACCAGGGGCCGGGGCTGGTCGGCAGTGGGCACGCCGGACAGGGACACCCGCAACCGCTGACCGGCGGCGCGGCTTGGATGATGTGGTGAGGAGCAAGCAGTGGCGGAAGCAACTTCAACGCCAGGCCCGGGCAGGGCGCTGAACCTGGCGCTGGCGACGGCGGCGTCCGTGGCAGGGTTCTGGGCGTGGAACTCGGTAGCCACGCTGGGCGCCTTCTACACCCAGAACCTGGCCCTGACGCCGGCCACCACGGGGATCCTGGTGGCCATGCCCGTGTTTGTCGGGTCGCTGGGCCGGATCGTGGTGGGCACCCTTACGGACAAGTACGGCGGCAGGGCCATGTTCACCTTTGTCCTGCTTGCCGCCATCCCGCCCATCCTCCTGGTGTCCGTGGGCGGCCTCATCAGTTCCTTCGCCCTGGTGCTGGGGGCCGGGCTGCTGCTCGGCGTCGCCGGGACCGTGTTCGCCGTCGGTATCCCGTTCGTCAGCGCCTGGTACGAGCCTGCCAGGCGTGGCTTCGCCACTGGGGTTTTTGGGGCGGGGATGGGAGGAACCGCGCTGGCGGCTTTCCTGAATCCGCGGCTCGTCACGTGGATTGGATACTTTCCCACGCACCTGCTGATCTCCGGCATCCTGGCCGTGATGGCGGCGCTGGTCTGGTTCCTCATGAAGGAATCGCCGGACTGGGCGCCCAACCACGCACCGGTGCTGCCAAAGCTTATGGATGCCGCCAGGACGGCGGTCACCTGGAAGATGTGCTTCCTCTACGCCGTAGTCTTCGGCGGCTTCGTTTCCTTTGCCACGTACCTGCCCACCTACCTGCGGGACGTGTACAGCCTCGACCCTGCGGGCGCCGGCGCGCGCACGGCGGGATTTGCCCTGGCCGCTGTCCTTGCCCGTCCGGTGGGCGGGGTGCTCGCGGACAAGCTGGGACCCAAGCCGGTGGTGCTCGTGGCGCTTGCCGCCGTCGCCGTCCTGGGCTGGGTGGTGAACCTGCGGCCCGACGGCGAGGTCCCGGCAGGTGCCACCTTCGTCGCCATGGCTGGGGCGCTGGGCCTGGGGGCCGGCGGCGTCTTCGCCTGGGTGGGTGTCCTGTCGCCGGCAGGAAAGGTGGGCAGCATCAGCGGCATCGTGAGTGCCGCGGGCGGCCTGGGCGGCTACTTTCCCCCGCTGGTCATGGGGGCAACGTATGACGCCGCGACGCGCAGCTATTCGATCGGGCTGCTCCTGCTGGTGGGCACGGCCCTGGTGGCCTTGGTGTTCACGCTCTTCGCGGTGCAGGGCCGTCCCGCGCCTGCGGTTCAGAGTGCGCGGTAACGCAGGTACACCACGCCGTTGCCGAACCGGCGTTCCTCAAGGAGTTCCAGCCGCGCGTCCAGGCCGTCCGGCAGGAAGCGCAGGCCGCCGCCCACGGTGACCGGATTGATGAACAGCTGGCATTCGTCCACCAACCCCGCCTTGAGGGCGTGCCCAGCGAGCGTGGGGCCGCCGATGCTGATCTTTCCTTCGGTGGTGGCCTTCAGCTCGCGGATTTCCGCCGGAACGAACTGCCGCTCCAGCCGGGTACGGGGCGCAGGGGCGTCATCCAGCGATGCCGAGAACACCACCTTCTCTGCGGCCTGCCAGATGCGGGCATAGTCCTGGATCACCGGCGGGTCCTCCTCCGTGCCCATGGTTTCCCACACGGACAGCACCTCATACATCCTGCGTCCGAGGAGGAAGGTGCCCACGTCCCGTTCCAGGTCGTTGACGAAGGCGTGGACTTCCTCATCGGGGGCCGCCCAGTTAAATTTCCCGTTGGTATCCGCCGTGTAGCCGTCCAAGGACATGAGGCCGGAGTAGATCAGTTGCGCCATGCGCCCATTCTGCCCTCGGAGATCAAACCGGCATAGGCCTTCGGGCCACCAGGAACTGCTGCCCCAGGGTCCAAAGGTTGGAGACCGTCCAGTAGACCAGGACTCCGATCGGGAAAAAGATCCCGCCCACACCGAAAATCACCGGCAGCACGTAGAGGAGGATCTTCTGCTGGCGTATCAGGGGATTGTCGGCGTCCTGCCCGGCCATGGTCTGTGAGGCCACAAGTTTCTGGGTGAGGAACTGGCACGCGGTCATCACCAGGATCATGGCGACGGCGAGCACGGCCACGGCGGTGAAGTCGCCGCCCCCGTGCAGCAGCGAGGCGGAAAGCGGCGCCCCGAAGATGCTGGACGATTCGAACTCCAGCACCTGCTCGCGGCTCATCGCGCCGATGCCTTCGCCCTTTCCCGCGGCGTTGGAGATTCCGGACAGCACCTGGAAAAGGGCCAGGAAGAACGGCGTCTGGATCAGCAGCGGCAGGCATGCCGAGAACGGGTTGGTGCCGTGCTTCCTGTAAAGCGCCATCTGGTCCTGGGCCATGGCCTGCCGCGACGCCTGGTCCGTCCTGCCCTTGTACCTGTCCTGGAGTTCCTTCAGGTCCGGCTGCAGGAGCCGCATCCGGCGCTGGGCCCTGACCTGGGCCAGGAACACGGGGATCAGGGCCGCACGGATGACCAGCACCAGTCCGATGATGGACAGGGTCCAGGTCCAGCCGGTCCCCGGCGCCATGCCTGTCGCGCCCAGCCAGTCGTGGAAAGCCACCATGATGCTGGACACCAGCCACCGGAACGGCTCCATCACCACCGTGAAAAAGTCCACCGAATTCCCCATCCGCCAGGTGCTGCCAAGCTACTGCGGATCACTCCCCTTGTCACGGTTAAGCAGGACGCGGGGGCCGACGGATTCCGCTGTCCCCCCGCTGGGTCACCATGTGCTCCCGGTGCCGCCTGCGCCCCGGGCCACGGCGTAGTCGCTGGCCGGGTTGAAGACGGCGGTGTTGACGTTGGCCACCCTGCTGGCGCCACGAATAAAGAAAACCCCCGGAATCTCACGGATCCCGGGGGCTTAGCCTGTAGCGGTGGGGAGGCTCGATCTCCCGACCTCACGATTATGAGTCGTGCGCTCTAACCAACTGAGCTACACCGCCACGAATGAGAAAAACCTGTGTCAAGCCGGTCAAACCGCCTTGACACAGGCCCTCATTCAGAGCCCCCCACCGGAATCGATCCGGTGACCTCGTTCTTACCAAGAACGCGCTCTACCACTGAGCTAGGGGGGCAACGAGTAAATACTCTACCGGAAGATTTACGCACCAACAAATCGGCATCACTGCCCGTTCAGGCAGCGGTGAACAGGTAGGTTCTGACCGGACAGTGGCGCCGTTTTCCGCAGGATTCCGGGGCTGCGGGGGCCAAAGAGAGCAGGGAGGACGACGGCGGACAGCGCCTCCCCGGGGCCAGGCACGTCCATTCCGGGAGCGGAATGTGTCCAGCCCCACACCGGCCCGGTTAAACGCCGATGGGCCGGCTCGAAAGCCGGCCCATCGCCGTCGTCAATTCCTCAACGCGCGGGAGGTTTACCACTTGCCCTTGCGGTTGAAGTCGCGGTGTCCGTTGTCGCCGCCGCTGCGGGGCTTGCGGGAGCCGTCGCCGTGGCCGCCGAAGCGGGAGTCGCCGGACTGGCCGCGGTCACCGAAGGAGCGCTCGGAACGGTCGCTGTACGAACGGCCACCACGGTCAGCGGAGGACCGCTCGCCGTCGTTCTTCCGGAATTCCTTCTTGAACCCGCCGCTGCCCTTGAAGTTGCCGCCGCGGTCCCCGCCACGGTTGCCCTGGTACGCGCCGCGGTCGCCCGAGGGCTTGCGGCCGTTGTCCAGCTCAAGGTGGATCAGTTCGCCGCCGATCCGCGTGCGGGACAATGCACGCAACTGGTCTGCGCTCAGGTCCGCCGGCAGCTCCACGAGTGAGTGGTCCGAGCGGATGTCGATGCCGCCGATCTGCGAGGACGAGATGCCGCCCTCGTTGGCGATGGCGCCCACGATCGAGCCGGGCATCACGCGCTGGCGGCGTCCGACAGCAATCCGGTAGGTGGCGTTGCCCTCAGTCAGGGCGCGGGTCGGCCCGCGTGAGCCGAAGCCGTCCTTGGAGCGTTCGCGCTTCTGGAACTCGGGAGCCGCGGGCAGTTCCTTGACCAGCAGCGGCTGGCCGCCCTGTGCCATGACGGCCAGTGCCGCAGCGATTTCTGCTGCCGGAACGTTGTGCTCTTCCTCGTAGGAGGCGATCAGGTCACGGAACGCGGCGACATCCTCTGACTCAAGGGTCTCCGTGATCTTGTCCGCGAACTTGCCCAGGCGCAGGGTGTTGACCGTCTCGGCGGTGGGCAGGTGCATCTGCTCCACCGGCTGGCGGGTCGCCTTCTCAATGGAGCGCAGCAGGTACTTCTCCCGCGGCGTCATGAACAGTATCGCGTCCCCGGAGCGGCCCGCACGGCCGGTACGGCCGATGCGGTGCACGTAGGACTCGGTGTCGTGCGGGATGTCGTAGTTGATCACGTGGCTGATGCGCTCCACGTCGAGGCCGCGGGCCGCGACGTCGGTGGCCACCAGGATATCGATCCGGCCCTCCTTCAGCGCGTCAACGGTGCGCTCGCGCTGCTGCTGCGGAATGTCGCCGTTGATGGCGGCAGCCTGGAAGCCGCGGGCACGGAGCTTGTCAGCGAGGTCTTCAGTGGCCATCTTGGTGCGCACGAAGGCGATGACGCCGTCGAACTCTTCCACCTCAAGGATGCGGGTCATGGCGTCCAGCTTCTGCGGGCCCATGATCTGCAGGTAGCGCTGGCGGGTGTTGGCGCCGGTGGTGGTCTTGGACTTGACCTGGACCTCGGCGGGATCGTTCAGGTACTGCTTTGACATCCGGCGGATCTGGCCCGGCATGGTGGCAGAGAACAGCGCCACCTGGCGGTCCTCCGGGGTCTGCTGGAAGATCTGCTCCACGTCTTCGGCGAAGCCCATGCGGAGCATCTCGTCTGCCTCGTCCAGCACCAGGTACTGGAGTTCGGACAGGTCCAGCGAACCCTTGGAGATGTGGTCGATCACGCGGCCGGGGGTACCGACAACAACCTGGGCACCGCGGCGCAGGCCGGCGAGCTGGGGGCCGTAGGCAGAGCCGCCGTAGACGGGCAGCACGGTGAAGTCGTCAATGTGCTTGGCGTAGGAGGTGAACGCCTCGGCAACCTGGAGGGCCAGCTCGCGGGTGGGGGCCAGGACCAGGGCCTGGGTCTTGCGGGAGGGGCCGTTGAGGTCGTGGAGTTCGGCCAGGCGGGACAGCGCCGGCACTGCGAATGCTGCAGTCTTGCCGGTACCGGTCTGCGCCAGGCCCACTACGTCACGGCCTTGGAGCAGCAGCGGGATGGTGGCGGCCTGGATGGGGGACGGCTTCTCGTACCCGACATCCTGCAGGGCGGCAAGGACACGGGCGTCGATGCCGAGGTCAACGAACTTGACCGAGTCGTCGTCATCGTCCGCGGCGGGGGCAGCCTTGGCAGGAGCCTCAGCAGCGGGAGCCTCTGCGGCGGGAGCGGTTACAGGAACCTCGGCAGCAGCCAGGGGGGCGTCCTCGGTAACAGCGGTGGTTTCGTTCTGGTTTTCGGGCATAGAGAGTTATTCCTCATCCATAGGGGGCCAGGCGGCACAACCCGAGGTGAGCGGAGCCGCAGTACACGTGCCGATGGTGCCGGGCAAACGTTGACCGGCCGGTCACAGAAGTCCGGCGCTTTCGCAATCCCATGGCAGGACTTCGCGCTGCATCTCTTGGCTGCTATCCCAGCAGTCTGTACAGCGTTTTCTTTAGCCGGCTCTCCCTATGAAAATGCCCGCATCGCTTGCGCGGGCCCCAACACTTGCCAGTCCTGCCTCAAAAATTGGGCAGGAATAAGGGATTTCCGGAGTGGGGGATGTTTCAAGTGTAAGGCAAGGACACCGCGGACCGGAAATCGAAAGGCCGACGCCGGCGGTGAGCTTGCGCACACGGCCGCCGCACAGCCGCGCAGGGAGCCGGGGGCTACCGTCCCAGCCGCCGCAGCACTACCTCGAACTTGGTGTGGTATTCGTCCTGGAGCCGGATCTCGCCGTCGGCCTCTGCACCGCGGAGGGCCTCGATGACCGCCGCGTCCGGTTCACTGAACCACCTGCCGATGGTGATGCCGTGGCGCGGGACGAACGTCCGCTCGATGGGGTCTCCGGCCTGGATGCTGCCGGTGCGGATGACGCGCAGGTATGTCCCCACCCGGCCTTCCTCGGTGAAGCGCTTCACCCACTGCGGTTCCTTCATCCTGCGCTGGAACGTGGCGCAGGGGGTGCGCGGTGATGTGACTTCGAGCTCGACGCCGGACCCCACCTTCCACCGCTCCCCGATCACCGCATGCGTGGCTTCGATGCCGGACACCCGCAGGTTCTCCCCAAAGGTGCCCGGCGGCAGCTCCCGGCCCAAGGCGCCGGCCCAGAAATCGGCGTCGGCCTGGGAGTATGCGTAGACGGCCTGGTCCTCCCCGCCGTGGTGCGCCCTGTTGGCCTGGATATCCCCGCGCAGGCCCAGCCTGTGGACCGCCACCGGACCGTCCGCCGGACGCTTGTCGATGGCCGTGACGCCAACGTTTCCCTGGTCCCCGAGGAGCTGGTGGACACGGCAGACGGCGAGGACAGAACCTGATTGCATGGCATCAGTCTAGGGTTGCCCGGCACGGCGCCCATGCACACCGGCCATGGGCAGTTCTCCCCTGTTTCAGGAGTGCGTTCCTGCTCGCAGGCGGCACCGGCAGGGACTACGCTGATTCGAGACTTGCATTTGGGGGTGCAGCGCTGCGCCCAAACCACGCGAACAACTGAGGGGGACGCCGTGGACTCGAACCGGAAAGACCCAAATTGGGACCCGTTTGCCCGCGAGCGGGAGAAGCAGCTCAACCAGGCGGCCGCCCGCAAGAAGCGCTCCCAGCGGCGCACCGTAGTGGTGGGCCTCGGCGTGACCGCCCTGCTGGCCGGCACCATCAACTACGCCCTGACCGGCTTTGCCTGCTGCTGGTTCTTCCGCGGAACACTGCGGGAGTCGCCGCGGAACCTGTGGTTCCGCGGCATCTTGCCCCTTGCCGGGGCACTGCTGCTGACCGCCGCATTCTTCATTTCAGCGGTGCAGATGTGGGACCCGGCGTACGGCGATACCCGGATCTTCGGCGTCGGCGGGGCCTTTGTCAGCGGCGTGGCGCTGCTGGCGCTGGGAGTTGTGCTGGCTCTCGTCTGCCGTTTCCTGCCCGCCACCCGCGGCTACTTCCAGGTGAAGCCATGACGGCCGGCCCGTCCGACGTCCTGGACCTCGATTCCCTGCTGTCCCCGGAGGAACTGGATCTCCGGCAGAAGGTCCGTGATTTCACGCAGCAGCGGATCAAACCTAACATTGCCGGCTGGTACGACGACGCCGTCTTTCCGCTGGACCTGGCGCCGGAACTGGGTGAGCTGGGCGTCCTGGGGATGCACCTGGAGGGCTACGGCTGCCCGGGCCGGTCCGCCGTCGAATACGGCCTCGCGGCGATGGAGCTGGAGGCCGGGGACTCCGGCATCCGCACCTTCGTGTCCGTCCAGGGTTCCCTGGCGATGACCGCCATCCACACCTGGGGCTCCGAGGAGCAGAAGCAGGAGTGGCTGCCCCGGATGGCCGCCGGCGAGGTCGTCGGCTGCTTCGCCCTGACCGAGCCCACAGCCGGTTCAGATCCCGCCTCCATGGCCACGTTCGCGGCGCGGGACGGCCGGGGGGATGAGGCCGGCTGGGTGCTCAACGGTGCCAAGCGCTGGATCGGGCTGGCCTCGGTGGCAGGCGTCATGGTGGTGTGGGCCATGACGGACGACGGCGTGCACGGCTTCCTGGTGCCGGCGGGCACGCCCGGCGTGACGGCGACGCCCATCGACCAGAAGTTGTCCATGCGCGCCTCCATCCAGTGCGACGTGGTGTTCGACGACGTCCGGCTGGGTCCCGAATCCCTGCTGCCGGGTGCGCGTGGGCTGCGCGGCCCGTTCACCTGCCTGAACGAGGCCCGATACGGGATCGCCTGGGGTGCCATGGGAGCCGCCCGTGATTCCTACGACGCTGCGCTGGCGTACTCGCTGGAGCGGCTGCAGTTCGGCAAGCCGCTGGCCGGCTACCAGCTCACGCAGGAGAAACTGGTGAACATGCTGGTGGAGATCCAGAAGGGCACCCTGCTGGCGCTGCATCTGGGCCGGCTGAAGGACGCCGGGACCATCCGGCCGGAGCAGATTTCCCTGGGCAAGCTGAACAACGTCCGCGAAGCCATTGCCGTGGCGCGGGAGGCGCGGTCCATCCTGGGCGGCAACGGCATCACCACGGAGTACTCACCGCTGCGGCACGCCGCGAACCTGGAATCGGTGCGGACCTACGAGGGCACCGACGAGGTGCACACCCTGATCCTGGGCCGGCACATCACCGGCCTGGACGCCTTCCACTAACCCCCCTCCCCCCCAACTAGGTCGCAGTTAATGTCGTTTTGGAGGGTCAAAACGACAACTACTGCGACCTAGTTGGGGAGGGGGCGGCGCGGAAGGTGGGCCGGGCAGGGATGGATCACGCCGAGAAGCCGCCGTCGGCCTTGATCCGTTGCCCGGATACCCAGCGGCCGGCCGGCGACAGCAGGAAGGCGACGGTCCCGGCAATGTCCGCCGGGGTGCCCAGGCGGCCGGTGGGCTGTTGGGCCGCGAGTTCCTCACGGACGTCAGCGGACATCCAGCCCGTATCCACCGGACCCGGGTTCAGCACGTTTGCGGAGATCCCCTGCGGGCCCAGCTCCCGGGCCGCGGCGATCACGATCCGGTCCAGGGCTCCCTTCGAGGCGCCGTAGGGAAGGTTGAACGCTGTGTGGTCACTGGTCAGCGCAACGATCGCGCCGCCGTCGTCCGTTACCTGCCGGGCGAAGGCGGCAATCAGCTGCCAGCTGGCACGCGTGTTGACGGCGAAGTGCCGGTCGAAGGATTCGACGGTGGTGTCCAGCACCCCTGAATCGACGGATTCGGCGTGGCTGAGCACCAGCCCCTGCAACGGACCGGCCAGCTGCGCGGCCTCGGCCACGAGCCGGTCCGGGACGCCGGCGTCCTGGAAATCGGCCGAAAGGACATGGACCTTGGCGCCAATGGCTTCCAGCTCGGCGGTGAGGCGGACCACGTCTTCGGGTTCGCTCCCCCACGCCATGCGGGCGTCATAGTCTGCCCAGTAGGACAGGACCAAGTCCCAGCCGTCCGCGGCCAGCTGGCGGGAAATGCCCGCGCCGATGCTTGCCAGCCGCCCCACGCCGGTGACCAGGGCAACGGGACGGGCAGGGGCGGGTGCAACGGATTCCATTCGACCAGCCTAGCGGCGCCCCGGGGGCCGCCGCCGATCAGGCCGCGGCTGGCTCTGCTTCCCCTGTCCTGGTTCCCCGTGCGCCGTGCCGGCGGATGGTGGCGCTGATGACGGCGGCGATGGTGCACATGGCGGCCGCGCCGAACCACGCGTAGGTGTAGTGCCCTGTGGCGTCGCGGAGGGCTCCGGCGGCAATGGCGGCAACAGCGGCGCCCAGCTGGTGGGCTGCGAACACCCACCCGAAGACCACGCTGCCGTCCGCGCCGAAGGTTTCGCGGCAGATGGCGGCCGTGGGTGGGACGGTGGCCACCCAGTCCAGTCCGTAGATCACCACGAACACGATCATGCTGGGCTGCACCTCGGCGTTCAGCAGCAGCGGCAGCACCAGCAACCCGATGCCGCGGAACTGGTAGTACACGGCCAGCAGGACGCGCGGGTTGAAACGGTCGGTCAGCCAGCCGGAGGCGATGGTCCCGATGATGTCGAAAATCCCGACGACGGCGAGCAGTCCCGCAGCCGTGGTTTCGGGCATGCCGTGGTCGTGCGCGGAGGGGATGAAGTGGGTGCCGATCAGGCCGTTGGTGGTGGCCCCGCAGATCGCGAATCCGGCCGCCAGGGCCCAGAAGGTCCGGACCCTGCTGGCCCGGCGGAGCACCTGCAGCGCGCGGACGGCAGCGTTTGCGCGCCGGCCTGCCTCCGGAACCGCCGCGGTAGCGTCCCGCTGCTCCTGCGCTCCTGCGTCCGCCGGCTCCGCCCCGTAAGGCAGCACGCCGACGTCGGCCGGCGAGTTCTTAAGGAATTTCAACACCAGCGGAACCACGGCGAGGGCGCCGGCGGCGATCAACAGGGAGGCTTGGCGCCAGCCGGGATCCTGCGCGAGCAGGGCGATGAACGGCAGGAAGACCAGCTGGCCGGCCGCGCTGCCGGCGGTGAGGATGCCGATCACCAGCCCGCGGCTCTTGGTGAACCAGGTGTTGGCGACGGTGGCGGCGAAGACCAGCGCCATGGAGCCCGTGCCGAGCCCTATCAGCAGCCCCCAGGTGAGCAGGATCTGCCAGGACTGGTTCACCAGCACCGTCAGCGCGCTGCCCATGCCGATCAGGACCAGGGCGGTTGCCGTGACGGCCCGGACCCCGAAGCGTTCCATCAGGGCGGCGGCAAACGGCGCCGTCAGCCCAAAAAGCACCAGGTTGATGCTGACGGCCGCCGAAAGGACCGTGGTGGACCAGCCGAACTCCTGCTGCAGCGGGACCATGAGCACACCCGGGGCCGCCCGGAATCCGGCCGCTCCCACGAGCGCCAGGAACGCCACGGCGGCGACAATCCATGCGGGGTGCAGGCGGCGGCCCGGCGGGGGCTGCAGGATTGCGGTTGGCCCGGCGACTTGGGCCGCTTTCTCCGGCAGGGAGCTCACGCTGCGGTTCCTTTCCCGGATGCGGTGGACAGCTGGATGGGATGCTCGGACCTGGACCGGCTGTGCCAGCTGGTGTTGGCCGCGGACAGCCGTTCCCCGCATTCGGTGCAGGTGTCCGCCGAGGTGGTGGGTTTCCCGCAGCCGGTGTGGATGACATAAAGGTGGGCTTGATCCGAGGGGGCGGGCAGGTGCTTTTCCGCCCAGATGGTGACGGCATTCAGGACCGGGAGCGCGTCTTCACCCTTGGGAGTGAGGACGTACTCCTGGCGGGTGCGGCCGCCGTCGTCGTACGCCTTCTTCGCCAGCAGCCCGGACTCAACCAGGCCTGCCAGCCGCTTGGTGAGGACCGAGTCGGCCACTTCCAGCCGGCTCCTCATGGCATCGAAGCGTCCGTTGCCGAAGAAGACCTCGCGGAGGACCAGGATGGACCAGGGATCGCCCAGGATGTCCAGGCCGCGCGCCATGCTGCAGTTGCGTTGGGACCAGTCGGATCGAAGTGGCATGACGCCAACCCTAGCTGGCTTTCTTCAAGAAAGCCATGCCCTCCGCGAGATGGCATCTAACGGCAGTCCGGGTGGCTGGCACTGCCGTTAAGTGGCATCTCGCGGGAGGGTTACGGGATGGAGGAGAAGGCCTGGTCCAGGTCCGCGAGCAGGTCTTCCACGTCCTCGATGCCGCAGGAGAGTCGGAGCAGGTTCACCGGAACGGCCAGCTCGGTGCCCTTGACCGAGGCGTGGGTCATCTCGGAGGGGTAGTTCATGAGGGACTCGATGCCGCCCAGGGACTCCGCCAGCGTGAACACCGAGGTGGACTCTGCCACCTTCCGGGCCGCCGCTTCACCGCCCTTGAACTGCACCGAGACCATGCCACCGAAGCTCCGCATCTGCTTCTTTGCGAGTTCGTGGCCCGGGTGGGTGGGCAGGCCCGGATACAGGACGGCCTCCACTTCAGGGCGCTCCAGCAGCCACTCGGCCACCGCTTGGCCGTTGAGGCTGTGCCGGTCCATCCGCACGCCGAGCGTCTTCAGCCCCCGGGTGGTAAGGAAGGCGTCCATGGGGCCGGACACGGCCCCCACGGCGAACTGGACGAAGCCGATCTTCTCGGCCAGCTCCGCGTCCTTGACGATGACGGCACCGCCCACTACGTCCGAGTGGCCCCCAATGTATTTGGTGGTGGAGTGGACCACCACGTCGGCACCCAGGGCGAGCGGGTTCTGCAGGTACGGGGACGCGAAGGTGTTGTCGACCACCAGGAGGGCGCCGGCGTCGTGCGCGATGTCGGCGAGCGCCACGATGTCGGTGATCTTCATCAGCGGGTTGGACGGCGTCTCCACCCACACAAACCGGGTCTTGTGCGCAGCCACCGCATGGCGGACCCTGTCCAGGTTGGCCATGTCCACCGGAGTGTTGCCGATCCCCCAGTCCCCCAGCACCCGGCTGATCAGCCGGTAGGTGCCGCCGTAGGCGTCATTGCCCAGCACGATGTGGTCCCCGGGCCGGGTGAGCGCGCGGATGAGGGCATCCTCCGCGGCGAGCCCGGAGCTGAAGCTGTAGGCGTGGGTGCCCAGTTCCAGCGCCGCGAGTTGTTCCTGCAGCGCGTCCCTGGTGGGGTTGCCGCCGCGGCCGTATTCATACCCGCTGCGGAGGCCGCCGATGCCGTCCTGGGCGTAGGTGGAGCTGAAGTGCAGCGGCGGCACCACGGCTCCGGTGCGGGGCTCGAAGGCCTGGCCGGCGTGGACGGCGCGGGTGTTGAAACCCTGGTTTTCAGAGGCAGTCATGAGTGCTCCTTCATGGGTAAGGCAGATCAGTTGCTGAGGTAGGCCAGCAGGTCGTGCCGGGTGAGGATGCCCACGGGCGCGCCCACGAACGTGACCATCAGGGTGTCCGCGTCGGAGAGCAGCTCCCTGGCGGCGGAGATGGTTTCCAGCGATCCGATCACGGGCAACTTGGGGCCCATATGCTCGGAAATCTTATCCGTCAGCTTGGCCTCGCCGCGGAACAGCTTGGCGGTCAGCGTGCGCTCGTCCACGGCACCCAGGACCTCGCCCATGACCACGGGCGGTTCCTGCGAGAGGACCGGGATGTGGCTGACGCCGAACTCGTTCATGATGTTGATGACGTCGCGGACCGACTCGTTGGGGTGGATGTGCACCAGGTCCGGCAGTTCGCCGTTCTTGGACTTGATGACCTCCCCCACGGAGGTTTCCTCGCCGCCGGAGAGGAAACCGTAGGAGCGCATCCACTGGTCGTTGAAGATCTTGGCCAGGTAGCCGCGGCCCGAGTCGGGCAGGATGACCACGACGACGGCGCTTTCCGGCAGGTCCTTCGCCGCCTGCAGCGCGGCTACTACAGCCATCCCGGAGGAACCGCCCACCAGCAGCCCCTCTTCCCTTGCGAGGCGGCGGGTCATGGCGAAGGAATCGGCGTCGCTGACGGCGATCACCTGGTCCGGGACCGTCTTGTCGTAGTTCGCCGGCCACATGTCCTCCCCGACGCCCTCAACGAAGTAAGGGCGCCCGGTGCCGCCTGAGTAGACCGAACCTTCAGGGTCCGCGCCGATGATCCGGACCACCCCGCCGTCGGACTCCGGCCTGTCAGCCGAAACCTCCTTGAGGTACCGGCCGGTGCCGGTGATGGTGCCCCCCGTGCCGGCGCCGATGACGCAGTGGGTGACTTTGCCGTCGGTGTCCCGCCAGATTTCGGGGCCGGTGGTCTTGTAGTGGCTGCCCGGGGCGGCAGGGTTGGAGAACTGGTCTGGCTTGAAGGCGCCTGGCGTCTCCCTGGTGATCCGGTCCGAGACGCCGTAGTAGCTTTGCGGGCTGTCCGGGGGCACGGATGTGGGCGTGACCACCACTTCCGCGCCGTAGGCCTGCAGGACGGCGCGCTTGTCCTCGCCTACCTTGTCCGGGACCACGAAGACGCACTTGTAGCCTTTTTGCTGCGCCACCAGGGCCAGGCCCACGCCGGTGTTGCCGGAGGTGGGCTCCACGATGGTGCCGCCGGGCTTGAGCTTGCCGTCGCGTTCGGCATCCTCGATCATCTGCGCCGCGATGCGGTCCTTGATGGATCCGCCAGGGTTCAGGTACTCCAGCTTGACCAGGACGGTGGCCTTGATGCCGTCGGTCACGTGGTTGAGTTTGATGAGCGGGGTGTTGCCGATGAGGTCCAGGATGGACTGGGCGTACTTCATAGGTACAAAGCTACCGCTTACTGCACGGCGTCCCCTGCCCGGGATGGGAGGATAAGCCGGTGAAGCAGTTCGCATGGCTGAAAGCAGCCCGCAGTTTCCTGCTGCCCGGCGCAACCCTTGCAGCAGGCCTGGCCACCCTCGCATCGGGTGTCCTGCCCCTTCCCGCCTTCGGGGAACTGGCTTCCCGCACCATTCCCATCCTTGCCTTCGTGCTGGCGATGTCCCTGGTCACGGAACTCGTGGATGAGGCAGGGCTGTTCCGGGCGGTGACGGACCGGCTGGCCGCCCTGGGCCGGGGGCGGGTCTTCCTGCTGTGGCTCCTGGTGGTGGCGGTGGCCGCGGTGTCCACGGTGTTCCTGTCCCTGGACACGACGGCGGTGCTGGTCACCCCTGTGGTGGTCCTCCTGGCCGTACACGCCCGGATCCCGCCGCTGCCGTTTGCGCTGACCAGCATCTGGCTGGCCAACACCGCTTCACTGCTCCTGCCCGTCTCCAACCTGACAAACCTCCTGGCGCAGGACCGGCTGGGCTTGAGCCCGTGGCGCTTCGCGGGACTGGTGTGGGCCCCCGCCGTCGTGGGTGTGCTGGTCCCCCTCATCCTGCTGTGGCTGGCGTTCCGCCGGGACCTCCGCGGGACGTACGGCCCGCAGCCTGCCCATCCTGTCCGCGACCGCACGCTGCTGAAGGCCGCCGCGGTGACACTCCTGGTCCTGTTGCCGGCGCTCGTGTCCGGAGTCCCGGTCCAATACCCGGCACTCACAGCCGCAGCAGTCCTCCTGGTGGTCTTTGTGCGCCGGCGTCCCGCCGCCCTGCGGTTGTCCATGGTCCCTTGGCGGCCGCTGATGCTGACGGTGGGCCTGTTCATGCTGATGGAAACCTTGCATGCCCACGGCCTGACCACCCTGCTGGCAGGCGTCGCCGGGTCAGGCGAAAGCCTGCCTGCGCTCCTGCAGCTGGCCGGGCTGGGTGCCGGCGCGGCCAACGCCGCCAACAACCTCCCTGCCTACCTGGCACTGGAACCGGTGGCAGGATCACCGGCCCGGCTTGCCGCCCTGCTCATCGGGGTGAACCTCGGCCCGCTGGTCACTCCGTGGGCGTCGCTGGCAACGCTGCTGTGGCATGAACGGCTCCGGGTGCTGAACGTCCCCATCCGGTGGGGCGGCTTCGCGGCGGCGGGCCTGGTGGCCGCGGCGCTGACGGTGCCGCTGGCCGTCCTGGCGCTGTGGGCGTCTTCCGGCATGCCCTGAGGCGGCGTTCCGTGCCGTGCTGCCGATCAGCTGCCTGCGCCCTGTCCTTCGCCGGCGGGCAGATTTTCCCAGAGGCCCATCACGTTGCCCTCGGGATCCTTGAAGTAGGCGGTGAAGCCCATGCCCGGAATCTCGTTCTTGGGCATGACCACGGACCCGCCCAGCTCCTCCACGGCCTTGAGCGTGGCGTTGATGTCCGGAACGTCCACGGTGATCACGGGGCTGGTGATCTGGCCCTCCCTGGCCATCATTCCCCCGTTAATGGCACCCGGAGCCGCCGGCTGGCCGGCGTCATCCATGTCAGTAGTGATGACCATGCTGTAGTCCATCCCCGGCACCGCTTCTATCCGCCAGCCCAGCGCATCCTGGTAGAACTTCCTGGCCCGCTTCTGGTCGTCCGCGGGGATCTCGAAATGCACTACTCCACCCATGGTTTGCCCTCCGAAATTCTGTAAGTCTGCAGCTTCTTTTGGTTATTGCCGGCCACCCAGGTACCGCACGCGGTGATCCTAATCCGGGGGCGGGAAGCACAGAAGGGCCTATGGTCCCGCCGCTGTCGGCGGTCCGTGGGACGATGGAAGGCATGACGATCGCAGCGGCACCTCCTCGGCTGGCAGCGGCGGCGGACGTGTCAATGCGGTGGTATCCGGAGGGTCCCTACAGTCTTTCCCGCACCCTTGCGCCGCTGCTGCCCGGCAACACCGATACTTCCTTCAGCGTCCAGGGTGACGTCATTTGGACTGCGTTTACCACGCCGGCCGGCCCGGCAACCATGCGGCTCGTCCCGGCGGGCGGCGAAGCAGGCGGGCCGCTGGTGGACATCCAGGCCTGGGGGCCCGGCGCGGCAGCCGCGGTGCAGGAAGCGCCCCGGCTGTTGGGGGCCCACGACGACTGGCGGGGCTTCGATGAACCCGCCTTCCATGCCACGCTGCCGCGCATGGTCAGGGAGGCACGGCGGCGCAGCCTGGCGGTCCGGCTGCCTTCGAGCGGGCGCATGGTGGACCAACTGGTGCCGATCATCCTGGAGCAGAAGGTGACGGTAATTGAGGCGCGGCGCGCCTACCGCTACCTGGTGCACCGCTATGGAACACCAGCGCCCCGGGCGGGAATGTCCACCCCGGCCGGCCTGGTACTGGTACCCACGGCCGCGCAATGGCTGCAGGTTCCCAGTTGGGAGTGGCACAAGGCCGGGGTGGGACCCCAGCGTTCGGCCACTGTCATGCGCGCGCTGCGCTCCGCCGTCGCGCTTGAACGCCTCGCCACACTGCCGGCCGCCCAGGCGGCGGAAAAGATGCAGGTCATTCCAGGCATCGGGGCCTGGACCGCCGCCGAGGTGGTGCAGCGCACCCACGGCTGCCCGGACTCGATCTCGGTGGGCGACTACCACCTTGCGGCGTACGTGGGCGCGGCACTCACCGGCCGCCGGACGGACGACGCCGGGATGCTCCGGCTGCTGGAACCCTGGCGGGGGCACCGGCAGCGTGTGGTCCGGATGATCCAGGGCACCGGCTTCCGCAAACCCACCTTCGGACCGCGGATGACCATCCAGGACCACCGCAGGCACTGAAGTCCCGGGTTCCCAGGAAAGAAACGCTTGATCCTGGCAGCAATGGGTACGGCTCCAATAAGGGCGTCCAGCCAGCCGGACGGCTGAACCATGACCGAAAGGATCCCCATGAGCTCCAATCCAGGCAGCAGGAACCAGGCCCGCAGGGAGCCTCTGGACGTCGATCCCACCGGGCAGGACCCCGCCGCCACGGACCCTGCCGCGGACGAGAAGCTGCAGCTCCAGCTGGCCATCTTCGAGGTTACGCGGGACGCTGAGGGCAAGGGCCTGGACGAGATCCGGGTCCTGCTGTTGTCCGAATTCAGCCGCAGGGGCATCAAGGCTCCACCCGGCACCTGGGTGGAATCAGTGGCTTCCTCAGCGTTCTACGGTGAGCCCTACATTGTGGACCTTCCCGCGGCCGTGGCGGCCGACGCGATTGTGCCCGCCCCGAACGAGGAGGTCCGGGAGCGGCTCGCCGCCAGGCGCGAACTCCGGGAGGAGCAGCTCCCGCCCGGAATCTTTCCCGCACCCTCAGATTGGGAGCTTTCCCCGGACGAAGTCACCACGGTGCGTCAGGCCAGTCCGCGGCGGGGGGCTTTCCGTGCTTTGGCGCCCACGCCAGGTGCTTCGCGCGGTCTCCTGGCCGTCGCCGCGCTCGCCGCCGCGATCCTGATGGCAGCAGCGGCGGTGCGGGCATCCCGCCGCCCAGCCGGATCCAGACGTACGAACTAGTCGGGCAGTTCTCCCCATGCCTCCTGTGGCTCCCTTCGCTTAAGCTGGAGCCCGGACTGATTTGGGGGAACATCAGGATCACCACGATCTGCGACGGGGAAGTCCGCTTCGACCTGGTGCAGCAGCCCGGGTAGTCACAGCCCCAGCCGGGCCACCGCTTCCTCGCGCATCTGGACTTTGCGGATCTTTCCGGAGACGGTCATGGGGAAACTTTCGCGGACCTCCAGATAGCGCGGGATCTTGTAGTGGGCCAGTTGCCCCCGGCAGTATTCGGCCACCGCCGCCGCGTCCAGCGGCGCCGCACCCGGTTTGAGGATAATGCAGGCCATCAGCTCCTCGCCGTATTTGGGATCCGGGACCCCGATCACCTGCACGTCCTGGATGGCGGGATGCGTGTACAGGAACTCCTCGATCTCGCGGGGGTAGATGTTCTCGCCGCCGCGGATCACCATGTCCTTGATCCGGCCTTCCACCACGACGTACCCGTCGTCGTCCATCCAGGCAAGGTCCCCGGTGTGCATCCACCCGTCGGCGTCGATCGCTTCGGCAGTCTTCTCCGGCTGGTTCCAGTACCCTGCCATCACGGCATAGCCCCGGGTGCAGAGCTCACCGATCTGCCCGCGCTCCAGTTCCTCCCCCGTAGCCGGGTCCACGATCCGGCTTTCCAGCTGCGGCATGGTCCGGCCCACGGTCTCGGTTCGCTGCTGGAGCGTGTCCCCCTTCCGCGTCATGGTGGATACGGGCGAGGTTTCAGTCATGCCGTAGCAAATGGCCACGTCCACCATGTTCATCTCCGAAATCACCCGGTTCATCACCTCGATGGGGCACAGTGAACCGGCCATCACGCCGGTGCGGAGCGTGGACAGGTCGTAGGAGCCGAAATCGGGCAGGGCAAGTTCTGCGATGAACATGGTGGGCACCCCGTACAGGGAAGTCCCGGCAAAGTCCTGCACCGCCTCAAGCGCGGCCGCCGGCGAGAAGCCACGCCCCGGAATGATGGTGGCGGCGCCGTGGCTGAGGGCGTTGAGGTTGCCGATTACCATCCCGAAGCAGTGGTAGAACGGCACCGGAATGACCACCCGGTCATGTTCGGTGTAGCCCAGCAGCTCACCGATCGCGAAGCCGTTGTTCAGGATGTTGTGGTGCGTCAGCGTGGCCCCTTTTGGGAATCCCGTGGTGCCGGAGGTGTACTGCAGGTTGATGGGGTCGTGCGGGTGGAGTTCGGCCATGCGGGCCTTCAGGACCGGATGCCCGACGCCGTCCGCCCGGGTGAGCAGTTCGGCGTACGTCAGTTCAGCATCGCTTTGGGGACTGCCGGACTTCAGGGCTTCCAGGCCGTGGTCCGGCAGGAAGACGAGCTCGCGCAGGTCCGGGCAGGTGAGGAGTGCCTGGCGTGCCATCGCGACGTAGTCGCTGTTGGTGTCCGACGGCGCCGTGACCAGCATGCGCATGCCGTTCTGCTTGACCACGAATTCGAGTTCGTGGCTGCGGTACGCCGGGTTGACGTTGACCAGGATGGCGCCGGTTTTGGCGGTGGCGTACTGCAGCAGCGTCCACTCGGCGCAGTTGGGGCTCCAGATGCCCACCCGCTCCCCCTTGGCGACGCCCAAGGCGAGGAGCGCGCGCGCCAGCCGGTCGACGTCGTCGTTCATCTTGGTGTAGCTCCAGCGGCGCGCGTCGCCGCCCGGCACAGGAGCGGCCTCGATCAGGGCGTCATGGAGGGGGAACCGGGCGGCCACCCGCTCGAAGTTCGCGCCAATGGTTTCCTCGAGGAGCGGGACGTCAGTGTCCCCGGCTGTATAAGCACGCATGATGGCACGCTACCAACAGGATCCCGGCAGGAGAAGGAAGACCGGCGGGAAACGGGCGCAACACTACAGGGCGGCGCTGCGGGGGCCGGTATTGTGAAATCCATGAGTGCACCCATTGACCTGATAGCAACGTTCATTCCCAACGACGGCGAGTTTTACCGCGTCAAGCTGGCCCTGGAAATCGCGATCGATGAGGTGGTGAAGGAGCAGGGCTGCATCCGTTACGAGCTGACCGAAGCCACGGAGGAAAGGCTGGTCCTGACCGAGCAGTGGGCGTCCGAGGAGGACCTGGACAAGCACTCCAAGGGCACCGCCGTGCAGGACCTGAACGAATCGCTGAGCGCACTGCTGGCCGAACCGGTCAAGGTGGAACGCGTCTAGCGCAGCCTTAACGCAAAATGCGGGACCACCCACCGGTGGTCCCGCATTTTTCGTTAATCAGCTTTAGAAGTCGGGGATCTGCGTGCCGTCCTGGGGACCGGCCTGCGGGCTGGCGGGGTTGCCTGCCGCTGCGGCTGCTTCCTCCTGCTGGCGGGCCACATGGGCGTGGACTTCCTCCATGTCCAGCGCCTTCACTGCGTCCACCACCTGTTCCAGCTGCTGGGCGTTCAGCGCGCCGGGCTGGGAGAATACCAGCACCTTTTCGCGGAAGGCCATGAGCGTGGGGATGGAGGTGATGCCCGCCTCCGCGGCGAGCTGCTGCTCTGCTTCAGTGTCCACCTTGGTGAAGAGGACGTCCGAGTGCTTCTCGGAGACGGTTGAGTACGTGGGGCCGAACTGCTTGCAGGGGCCGCACCATTCTGCCCAGAAATCGACCAGGACAATGTCATTTCCTTCGATCGTCGATGCGAACTTTTCACCTGTGATGTCAAGGGTAGCCATGTGTCCACGGTACGCGCCCCTGACCTGCCTGTCGCGCCTGTTCGCTCCCCGCGTCATTGGGAATAGCGGGGAGTACGACGCCGGCACGCGGGTTTCAGCGGTTGGCGTCCCACTGGTGCGGAGCGGCTGTGCGGCTGCCGGGCAGGGCGCTGGAAGCGCGCCACTCGTGGATCCATTCGGGAAGGACCAGGTCCGCCGGCGGGGCTCCGAACTCCGCCACGATGTCCTCCTGGCTGACCGGACCTGCCTTGGTGACCAGCCGGGTGGCAATGTAGGCACGTGCGTAAATCTCGCCGTCGGCCACCATGCGCTGCTCAAAGAAGATCGCCTTGGTGTCCAGCCCGATGATGCGGGTCTCGATGGCGTACTCCTGCCATAGCTGCAGGGACTTGCGGAAGGCGATGGTCTCCGCCGACACCACCGGGCTCCAGCCGCGGCGGCGCATCCGCTTCCAGACGCCGCTGCGCACCATCAGGTCGAACCGGCCCAGGTCCATCAGGGACAGGTACATCCCGTTGTTGACGTGCATGGCGATGTCGATGTCCGTCGGCAGGACGCGCAGCGGCAGCGACGACGGCTCCCACACCGACAGCGGCGGACGCCGGGCGGAGCGGAAGAGCATGAGCAGGGTTCTCAGGAGCAGGTGCATGAGCCAATGCTACCCGCGGGTAACATCGTCCCGCCTGCTGGCACCGGTCCGGGCGGCTGGTGGCCACAGCCCTGATGATGAGCGGCATCGCCTTACTCGGCGTGGTGCCGCTGTAGCCTGGCGCCAAGGGGCCGTCACCGCCTTGGAAGAGGGCCGGCGGGCAAGTATTGGGGCGCCCGGGCTTGAGTAGACGGCCCGCGGCCGGCGAGTACCGGGCGGTAAAACTCGGGTAATCCCTACTGGTGCCCCCGCCTTGGCGTGATTCCTAGACTCGGGATTCCTAGGACCAAACACGCACTGGCAGGTTTCCCCGGGTGGCTTCCGGGAGCTCACTGCCTTATCGCGGAGCTTCGCATTTTCTGGGTGTGCGGCTGCCTCCAACCTGCGCCGTCCGCGGCCCCGGCTTCCGCCGGGGGCGGCGGCGCAATGACATCTTGATCCGTCCCGTGTCCTGGCGTGCTTTGTACTGCCTGGCTGGACCGAACCCTGATGGGCCACCCATGAACCAGACGTACTTCACTTCCCCTGACGGCGAGAGCAGAAGCTTCGCCACCGACGAACCCCGCACAGACCTCAGCACCGGCAGGCCGGTCATCAGCAACTTGCTCTGGGCCGGGATGGCCACCGCCGCAGTGGTGGCAGCAGTGGGCGTGGGCGCGCTTGCAGCTCCCCCCGTTTCGCTCAACGGAAGCACGACGGCGGCAGCCCAGGTCGCAGAGGCCGCCCCACCGCCGGCGCCCAGCACCGCAGCCGAGCCAGCCGCCGCAGCGGAGCCTGCGGGCCCAACGGATTCCGGACCTGCCGTCGCAGCACAGGCGCCGGCTCCTGCGGCAGAGCCGGCGCCCGCTCCCCCGGCCGAGCCCGCTTCCGCCCCGGCTGCCCCCGAACCGGCGCCAGCGGGCGACCCGAACCTCTACACGGTGGTGCCCGGCGATACCGTGGGTGCGATCGCCGCCGGCCATGGCGTGGACATGAACGCCATGCTCGCGGCCAACGGACTAAGCGCCTACAGCACCATTTACCCGGGCCAGACGCTCCTGCTGACCGGGCCGGCGATGGCCGTAGCCGCCCCTGCCCCGGTTGCCGCTCCTGCTCCTGCCCCTGCGCCCGCCGCGGCACCTGCGTCCGCGCCGGCGCCGGCTCCCGCGGCTGTGCCCGCCGCACCTGCAGTGCGCACCATCTACGTTGCCGGGTCCGGCGGCCAGTCCATGGTGGACGCCTGCATCGGGCCCATCCACTACACCCCCAATGACGGCTACTCGCTGTTCATCACCGAGCATGATTTCTGCGGGGGGTGGGCCCGGTTCTCCGGGATCGGAGTGGGCGAGACGGTGAGCATCCCGGGCTACGGAACCTTCACGGTGACCGGGCGCGGCACAGTGCCAAATCCCGGAACCACCAATGACGTCATCTCCGTTTTCGGCGGATTCCCCCGGGCGATCCTGCAGACCTGCATTCCGGGGACCAGCACCATGCTCCTGGTTGCACTGAACTAAAACCGTTGAAGCTCCCAGGCTTGTCCGCGGGTCCGGACCCTCAAGGGTTGGGTCCGCGGACAAGGCCATGATGCGCCGCCGGCTACATCCCGTGGCGTACTGAGATGTGTTCCACCAGTTCGCCCACACGCTGCTCTGAGTAGTTGCGCGCAATGTCACCCTGGCTGATGATGCCCACCAGCCTGTGGTCCGAGATCACCGGGAGCCGGCGGATCTGGTGCTTCTCCATCATGTCGATGGCTGCATCAACGTTGGCGTCGGCGTCAATGCAATGCGGCTTGCCGGAGGCGAGGTCGCGGGCCATCATCTGGCCCGGGTCGCGGCCGGCGGCGACGCACTTGAGCACGATGTCGCGGTCGGTGATCATGCCCTTCAACTTACCGTCGTCACCACAGATGGGAAGCGCTCCGCAGTCGAGGTCCACCATCATCCGGGCCGCGTCCGCGAGGGACTCGTTCTCCCCGATGCATCGCGCATCAGTGGTCATGAATTCACGTACAGCACTCATTGAGTCCTCCTTCATCGATGGAAATATCGACGCAGGGCATCGGGCGCATGCGCCGATGCTGCCAGATTACGCCCGCCCCATCATGGTGTCGACGGCGGACGGAGACCTCCAGCAGCAACGAAAAAGCCTCCGGAACCTGGTGGTTCCGGAGGCTTTCCTTGGGTGGCAGATGAGGGATTCGAACCCCCGTAGGCGTTGCCAGCTGATTTACAGTCAGCCCCCTTTGGCCGCTCGGGTAATCTGCCGAACTTCAAAAGAAGTACCCGCTGATGCAGTCTGCGGAGCGTCCGTTTCCGGTCCGTTCCGCTTCAGTAACCGCGGGCAAGACAACTTTACAGAACTTCCGGCGAAGAATCGAATCGGGCCGCGCGCTGCCAGGAAAGCCGCCAGCGGGGCTCGAAAAACCAGGTTTTTACGCCTCCCCCAGGATCCTTCCCGCCAGCTTGGCCTCGAAGCTGACTGCCTGCTCCGCGGTGATCTGGTTCAACTGCACCGCGCGCTGGAGGTCTGCCCGTACCCCATCCATCCGGGAGGACGAGTCCGCCACCGGGCTGAAGATGATGGAGGCGGCCACCGCTGCCGCCGCTACGGAGGTTGCTGCTGTTGCCACCGCCCCGGCTGCTGCTGATGTGGTCCGGGTGACGTAACGGGCGGCTCTGCGGTGCATGGTGTTCCCTTTCGAACTGCGGTACAACTCCTCCAACTCTGGCCACCCCTCCTTCGTTCCCCCGGTACGTCCGCTGAGAGGGAACTGTGAACGGGCGGCCCACACCAGTCCTGGCATCCGTATTAGGCTGGATGCCAGTGATCCAGGCCCTGTCCCGCGCAGGGCTCCCAGCAGCAGAAGGAGAGTCATGGCAGGCGAGTCAACGTTCGACGTCGTAAGCAAAGTGGACAAGCAGGAAGTGGCCAACGCGCTAAACCAGGCCCAGAAGGAACTCACCCAGCGCTATGACTTCAAAGGCGTCGGTGCCGAGGTGGACTTCAGCGGCGAGAAGATCCTCATGAAGGCCAACTCCGAGGAACGCGTCCTGGCGGTCCTGGACGTACTGCAGTCCAAACTGATCCGCCGCGGCATCTCGCTGAAGTCCCTGGACACCGGCGAGCCTTACGCCTCCGGCAAGGAATTCCGCTTGGAAGCCTCCATCAAGGAAGGCATTGCCCAGGACCTGGCAAAGAAGATCAACAAGCTCATCCGCGACGAAGCGCCCAAATCCGTTAAGTCGCAGATCCAGGGCGACGAGCTGCGCGTTTCCTCCAAGTCCCGCGATGACCTGCAGGCCACCATGGCCCTGCTGAAGGACTTCGAGGAAGCCGACCTGCAGTTCGTGAACTTCCGCAGCTAGCCTCCCACCGCCGTCGTTTTCGGCGCGCAAAGAGTTATCCGCTGCACACATAATGGCTGGCGCACCCCACATTCCGGGTGCGCCAGCCATTTTGCGTGTCGGAGACAATTTCCCGTGTCGACGGCGTGATCCCGGCTGCAGCGGGCATCCCGGACTATTGCGGCGGCCGGCCCGCCATCCGCTCCAGCCGGACAATCCGGTCCCGCATGGGCGGATGGGTGGCAAACAACTTGTTCATGCCGCCGCCCCGGAAGGGATTGGCGATCATCAGGTGCGAGGCGTTCACCAGCCGCTGGTCCGGCGGGAGCGGCGCGATACTGACGCCGCGCTCGATCTTGCCCAGGGCTGAGGCGAGGGCCAGCGGATCGCCGGTGAGCTGCGAGCCGTCCTCGTCGGCGTCGTACTCCCTGGTGCGGGAGATGGCCATCTGGATCAGCGAGGCCGCGAAAGGTGCCAGCAGTGCCGTGGCGATCATGGCCAGCGGGTTGGCGTTCCGCCGGTCACCGCCGCCGAACAGCAGCAGCATCTGCCCCACCGAGGTGATGACGCCGGCGACAGCGGCAGCTACCGATGAGGTGAGGATGTCGCGGTTGTAGACGTGCATGAGTTCGTGGCCCAGGACGCCGCGGAGCTCGCGGGCGTCCAGGAGCTGCAGGATGCCCTCGGTGCAGCAGACAGCGGCGTTGCGGGGGTTGCGGCCGGTGGCGAACGCGTTGGGGTTCATGGTGGGCGAGACGTAGATGCGCGGCATGGGCTGGTTGGCGCGGGCCGAGAGCTCGCGGACTATCTGGTAGAGCTGCGGCGCCTGGGCCTCAGTCACCGGGAAAGCCTGCATGGAGCGGATTGCGATCTTGTCGCTGTTCCAGTAGCCGTAGAAGGTGGTGCCGACGCCGATCAGGGCCATGATCCAGATGGGCGCCGAACTGCGCATCCCCACGCCTATCAGCCCTCCGAGGCCCAGCAGCACCGCCCACAGCACCCCGAACAGTGCCGCGGTCTTCAGGCCGTTGTGATGTTTGTGCACGTTTCCTCCTCACTAAAGGAACGGCTTGCTAGGGAACCGGGTTCCGCGCATCGTACTTCCGGAACCCGGGCTGCAGTTTCGCCGCCAGCCACGCCCCCGCGATGCACAGCGCACCGCCGAGCATCAGGACCCAGCCCTCGCTCAAAATCTTAGTGGCGCCGCCGGCCAGCAGGTCTCCGATCCGGGGGCCGCCGGCCACCACCACGATGAACACGCCCTGCAGCCGCCCGCGGAGGTGGTCCGGGGCTGCGGCCTGGAGGATGGTGTTGCGGAAGACGCTGCTGATGGAGTCGGCGATGCCGGCAAGGGCGCAGCAGACGGCGGCAGGAAGCAGCCACAGGGTCACGGCGCCACCAGGCGCCGGGCCTGCCAGCAGCACCACCAGGCCGAATGCCCCGATGGATGCGCCCCAGCCCATCACGGAAACGACGACGGCGGCCCCCTGGCGGCGCACGCCGCCCAGCGGGCCGGAGAACAGGCCGGCCAGGAAAGCCCCGACGGCGGTGCAGGCCAGCAGGATGCCCACGGTCGCCTCGCCGCCGCCGATCATCAGGGCAGCGACGGCCGGGAGCAGTGCCCGCGGCTGGGCCAGGATCATGGCAATCAGGTCGATGATGAAGGTCATCCGGAGGTTGGGCCGGGTTCCCAGGAAGCGGAATCCCTCGATGACGGAGCGGAGCCCCACCTTGCTGCGGGTGCCGGCGGGCGGCATCGGCGGGAGTCGGTAGACGGCCCACAGGACGAAGGCGAAGCTGGCAAAGTCGATGGTGTAGGTCCAGCCGAACCCGAGCCAGGCCACCAGGAGCCCGGCCAGCAGCGGCCCGGCAGTCATGGCAAGGCCCAGGGAGAGCATGCTCAGCGCGTTGGCCGCCGGCAGGAGTTCCTTGCGGATGAGCGTGGGAATGATGGCGCTGCGGGCCGGTTGGTTGATGGCCTGGGCGCCGCTTTGCAGCGCCACCAGCAGGTACAGCACCCACACGTTCCCAAGCTGCACCCAGGCCTGCAAGGCGATCAGGCCTGTGGTGAGCCACAGGACAGCCGTGGCCAGCAGGGCAATGCGCCTGCGGTCGTGGGCATCCGCGATGGAGCCGCCCATCAGGCCGCCTACCACCAGGGGAACCAGCGCGAAGATGCCCAGCAGGCCCACATAGAAGCTGTCCTGCGTCAGGCGGTACACCTCGAGGCTGACTGCCACCAGGGTGAGTTGGCTGCCGACGGCGGACACTGCCGATCCGAGCCACAGCCGGCGGAATGCGGGGCTTTCCTTGAGCGGCGTGACATCGGCAAGTAGTTTCCCCACCCCGCAACACTAGCGGGCGCGACGGGAAGGTTAGCCAAGCCTTATTGTGAGTTAGTAATAATAAGTGCTTCAATGGAGCCATGACGGAGCACTTTGACGGCCAGGAAGCGTGGGCTGCAGCCCTGCGCGCCCACGGCCGCAGGGTGACCAAGCAGCGGCTGGCCGTGCTGGCCGCCGTCGAACGCCACCCGCATTCCCCTGCCGAAAGCATCCTTGCCGCCGCCCGCGCAGAGCTGCCCGAGCTGACGGCCCAGTCCGTTTATGTTGTCCTTGGCGACCTGACGGACCTGCACATGCTGCGCCGCTTCGAGCCGCCGCACTCCCCCGCCCTGTACGAGACGCGGGTGGGCGACAACCACCACCACGCCATCTGCGTCAGTTGCGGCCGGGTAGAGGACGTGGACTGCGCCGTCGGCCATGCCCCCTGCCTTACGCCCCACTGGAACCCGAACGCCAAGCCCATGACCATCCAGATTGCCGACGTCATGTACCAGGGCATCTGCCAGGACTGCCAGCAGGCCCAGCAACTTCCTCCCCATAGTCCCTCGCAAAAAAAAGAGAAATAGGAGAACAATGACTGCCGTTTCCACAACCCAGTCAGGTGCACCGGTTACGTCCGACGCACACTCGAAGTCAGTTGGTGCCGATGGTGCCATCATCCTGACTGACCACTACCTCATTGAAAAGCTCGCCCAGTTCAACCGTGAGCGGGTGCCGGAGCGCGTAGTGCACGCCAAGGGCGGCGGCGCATTCGGAACGTTCAAGACCACCGAGGACATCTCCAAGTACACCAAGGCCGCGTTCCTGCAGCCCGGCGTCGAAACCGAGATGCTGATCCGTTTCTCCTCCGTGGCCGGCGAGAACGGTTCCCCGGACACCTGGCGCGATCCCCGCGGTTTCGCCGTGAAGTTCTACACCAGCGAGGGCAACTACGACCTGGTGGGCAACAACACCCCCGTCTTCTTCATCCGCGACGGCATCAAGTTCCCCGATTTCATCCACTCGCAGAAGCGCCTTCCGGGCACCCACCTCCGCGACGCCGACATGCAGTGGGACTTCTGGACGCTGTCCCCCGAGTCTGCCCACCAGGTCACCTGGCTCATGGGTGACCGCGGCCTGCCGGCCTCCTGGCGCGAGATGCAGGGCTACGGCTCGCACACCTACCAGTGGATCAACGCCGAGGGCGAGCGCTTCTGGGTCAAGTACCACTTCAGGTCCAACCAGGGCGTGAACTCCATGAGCTCCGAGCAGGCAGAACAGCTTGCAGGCTCCGACGCCGACTTCTACATCCGCGACCTGTCGGAGAACATCGCCGCAGGCAACTTCCCGTCCTGGGACCTGCACGTGCAGGTCATGCCCTACGAGGACGCCAAGACCTACCGCTTCAACCCGTTCGACCTGACCAAGGTCTGGCCGCACGCGGATTACCCCCTGATCAAGGTGGGCACCATGGAGCTGAACCGGAACCCGGAAAACTACTTCGCGCAGATCGAACAGGCAACCTTCGCGCCGTCGAACTTCGTACCGGGCATCGCTGCTTCCCCGGACAAGATGCTGCAGGCCCGCATCTTCTCCTACGCTGACGCACACCGCTACCGCGTGGGCACCAACCACGCCCAGGTTCCGGTGAACCAGCCCAAGAACCAGGTCAACAACTACAGCCAGGACGGCCAGGGACGCTTCCTGTTCAACGCCCCCTCGGTTCCGGTCTACGCCCCGAACTCGGTGGGCGGCCCGGCTGCGGTTGAGCCGCAGAACCCGGCCGGCGGCTGGGAGAACGACGGCGAGCTGACCCTCGCCGCGCACTCCCTCCACGCCGAGGACAGCGACTTCATCCAGGCCGGCACGCTGTACCGGGAGGTCTACAACGAAGCCGAAAAGGCCCGCTTCCTGGAGACCATCACCGGCGCCGTGGGCGGCGTCCAGAGCGCCGGCATCAAGGAACGCGCCATCCAGTACTGGACCAACGTTGACGCCGAACTGGGCGCCAAGCTGCGCGCCAACCTGGGCGCAGCAGCTGTACCCTCGGCTCCCACCTCGGATGCCGAATCCGCCAACAAGATCGGCTGATAAGGCTTCCTGCCTGCTGGACTGATGGACCACCCCGCCACGGGATTCTGTGGCGGGGTGGTCTTTTTGGTGCCGGGCGCTTTTGCACATACGGTCCAGGTCCTCTGGCCTGCCCCCTGCGGCCCTCCTAGGCTCCGTTCATGGACACATTTGCAGGCATTCCCCCGGAAGCCTTCCGGTTCTATGCGGAGCTGGAAGAACACAACAACCGCGAGTGGTGGCTGGGACACAAGGACACGTACCAGGCCGCCGTCAAGGAACCGCTGGCGGTGCTCCTGGCCGGGCTGGAGCCGGAGTTCGGTCCTGCCAGGCTGTTCCGCCCCTACCGGGACGTCCGCTTTTCAGCCGACAAGTCCCCCTACAAAACGGCCCAGGGCGTCTTTGCCACCAGGCAGGAAGGGGTGGGCTACTACCTTCAGGTCAGCGCCGACGGGCTGCTGGTGGGAGGCGGCTACCGCTCCCATACGCCTGCGCAGCTGGCCCGGTTCCGGGCTGCGGCGGATGCTTCGGGCAGCGGCTCCGCCCTTCAGGAGATCGTGGATTCGTTGGCGGCGGCAGGTTTCCGCATCGAAGGCGAGAAACTCAAGACCGTCCCCCGCGGCTTCGACAGGGACCACCCACGGGTGGAACTCCTCAAGCACAAGACCCTGTATACCGGGTGGGGTCCGGCCCGTCCTGCCTGGGTATCCACGGAAGCGGCCGCGGAGGAGATCGCAGCCAGGTGGCGGCAGCTGCGTCCGCTGGTGGAGTGGGTGGGCCGGTACGCGGCGCCTTGACGGGGAGGCACTGGACCGCCGGAAGACACTGGGTAACCGGACGACATTGGGGAGCCGGGAACGCGGCTGCCCGGGAACGCGGCTGCCCGGAAACGCGCCTGCCCGCCCGGCACAGGCCGGGCGGGCAGGTCGACAGCTGGCGTGGCGGAACCGTCAGGTCCGGCTAAGCTCGTCCTCGTCATCGGGCGCAGCGGCCATGCGGGGCGCGGAGCCGGGGGCACCGTTGACCGTCGCATTGGCTTCGGCGAAGCGCTCGTTGAGCCGCGAGTGGCGCTGGCCGTACGCGAAGTAGATGGCAAGGCCCAGCACCAGCCAGAACGCGAAGAAGATCCAGGTTTCCACGGCGAGGTTGGTCATCAGGTACAGGCACAGCACGGCAGAAACGATCGGCAGTACCTTGCCGAACGGGACGCGGAAGGCGGGCTTCAGGTCCGGGCGCTTCCTGCGCAGCACCAGGATTCCCAGGCTGACCACCACGAACGCCGACAACGTACCGATGTTGATCATTTCCTCCAGCAGGTCCACGTTGGTGAGGCCTGCCACCAGGGCAACCGCGGCGCCGCAGATGATCTGGAGGCGCGCCGGCGTCGAACGCTTCTCGCTGGTCTTTGACAGGGAACGGGGCAGCAGGCCGTCGCGGCTCATGGCCAGCACCACGCGGGACAGGCCCATGAGGAGCACCATGATCACCGTGGTCAGGCCCACCAGGGAACCGAAGGCAATGACCTTGGCGGCGGAGGTGTCACCCACTGCTTCGAAGGCTGTGGTTAGGGTGGGGCTCTTGGCCTCGGCCAGCTGGGTGTAGGACACCATGCCGGTCAGGGCCAGGGAAACGAGGATGTAGAGCAGCGTCACCAAGGCCAGGCCGCCAAAGATGCCGCGGGGAAGGGTCTTCTGCGGATTCTTCACTTCTTCGGCGGAGGTGGCCACGACGTCGAAACCGATGAAGGCAAAGAACACCAGCGCGGCACCGGCGAAGATGCCCATGGTGCCGTACTGGGCGGGGGCAGCCCCGGTCAGGAAGCCGAAGAACGACTGCTTCAGGACGTCAGCGGCGCCGTCGCCTGCCGGGGGCTGCGCAGTCGGTACAAACGGGCTGTAGTTCTCGAACTTCACGTAGGTGAAGCCCACCACGATCACGAACAGGACCACGCCGATCTTGATCAGGGTGAAGATGTTGCCAACGCGGGCGGAGAGCTTGGTGCCCAGCACCAGCAGCACGGTGAAGATGGCCACGATGAGGAACGCGCCCCAGTAGAGGTCCACGCCGCCCAGGGAGATGGCCGGGGGGATGTCCAGTCCCGTGAGGGCGAATACCTTGCTGAGGTAGATGCCCCAGTATTTGGCGATCACCGCAGCGGCCGTGAACAGCTCCAGGATCAGGTTCCAGCCAATGATCCAGGCAAGGAGTTCGCCCATCGTGGCATAGGTGAAGACGTAGGCGGAGCCGGCCACGGGAATGGCGGTGGCGAACTCGGCGTAGCACATGATGGCCAGCGCGCACGTGACCGCGGCGATCGCGAAGGAGAGGGTGACGGCGGGACCTGCAAAGTTGGCGGCGGCTTTGGCGCCGACCGAGAAGATGCCGGCGCCGACAGCCACTGCCACGCCCATGATCATGAGGTCCCAGGTGCTGAGGGAACGCTTAAGCTTGCGTCCGGGCTCATCCGCGTCGGCGATCGACTGCTCGATGGATTTTGTCCGCAGAAGGTTCATAAGGGGGCCACAATCCTGGTTTGTGATGGAAACAGACCTATCAACGATAGTGTCCATCCACTGGACGGTCCCAATTGTTCCGAATGGTGAGACGGCCCGTTAACCGAACCTTGTTCTGCAAAAAAGCTTGACGCCCTCCATCAGAAGGGCGTCAAGCGCTTTTCGATCGAACCGGTCAGGAGGGCCAATCCATCAGCGTTGACCGGATCAGGAAACGTTTGCCCTCCGGCGCCTCCACCGAAAAGCCGCTCCCCCGGCCCGGTACAACGTCCACGGTCAGATGGGTGTGGCTCCAATAGTTGAACTGTTCCCGGGACATCCAGAACTCCAGCGGCTCGGGCCGTAGTCCGTCGGAGAGGTCGAACAGCCCCAGCAGGATGTCAGACTCCCCCGTGATGAAGTCCCCTGCCGGGTAGCACATGGGGGACGACCCGTCGCAGCAGCCGCCGGACTGGTGGAACATGAGCGGGCCGTGCCGGTCCCACAGCAGCCGCAGCAACTCCACTGCGGCAGGCGTGAGCGCCACCCTGGAAAAGTCCTCCCCGGGCAGCGTCACGCCGGCATCGAGCCTGTTGGAAGCCATGGCCTAGAAGAAACCCAGCTTGTTTTCGTCGTAGCTGACCAGCAGGTTCTTGGTCTGCTGGTAATGGTCAAGCATCATGGCGTGGTTTTCACGGCCGATGCCGGATGACTTGTAGCCGCCGAAGGCCGCGCCCGCGGGGTAGGCGTGGTAGTTGTTGACCCAGACACGGCCGGCCTGGATCTCCCGGCCTGCGCGGTAAGCCACGTTGCCGTTGCGGGACCATACGCCGGCTCCCAGACCGTACAGCGTGTCGTTGGCGATGCCCATGGCGTCGTTGTAGTCGCTGAACTTCGTCACCGCCACTACGGGGCCGAAGATCTCCTCCTGGAAGATCCGCATCCGGTTGTGGCCCTCAAACACGGTGGGCTGGACGTAGAAACCGCCGGCCAGGTCGCCCGGCAGTTCTGCGCGGGCGCCGCCCGTCAGCACCTTGGCGCCCTCCTGCTTCCCGATGTCGATATAGGACAGGATCTTCTCCAGCTGGTCGTTGGAGGCCTGCGCACCAACCTGGGTTTCGGTGTCCAGGGGGTTGCCCTGGATCATCTTTTCCACCCGGGCCACGGCGTCCGCCATGAATGACTCGTAGATGTCCTCCTGTACCAGGGCCCGCGACGGGCAGGTGCAGACTTCACCCTGGTTGAAGGCGAAGAGCGCGAAGCCCTCCTGGGCCTTGTCGTAGAACGCGTCGTTCTCCTGGGCAACATCGTTGAAGAAGATGTTGGGGCTCTTGCCGCCCAGTTCCAGGGTGACGGGAATCAGGTTCTGGCTGGCGTACTGGCTGATGAGCCGGCCGGTGGTGGTCTCACCGGTGAAAGCGATCTTGCGGATCCGGGAACTGGACGCCAGCGGCTTCCCGGCCTCCACGCCGAAGCCGTTGACCACGTTGATGACACCGGCGGGCAGCAGGTCCCCGATGAGCTCCATCAGGACCAGGATGGAGCTGGGCGTCTGCTCCGCAGGCTTGAGCACCACGGTATTGCCGGCGGCGAGCGCGGGTGCCAGCTTCCATACCGCCATGAGGATGGGGAAGTTCCAGGGGATGATCTGGCCCACCACGCCGAGCGGTTCGTGGAAGTGGTACGCGGTGGTGTTGTCGTCCAGCTGGGACAGGCTGCCTTCCTGCGCCCGGACCGCGGAGGCGAAATAGCGGAAGTGGTCCGAGGCCAGCGGCAGGTCTGCATTGATCGTTTCCCGGATGGGCTTGCCGTTGTCCCATGTCTCGGCGACGGCCAACATCTCGAGGTTGTCGTCGATGCGGTCGGCAATCCTGTTCAGGATGGCGGCGCGCTCCGCCACGGAAGTTTTGCCCCACGAGGGCGCGGCCTTGTGCGCCGCGTCCAGGGCCAGTTCGATGTCCTCCGCCGTGCCGCGGGCGACCTGGCAGAACGCCTTGCCCGTCACGGGGGTGATGTTGTCGAAGTACTGGCCCTTCACAGGGGCCACCCATTCGCCGCCAATCCAGTTCTCGTACCGGTCCTTGAAAGTGACCTTCGAACCGTCGGTTCCCGGCTGTGCGTAAACGGTCATGTGCTTAGCTCCTTTGCTGTGCAGAAGGCTGGCCCACAAGGGCGCTCGCCGATGGACCCAGCGTAGGAGCGGGAAGGTTGCAGCAAGGTTGCAACCTGGGCAGGCAACGGCTTTAGAGTCCGGCCGGAAAGGAGTAGGTGGCCGGTACCGGCGAGGGCGCGGCTCCGTAGGAAAGCACAACCTCGTCGTGGGCTTTCAGGACGACGCCGGTGATCGGTCCGTCCTGCCGTACGCCGTTCACGTAGGCGCTCCATCCGCCCGTTCCACCATGCGGTGTGCCTGTGGCGTCCTGCCCGTCCATGACTCCCCATTCCGTGAGCACCTGGCCCAGAGTGTAGGCCAGCCCGGCGGTGGGGGCTTCCACGTGGATGATTCCGGAGGTGTCGTGGGTATGTAAGGCGGAGATCCCGTTGGGCTGGCCGGCGGCGCTGAAACTGAAGCCGATATAGGCCGGCACGGGGACCGCCTTGCCGTCCACCAGCACATCCAGGTGCGCGTGGTAGTGATCGGCGGTCCCTTCGGCGTTCAGAACGTCCAGTCCCGCGGCCTTGATCCTTGCGTTCCCGCCCGCGGGGTCCAGTGACCAGCCGGTTGCAGCCGGCGCGGCAGGCGTTGCGGGCACGGATGCCGTCGCCGTTGGAGAAGAGGCAGCGGACGTGCCACCGCTCGGCACAGACGGCGCCGGCGAAGGTCCGGAGCAGGCTGCCGTGCCGGCAACCAAGGCGGAAACGGCAAGGAGGACGCCGAGGCGTTTGCCCGTCACGGCCGAATTGGCAAGGAACTTCTTTTTACTGGCTGTGGTCTTGTTCACGGGGGCAACTGCTTTCGTTTGGCTTGCCCCCACGATATCGGCCCCGGCCGGGTGCCGCCCGCACCAGCGGCGGCGCTGCCCGGGCAACAGTCAGGCCCGCAGTTCGGCTTCCAGCCGTTCCAGGTCGGCGACGACGGCGGCGCGCTTGGGTGAGCGCGGCGGCAGGAGGCGGAGCGCAGCACGCCGGATGCCGACGTCGTCCCTTGCCTCAGGAAGGGCGGCGTACTTGAGCAGGGATTCGGCACTTCCATCTGTGAGGACCGCTTCCCGGAGCAGGAAGGAGACCCTGCTCCTCAGTTCGGCGATGCCCGGCGCCTCCGACCGCGGGAGCACCTGGCCGCGGTAGATTTCCAGGGCTATGCGGTGTGCACCGCGCTGCAGGCAGCTGAGCACCTGGCCCGAATCCGGCACCAGGTCCAGGGGGAGCCGGTAGGGGCGCGAACCCGGGACAGCGTCCGGGCTCAGCTGCTGGATGACCTTGCGCAGGCGGACCATCTCGGCCCGCAGGGTGATGGTAGAGCCCTCGCCCGGGTACAGCAGCGAACTGAGTTCCTCGGCGCTGAGCCCCTCCGGGTGCGTGCTGAGCAGGGCCAGGATTTCGCTGTGCCGCGCGGACAGGGACACCGTCCTGCCGCCCATGCTGAGCAGCGCCTGGTCCCGGCCCAGCAGCTGCAGGCTGTTCCGGTAGAGGCTGCCCTCCCTGGCACGACTTCCTTCCCGGGCAGCAGGACCCTGGCCGGCGCCGGAGGCCGGGGACCGTCGTCGTGCCGGCTTCCTGGAAAGGTCCGCGGCATGCTGCAGGCGTTCCACCCGCAACTGTGCCTGGGCCGCCGCCACTGTGGCCTCCACCAGCGACAGCGTGTGCGGTGCCACCGCGGTGGCCGTCCCGGTGATGTCCACGACGCCGAGCACGGCGCCGGAGTCGGGGTCGTGGAAAGGGACCGCCGTGCAGCTCCAGGGATGGACCGCGCGCTGGTAATGCTCGGCGCCGGCGATCTGGATTCCGCGGCCCAGGGCAAGGGCAGTGCCCGGGGCGCTGGTTCCAACACTGGCTTCGGACCAGTCGGCGCCGGGGACGAACATCATGCCTTCCGCACGGCGCTGGAGGGCAGGGTCGCCGTCCACCCACAGCAGCCTGCCTACTTCGTCGCCCACCGCCACCAGGAGGCCGCTGTCGTGGCTGGGCTGGACCAGGAGTTTGTTGATGACCGGCATGATTGCGGCCAGGGGGTGCTGCCGGCGGTAATCCTCCAGCTCGTCCCAGTCGAAGGCCAGCGGCGCCGCCAGGCTGTCCGGGTCGGCCTTGAAGCTTGCCGACCGCTGCCAGGATTCCCGGATGAGTTTGCGCAGGCCGGGGATTTCGGGAGTGGCGCCGCCCAGGCGCTCATGCCCGGCCAGGGCGGCACGCTGGCGCGGTTCAGGCTGGAGCAGGTTCGTCATCGAATTCCCGAAAAAGTGCAGGCGTCTAGGGCCGTCAGTCTAGCCGTACCAGTTCCTCCAGCGCATCCACCCCTGCCGCCGCTCCGCCGGCGGCAACGTAGCCTTCGGCAATCCGCCGCGCCCCCGCTGCTTTGCCCCGGGCCTGATGGACGGCGGCACGCAGCTTTTCGGGGGTGAGCTGCTTCCTGTTGAGCCGCACTCCAGCGCCTGCCGCCACCACCCGTGCCGCCACCTCATGCTGGTCGCGCCCGAACGGAACCACCACCACGGGCACGCCTTTGGCCAGCGCCTTCTGTGTTGCCCCCATGCCGCCGTGGGTTATGGCAACTGCTGCGTGGTCAAGAACCTTGCCGTGCGGGACAAAGTGCTCAAGTCGGGCGTTTGCCGGGACCGGCCCGAAGCCGTCCGTGCCGGGCGCACGCCCGGCGCCCGCGGATCCCGCTTCCGACGCCGGAAGGGTGGCCACCACAGTGAACGGTTCAGCGGCCAGGCCCGCCAGCGCGGCGTGGACGATGGCCTCGTCGGCCTGGTATTCGGAGGAGGTGGTTACCAGGACCAGCGGACCCGGGCCCTCGCGGAGCCAGGCGGGATGCTCGGCGGGCGGCTCCCACTCAAGGGCGCCGATCATGCGCACGGCGTGCCCCCAGTCCGGATGGGGGTACTCGAACGGCTCGGATGTGGCCACGAGCATCAGCGGCGCGGTCAGGAACATCTCGTCGGCACCGCTGACGGGCGGAAGCGTGCCGCCGGACAGGCCTGCCCGCAGCGAATTGATGCGCGGCAGCATCAGCTTTTCGACGGCCCCGATCACCAGGCGGCGGGCCACCGCATCGCGCGCCCGTCCCAAAGGACCGGACATGGGCGCGAGTCCGGGGCCGAATGGGGGCGTTCCCCTCGACTGCAGCGGCGGAGTATAGGGGCTGAAAGTGGCCCACGGCAGGCCCGAGGCCTCGGCCTGGATGCGGGCTCCCCACGCGTTGATGTCGACAAGCAGCAGGTCCGGGTCCACGGCGTCGATGGCTTCCTGGAGGTCAGGGGCATCGAAACGGGCGCGGGCCGTGAAGGTCTCCACACTGGAAGCCAACGCGGCCTTTGCGCCGCTGGCGCGGTAGTCCGCAGCCTCGACCGCAAGGATGCTGTCAGCCACCGGGCTGGCATACAACCCTGTGTCGCGGAGCAGCGGGACCTGTTGGCGGAGGGTGCGGACATGCACCTCATGCCCACGGGCCTTAAGCTCCTGGAGCAGCGGGACCATCGGGAAGAGGTGGCCGATGGCGGGTGAGGTATAGGCAAGCACTGTGGACATCAGGGCCTCCGGGTGAAGGGTGCGAGCATTTCGAGCAGGCAGTGTGCCACCTGGTCGCGGCTCAGTCCGGCGTCGAGGCGCAGCAGTTTCCAGGTGTAGACGTCGCAGAGGGCGACGAACTGGGCCAGCCGGCGGTCGTGGTCCGGGCTGCCGTTCAGTGGGTCCAGGAATGGGGCGAAGACCCGACCGCACCATTGGCGGTGCAGGCGGCGGCCGCCAGCGGTAATGTCCGCCAAAACGGGGGAGGTTTGCTCCTCGGCCAACAGCTTCAAGGCCAGCGCGGCGGTGGTTTCGTAGTGTTCCAGGAGATTGTCGATGGCGGCCGGGACGTCGCCGGGAGGAGCAGCGTTGCGCTGGCTGCCCACCCGGCCGGAGGCGGCTTGGGCGCAGGCATCGATCAGGCTTGCCCGGTCCCCGAACCTGCGGATGACCGTCTGCACCGTGACACCGGCACGGGCGGCGACTGCACTGAGCGTGACCCCGGCCAACGGCCCCTCCAGGAAGAGGTCCTCGGTGGCCTGCAGGATCCGGCGCCCCGTTTCGGCCGCCGAGGAGGCACGTTTCCTGGAGTCGTATGCCCGGGGTTGGGCCCCGCCCGCATTCATGTTAATTAGACTAACTCGAATGCGTTTCCGCGCCTAGGGCGTGTCTCCCAAAGCCTGATGACCGCATCCGGGATGCTTGATGGGTGTCGCGTACTTCCGTTTTGACTGATGGGCAATGGGCCCGCATCCAGCCGCTACTGCCGTCCTCTGCAGGCCGGCG